>JAJGRE010000009.1 GCA_021083345.1 Calditrichales bacterium MX18-03 | reverse complement strand
TGCTAAGATTCATAGTCAAGAGGGAAACAGCCCAGACCGTCAGTTAAGGTCCCAAATGCCGTACTAAGTGGAAAAGGATGTGGCGTTGCCAAAACAACCAGGATGTTGGCTTAGAAGCAGCCACCATTTAAAGAGTGCGTAATAGCTCACTGGTCGAGTGGCGCTGCGCCGATAATGTCCGGGGCTCAAGTACGGAACCGAAGCTGCGGCAGCACGAATGTGCTGGGTAGGGGAGCGTTCTTATCGGGTTGAAGCATGACCGGAAGGACATGTGGACTGGTAAGAAGAGAGAATGTCGGTATGAGTAGCGATAAGACAGGTGAGAATCCTGTCCACCGAAAGCCTAAGGTTTCCTGAGCAACGATCGTCGTCTCAGGGTAAGCCGGGACCTAAGCCGAGGCTAAAAGCGTAGGCGATGGACAGCTGGTTGATATTCCAGCGCCACCAAAGTATCGTTTGAGCAATGGAGTGACACAGGAGGGTAGGCAAGCGCGTTATTGGATTCGCGTCTAAGCCTGTAGGATGGTGTGTAGGCAAATCCGCACACTGTGTATCTGAGAGGTGACGGGGAGCTGTAGAAATACGGCGAACTTGTTGATCCCACACTGTCAAGAAAAGCTTCTAGCGAGATATGAGGTGCCCGTACCGTAAACCGACACAGGTAGGCGGGATGAGAATTCTAAGGTGCTCGGGAGAACCCTCGTTAAGGAACTCGGCAAAATGTCCCCGTAACTTCGGGAGAAGGGGAGCTGTCCGCTGTGAAGTTTTCACAACGTAAGCAATGGACAGCCGCAGATGAGAGGCCCAAGCGACTGTTTACCACAAACACAGGTCCCTGCTAAGGAGGAATCCGACGTATAGGGGCTGACGCCTGCCCAGTGCTGGAAGGTTAAGGGGAGAGGTTAGCGCAAGCGAAGCTTTGAACTGAAGCCCCAGTGAACGGCGGCCGTAACTATAACGGTCCTAAGGTAGCGAAATTCCTTGTCGGGTAAGTTCCGACCCGCACGAAAGGCGTAACGACTTGGGCACTGTCTCAACGAGGGACCCGGTGAAATTGAAATACCTGTGAAGATGCAGGTTACCCGCGACTGGACAGAAAGACCCCATGGAGCTTTACTGCAGCCTGACATTGAGTTTTGGCATGTGACGTACAGGATAGGTGGGAGACAGAGAAGCATGAACGCTAGTTTGTGTGGAGTCAGCCTTGGGATACCACCCTTTACATGCTGGAATTCTAACTGTGATATTAACAATATCCAGGACAGTGTCAGGTGGGCAGTTTGACTGGGGCGGTCGCCTCCTAAAAAGTAACGGAGGCGCCCAAAGGTTCCCTCAGCGCGGTTGGAAATCGCGCGAAGAGTGCAAAGGCAGAAGGGAGCTTCACTGCAAGACGGACAGGTCGAGCAGGGACGAAAGTCGGGCTTAGTGATCCGGTGGTTTCCTTGTGGAAGGGCCATCGCTCAACGGATAAAAGCTACCCTGGGGATAACAGGCTAATCTCGCCCAAGAGTCCACATCGACGGCGAGGTTTGGCACCTCGATGTCGGCTCATCGCATCCTGGGGCTGAAGTAGGTCCCAAGGGTTGGGCTGTTCGCCCATTAAAGCGGTACGTGAGCTGGGTTCAGAACGTCGTGAGACAGTTCGGTCCCTATCCGTCGCGGGCGTAGGAGATTTGAAGGGAACTGCCCCTAGTACGAGAGGACCGGGGTGGACGAACCAATGGTGTACCAGTTATCGCGCCAGCGGTACAGCTGGGTAGCTACGTTCGGAAAGGATAAACGCTGAAAGCATCTAAGCGTGAAACCAGCCTTAAGATGAGATCTCCCATGGAGTAATCCAGTAAGACCCCTTAAAGATTATGAGGTAGATAGGCCAGGTGTGTAAGTTCCGTGAGGAATTGAGCTGACTGGTACTAATCGGTCGAGGGCTTGACCTAATTACAATGACTACTACTCTATGCAGTTTTGAGGGTGCATGACGACAATTGATAAACGTATTGTCGTAGAAAATGCGAACTCCATATTTGGTGGTAATGCTAAAGAGGTCACACCTGTTCCCATTCCGAACACAGAAGTTAAGCTCTTTAAGGCTGAAAGTACTTGGGACGCAGGTCCCTGGGAGGATAGGTAGCCGCCAGACAACATGAAAGCCCTAGCATAGCAGATGCTAGGGCTTTTTCCTGTTAAATGGTAGAAAGTCAGAGGCGATTTAGAAGCGAGTATGACAAGGCGTGAGGAGGGGCGAACCGGAGGCGTAATGGTAATTACGTTGAGGATTCGACACGACGAACAACGAAGTCAGACGAAGCTTATCAATTGCCTCGCTTGCTAAAGAGGTTACACCTGTTCTACTCCGAACACAGAAGTTAAGCTCTTTAAGGCTGAAAGTACTTGGGGCGCAGGCCCCTGGGAGGATAGGTAGCCGCCAGACAACATGAAAGCCCAGCAGAAATGCTGGGCTTTTTGCCTGTTAAATGGTAGAAAGTCAGAGGCGATTTAGAAGCGAGTATGACAAGGCGTGAGGAGGGGCGAACCGGAGGCGTAATGGTAATTACGTTGAGGATTTGGAACGACGAACAACGTAGTCAGACGAAGCTTATCAATCGCCTCGCTTTGGCAGAGCACACCTGTTTAATTCCGAACACAGCAGTTAAGCTCTCTAGCACTAAAAGTACTTGGGACGCAGGTCCCTGGGAGAATAGGACGTCGCCGGACAACATGAAAGCCCTAGCATAACAATGCTAGGGCTATTTCTTGTATATTAGAGATGCGGCCTACCCCTTGCGGGTACGAAGTCAGACGAAGTTTATCAGTCGCCTCGCTTTGGGGCGTAGGTCTCTGAGAGGACGGTAGCCGCCGGAAAAAGGAACCCGCTTGGTAGAAATACTAGGCGGGTTTTGTTATGTCTAACAAAAATATGTAATAGAATATGTTGTAATTGAATCGAGGGTAAATTTGAGATCTACAGAGGGTATACGTCATAGTATCCGCTACATAGATTATCTAAAAAACAAAGTCACAAAAAGAGGGTCAAGCAGGAAGTTGATGGAATTTCAGAAAAAGTGAAATATATAAATATACATCTTGTATTTAATTAGTACCCTAAAAAAGAGTCTAGCATTTCCTAGACTCTTTTCTAGGAATGTCATACACTAATATATATGTGATGGGATGGATGTGAACCGAATTGGACGATATACAACAAAATTTTCTGTGGCTTAACCCGATTGTGGAAAAAATGGTAGCTGCGGATAGGGATCGCGTGGAACATATACTTGGCAAAAAAGGCTATACCATCGTATCCTGTGAAACTGGTGCGCCGAAGATTCGTGAAGTCTATCGAAGATATTTGCAGGGCGATGCACCTATATCTGTCATTGATGCCAGATGTCCTGAGATAGCAGCCCTGATAAAAGAAAAATATCCCGCATTATACTCTTATATTGCTCCAATTCCGCCAATTCTTGTTGCTTGCGCGCAGGATTTATTTAGTAAATACATAGAGCCAAATTCCGCAAGGGCAACTCTGACGATCGTAGCACCTTGCACTGCTCTGGTAAGCGCGGGACAAAGTGTGTTCGGTGATAATATCCGGTTTGTTACTTGGAGGCAGTTTGAACGGGAAATAGATTTCGGTAAAAAATATCCTAAATTGGACGCATCTCCAATTCCCCCTGGATTTTTTAAAGATTTTGGAGATCAGGTTGCTGAAGCAAATGGGAGTGAAGATATTGAGAGACTTCTTATCACAGTTTCTTCGGGAAAGCTGTCATCTTCTGTGAATTTGTTGGAGATGTTGTATTGTGATGGCGGATGTCATAACGGGGACGGAATATAGGAAGCCCCGGAAGAAAGCCCGAGCTTTTTTGTATTATGGCAGGAATATGCTATACTGTAGCTAAGTGAGGAGGATGATTATGACGAATCATATACGATCATTTCTCTGGGGAGTGGTATGTGCCGTATTTCTTTTAGCGGGAGGATTCTTTACCTGGGATACTTATTTTGATGGTCCAGGTCAGACGCCCATATCGACTACAAACTCTATACCGCCAGGGACGGTTATCATAGAACCGCTGCCTACATACCGAACACTTAATGGTATTAATGTTTCGTTTAAGGGCAAGGCCGATTTTCAGCAGGCTATAGCTGGACGTTACGCACAGGATATCAGGATTATCAGTTTTAGGGCGACTGGCGAAAATGCAGAAGAGTCGTCTATCAAAATAGTATGGGAAGATGGAACGACGGAGATCGTACCTGCTGGAGTATCTGAACGGAATTTAGGGGCGGAGAAACGAGCGAAACAGATTATTGTCAGAGGTTATAGTATGCATGAACGTAAAGTATTCCGGGACTCTGCAAAGTCTGGAACGTTAAACTGGGAAATCCATTATCAGCCAATAGACAAATAGCAGGAATATAGACTGGAGTATAATGCAGAAAAGTGAAGGAAATATCCACATATCCACTGAATTTGGGCGATAACAGTGGATATGTGGATTTGTTTTGCAGTGAGACCTGTGATATATTAAGTAAGTCGTCGCCGCGGCGGTCGAAAGGCCGCAAAGCCAAGCGTAAAAAACCAAAAAAGGACTCTTGACAAGAGATGTCCTGAAATGGTACGATAACAGACGTCACAGCGCATGTTTCCAATAATTACATGGAGAAACGCTGTTGACAGGAAAAGAACGATGTGGTAAGATGTAATTCCTGTTGATTCACGAAACATAAACGTTTCCAGTCAACTCTCATCAAACCAAGTGAGGGTTTTTTATTTGCCCTCAATGATCCTTGAAAACTAAACAGTGAAACAACACCATGAAGCCTGATGTTGGGGATTCGTTAGAATCCTAAACAAAGATTTAAAAAAAGTCAGCAAAGATGAGCAAATCATCTTTCCATATTACATGGAGAGTTTGATCCTGGCTCAGGACGAACGCTGGCGGCGTGCCTAACACATGCAAGTCGAACGGAGATATCCTTCGGGATATCTTAGTGGCGAACGGGTGAGTAACGCGTGGGTAACCTGCCCTTTTATCGGGGATAACTTGCCGAAAGGTGAGCTAATACCGGATGTCCTATTTTAGACACAAGTTTAAGATAGCAAAGGTGGCCTCTTTACAATGCTACCGTAAAAGGATGGACCCGCGTCTGATTAGCTAGTTGGTGAGGTAATGGCTCACCAAGGCGACGATCAGTAGCCGGCCTGAGAGGGTGAACGGCCACACTGGGACTGAGACACGGCCCAGACTCCTACGGGAGGCAGCAGTGGGGAATCTTCCGCAATGGACGAAAGTCTGACGGAGCAACGCCGCGTGAGTGATGAAGGTCTTCGGATTGTAAAACTCTGTTTTTTGGGACGAACGGCTCATATGTGAATAATGTATGAGATTGACGGTACCAAAGGAGGAAGCCCCGGCTAACTACGTGCCAGCAGCCGCGGTAATACGTAGGGGGCAAGCGTTGTCCGGAATTATTGGGCGTAAAGAGCGCGCAGGCGGCTTTGTAAGTCTACCGTGAAAGCTTACGGCTCAACCGTAACGGGTCGGTGGATACTGCAAAGCTTGAGGGCAGGAGAGGAAAGTGGAATTCCCAGTGTAGCGGTGAAATGCGTAGATATTGGGAGGAACACCAGTGGCGAAGGCGACTTTCTGGACTGTTACTGACGCTGAGGCGCGAAAGCTGGGGGAGTGAACGGGATTAGATACCCCGGTAATCCCAGCCGTAAACGATGGGTACTAGGTGTAGGAGGTATCGACCCCTTCTGTGCCGGAGTTAACGCAATAAGTACCCCGCCTGGGGAGTACGGTCGCAAGACTGAAACTCAAAGGAATTGACGGGGGCCCGCACAAGCGGTGGAGCATGTGGTTTAATTCGACGCAACGCGAAGAACCTTACCAGGGCTTGACATCGTACGAAAGACCTAGAGATAGGTACCCCTCTTCGGAGGCGTATAGACAGGTGGTGCATGGCTGTCGTCAGCTCGTGTCGTGAGATGTTGGGTTAAGTCCCGCAACGAGCGCAACCCCTATCCTTTGTTGCCAGCATTAAGTTGGGCACTCAAGGGAGACTGCCGCGGATAACGCGGAGGAAGGCGGGGATGACGTCAAGTCATCATGCCCCTTATGTCCTGGGCTACACACGTGCTACAATGGTCTGAACAGAGGGCGGCGAAACCGCGAGGTGGAGCAAATCCCTTAAAACAGATCTCAGTTCGGATCGTAGGCTGCAACTCGCCTACGTGAAGTCGGAATCGCTAGTAATCGCAGGTCAGCACACTGCGGTGAATACGTTCCCGGGCCTTGTACACACCGCCCGTCACACCACGAGAGTCTGTAACACCCGAAGCCGATGGGCTAACCCGCAAGGGGGGCAGTCGTCTAAGGTGGGACCGATGATTGGGGTGAAGTCGTAACAAGGTAGCCGTATCGGAAGGTGCGGCTGGATCACCTCCTTTCTAAGGAGCACTCACACTACCCTGTAGTGTGGTATCCGAGGTCGAGCATCAGGCAGGTAAGTTTCACTGGTTAGTTTTGAGGGATCATGAAAATGATCTTTCTCAGTTTCAAACAGGAATAGTTGACATAACAGAGATGTTGTGATAACATATGAATTCCTGTTTTGAACATGCACTTTGAAAACTGCACAGAGTAGTAGATAGATAATCTAAATGTTCTCATACGAGAACACCTAGAGAATTCTCACACTCGGCAATTCAGAAACGAGCATGGCTAGGCGCACCGCAGCGAACACCGGAAGTGTAATGATAATTACTCTGAGGATGTGAGCGAGGAGCAACGACGCCAGGCGAAGTTTATCAATTGCCGAACACGTAGGTCAAGTTAGAAAGGGCGTACGGAGGATGCCTAGGCGCTAAGAGCCGATGAAGGACGTAGAAAGCTGCGATAAGCTTCGGGGAGCCGCAAGCAGGCATAGATCCGGAGATTTCCGAATGGGGCAACCCACTTGAGGTCATGCTCAAGTATCCCGAAAGGGAGGGGAACCGGGGGAACTGAAACATCTAAGTACCCCGAGGAGAAGTAATCAAACGAGATTCCCAAAGTAGCGGCGAGCGAACTGGGAAGAGCCCAAACCAAATGTGGCAACACAGTTGGGGTTGCGGACCAGCATAAGCGAGGTCAGGCCTAATCGAACTACCTGGAAAGGTAGGCCATAGCAGGTAAAAGCCCTGTAGGTGAAAGGCAGAGCCGAGTGGCTGTGATCCAGAGTACCACGGGACACGAGAAACCCTGTGGGAAGCAGGGGGGACCACCCTCCAAGGCAAAATACTTCTTAGCGACCGATAGCGAATAGTACCGTGAGGGAAAGGTGAAAAGCACCCCGGGAGGGGAGTGAAATAGTACCTGAAACCGTATGCCTACAAGCAGTCGAAGCACCATATGCGTGTGACGGCGTGCCTATTGAAGAATGAACCGACGAGTTACAGCGGCAAGCGAGGTTAAGCAGGAGATGCGGAGCCGAAGCGAAAGCGAGTCTGAAAAGGGCGTTAAGTTTGTCGTTGTAGACCCGAAACCGGGTGATCTATCCATGGCCAGGGTGAAGCGCGGGTAAAAGCGCGTGGAGGCCCGAACTCATTAGCGTTGAAAAGCTACGGGATGAGCTGTGGATAGGGGTGAAATGCCAATCGAACTCGGAGATAGCTGGTTCTCCCCGAAATAGCTTTAGGGCTAGCCTCAATGGTGAGTATAGGCGGTAGAGCTCTGATTGGGCTAGGGGCCTTCCCAGGTTACCGAACCTTGTCAAACTGCGAATGGCTATACTTTAAACATTGGGAGTCAGACTGTGGG
>JAJGRE010000008.1 GCA_021083345.1 Calditrichales bacterium MX18-03 | reverse complement strand
GATCCTCTAGGATAAAACCTAGAGGATCTTTTTCATTTACCTGGCTTTATCAAGTCATTTCAACAATTGCATCAAATTGGTTATTTTATGTTAAATTAAATTGTGATAGAATTTAAATAGACCTTTGCGAGACTTGTCGAATGTGAACACCGAAGAAAGGGTGCTGTGATGATGGCTTCTTGGTTAACGCACTTAAGAATTGCAGATAAAATCAAACAAAAAATTAAAGGAATAGATTTGCCATATCTGATGATGGGCAGCATCGCACCTGACGCTAACGCATTGAATCCTGCCGGGACCGAGGCACTTCCTGCCAAGGAAGCATTCTATGAGAAGTACTTGGTTCCAGAAAGGCTCTTTCTGCGATCGGATATGACGCGCTCCTTTTTATGGGGCTATTACTTTCGTCTCTTGTCGGATCAGATATGGCAGGAGCAATTTATAAAAACCTTAAGTGCTGAATTTGCAGAGCAGAACCAGAATTCTGAAACGAGTTTCGAACAGCTATTAAAAGATGAAACTGATGCGATGGATTTTGACTTTCTGAAAGAAGATGGGAATCAGCTGCTGGATGAGCTTAAAAATGCTCAGATCAATACCAGTTTATTCTATGGTTTTGACCCGGAACAGTTATCTGAGCTTAAGAATCGGATCATAAAGCACTATGATAAAAGCAATCAGGGAACTGAGAGGACATACACTTACCTGAGCAAGGCCTTGATGGACCGGTTTATAGACATGGCTTCAGACAGCTGCATCAATATGCTGCTGTAGCCGATTTCAGAGATATGGGGGAGAAATGAAGACAAAAGGCTATATTTTACTGGGCATTACAATTTTTATGTTCAGCACATTGGAGGTTGTCACCAGCACGTTGAAAGGGATGATTGACCCGCTTCAATTGACATTTCTAAGGTTTTTTATCGGCGGCATCACATTGCTGCCTTTTGCGCTCAGGCAGAAAGAAAGAATAACGCGCAACGACCTCATGTTCTTCTTGGGTCTGGGCATATTGAACATCATCATCAGCATGGGAAGTCTTCAACTGGCTATCAGTATGGGAAAGGCTTCTACCAGTGCCATTCTGATCAGCTCGAATCCCATTTTTGTGCTCATCTTCTCTTCGTTGATTTTAAAAGAGAAAATCAACAAAAACAGAATAATATGCCTGATTTTTGGTATACTAGGCATTACCTTGGTCATATACAAAGGCGATTTGACCGGCGATACCACGTTGAGTCTGCTGCTGGGGCTGCTTGCATCATTGACCTTTGGCCTTTATACCGTTTTGGGCAAGCTTAAAGCAGAGGGCATCAGCAGCATGACGATGATTTGCCTGTCCTCGCTATTCGGAAGCTTGTTGTATATCCCCATATTGGCCGCAAGGCAGGTTCCCATTTTTTCTATTCCACCCGGATCCTTCGTCAAGATCCTATACTTGGGTATATTTTTATCGGGAGTAGCCTATATTACTTATATGGAAGCCCTGAAAATTCTATCCGCAAGCAAAGGGGCCATGGTTTTCTTTCTCAAGCCGGTCATTGCTTCCGGATTAGCCTTTATTATCCTGGGAGAAACCTTGACTTTAAAGACCATCACCGGATCCATGCTGGTTCTGTCGGGTATACTGATAAACTTTATCAATATAAACACAGCAGCGAGTAGAAATGCAGAACCCAATAACGATGTCAGGGGATGATGATTTGAAAGCACAGGAATTGGAACGCATCAACACGCGCTTCAGGGAAAAGCTGACCCATCAGTTTGGCAAGGACATTGCACTGGTTTTTGGAGACGGAAATCCTGAAGCCGAAATCGTCCTGGTGGGTGAAGCGCCGGGAAGGCAGGAGCTTCAACAGGGAAAGCCCTTTGTAGGGCAGGCCGGCAAGAACCTCGATGAGTTTATACAGGTATTGGGCATAAAGCGGGAAGACCTTTATATAACCAATACGGTAAAATTCAGGCCGGTCAAAATCAATTCCGATACGGGAAGGGAAGCAAACAGGGCACCAACCCGGGAAGAAGTCCGGATTTTTACCGAGTTCATCGGAATAGAACTGGAAGTTCTGGCGCCGAAGCTGGTGGTAAGCTTGGGCAATACGGCACTTCGATGCATTCTCAAGGATGACAAGGCGTCGATTGGACTACTCCATGGAAGCCCGGTGGATGTGACCTATTTAAATTCAAAATTCGTCTTATTTCCTCTGTATCATCCGGCCAGCATCATTTATAACAGAGAGCTGAAATCGGTTTATATGGATGATCTTTATAAACTGAAGGACTATATCGGCATTAAACTTTGAACCGAGAAGAACCGGAAACGGTTCTTTTTTTGTGAAGCATAGAATCTTTCTTGCATTGCTGCAAAAAATGTACTAAATTAAGTATATTACGCTTATCATCATACCGGTAGAGATGGTAAGGTATATTTCTCAGGTTAGTTTGTTTGAAATGAATTGAAGTTAACAGTTGATTTGGAGTGCGAATATGGAAACAGTCAATATAGCAAGATGTACCTCCTATGAGCAGGAACTGGTAAAAAGCGCGGTTTTTAGCTGTTTGGACGGAATCGAAGGAATCAAAGAGAAGGCTAGAAACAAGAGAATACTGGTAAAAGCAAACCTTCTGAAAAAGAATGCACCGGAAGACGCAGTGACGACCCATCCGGTTGTTGTTGAAGCCATAGTAAGCTACCTGCAGCAGCTGGGCTGTACGGTAATCATCGGCGATAGTCCGGGCGGTCCTTATACCGAAAAAGCGTTGAGAGGAATCTATCAGGCATCGGGTATGAATGCGGTTGCTGAACGGACGGGCTGTGAACTGAATTACGATACTTCTGTGGCTGAAGTAGAGAACAATAAAGCAGCCAAGCTCAAGCTGATGCAAATCATAAATGTAGCGGAGAAAGTGGATTATGTCGTGTCAGCAGCCAAGCTGAAAACCCATGGCATGATGACATATACGGGTGCCGTGAAAAACCTTTTTGGTGTCATTCCGGGACTTGTCAAGGTGGATTACCATTTCAAAATGAATGATGTAGATAATTTTGCTGATCATCTGCTTGATATTTGTGAGTACGTAAATCCACTGTTTTCGGTTATCGATGGTGTGGAGGCCATGGAAGGAGACGGCCCTTCCTCCGGGGAAAAAAGACAGGTGGGCCTGATTTTGGCTGCATCCAACCCTCATGCATTGGACACAGTGGCTGTGAATATTGCAGGGATAAAAGCTGCAGCTGTGCCAACCATCTGGGCTGCCAGGGAAAGGCAGATCTTCAGCGGAGATATGAGGAGCATCCTGATTAATGGGGTACAGTTGAAGGATATCCAAATACCGCCTTTCAAGCTGCCCAAATCGGTGACCAATACGAACTTTATAGGCGG
This sequence comes from Calditrichales bacterium MX18-03, assembly GCA_021083345.1. GTDB lineage: Bacteria > Bacillota > Clostridia > Lutisporales > Lutisporaceae > JAJGRE01. Next base: position 9,853 of record JAJGRE010000008.1, on the reverse strand, counting down.
CAAAGTGCCGAAGTTTATGGAGAATTACGCGCTGAACGCCATGCGCCCCAAGCCGGTTTTCAAGTATGAGGACTGTATTTCCTGCGGAGACTGCAAGCGGCTTTGCCCTGCAAAAACCATCGAGATGAAAGACGGCAAACCGGTGATCCAATTGGAAAACTGCATCCGCTGCTTCTGCTGCCATGAGCTGTGCCCCCAAAAGGCCATCGACATTAAAAAGCACTGGGCGTATGACACGGTCTTCAAATACGGCTATTCTTGTTATGAATTGATACATCAACTGAGAAGCAGGAGGAAATAACCATGCTTATGAAGGAGCTTCGTGAAAAGGTCATAGAAACGGCATTGCGTGCGCAAAGTGACAGGCTGATCCCTCTGACGATGGGAAACTTCAGTGCAAGGGATCGGCAAAGCGGCGCAGTCTGTATTACACCAAGCGGTATGGAATACAGCAGGCTAAAGCCCGAGGATATTGTTATCCTGGGTGTGGATGGGAATATCATCGACGGCATCAGAAAGCCTTCCATCGAGACACCGCTGCATTGTGCCGTATATAGGCGGAGATCCGATGTATATGGAATTTCCCATACGCATTCGGTTTATGCCAGTGCCTGGGCATGCTGCCATGAGGCCATTCCCATCGTGGTAGCGGAGTTGGCAGCCCTGGTAGAAAAGCCCATTGAATGTGCGCCATATCAGCCGATGGGCTCCTTGGAGCTGGCAGAAACAGCGGCGCTCAGACTGAAGAACAGCCATGCCCTTTTACTGGCCAACCATGGCGTACTGGCTGTGGGACCTGATCTGGATACAGCTTATGCCAATTCGGTCGTGGTTGAAGAGGGTGCAAAGATTGCGTATTTTGCAAAGCAAATCGGAAATGTGAAGGTCATACCAGAAGAGGAATGCCGCAATCTCCGGCGTATCGCACTGGAGAAATATGGGCAGAAGTAGCTAGGTGCCTGGCACCCTATTCATTTTGCTGATTGTACTTCATTCTGTACTGGTTGGGCGTAAGCCCTACGACCCTTTTGAAGGCTTGGGTGAAATAGCTTTGATTGCAGAACTGATAGAAAATAGCGATATCCGATATGTTGGTATTGGTATACCGTATGTAATATTTTGACTCATCAATTCTTGTTTTCATGATATAGTCAGGCAGATTCGAGCCCACTTCTTTTTTAAACAGCGTAGACAAATAGTTCGGATGAACATAGATGGCAGCGGCAATTTCTTTAAGCGTCAGCTTTCCTGTAAGGTTTTTATAGATATAGGAAATAGCTTGTTGGATCACATTCGAATATTTGCTCTTGGACAAGTCCTGCACAATTTTTACATATTGTTCGGCAGCTGCATATTCATATTGCATCAGCTGGGGCATATTGTTCATGTCTTCGATTTCCAATATGATGGCATCACTCAGGGTGAAAGCTGCTTCCGGCATAACGCCGCCCTCGATGGCAGCCCTGGTGAAAAGAGTCACCGAGCAGATCAGGGAATTCTTCACAGAACGCAAAGGCTCCTTGGATAACCGCGTTCGTTTCAATGAGTTTATTTCCGTCAGGACCAGCATCGTCTCTTTCAGGTTTCCAGACTTGATTTTCGACAGCAGTTCCTGCTCCAGGAAATAAGGCGGGTGATGGAAGAGGGATTCCCTGTTCTTGACCATTTCTGCAAAATACTCATCAGAGATTGAAAGGCGGCTTTCTGTATGCTCAGCCGCGTAATCAGGCGCAACCAGGTGTCCAAAGAGGCTTTCCAGTAGCTTTCCGCAGTAATAGCACCGGTTCGTGTCTAAAACCAAAAGGTTTTCATAATACGGAATAAGCTTGCCTTTGATTTTGATAGGCAGTTTATTAAGCCGGATCAAGCTGTTGATATAGCCCTCATAGATTTTCTCATTCAGGAAAGGTCCGGCAATGATATGCGTATATCCTTCAACATGAAGCAGAATAAAGCATTCTTCAAAGTGATTCCTGTAGTAATAGGATTTGACTTGGCTGAATTCCCCTGCCATGGATACGGTAAGCAGGTTCTCCAAATGATAAGCATCCTTTATAAGGGTATCCAGGTAATAGATGTTTTCCGGCAGAGAATAGATACTTTTGCCGTTTTCAATCAAGTTGACCGGTACAAGGGTGGAATAGTAGAAGGCGCGCAGTTTTTCCTGAATATGCTTTAAGTCTTTCAAAGTATCTCCCCCGTTTTGTACGATATTAATATTTTAACATAATTATGAAAATATTGGTATATTTAAAGTGCTGCTTGCATTAAAATGAACTAAGGATAGTATTTAGGGAGGGAAATAAATGAAAAGGAAAATCTCATTACTCGTGGCGGCTCTTATGATTTTTATGTCCTTCAGCGGTATCGGCGTCAGTGCTGCGGATGAAAGGGTGGTTATCAAGTGGGCAACACAAGCGGACACCACACCTGCAACGCAGATACTGATCGATGAGTTCAACAAATCCCAAAGCAAATATACGGTGCAATGGGTTCAAATGACTAACGACTCAGGGCAGATGCATGATCAATTATTGACTTCCTTATCGGCAAAATCCAGCGAATATGATGTGTTATCCATGGATGTTGTCTGGGCGGGAGAATTTGCAGCAGCGGGCTACCTTAACCCCATCGACCGCGATATGTATGCTGCAGGCCTGAAGAAAACCTTGTACAATGCAGGCTCCATGGCAGCAGGCAACTACATGGGCAAACAGTATACGCTTCCGTTGTTCCCGGACCTGGGCCTCCTTTATTTCCGCTCCGATATCGTCAGCACGGCTGATGCTGCAAAGCTTGTATCCGGAAAATATACATACAAGGACCTGGCAGCCATGGCGAAGAAGTACAAGGGCAAAGGCGGGACAACCGACGGCTTTGTATACCAGTCAAAGCAGTATGAAGGGCTGACCTGCAATGTAACGGAATTTACAGGCGCGTTCAAAGACATCAAAGGCGGATTGGAAACCATGAAGATGTTTACCACTTCTGACTTTGTTCCCAAGAATATTTTGAGTTATACCGAAGCAGAAACACACAACGCATTCATTAATGGGAAAGCAGTATTTGCTAGGAACTGGCCGTATCAATATGCCATGCTGACAGAGTCGGTAAAACCCTCGCAGGTTGGCATAGCGCCGCTTCCAAACGGCAGCACGGTTGGCGGATGGGTATTGGGCATCAACAAAAACTCTAAAAACGCTGCCGGTGCTTTTGAGTTCATCCAATATGCAGCAGGCTGGACCGGTCAGATGATCATGTCCAGAAGGGGCGCGCACCTGCCTGGCTACAACTATCTGTTGAACGATGAAAGAGTAGGCAATCCCATGCTGAAGATCGAAGGCTTCAAGAACGCAATAAAGACAACGATATCCAGACCTGTTTCACCGCAATACTCCAAGACCTCCGACATCATTCAGGTCAATGTCCACAAATATCTGTCCGGCGGGCAGGATTTGAATACCACCGTCAAGAATTTACAGAATGCACTGAAATAACCGGCGCTTTAGCCAGCATAGTGTAACGAAATTACCCAAGGAATGGGCTCCTGTTAAAACTTGAGCCCATTTTCTTTATCAAATCTTTCTGGGGAGTGATGGGATGAAAAGAATGGGGTTCAAGGAGCTGCTATTTATATTGCCAGCCATTGTCATTATTGCTTTTTTTTCGCTTTGGCCGATCATGAAGGTCATTAACTATTCTTTTTTCGATTATCAGCTGAACGACCAGCAGAAATCCGAGCTTTCTCTTGATGAAAAGTTCAATGTGGATCTTTTTAATGAGAACGCGGATTATGTGGCAATGTTTATCGATATGAACAGGGATAGCTTTCCTGAGGATGCGCAGGGAAAGGTGGATGAGGTGGTAGCGGATGTCAATGAGCTGAAGATGCTACTTGCGGATAAATCCGGCCTGATTGAATTAAGCGGGGGCTTAAAAAAGCAAATAGGAGAGCAGTATGCAAAGCTGGAATCGGAAGCCGGTTATTTCGTCTCAAGCTACGATTTCCCAGATAGGGAGAATTTGAAGCTGGTAATGGAGGATATGGGAAAATGCTTTGTCCGGTCTAATTTTATCGGGCTTCAGGGCTACTACAACGCAATAAAGGATGAGCGGGTCAGGACAGCATTGGGCAACACCGTCGTTTTCACGTTTGTATCGGTGGCATTTGAGCTGCTGCTGGGCATGGGACTTGCACTTATCATGAATAAAGCGATGCGTGGACAGGGATTGGTCCGGGCTGTTTCCCTGATACCTTGGGCAATACCCACCACTGTAGCTGCACTGATGTGGAGCTACCTCTATGACGGCAGCAGCGGCATCGTGGCACATATTCTCCAGACCCTGCACATCGTACGGGATTCAAAAGACCTGCTCTTATCCGGAGGGGGCGCCATGGCATCTGCCATCATAGCCGACGTATGGAAGACCACTCCGTATATGGCGCTGCTGCTCTTGGCAGGCTTTCAGACCATTCCTGCCGTTGTCTACGAAAGTGCCAAGATTGACGGCTCCGGTACCTTCAACACCTTTTTCAAGATCACGCTTCCGCTTTTGAAGCCGTCGATACTGGTAGCCCTCTTAATGCGGACGTTGGATGCCTTCAGAGTGTTCGACCTGATCTACGTCCTGACAGGCGGCGGACCGGGCGGCTCTACCGAAACCATGTCTATTTACGCATACAAGACGATGTTCCAGCAAACCAATTTTGGTTACGGATCCATTGTCGTCATCCTGATGGTGGTTTTTGTGGCATTGATTGCAGCCTTCTACATCAAAGTGCTGGGTGCAAACGTAATGGAAAGGGATTAGGAGGTGTGGTGATGGGTAAGAATTCAAACAGGTTCAGGACCATGGTGTCGGTTCTGATTTCATTATATCTGGTTGTCATCGTGTTTCCGTTTGTATGGGTCATGTCCGCTTCCTTCAAGCCAACGCAGGAAATATTCGGGGAAGGAGCCTTCAGCATCGTTTCCCGGAATCCAACGCTGGAGAACTATGTGAATGTCCTGCAGAACGGCATACTCCAGGCTATGCTGAACAGCTTCATCGTAGCCGGCTTAACGGCGGTTTATGTGGTGCTGGTTGCCACGCTGGCTTCCTATGCCATATCCAGGTTCAAGTTCAGGGGAAAAAATTTGCTGCTGGGCGTGATCCTGGCGGTTTCCATGTTCCCGCAGATGATTATCGTAGGTCCCATCTATAATCTGTTTATGAAGCTGAATCTGACCAACAGCTATTTCGTTGTGCTGCCTTATTCCACCATAACGCTTCCGGTAGCTGTCTTCATATTGGTGACACATTTCAACAAGATCCCGATGGCTTTGGAGGAGTCGGCGACAATTGACGGTGCAACGTCTTTGCAGACATTGTTCAGGATTATTTTTCCCCTGGCAGCGCCGGGGATTTTCACAACGGCCATTATTGTCTTTATAGCGGCCTGGAACGAGTTCCTCCTGACGGTCACACTGAATACCAACAAATCCTACCATACCGTGCCGGTTGCCATTTCCTTTCTGAGGACGCAATTTACCATACTTTGGGGAGATGTTGCCGCTTCGACGGTCATTGTCACGATTCCGACACTGATTGTTGTCCTGCTTTTCCAAAAGCAGATCGTAGCTGGCCTGATCTCAGGTGCGGTAAAAGAATAAGCGAAAATTTCGAATGAACAGGAAAGGGGCAATCGTCATGACATCTAATGAAAAAAGCACTGATTTTTTATATGGGCTGAATGAGTGGGAAATAGTTGAGAAAAGCTTTCGCCCCGATAAAAATGATCATCATGAGACGGTTTTTGCAATAGGAAACGGTTTTATCGGCATGCGGGGAAGCTATGAGGAAGGCCTGGACAAAAGAGGATACAAAGGCTTTGAAGGCACCTTTCTGAACGGTATCTACGAGAATGGCGTCATCCGCTACGGCGAGATCGGATATGGTTATCCTGAAAGAAGCCAGACCATGATCAATGTTGCCAACAGCAAGTCCATCAAGCTGTTCCTGGATGGTGAGACTTTTGACATGCTGAGCGGAGAACTGCTTGAATATAGGCGCACTTTGAATATGAAAGAGGGATTTCTCAGGCGAAATGTGATCTGGCGCTCCCCAAAGGGAAAGGAAATCAAGCTGGAGATCGAGCGGATAGCATGTTTTTCCAGAAAGAGCATTGCAGCAATTCGCTATTGCCTTATTCCTTTGAACTTTGAAGGAAAAGTCAAGCTGATATCTGAACTGGACGGTAATGTGGGAAACTCCGCATCAGAAAACGATCCGAGGGTGGGCTCCGGTTTGGAAAATGATGTGCTGGAGACTGTGATTACCGCTGCAGAGGAAGAATTTTCGGCGCTGGTCCAGGTGACCAAGCGCTCAAGGCTTGCTGTTGCTTGTCTGTCAAAGGAGCAGGAAGAGGAAGGCTATTGCCCTCAAATTGTCCGAGGCACAGGAAATAGCCATGTTGAAACGGTATATGACTTTGTGGCCGAAAAGGGCAAACCTTTTTCACTGATAAAATACATAGCCTATCATGCCGGCTGCTTTCCACAGGAGACAGCCTTGGGCGAAGCGGCAGAACAGCTTGAGAATGCTGAAAGAGCAGGATATGCGGTGCTGAAGGAAGAGAACCGGCTGTTTCTGGAAGCATTCTGGCAAAAGGCGGATATTGAAATCAATGGAGACCTTCCGCTTCAGCAGGCAGTGCGTTTCAACCTTTTTCACCTGCTGCAATCGGTGGGCCGTGATGGCAAGACCAATATCTGTGCAAAGGGTCTGACAGGCGAGGGCTATGAGGGCCATTATTTCTGGGACACCGAAATGTATGTGGTTCCGGCCTTCCTATACAGTTGTCCCGATATAAGCAGAAAGCTGCTGGAATACCGTTACCACACACTGGACAAAGCCCGGGAGCGGGCCCGTCAGATGGCTCACAGCAAAGGAGCCTTATTCCCGTGGCGCACTATTGACGGAGAAGAGTGCTCGGGCTATTATCCTGCGAGTACGGCGCAGTACCATATCAATGCAGATATTACCTATGCCATAAAAAATTATGTGGAAGCCACCAACGATCTGGGATTTCTGAAGGCGTACGGCGCGGAAATCGTTTTCGAAACCGCCAGGCTTTGGCGGGATCTGGGTTTTTTCAGTGAGGAGAAGGATGGACAGTTTTGTATTCACTGTGTGACAGGACCGGATGAGTATACGGCAATCATCAACAATAACTGCTATACCAACCTGATGGCGCGGGAAAACCTCCGCTACGCCTGGGAAACGGCACAGTGGCTGGAACGGGAGGAGAACCGGTGCTATGGGGAGCTGAAGGCAAGGTTGGGACTGGAGGCAGGGGAAATAACAGAATGGAAAGAAGCTGCGGACAGGATGTATATTCCCTATAGCCAAAAGCATGGCATTCACCCGCAAGATGACTGCTTTCTGGAGAAAAAGGTCTGGGACTTCGAAGCAACGCCGCCGGAGCATTATCCCTTGCTTTTGCACTATCATCCGCTGGTGATATACCGACATCAGGTCTGCAAGCAGGCGGACGTGGTCCTGGCACTATTTGTACTGGGCCATTTGTTTGATAAAGAGACGAAAAAAAGAAATTTTGATTACTATGAAAAGGTCACAACCCATGACTCTTCCTTGTCGGCCTGCATCTTCAGCATTGTAGCCAATGATATCGGCTATTGTGATAAAGCGTATGATTACTTTATAAAAACAGCAAGGATGGATTTAGAGGATTATCATGGCAATACCAATCACGGCATCCACACTGCCAATATGGCAGGAAGCTGGATGTGCATCGTCAACGGCTTTGCCGGTATGCGGGCCTTGAATGGAAAGCTCAGCTTCGCACCAAGCCTGCCGAAGGCCTGGGAGAAGCTTAGCTTTAAACTAAGCTATAGAGGCTGCAGAGTCAAGGTAGCAATCAGCCGCAGGAATGCTGTATATGAGCTTTTGGAAGGAGAGTGCATGACGCTGCTTCACCGGGGAGAGGAAATCCAATTGAGTAAGGATCAGCCTGTTACAGTTGAATGGTAGGTATGGGTATAGGGGAAGTGTTATGCACTTCCTCTTTTCATGTGGAAAACATATGGGTAATGAAGGTATAATAGAGTTATCCCAAAAAGAGGAGAGAATGCATATGCTATCAATGCCGGAGCTGATAAAGGAAATAGAGCGCTGCAGAAAATGCAGGCTTCACCAGAACCGAACCAATACCGTCCCTGGGGAAGGCGATCCCCAGGCAAAGCTGATGTTTATCGGAGAAGCACCGGGTGCTGACGAGGATCGATTGGGACGTCCTTTTGTGGGAAAAGCCGGACAGCTCCTGGATCGCGCGTTGAATGCCCTGGATTTTTACCGGGATATGAATTTTTACATATGCAACATCTGCAAATGCAGACCGGAGAACAACCGGACCCCGATGGAGGATGAAGCGGAAGCCTGCTTGCCCTATCTGAGAAACCAGGTAGCGGTTGTTAAGCCTCGGATTATCGTCTGTCTTGGTGCCACAGCCACAAAATATGTCATTGACCGTGAAGCCAGGATCACACAGATCCGGGGACAATGGTTTGAAAAAAAAGGATACCATATCCTGGCCACCTTTCATCCGGCGGCGCTTTTACGCGATGAAAGCAAAAAAAGAATTTTCTGGCAGGATCTTCAAAATGTCAAGAAAAAATACGATGCGCTGATTGGAATTCCGAAATGATTCCTGTCAAAATATTCAGAGGTGGAGAAATGAGAATAAAGGGCAAAATAAAATCGACTTTCATATTTGTTTTCATATTGGCCTTGCTCTTCCCAAGTATGATACATGCACAGAGCTATGAAGGCTACAGCCTGATCATAAATAATTTTAAAATGGATAAAGCGTTAAAAACCCAGACGATGGGAGGAATGACCTATGTACCGCTTCATGCTGTAAAAGATAACCTGGGCATTGGACTTGAAGCGGGCCAGGATATATTGAAGGTCCGCTGCGGTACTAGGGTTTTTGAAATGAGGGTGGATACCGGGAAGGCTTTTCATGAAGCCTTCGACGGGATGCCTTTAATTCTTGAAGGCGATGGTGTCTGGGTGCCGGTTCTGGCATTAAAGGATGTCATGGATTTTAATATAGAAGTCTTGGCGGATATCAAATGCCTTCGAATCATCACGAAGCCGAATATGCTGCCGGCAGCTCAACTGATGGATCGTTCAAGAAAGGTTGCCTACCTGACTTTCGATGATGGGCTGGAGGGGAAAATAACGCCGCAAATTCTGGATATATTGAAACGGTATCATGTGAAAGCTACTTTTTTTATTATAGGAAACACGGTGAACAAGAACAAGGCGCTGCTCAAGCGGATAGCCGAAGAAGGGCATGTCATAGGCAACCACACCTACACGCATAAAAGTGAAGTCATCTACTCAAATGTTGCGCTCTTTTCAGAAGAGCTCAAAAAAACAGCGCAAGCCATCGCGGACATAACAGGAAAAGCACCAACGCTATTCAGACCACCATACGGCATGAACTACATTAAAGGTGAAGCCTACCAGAATGTCCTGAAACAATACAAGGTGGTGGGCTGGAATGTGGACAGTATGGACAGCCGTTCCAAGGATGTTGACAGCAGCCAGATCCTAGGCAATGTCAGATATCAGACAAAAACTAAGGACAAAGCTATTATACTGATGCACAACAGTGCTACACGCGGAGAAACGGTAAAGGCGCTGCCGCAGATCATCGAATTTTTGGCTGATAACGGCTATGAGCTGCTTCCGCTGGAGTAGACGGGGTGTCAAACTGCTATATATAAGGTAGCTTCAAGCTTCAAACTAGATGAATCTGACAGTTGACTTCAGGTTACAAAGG
>JAJGRE010000007.1 GCA_021083345.1 Calditrichales bacterium MX18-03 | reverse complement strand
CACATAAATCAATGCGTATCATGTGAAATGTTCAATAAATCATGCGAATGGTATTTTTTCGATTATTCTTGCAGCTTAAGACAGATATCTAACCGAATATCAAAAAGCGATGCATTGACTGTAAATATTTAGTATAATGAGAACGCTGATCATTAATCGGAAGAGGAGTTGACATTGGTATGAAAGACCTATTTGCCAATAACTCAGTTAAGCTGAGAAGCCTCTTATCAGTTGCGGCGCTCTTTCTCTCCGGCGCAGCAGCTACTTTTGCCTATAACCTTTATAATGATGCCTCCATTGCATACGATAAAGCTTTTGAAACGATTTCCATTATTCAAATACTTCTGATTCTGTTTATTGGGCTGAATCTGTACAAGCTTATGAAGGAGGATGAATTCTCGGGCGGTCTTTTGAGCATGATAAGGGAAGATTATTGTGAAGGCGATATTATATTCAATACCATCTCTGATGGTATCGCAATGGTGGATATGAAAGGAAAAATAAAAATGGCAAACGCCGGTTTTTGCAGCATCCTCAATGTTCAAAAGCCGGATATCATCAATAAGAATATCTATGACCTTTATGCCGGTATGGATTCGGAATATGACGGCCGGGCATTGGCTTTGCTTGTTATAGAGACACTGGAAAGCAAAAGGGAACACCGGCATAAGGAAAAAGTATATATAAAGAATAATGAATCCCGATATCTTAGCATATCGACCTATATCATGAAAAGCCAGCGAAAGAAAAACATGGGCGTATTGTGCGTAGCGCATGATTTTACTGAGAAAAAGAAAATCGAGCAGCAGATGACCCAGGTCGAGAAGCTGGCACTGGCAGGGCAGTTAGCCGCAGAGCTTGCCCATGAGATCAAGAATCCGATCTGTTCCATTAAAGGGCTGGTTCAGATTATGGGGAAAAAACACGGAATGGAAAACGGCTATCACTATACGGTGGTCATGAGCGAAATAGACAGGATCAGCGCTTTGCTTAAGGATTTCCTATCCTTGACACATGCCAGATCCTTTTATGAGGAAATCAGTATTGCGGAGGTGTTTTCGGACATCATGCCCGTGCTGGAGAGACAGGCAGAAAGCAAATCCATTGACATCAGGATGGAAGTGGATGATGACTTGCCATTTGTTCTGGCTGATCGCGAGCATCTCAAGCAGGTAATTATCAATATCGTACATAATGCAATCGATGCCGTAAAAAAAGATGGGAAAATTGATATTTATATACAAAAGCATAGGGATCAGGATAAAATCAGGCTGGAGTTCAAAGATAACGGTCCCGGCATTAAGGAAGAACACCTGCACCGGATATTTGACCCTTTCTTTACAACGAAGCAGGATGGCTCAGGATTGGGACTGGTTATCTCAAAAAGAATCGTTGAGAAGCACGGCGGCAAGCTGCTTGCTTACAACAACCCGGAGGGCGGCGCCAGCTTTGTGGTGGAGCTGCCGGATAGCGGCAGGCTTGAAAGGGAAAACAGGGATTTCATGGTATCCTGAAACAATAAAAAACCTCCATCTCGAATGAGAATGGAGGTTCATTTTTTGCGGATTTATTTGAATTTGGGCAGTATGCCTGCATGCTGGCAGGCTTTGATGAAGACAACGACGGTGGGTCCCAGTATCAATCCGGCAACGCCGATGATTTTTAGTCCGGCAAACATGGACATCAACGCTACAATGGGATGAATCCCCAGCTGTGAACCCACGATCTTGGGCTCAATCATGTACCGTACCATGGTGATGATGCCGTAAAGCACCAGCAGCGATATGCCAAGCTTGTAGTTTCCCCAGGCGAAATTGGCGATGGCCCAGGGGACATAAATACTTCCGGTACCCAGTACAGGCAGGATATCCACCAGTGCGACGCATACGGCGATTATAAATGCATACTCAATGCCCATGATGGAAAGTCCTACATAAGACTCAGTAAAGGTAGCCGTCAGAATAATGGATTGAGCTTTGGCAAAACCGACCAGCGCGATAAACAAGTCGTTCTTCAGCGCCACCAGCTTGCTGCCCCAAGGTCCCGGGAGCTGGCGGAAGATGAAATCCTTAATGATGTACTTGTCTTTTGTTAGGAAAAAAGTCGCTATCATCGTAATGATGAAGAATATCAGCGCACCCGGCAGGGCAGTTACGGTATCAACAACGGATGTAGCCGTTTGGCTCAGGATGCCGGTCAGCTTCTGGAATAAGGTTTTCAGTACATCTTGGGTGATATCGGTGGCTTCGGGCGGCAGCTGCAGGTAAAGATCCGTGGCGCTCTGTATGATCTGTGTCACAGAGTCATAGAGCATGGTATAGTAATCCGGGAGACTGCGGTAAAGCTTTGAAAACTCATAGGTGATCCGGGTTATGGCAAAAACGGAAAAGGTGATAAAGGTGCCCAGGAACAAGATAATGGACATGAAGACGGCGAGACCGCGGCGGATCTTCAATCCCTGGAAGAACTTCACCAGCGGCTCCAAAACCAGCGACAGGATAAACGCCAGTATAAAGGGCATGAAATATGCAAATACAAATTTAAAAGCAGTCAGAACCAGAAGGGTGATGATGATCACCACAATTACTATAAAGGTTCTGAATATGAGGCCCTGATATTTTTCCATCTCCGTCCGGAGCATACTACCACTCCTATCACTAATGGCTTTGCTGTGTGTACAACTGCTTGCATTAATATGAAAGATACCCTTATAATCATTATATTCAATACCGGGAAACGATGTCAAATCAAATGCTTGAGCAATGTGAAATAAATGATGTATTTCATTGCGGATTGGACACATCCGCATAATGTAGTATAATAATGTAAAGGGACACACCTTTCCAGAGCAAGAGGTATGCCTTTGTGTTAAGGAATGTCCCTTTTTGATCAGTTAAAAGACAGAAAACGATAGGGAGCGTTGTACGTTGAGAGAGATGGATGTCGCCATTATCCGCGAATGGGTAAAAAAGCTTTTTATGCATGCAAATTACTATCTTTGTGATGATATTATGAAGAAACTGCTTGCCTATAGGAAAGTAGAAGTTTCAGACATCGGCAGGGAGGTATTGGATAAGATCCTTGAAAATGCCCGTCTGGCAGCGGAAAGCGAAATCGCAATCTGCCAGGATACAGGAATCAGTGTGGTTTTTATTGAGTTCGGGCAAGAGGTACACTTTACCGGAGGAAGTCTGGAGGAGGCCATTAATGCAGGCGTCCGGGAGGCATATGCTGAGGGCTACCTGAGGAAGTCAGTGGTCCGTGACCCGCTGAACAGGGTGAATACAGGCGATAACACACCGGCAGTAGTCCACTACAGCATGGTGCCGGGTGAAAAGGTCAAGCTGCAGGTTATGCCGAAAGGCTTCGGCAGCGAGAACATGAGTGCGGTCAAGATGCTGAAGCCGGCGGACGGCGTAGACGGAGTCGTTGAATTTGTTGTGGAAACAGTAAGAAAAGCCGGGTCGAACCCTTGTCCACCCATCATTGTAGGAGTAGGAATCGGAGGGACCATGGAAAAAGCAGCCTTCCTGTCCAAGAAGGCGCTGCTGCGGCGGTTGGACAGCCAGAATAGAGACGGATACTATGCGAACCTTGAGCAGACGCTGCTCAAAAAGATAAACAACCTGGGCATAGGTCCGCAAGGACTGGGGGGAATCACCACGGCATTGGCTGTGAACATCGAAACTTATCCCACCCATTTTGCAGGCCTGCCGGTGGCGGTGAACATTACCTGCCATGCCTCCAGGCACGAAGAAGTGGAGATATAGGAGGAAGCTATGTTTAAGAAGATTACGACGCCGCTGGATGAACAGTTGATACAGGAGCTGAAGGCAGGAGACAGGGTTCTGATAAGCGGTATCATATATGCTGCAAGAGATGCGGCGCACAAGAAAATGACCGATGCACTGGCTGCAGGTGAAGATCTGCCTTTTGATATCAATGGACAGGTCATCTATTATGCCGGTCCTTGTCCTCCAAAGCCGGGAATGGTGGCAGGTCCCTTCGGGCCTACGACTTCGGGCAGAATGGACCGATACACGCCGGCGCTGCTGGATCAAGGGCTGAAGGGGATGATCGGAAAGGGGCTGCGGGACGCTGCAGTCATAGATGGGATGCGGAAGCATAAAGCCGTTTATTTTGCTGCCATCGGCGGAATTGGCGCCCTGATTGCTTCTACCATCAAGAGCCTGAGGACCGTCGCCTATGAAGAGCTAGGAGCAGAAGCCCTGGTGGAGCTTCAGGTGGAGGATTTTCCTGCAATTGTGGCCATTGATTGTACAGGTAGGGACCTGTATGATTCGGAGCCGCCGAAATACATTGGGAAATTCGAAGAATGCATAAATGAGGAAAAGGTGTTGTTATAACTTGAATTTGGAACGCTTACCCATACTAAGATCATTGACGGCTTACCGGGATGAAAAAACGGTGCCTTTCCACATGCCGGGGCATAAAAAGGGTAAACTATATAAGAAGGCCGGAATGGATTTCCTGGATAGCCATATTCTGACACTGGATACCACCGAGGTGCCCGGTATTGACAACCTTCACTGCCCTGAGGGTGCGGTCCTGGAAGCACAAAAGCTTGCAGCGGAAGCCTTTGGCTCTGAGCATTGCTTTTTCCTGGTCAACGGCACTACGGCAGGCATTTACGCCATGATACTGGCAGTAACGTCACCGGGAGACAAGATTATCATTCCAAGAAACTGCCATCGCTCGGTGTATGGGGCAGCCATATGGGGAAGACTGACCCCGGTGTATATTGACCCGGAGGTTGATGACGATCTGGGAATTGCAATGGGAATAAGACCGGAGCATATTGAATATATACTACAAAAGCATCCGGACGCCAAAGCCGTTGTCATCACCAATCCCACGTATTACGGTGTATGCTCCGACCTGGAGCGTATTGCAGAGGTCGTGCACCGGCATGGCAAAGTGCTGCTGGTGGATGAGGCTCATGGCGCCCACTTCGGGTTCAATGACAGGCTGCCGGTATCCGCCATGCAGGCGGGAGCGGACGTGACAGCCCAGAGCATCCACAAGACGCTGGCTTCCATGACGCAGAGCTCCATGCTTCAGGTCAAGTCCCGGCAAGTGGACATCGGCAAGCTGAAGTTTTTTCTTCAGTTGACCCAGACCACCAGTCCCTCCCATGTGCTTTTGGCAACCCTGGATATAGCCAGGGATTTGATGGAGCGGGAAGGAAAGGCGCTGCTGGATAAAGCCATAGACTGGAGCAGCCAGGCCAGGGAAGCAATCAACGGCATTCCCGGATTGTACTGTCTTGGACACGACCGGATCGGCCGGTCCGGCATTTTTGACATCGATCCTACAAGGCTGACGGTATACTTTGGGGCTGCAGGGTTGACCGGAAGTGAGGCCGACCAACGCTTGCGGGATGAATTCAAGATTCAGGTGGAAATGTCCGATTTATATAATATCGTAGCAATCACGACGATAGGCGATGAAGAAGAGGACTACCGCCGTTTTGTCCGGGCACTCACTGACATGGCCCAAGACTTCGGGGGCACTGTGCCGCCAGTAAAAGGACCGAAGGCCGGTCTACCGGTGCCGGAGTCAGCTTGTATGCCGTGGGAAGCAGTATACCTGGAAAAGGAATGTGTTCCGGTGGAAGCATGTATCGGACGGATCGCCGGTGAGATGGTGATTCCTTATCCCCCTGGAATACCGGTACTGATGCCCGGAGAGGTTATTACGCCGGAAAGTATGGACTATGTAAAACAATGCAGGGCAAGCGGTATCAAAATAAACGGCACCGCTGATGCCACGCTGCAATATATGACTGTGCTGAAGAACAGCAAAATATAAGGAGGTATTGGTTATGAAGCTTGTTATTGCCGTCGTACAGGACGATGATGCGGATGATCTGGTGGAAAAACTGGTTCAGCAGCGTTTTAGTTCAACCAAGCTGGCTTCCACGGGAGGCTTTCTCAGGGAAGGAAATACCACGCTCCTGATCGGTGTAGAGAAGGAAAAGGTAGATGAAGTGATCAGCATCATCAAGGAAATTTGCAAGAGCCGGAAGCAAACCTTCACAACGCCCATTCCTCCCACCGGTTCCGCCGGTGTGTTCATTCCCTATCCCATTGATGTGAAGGTAGGCGGTGCGACTATTTTTGTCGTGGATACCGACCGGTTTGAAAAAGTATAGGAGAGCTGCTTATGAAGATTGGCGATATCAAGAACCACCCCGCCATTGCCAGCAGTGTTTCCCGAGAGGACCGCAAGTCCGACATCAGCAGCAACAAGCCGAATTTCGGGGACACGCTGAGGCGGACGGAGGAGCAGGATCTCGAAACCAGGCTGAACAGATTGATGAGTGATATTGAACGGCAAGGAGAGAACCTGTCGAAGACGATGGATATCAAGGAACTCAAACATTATAAAAAAATGATAACCGAGTTCATGGATGAGGTCGTCAACAACGCGTTGAAGTTTTCCAAGTTTAATCATTTTGACAGGAGAGGCCGCCATAAGGTCTATGCACTGGTTAAAAAAGTGAATGCCAAGGTTGAAGAGCTAAGCCGGGAATTTTTAAAAGAAGAAAAGGACAATATCAAAATACTTGAAAGCATCGGCTCTATCAAGGGAATGCTTCTGGATATGTACATGTAGATAAAAGAGGAGTAATGGGAATGAGTTTTGACAGTATTGTCGGGCAGCCGGTGATTGCAGAAAGCTTAAGAAATGCCGTGGCGGGCAGGATGGTTGCCAACGGCTATCTTTTTTGCGGGCCCAAGGGCTGTGGGAAAAAGCACACGGCCTTTGTTTTTGCGCAGGCATTGAATTGCAAGGCAGCTCCTTCCATGAGACCATGCGGACAATGCAGTACCTGCATGCGTGTGAAAAACAGCAACCATCCCAATATTGAATACATCAGGCCCACAGGCCAATCCATCAAGATCAAACAGATCAGACAGCTGATTTCAGAGGTTTCAAAAAAACCTTATGAAGAAGGCTATAAGGTTATTGTCGTAGAAGAAGCAGAAAAAATGACCCATGATGCCCAGGACGCTTTTTTGAAGACCTTGGAGGAGCCGCCCCAGAACACTGTATTTCTTCTTCTGGCAGAAAACCAGTATGCCATCCTGCCTACCATCCTGTCCCGTTGCCAAGTTTTTCAGTTTAAGCCTGTGGACAGCAGAGCCATTGAGGCATACCTTGCAAAAGCCTTCAGCTATCCAGAAACGAAGATAAAACTTGCATCTAAATATGCCAATGGTATAATAGGGAGAGCAGTGGAAATTCTTGAGGGAGAGCAGTGCTTTGAAGCCCGGGATTTCCATATCCGGCTTCTGGACGCGGCCATAAAAGGACATGGACAGGAAGCGTGCGGCATGGCTACTGAAAAGATCCTGGACAGGGCGGAAGCAGAGGGTTTCCTGGCGTTTGCTCTGGAGTGGCTGCGGGATCTTTTGGTATATCGCGAAACGGGCAGCTTGAGGGAGCAGTATCTGGTCAATACTGACAAAGCTGATATGTTGTCCAGTCACGATGAGGCTTTGACGGACGGCAAGATAATCAGTATAATGGAAATAATTAAGAATACACTAAACTATATGCGGTTTAATGTGAGTATAAAAAATAGCATGGATTCCATGCTGCTTAATATTGCGGAGGTATGTTTGAACAATGGTAAAAACAGTGGGCGTCCGGTTTAAGAAAGCCGGAAAGATATACTATTTCGATCCAGCGGATCTGGAAATCCAGGTGGGCGATAATGTAATCGTCGAAACCATCAGGGGGATAGAATACGGGAAGGCCGTGCTGGGTGTCCGGGAGGTACCGGAAACGGAGATCGTTGCTCCTTTGAAAAAGGTACTGCGCGTTGCCACGGATGAAGACAAAAAGGTATATGAGGATAACAAGGCAAAGGAAAAAAATGCCTTCAACATATGCCTGCAAAAGATCAGGCAGCATAGCCTGGAAATGAAGCTGATCGATGTCGAGTACACCTTTGACAACAACAAGATCATCTTCTATTTTACGGCAGACGGAAGGGTGGACTTCAGGGAATTGGTCAAGGACCTTGCTTCGGTGTTCAAGACCAGAATCGAGCTGCGGCAGATCGGTGTGCGGGATGAGGCGAAAATGATCAGCGGATTGGGCCCATGCGGCAAATGCCTATGCTGCGCGACTTTCCTGGGAGACTTTGCTCCGGTATCCATCAAAATGGCCAAGGAACAGAACCTTTCCCTCAATCCCACGAAAATATCGGGTATATGCGGCAGATTGATGTGCTGTCTCAAGTATGAGCAGGAAGCTTATGAAAGCGCCCGGAAGTTTATGCCAAAAGTCGGCGCGTTGGTAGACACACCGGAGGGAAAAGGCGAGGTTATCGAGTCCAATATCCTGAGAGAGCTGGTTAAGGTCAGGCTGGAGCTGATGGAAGGCAACCTTCGGGTGGTCAAGGACTATCCGGTGAAGAAGGTACTGGAGATCAAGCCGGGAAAGGATACTGAGCCGGTGGTTGAGGGAGATGTTGAGAACCTTCATCTTCTGGAAGACAACTAATAATTTTTGCAAAAACCGTACATCCTATATAGGAAATTTGCTAATATTATTAAGAATAAGGGTTTAATTTGTAGCAATTTAGTGATAAAATGGATATGAAAAAAGCTTAGGAGGTGTAACCATGGCATATATAATCAATGACGCTTGCATCAGCTGCGGAGCTTGTGAGCCAGAGTGCCCAGTAAACTGCATCAGTGCGGGCGACGATAAATACGTAATCAATCCGGATGAGTGCATCGAATGCGGCGCATGTGCAAATGTTTGTCCCGTTGATGCTCCTGTTCAGGAATAATACAATGCATTAAAAAAAAGACCCTTGGGTCTTTTTTTTATCATATAAAACTACCGCGACAATTGAAAAGTAATGGTTTTCTGCGGAAAATGAATCCTCCTTATCCTCAGAGATAACTTCTCATTGCTCAAGACAGTAGTTTTCTGAACACGAATCTAACAACTAAAATGAAGGATGAAATATAATGGATGAACGGTTGAGAGAAGATGAAGCGGTGGACGACCTGCAGAACGGCTACTTCATCATACAGAAGAAGAACGCCTTCCGGTATGGGGTTGATGCAGTCCTGCTTTCGGATTTTGCAGAGATCAAGCAGAAGCACCGGGTGGTGGAGTTCGGAACCGGTACGGGCATCATCCCCATTCTGATCTATGCCAGGCGGAAGCCAAAGAAGATCATCGCTATTGAGATTCAGGCCGATATGGCGGATATGGCGGCACGCAGCATGAAGCTGAACCGACTGGAGGACGTGGTGGAGGTGAGGCGCATGGATCTTAAGGAAGCACCGGCATTGCTTGGCAAAGCGCTGTATGACTGTGTGGTGGTCAACCCGCCGTATGTGAAAAAGGACTGCGGTATCAATAACCCCGAAGAGACGAAGGCTATCGCCAGGTTTGAGATCCTATGCAATCTGCAGGATGTGGTGCAGAGTGCAAAGGAATTGCTGCAGCCGGGCGGCAAGTTGTTTATGGTACACAGGACGGACCGGCTGGTGGATATCATTTATGAGATGCGGAATGTCGGCATCGAGCCGAAGCGGATCCGCTTCATCCATCCGTCGGCAGGAAAACGGCCCAACCTCCTCCTGGTAGAGGGTGCCAGAGGCGGGAATGTGGAGCTGAAGTTCATGGACCCGCTGTATATATATGATGAAAGCGGAAACTTTACGGAAGAAATCCAACGGATATACGGGAGGGTGAAATAGTGGCCGGTGTTTTATATTTATGTGCAACCCCTATTGGAAACCTGGAAGACCTGACCCTGCGGTGCATCCGGATCATGAAGGAAGTGGATCTGATTGCAGCGGAGGACACCCGTCACACCATGAAGCTTCTGAACCATCTGGAAATCAGGAAGCCATTGGTAAGCTATCATGAGCATAACAAGACAGAAAAAGGGCGGGAGCTGGTGAAGCTTCTGCTGGAGGGCAAGAGCATCGCACTGGTATCCGATGCCGGGATGCCTGCCATATCCGATCCGGGAGAAGAGTTGGTCTGTCTTTGTATTGAGCATCATATCGATGTGGTTCCGATACCGGGTGCGACCGCCTCACTGACGGCATTGATCATATCGGGTCTCTCCACCCGGCGCTTTTGCTTTGAAGGGTTTTTACCGGTGTCAAAAAAAGAAAGGCGTGAGCGTCTGGCAGCCCTGTCGAAAGAGAGCAGGACCATCATTTTCTATGAGGCGCCCCACCGGCTTAAGGATACGCTTTCAGACATCAGAGGAAGCCTGGGAGAAAGAAGCATATCGGTTTCCCGCGAACTGACCAAAAAATTTGAAGAAACCGTCAGAGGGAAAATCAGCCAGGTTATCGACATCTTTGAGGAAAGGGATATAAAGGGTGAATTTGTTTTGGTCATTGAGGGAATTAATGAGAAAGAACTGGTTGATATTGAGGCAAAGAAATGGGATAATATAACCGTTGAGGAACATATTAAACAGTATCTCAAACAAGGAATGGATAAAAAGGAAGCAATAAAAAAAGTCGCACTGGATAGAAAACTTCCCAAGAAGGAAATATATAAGATAGGATGCGATTTAGAATAGGCTTCTGTTTGAAAGGAGGACATAGGATGGCTTTTACAAAGGACATGACGATTGCTCAGATCCTGAGAGCGAACCCCAAAACTGCGGAGGTTTTCATGAGCTTTGGGATGCACTGCCTGAGCTGCCCCGGCGCAACAGGCGAATCCGTCGAACAGGCTGCCATGGTTCACGGGTTTGATGCAGATACGATTCTGGATGCTCTGAATAAGGTAGAATAGAATGAAAAGGTTAGGATGTTATCCTAACCTTTCAGCATCTATTTCTTAAACTCTTCCATGCAAGCCGGGCAAATATTCTTGCCTTTGTAGACGATGACATCCTTTGCGTTGCCGCAGAAAATGCATGCAGGTTCATACTTCTTAAGAATGATGTGTTCTCCGTCAACGTAAATTTCCAAGGAGTCCTTTTCTTCGATATTGAGGGTTCTCCTCAACTCGATCGGAATAACAACTCTTCCCAGCTCATCAACTTTTCTAACAATACCTGTAGATTTCAAAATATCTCCTCCCAAATACACAATACTACATATTTCGACAAAATTCTTACTGATTAAATGTTAACAGATATGACAATAAAAGTCAATACTTTTTATAAATGTAAGGAAGTGTAATTTTTCATACATTCTGAGGGGATAGGCAGGGTTAAAATCCCAATGAAAACAGTAAATACTAAAAAATTTTAAGGATAATAATGTTTTAGTGACCTTTATTATGTAATAATTATTACATAATAAAGGTCATGCGAATCGGCTCATGTCGAATTTTTGATAGAAATTTGCCGGCAAAATAGTGTATGATGGATTATAGAACAGGGAAAAGGAGAATGCTTATGGATAATGAGAAACGAAAGTCGGATCATCCGGTAAACCCGTTGATTCTGATGCGTTGGTCCCCTCGCTCCTTCACTTCGGCACCGGTGCCGGAGGAAAAGCTGAACAGCATCCTGGAAGCAGCCCGTTGGGCTCCCTCATGCTTTAATGAGCAGCCCTGGAAATGGATCGTTGCCAGAACGGAAGCGGACAGGCAGAGGGTCCTTGAGGTTTTGGCGGAGACCAACCGGGTATGGGCAGATAAGGCGCCGGTCTTGCTGGTGCTGGTATCGCACACCGTGTTCTCCCGGAACGGAAAGCCAAACCGCTGGAACGGCTTCGATGCGGGCTGTGCCTGGGGGTACCTGGCTCTGGAGGCCGTAAGGCAGGGGCTGTATGCCCATGCAATGGGCGGATTTGATAAAGCCAAAGCAAGAGCAGTATTGAACATTCCGGAGGACTATGAAATCTATGCGGTTATCGCAATGGGAGAGCAGGGACCTGAAGAAAATCTGCCGGAAGAGCTGCAGGAAAGAGAGCTTCCTTCGGATAGAAAAGCACTAAGTGATATGGTCTGTGAAGGTTTGTACCGGGAAACCGGATTGTAGCGGCAAGTAATAATGACGGATGGTGTATGGAATGGGTGCGGATAGGATTCTGATAGCCGACAGTGACAAGAGTACAGTAGAGCTGCTTGAGCAGCACTTGCAGAGTGACGGTTTTGAAACCCTTCGGGCATACAGGGGCCTGGAGGCTCTTGACATGCTGATGCAGCACAACATTCAGCTTGTTGTCATGGCGGTATTTTTACCGGATATTGACGGCATTACCCTTTGCAAGCGGATCAGGAGCATTTCCAGCATCCCCATCATGATGCTGGGTGCCCGGAAACAGGATATGGACGAAATACTGGCTCTCAGCACCGGTGCAGATGACTATGTTGCAAAGCCCTTTAATCCGCTGGTGGCGCTGGCCAGGGTCAAAGCGCTACTGCGGCGGCACCTGTGCAGGGGAAATGAGGCGGTGGAAGTGCCGGACAAAAACAGGATCTGTATCGGCAAGTTGGTGGTGGAGCTCCAGACTCATCACGTCAGGGTAGGAGAGCGTGTCATCGAACTGACTCCGACGGAATACGGAATATTGTATCTTCTGGCCAGCAATCCTGGCAGGGTCTTCAGTGCGGAAGAAATCTTCGCCAAGGTCTGGAAGGAACGGATTTACGACTCGAACAACACCGTGATGGTACATATCCGCAAGCTGCGGGAGAAGCTGGAAGACAATCCCAAGGAGCCGCAGCTGATCAAAACGGTGTGGGGTACCGGTTATAAAATCGATCGATAAAAGCTGTACAAGTGTCATGAAACGGTAACGAGCTGCCGCAGCAGATCTTCATCCCTGGAGGAACTGCCGACCATGATCTCAAACTCGCCCGGCTCCAGAACTTCACGGCATTGTCTGTCGATGAGGGACAAAGCGGATACCGGAACAGTAATCGTTACGGTGCTTTCCTGGCCGGACTTTAATGCCGCACGCTGGAAGCCTTTTAATACCTTGACCGGTGTAGTGACGGAACTATAGACATCATGTACATATAATTGAACGATCTCCATACCTTCCCGGGTTCCGGCATTTCGGATTTTGACCGATGCTGTGAGGACACCTCCCGCACCGGTCTCCGTTAAGGATACCTGCAGGTCGGTGTAAATGAATTGAGTATAGGAGAGTCCATAACCAAAGGCATATAACGGTTCCGAATCCATTTCGACGTAGGTGCCGCCATGCCAACCTGGAAGCTGATTGTAGTAAACAGGCAGCTGGCCGATATGGCGCGGGAAGGAAATAGCAAGCTTTCCGCAAGGGTTGTGATCCCCAAAAAGCAGGTCAGCCACAGCCCGGCCGCCTTCCATGCCGGAATTCCAAGCCAGTAGCACAGCATCGGCATTGGCTGCGATCCACGGAACCGTCAGCGGCTTGCCGCAGACCAGGACAACGACAAGGGGTTTCCCTGTTTGTTTCAATGCACACAGCAAGTCTTGCTGTGCTCCCGTCAACTCAAGCGACGTTCTGTCGCGGGTTTCACCATTCAAAATGTTGGTATCGCCGACAACGGCAATGATCGCATCGGATTCATCTGCAATTTTGATTGCGCGCCCGATGCTATGACTGCTTTCATCCAGCAAATCACAACCCTTCTCATAAACAACCTGAACATTTTCACAGGCTCTCCTCCGGATACCCTCCCGCAGGGTAATGATGGGGCTGACATCATATTCGGGATGGTAGTCCAAAGTGGGTACTGCGATAAGTTCAAACTCACGGGCGCCGAAGGACCAATCGCCCAGCTGTGATTGGACATTGTCGCAATTGGGTCCGATGAGCGCGATTCGCTTTATCTTATCGGAAAAAGGCAGCGTGCCCTCATGGTTCTTCAATAATACCATGGATTCCAAGGCGGCTTCATATGCCTTTTCCCTATGGGCATTGCAGCCTAAGACATCAGCTGTCCTGCTCTTGTCCGGATAGCGTTTGTCGTCAAACAGTCCCAGTCGGAACTTCAACTGAAGGATGCGGCTGCAGGCAGCATCGATCACACCTTCCTTAATTCGGCCTTCCTTCACGAGTCTGATGGCTGTATTATAGAATTCGGGAGTGGACATTATCATGTCGTTTCCCGCATGAAGTGCCATCTCGCAGGCTTCCTCAAGAGTCGAAGCCACCTTCTGGGTGGTATGCAGATGACCAACATTATTCCAATCGGAGACAACAAAGCCCGAAAAGCCCCATTCCTCCCTCAGAATTTCCGTCAGGAGCCTTCTGCTGGCCGAGCAGGGTGTGCCGTCAATGGCATTGTAGCCGGCCATAAAGGTCGCACAGCCTGCTCTTACCGCCTCCTTGAAGGGAGGAAGGAAGATGCTGCGCAGCTTGCGCTCCGATACTTCCGACTCGGCTGAGTCCCTTCCCCCCAACGACTCGCCATAGGCTGCAAAATGTTTGGCGCACGCCAGGATGCTGCAGGGGTCGGACAGCTTTTCCCCCTGATAGCCTCTGATCATTGCAGCGGCAAGTACCCCAATAAGGTAAGGGTCTTCTCCGAAGGTCTCGCCGATTCGTCCCCACCGGGTATCCCTGCCGATGCAGAGAACAGGGGAAAAAGTCCAGTGGAGTCCGGTTGAAAGGACCTCAACGGCTGTAACGCGGGCTACCTCCTCCAATAGCTGCGGATTCCAGCTTGAAGCCAATGCCAGCTGCGTTGGAAAGACAGTTGCACCGTTCTGAAAGGCATGACCATGAATGGCGTCGATGCCGAACAGAATGGGAATACCTAGCCGTGTTTCTGATGCCAGCTTTTGAAGGCGTTCAGGCTCACCTCCAGTGACATGCAGGAAGGAACCGATATGCCGCTCCTGAATCCAGGTCTCAGGATCATGCCTGCCGTCAACCTGGCACATCTGACCAATTTTTTCTTCAAGGGTCATTCTCGACAGCAAATCCAATGTTCTATCTTGAGGAGAATGAGAGGCGTCTTGATAGCGTTGACGCATATAAATCCCTCCGCTTATCTGTTTAATCATCACTTAAGTCCATTATACAACCTATCTGAAGAACGATATACACTTTATCCGTGTAATGTTTTACTAAAATTTACTCTAATATGACAAAAAATTACCCTATAAACTTCTTGCCGTTTTCCGCTCTATAGCCTACCAGGATAGGCTGTAGAGCGGAAAACGGCTGCTTTATTATAGCCAAAGCTGAGTTGTTGGAACTAAAGGAACGGAAGGTAATATGACTGTATTATTTCAACCACAAAATAATACAGAAGATTCATCAAAAGGAATCTCAAAAAGCAATTGACAAAGGGATAAAATTTTAGTAAATTGAAGGCAAGTGGCGAAAGTCATGGGGGAAAGAATAATTAAATAAGAGGGGGAATCATTTGTGAAAAAGGTACTGGCATTACTATTGGCGCTGACATTGGTATTCTCTTTGGCGGCTTGTGCACCGAAGCCTGCAGCTCCTGCGGCAGGGGAACAGGCAGCACCGGCAGCAGAAACACCCAAAATCGGTGTTACCATTTACAAGTTTGATGACAACTTCATGTCTTTCGTAAGAAGAGCAATTGAAAAGAGCGCAGAAGGCAAAGCGGAACTCATCCTCAACGACTCCCAGAACAACCAGGCTACACAGAATGAGCAGGTTGACATGATGATCTCAAAGGGTGTCAAGTCACTGGCCATCAATCTGGTTGACCCTCAGGCAGCTCCGGCTATCATCACGAAGGCAAAGGCAGCCAACCTTCCTGTGGTTTTCTTCAATAAGGAACCCAACGCAGACGTGCTTAAGAGCTACGACAAATGCTGGTACGTCGGTACAGCATCCGCCGAAGCAGGGGTTATCCAGGGCAAAATGATTGCTGATGCATGGAAGGCCAATGCAAAGTGGGATAAGAACGGCGACGGAAAAATGCAGTATGTTCTTCTTAAAGGCGAGCCAGGACATCCGGATGCTGAAGCAAGAACGAAGTACGCTGTAGAAGAAGTAAAGAATGCAGGAATTACAGTGGAAGAATTAGAACTTCAGACCGGTATGTGGGACAGCGTGAAGGGTAAGGAACTGGTTGACGCATGGCTGGCAAAACATGGCGATAAGATCGAGTTCGTTATCTGCAACAACGACGCAATGGCACTTGGCGCAGTTTCATCCTTAAAGGGCAATGGCTACTTCACAGGCGACAAATTCATGCCGGTAGTCGGTGTTGATGCAATCCCTGATGCATTGGAACAGGTCAAAAGCGGCTTAATGGTCGGTACAGTTCTGAACGATGCTAAAAATCAGGGCGGAGCTACTTCTGACTTGGCTATCAATGTTGCCAACGGAAAAGATCCGCTGGATGGTACACAGTGGAAGTTTGACAACAACAAGGCAGTTCGTGTACCTTATGTCGCAGTGACAAAGGATAACATCGCATTCGCAGAAGAAGCTTACAAATAAACTGAAAATATAAATTCATACCCTTATTGCAAACAAGGATGCATCTGCATGCATCCTTGTTTGCAATCGTTCAATTAAAGAAACTTACTGGGAGAAGCGATAGGGTATTCAAAGAGATATTGTGCGTCATTTATTCATAGAAACGGGGTGAAACCTATGCAAAATGCAGCGCTGAAACATCATGGAGAGTATCTGCTGGAAATGGTGGGTATTTCGAAAGAGTTTCCGGGGGTCAGGGCACTGGATAATGTCCAGTTCAAGGTGCGTCCCGGTACCGTTCATGCTCTGATGGGTGAAAACGGAGCCGGAAAATCAACACTGATGAAGTGCTTGTTCGGGATTTACCACACAGACAGCGGAGAAATCTATCTGTCCGGGAAAAAGATCCGGTTTACCACTGCAAGGCAAGCATTGGACAATGGTGTATCCATGGTGCACCAGGAATTGAACCAGGTCCGCCAGCGGAATGTCATGGACAATATATGGCTGGGCCGCTATCCAAAAAAAGGCTTGTTTGTCGATGAGGACAAAATGTACGAGGATACAAGAAAGATATTCAATGAATTGGATATCAGGCTGGATCCCAGGGAAAAAGTAGAAAAGCTATCGGTATCGGAAATGCAGATGGTGGAGATTGCAAAAGCTGTTTCCTACCATTCCAAGGTCATTGTCATGGATGAGCCTACCTCTTCGCTGACAGAAAAAGAAGTCAATCATCTGTTTACCATCATACGGGCCTTGAAAGAAAAGCAAGTCAGCATCATTTATATATCCCACAAGATGGAAGAGATCCTGCAAATCTCAGATGAAGTGACGGTCATGAGGGATGGAAAATGGATCGCAACTAAGCCCGCAAAAGAGCTGACAACGGATATGATTATCAGTCTGATGGTGGGCCGTGACCTGACAAACCGTTTCCCAGAAAAAACCAATATGCCGGGAGAAACGATCCTCAAGGTGGAAGGCTTGACTGCTACCTATCAGCCCTCTATCCAGGATGTATCCTTCGAGCTTCGAAAGGGAGAAATATTGGGCATAGCCGGGTTGGTAGGCTCCAAGCGCACGGATATCGTGGAGTCCCTTTTTGGAATCCGGCACGTATCATCCGGCGATGTCTATCTGCACGGCAAGAAGGTGAAGAACAGTACTGCGGAGGAGGCCATTCGGAACAGGTTTGCCCTGGTTACCGAGGAGCGCCGGTCTACCGGTATTTTCAACATATTGAATATCAGTTTCAATTCCATTGTTGCCAACCTTGGCGAGTATTTCGGCAGTACCGGACTGATTGATGAAGAGAAATGCAAAAAGGATACAAAATGGGTCATTGACAGCATGAGTGTCAAGACACCGTCTCAAAGGACCCTGATCGGCTCCTTGTCGGGCGGTAACCAGCAGAAGGTCATCCTTGGCCGATGGCTTCTGACACAGCCGGAGATCCTGATGCTGGATGAGCCCACACGAGGAATCGACGTAGGCGCGAAATATGAGATTTATAAGCTGATCATCGCTTTGGCAAGCGAAGGAAAAGGCATTATGATGATATCGTCGGAGATGCCGGAGCTGCTGGGAATAACGGACCGGATCCTGGTAATGAGCAACGGCCGCGTAGCGGGAATCGTCGAGACCAGGGAGACCACACAGGAAGAGATCCTGCGCTTGTCCGCGAAGTATTTGTAGAATGAGGAGTGATGAATATGTTGAGCAAAGTATCTAACAGGCTGAAAAGCTTAACAGGGAAGGATGCGGCGGCGTGGGCAATGAACAACGCCATATTTCTGGTGCTGCTTGTTTTGTTGCTGGTGATCATTGCCATTTCCCCGGATTTCGTCAGCATCAATAATTTCCGTAATATTTTAACCCAAGCCTCCACTCGAATTATCATAGCATTAGGGATCGGCGGCCTGATCATTACACAGGGCACCGACCTTTCGGCAGGCCGTATGGTAGGCCTGGCAGCTGTTATCAGCGCTTCACTGCTTCAGGCAGCGGAATACCCTTACAGGATGTATCCCGACTTGCCGATGCTTCCCATTTTTGTGCCCATCCTTCTGGTTGCAGCCATCACCGGATTCTTTGGACTCATAAACGGTTTCATTATTTCCAAACTGAAGGTAACACCCTTCATTGCCACCCTGGGCACCATGATCATCATCTACGGTGTCAACTCCATTTATTTTGACCGCCCGCCTTACGGGGCACAGCCTATCGGCGGTTTGTCCCAGTCATACATGGATATCGCGCAGGGCAGCATCAACCTTGGCGGGTTCATGATCCCTTTTCTGGTTATCTATGCCGCCCTTGTGACACTTTTTATCTGGGTGCTGTGGAATAAGACCCGTTTTGGCAAGAACATTTATGCCGTAGGCGGAAATCCCGAAGCAGCGGTTGTATCGGGGGTCAATCTGGTCAGAACCATTCTTACCGTCTATGTGATAGCAGGTGTTCTGTATGGTTTTGCGGGTGCTCTGGAAGCAGCCCGTGTCGGCAGTGCAACCAACAACACCGGAAACATGTACGAACTGGATGCCATCGCAGCCTGTGTGGTAGGTGGTGTTTCCTTCAGCGGCGGTATCGGAACGGTAAGCGGGGTCGTCACCGGTGTACTGATTTTCCAGGTCATCAACTACGGTTTGGCCTTTATCGGCGTCAATCCCTATCTGCAATATATCATCAAAGGTTTGATCATCATTACCGCAGTTGCCATCGATACCCGGAAATATATCAAGAAAAAATAACCGTTTTTAACAGCGGGGGTTAGAGGTGCTTAATATGAACTTGGACCAATTGGTTGACAGCTTTGAAAAAAACTTTGGGACAAAAGCCGGTACCCTGCGTTTCTTTGCACCAGGGAGGGTGAACCTTATCGGTGAGCACACGGATTACAACGGCGGGCATGTGTTTCCCTGTGCGTTAAGTGTCGGTACGTATATCGTCGCCCGGAGAAGAAATGATGCCAAGCTAAGGATGCTTTCACTGAACTTCGAAGCAGCCGGCATGATGGAATCCGACATGGATAAACTGACATATGATCCGGCACATAGCTGGGCCAATTATCCCAAAGGAGTCGTAAAAATATTCAAAGATGCAGGTTTTGCCATCGAAACAGGCTTTGATGCCTTGTTCTACGGCGACATTCCCAACGCATCAGGCCTATCCTCCAGTGCATCCATTGAGCTGGCAACCAGTATCATGCTGAAAACGCTGTATGGATTGAATATCGATATGGTTGAAATGGTCAAATACAGCCAGAAATCCGAGAACGAGTTCAACGGCGTCAACTGCGGCATCATGGATCAATTTGCCTGCGGCATGGGCAAAAAGGATCATGCTGTCTTTCTGAACACCAATACGCTGGAATACACTTATGTACCGGTCAAGTTGGATGGTGTTTCCATTATCATTGCGAATACCAATAAGAAGCGCGGCCTTGCCGATTCAAAATACAACGAGAGGCGCAGCGAATGCGAGCGTGCCTTGGGGCAGCTGAAAAAAGTCCTGGATATCACAGCTTTGGGCGATTTGACTGAAGCGGCCTTTGAAAGTCATGCCCATCTGATCGGGAATGATGTGGAGAGGAAAAGGGCGAAGCATGCCGTATATGAAAACCGTAGAACCATAAAGGCGGTCGAGGCCTTGAACGAGGGCAATCTTGCGCTTTTCGGCGAATTGATGAATGCCTCCCATGTCTCACTGCGGGATGATTATGAAGTAACCGGAGCGGAACTGGACACATTGGTGGAAGCTGCGTGGGCCAATGGGGCCATTGGCGCCAGAATGACCGGTGGAGGCTTTGGCGGCTGTACCGTTAATATGGTCCCAAGCAGCAGCATTCCGGTGTTTATTGAAAAGGTCGGAAAGGCCTATGAGGAAAAGATCGGCTACAAAGCGGATTTTTACGTCGTTTCCATCGGTGACGGCGCAAGAGAGATCTAAACAAGGAGGTTGGTGTATGGCGGTTTTGGTATGCGGCGGCGCCGGCTATATCGGTTCCCACTGCGTTTACGGTCTGGTGGACAACGGTGAACAAGTGATTGTGGCGGACAACCTTCAGACAGGCCATTTGGATGCGGTGCATCCTAAAGCCCGATTCTATCAGGGAGATATCCGGGAGCGGGCGTTCCTGGACAGCGTCTTTATTGAGAATGACATTGATGCGGTGATTCATTTCGCGGCAAATTCCCTTGTGGGGGTCAGCATGACCGAACCCTTGGCCTATTACGACAATAATGTTTTCGGAACCCAGGTGCTGCTGGAGACGATGCACCGGCACAACGTCGGTAAAATCGTGTTTTCATCGACGGCCGCCACCTATGGGGAACCCATAAGCATGCCGATCCTGGAAACGGATAGGACGGAACCCACCAATCCCTATGGGGAAACAAAGCTGGCAATGGAAAAAATGATGAAGTGGGCGGATCAGGCCCACGGCATCAAGTATATTGCCTTGCGGTACTTCAATGTAGCCGGTGCGCACTGGGACGGCAGGATCGGCGAAGACCACCAGCCGGAAACCCATCTGGTGCCTCTGATTTTGCAGGTTCCGCTGGGCAAGCGGTCTCAGATATCCATCTTCGGAGAGGATTATGATACCCATGACGGTACCTGCGTCAGGGATTACATCCATGTTATGGATCTGGTGGATGCGCACCTCTTGGCACTAGAGAGGCTGCGAAACGGGGCAGGCAGCGGCGTGTACAATCTGGGGAACGGCGAAGGCTTTTCCGTCAAGGAAATGATTGAAGCCGCCAGAGGCGTGACGGGGCATCCCATACCGGCCATGACCTGCCCAAGGCGGGCAGGAGATCCGTCCAGGCTCGTTGCCTCCAGTGCCAAAGCACAGCAGGAACTGGGCTGGAAGCCCAGGTTCGCTAAAGTGGAGGACATTATTGCATCCGCCTGGAAATGGCATAAAAACAACCCGGAGGGGTATGGGAAGTAAGGGGTGGTAACCGATGAATATTTTCAAAGAACTGAAGCGGCTGCTTGAATACGGCAAAGCCCAAGGCCTGATGCAAATGGAAGATGAAATCTATGTCAGGAACAAGCTGTTGGAGATACTGGGGCTGGATAATTATGAGGAGCCGGAAGCGCAGGAGGAAGCACCTGGGCGCCTGCAGCCCATATTGGACAATATATTGGATTATGCCTGCCAAAAGAGCATCCTGACTGATAATACCATAACCTACCGGGACCTGCTGGATACAAAAATAATGGATTGTCTGCTGCCCCGTCCCAGTGAGGTTATCAAACGGTTTGATGCGGCCTATGAAGGCGCACCCAAGCAGGCAACCGATTACTACTATGCTTTCTCCAAGGCCTCAAACTACATCCGCACCGACCGGACCGAAAAGGACCTGCGGTGGAAGGCGGCAACCGAATTTGGCGAACTGGATATTACCGTCAATCTAGCGAAGCCGGAGAAGGATCCAAAGGCCATTGCGGCAGCCAAGCACATCAAATCGTCTTCTTATCCCCTTTGTCTGCTGTGCAAGGAAAATGAGGGTTATGCAGGCAGAGTCAACCATCCGGCCAGGCAGAACCACCGGATTATCCCGATGACGCTGTGCGGAGAGAAGTGGTTTCTTCAGTATTCTCCCTACGTCTACTATAATGAGCATTGCATTGTTTTCAAGGATGGGCATGAGCCCATGAAAATATCCGACAAGACCTTTGAAAGACTGCTTGCCTTTGTGGCGCGCTTTCCCCACTATTTTATCGGTTCCAATGCGGATTTACCCATTGTAGGCGGTTCCATCCTTTCACACGACCATTTTCAGGGTGGCTGCTATGCTTTTGCCATGGAAAAGGCCTCCGCTGTAAAGTCGTTCCGGTTCCAGGGCTTTCCGGATATTGAGGCTTGCATCCTCAAGTGGCCGCTGTCCGTTATCCGGATACGGTGTGAGGAAAAAGAGCGCTTGGCGAAGCTTGCTGGCGTCATTTATGATGCATGGCGGGGCTATAGTGATGAAGCGGCAGACATAAGGGCGTATTCCGGCGATGAGCCTCACAATACCATCACACCGATTGCCAGACATAAGGACGGAAAATATGAGTTGGACCTGGTGCTGAGAAACAATAGGACCAGCGAGGTCCACCCCTTGGGGATTTTCCATCCCCACAGCGATGTTCACCATATCAAGAAGGAAAACATCGGATTGATTGAGGTTATGGGGCTGGCCGTGCTGCCGCCGCGGCTTTCATCGGAGCTGGTGCTCCTCTCGGACTGTCTGGCAGGCTTGAAGGAGATTGCTGACTATCCGGAATTGATGCAGCACCTGCCTTGGTTTGAATACTTGAAAAACCGGTACCCGCAGCAGGCCGGTACGGACTATGATGCGGTTCTGAGGCTGGAGACAGGCAAAAGGTTTGAAAGGGTCCTGCGGGATGCAGGCGTTTTCAAACAGGACAGTGCCGGACTGGAAGCCTTTGTCCGGTTCGTCAGCCATATCGGTATATAAGGAGGGAGAAGCGTGTACTTGGGTGTAGACTACTATCCGGAGCATTGGGATGCGGATATGCTGGAAGAGGATTTGCAACGCATCAGCGATATGGGAGCCAATATCATACGTGTCGGCGAATTTGCCTGGCATCTGATGGAGAAGACCGAAGGCGAATTTGAATTCAGCTTCTTTGACCACGTGGTAGAAAAAGCAAAAAGCCACGGGCTGAAGGTCCTATTTGGGACACCGACAACAACTTTTCCTGCGTGGCTAGCAGCCAAGCATCCTTCCATCCTTTCGAAGGATGCGTACGGGCATATCAGGGGGTTTGGCGGCCGCAGGCAGTACTGCTTCAACTCCGATACATACCGCGTGTATGCCTCCCGGATCGTGAGGGAGCTTGTAAACCATTACCGGGATGAGGAAGCACTGGTTGCGTGGCAGATTGACAATGAGTTGGGCCATGAAGGCAGCGATATATGCTACTGTGAGCAGTGCCACGCTGCTTTTCAGGCTTTTTTGAGGACAGAGTACGGTAGCATTGAAAAGTTGAATGAAATCTACGGCACCATCTTCTGGGGCCAGACCTACAATACCTTTGAAGAAATCCCGCTTCCACAGCCTACCATAACCGTGCACAACCCCAGCCTCAGGCTGGACTGGAGCCGGTTCCGGTCTTTTTCCGTCAACAGCTTCGCACTGCAGCAAATCCAACTGGTCAGGATGTATAAAGGCGGACACCAGCAGATTACGCATAATATCCCTGGGGGCTTTTTTGAAAAGGCGCATGACCCCAGTGCCATGGCTGAAGCGCTGGACTTTGTATCCTATGATAATTACCCCGTCTGGGGCGGATTGCGGGAACCCATAGCGCCTGCCCATATTGCCATGACCCATGACTTTATCCGGGGGCTGCAGGGTCGCAATTACTGGATCGTTGAAGAACTGATGGGTGCTCAGGGGCACAATGTCATCGGTTATCTGCCCAGGCCAGGGCAGGCCAAGATGTGGGCTTATCAGGCAATGGCTCATGGCTGTGAGAGCATGCTGTTCTTCCGCTGGCGCGGGATGACCCGGGGAGCGGAGCAATTCTGCCTGGGAATCATCGACCAGGATAATGAAGACGGGCGGAAATATCACGAGGTGCGAGCCTTCATGCAGGATATCCGGAAGCATGGGGAAGTGCTGAAGAGTGAGATCAAGCCTGACATCGCAGTGCTCTATGATTTTGACAATATCTGGTCCTGGCAGCATCAGCAGCAGTCCCAGGAATTCGATTTCACAAGGGAATTGCTGCGCTTGTATACGCCTTTTTACAAGCTGAATGCCCAAATCGATGTCATCAGTACCGGCAAGGATTTTTCAAGGTACAAGGTGCTGGTCGTGCCGGTCTTGCAGATCATCGACCCGGCGCTGGCAGACCGGTTCAAAGCCTTTGCAAGGCAAGGGGGGACCATTGTCTTCTCCTTCAGGGCCGGTATAAAGGACCGCCATAACAATTTGAATTTCAGGCAGACGCCGCCCTGCTGCATCCGGGATATCGCCGGAATCGCGGTCAGGGATGCGGAATCCCTGCAGGAAAGGCAATGTGTAAAGTTGAAGGGCATCGGTAAGGCAGAGGGGCTGGAAGGCAGCTGTGGGGTCTGGCGGGATTTGGCAGATCTGGAGACGGCTTCTGCCCTGTACTTGTATGATGAGCCTTTTTATAAAGACAAAGCCTGTGTTACAGTAAATACATACGGTAAGGGAAGGGTGTACTACATTGGCGGCGGTGTTGACAGCAGCATTATGGATACTATTGCCAGGGAAATTGCAGCAGAGGGACAAATCCGCCATATTGAAGCGCCGGAGGGTTTGGAAGTATACATGAGATCGACCGGCGGTGAGGAATGGCTGTTCATCAACAACCATACCGGTAGTGAGAAAGCATTTGGCGAGAATGTTGTCGAACCGTATGGAAGCTTGCTTGTAAAGTGGAAGGGTTTAAATTAATATAGTATAGAGGGCTTTCGAAGCATGCATTGCCACTCGTGACAAAGGGGAGATTATCATGGCTACGATAAAAGATATTGCAAAGCTGGCCGGCGTTTCGCTTGCGACCGTATCCCGCGTTCTGAACCGGGATACCAGCCTCAATGTATCCGAGGAAACCAGGCGGCGGATATTTGAAGTGGCAGAGGACCTGGAATACAAGACCGTCCGGCAGCGGACCAAAAACACGGAAAAGCGGACCAGGATCGGCGTCATTCATTGGTACTCCCAAACCGAAGAGCTGGGAGACCCCTATTACTTGTCGATAGCCCAAGGTGTTGAGAAAGAGTGCTTCATTAAGAATATGGATATGGTCACCATTTTCAAGAACGGGGACCGCTATACTGCCAAAGAGCTGAACAATCTGGACGGTGTCATCGCCATCGGCAAGTTCGGCAGGGAAGATGTAGAGGAGTTTTCCATCTACTCGGATCATATTGTTTTTGTGGATTTCTCACCCGATGAACAGAAGTATGATGCTGTCGTCATCGATTTCCGGAAGGCGGTTCACGCTGTATTGGAATACCTTTTGAAGCTGGGGCACCGGCAAATCGGCTTCATTGGCGGAAGCGAGTATGTGGGAAAGGATCAGAAACCCATAGGGGATGAACGGGAAAAGACTTTTCGTGAGTATCTGACGTCCCATGGCGGCTATAACCCGGAAGATGTCTATCTGGGGCGGTTTACAACGGAAGACGGCTGCCGCATCATGCGGCAGGCGGTACAAAAGGGCGGGCTGCCCACAGCTTTTTTCATAGCCAGTGATTCCATGGCCATTGGTGCCATTCAGGCCTTGTACGAATCCGATATGAAAGTCCCCAATGATATCAGCATCTTTGGCTTCAACGACATTCAAACATCAAAATACCTCATTCCGCCCCTCAGTACAGTGAAGGTGCATACCGAATTCATGGGCGCAACTGCAGTGGGCCTGCTGTATGAACGGGTCATTGAGAACAGGGAAATCCCCAAAAAGGTGATTATCCCTACGGAGTTGGTCCTTCGGGAAAGCTGCAAAAGGAAGATATAAAAAGCCTTTCATGGTTTGAACCTATGAAAGGCTTTTCTCCATGTGTGAGGATTATTTCACTGAATTTATACGCAAAATATGTTATAATGTAAAGGGACACACCTTGCTCGAGCAGGAGGTACTCCTGTTACGTTAAGGTATGTCCCTTTTTGAATGTGTGTTTTATTGATATGAGGAGGGATTGATGATGGAAAAACTCGTGGAGCGTTTTCTGCGCTATGTCAGCTTTGATACCCAGTCCATGGAAAATTCAGAGCACTTCCCCAGTACGGAAAAGCAGTTGGTGCTTGCCAGAGCGCTGGAGGAGGAAATGAAAGCCATAGGGCTGAAAGAAGTGATTATGGACCGGTACGGCTATGTTACAGGGGAACTGCCGTCCAATACCGAAAGGGATATACCGGTCATTGGTTTTCTTGCCCATATGGATACGGCAGACGATTTGTCAGGTGCCGATGTCAAGCCTCAGATCGTCCGGAATTACGACGGCGGCGATATCGTGCTGAACAGCCGGGACAACATCGTGCTGTCTCCCA
The DNA here is from genome assembly GCA_021083345.1 of Calditrichales bacterium MX18-03. Lineage (GTDB taxonomy): Bacteria > Bacillota > Clostridia > Lutisporales > Lutisporaceae > JAJGRE01. The sequence goes on along the minus strand of JAJGRE010000007.1, from coordinate 229,021 downwards.
GGGAGTTTCCCGAGCTTTTGCTTTATAAAGGCCAGGACCTGATCACCACGGACGGAACAACGCTGCTGGGAGCAGACGACAAGGCTGGGATTGCCGAAATACTCACTGCTATGGAATACCTCATAGCACATCCTGAAATCAAACATGGCAAGATCAAGGTAGCCTTCTCTCCGGATGAAGAGGTGGGCAATGGGATGGAATACTTTGATGCAGCAGGATTCAAGGCGGATTTTGCTTACACGGTAGACGGCGGTCAGGAAGGCGAGCTGGAGTATGAAAGCTTCAATGCAGCCAAGGCCCGTATCTGGGTCAACGGAAAAAGTACGCATACCGGAACAGCTAAAGGCGTTATGGTCAATTCCCAGTTGGTGGCCATGGAATTTGTGAGCATGCTGCCCAAACTGGAAGCGCCCGCCTACACCGAAGGTTATGAAGGCTTTTTTCACCTGGATGAGATCCACGGCAAGGTTGATCAGACCCATTTGACCATTCTGGTCCGGGATCATGACCGTGAGAAGTTTGAAGCGAGAAAAGCGGCCGTAAGAAAGATTGCGGCGCATTTGAATGATAAATACGGCCATAACACCATCGTGATGGAACTGAAGGACCAGTATTACAACATGCGCGAAAAAATAGAACCGGTACGCTATATTGTGGATACAGCGGTTGAGGCGATGGAAGCAGTGGGCGTCAAGCCCATCATCCGGGCCATCCGCGGCGGGACAGACGGTTCCAGGCTTTCCTTTATGGGGCTTCCGACCCCCAACCTGTTCACCGGCAGCCACAACCATCATGGCCGCTATGAATATGCCGTTATTCCTTCCATGGAAAAAGCAGTTAAAGTAATTACAAAGATTGTCGAAATATATGGTAAAGGATAAAATTTACGGCTTATACCGGATATTCTACTTCCGGATACTAGGCATGTCGCTGCGGCTTTGATATAATTTGTTCTAGATATGGAAGTATGTTCATTTTTATGCAGGAGGCTAAAATGAAGCTAGTCAGTGTGAAAGCGATTGAAAACCAGGAAACCATCAGTATTCCCGTTATGACCCTCGACGGCAGAGTCTTGCTGCCTGCAGGTGCCCGCATCACCGAGAGGCTTGTCGAGCGGTTATGTGCGCATGGTATTTTTTCTGTATATATTCATGATGACTTCTATAAAGATGTGGAAGGGGTAGCTGTCTTAGACGACAATACCAAACTTCTGGCAATGAATACCATCAGCAAAGCATATAAGCTGGCAGATGCGGATAAGCTGCTGGATGAGTATGAGATAAAAAACGCAGTAAAAGAGATTATCAGAGCCGTCAGAGCCTCGATGGGCATGCCCATTATTCTGTTCAATAATATTGCAGTGACAGATCAGCGTTGGATTCACGCTATCAATGTGTGTGTAATCAGTGTCGTGCTGGCCTTGTTCAAGGGATATATGCCCGATGTCCTGGAAGATATTGCGGTAGGGGCGTTTTTGCATGATATCAAACTAAAGGGCTTCCGGTCTGATTATAACAGTGAGCATGTCGATACATCCTTGGAGTACCTCCGCAAGCACCACGGGTTTGGCGCCAGGATCACCATGACGGTATACGGTCATCATGAAAGGAACGACGGCAGCGGCTTTCCAAGGAAAGTGAAGGATAAGGACATTTACGAGGGTGCCAAAATCGTTGCCGTGGCAGACGAGTATGATAATCTGGCAGCAGGTTATATGGGGCAGGATTCGGTGCAATCCTATATCGCTCACGAGATGATCAATATGAAGTCTACGGTGCAGCTGGACAAGGAGATCGTTCAGATTTTCAATGAGAATATTGCGACGTATCCTACGGGAGTCGGCGTTACACTGAACAACGGTGAATCAGGTGTGGTGGTGGCACAGAACAGCAAGCTTCCTACACGACCTGTCGTAAGGGTCAAGACGGCCGACAACCAGAAACGGGAATACAACCTGGCTAGTGAATTGACTTTGTTTATCGAAAGTGTGGATATATAAGCAGGGAAAAGAACTGCCGCGCATTGAGAAATTAGTGCGCGGCAGTTCTTTTTTTGGGGCCGGATAAAAACTCAGCAAATATTTTTTATTCGGCAAGGTGGTAAAATGGGAGTAGTATTTTGTGGAAATATATGGTAAAATAACTTTAAATTGGAAAAAGCTGGTGATTCATATCGAAATATCTGCAGGTCTGAAGCTGCTGGAACTGGGGATTTTACTTTCGCTTGCGCTGAACAGCGATATAAGGAGCCGCAAAATCAGGAACAGGGTTGTTCTCCCCTTTATCGGGATAGGCGCGGCAACGAATCTTCTCTTCCTTGGCTGCAGAGGACTACTGGATTCCTTCATGGGTGCAGGTTTGCCCGTGTTGCTGCTTTTCAGCCTGTTTACATTGAAAATGCTGGGGGCAGGGGATATCAAGCTATTCGCCGCCGTGGGCTCGGTTTTGGGTTGGAAAATGGCTGCTGCGGTGATGGTCTGTACATTCATGTCAGGGGGCATGATAGCAGCTTTGCTTATCCTGAAAAGAGGGAATGCACGGCAGCGGGCCAGATATCTTTATGTATACCTCCGGTCATGCATTCTGTCGCAATCCCTCCTGCCCTATACCTCAAAGCTGGACAGCAGTGGGGACGAAAGCTTCAGCTTCGCATGGGCGGTGGTTTTGGGGACATGTTTGGCATTCTTTTTTAATAAATGTTATAGGCAAGGGGACTGGATATGATAAAAATCAACATGGTGGTGGCGGATGCAGACAGGCATTATGTGGGCGGTTTGGTCCGCTATATCAGCAAATATTATGGCTCGAAGGTGCAATTAAATTATTTCACGGATACCCTGTATCTTTATGACTACTTGGAAAACAGCAGCCGAGTCGCGGATATCCTTTTGATCGGCTCCGATATGCTCAACCTGTCGAAAAGCTTGAGCAGTGCCGGTCTGGTCGTGGTATTGTCCTCCGGCAGACAAGGAAAGTGCGATAGCGGCTATGCGGTGGTGAACCGGTATCTATCCGGAGAACAGCTTCTGAGTACGGTGCTGGGCCTTTATGCCGAGAAATTTCCCGGTGAGATGCCGGCGGCGAAAGGAGAGAAGAAGACCAAGGCAGTGGCTGTTTTTTCCCCTGCAGGCGGCGTGGGTAACAGTACCTTGGCAGTTGCTCTGGCTGCTGTTTTTTCGGGGAAAGGCAAAAGAACCTTTTACCTCAACCTGGAGAATACACAGTCAACCCCGGTATATTTCCAGTGCCACGGCGAGCAAACATTGACAGATGTCGTCTATTTTATAAAGGACAAGCATAAGGCAGTTGGAATGAAGATCTCGACCGTAAAGCAGGTGGATACGGCAACGGGCATTCACTACCTGTGCCCCCCTGAGAGTATTACGGACCTTGAGGCGCTGATGCCTGAAGAACTCTCCTACCTGGTAGATCAGATCAGAGAACTGAACCAGTACGACCGCATCGTCATCGACATGCCAAGCCGCCTGGATCCTGGCAGTATAGCCGTATTAGATGCCTGTGACGTTATACTGGTTGTATCGGACCCCGGCTGCGTGTCAAAGGTAAAAATTCAGAGGCTGGAAAAAGAATTCAGGATCGTCGGGCATAAGACGGAAATCAGCCTTTTCGAGAAAAGCATGCTTGTCATGAACAAGGTTCAAGCCGCAAACGATTCGGAGAATCCAGGCAGCCTTTGGAACGGCAAGCCTGCCGCCATCCGGATACCCAAGACGGTTCCATTGCTGCATCAGCGTGACGACCGATATGCCATCTATCTGAACAACGATTTCGGTGCAATGATTCAGGCGCTTTCCAACAGGCTGTAAGGGAGGGGACTCAGTGAACGAAGAGATGAAAACAAGCCTCATCAATGAGATCAAGCAAGCCTTAAGGGATGGCATGGATATGGACAAGGATGCTTCGGATGAGGCAGTGGAAGAGCTGCTGACGGGAATCGTTTTTGAAAAGTCCAGACAGCAGTTCCTGAGCATCAGGGAAAAGCAGGAGCTCATCCGGACGGTGTTTAATGCCGTCAGGCGGATGGATGTGCTTCAGCCTTTGATTGACGATGAAAGCATCACGGAAATCATGGTAAACGGCCTTCGGGATGTTTTTGTAGAGCGGAACGGGAAATGCCTCAAGGCGGATGTTTACTTCGATAGCCAAAGGCGTCTGGAGGATGTCATCCAGTCCATCGTAGCCAGGGTGAACCGGATTGTAAACGAATCGACCCCCATTGTGGATGCCAGGCTCAAGGACGGCTCCCGCGTCAATGCCGTGCTTCCGCCCATTGCCTTGAACGGACCCATCCTCACCATCCGGAAGTTTCCGGACAAGCCTATCACCATAGGGGACCTGGTGGCATGGGGATCACTGACAAAGGAGGCTGCCGGCTTTCTGGAAAGGCTGGTGAAAGCCAAATACAACCTGTTTATCTGCGGCGGGACAGGATCGGGCAAGACGACCTTTCTGAATATGCTTTCCAACTTCATACCAAAGGATGAACGCATCATTACCATCGAAGATTCGGCAGAGCTGCAGATTGTGGGAATAGAAAACATCGTAAGGCTGGAAACGCGGAATGCCAATACCGAGGGGAAAGGGGAGGTGACCATCAGGGACCTGATAAAAACCTCGCTGAGAATGAGGCCGGAGCGGATCGTGGTTGGTGAGGTCAGGGGGGCGGAAGCCCTGGATATGCTGCAGGCCATGAACACGGGGCACGACGGATCCCTCTCCACCGGCCATGCCAATTCAACCCGGGACATGCTGGGCCGGTTGGAGACCATGGTGCTCTGCGCCGTGCCCCTTCCCCTGGAAGCCATACGGCAGCAGATCGCATCCGCCATCGATATCATCATCCACCTGTCCCGGCTCCGGGACAAGAGCAGAAGGGTCATGGAAATCACCGAGGTGCTGGATTGCTGCCAAGGCCAGATCCAGGTAAATACCCTCTACAGCTTCGAGGAGGCGTGTGAAACTGTAGATGGAGGTGTAACCGGCTGCCTCAAAAGAACGGAAAAAGTTATGCAGAATACAGGCAAATTCAAGCTGGCAGGGATACCTGCAGAGGTGTGAGGGGTGATGCATCATGGAGAAGGTGGTTATTGGGCTGCTGATGGCAGCGGTAGTATTGGTAGCGCTGATTCTTGCCGTGCTCTTAAAGGGGATCGGCTTCGGAGCGGGAGAAAAGAGAATAGGCGTAAAACCGGGGAAGGGAGGTGCAGCGACGGAAAGTGCAGCTGGCAGGCCGCCCGATTATAACACCTATCGGATGACGCGGAGAGAAAGGCTCTCATGTATTGCTGCTGCATCTGCGGCAATTTTTGCTGCGGGCATGATCTTTTACAGGAATCCTGTGATTTCACTGATGGCAGCACCTGCAGCACTGTTATACCCCAAATACAGGGTGAAGGAAATGATCAGGAAGCGTAAACAGGAGCTGGGCATTCAGTTCAAGGAGATGCTGTATTCCTTATCCTCCTCCCTGACCGCAGGAAAATCCATTGAAGCAGCCTTCAAGGAGGCTTCGTGCGACATGGCCGTACAGTATCCGGATGCCGGTACCGATTTGCTCAGGGAGTTGGAATACATCGCCAGAAAGCTGGAAATGAACGAGACTATTGAAGCGGCACTGAAGGATTTTGCAGACCGGTCGCATCTGGAAGACATCCGCAGCTTTGCCGATGTGCTTCAGGTAAGCAAACGGAGCGGCGGGAACCTGGTGCAGGTGGTGAAGAATTCGACGGATATCTTGAGGGACAAAATGGAAATCAGGCAGGAGATCGATGCCCTACTGGCGGAGAGACGGTTTGAGCAGAAGGTGCTGAATGTCATGCCCATCCTGATGATTATTTTTATATCCGCAAGTGCCGGCGATTTCATGCAGCCGGTTTTTTCAACCATTCAGGGCAACATCATCATGACCCTTGCCATCCTGCTCCTGGCCGCTGCTTACGTCATTTCAAAGAAAATCATGGACATAGAGGTGTAGCGTATGATATGCATCATCTTTTTTGCGGGTCTGCTTGTATTTACTGTTTTTCTTTTTATAAGGAGCAAGGGCCTTTGCAGCGGGATGGACGACCAACGCACCGCTGCAAAGGGTCTGCATTCCTGTCTGCTGCCTGTCGGGTCGGCGTTCATGGATCTGATCCGGTACCGTTATCGTACGCGGTATGACTTGAAGCTTCATCGGCAGTTCGGTGAGCTATACGGCGCCAAAAATGCCGACTCCGGACTGAGGCTTCACTGGGCAGCAAAGGTGTGCCATGTGCTTCTAATCCTTCTGATTTTGTCTTTTTTCGGAAGCATGATGTGGGTTCAAGAGACGGTGAGCCGCGGCAGTGCCCAAGAGACGCACCTGATCGGCGGAAGGGAGCTGGTGAGGCCGGCCTTTGGTGGAGGCAGCAGGGAGGTCTATCTGAAGGCTGATGTAAAAAAAGGTGAGCAGTCGAGGCAGCAGCTGTATGCTATAAGCATTCCGGAGGCAGCCCCGCCCAGTGACAGTGACGCGGTAATAAAGGCTTTGGAAAGGCTGACCGGAGATATGATAAAAGGAAGCAATAGAAGCCTCGATGCTGTAAGCAGCCGGCTGCAGCTGAACAAAACCTATAAGGCACTGGAAAACCTGGAAGTCCATTTTGAATGGAGGAGCAGCAATACGCAGGTGGTGGCAGCAGACGGCGCAGTGACTGTACCCGAAGCGCATGACATGAAGGCGGTGGTCATGCTGACTGCCACTGCAAAGAAGGGTGCGGTTATGAAAGAAAAAAGGTTTGAAGTGACGGTATGCAAGCCAACCATAAGCGAAGGCCGTATCCTGTCAAAGGTGCTGGAAGAACTGGGAAGCAGCTTGAAGGAAATAAGCAGGGGCAAAAGCAGCGGTGCTGATGATGTGATACGGGATGACAGGATCCTTCTGCCCACTACCAGCAGCTATGAGGGGGTTATCATTACATGGCTGCCAGACATGCGGCCGAAGGAGGACAGCGGACTGGGGACTTTGTTCTTCGCCTTTTTTACGGCTGGTCTCATTGCCTATCTTCTGGACCGCGGCATCCATGATAAGGCAGAAAAACGGAGAAGGCAGATTCAATATGATTTTCCTGATTTTCTGAACAAGCTGGTGCTGCTGATGGGGGCCGGTATGACAGCAGGCAGGGCCATGGACAGGATCCAAGGGGAGAGCGGCAAGGACAGTCCCTTCTATCGGGAACTGGCTGCCGCCTTAAGCGACATCAGGGGCGGCAAGCCGGAGCACCAGGCGTATGAAGCCTTCGCTGGCAGGTGCAAGGTACCCGAGGTGGCCAAGTTTGTGTCGGTGCTGCTCCAGAATCTGCGAAAGGGCAGCGAAGAAACCGTTGCGATACTGCGGCTCCAATCCGTCGAGTGCTGGGAAATGCGGAAAAACGCAGCAAAGCGGTTGGGTGAGGAAGCCTCGACGAAGCTGCTCCTGCCTCTGATGCTGATGCTTGTGGCCATCCTGATGATCGTGACGGCGCCGGCAGTATTATCCATGAAGGGTTTTTAGCAGCCTAGAAGTTTGAAAGGAGATGATGTGCATGAGAGAAATGTTGAAAAGCTTTATTCAGGAAGAGGACGGACTGGGAACAGTGGAGATCGTGGTGATCATTGCAGTGCTGCTGGGGATCGCCTTGATTTTCAGGCAGAAAATCTTTGATTTTGTGACCAGTTCCCTCAATACGGTTTTCGGCAACGACAAGCTGGATGACTCCTTTACCAACCTGGATCAATGAAGAAAGACGGTAGGTTAAAGGTCCTCCACAAGCTGGCATCGGACAGGAAAGGCAGCTATACGGTAGAAGCCTGCCTGACGGTGACAACGGTGCTGTTTGTTCTTTTTGCCCTTTCCGGCTCTTTCCTCTACCTGTCGCAGAGAGCGATGCTGTCGGCTGCAGCTGGATACTGCGCTCAAAAGGGAGCAGAGCTGTGGGCTGCGGGCAGCAGCTCTGCCGGAGGAGGCAGTGAGGCATTGTACGAGGGTCTGGACATGTCTGAGAAGAAAGTGAGTGAGTCCATCAACATAACGGAGGAACTGGATGAAGTACTGAGATCAGCCGCAGCTGCTTTCAGTGAGAATGAAGGAGCCGAAAGGAAAATGAACCGGATCCGGTATGCTTTGCTTAACCGGCTGGGTCGCTGCATCCTGAAGCCGGAAAAAACCGATTTTCAAATCGTCTGCCATAAAGGCTTCATGTCAAGCCGGATTCAGGTCACTATCATTCAGGAAGTAAGAATCCCTTTCGGTTACCTGAAGGCGGTTTTCGACGGCAAAAAGACCCTGACGATGACGGCTGCCGGGACGGCAGTTCTGGCAGAACCTGCAGAATATATAAGGAACGTGGACTTGTCGGCGGAATACGGAGCGAGACTTGCCGGCAAGCTGGACAGTATGCTGGACAGAATAAGGCATGAAGCTGCGAAAGAGTGATGCTTCAGGGGAGGCGGCCGGATGTGGAACAATAAAGGCGGAATAACGGTGTTTTTGGCAGTGACCTTTATGGCTGTGCTGACTTTTGCCGGCTCGCTGATCGATATTGCCCGGATACAGGCAGCCGAGAGAAAAGTGGAAAGCGCCCTTTCCACATCCGTAAGGTCGGTGTTGGCAGACTATGATGGGACGCTCTGTGGCGAATTCGGCATATTCGGCCTGGATACCAGAGGCGGTCCGGAGGTGCTCAAGCAGCGGTTGATGCGGTACTTCCAGCTGAATTTGACGGAAAGGCACCAGGGCATCCGCTTCATCCGTTATGACCTGCAGGGGTGCAGGATGGAGGCTGAAGGCCTGGGGAGCCTGACCGATGAAAGTATATTGAGACAGCAGATCCTGCAGTATATGAAGTACAAGGCACCGGCCGTAATGGTTGAAAATGCTGCGGACAGCTTTGACGGGGATGTCATCGCCGGCTTTAAGAAAGCCAAGTTGGGGCAGAAAATGGCCTTTGCCGAAAAGGAGAAAGCCGTCAGAGGAAAGGCATTGGCGCTGGAAGAAAAGCTGGAAGCGTTGAACGGCAGGATCAGAAGTATCCGGAAAAATGCGGAATCGCTGACGGAAAGGAAGCTGCAGGTGCTGATGGAGGGGTTGGAGGATGCGATTGCGGATAAATTGCCGCAATGCATCGAGGCTCATGCTGCCTATGCGGCTGCCAGGCAGCAGTCAGTGGATTTTCTGCAGGAGAAAGATCCTGCGGACAATCTCCGGAATGGAGAGGCCGGCATGCAGGCCAATGAAAGCATCCGGTACGACCAAGTTGAGGCAGGCGGAGAGAAAGCCGGGGCAGCAATCCAAAAGTACATGCGCATAGCAGCCCCGACAGCGGAAGAAGTCTCATCGCTGAGGGATCGGATAGACAGGCAGCAAAGTGAATTGGGCGGCTTGCTTGCACGGCAGGAGCAGACCGGGGAGGATGCGGAGCAAATCGACTCTTTGCGGCAGCAGATCGAGCAGTTGGAGCAGGAGATCGACGATAGGCTGGAGGCGCTGGACAGGACACTGGCCGATATCCGGCTGGAGGAGGTTGAAGCCGGAGAGGACGTCAAGACAAACGGCAAAGCGCACTCGGAAAAGCAGCAGGAACAAAAGCAGGGCTACGAAAACAAAACGGAGGAGGTCCGGACAAAGCTGGAAGCCCTAGGGAGGTACATTCCTGCTGCATGGCTTTTAACGGCTAGGGAGCTGGCTGACGTGAGGGATGAGTCCGATGGCGATATGGAAAAGCTGATGCAGTCGGCAATATCGGTGCATGACCGTTCCGGAGCGGCCCAGTCTGAGAAGAGCTATGACAATGCAATTTCATATATGAGGCAGCTGCTGCAGTTTCTGGAGGATACCTCTTTGAATATGCGGGATAAGCTTTATTTGACCGAATACGTCATGGACCGGTTTACTTTTATAACGTCAAAGACGGAGAGAACCCGGCATTTTAAGAAGGGCGAAGTGGAGTATATATTGAGCGGTTCGGATATTCCTTACGATATGCCCAAAAACAGTCAGGCCGCGGTCGTCAAAGAGGTGATGGCCCAGGTATGGTTTCTGCGGTTTGCCATTGATGCCATCGACAGCTTTGCTGCCAACGGCATTCCGGACCCCTTTGCCAGACTGGCATGGGCACTGGCGGAGGGAAGCATACAGGCCTGCAGCGATATGTTGGCGATGCTGGCGGGAGAAGCGGTCAGCATTTCTCCCGGCTGTCCGGGGATCAGGCTGCAATACTCCGACCATTTGCGTTTCCTGCTCCTGATGCAGGATGAGGAGGTCACCCTGCGGCGAATCCAGCAGCTGATGCAGGTCAATATAAAAATGGGTGCGGATGTGGGACCGGAAGGCAGCCGGGAGGATTTCAAGCTGGGCCGGTACCAAACCGCTGTAAGAGCCAGTGTCTCGGTGCCGGTGAACTTGTGGTTCCTGCCTGTGCTCAGTCTGGATAAGCTGGGCTTCGAGGGTTTTCAGGGGAACCGGTATGTGGTTGAAAAGGAAGTCTATATAGGATACTAAGGAGTTTTTGGATGTCAAAGCACAGACATAAGAACAGAGGGTCCCTGACGGTGGAAGCCTGTATTGCCTTTCCGGTATTCCTTTGCTTTTTCTTCGTTCTGCTTTTTTGTGTCCGGTTTGCTTGTATAAGCCTGACCTTGGACCATGCAGTCAACGAAACGGCAAAGCAAATTGCTGCGGCAGCGTATCCGGTCAAATACCTCAACGCACTGGAGGAAGGTATTATCGAGCAGTATGGCGTTGGGCAAATCCCTTCGATAATGGAAGAGGCCGGTAAGCTGCCGGAGTATGCCGGGATCGGGCAGCCGGAAGGTGCTTTAGCGGACTTGTTGACGGGAAGTATGCAGCAGCATGACATCAAGACCCTGATCAACAAGGTTGCAGCCGACTATCTGGGCGGTGTTGTGGGATCCCTTGCAAGCAGATCGACGGATGAATACTGGGCGTACAAATCCGATGTCAAGTACCGCATCGCCAAGGCACTAATGGAAGACTTTGCCGGCAGCAGCCTGATGGATCCCCAACGAATCCGGTTCACGCTGGTGGAGTTTCCGCAAAGTGAGCAGGCATATACGATGAGGCGAGAGCAGTACCGGCGGTTTGGCTTTGAGGAAGGAGATATTTCACAGGACGATGTGGTCGTCCAGGTGGAATACAGGTTTGACATGCCGCTGCCCTTTTTCGGCAACCGGGATATAACCATGGTGCATACGGCGGTGGAGAAGGCATGGCTCAAGGGCAGCTGTGAAGCTGCGGCCGCAAGGGAAGAAGGGTTGAGCCTTTTTGAGGAGGATCATTCTCCCACCGTCTATGTAACCAGGACGGGGATACGGTATCATGTAGGAAGCTGCAGGTATCTGTATGCCAGCAAGATTCCGATGCCGCTATCCCAGGCAGAGCTGGGGTACACGCCCTGCAAGGTTTGCAAACCGCCCAGGCAGCAGGATTAAGCATTGTAAAGGAGGGATTGGATGTTCCATAAGAATGGGGACAGGTTTTGCTTTGACTATGAAAATGGTGCCGGAGCAAGCTACCTGGTAATCCGCATGCAGGGTGCGGAAGCGCTGCTTTACTATCAGACTGAAATGATCGCCAATAATCCCGATCCCGGGATTCTGCCCTTGGAGGCCAGGCATATCAACGATACGCTCAATCTCTACTATAGGATTACATCAAAGGTGTCCTTGCAGCATTTTTTATGCCGCAGGAAGCTGAGTGAGTTGGAGTTTGCGGGATTGCTGAGAGGGATCATTCGGGTGGTTGATGAAAGCTGCAACTATTTTCTCAATGAAAACAGCTTTGTGCTGGATGAGCGGTATATCTTTGTAAATCCAGGCACCATGGAGATTTCCCTCGCCTATATCCCTATGATCGTCAGAGAGGACGTGAATGACAGCTTCAAAGCCTTCGTCTGTGACCTGCTTATGAACGCCGTAAGCTTTGACGGAAACGCCTGCAGCGGCTTGATACATAACCTGCTGAGCCAGCTAAGGCAGGAGGATTTTTCAATAGCAGCCTTCGACAAATTGCTGCAGGATTGGTCCGGTACGCCGGAGCAGCCGGTAAAGCAGGAAGCGGCTGCGGGACAGGAAAAGCATAAAAATGTACCGCTCGAACCGATGGTCAGCCCACAGGCGGAAGTGAAGAGACCCACAGATAAAAACAGGAACAGGAAAGTTGTTCTGGCTGCCGCTTTGGTGCAGGTGCTTGCACTGGTTATGATCAGTCTGCTCGCACAATTATCCGGCGGTCTGACTGCAGCGGACAAGGTGTCTACATTGGGCGGCTGGGCTATCATCGTAGGGGCAATGGACTTACTATTCATGAGCAAGCTCTTGTCCGGCAAAGGCAATACCGCCGCCAAAGATCACGGAAAGCAGGAAAAGCACATCAAGGTATCCAAGAAAGATGATGCACAGCGAAAGGCTGGGAAGAAGCCGGAGCGGCAGCAGCAAATGCAAGCAGCAGAAAAACCGGATGTGACGGAATACTTTGAGGTACATAACCGCAGTGACACGGTTCTATTGGACCGCAGTAAAGGCAGCAACGCAATCGCTTGTCTGAAGAGCACGCAGGACGGTTCTGCCGATCCGATCATCCTATGCAAACCCACGCTTCTGGTAGGCAGGCTGAAAGGCCATGCAGATCATGTCCTGCAAAACGGGACTGTAGGGAAGCTCCATGCGGAGCTGATCAGCCGCGAAGGCAGATATTATGTCAGGGATTTGAACTCAAAAAACGGAACCAGGTTAAACGGAGAGCGGATCAAGAGCAACATCGATTATGAGATCAGGAACAACGACAAGGTATCATTCGCAAGCTGCGAGTATGCTTTTGCATGCCAGGTAACCGGGGAGTAACAGAAAGCCTAAGGATTTATGTCCGCCTTGAAATGTGCTAATATGAGAGTAGCAGGGTCAAGACAGCGCTAAAGAAAAGGGGTTGCTGGTATGGACATGATTCAGATCGGACAGTTGCTTTCGAAATTTGCTTCAGGTGTCATCCTCTTGGACAGGCAGGCTACAATCCTATGGGTCAATGATTATATAGAGAAGCGGCTTAACGGAACGGAATGGGTCAACAAAAACTTCCATCAGGTTCTGGAGGACGGCATGGAGACAAGTCCCGCACCGGGAAAGGTATACAGGACGGCATCCGGAGACAGCTATAGCCTGGAAGACCATCCCATTGAGGATGTGAATGGATCTTATAACTTGGTATTGATGACCTCCCTGCAGGACTGCAAGAACAAGGATATCAAGCTGTATTGCTTAGAGAAGATCATGGAATCCATCAGCGATGGAATCATCATGAGCGACTACCGGGGAAAGGTGGTGCTGTATAATAAGGCGCAGGAAAAGCTGGAAGCCATGAAGGCACGGGATATCATGGGAAAATACCTGTGGGATGTTTATCATTACGACTCGGAGGACCAGTCGGAGCACCGGGAGGTATACAAGAGCGGGCAGGCGAAGGTCAACCTTTACAAGGCGCATGCGTATAAGGACGGCATACCCAAATATATTTCCTACAGTACCTATCCCATTATAAAGGACGGAGAAAAAATCGGCGTCTATTCCATCAGCAGGAATGAAAACAGGCTGCAGTCCCAGCTGGCTGAGACCATCGAGCAGAAACGGCTTTTCGCACGGGAGGAGCCTGATTATATAAAAACAGAGGAGACCGCCAACGGTACGGTGTACACTTTTTCGGACATCGTCGGCAACAGCGAAGCAACGCTGAGCCTCATCCGGGAAGCGCAGACCATGGCGATGCTGGAGAACAATGTCCTGATCGTCGGGGAGACGGGGACCGGCAAAGAGGTATTTGCCCAGAGCATGCACAATTTCAGCAGGAAGAAGACGGAGCCCTTTGTGGCCGTAAACTGTGCAGCCATACCGGAGAACCTTTTGGAAAGCATCCTTTTCGGCGCCGTGAAGGGAGCCTATACAGGTGCGGCAGACCATGTGGGGTTGTTTGAAGAAGCCGGGGCGGGCACTTTGTTCCTGGACGAGCTGAACTCCATGCCGGTATCCATGCAGACGAAACTTTTGCGCGTGCTGCAGGAGAAAAAGGTCCGACGTGTAGGCGGTGTCAAAACGCTGCCTGTGCGCTGCAGAGTCATCTGTGCCATGAATGAAGAACCGAGAAAACTGATAAAAAGCGGCGGTCTGAGGCAGGACCTTTTCTATCGTATTGCCGGCCTGTGCTTGTTCATCGCACCGTTGCGGGAGCGGAAAAGGGATATACTGGACCTTGCAGCCTTCTTTATCCGGAAATACAACAAGCTGCTGGGGAAGACCATCCAGGTCCTCTCCCCGGAGCTGCAGGAAGTGATGCTGATGTATGATTGGCCCGGCAATACCAGGGAGCTTGAGCATGTCATAGAAAACCTGATGATCCGGGCGGAGGAGAACCGGAGGGGCTTAGGCCTCGGAGACCTGCCGGAGTACCTCAAGGAGATGCTTCTTGGGTCCAGGGCAGCAAACTTCTCAAGGACAAGCACCGAATCCCTCTCACAGATACTGCGGGAAATAGAAAGAAGCGTCGTGCTGGAGAGCCTGGACAGAAACAGCTGGAATATCTCCGAAACTGCAAGAGACCTGGGAATCATCCGCCAGAGCCTGATCTACCGAATGAAAAAGCTGAGCATCCGCAAAGGGGAATAGTGTATAGAATTTATACATACTGTAGGCGTTTTTGCATTGAAAAGCAATATTATTTTGGAGGACCTGTATAAAAATTATACAGGTCTTTTCCATGTCTGCTTTACCTGTGGGGAAAATCAACAATCCCAGGGGATAGCACCTCCGGCAGCAATTTGGCATGCTCCTTGCTCAATAAGAAGTCATAATGGTATGCGGCCAATTAAAAGGAGGATGGTATTATGGAAAGACCGGAAATACTCTATTCAGTCAGGGCACAAAGAGGACCGACGCTGCGCTGCAAGGGCTGGAAGCAGGAATCGCTGCTGCGGATGCTGGAGAACAACATGGAGAATGCAGAGATTCCTGAGCTGTTGGTCATATATGGGGGAAACGGAAAGTGCGCAAGAAACTGGGAGTCTTACCATGCCATCGTGAAGTCGCTGAAGGAACTGGAGGATGACGAGACGCTGGTCATACAGTCCGGGATGCCTGTGGCCATTTTCAAGACCCATAAGCTTGCCCCCAGGGTCGTCATGGCTACGACCAACATCATGAAGGCGACTTGGGAGAAGTTCTATGAGCTTCAGGACAAGAACCTGACCATGTTCGCCCAATACACGGCAGCCCCCTGGGAATACATCGGCACACAGGGCGTCATACAAGGAACCTTCGAAACCCTGTCGGCTATCGCCTTAAAACGGTTCAACAATAGTCTTGCAGGCAGGATCTACCTGACAGCTGGTGCTGGCGGAATGGGCGGCAACCAGAGCTGGGCCATGAAGATGCATGGGGGTGTAGCTGTCGTTGTGGATGCGGATGAAAGAGTGATCAGAAGGCGTATGGAAAAGGGCTACATGGATCAGATCGTGTACTCCTTCGATGAAGCCCGCTTGCTGGCGGAAAAGGCTGCAGCCGACAAGACGCCTCTGTCAGTGGCCATTGTGGGAAATGCGGCAGAGGTGTTCTGGGAAGCCCATGATAAAGGCTTCATGCCGGATATCGTCAGTGAAATGTGCCCCTGCCATGATCCCATTTCATATATACCGTCAGGCTATACCGGGGAACAGGCGGATGTATACAGGGCAAAGGACAGAAAAGCATACCTGCATGATGCGAGAGAGACGATGAAAAAGCAGCTGCGGGCTATGATCGCATTCTCAAAGAAAGGCGCTGAAGCCTTCGAGTATGGAACGAGCATCCGGAAAGAGTGCATGGATGCCGGAATGCCGAGAGAGGAAGCCTTGCAGATACCGGGCTTCGTATCGGCGTATATCAGGCCGCTGTTCTGCGAAGGCAGGGGACCGTTCCGGTGGACTTGCCTGTCGGGAGAGCCGGAAGACCTGAAGCGGACAGATGACCTGGCTCTGGAGATCTGCAAGGGAGATCCGCTGGTGGAAAGATGGATCAACCTGGCCCGCAGGCATCTTCCCATCGAAGCGCTGCCGGCAAGGGTTTGCTACATGGGCTTCGGGCAAAGGCGGAAATTCGGGCTGGCAGTCAATGAACTGATAAAAAAAGGAGAACTGAAGGGTCCGGTGGCCTTCTCCAGAGACAACCTGGATTCGGGCTCCATCGTCAACCCCACCTTTGAGTCGGAGAATATGAAGGACGGCGGAGACCTGATCTCCGACTGGCCCTACCTCAATGGCCTGCTGAACTGTGCAGGGATGTGCGATCTCATTGCCATCCAGGCCAATTATTCCATGGGAGAAGCGGTTCATACCGGTGTGACGATGATTGCCGACGGGACAGATGAAGCGGATTTCAGGCTTAATGTGTGCCTGACGGTGGACTCCGGTATCGGTGTCGTCCGTCACGCCCAGGCAGGTTATGAGACGGCAAAGGAAGTGGCCAACGGAGAAGGGAAGCTGACCGACGAACAGATCAAGGTGCCGCTGTGGTGGACGCCGGTAGCTACCTTCGGACCGGATGGAAAAGCACCACGATGAGCAAGGGAGGCAATTCATTAAGCGCTGTAAAGGAAAAAGCTGCGGCAGATATGGTGATCCGGAATGCAGCACAGTTGATAACCTGCAAGGCGGATACAAAGGACCCGCCGGGTTTGATAGAAAACGGATGGCTGGCGGTTAAAGGAGAAAGGATCGAGGCGGTCGGGACACAGGCAGAAGTGCTGGAGGCTGTTGACTGCAGCAGAGCTGTCGTTTTGGATGCCTGCGGAAAGACGGTGGTTCCGGGATTTGTAGACAGCCATACCCATCTGGTCTTCGGCGGCTCCAGAGTGCGGGAATATGTGGCCAGGCTGACTGTGGATAATCCTGAGACCATCAGGGAAATGGGCATCAAGACCGGGCTGCCCGCGACAGTGGAAATGACAAGAGCGGAATCGGAAGAGACCATTTTTGAAGCATCTGCCCGAAAGCTGAAGCGCATGCTGTGCTGCGGTACGACAACGGTGGAAAGCAAGAGCGGCTACGGCCTCGATCTTGAGAATGAGCTAAAGCAGCTTCGAGTCAGCAAGAGATTGGACCAGGTGCTGCCCGTGGATGTCGTACCGACATTTTTGGGTGCCCATGGCTGGCCTTCGGAAATGCCCAAGCAGAAGTACCTGTCCCTGCTGCTTCAGGAAATGATACCGGAGGTAGGCCGGCTGAAGCTGGCAAAGTTCTGCGATGTCTGGTGCGACGAAGGGTATTATACCGCTGCGGAATCAGAAAAAATATTGCTGGCTGCCAGAGCTGCTGGAATGGAACCGAAGATCCATACCGACGCCTATTCCTATATAGGAGGATCTGATCTGGCTGCGGATCTGCGGATGGTGTCTGCTGACCACCTGAACTATACACCGGCAAGTGTTATGAAGAAGCTGGCCGAGGCAAAGGTTCCGGGCGTCCTGCTCCCCGGTACGGATTTTTCCGTTAACCACCCCAAGCCCTTCAATCCGAAGCCCATGCTGGAGTCGGGTATGACGATTGCTTTGGCGACCAACTGCAACCCCGGCAACTGGACGGAATCCATGCAGTTTGTCATGATGCTGGCTTGCAGAAGACATCGTATGACGCCGGCAGAGTCCCTGAAGGCGGCGACAAGCGGGGGGGCTGCCGCACTGGGCCTGGACCATGACCGGGGGTCTTTGGAGGCTGGCAAGTTGGCGGATATTCAGATATGGGATACGCCGGTTTACGAAGAGGTGGTCTATAGGCTGGGAGGCAATATCGTGGACATTGTCATAAAAAGAGGCAGGGTGGTTGTGGAAAATGGAAGGCTTGCAGAGCAAAGCAGCCGCTGAAGGGGGTGCAGGAATGAAGAAAATAATTGAAATAGACGGCAACAGCTTGACCATCGACAATGTGGCTGAAGTGGCTCGAAGCGGGGCAGTTGTTCAGTTGTCCGAGACAGGAAAATGCAATATCGGAAAATCCAGGAGACTGCTGGAGAAAATGATAGAAGAGGGCAGGATCATCTACGGCATCAATACCGGCTTCGGCAAGTTCAGTGATGTGGCGATTTCCAAGGATGAGATAGAAGAACTGCAGCGGAATCTGATTTATGCCGATGCAGTGGGAATCGGGAGGCCCTTTGATACGGAAGTGGTGCGTGCCATCATGCTGCTGCGCATCAATGCGCTGGCCAAGGGTTTTTCGGGTATAAGGCTGGAAACGGTGCAAACGTTGATCGATATGCTGAATAAAGGGGTACATCCCATCATTCGTGAGAAAGGCTCCGTGGGCTCCAGCGGAGACCTTTGCCCCCTTGCCCATATGGTGCTTGTCATGATGGGGGAAGGGGAAGCGGCGTTTGCGGGTCGTCTGATGAGCGGAGAAGCTGCCATGAAAGAAGCCGGCATCCCGCCGATTGTCCTGAAGGCGAAAGAAGGGCTGGCACTGATCAACGGCACCTGTGCCATGATGGGTGTGGCAGCTCTTGCAGTATTCGATGCCGCAACGCTGATCAAGACGGCCGACATCGTGTCTGCCATGACACTGGAGGCACTGGAGGGCATCGTGGACGCCTTTGATCCCCGGATCCACCTGGCCAGACCCCATAAAGGGCAGACGGCTGTGGCGCGGAACCTGCTGAGGCTGTGTGAGGGAAGCGGCCTGACCACCCGGCAGGGAGAAAAAAGAGTGCAGGATGCCTATACGTTGAGATGCATCCCGCAGATCCACGGTGCCAGCCGACCGGCCTTCGACTATGTCAGGGAAGTGATCGAAACGGAGATCAACGCTGCAACCGATAACCCGCTGATATTTCCGGATGGAGAGGGTGACGTACTTTCGGGGGGGAACTTCCACGGACAGCCCGTTGCCATAGCCATGGATACGCTGGGGATTGCGGTCTCCGAGCTGGGCAATGTGTCGGAGAGGCGCATAGAGAGGCTGGTCAATCCGGCGCTCAGCGGGCTGCCGGCGTTCCTGGCACCCAAAGGCGGCCTGAACTGCGGGTTCATGGTTTCGCAGTACGCAGCTGCGGCTGTGGTATCGGAAAACAAAGTGCTGGCCCATCCGGCCAGTGTGGACTCCATACCCACCTCCGCAAACCAGGAGGACCATGTCAGCATGGGGACAATTGCAGCTAGGAAGGCAAGGGAGATCATCCGACATGTGCAATATGTCCTTGGCATTGAATGGATGTGTGCCGCGCAGGCAGCAGACCTGAAGGACTGCGGAAAGCTGGGGAAAGGGTCGAAGCAGGCATACCTGGCCTTGCGGGAAGCGGTAAGCTTTATGGAAAAGGACAGGGTCCTGTATCAGGATACGGATATGGCAGTTCAGCTGATTGCTGAAGGAAAGCTGCTGAGGGCTGTAGAAAAAGCTGTGGGCGAGCTGGATTGAGCTAAAAAAAGACTGCGCCTGTGCGTGGTGTATATCATGCATAGGCGCAGTCTGTATATTATCGGGATGGATTAAGCATCGGGGTTGGGGATCATCAGGTCGCGGATCATGCCCAAAAGCTCTTCGTAGCCCTTGATGAAGCCTCTCAGCGTTCTGGCTGTGGCACCATAGGAATCAAACTCCTCCGGTGTCATGCCGTCTTCATGATAAGCCCTTCTGAATTCATCGAACTTGCTGAGCAGCTCATCGACGATCTTGGGATCCACCGGATTATCGATCCGGGGCACGACTTCAATGTCAGAGGCATTGAATTTCTTCTGCCAGCCGCAGGGGATGGTCAGAACCATGTTTCCGCCGATGAACTCGCTCCAGTGCATATGGTTTCTGTATGCTGCAGCAAGGAGGCGTGTCCTGTAGCCTCTTTCCTGATAGATCCTATAGGCATTTTTCATAGCTGCCACACCGCACCATTCCAGATAACCAGGGTCTATGACGACGCCCTTCTTGTTTGCCATCACCTTTATCCAGTCATCCAGACGGCCTACCATAATGGTGCATACCGGCGTCATGGAGGATACATCCAGGCCTTCCGCTTCGCGGCGCTTAAGCCCTCTTTCCACGGCTTCGGCTACTGCCACGGCCTGAGGTACTGTGAAACAAACCGTCGCATTGATGTTGACGCCCCTGTAAGTGGACTCTTCCACTGCTTCCACACCGGCTTTTGTAACCGGCATTTTGACCATCATGTTGGGGGCCAGTGTATTGAAGTACTCAGCCTGATCTGCCATCCGCTTTGCATTGCGGTAGTACTTTGCATTGGTCTGGATGGAGATCCGGCCTTTTCTGCCGTTTTCCTTTTCAAATACCGGCATCAGAAGCTCTGAGCCCTTGACTGCCATTTCTTCGATCAGCTTCCAGGCGATTTCGTCCTCGGTGGCTTCCGGCATCTCATTGATCAGCTCCAGAATGCGGCCTTTCCATAGGCTCATTTCCTTTTTGAGCACCTCTGCCACGATGACCGGGTTGGTAGTTGCGCCCACCGCACCGTTTTCGATGGAATATTTCAATTCTTCGATGGAGCATGAATCATTCCATACCTCCGTGACGGTTGTGCTGGCCGTCTTGTGCAGGGGACTCTTGTAAACGTTTGCGTTCATAAACTCACTCCTTGCTAAATAATTAACCTATATGTGCATTAAAATGATGCCCTTACTCTGTCAAAAACCGTTGCGGCTCCCATTAACACTATATTACCACTTTCGTAAACGTTTTAGAAGAATTATCTTGCACTTTTGCTTGTTAAAATATTGGCGCACGGTTGGGCATTAAAAGCATAACCGCTGCATGTTGCTTGTGGAAAACCGGCAAAATATGTCTTATAATCAGTATATATACAAGAAGCAGAGGGAAGGAAGTAGGACAATGCTTAAATTGAAGGAATACGGATTTGTCAGGGCAGGGGCCGCATGCCCCCGGCTGAAGATCGGGCACCCGGCATATAATACCGTCAAAATGCAGGAGCTCCTTGAAGAAAAGAAGGCGCTGGGTTTGCAGGTCGTTGTTTTTCCTGAGCTGGCAGTTACAGGCTATACATGTGCCGATTTGTTTCATCAGACAGGTTTGCTGCTGGAGGCTGAGAAGGAACTGGGCATCATGATTGAAAGCACAAGCCGGCTTGACATGGTCATTGCCGTGGGGATGCCGGTCAGGGCCGACAACCAGCTGTTCAACTGTGCCGTGGTGTTCAATAGGGGCCGGATCCTGGGTGTGGTTCCCAAGACCTTCATACCGAACTACAGCGAGTTTTATGAATACAGGTGGTTCGCCTCTTCTGTCAGGCGGATCAGCAAGACCATTGTGCTTTGCGGGCAGGAGGTGCCCTTCAGCGAAAACCTGCTTTTCAGGGATACCGCTTCGGAGCTGTGCATCGGGGTGGATATCTGCGAGGACCTCTGGGCGCCTATTCCCCCAAGCTCCTACCATGCGCTGTACGGGGCCAACCTGATTCTCAATCTGTCGGCCAGCAACGATATTGTGCAAAAGGCGGAGTACAGGCAGTCGGTGGTCAGTCAGCAGTCTGCAAGGTGTGTGGCAGGATACGTGTATACCTCTGCGGGAGAAAGCGAGTCCACTACCGATGTGGTATTCGGCGGACATGGGATGATTGCAGAGAACGGCGCTGTCCTTGCCGAGCAGAGATTCCAGGAGAATGAATGCATCATTCAGGATATCGACCTGGGCAGGCTGATGAACGACCGGAGAAAGATGAACAGCTTTATGGGCAAGGCTGACAAAATAGATTATCAGATCGTGGACTTTACACTACAGCAAGATGCTGTACCCAAGCTGCTGAGAAAAGCACCGGCCCACCCCTTTGTTCCCAAGTCAAAAGAGGCAAGGGATATCCGGTGCAGGGAGATCTTCAAGATCCAGTCCACCGGCCTGAAGCAGCGGCTTCTGAAAAGCGGGGTCAGCAAAATGGTGGTGGGCATATCCGGAGGACTGGACTCCACACTGGCACTGTTGGTATGCGTGGATGTCTGCGAGCAGCTGGGAATATCCATGAAGAATATCATCACCGTGACCATGCCGGGCTTCGGTACTTCGGACAGAACTTACACCAATGCAACGGTCCTGATGAAAGAGCTGGGTACCGATGCCAGAGAGATTTCCATCAAGGCAGCGTGCTTGCAGCATTTCCAGGATATCGGCCATGATGAGAACCAGCATGACGTAACCTATGAGAATTCCCAGGCCAGGGAGCGGACACAGATCCTGATGGACATTGCCAACAAGGAAGGCGGACTGGTGATCGGCACCGGGGATCTGTCGGAGCTGGCTTTGGGCTGGAGCACCTATAACGGAGACCATATGTCCATGTATGCTGTCAATTGCAGCATTCCGAAGACGCTGGTGAAGTATCTTGTAGAATGGTATGCGGACAAGAGCAGAGCGCACAGGCCGACCATAGCAAGGGCTTTATACGATGTCTGCGATACACCGGTAAGCCCGGAGCTGCTGCCCCTCAGTCAGGAAGGGAAGATCCAGCAAAAAACCGAAGACATCATCGGCAAATATGAGCTGCATGATTTCTTTCTTTACAATATGGTCCGCTGCGGCTACCCCCCGGCAAAAATACTGCTGCTGGCGGAGGATGCCTTTGAAGGCAAATATGACAGTCAGACCATCCTGAAATGGATGGAGATCTTTTTCCGGCGGTTCTTTACACAGCAGTTCAAACGGTCCTGCCTGCCCGATGGGCCCAAAGTGGGTTCCATCGCGCTGTCACCCAGAGGGGATTGGCGGATGCCCAGTGATGCCTCCTATGAGGCCTGGCTGAGTGAAGTAAAAGCATTGTATGAAGAGAGGGGTGTCTGTAATGAGTGAGAACAAAGCGTATGAAACTGCGGTTTTTGCGGGAGGCTGCTTCTGGTGCATGGTTTCTCCCTTTGATGCTTTGGACGGGATCCTGGAGGTCCGGTCCGGCTACATGGGAGGGCATCTGGAAAACCCTACTTATAAAGATGTGAAGACACAGACTTCTGGGCATTACGAAGTAGTGAAAATGACTTACGACCCTGCACTTGTCAGCTACGACAAGCTTTTGCAGGCTTTCTGGCGGCAGATCGATCCCACGGACGCCGGCGGCCAGTTCCATGACCGGGGAGACTCCTACCGGACAGCTGTTTTTTATACCACAGAGGAACAGAAGGAGCTGGCTGAAGCCTCAAAGAAGGCACTGGACGAATCGGGCAGGTTCCCGGCGCCTATCGTAACGCCAATACTTCCGGCTGCTGTCTTCTACGATGCGGAAGAATACCATCAGGATTTTTATAAGAAAAGCCCAGTGGAATACAAATCGGACAGGAAGATATCCGGCCGGGACGAGTTTATCCGCAAATACTGGGGCGATGAGTACTATAATGTTTGATCGCGTACGAATACAGCATAAAATGCAAGATTGATGCAAACCTATTGATAGATAAGAACAAGGCAGGAGATGCATATGGATATTGCTAAAGAAAACAGCCCAAAATTTTCAAGGTTCCATGATCTGATGAAATTCCGTGTCCGTGACATCCTTCTGGTGTCAACTGCTTATGACGCCTTTGTGCTGGAAGAGGATGGACGGCTTTCAGAGCAGATATTCAGTGAGTACCTGGATCTGAATCTGCAGTTTGCGCCGAGGATCAAAAGGGTGTCCACGGCAGAGGAAGCTTTTGCAGCCCTTAAGAAGCGGGTGTATGACCTTATCATAACCATGCCGCGTATCGGGGACACCGACCCCCTTGAATTCGGCAGGTTCATCAAGGAGGCCTATCCGGGAAAACCTGTTGTCATGCTGGCCTATGACAACATAAGCAATGATATGGTGGAAGAAATCAGGAAAACAAAATATATCGACAGGGTGTTTTACTGGTCAGGCGACAGCAAAATATTCCTGGCTATTATCAAATATGTGGAAGACAGCTTCAATATTGAGGAAGACAGCAAGCTGGGCGTTCAAGGGATATTGGTTGTAGATGATTCCCCATGGTATTACTCTCAGTTTCTTCCCATCATCTATACCGAGATCATGAAGCAGACCCGCTACCTGATTACCCATGCCGTCAATGATCTTCACCGGAATCTGAGGATGCGGGCAAGGCCTAAAATCCTGCTGGCTGAAACCTATGAAGAGGCAGTGGATATCATTTGCCGTTATAGAAACAATCTATTGGGCATCATCTCGGATGTGGGCTTTCCCATAGACGGAAAGCGCGATAAGTCTGCAGGCTTCAAATTTATCGAGTATGTAAAAGGCGAAATAATCGATCTCCCTATCCTTCTGCAGTCGGGAGAGGTCGAAAACCGGGAAAAGGCCAGGGAAATCAATGTGGGTTTCCTGAGCAAAACCTCTCCCAGTCTGATGCATGAGCTGAGAAGCTTTATCCTCAATAATTTCGGATTCGGAGATTTTGTGTTCAAATACCCCGATGGATCGGTGATTGCAAGGGCATCGGACATATCTCATTTTGAAGCCGTCATCCGTGACCTTCCAGAGGAGAGTCTGAATTATCATGCGGGCAACAACCATTTTTCCCGTTGGTTCAGGGCCAGGACGGAATTTGAGATAGCAGATGAGTTAAGACCTATCAGATTATCGGATTACAGCAGTTCGGAGGAGGTCAGGAAGGTCATCCTGGACTGTCTGGAAAGATATTTTATGGGCTTTCAGAGCGGTGTCATCGTGGAATTCGGGCTTTCCAGAATGGATATGGAGAGCTCCTTTATCAAGCTTGGCGGCGGTTCGCTGGGAGGCAAAGGCAGAGGCATCGCCTTCTTCAATTCCCTTCTCTCCAACTCCGACCTCCTAAGCAAATATACGGATATCAGGATAAAGACACCTCGCTCCTTTGTAATCTGCAGCGGTGTTTTTGAAGAATATATGGAGACCAATAACCTTCAGGAGATGGCTGTTAATTCCACAAACGAAGAAGAGATAGCAGCCAGCTTTTTATCTGCGGCCCTCCCCCAGAAAATTGTAGATAATCTTCGCATGCTGATAGAGGCTGCGCATTATCCGCTGGCGGTAAGGTCTTCAAGCATACTGGAGGATTCCCACATACTGCCTTTTGCAGGGATATACAAAACCTACATTTTACCCAACAATGATCCAGACCCCAAAGTGCGGCTGAAGCAACTGACCGATGCCATCAGGCTGGTCTATGCTTCTGTTTTCAGCCAGTCTCCAAAGCAGTATGCACAAAATGCGGATCTCCGCATCGAGGAAGAAAAAATGGCCGTACTGATTCAGCAGCTGGTGGGAGAATACCATGGTGACGTATTCTATCCGGTTGTATCCGGTGTGGCACAGTCATATAATTTCTACCCGATATCCTATATGGAGGCCAATGAGGGGATTGTAAGCCTTGCGCTGGGGTTCGGCAAAACAGTTGTTGAAGGAGAGCAGGTATACCGATTCTCACCGGTTTATCCCAAGATGAATCCGCCTTACGCATCACCCTCCGAGTTTTTGAGAAAATCCCAGTTGAATTTCTATGCACTTGATCTAAGCGATTCATCCAAGCAGCTGGTGACGGATGACGGGTGCACTTACAGGAAGCTTGACCTGAAGCGTGCTGAGCAGGATGGCGTTCTAAGGAATATCGCAAGTACTTACTCGTCAGAAAATGACGCAATCAATGATTCGTACATGGCAGCGGGTCCCAAGGTCGTGACCTTTGCGCCCATCCTGAAATACAACCTTGTCCCCCTTGCCGACATCGTGAAGGACCTTTTTCAGATGAACAAATATGCCTTCGGGACAGACGTGGAAATTGAGTTTGCCATCAATATACCCACGGACAGAAGTAAGAAAGCCGAGTTTTATCTGCTTCAGGTAAGACCGCTGGTGGTAGGGAAAGAGGCTGTCGAGGTTAAAATTGATGAAACCACTGCAGGGGATTTGATCTGTGAAAGCTGTCATACCATTGGAAACGGCATCTATCAGGATATCCATGACATCATTTTTGTTGACCGGAGCAGCTTTGAAACAAGCAAAACAACCAAGATTGCAGCGGAGATAGGTATCCTGAACAAGCAGCTTTTCAATGAGAACCGGAAGTGCATTCTGATAGGCTTTGGCCGTATGGGAACGTCGGACCCCTGGCTGGGAATACCACTGGCGTGGTCTCAGATGTCACAGGCAAAGGTGATCGTTGAGGCGGATCTTGACATTCTGGCAGTGGAGCCATCGTTGGGAAGCCATTTTCACCATAACCTGACCTCGTTGAAAATGGGGTATCTGCATATCGGCAAGGTCGGTACCAGAAGGGAAAGCGTCAATTGGGAATGGCTGGAGCAGGCACCGGTATACGAGAAAACCGAGCATGTCAAGCTGATTCGTTCCGATAAACCCTTCCAGGTCAGAATAGACGGAAGGCGCGGCGTCGGGGTCATCTTAAAGCCGGAATAATTTATTATTTTTTGAGTGGAGGTCTTATTGTGGAGATTCTAAAGAAAAGGCTATCGGGAATGTCCGGAGGGCGTATCCTAGATGTGGCAACCGGGGGCGGCAGCTTTATCAAACTGCTGGCAGAAGGTTTCGGGTCCTTTGATAAGATTATCGGGGTGGACAGCTGTGAGCCCGGTAAGCTTGAGGAAGCGCAAAAAAAATTTCCGGATGAAAGGATAAGGCTGATGTCAATGCAGGGGGAAGACCTTACCTTTGAGGACGGGCATTTTGACACGGTTTGCATATCGAATTCACTCCATCATCTCAATGATGCCAACATGGTTTTGCAGGAGATGAAAAGAGTATTGAAGCCCGGCGGATTACTGATCATCAACGAGATGTACTGTGATAATCAGAAAGAACCTCAGAAAACCCATGTTCATATGCATCATTGGTGGGCAGATATCGACAGCAGGCTTGGCATAAGCCATCATCACACCTTCAGGAGGCAGGAAATTGTCAGCCTTCTTGAAGAAGCAGGAATTGAGGTAAAGGAAGTATATGATTATACAGAGCCTGAGGCTGATTGCAGGAATGAAGCTGAGCTAGAGCAGCTAGACGGAGTAATCGATACATATATGCAAAAGGCACAGGGTTTGCCTGACTATGAAACTTTGAGAACAAGGGGAGAGGAATTAAGGATACGGCTTAAGGATGTAGGGATCGCAGGTGCTACCCAATTGATTATAATAGGCACAAAACAATAAGCCGACCATTTGTTTTATCTGTTTTCTGAAAAAGTCAACCTGTATACTGCAAAGAGCTGCAGCCCAATCAAGGCAAAGGCTCTTTTTCTTTTGCATATTACCGCTTGTACAGGCATATGAATAGTACAGTATAGACAAGCATGCCTTTAAATCGGGTTTGGACACATTAATGCAAACGGAGGGGTGGTAATATGGGTGAGGTGTATGTCATTACGTCCGGCAAGGGCGGTGTGGGAAAAACACTTGCAGCTGCCAATATCGGGACAGGTCTGGCACGGTCTGGGAAACGGGTGCTGATCTCAGATGTATACTGTGAATTTAAGGATATGGAATTTGTAATGGGCTTTGACTCCGGTACGGCAAGGCTGGCAGCGGATGAAGACCGGCAGGACATGGACAGCTGCCTCGAATATGAGATTGTGAAAGACAGCGTGTCAGAGAACCTGAACTACCTTAAGCTGATCAGCTGCTGCCATGATAACGGCCAGCAGGACACCATGAAGGAGCTGTTTGGCTTTCTGAGAAAGCAATATGACTTTATTCTGGTCGATTGCCCGTCGGGACTGGAGCAAAGCTTCTATCATTCCGTACGCTTGGCTGACAAGGTGATTGTGATGACCGAACCGGACGTTGGGGCAGTCAGGGACGCTCATAGAATCATCAGCTTGCTGAAAAGTGCCGGTATCCGGGACTATAAGTTGATCCTGAACAACGTCAAGCCGCTTTTGACTGAACTTGGCGTCTGCCTGGGACAGGACGACATTGTCAAGATCCTGGCTGCCGACCTGCTGGGACTGATCCCCTATGAAGAAAAGGTCATTGCATCGGTATATAAAGGACAGCGCATCATAGAAGACAAGGACAGCGAGGCAGGCAAAGCGTACTGGGATATCGTCAGGAGGCTTTTGGGGGAGACTGTGGCGTATGTGTTGTAGGGGATTTCCGGAACTGGACGCCTACATAGCATTTGCAGGGACACTGTGATTTGTATTGATAACGATTCATGATTCAAGTAGAATATAAATATGAAAATACTGGAATGATGGTTAATAACCGGAGTTGAAAGGAAACAGCTGATAGAATTCTATAGGCCAAATCAACCACCATCCATTTAATTTGAGAAATGAATGGTGGTTTCTATTACAGGAGGAAGTAGGATGCATAAAATTGTAGCCCTTACAGGAGCGGGGATATCCAAGGCAAGCGGAATTCCGACGTTTGAAGAGATGGGTGACTTGAGAGACAAGCTGAGCAGAAGATATTTTATATCAAACCCCGAGGAATTTTACAGAATTCTGAGCACGATGAAACAAAACATAGAGAAAGCTGTGCCCAATGCGGCTCATAACGCCTTGGCTCAATACGGGGTACCTATTGTCACAATGAACGTGGATGGGCTTCACAGAAAGGCTGGAAGTAAGGAAGTAATCGAAATACATGGGAATCTGGACTGGGTCTTATGCAAGAAATGTGGTAAGAAGTATGAGTTCAATTGGGTCAGGAATTCTCTATACTGTGAAGAATGCGGAGATTTGCTTGAACCTGATGTCGTTTTATATGGAGATCAGATTCCTTACTATTTTAATGCGGTTGAAATGATTGGCTCTGCTGATAAGCTGCTGGTGGTGGGGACATCCTTTTATACTTCGACTGTGAATGATCTTGTATATATGGCCAGAAGGGCAGGAATCACTGTTGATACGATCAACGCTGCAGCTGAGGTGGAGGTTCCTAAGTATTTGAGGAACAACCATGGAGGAGAATGATATGAAAGAAAGTGTAAGATAAGGACCGAAACATATTTGGATCTTCTCCCATAAATAGATCCTTTCTCTATGTTAGTCTGGGTGATAAACGCACCCCAACCACCATACATTTTATTATTATACTAAAATGAATGGTGGTTTTTGTATGATCAACAAACTGTGGTTTTATATGATTGCCATCGCAGTGGCATTTGCCGCCACAGGTAACCGGCTGAGCCTGGTGACGGAGGCGATCATGAAGTCGATGCAGTCGTCAGTGGAGCTGGGGCTGGGGCTGGTGGGCGGCATGATGCTGTGGTGCGGCGTGCTGAAGGTGGCGGAGAAGTCCGGCCTTGTGGACCGGATGGCAGCTGCCATCCGGCCGGTGATGCGGCTGTTGTTCCCCGAGCTGCCTGCCAAGAGCAGCGCCATGGGTTCGATGATCATGAACATCACATCGAACATGCTGGGCCTTGGCAACGCCGCAACACCGCTGGGCCTCAAGGCCATGCAGGAGCTTCAGAAGCTGAACCTCCGCAAGGAGTCCGCCACCAATGCCATGTGCCTTTTCCTTGTCATCAACGCTGCCCCCCCGGTGTTCATCCCAGCCACTGTCATGAGCCTCCGCAGCTCAGCAGGCTCAGCCAATCCCGGCTTCATCATCGTGCCGGCACTGTTGGCTTCGCTGGCAGCCCTCACTGTGGGCATTATCTCCTGCAAGCTGCTGGAGAGAGTGAGTGGAGTGGTAAGATGAGCTATATCATACCGGTCATTATTTTGCTGATCCTGGCTTACGGGCATTTGAAAGGCGTGAAGGTGTACGAAGCCTTCATCGAGGGTGCCGTAGAGGGGATGAACATCACCCTCAAGATCTTCCCGTACATTGTCGCCATGCTGATGGCGATTGCCATGCTCCGGTGCTCCGGCGGGCTGGATTTCATCCTGTACATATTGAAGCCTGTGACGGCATTTATCGGGCTGCCGGCAGAGGTGGTGCCGCTGGTCATTATGAAGCCGCTGTCCGGCAGCGGTGCATTGGGCATCCTGGCTGATATTCTGAAGCGGGTCGGCGCCGACAGCTACCCTGGTGTATTGGCCTCTGTGATTATGAGCAGTACTGAGACGATTTTTTACACTATTACGGTTTATTTTGGCTCAGTCGGCATACGCAATATACGGCATACCCTTGCAGCGGCACTGATTGCGGAGGTGACGGGGGTCGTGGCGTCGGTAATGATATGCAGCAGGTTTTTCTAAGGGCCAGCCAAACTTTTTCCAGCATCGTAAAGGAATTTCCGTATTCCTGTAGAATCTTCCTATTTAAGTCAAAAGTAAAGGTCGTGAATAGAATGAAGCAAGCCAAAGTATTGGGTCTGACCCTGTTAATGGCAATCCTGATCCTCTCACTGAGTGTGGTGCCTGCATACAGCAAAGCACTGCAGCAGATGATGATAGAGCCGGTAACGGCAGTTAAGAACAGCACCGAGTTTTACAATGCATTTGGCAATGCAATAAAGAACAATAAAGCAAGCCTGGCAGTCAGCATCAGCAGCTATGATCCGAAAACCTACAATCTGGAGGCCGCGCTGAGCCAAGCGCTGGAAGGTATCAGGCAATCCAGCACGCTGCTGGCGGAGTACAAGTCGGTTTCCAAGCTGACCGGCAAGTCCGCCCGGCTGGACACCACCTTCAAATACGAGTCTGCCGACACAGCAGCCTATACTGAGGATGCGCTTTATGACGCAGCGTTAAAGGCAGCAAAGGAAGCCAAACCAAGGCTGAGCATCAAAACAACGAAACAGCTGAAGGACACCCTGGATGTGAACCGGTTATACCAGAAAGGTATGGCTGAAGGCGGGGAGCTTTTCTACCTGAAGGACCTGGCATACACCTGGTCTGTTCCCGGCCAGGGCAGCTATTGCATTCTAACCATTGATTTCCTGTATGCCTATGACAGGGTCCAACTGACTGCCGTAAAGGCGGAGCTGGATAAGAAAGTTGCCGAAATCACCGGGAAGGTTATCTCCAGTGAGATGACGGAGAATGATAAAGAGTTGGCGCTGCATGACTATCTGGTCCGCAGCACGGCGTATGATATCTCCGGTACAGAGGAATCCTATACACCTTACGGTGTGCTGATAAAAGGGAAAGGAAACAGCTATGGCTATGCCATGGCCATGCAGCTTCTGCTGAGCAGGGCCGGCATCGAGAGCCGGATTGTGGCAGGGGACGGCGGCGCATGGAATATTGTCAGGATCGAAGGCGATTATTACCATTTGGATGCAAGCAATGATAGCATGCTGGATGGCGAAGGGAAGGTCATCGTGACCCATGATTATTTCAACCTTCCCGATGAAGAAATGGCGAAGACCCATACCTGGAACAGGTCAGAACAGCCTGCTTGCACCAGTATGAAAGCCAATTACTATATAAAAAACAATACCATGGCCAATAACGAGCAGGAAATGTACGAGGTGCTGAAAAATGCCATAGAGAATGTGAGGCTCAGCGCCGGTGTCAAGGTCGTGAAGCTGGAGGATGCAGAAAAGGTTTCGGAGCTGGTCAGAAAGATTGTCAGTGACCATCCCGACCTGGGCTATCTTGCTTCCTGGCGGTGGCAGATCAATGACAGCTTGAAAACCGTCAGCATTATGTTCACCTATCAGTACCCGGCGGAGCAGCTTCTCGCCATGAAGCGTGAAACCGAAGCAAGGGTCAATGATATTGTAGGGCAGCTGATCAAGCCGGAAATGACGGATTATTTGAAGGAATTACTCCTCCATGACTATATCATCAATCATGCCAGGTATGATACGGAGGGAATTAAATCGAACAAGGTGCCTTTTGAGCAGCATGATGCTTACGGTGTACTGATAGACGGTCTGGGTGTATGCGACAGCTATGCAGAAGCATTCAAAATGCTTTTGAACAAAGCGGGAATCGAATGCATGGTGGTTGAAGGGGATGAGATCAATACCCCCGGAGCGGATAACGATTTGGGTCATGCCTGGAATATCGTAAAGATAGACGGGGAATACTACCATGTAGATCCTACCTGGGATGATCCGGTCAGTGAAGATGGAACCCAGACCCTGACACGCAGCTACTTCAATCTGACCGATGAAGAAATGGCAAAAACCCACACCTGGGAAAAAAGCAAGTATCCGGCCTGCACGGCTACAAAATTCAATTATTACGTAAAAAACGGCAGGTTCGCGGAGAACAAAAGCGATGTGGCCCGGATCATCAGGAATGCACTGGCGAATAAGGATTATCAGCTGGAGATCAAGATCAAGAACTATAAGGAAAGCGCCTATGACTTGCGCAGTATCCTGCAGTCGGCCCTGAACAGCAGCAGAGCCAGGAATGCCGGCTGGGGCATTGATCCGATCACCGGTGTGGTGGAAATCCAATTTGGATATTGACAGTAGTGGTTTTCTATTGTATATTTTTCACATATAGTTGTTAATGAATCAAAAGTGATGACGGGAAGAGTAAGCTGGCGTATATGTCCAAGAGAACCGGTGTTGGTGGGAGCCGGTACACGAAACCAGCCGAACATGGCCCCTGAACTGTGCAAGTGAGCCTGAAGCGCAGATGAGCCTGAGTTTCCGGGATAAGCCTGCACCGGCATGCCGACGTTAACCGGCAGGGTGATGCGCCTATGGCAAGTCACTTGCAGAGACTTTTGCCGCGAGGCGGAAGTGAAATTGGGTGGTAACACGAGTTGCTCTCGTCCCTGTATGGGGCGGGGGCATTTTTGTTGAGAAAACGATGAAAAATAAGGAGGAGTAAAAAATGGAAAACAAAAAGACCTATTATATCACAACGCCAATCTATTATCCCAGCGACAAGCTGCATATCGGACACTCCTACACGACGGTTGCAGCGGATGCCGCATCGCGGTACAAGCGGGCTCAGGGCTATGACGTCATGTTCCTCACCGGAACCGATGAGCACGGACAGAAGATCCAACGCAAAGCAGTAGATAAGGGTGTGACGCCGCAGCAGTATGTGGATGAGGTTGTGGCAGGGATCAAGGAACTGTGGAAGCTTCTGGACATTACCCATGACCGCTTCATCCGGACCACTGACCAGCAGCATGTGGAAGTCGTTCAGAAGATATTCAAGAAGCTCTATGACCAGGGCGACATCTATAAGAGTGAATATGAGGGCTGGTACTGCACCCCCTGTGAGTCCTTCTGGACGGAGCGTCAGCTGGTGGACGGCAAGTGCCCCGACTGCGGCAGGGAAGTGGAGCTGACAAAGGAAGAAAGCTATTTCTTCAGGCTTTCCAAATACCAGGACCGCCTGATCCAATACATTGAGGACCATCCGGAGTTCATTCAGCCCCAGACCCGGCAGAATGAAATGCTGAACAACTTTTTGAGGCCGGGACTGGAAGACCTCTGTGTATCCAGAACCTCCTTCGACTGGGGAATCCCCGTCAGCTTTGACGATAAGCATGTGGTTTATGTCTGGATCGATGCATTGTCCAACTACGCTTCGGCTTTAGGCTTCATGACGGAAAACGACAGCGACTACAAGCGGTATTGGCCGGCAGATGTGCATCTGGTAGGAAAAGAAATCGTCCGTTTCCACACCATCATCTGGCCGATCATGCTGATGGCGCTGGGTGAGCCGCTGCCCAAGCAGGTTTTCGGCCATGGCTGGCTGATCCTGGAAGGCGGCAAGATGTCCAAATCCAAGGGCAACGTGGTGGACCCGGTCATATTGGTTGAAAAATACGGCGTGGATGCCATCCGCTACTTCCTGCTGCGGGAGGTGCCCTTTGGCTCCGACGGTGTTTACTCAGAGGAAGCGCTGGTCAACAGGCTGAATTCCGATCTGGCCAACGACCTGGGCAATCTGCTTTCCAGAACCGTTACAATGATCGATAAATACTTTGGCGGT
Organism: Calditrichales bacterium MX18-03; assembly: GCA_021083345.1. Lineage (GTDB taxonomy): Bacteria > Bacillota > Clostridia > Lutisporales > Lutisporaceae > JAJGRE01. The sequence goes on along the minus strand of JAJGRE010000007.1, from coordinate 195,199 downwards.
GTATTGCCCGCCTTTGTGGACAGCAAGGATCCCCTGGATGCCAGCCTCATTGAACTGGCGGAAGCCACTTCCGTCAAGGTGGAGGATCTGATGGAGAAGCTGCTGTTCTCCAATGCGCTGGCGGAGATCTGGAAGCTGGTTGGCAGGACCAACAAATATATTGATGAAACCATGCCTTGGGTATTGGCCAAGGATGAAGCGAAAAAAGCAAGGCTGGGGACGGTGCTCTACAACCTGGCCGAGTCTCTGAGAATAACGGCTGTCCTGATCAGTCCTTTTATGCCCAACACACCGCTCAGGATCTTTGAGCAGCTGGGTATCGTTGAGGATAGCGATAAGGTATGGGCCAGCGTGAAGAAGTTCGGTGCGCTGAAGGCCGGTGCAGTGGTGAAAAAAGGCGGGATCATATTCCCCAGAGTGGAATTTGCCAAAGAGGAGCCGGTTAAGGAAGAGCCGAAGAAAGAGGCAAAGCAGGCACCGGTGAAGCAGGAAGAGGCCAAGAAGGAAGAAAAGGCGGCAGCGGCAGACCCGGGCTACATCACCATAGATGACTTTGCCAAGATCGATTTCCGGGTGGCCAAAGTCCTGGAATGCGAGCGGGTGGAGGGCGCCGACAAGCTTCTGAAGCTGCAGCTGGAAGTAGGCAGTGAGAAGCGGCAGGTGGTGTCCGGCATCGCCAAGCATTACAAGCCGGAGGAGCTGATCGGGAAGTATGTGGTGCTGGTAGCCAACCTGAAGCCGGTGAAGCTGAAGGGGATAGAGTCCAACGGGATGATCCTGGCTGCTTCCAACGAAGGGGCCTTGACGCTGGTGGCGCCGGTGTCTGAGATCAGCACGGGGTCAAAGGTGAGCTAATACATTTGAAGGAAGGAAAACGCAAGATGCTTTTTGATACGCATGCCCATATGGACGACGACCGGTTCGATCCGGACAGGGATGAAATGATCAAGCGCTGTTTTGAGGAGGGGGTCAGCCTCATTCTCAATGCAGGCAGCAATATGGCGACTTCGGTGAAGTCCATCGGTCTGGCAGACAAATATGACGGCATATACGCCTCTGTGGGTGTTCATCCTCACGATGCATCCACAATGGATGAAGCGTCCATCGAAGTGCTGGCGAATTTGGCAGCCCACAAGAAGGTCAAAGCCATCGGGGAGATCGGGCTGGACTATTACTATGACTATTCTCCGAGAGACATTCAGAAAAAGCGGTTCATCCAGCAGATTGACCTGGCCAGACAGTTGAAGCTGCCCATCATCGTTCACGACCGGGACTCCCACCAGGATGTCATGGATATCTTCAAGAATACCGGCGTAAAATCGGTAGGCGGCGTCCTGCATAGCTTTTCCGGTAGTGTGGAAATGGCCAGGGAGTGCCTGAAGCTGGGGCTGTACCTGTCCATCAGCGGGCCTGTGACTTTTTCCAATGCCAAGAAAACGGTGGAGGTGGTCCGGGAGGTTCCGCTGGATATGCTGCTCATCGAGACTGACAGCCCTTACCTGACACCGGTACCTAATAGGGGAAAAAGGAACTACCCCGCCTACGTCCGCTTCGTAGCGGAAAAGGTAGCCGAAATCAAAGGGATCACCTTTGAAGAAGTGGCGCAAAAGACAATGGAAAACGGCAAGCGCCTGTTTAGTATTGAATAAACTCTGCATTTGCAGGGTTTTTCTTTTTGCGTCTGCCCATCTATGGTATAATATACCTAATTCCAGCAAATGGATGGAGTGGGAGGGGTTATATGAGAAAGAAACTTGCGGTTCTACTTATAATAATAATGTGTTTTTCCATCATAGCGGGCTGCAGTGCCAAGCGGTCGGAGTCGGCTACGCCTAAGGCGGCGCAGCAGGAAGCCACAGTAAGGGAAGAGTCAGTCATGGACACTGCATCGGGAAGCCCTGCAGGCGGAGCAGGCACTATCCCGTTGAATCGGAAGCTGATCGTATCGGTGAATGCCACCTTGCGGGTGGATAAGCTGCAGGAGAGCATCGATGTGGTAGAAGCGATGACGGAGGAAGCGGGCGGATACATCAGAGAGTCCCATGTGAACGAGAGTGATGTCCGGCTGACGCTGATGATACCGGCAGGCAGCACCGATGCTTTCATGAAAGGGCTGGAAGGTGTCGGCGTATTCGTAAGCAAGAGCAAAAACACCGAGGATGTGACCGATGCCTATTTTGACACCCAGACCCGGATCAAAAATCTGGAGTCCGAGATAGAAACCCTGAGAAAGCTGCTGCAGAAGGGGGGTTGGAAGGTCTCCGAGATACTGGAGATCGAAAGGGAGATCCGGAGGCTGACAGAGGAGCTGGAGCTGCTCAAGGGGCAGATCACCAATCTGGACCGGCGGATACAGTACAGCCAGGTTTCCATCCGGCTTGTGCCTTCCGGCACCAATATCAGGTCAGAAGATCCCAATGAGCTGGGTTACCAGATAAGAAGGGCGTTCAAGGACGGTGTGGAAGCACTGATCGGCGGCTTTACGGCACTCATCAGCCTGATCGCTTTCCTGCTTCCCATAGCACCTTTTATCGCGGCCATCTATTTTTTATGGACCAAAGTCATCAGGCGGGCGTTGCAGAACAGACGGAAGCATGAATAAATAGCCAATGGAGGATCATATGATTACCTATATGCTGAAGGATGTACTTTATATCAATCTGACCAACCAATGCACCAACAATTGCAGCTTCTGTATCAGGAACCACCCGGAAGGGCTGGGCTTTGACCTGTGGCTTCAGAAGGAGCCCTCGGTGGAGGAGATCATTGAAGACATCAAGGGCCGTGAAAACTACCGGGAAGTGGTTTTTTGCGGCTATGGCGAGCCCTTGACCCGTTACCGGGAGGTTATTGCCGTTGCCAGGTATCTGAAGGGGCTGGATAAGCCGGTCCGCGTCAATACCAACGGGCAAGCCAACCTGATATGGGGCAGGGATATCGTCCCGGAGCTGGAAGGTTATGTGGACAGCATATCCATCAGCCTGAATGCGGCGGACAGTGCAGAGTATGCCAGGTTATGCAGCCCGGAGGACGGGGCGCTGGCCTATGAGGCCGTATTGAAATTTGCTGAAGCATGCACCAGGCACATACCGGAGGTATGGCTGACCGTGGTGGATGTCATATCAGCCCATCAGATCGAGTGCTGCCGGGAGATAGCTGAAAAAATGGGTGCAAAATTCCGCGTACGGCACTACTATTAAACCATAAAGCATATGCCCAAGCTAACGTGCGATACAGCAGGATAGTCCCTGCTGTTTTTGTTTTGCCGCCCCACACGGGATTCCGCCGGCAAATACTTTTGTCCCTATATGCATATATTGTATAAAACAACAAGATTTGTCTAGAATACTAATGAGGAAAACCGACGCACAATATATAATATGGGGCATTTTATATTACAAGGAGGTTGCCAAAACGCCAAAAATTTGACAACAAATGCAAAGAACGATAAAATGTATCTACTAAGGATGAAGTGCTTGGTAATAAATTGAAAACAACACATGATCCTTACGACAGGAAAAGGAGGTTGAGGAATGAAAATAAACTTTCAGATAAACAGGAGTTTATTTTCTGTCAAGCGGATTGCAATCCTGGCAATTTGCTTGATAATGGCAGCATCTTTTGCCTACAGTACAGTGAAAAAGGACATTACAATTGAAGATAATGACGGTTTAATGAGCACAAGTACCTTTAAGAAAACTGTTGGGGATGTATTGCTGGAAAAGGGCGTACAGCTGAAGCCTCAGGATAAGATCACACCGGCCATATCCACGAAGCTGGAGGACGGTACAAAGATCACCATATCCAGGGCAAGAAAAGTCACAATACATGCCGATGGCAAAGAAACAACACTTTTGACAACCGCGCTTGATATCGGAAGCGCACTGAAGGAAGCCGGTATTCTGCTGGGCGAAAAGGATAAGCTTGAACCGGCTGCCGATACCCCCATCAATGGCGACATGACGGTCAAGGTGGCAAGGGTAACGGAGCAGTTGATCACCAAGAAGGTAAAGATTGACTTTGTCAATACCGTGAGTAAGAATGAGAAGCTGGATAAAGGCATTGTCAATGTGGTCAAGAAAGGGCAGCCCGGTGAGAAGGAACTGTCCATCCAGGTTGTTTTTGAAGACGGCCAGGAAGTAAGCAGACAGATTGTATCAGAAAAAATTACCAAGCAAGTACAAAACGGCGTTATCGAAGAGGGAACCAAAACCCTTCTGGTCTCTTCCAGAGGCGAGTTGACGCGCTTCGTTAAGGCCATGAAAATGGTAGCGACAGCTTATGACGCCACTTTTGAAAGTACCGGAAAGAACCCCGGTGACAAGTATTACGGCATCACCGCATCGGGACTCCGGGTCAGACCGGGCATCGTTGCGGTAGACCCCCAGGTTATTCCTCTGGGAACCTGGCTCTATGTAGAAGGATACGGTGAAGCGCTGGCAGCAGACAAGGGCAGTGCCATCAAGGGGAATAAGATCGACCTGTACTATGAGTCACCCAAAGATGTGTCCAGATTTGGAAGAAAGACAGTCAAGGTTTATGTACTGGATAAACCCAGGTACAAATTTTAAGAGTTGAGCAAATGAAGGATAAGAGACTCGATGCTTTGAGCGTGGCTTAGAGCAGAGGGTCTCTCATCACTTTGGGGCGGCAAGCGGGATCTTCCGCAGCTGCTTGCCTTTTGGAACACGTGAGAGGTTGGTATGGAAAAAGACAGAATAAAGGAAACTATCGTAGTAGAAGGCAAAAATGATGCAGCTGCCGTGAGGCGGGCCGTTGATGCCGACATTATCACCACCAGCGGCTTCGGACTGACGCAAAAGACCCTGGCACTGATAAAAACCGCCCAGGAAAGGCACGGGGTCATCGTTCTGACCGACCCTGACTTCATGGGAGAAAAGATCCGCGGGATTATTGCACAGAAGGTAAAGGGTGTCAGACATGCCTTCGTCCCCTTGGAGGAAGCCCAGGAGGAAGCAGATATCGGTGTTGAGAACGCCAACCCGGACAGCATCCGGAGGGCATTGGCTCTGGCGCGCTGTGAGAAGGAGGAGGCAGTCAACCTCTTCACCAATGGCGACATGGCGGCATATGGGCTTACCGGCAACGAAGGTGCCGTCAGGATGCGGAGAAAGGTAGGCGCGGCATTGGGCATCGGATATGCCAACGCGAAGCAGCTGGTCAACAGGCTGAACCGGTACGGGATAACCAGAGAAGAACTGGAATGCGCTGTTGTGGCTGCCCAGGGACAGGACAACAATTCATAAGGAAGAGGATGAACAATGAAAGAGACGACAGTATCCGCAGCTACCAAAGAGCTGCTGAAGAAATACAATCTGAAGGCTGCCAAGAAGTTCGGACAAAACTTTCTGACAGATGAGGGCGTTCTAAAGGCAATCATAGAAAGCGCCGGTGTTTCCAAGGAGGATTGCGTGCTGGAGATCGGACCGGGTTTGGGTGCGCTGACCACCGGTTTGAGCCAAAAGGCTGGGAAGGTGCTGGCGGTGGAAATCGACAGGCAGTTGATTCCGGTGCTCAAAGTGGTATTGTTCGGTTATGACAATGTGCAGGTCATCAATGACGATATCCTAAAGCTGGATCTGAGAGCTGTGCTGGCAGAGCATTTCGGCAGCGTGCCGGCCAAGGTGGTAGCTAACCTGCCGTATTATATCACCACACCCATAATCATGAAGCTCCTGGAGGAAAAACTCCATTTGAAAAGCATAACCGTCATGGTGCAGAAGGAAGTCGGCGACAGGCTCTGCGCACCGCCGGGAGGCAAGGACTACGGCGCTTTGACGGTGGCGGTGCAGTATTACTGTGAGCCCCATAAAGTGCTTATCGTTCCATCGGAGGTTTTTATACCGCAGCCGGAGGTGGACTCTATGGTGGTCCGATTGGATATCCGGGAAAAACCGGCGGTGCAGGTACAGGATGAGGCGTTGTTCTTTAAAGTGGTCAAGGCGTCTTTTGCCCAGAGGCGGAAAACGCTGCTGAATGCCTTAAGCGCCGGCAACTTCGGACGATCCAAGGAAAGCATCAAGGCGCTGCTGGAAGCATGCGACATAGAGGAGAACCGGCGGGGAGAAACCCTTTCCCTGGAGGAGTTCGCCATGATTTCCGATAAGATGGACAGTAGCCGATAATATTTTGGTTCACATTTGCCCCCTTCCTACATATATTAGTAATGACTATGTGTAGAAGGGGGTTATTCTGTGTCCTCGATTAATGAGTATAAGCGATACTTCATCATACTGCAGGAAGACGACAAGGGATATGAAATGGCTGCCGGCAAAATCCCGACCGGTTATGTAAAAGTTGAGGTGAAGCACGGGAAGGGCAAGCTGACGGCCTTCGTACAAAATGTCAAGGGCGAAGACAAAACGGAATATCATTTGATCCTGGTAGCACCGGCAAAGAAAATGGCGGTGGATGTAGGCAAGCTCGTTGTGGACAGCGGCGGAAGAGGAGAGCTTTATTATGAATTTGAATCGGACAATGTTTTGAAAAGCAGTCTCGGCATTTCCGATTTTAGCGTTGCAGCCGTTACCAGCGGGGTATCCATACCGCTCTCGGGATATACGGGAAGAGACAAGGTGGAGTGGAAAGGCAAGTATGAGGTGGTAAACAGAAGCAAGGCTGCTGAGCCTGGCAGGATGGATAAGGCAAAAGGGCCGGTAGAAGAGATTGCACCCCAAAAGGCCGTAACACCACCGCCCGCTATGGGAATGCCCATGGCTCCCATGGAAATGCCGATGATGCCGGCAGTACAACCGGTTATACCCAAAAAAGCTCAGCCAGTCGTGGAAGTTAAGCCCGTTATGCCAAAGAAAGCTCAGCCGGTCGTGGAGGTTAAGCCTGTTATGCCAAAGAAAGCTGAACCGGTTGTAGAGATAAAGCCTGTGCCCATGCCCATCGTAGAGGTAATACCTGAGCCTGTCCCCATGCCGGTGGTGGAAGAAAAACCGGAACCGATGCCTATACCCGTGGTGGAGGAAACAACGGTAGTTGTAGAGATGTCTGTTGAGGTACCCGTGGAGATCCAGCAGCCTGTGACTTTCTGCCCGCCAATGGCGCCAATGGAGGAGCCCTGCGAGGTAGAACCCAAGAAGCCCTGCAGTGTTGAGGCCGACTACTATTATTATGAGGAAGAGGATTGCTCCTCCGATGATTCGGATGATTCTGACGACCGTCCCAAAAAGCACAAGGAGAAGGCTAAGAAGGAGAAAGCAAAAGAGAAAGAGGAAAAAGACGAAGAATATCCCGAAAGCCTCTATGATCAGGGCGACATGCAAAGAAAGCTGGCCAAGGTGCTGCGGAAGCTGCGGCGCTACGAGCCTTTTGATGATGAAAAGAGGGACCGGGATTGGTATAAGATCGGTGATGATATTTATCTTGTCAACAGTATGGCCATACCTTTCATGGGGTATATGGTTCCCATGGGCTATCCCTTTATGATGGAAGAGTGTGTTTATATGATGGGCAGAAAAGATTATATCCTGGGTGTCAAATATGACCGGCACAAGAGGGAAGATGACCAGGAGGATGAATACCGCGATAAGGATGACCGCAAGAAAGTCACACATCTCATGTTCGGTATCCCGGCTGTACACAATAAGCGGAATGAGATGTACTACAAATCAAAAGGCTTTATGCACTACAAGCCGCACAAATCCAACAGCTATGGCTATTTCATCATGGTCCTGGACCTTTCCACCGGAATGCCGGCAAGAATGGATTAAAATCCGCGGCAGGTAGTGCCGCTGTACATTGGCAGAAGGCCATTCCAGCCAACCTCGCTTGAACTGGAATGGCCTTCTGCGCGTTTCGCCGGGGCACCAAAATTTTCTATCAAAAAAACCGGAAAGATATGTTACAATAGATATGATGCGCCGGTGTGTACCTGCAAATGGTGCATACTGGCATCCGCACATAAGTGAAAAGGACTGATAAGATTGAAATTTGATGATTTAGTTGACCGCAAACTTTTGAAGAATATAGACCTGGGCGTTGTGTTTTCCACGGTTTTGCTCATTATCTACGGCATAACGGCCATAGCCAGCGCGACTCATATTACGAGAGGCGGCACCACAGGGCTCATGAAGGTGCAGATCATCGCTTTTATACTGGGCATCATCGGTGTGCTCATCATTTTATTGATCGATTACAATACCTTTGGCGACAATTATACTTTGATTTATATCGTCAACATCCTGCTGTTGGTTTCGGTGCTGTTTCTGGGTTCCAAGATCAAGGGCTCCAGAAGCTGGATCGATTTCGGCCCTTTGAATTTCCAGCCCTCTGAAGTGGTCAAGCTGGGCTTTATTCTGACCTATGCCAAGTACCTGGAAAAGAAAAAGGATAAGCTGAACAGGATCATTGATGTATTGCCGGCTGTGATGCATATGGGTGTGATTATCGGATTGATCCTTCTGCAGCCGGACTTCGGAACGGCATTAGTCTTCATCTTCATCTCGGTTTTTATGCTGTATGCTGCCGGACTGAACTATAAAATGATTGCAGGCGCATTTGCCACTTTTCTGATCAGTATCCCCATGATGTGGTTTTTCCTTTTCAAGCCTTACCAGAAGGACCGTATCCGGGTGTTTTTGAATCCGGAGCTGGATCCCATGGGCGCAGGCTACCATGTGCTGCAGTCTCAGACCGCCATCGGGTCGGGGCAGTTCGCCGGGAAAGGGCTGTTCCAGGGCACGCAGAACAATCTGGGTTTCATACCGGAGCGCCATACAGATTTTATCTACTCCGTCATAGGGGAGGAACTGGGTTTGATCGGTGCAGTTGCCGTCATCGTTCTTTTTATGTGGCTGCTTCTGAGATGCATCCATGTCGCCAAGGTTTCAAAGGATGACTACGGCATGCTGATCTGCGTCGGGGTCACGGCTATGTATCTTTTCCATGTACTTGAGAATATCGGCATGACCATCGGTCTGATGCCGGTAACAGGCATCCCGCTGCCTTTCATCAGCTACGGCGGCAGCTCGCTGCTGACCAATATGGCGGCAGTGGGACTGGTATTGAATGTAGGGATGCGCCGTCAGGTGATCCGGTTCTAGTATATGCTTGCCAAAGACTGCTCCATATGGTAGAATTCAGGAAGAAATATACATTACAAGAGGTTGCACACATGAGGCATTGAATACCCCATCAATTTGAATAACGCTTTCAACGGCTTGGAACACAAGCGGCACACTGCCGGCTTTGCTGTAACCTGGCCTTCTACTGTTATTTAATTTTGAAGAGGTGTTTAATATGAAAAGAAACCTGACCCTCATGCTGTGCATTTCATTTTTGCAAAGCTTTGTATTCTATGGACCTATCGCAACTCTTTACAGGCAAAGTCGGGGAATCGGCATCAATGAGATTTTCATTATTGAAGCGATTTTTCTAGTCACTGTCCTTCTTTTTGAGATACCTTGGGGTGTGCTGGCCGACAAGATCGGCTACAAGAAAACACTGGCAGCGGCAAACCTGGTATTTCTCCTATCCAAGCTGGTATTCTTCATTTCAGACAGTTTCCTTATGTTTTCCCTGGAGCGGGTTCTTCTGGCCATTGCCGTCTCTGGTCTGTCAGGCTGCGATTCGGCTCTGATCTATGAATCGCTGGGCCAGCGCAATGCACAGAAATTTTTCGGCAGGTACTATTCATTGGGGGCATTGGGATTCGTAGCTGCATCGGTTACCGGGAGCTGGATGGCTGCATACTCCTATGACCTTACCGTCATACTGACAATCTTCTTTTACCTCCTGGCTGCCATTCTAACTCTATTCCTCACAGAGCCGGTTCATGAGCAGAAGGAAGCTGAAGGCTTCATCCGCCGCTTTAGAGAATGTCTGGTGGTGCTGAAGGCGAAGCGGTTTCTCGTTTATATCGCCATTTTATCCGGTATATTGGGTGTCATAGGGCAGGCCATGGTATTCCTCAATCAGCTGCAGTTCCATAGAGCCGGCATCAATGTGGTGCATTTCGGGATGATTATTGCGGCGCTGGAGTTGATGCGCATGGCAGCGTCCAAGACCCATATCCTGACGCAGCGGCTGGGTGAAAGGTTTGTATTGGTTGGTGCCACGCTGGCGGTGGGTGTTTTTTATCTGATCCTCTCCTATACGGACAGTCCTTTTCCTACCATTGCGGCTATGGCGGTCATCCTGAGCTGTCTGGCCATCCTTCAGCCTTTGATCCAGGATATACTCAATCGAAGCATCCGGTCCAACCGGGCAACGCTGCTGTCTATTTTCTCATGGATGGGCTCGGTTATGGGGATCTTATTGAACCCCATCGTAGGCCACCTTTCCGATGTATCTGTCCGGATGGTTTTTGCTTCGCTGGGCATACTGGCCGTTTTCACAGCCATCGGCTTCTTTATTCCGAAACTATCAGAAAATTAATATAAAGATTCAAGTATAAAGGATGCATATTTATGCGCATAACGTATAAATATGCATTTTTCTATTTGTGGGCGGCTCGTACAATCCAGATATATCAATGTATCAATAGAGATTTACAGTTTATGCATGAAATATATACAAAAAATATTAATAAAAATTCAAAAATGTACTTGCATAAATATACTAATCCTATTATAATTATTATCAATATATAAAAACTGGGAGATGATAGTATGGTACCATTTAAAAAGAAAGTCGTTCTGGCATACTCAGGAGGACTGGACACCTCAATCATTATTCCCTGGCTTAAAGAGAACTACGACCTGGATGTAATCGCATGCTGCGTCGACGTCGGCCAGGGGGATGAGCTAAAAACAGTAAGAGATAAGGCACTCAGAACCGGTGCTTCAAAGGTATATATTGAGGATGTAAGAAGAGAGTTCGTAGAAGATTACGTCATGCCGACCTTGAAAGCCGGAGCCGTATACGAAGACAAATACCTGCTGGGGACTTCCATGGCAAGGCCGTTGATCGCCAAAAAGCTGGTTGAGGTTGCCGAGAAGGAAGGCGCAGAATATATCTGCCACGGCTGCACAGGCAAAGGCAACGACCAAGTGCGTTTTGAGCTGGGCATCAAAGCCTTGAATCCCAGGATCAAAGTCATCGCACCCTGGCGTGAATGGGACATCAAGTCAAGGGAAGAAGCCATCGACTATGCCATGGCAAGGGATATTCCGGTACCGGTTTCCAAGGAAAGACCCTATAGCATGGACCGCAACCTGTGGCACCTGAGCCATGAGGGCGCTGACCTTGAGGATACCTGGAACCCGCACCCGACAGACATCTATCAGATGACCACCCCGCCGGAGAAGGCGCCGGATACGCCGGAAGTCATAGAAATCGAGTTTGAGAAGGGTGTTCCCGTCATGCTGAACGGTATCGCGCTTCCGCAGATGGAGCTTCTGGAGAAGCTGAACGACATCGGCGGCAAAAATGGCGTCGGCATCATCGATATGGTGGAAAACAGACTGGTCGGGATGAAATCCAGGGGCGTTTATGAGACACCGGGCGGAACCATCCTGTACAATGCCCATAAGGAATTGGAATATATCACATTGGATAAAATGACCATGCGGTTCAAGCAGATCGTAGCCGACAAGTATTCGGAGCTGGTATATGACGGACTCTGGTTCAGCCCTCTGAAGGAGGCATTGGATGCTTTTGTAGAGTCCACACAGCAGAATGTGACCGGCACCGTCAAAATGAAGCTATATAAGGGCACCTGCTCCATAGCGGGAATGGATTCGCCCTACTCACTGTTCAACAAGGATTTCGCCACCTTCGGCGAAAACGTCGATAATATCTATAATCAGAAGGATGCAGAAGGCTTTATCAACCTGTTCGGCTTGCCGCTGGAGGTTATGGCGCTGATGAAAATGAATGCGGCCAAGCTGAAGGAAGAAAGGAAAATCGTTTAATTATGAAGCTTTGGGGCGGAAGATTCGATAAAAATACGGCGAAGGCAGTGGATGATTTCAATGCTTCCATTGCCATAGACAGCAGGATGTACCGGCAGGACATCGAAGGAAGCAAAGCCCACGCAGCCATGCTGGGGTCATGCGGAATCATCGCCGCCGGAGAAGCTGAAGCCATCATAAACGGCCTGGATGAGATCCTGGCGGATATCGAAGCCGGTAAAGCCGAGTTTTCTGTGGAGGCTGAAGATATTCACATGAATATCGAAAGCCTCCTGATCGCAAAGATCGGGGATACCGGCAAAAAGCTGCATACGGCAAGGAGCAGGAACGACCAGGTCAACCTGGACCTGCGGCTGTACCTGAAGCAGGATATCCACACCATTCAGGGCATGTTGAAGCTGCTGCTGAAGGCATTATTGGATAAAGCGGAAGAAAACGTGGAAACCATTATGCCGGGTTACACCCACCTGCAGAAGGCACAGCCGGTGACCATGGGACACCATTTCATGGCTTACTTCGAAATGTTCAAACGGGATGCGGCACGTTTTTCCGACTGCCTTGGCAGGGTCGACCTGATGACCCTGGGCAGCTGTGCATTGGCGGGCACCACCTATCCCCTGAACCGTGATATGGTTGCCAAGGCCCTTGGTTTTTCCGCCGTCTCAGCCAACTCCATGGATGGTGTGTCAGACCGTGACTTCGCGGTGGAGTTCATCAGCTGTTGTGCCATCTTCATGATGCATATGAGCCGGTTCTGTGAAGAAATCATTATCTGGAATACCAGTGAATTCGGCTACATTGAAATGGACGATGCCTACAGCACAGGCAGCAGCATCATGCCACAGAAGAAGAATCCCGATGTGGCGGAGCTGATCAGGGGAAAAACAGGCAGGGTATACGGCGATTTGATGGCACTCCTGACCGTGATGAAGGGGTTGCCGCTGGCCTACAACAAGGATATGCAGGAGGATAAGGAAGCGGTCTTTGATGCCGGTGATACGGTAAAGGCCTGTATGGAAGCCTTTGTCCCCATGTTTCTGACCATGAAGGTCAAAAAGGAACAAATCCGTCAGAACCTGAAAGGCGGGTTCCTCAATGCCACCGATGCTGCCGACTATCTGGCTGCAAAGGGTGTGCCCTTCAGAAGCGCCCATGAGATTTCAGGCAGAATGGTCAGCTACTGTATCCTTGAGAATAAGGAATTGGATGAACTGAGTCCTGAGGAGTTCAAGAAGTTTTCCGAGGTTTTTGAGCCGGATATCTATGACTATATTGCACTGGAAAACTGTGTAGAGAGAAGAAGCATTGCCGGCGGACCGGCCAAAAGCCGTGTTTTGGCTGAAATAGAAAAAGGAAAAAAGTACTTGCATCAGATGGAATAATATAATATAATCGCAATAATGTAAATTTGCAGCTGGGCGGGACGTAAATTTTTTTAGCCTTCAATGCATAAACATGCATTTGGTAGCATAAAAATTCTGATATGAGGCATGCAGAAGCGGCCTTATATAGAAAGGAGAATCGTGATGGTTTGGGTTAGTATTATCGGAGCATACGGCTATGTAGGGCATGTTCTCTCCAAGCTTATAGCGGCGCATCCGGCAGCACAGATCAGCACCTATATCGATATGGCGCAGCTGCATGACAGGAAGACCCTGGGCGGTGCTGTGCAGGATAAGGCGGGCGGCTGGAGCATGTTTGACGCCATAGAAAAAGCGGACGTGATTTTCAACGGCATACCAAAGAAGGATTCAGCTAATATTTATACCGAAGCCCTGAAGCAAGGAAAGAAGATCATCGACATCAGCATGGATTCGGATGCCATGCTTGAGACCATTGCTTGCAGCAGCTTTGGGAAAACGGTATATGGCTTGCCTGAGCTGAACAAAGCACAGATCAAGCATGCTGAGGTTGTGTCCAATCCGAGCAGCTACTGCACCGGAGCCATGCTGGGCCTGGCACCCCTCATTTCCGGGAAGCGGATCGATGCCAAATCCATCATCATCGATTCCAAATCGGGTATTTCCAGCCTTTCGAAAAACGACAAGCTGCTTGACAGCTTTATGGGAAGCAGAGAGAACGTGAAGGCCTATACCTTGGGCAACAGCACCTATTCCAATGAAATTGAGGGTCAGGTGCACAAGCTTTTCGGGGAAGAGATCGCCGTCACGTATACCCCCTATATTGTTCCCATGAACAAAGGCATCCTGACAACCATCTATGCAACCCCGCTGGAGGAGACGGACGCCAGCGAACTGACCGGGCTGTACAAGGCTTTTTATGAAAGCAATTCCTTCATCCGGGTCTATGATGCGGGGAAAGTGCCGGAGACCAAGGCAGTCAGCCATTCCAATTATTGCGACATCGGCATTTCCTACGATCCGCACACCAACAAGATCGTTGTGGTTACGGCAATTGACAATTTAATCAAGGGAGCTGCAGGGCAGGCCATCCAGAATATGAACCTGATGTACGGGATGGATGAGAAATTGGGCTTGCAGTTCGCGGGAGCTTTATTTTAGAAGCATAGCCCAACTTTAGAAATGCGTGACTGAAGTTGGGCTTCAATATAATTTAGGAGGAGAAATTTATGGAGAAAGCAGTTTTAGTGTTGGCGGACGGCAAATGCTTCTACGGCAAGTCCTTCGGAAGCGGGTTTGAGGGTACCGGAGAGGTGGTTTTCAACACCGGCATGACGGGATATCAGGAAATACTGACCGATCCTTCCTATACGGGCCAAATCGTTGTGATGACCTACCCGCTGATCGGGAACTACGGCATCAACGAGGAGGACGTAGAGTCCTGCAAGGTCCGGGTAAAAGGCCTGGTCGTAAAAGAATACAGCCCCATCTCGGGAAGCTGGAAGCATACCGATACCTTGGACAACTATTTGAAGAAGAACAACATCCCGGGAATCTGCGGGCTGGATACCAGGGCGCTGACAAAGCATATCCGCAACAAGGGCGCTATGATGGGCGTCATATCCAACCAGACAGATCAGATCGACATGCTTGCCCAAAAAGCCATGGCCACCAGCTATGAGGAAATCGCGTCCCCCTTCGGAGCAGGTACCGAGAAGCCGTACCATATACCGGGCAGGGGACCCAAGGTGGCAGTGCTGGACTTCGGCATCAAGGAGAACATCCTTCGGTATTTGACGGATATGGGTTGTGATGTCTACGTACTGCCGGGTATGAGCAGCTTAAAGGACATCATGGCCACGGGCTGCGACGGCGTCCTGCTGTCCAACGGACCCGGAAACCCTGAAAGCTTCAGTCCCATTCTGCCCACAGTCAAAACTCTGATGCAGACCAAGCCGGTATTCGGCATCTGCCTGGGACACCAGATCCTTGGACTTGCCTTCGGCGGCCGCACTTACAAACTGCTTTTCGGTCACAGGGGCGCCAACCATCCCGTGAAGGACCTCCGCAACAACCGGGTCTATATCACCTCGCAGAACCACGGCTATGCCATTGACTCCAACAGCCTGGGGAAAGCAGATGTGGAAGTGACACACATCAATATCAATGACCAGACCATAGAAGGCATCTGCCACAAGCATCTGCCGGTTTTCTCGGTGCAGTATCATCCGGAAGCCGCACCCGGTCCGCAGGATTCAAGATATTTGTTTGAGCAGTTTCTACAGAGTATGAGCTATTGTATGTCAGCATAGGGAGGGTATTCGAATGCCGTTGGATAAAAGCATTAAAAAAGTATTGGTAATTGGCTCCGGTCCCATCACCATCGGTCAGGCCGCCGAGTTTGACTACGCAGGCACTCAGGCCTGCCGCGCCTTGAAGGAGGATAAGCTGGAGGTGGTGCTGGTGAATTCCAACCCGGCAACCATCATGACCGATGAGCAGACAGCGGATAGAGTCTATATCGAGCCGCTGACAGTGGAAATATTGGAGAAAATAATTGAAATAGAAAAACCTGACTCACTGCTGCCCACACTGGGGGGACAGACAGGGTTGAACCTGTCGGTAGCCCTGGCGGAATGCGGTATTCTGAAAAAGCACGGCGTCAAGCTGATCGGCACCGAAGTGGAGACCATAAAGACCTCTGAGGACAGAGAATTGTTCAAGGACATGATGCTCAAAATCGGAGAGCCGGTGGCGGAAAGTATTATTGCCACCAAGGTGGAAGAAGCAGTGGCCTTTTCCCGGAAAGCAGGTTTTCCCCTTGTTGTGAGACCTGCTTTTACTCTGGGCGGAAGCGGCGGCGGCGTCGCTTATAATGAAGAGGAGCTGGTGCAGATTGCCGAGAAGGGGCTGAGCTACAGTGTAGCCGGCCAGGTACTGATCGAGCAGAGCCTGCTTGGCTGGAAGGAAATCGAATACGAGGTCATGCGGGATAAGAACGACAACTGCATCACTATCTGCAATATGGAAAACATGGATCCGGTGGGCGTCCATACGGGCGACAGCATCGTGGTGGTTCCCTCCCAGACCTTGACGGATAAAGAATACCAGATGCTGCGCACGGCAGCCATCAAGATCATCCGGAGTCTGAAGATCGAAGGCGGCTGCAACATCCAGTTTGCGCTGGATACCGGCAGCATGAAATACTATATTATCGAGGTCAACCCCCGCGTCAGCCGCTCCTCTGCACTGGCTTCCAAGGCGGCAGGTTATCCCATCGCGCGGATTGCAGCCAAGATAGCCATCGGCTACACCCTGGATGAGATCAAGAATCCCATCACGCAGAGCACCACGGCTTGCTTTGAACCCACACTGGACTATGTAGTGGTCAAAATCCCTCGCTGGCCCTTCGACAAGTTCAAGACATCGGACAGAAGGCTGACAACCCAGATGAAAGCTACCGGCGAGGTCATGACCATCGACAGAAGCTTTGAAGCAGCGCTTATGAAAGCGGTGCGGTCACTGGAAATCGGTCCGGTGGGACTCTATATGAAAGCGCTTAAGGACAAGACAGACGATCAGCTGCTGACCATGCTCAAATATCCGGACGATCTCCGATTATGGGCCCTTAGCGAGGCACTGCGGAGGGAAATCGACGCCGAGCAGCTGTCTGAGGTATCGGGCATCAATATCTGGTTCGTCAAAAAGGTGCAAAACATCATCGCTCTGGAAAAGAAGCTGGTGCGGTGCAAGGGGATACTGGGAGCCGAGCTGCTGCGGGAAGCCAAGGAAATGGGCTACAGCGACAGGGAAATAGCGGCTCTGACGGGACATGACGAAAAGGAGGTCCGCGGAGACAGGCGCTATCTTGGCATCCAGCCCAGCTGCAAGACGGTAGATACCTGCGCGGCGGAGTTTGAGGCCAGTACGGCGTATTACTACTCCACCTACGACCAAGAGGATGAGGTGGAACCCTGCCAGGAAAAGAATATTGTAGTGCTTGGCTCCGGTTCCATCCGGATCGGGCAGGGGATCGAGTTCGATTACTGCGCCGTGCATTCATCCTTTGCAATCAAGAAGCTGGGTTACAAATCCATCATCATCAACAACAATCCCGAGACGGTGAGTACGGACTACGATACCTCCGACAGGCTGTATTTTGAGCCGATCTATATAGAAGATATACTGAACGTTGTGGAACGGGAAAAGCCACTGGGCATCATTGCACAGTTCGGCGGTCAGACAGCCATCAATGCCGTGAAGGAGCTGTCAAAATACGATATCAACATTTTGGGCAGCGACTTCAGTGCCATTGATGCAGCGGAGGACAGGAAGAAATTCGATGCACTGCTGAACCGCCTGGGCATTAAGCGGCCGGAAGGCATCAGCGCCGTTAAGCCGGAAGCCGCCCTGGAAGGCGCCGTGGCGCTGGGGTATCCGGTGCTGGTAAGGCCCTCCTACGTCATCGGAGGTCAATCTATGCGGCTGATCGAAAATACCGCAGAGTTGATAGAGTACCTGCATGGCGTGCAGATGTCCGAGGATCAGCCCCTACTGATCGACAAATACGTGGAGGGCGTTGAAGCAGAGGTGGATGCGCTGTGTGACGGGGAGAGGATCTTCATCCCCGGGATCATGCAGCATATTGAGCGCACCGGCATCCATTCAGGTGACAGCATGTCGGTATTTCCCTCCATTTCCATCGGGGAAGCCGAAATAGGGAAAATCGTGGAAATCACTGAAAAGATTGCACTGGGGCTCAAAGCAAAAGGCCTGATCAACATCCAGTATGCCCTGAAAGATGGAGAGGTATATGTGATCGAAGCCAATCCCAGAGCATCACGTACCGTGCCTATCATCAGCAAGGTGACCGGAATCCCCATGGTGGACATCGCAACCCGCATCATGTTGGGAGAGAAGCTGGCAGATATGTCCTACGGGGACAAATACCGCCAGGTCAAGGGTATCTACGCAGTCAAAGCACCGGCGTTCTCTTTTGAAAAGATCCCGGCGCTGGATAGCCTCCTGGGCCCGGAAATGAAGTCCACCGGTGAGGTCATGGGCGTGGATGCGGTCTATGAAGCGGCACTGGTGAAGGCTTTTATGGCAACAGGCAGCTTTGCTGCAGCCAGTGGTGAAGCGCTGGTAGCGGTGCCGGAAAAGGAAAGCGGCAAGTGGAGCGAGGTATTGGATCGGTTGACCTCTATGGGCTATCAGCTCACCTTTATGGGCAATCCCAAGGATGGGGAAGGCGATAACGCGGCATCGCTTCTGCACGATATCAAGAAAAAGCGTTTTAAGCTGGTGCTGAGCTGCGGCAGCGACTATTTCAATGTCAGAAGAGCAGCGGTTGAAAGCAAGGTAATCTGCCTGACCTCGCTGGATACGGCGCAGGCACTCTTCACTGGGCTGCAATATGTCAGGTCAGGAAATGAAATCAACGTGAAACCGCTTCAGGATTATCGCATATGACATAAAAAAACCGGCTCGCTGATACGCGAGTCGGTTTTTCTCGTATTACTCGGTCTTTTCTTCTGCTGCAGAGGCTTCCTCTTCAGCTTCCGGTTCCAGGACTACGGGAGTTTCTACCTTGGCACCGCAGTTGGGACAGTAGTTCACTTCGATGTCCACAACAGCATTGCAGGCCTTGCAAGCTTTGCTGCCCTTCAAAGTCAGGATCCGTTCCTTGATTCGGGCGATATTGGCCTCCATTTCCTTGATTTCGCCGCATTTTGCATCGAAATACTCACCGAAGGACCGGTCTTCCAGGTAGTTCTTGTACAGCTCACTGCCTATTTCATAGAACATTCTTTTGATCTTGTCTTCATCACTGCCGATTGTCAGGTTCAACTTGGTGATTTCCACGATATCTTCTGATTTTCTGGTAACGGTTTTGGCTGTTTCGGTAATCTTCTTGCCGATGTCCGTCAAAAAGTCCATAGGTCTCCCTCCCTTTATTTATTTCCGATAGAATGGAGTTTGTACGCAAACTCCTGAATTAAAGTTAAACAGGGTACCTGTTTAGCTTTAATTATACTATAGTGGCCTGGCATTTAGAATCGGAATTTTGGAGAGTATATCCAAAAAAGTTTAATCGTTTGCAGGTTGCCAGTAAGTCTAAAAAATCGGTATAATGAATATGGGGCAGGGGCATATCAAGTGCTCCTGAATATATGCGGGGATAAAAATTTGGGGGTGTAAAATTGGACTACAAAATGGTTTTGGCCTTGCTGTCCGGCTTAGGCTTGTTCCTTTACGGCATGAAGGTCATGTCCGATGCGCTGCAGAAGTCTGCCGGAGACAGGATGAAGAAGCTTCTGGAAATCCTGACAAAAAACAAGATCATCGCAGTTCTGGTGGGTACGGTGATTACCGCCATCATCCAGAGCAGCAGCGCAACGACAGTTATGGTCGTCGGCCTGGTCAATGCAGGTATTATGAACCTGTCACAGGCTGTCGGCATCATTATGGGTGCTAATATCGGAACCACTATGACCGCACAACTGATTGCATTTCAGTTCAAAGACATCATTGCATATGCCATTATTATCGGGGCGATACTGGTCATGTTTGCCGGCAGAAAATCCCATAGGCAGATTGGTGAGCTGTGCATCGGCTTTGGTGTACTGTTTCTCGGCATGCACATGATGAGTGATGCAATGAAGCCTTTAAAAGAGGTTCCGGCATTTCTTGACTTGATGGTTCAGCTGCAGCATAATCCGGTGCTGGGCGTACTGGCCGGCTTTGGCCTTACGGCCATTATCCAGAGCAGCAGTGCCACCATCGGTATCCTGCAGGCGCTGGCCATGCAAGGGTTGGTACCCATAGAAGCAGCATTGCCCATCCTGTTCGGAGAAAACATCGGTACTTGTGTAACCGCTCTGATTGCCAGCATCGGCACATCGGTTACGGCCAGAAGAGCGGCAGTATTGCATGTAACAATAAAGATAGTCGGAACGATTATCTTTATGATCATACTGAGGCCGGTTACGACGTTGGTTATACAGACGGCGACGGATCCGGTCAGGCAGATAGCAAATGCCCATACCTTCTTCAATGTGGTCAATACCGTGATACAGCTGCCCTTTGCGGCGCTTCTTATTGGCTTTGTTACCCGCATCGTTCCCGGGGAGGATGAGCACGACCAGTTCGAGCTGAAGTATCTGGACAAGCGTATCCTGGAGACCCCCAGCATCGCTGTGGGCCAGATCATCAAGGAGATTGTGCGGATGGGTGACATTGCGCGGTGCAATGTAGGAAAGGCCAAGCTGGCAATATTAAACCAGGATGAAAAAGCCATAGCGGAGCTGTATAGCAACGAGAAGGTAATCAATGAGCTGGAAAAGCGCATCGGGGAGTACTTGAAGGAAGTATCCAATCTGGCCCTGGGCGAGGAGCAGCAAAAGAAGGTCGGATCACTTTTTAACACCATCCACGATGTAGAGCGGATAGGCGACCATGCGGAGAATCTGGCGGAGCTGGCAGAATATAAGATTGCAAACAAAGTACCCTTCTCCCAGCATGCTGCAGAAGAATTGAAAGCAGTATTTGAAGCAGTGGACATAGCCATAGAAAATGCATTCGCCGCCTTGGATACCGAAGAGCGTGCCTATGTGGACAATGTGGATATGTATGAGAATAAAGTCGACGATATGAGGACCTGGTTCAGGGACAGCCACATCAAACGACTTAACCGAGGTGAATGCAGCATCAATGCCGGGGTGGTCTATCTGGATATCATAACCAACCTGGAGAGAATCAGCGACCATTGTGTCAATATTGCAGATGTTGTCAGAGAAGACAGCAGGATCAACCTGAAGCTGGATCGAAAAACCGATATTACACCCGAAAAATGCTAATTTGATAAACGACGAAGGATTGCCCCCGGTGATCCTTCGTTCTTTTTTTGATGCCTGCAGCGCCAATTGTTTAACACAAAATTAACACAACAATACTTGCAGAAAAAACAAATTTTCGGTAGTCTGGTTGAGGGTAAAATGATTCGACATTGTCGAATGGGTTTGGGAGTTAAATTCAGAAAAAACTGCGGGGATTCAAAATTTTGGGGGTGTAATTTTGTTAAAGATGTCTATTGCCTTGTTCGCCGGTTTGGGTCTATTCCTCTATGGAATGAAGATCATGTCGGATGCATTGCAGAAATCGGCAGGCGACAGAATGAAGAGACTTTTGGAGATTTTGACAAGAAACAAGGTCATTGCCGTATTGGTGGGTACAACGATTACCGCCATCATCCAGAGCAGTAGTGCGACGACCGTTATGGTGGTCGGCCTGGTGAATGCCGGAATCATGAATCTGACACAGGCCGTAGGTGTCATCATGGGTGCCAACATCGGAACGACGATGACGGCACAGATCATTGCTTTCAAGTTCAAGGACATTATTCCTTTTGCTATCATTATAGGGGCTGTATTGGTCATGTTCCCTAACAAAAAATCCTATAAGCAGATAGGGGAGCTTTTCCTGGGATTTGGTATCCTTTTCATGGGAATGCATGCCATGAGTGATGCCATGAAACCTTTAAAGGACATACCGGCTTTTACACAGTTCATGGTAGATTTGCAGCATAATCCGCTGCTGGGTGTTCTGGCCGGCTTCGGCTTAACGGCGATCATTCAGAGCAGCAGCGCTACGATAGGTATACTTCAGGCGCTCGCCATGCAGGGGCTTGTTCCCATTGAGGCAGCACTTCCGATCCTGTTTGGAGAAAATATAGGAACATGTGTCACAGCACTGCTGGCCAGTATAGGTGCTTCTGTAACGGCAAGAAGAGCAGCTGTCATACATATGACTTTCAACATTATCGGTACGACCATTTTCCTTATCCTGATGAAGCCTGTGCTATCCCTGGTCATAGCTACAACGGCTGACCCGGTGAGGCAGATAGCCAATGCCCATTCATTCTTCAATCTTGCCAACGTGGTCATACAGCTTCCGTTCTCAGCCCTGTTGATTGCTTTTGTGACCAAGGTTGTTCCCGGCAAGGTGGAGCATGACCAGTTTGAGTTGAAGTATCTTGACAAGCGTATCCTGGAAACCCCCAGTATTGCGGTGGGGCAGATCGTCAAAGAAATCATCCGGATGGGTGAGATTGCAAGATGTAATGTTGAGAAAGGCGTCATGGCCATCATCAATCCCGATGAAAAAGTGATTGCCGAGCTTTACAATAACGAAAAGGTGATCAATGAACTGGAAAAGCGCATCGGCGAATACCTGAAGGAAGTATCCAACCTGGCCATCGGTGAAGAGCAGCAGAAGAAGGTCGGATCCTTGTTCAATACCATCCACGATGTGGAGAGAATGGGCGACCATGCTGAGAACCTGGCCGAGCTGGCGCAATACAACATTGACAACAGGATATCCTTCTCCAGCCATGCCATTGAGGAGCTGAAGATGATTTTCGAAGCGGTGGACAAGGCGTTGGAAAATGCGTTTGCAGCACTGAACACCGAGGACCGGGCTTATGTGGATAATGTGGATATGTACGAAAACCAGGTGGATGAGCTGAGAACCCGGCTGAGGGACAGCCACATCAAGCGGCTCAACAGAGGTGAATGCAGCATCAATGCAGGGGTTGTATTCCTTGATATTGTCACCAACCTGGAAAGAGTCAGTGACCACTGCGTCAACGTGGCGGATGTGGTCCGTGACGGAAGCCGCATCAATCTGAAGCTGGACCGCAAAAGCGAAATAGCAGCAGAAAAGTGCTAATTAAATGAAAGATATGACGGGCTGCCGCATCCGGCAGCCCGTTTTGTTGTAAAAAAACGGAATATTGGATATAATTTCATATATAGAATCCGAAAGAGGGGGTTGACATGTTCAAAAGATATTTTGTGCCGCTTTTTAAGGTATTTGGATTTATCTTGCTGTTTTTTATTGCATGGGGCATTGCTGCATCAAGACTGAACCTGCTGCTGCCGGAAGCTTACGGGAAGCTGGCAGCAGAGGCGGCCGGCTTGATCCTAGGGATCCTGCTGGTGCTCCTGTACTTGAAAACTGATAAAAAAACCTTTAAAGATATCGGTGCGGTATTCAGAGCCGGATGGGTACGGGAGCTTCTCACAGGCAGCCTATTCGGAGCGGGTGCCATACTGGGCATCATCTTGGTGCTGTTGGCAGGGGGATTGGCTGCTGTCAGAGGTCTGGAAGTGTCGGGGGCGGTCCCGGCGCTTTCCAGATTCCTTGCAGGAATGCTGAGGTTCCTTTTATTGGTGGCCGTGGCGGAAGAGCTGATTACCCGCGGCTATGTTTATCATTACTTGCGGTCCAAGTTTACTGCAGCAGGTGCAGTGCTTATGACCTCCTTCCTGTTTGCCCTGATGCATGCGCTTAACCCCAATGCGACCATTCTGGCGCTGTTCAACGTATTTCTGGCCGGGGTCGTGCTGAACCTGCTGGTCATCCGTGATAGCAGCCTTCTATCAGCCATCGGCTTTCATTTCGGCTGGAACTTCCTGATGGGCACTGTCTTTAGCTCGCCGGTAAGCGGCGGCGCCGGCAGAGGGATCATCAAGCTTTCCTTGAAAGGGCATGAACTGCTCTCAGGCGGCAGCTTTGGACTGGAGGGCGGCTTGATCTGCACACTTGCATTGTTGCTGATATTAGGATATCAGATCAGGCATACACGGGTGGAAAGTACACTGAGAGGCGGTCTGGAGAGGCGGAAAAACCAGGTTTTTGCGGGCTTCCTCGCTGCAGCGGCCTTGATCTATGTCTTTACTGAGATCATGACCTGGACCCCGACCGGGATCACCTCCGACGGTTCTGCACCCAGTCAGATAGGACGGTATCCCGACACCCACGACTATCAGCTGGAGCTGCGGCTGGATACAGGGGAAAAAACACTGGAAGGAATGCAAAACGTCAGCTTTATCAATAATACCGGCGATGTATTGAAGGAAGCGTACTTTCATATCTATCCCAATGCCTTTGGGGAATATGGCGGCTCAATCGATATCAAAAGCGTCAGGACCGCGGGAAAGGCTGCGGATTTCCGGATCGAGGGAGAAGACAGGACTCTGTTGGCTGTACCGCTGGAAGCTTCGCTGCAGCCCGGCGGGAGACAAAACATCGAAATGGAATATGTCATCCGCATTCCCCAAAAGGGAAATAAAGGCTTTGGAGACCGTTTCGGGTACGGGGACAATACCTACAATCTGGGCAATTTTTTCCCGATTGCGGCTGTGTATGAAAACGGAGAATGGGATAAACATCCCTATGATGACAAAGGCGATGCCTTTTACAGCGAGACAAGCAACTTTGATGTGACGATAGCCGCGCCGGAGATGCAGGTGATTGCGGCATCCGGTGTCATCCTGGGCAGGGAGCAGGCCGGTCCGGACCGGGTATGGCAGATACGGGCTAATGCCGTCAGGGACTTCGCTTTTGTGGCTAGCGATATGTTCAGGGTGGAAGAGGTCATGGTGGAGGGAACACTGGTGCGGTCCTATGCCGGAAGCAGGGTCAAAGCAAAAAAGATTGCAGAGATCGGTGCGGATGCCATCCGGATTTTTAACGAAAAGTATGGCAAATACCCCTATCCCACTTGCAGCATCGTACAGTCGGACATCGGCGGGGGAATGGAGTATCCCAACCTGGTCATGATAGAGTCCAACGATTACGGCAATACCAGCTTTGCCAATTACGGCGCTGCGCTTTTCTTCGGAAAACCCAAGGGATCCCTGGAATTTGTGACCGTGCATGAGCTGGGGCACCAATGGTGGTATGGGCTGGTGGGAAATGATGAATACAGGGAGGCATGGATCGACGAGCCTTTGACGCAGTTCGCCACCCTGGCGTATTATGAGGAAAAATACGGTCGTGAGGCTTTTGACCGGCTGTACGGCAACTACATCGAGCTGTCAGCCAAGGTGTTCCTGATGGAGGAGCAGAATGCCGGGGCATCCATGGCTAGGTCGCTGAATGAATTTGATGAGGACGAATACTATGTCTTAATTTATCATAAAGGAACTATGATGTTCAAGGATTTGAGAGATCAGCTGGGGGAAGAGACCTTCGACAGATTTCTCCGGACGCTGTATGACCGGCACAAATTCAAGATTGTCAAAGGCGAGGAGTTGATCCGGCTGACTTCGGAAATCGCCGGCAAAGACATGAGCGGTTTTTACAGCCAATGGTTGAATAAATAGGTTCCTGGCACCGAAACGGCTCTTACGTTCTGTAAGAGCCGTTTATTTTAACATATTCATAGGACAGATCGCAGCCCCAGGCCGTCGCACCGGCACTGCCGTCCTTCATGTCGATTTTGATCCGGACCAGCTTCTGCGCCATAATGGCAACAGCGGCCTCCTCATCAAACTGCAGCGGCTGTCCACCTCGCATCAGCTGAATGCAGCCGGCTTCGCTTTCGAAGAAAATGTCCACTGTTTCCGTTGCAAAGGCCGCACCGGAGTAGCCCATAGCGCACAGCACCCTGCCCCAGTTGGCGTCGTTGCCGAAGAAGGCAGCCTTGACCAGGGAGGAGCCGATGACGGACTTGGCCAGCAGCCTGGCGTCGGATACCGATGCGGCATGGCTGATGGTGCATTCGATCAGCTTGGTCGCCCCTTCGCCGTCCTTGATGACCATCTTTGCCAGCTCCACGTTGACATAGTCCAACGCTTCCCGGAACTGCAGATAGTCCTCTCCGAAGCCGGTGATGGGCGTATTACCCGCTGCACCGTTGGCCAGCACCATGACGGTATCGTTAGTGCTGGTATCACCGTCTACCGAAATCATATTGTAGCTGTCCTGCACGCTTTCCTCCAATGCTTTCTGCAGCACGGCCTTATCGACTGCCGCATCGGTGATGACATAGCTCAGCATGGTCGCCATGTTGGGGTGGATCATGCCGGAGCCCTTGGCCATGCCGCTGAGCATCACTGTCTTGCCGCCTACCTGTGTTTCCACGGTAATGGTCTTGGTGCACGTATCGGTCGTGGTGATGGCTGCAGCTGCGTCCATGCCTCCGGTTTTGGACAGTGCGGCGCAAGCGGCTTTGATCCCCTCCCTGACGGTTTCCATTGGAAGCGGTACGCCGATGACACCTGTGGATGAGACCAGCACTTCCTGAGGGCTGATGCCCAGGTATTCTGCCGTCAGTGCGGCCATTTCCTTTGCGTCCTCCAGTCCCGCTTCTCCCGTGCACGCATTGGCATTTCCACTGTTGACAACAACGGCCTGGATGTTCCCGGACTGAATGTGTGCCATGTCCACCAGAATGGGTGCAGCCTTTACTTTGTTGGTGGTAAAGACGGCAGCAGCTACCGCTTTGGGCTCGCTGAAGACCACGCACAGGTCCTTTCTGCCGTTTTTCTTGATGCCGCAGACAATGCCGCTGGCCTTGATGCCGCTAATGTCGGTGATGGACTTACCTTCCAATATTTTCATTGCAATCCCTCCTAAGGTACCATGGGAATCCGGTTGATTCCCTCAGTTTCTTCAAAATCAAAAAGAATATTCATATTCTGGACAGCCTGCCCGGCTGCGCCCTTCACCAGGTTATCGATGGCAGAGACCACGATGACCCTTCCGGTGCGCTGGTCAACCCGCAGGGCGATATCGCACAGATTGGAGCCGGTTACATAACGGGTCTCCGGCAAAGCATCAACGACACGGACAAACGGCTCGTCCTGGTAGAAGGACCGGAAGGCCTGATACAGCTCCGCTTGGGATACCGGATCTTTGAGCTTGGCGTAGCAGGTGGCCAGGATGCCCCGGTTCATAGGGACCAGGTGAGGCGTAAAGGTGATGGTTACCGGTTCTCCTGCCTGATCGCTCAGGGTCTGCTCAATTTCAGGCGTGTGCCTGTGGCTGGCTACGCCGTAGGCTTTTATGGACTCATTGCATTCACAGAAAAGGGAAGGAATGCTGGCGCTTCTCCCGGCGCCCGATACGCCGGACTTGGCATCAATGATGAGGCTGCTGCTGTCGATGAGGCCCTGCTTGAAAAGAGGGGCAGCTGCCAAAGTGCCTGCAGTAGGATAACAGCCGGGATTGGCTACAAGGGAAGCACCCCGGATCTTGTCGCGGTAAAGCTCAGGGAGCCCGTACACAGCTTGTGGCAGAACATCTGCAAGCAGGTGTCCGACGCCATACCATTTTTCAAAATCTTTTACAGCCTTCAGCCTGTAATCCGATCCGATGTCGATGACCTTGACACCCTGCGCCAGCGCTTTTTCGACGATCTCAAAGGACTGACCGTGGGGCAGTGCCAGGAAAAGCACATCGGTATCTGCAAGTTTATGCAAAGCAGATTGCATATCTATACATGTTTCGTCTATAAAGCCCTGATAATTTCCATAAACCTCACTGAATTTTTTGTCAACATAACTATTTGAAGACAAAAAAAGAATGTCCACTTGCTTATGCATGGACAACATGGCGGATAGCTGCTGCCCAGCATATCCCGTTGCCCCTATGATGCCTGCCTTGATCACGTTCATCATCCTCTACTCTCTATATTAATTTAATATTATACATACAAATGGATGAATATGCAATAAAAATTTTGCAGAAAACTGCTCGGAAAGTATTGAATAAAAATAAGTTTAATTGTATAATTAATACCATTATTATCTTTCTTTGGAGGTATGTCGGATGTTGGATTATAAGGAAACCATCGTGGTCAAATATGGAGGCAGCATCATGAAGAATCCTGCAGCCATTTCAGCTTTTATAGAGGATGTGGCGGCGCTTCGGCAGGCCGGTGCGCGTATCGTCATTGTGCACGGCGGCGGACCGGGCATTACCCGGTTCCTGGACAGGATGGGAATTACATCCGGCTTCATCAAGGGGCTCCGAGTGACAGACAAGGAATCGGTAGAGGTGGTGGAAATGGTGCTGTCGGGACAAGTCAACAAAGACTTGGCTTACAGGTTATCACAGGCCGGGGTGAAAGCCCTCGGGATCAGCGGCAGGGATGGAAACCTCATGGAAGCGGAAAAAATGTACCTGTATGAAAACGGTGAGAAGCTGGATATCGGATATGTTGGAGAAGTGGTCGGCATTAACGGGGAAGTGGTGACGGATCTTCTTGAAATCGGCTATGTGCCGGTCATTTCACCCATTGCCTGCGACAAGGCGGGAGACATCTACAATATCAATGCCGATTATGCGGCGGCTGCTGTTGCAGCGGCGCTGAAGGCCGGCTACCTGGTTTATCTTTCGGATGTGGCAGGGTTATATACCGATATACAGGATGAGGCCAGCTTTGTCCCTTCCATTACAGTAGAAGAGATTGGCAAGCTGATCAAGGACGGTGTCATCACCGGCGGCATGATCCCCAAGATGGATTGCTGCATCCGGGCTATCGAGAATGGTACGAAAAATGTCTGCCTGATTGACGGACGAAAAAATAACAGCCTTAGCGGATTTTTCATGGGAGAGCAATCCGGAACGCTTATAAAAGGAGGGAAATAACATGACAAAAGCACATATTCTGAACACCTATGCAAGGTTTGACATCACACTGACCCACGGAGAAGGCTGCCTGGTTTATGATGACCAGGAGAAGGAATACATTGACTTTGTTTCGGGCGTAGCGGTCAACTGCCTGGGACACAGCCACCCGGCCATCGCCAAAGTGCTGGAAGAGCAAAGCCGGAAGCTGCTGCACGTATCCAACCTCTATTGGAATGAAAAGCAGATGGCGCTGGCGGAGCAGCTGTGCAGCCTGTCGGACATGAGCGGCGCTTTTTTCTGCAACAGCGGAACCGAAGCCGTAGAGGCGGCCTTGAAATTCGCCAGGAAGCACGGCAAGGTCAAGGGCGGTGAAGAGAAGTGCGGCATTGTCTACATGGACAATTCCTTTCACGGCCGCACCCTGGGCGCCCTTTCGGTGACGGGGCAGAAAAAATACCAGAAGGATTATACGCCGCTGCTGCCCGGTGTGCAGAGCGCCATATTCAATGACGCGGAAAGCCTGAAGCAGGTGGTGAATGAAAATACCTGTGCAGTTATCGTAGAGCCGGTGCAGGGCGAAGGCGGCGTGGTGAATGCCGATCCGGCATTTTTGCAGGAAGCCAGAGCCTTGTGCGACCGGTATGATGCGCTGCTGATTTTTGACGAGGTTCAGTGCGGAGTCGGCAGGCTGGGAAGTGTCTTTGCATACCAGCGCTTCGGCGTCAAGCCGGATATCGTATGCCTGGCAAAAGGCTTGGGCGGCGGCTTCCCTATCGGCGCAGCAGTCGCGGGTGCAAAGGCCGCTGAGGTGATAAGCTATGGAGACCACGGTTCCACCTTCGGCGGCAATCTGCTTGCCTGCTCGGTGGCTTTAGTAGTGCTGGAGGAGCTGCTTCAAAAGGGCGTGCTGGATAATGTCAATGCGATGAACCTGTACTTCGCAGGGAAGCTGGAGTCATTGAAGTCAAAGCATGCTGCTTCCGTTGTCAGCATACAGGGCATGGGCTTGCTGCTGGGTCTGAGGCTCAGTGTTGACCCAAAGGCATTTATAAACCAATGTATCGAAAAAGGTCTGCTGCTGGTAGGTGCCGGTACGGACGTGGTGCGGCTGCTGCCTCCGTTGAACATTGAGCCGCAATACATTGATAAGGCAGTGCAAATCATGGATGAAGTCCTTGAGGCGCTGGCATAATCAGAAAGAAAGGCTGAGACCGTTCTAATAAAGAGCGGTCTTTTTTTGCTCGAATAAAAGCACCAATGAAAGAAAATCATGGAACAGGATATCGCCCTGCTACGTCAAATTAAGATGGACGGACGAGCTCACTGATGCCAGGAATTGTAACTAGTACTCTGTAACACCTAATTCCTTACATTATCGCCGGTTAAATTTCCGTCTGACTGCGTTGTCGTCACTCGTAATACCGCCAGTATTACTCGATCCTCCGCCTTGTCATACGAAAATTTTCCTCGCCGAGTAATGTAAGGCTTAAGTGTTACAGAGTACTTGGCGCACAATTTAGAATAATTTGGAAGATTAAGAAACTGTAACATTGCTGTCAATGGATTGAAATTTTGGTACAATAGTCATAATCCTAGAATGGTACAAATGAAAGTCGAGGTATGTGCTATGAAAATTTTGCTGCAAAGAAGGAGAACCATCTCAAAGCTGCTTGTATGTGTCCTGATGGTTGCCACCATCCTCTCGGGCTTTGTCTATTCCGAGGAATCCCAGGGAATCGTTGAAACAAGCCAGAATGTAGGACCGGGTACGTATTACAGGAACTTGCAATATGCAACGCCCAACGGCCGCTATGTCATCAACACCCTGGAAGCGGCAATAGGAACGGAATATTTGAAAATAGAGGCTTCTGACGGCGGGTCTCCCATCGTCAACAAGACTGTGACCCATCAGGCCCTTGTGAAGTCCGGCTTGGATAGCCGTGTCATCGGAGCAGTCAACGGCGACTTCTTCGATATGTCGCTGGTAAAAGGCCTTACTTACGGAACCAGTATCATTAACGGCGAAATCAAGTCCTCGGTGCCGGCTTCCGCCATATTCGGCGTGAAGCAGGATGGCTCCTGCTTTGTCGATACGCTGAAAATGGACGCTACCATCAGCTACGGGAACGTGCAGCTGCCGGTTACCTCCGTCAATAAGCTGCGCTGGATCAACCAGGCAGTGATCTATACGCCGGCCTTTGGCAGCACAACGCTGAATACCGTTGCCGGGCTGGATGTGGTTGT
The DNA here is from genome assembly GCA_021083345.1 of Calditrichales bacterium MX18-03. GTDB lineage: Bacteria > Bacillota > Clostridia > Lutisporales > Lutisporaceae > JAJGRE01. The sequence goes on along the minus strand of JAJGRE010000007.1, from coordinate 164,286 downwards.
CAGGGGAGTACCATTGCCGCTGCAGCCCAACAGGTCGTATACCGGAGCGATCGAAAAGGTTATCACCGATGCAAAGAATACGGAGATCCCTGCAGACGGGGTGGTACTGTCCATCAGCGGACCCTTTGCCCAGAGCTTTTTGGCTGCTGCGGTAGGGGATAAGGTCAGCTTCCAAGTAAATTATGACGAAGCGGACCTGAAGCATGTGGTGTCCGGGGCACCCAGGCTGATTGAGCAGGGAATGCCCTCGCCGGATATTGCCGCCAGGCAGGATGCCAAAGAGCGGCATCCCAGGACGGCCATCGGCCTGAAGGACGGCTCTATCTTCATGATAACTGTGGATGGCAGGCAGCCCGGCCTCAGTGACGGCATGAATCTGTACGAACTGACGGAGTTCCTGATCGGACAGGGTGTGCAGGAAGCCATCAATCTGGACGGCGGCGGCTCTTCTGCAATGGTTGTAAGAAAGCAAGGCGCGGCCACGCCCTACCTGGTCAATAAGCCTTCCGACGGAAGGGAGCGTTCAGTGGGCAATTCCATCCAGCTTGTGTCGGCTGCACCGGTATCGGAGCCGGTCTTCATCGGGTTTAACGATGAGAATGTGAAGCTGTACAAAAACAGCAGCTACAAGCCCACTTTCTATTCGATGGACCGTTTTTACAACCCATCACAAATCGATATCAAGCAGTTGAAATATACGGCAGACCCCAAGACGGCCAAGGCCTCAAAGGATGGCATCTTTACGGCGGGCAGCAAGGCAGGCGTCAGCTACCTGGATGTGACCGCAGGGAAAGCCAGGGGCAGGCTGCCTATACAGATTGTAGATACGGTGAGCTCACTGGTTGTACTAAACCGTGACTATATTAAAGAGGATATTCACCTGGAGCCTGGCGAGAAGTTCCAACTGAAAGTCCTGGCATTTGATGAAAACGGAAGAGAAATCATCATCAGCCCAGGCGCAATCAAATGGGAAGTGGCAAACGCGATGGGTAAGGTGGATGCAAACGGCGTTTTTACAGCCGGAGCAAAAGCAGCCGCAGGCAAAGTGAAAGCGATAGCCGGTACGGCTATGGCAGAGCTTGATGCACGGGTAGGCAAGTCACCTGTCATCGTTGCGGACTTCGCCAATGTGAAAACTGTGGACGCCAGCGCAGTCCGCGGTAAGGTAGCCGTCAGGCACAACCAGGCCAAGGAGCCTGTCAAGACAGGCAAGATATCCCTGAGGCTGGATTATGACTTTACAGGGACAGAGGGGACCTCTGCCGCTTATGTAAGCTTCAAGGAGCCGGTGAAGATCATCGGCAAGCCCACTGAAGTTGGCGTGTGGCTGTATGGCGATGGAAGCAGCCATTGGGTCAGAGGTACCTATGTCAATGCCAAGGGTGAACGGAAGGTATTGAACCTGACGGCAGAGCATACCGGCGTTGATTGGAAGGGCTGGAAATTCGCCTATGCCGAAGTCCCCAGGGATGAGGCCTTCCCCATCAAGCTGGAGCAGATTTATGCCGCCGAGCCGGTGCAGGAAAGAAAAAACAAAGGCGTGCTGTATCTGGATGATGTCATAGCGCTCTATAAGCCGGATAAGGACTATTTCAGCCCGGTGGTGACCGCAGTACTGCCGGAAAATGGAAAGGTCCTGGAGGCATCGCCCAAGGAGGTCGCCATTATGGCGGCAGACAAGGGAACAGGTATCAATCCTGCCTCTATCCAGCTTCTGATGAACGGCAAGGCTGTGAAGGTCAAATTTGATGCAAAAAGCGGAAAAATTACCTATACGCCTTCCAAAGCTCTGGCAAAAGGGGAATATGCCTTTAAGCTGGCCATGAAGGATAAGGCCGGGAACCTGTTGAATCCCGGATACCAGTTCAAATTTACCGTCAAATAGCATTCAAATGGGGACGGTTCTTGAATTGAATGAGAAAGATTTCTCATTCAATTCAAGAACCGTCCCTGATTTACCATCCCTGTTTGACTATTTACAAATTGCCTTCAGACGGTTGATTTTTATTCCCATCCGGACAAACTTCGTTTCATATTCCGTCATGACATTGTCAGGGTCATTCAAGCCGGACAGGTCATGGGTGATTTCAGTGATCTCAAAACCGGCTTCCTGAAATTCAACGACGGAGAAGTCAAAAAGCTCCCGGCTGTCCGTCTTCAGCTGGACAGTGCCGCCCTTTTTCAGTATGTTCCTGTAGCGTTCCAGGAACAAGCGGTGGGTCAGCCTGCGCTTGGCATGCCGGACCTTGGGCCAGGGATCGCAGAAGTTGATGTACAGGGTGTCTGCCTCATGCTTCTCGAAAACTTCCTCGATCTCCATGATATTGATAGGCAGCAGGACGATATTGTTCAGCTTAAGCGCCAGGGCTTTTTCCAGCCCGTCGCATACCACTTCGTTGCGGAGCTCCATGCCTATGTAATTGACATGGGGATGATTGACGGCGTGGGTTGTGAGAAACTTACCCCGTCCCATTCCCAGTTCGATGTGGATGGGAGCTGTCAGGCTGCTGCCGTTTTTCTGCATGAAAAATTCATGCCATCGGCCCTTCTGATCCTGAGGCTTATATAAAACGATATCGGGATAAGCCATGTTTTTTTCCAGGGCACGGGGATTGTTGCGGATCCTCATAGTGATATCCTCCTGTGATTTGGTCGATATGGTTGCTCTAAATAACATTATCATCAAGGGAGCGCACCTTTGTCAACCGTAAAAAAGCGACTCACGTCGCACTTTTTTTCGCTATGGAACCCTATGGTTCCCTTCGACGAATGCAAGCATTCTGAGCACCCTCCTTCAACGGCAGAGGGATTCTCCCCCTTGCATCCCCCATAGTACAGTCGTTTATACTTTCCAGTACTATAAAAAAGGAAACGCCGGCGCCGTGCACCTGCGTTCCTTTTGTGTGATCTTTATCTTCCGATGAAAAGCTGCGTATAGAGATTGCTGCCGTTGCCTTTTGGCGCGATGCCGATGCCCAGCTCGGTGAAGTTGGGGTTCAGGATGTTCTTCCGGTGCCCTTCGGAATTCATCCAAGCCTGGAAAGCACGATCGGCAGTCTGGTTCATTGCAATGTTCTCTCCGGCATACATATAGCTGACACCATACTTTTTCAGCATATCGAAGGGTGAACCGTAAGTGGGGGACTGATGGCTGAAATAGTTCTTGCTGACCATATCCTGGGATTTCATCCGCGCCAGCTTGGTACAATCGCCATTGGCCTTGAAAGGCTTTGCGCCCACCTTGGCCCGCTCGGCATTGCAAAGCTGCAGTATCCGGGATTCATCGGAGGTCATGGCCGTTGAACCGCCGGTATTAGCGGTGCCAGCCTGTGTCGTGCCTGTGGTTCCGGTTGCACCTGGAGCTGTGGTTCTTGCAGGCGTTGTGGTATTGGTACCCGTCGTCTTGCCTGTAGGTGTATTGTTGCCGGTAGGCTGTGCATTATTGGCGGGGATACAGGCGATCTGGTTGCTGCCCGGCATTTTGACCAGATACCAGCCGTCCATCTTGCCCATGGCTCTTACCTTGTCGCCTGCCTGAAGGGTACCGACCGTTCCGAAGTTGTTCCCCGCACCGGATTTAGCCTTGCAGTCCATGGCAATGGTGAGATCGCTGAAATCTACCATTTCGTAGGTTGCCGATATCATTCCATCCCCGGTTCCGTTGTTATTACCGGTTCCATTGTTATTCCGGCCCACTACATTTTCGGGTATCCCGGGCTGGTTGGGCAACTGCGGCGTATTGGTATCATAGGTGTTGTTATTGTTGTCCGGCGCGTATTTCCGTGCCGGATCCATGGTGCAGCCGCCTAGGATGCCCACTATCAGAACAATGATAGCAAATGCAATGATGCTTTTTTTGATTTGCATAAAGGTCTCCTTTCTTAAAGAAGATAATGATAAAGCATGCTGACATGCTTTATCAGCTGCGTATAACGCACCTATATTTATTTTGATATTAAGCGGCGAAAATTATAGCTGAATTGAGGAGACCGGGATGTGAAATATTTTGTCATCATTGTAAAATGTCATCATTCGTTATAACATATAGGTATAGATAATCAAATTTTTAAGGGGGTTAAAATGGATTTATTATTGCAGGCGCTGTTTGTTTTTACAGCCAGAATCGTTGACGTGTCCATCGGCACCATGCGGACAATCCTGCTGGTGAAGGGACACAGGCGGGTAGCTGCCGTGTTGGGTTTTTTTGAAGTGATGGTATATTTGATCGTCCTCAAGCAGGTGGTCGGGAGCATCGACCAGCCGATCCTCATCGTCGTTTACTGCCTGGGTTATGCCGCCGGAAATATGGTGGGCAGCAAAATAGAGGAGAGAGTGTCCATAGGGCGTATTTTTGCACAGGTTATCGTGAAGGATTCCTATGAGGATCTGGTGCAGGCGCTTCGCAACGGCGGCTTCGGCGTCACCATATTTGAAGGGCAGGGAATGGACGGCAAGAGCTTTATGCTCAATATCATACTGGACAGAAAGCAGGTAGGGACCCTGAAGCAGATCATCGAAAGATGTGACTGCGGAGCCTTTATCACTACGATGGATATCCGGTCTTCCCTGGGCGGATACTTCCAGCCTAAGAAGCTGTAGGTTCCTTCTTGACGAAGAAGTCCAGCTCGCTGATCAGCATGGCTGCTATAATCAGCATGCCGCCGATGATTCCCCGGATGCCGAGAACCTCATGAAGGAAAAGATAAGAGGTAGCGGCGCCGAATACAGGTTCCATGGTAAAAATCAAGGCGATATGCGAAGCCGGTGCGTACTGCTGCGCAGTAGTCTGCACCCAGAAGGCAAAGGCGGTGCAGAGGACGGCAGAGAAAAGCAGCGAGCCGAAGCTGACGGGGGAAATATTGGCGGGCAGGGGCTCAAAAAGCAGGGCGCTGCAGAAGCCCATGATGGAGACAAAAAACAGCTGCACCACCGCCAGAAGCGTAGGATCGTGCTCCCTGACGTAGGTGCCTGTGAAAAGCAGCTGCCATGCATAGCAGACAGAGCATAATACCGTCAGGAAATCGCCGATATTGAAGGAAAAACCGCTGTTTGTATAGGAGAGCAAAAATAGTCCGGAGGTAGCGACAATGACGCTGAGGATAGTCTTAGTGTCCAGCGTTTTCTTCAGATAAAAAATAGAGAATAGCGGAACGATCAGAACAGCCAGCCCGGAATAAAAGCTGGACTTGGAAGCGGTGGTATACAGGATGCCCACTGTTTGCAGGGCGTAGGTGGCAAAAAGCAGAAGGGAAAGCACCAGTGCAGGCTTGAGGATCTTCTTGTCGAGGCCCCTCATCTTCTGGTGAAAAATCAGTGTGAGCAGCAAACCGGCAATAAAAAAGCGCATCCCGATGTGGTACATAGGGGTCATGGTCTGCAATGCAATTTTTGTGGCTGGAAAGCCGGCTCCCCAGAATATGGTGACCAGGAGCAGCGACAGGTCGGCGCGCAGGGATTTCTTCATATATATCTCTCCAAGCATAAGTATTTCCTTGTTTGCAGCCTGTATGCACCGGGCTGCCTCCCATCATTTTAGCATGAAGCAAGCGGGGGAAGCAAGCAAAGGGCGGCAGCAAAGGGAATTTCTGCCGTAAATAATTGACATTCAGGTATCAGGAATATATAATGTATAAAAAGATACATTATAGAGTAAAGGCGATGACGGGGAGAAGTAATCTGCAGACGCTTTTCAGAGAGCCGGTTCATTAAAATCATCAACAATGCTTGTTTCTGATTTTGATGACGGATTTCATCAGAAATCCGGGAAGGTGCGAACCGGTAAGGGCTGCTTACGAAATACACCTCCGAGCCGCGGGCCGAACGTGCGGAAGCTTCCGTGCCGATAGGCTTTGCCGCAGGCTTCCCGCGTTAGAGAGGAAGGGAGTATGAAAGTACTCTGTGAGAGGGTTCGGCTGATGATTGACAGCCGGCCAACAAGGGTGGTACCGCGAGCCATTCGTCCCTTAGATTAAGGACGAAGGGCTTTTTTTATTGATAAGGAAGGTTATCACTTTCCTTGTACAGTAGTAAGTGTAGGATAAATAAGAACGGAGGTTTTAATAATGAGTGGAACAAACGGAACAACAAATGTCTTTGATACCTTGAAGGAGAGAGGGTTTATCGCGCAGGTCACCCATGAAGAGGAAATCCGGGAGCTCCTGGGCAAGGAAAAGGTTACCTTTTACATCGGCTTCGATCCGACGGCCGACAGCCTGACGGCCGGCCACTTTCTCACCATCATGGCCATGGCTCATATGCAGCGTGCGGGACACCGGCCCATTGCGCTTATCGGTGGGGGCACCACCATGGTGGGGGACCCCAGCGGCAAGAGCGATATGCGGAAGATGCTGACCCGCGAGGATATCCAAAGCAATGGCGAGCGTTTCAAGAAGCAGTTTGAAAGGTTGATCGATTTCAGCGACGGAAAGGCTGTCATGGATAATAACGCCAAGTGGCTGCTGGAGCTGAACTACGTCGACTTCCTGAGGGAGATCGGCGTTCACTTCTCAGTCAACCGGATGCTGACGGCTGAATGCTACAAGAACCGGCTGGAGCGCGGACTGACCTTCCTGGAATTCAACTACATGCTGATGCAGGGCTATGACTTCCTGGAGCTATACAGGCGGTACGGCTGCAAGATGCAGATGGGCGGCGACGACCAGTGGTCCAATATTCTGGCGGGTGCCGATCTGATCCGGAGAGCGGAAGGGGTACCTGCATACGGTGTTACCTTTACGCTGCTGACTACCAGTGACGGGAAGAAAATGGGCAAGACGGAAGCCGGCGCTGTTTGGCTGGATCCTGCAAAAACCAGCCCCTATGACTTTTACCAGTACTGGCGGAACACCGAGGATGCAGGTGTGGAAAAATGCCTGGGACTCCTGACCTTCCTGCCCATGGAAGAAGTCCGGCGGCTGGGAAGCCTGCCGGGGGAAAGGATCAATGAAGCCAAGAAAGCATTGGCTTTTGAGATTACCAGGATCGTGCACGGGGAAGAAGAAGCACTGAAGGCGCAGCAGGCTGCCGAAGCCTTGTTCGGAGGCGGCGGAGACTCGGAGTCGATACCCACCACCACCCTGGATCGGGAGCAGCTGGAAAAAGGGCTCAATATCGTGGACCTGTTGGTACTGACCGGCTTGGCGCCGTCTAAGGGAGAAGGCAGAAGGCTCATTACCCAGGGCGGTATTCTGGCAGGGGACAAGAAAGTCGAGAGCATCGAGCTGTTCATCACTATGGCAGACCTGCAGGACGGCAAGCTGATGCTCAAAAAGGGCAAGAAAACTTACCACCGGGTCAAAGCGGCAGAATAACGATAAATTCAAAAAGGGGACGGTACTTGAATTGAATGCTTCATTCAATTCAAGTACCGTCCCCTTTTTGAATTCCCTTTAAATCTAATTGTGCTTCAGCTCTTTGTCCTGTGCATAAAAGCTGCCGCTTACCACAGAATTGATCCGCTTCTGAAAGGTCTTGATTTCGATAAAGGTTTCGGGGTAAGCGGCCTTGGATATGCCGATCTCGCCCTCCCCCTTGGTTTCCAGGACCTGCTGCAGCACCTTCCGGCAGTCGTCCAGCAGCTTGATCCCGTCTATGATATCCTCATACTTGTTGAGGCATTCGTTGTATTCCCTGTTGTCATAGTATTCCGAGCCTGAGATGCTGCGCTCAAAGGTCTCCAGATGCTGTTTCAGCTTGGCTGCCTCCTGCAGCAGGTCCTTATACTTTGTCAGCAGAAGCTCGAACTCAGTTTTGATGGCACTGCGGTCAAAGCCCTGTACGCTGACATAGGTCTTCTTTTCGGACTTGTTTCCAATAATGCCTGCTATAATCTGGGTTTCTGCCATAACGGTGCCGCCGATGATCTTGCCGTAAACGGGATCCAGGCTGACCTTCTTGGCCTTCAGCTTGCTGTCCAAGGCATAGAACCCCACATTTATCTCTTCGCCAGCCGTCACATTGGCCTCATTGCAGTATTTCATGTAAATGTTTCTTTTGGCTTCAATGACGGCTGTTCCCTTGCCGTAAATGCCGCCTTTTATATAGATGCTGCCTTCCTTTGAAATGATCTTTTCAACAGCACCGATACCCATATCACCCATGATGGAGATGTCGTTCTTGGCGATAACGGAGAAACCGTCCTTAACAGTCCCCCTGATGGTAATATAGCCGTCAAAAACCAGGTTTCCTGTCTGGAAGCCTACATCCCCCGGAACGATCAGGTGATTATCCACCTTGATTTTGTCGCCGTCCAGCTTTACAGCGCCGTCTATCAGTGCACGGAGCACAATATGCCCGTTTTCCACATACTCCCCCACGGTCCTTGTGTCGTACTTCAGCTTGAAATCCACGCCACGCTTCGGCGGCAAGGTCTTTCCTGTCACAGTTCTGCCGGGGGTGCCCTCCTGGGTTGGTATCTTTTCCCCCAGCCAATCACCTTTATTGACATTGTCAATCAGGTTCAGCTCATAGTGGTTGACGCTGCCGTCCTCCTTGACAACGGGTTTCTTATCAGTAATCTCATAATAAGTAATGACGGCGTCCTTACCGTCCTCCGGGGGGATCCCTTTAGCAACGAGGATTTCCTTCTGCACGGAGATGGGCTTCAGGAAGAGATCGTCCAAGCCTTCCGTAACACCTGCCGCATTGAGGGCTTCAATGATTTCGGAGGGTATGCCGATCTTGTTCTCTACAAATTCTTTTGCCGTAATATTGAGTTTGATCCTAGCTTCCATTTCATCACCGCTCAGGAGCACCTCAACCCGGGGCTTGTAGGTGCCGATGAGGCACTTGGCGTCATTGGCCTCCTCCAGAGCTTTCTTCAGGATGGCAAAGCTCTGAAGCTGGATGCAGGGCATGTCCAGGATGATCTGGTTGAAGGTTTTTATGTCATAGTCGGAGCTGTATACTTGAATGTACACTTTTTCGTCTTCGCTGCTCAGTGAAAAAAAATCATTTCTGTATATTTCCATATAAAAAGCCCCCATATATTAATGATGTATAACGCACAGCCGCTGACCGGGCCATGCAGGGGTCAATCACCGCCATAGCAGGCTGCTGCAGCGATTTCATTTCTCTTTTAATATATCGGAACAATGAATCAAAATTTTCAGCGGTTTTTTTTGCAAGTCTTCCATAAACTAAGATTAAGAAGCACCTTTAATCGCTAATGGATGATAACAGCCATACGGCAGATTAATCGGAATATTTAGCAATTGACTTTTATTAGAAACCGTACCATAATTTTTTCTATAATGCCTGAAAAGTGAGTACTCTGTAACACCTAATTCCTTACATTATCGCCGGTTAAATTTCCGTCTGACTGCGTTGGCACAAAAAATTCCAACAAAGTTGGTATTTTTTGTGATCATTCGTAATACCGCCAGTATTACTCAATCCTCCGCCTTGGTTTGCGGGTGTCATACGAAAATTTTCCTCGCCGAGTAATGCAAGTTTTAAGTGTTACAGAGTACTAGTGAACCGCTTTTAGACAAACTGATTTTGAAGGTGATAATTTGGAGAAGAACATGGATCTCTATGTGCGGAGGCTTCTGGAGCTGGACGCCACGGCAGTTGAGCTGCAGAGCAGGCGGGAAGCGGAGATTGCAGAGATGGAGGCCCAGTACAACAACGAGCTGGAAAAGCTGGATGCATACGTAGCCGCGGCAGCGGCACAGGCCAGGAAAAGACATGATGAAAAGCTTGCCGAGGCGGCAGCACAGGCGAGAAAGCTGGAGGATCAGATGACGGAAAGGCTGAAGAAGCTGGAGGCTGCTTTTGAAGTGTTCAAGCCGGAAGCTGCCAGGGCTATCTGGAATCAGCTGCTGAATCGAGAGAGGTAAACATATGGATCATGTGACGCGGTTTGCTGCAGTCAATTCAAAAATCAAGACCATGGGAAGCGCGTTTCTGAAGGAAGCGGACTATATTGAGCTCCTGCAGAAGCGGTCAGTGATGGAGGCGGCACGGTATCTTAAGGAGAAAACAGCCTACAACAGGATCCTGGAGCATGCCCATATCGAAGGCATCCACCGGGGACAGCTGGAAAACCTCATCAAGCAGAACATGATCAGGAACATTGACAAGATCATCCATTATTTCAACGGAAACTACCGGCGGTTTGTAGCGACGCTGTATGCCAAGTATGAAATAGAAGAGCTGAAGCAGATCGCCAGAGCAGTCTACAACGGCAGGAGTGCCGGAGATTTCAGGAATAGTGCCTTCATAGGCAAATACAGCGGCATAGAAAGGTCCAAGATCTTTGAGGCAAAGCTGACCCGGGATATCATCCATGCCCTGGAAGGCTCTGAATTCTACAAGCATCTGATACCGCTGGTCAACGGTGATATCCAAGAGAATCTCTTCCGCTTTGAGATGGTGCTGGACATGGCCTATTACAGTATCCTGCAGCGGGAGTGGAGCAGGCTCGACAAGCGGGATATCCGGATCCTGGAGCAAGCCCAGGGGATGATGGCGGACCTTCTGAACCTCCAATGGATATACAGGGGTATCAAGTTCTACAAGCTCTCGCCGGAAGAGCTTCTGAATTATACCATCGATATCGGTTACCGGCTGACGCGCGATTTCGTCAAGGGCCTCTGCTATGCCGGCAGCCTGGACAATTTTTTCAGGCTGACCCGTGAGACACGCTACAGTTTTTTATTCAAGGATGATGAGACCACGGATATTTACATGGAGCGCCGGATGGAGCGCCACGTCTACTTCGAGCTTTTGGCCATGGACCGGAGCCACCAGCTCTCCATCATTACCACCTTTTCCTATGTATTGTTTCTGGAGTTTGAAGTCAGGGACCTCATTGCGGTGATAGAATCCATCCGTTATGGTGTGCCTTTGGATCAGGCTCATCAATATATCATACTCAAGCTAAGGGGGGATGAGAAGTAATGGCTGTAGAAAAAATGAAGATCATCAGCATGATCGGAAAGCTGCGCGACCTGGACCGGGTATCGCGCTTTGTGGTGCTGGACGGCAACACCCATATCCTGAATGCCCTTTCCGAGCTGAATTCCAACTATTTCAGCCTCAGTGCCTCGGAAGAGCATATGCAGGCGCTGCAGGAGCTTTCCATCCTGAGGGCTTACAACGGCAGGCGGGATTTTTCCAAGGACGAAGCCGTTGTCGCCTCCTTTCACACGCTATTTGATATGAAGCCGGAGATCCGGAAGGAATACCTGGATATCGCCTATCCTTACGACGATACCCTGAAGGAGATTCGGGAAAGGTACGGTACGGTAAAGGAAACCTTCGACCGGATCCGGGTAAAGCAGGCAGGCATTCAGAAGATGCAGAAGCAGATGGAGAACCTAAGCTATTTCAGCAACAGCAGCGTGGAGATCAGCAGCCTGAATCAGCTGGAGTACCTGAAGTCAAGGCTTTTGATGCTTTCCATCGACAGCTTCAAGAAACTGGAATCCAACCTTGAGAATATTCCTGCTGTGGTATTGGAATACGCTGTGCTGAACCAGCAGGTGGTGCTTCTGACACTGACACCCAAGGCGCTCCTGGAGGATGCGGAAAGGATTTTTGCATCGCTGAACTATACTGAGCTGGAGCTGCCCACCGGATGCTCCGGAACGGCAGGGCAGGTGATCAAAGAGCTGGCCAGGCAGATAGAAGCTGAGAAGGCTGAGATTGAGGCGCTGAAGAATTCCGCCTCGACCATGAAAGAAGAATATGGTGAAACCATCAAGCGGGCATTCAGCATGATCGAGCTGGAAAAACGGGTAGAGAGCATCAAAGTGGAAGCGGCCATCGGGCACAACCTGTTTTTTGTTTTCGGTTTTGTGCCGGAAAGCAGCCTTGGCCGGCTGCAGGCAGGACTGAAGGAGACCTTCGGCGAAGAGCTGGTCCTGATCGTAGAGGATGTGGACAGCCGGAGGGCAGGGCATGCCCCTCCCACACGGATCAAGAACAATTGGCTTTTTAAGCCCTTCGAATCCCTGGTCAACCTATATGGCATACCGAATTACAACGAGCAGGATCCGACGGCTTTTTTCGCACTGACGTATATGCTGCTATTCGGCGCCATGTTCGGGGATATCGGCCAGGGGCTGGTGATCCTTCTGGCGGGACTTTATCTGGGGCAGAAAAAGGGAAACAAGAGCTTCGGCGGCGTCCTGTCGAGGCTGGGTGTCAGTTCCATGCTTTTCGGTGTCCTGTACGGCAGTATTTTCGGAACCGAAGAGCTGATTCCCGCATTGCTCATAAGGCCCATGCACAATATCAATACCATGCTGCTGGGAGCCGTTGTACTGGGGGTCGTTATGATAACCGTCGGTTATCTGTATAGCCTGGCCAATCACTTAAGGACGCGGAACCTGGAGGAAGGTGTGTTCGGCAAGGAAGGGCTGGTAGGCTTCCTGTTCTTCTGGACTTTGGTCCTGACGGCGGGCGACATCGCTGCAGGCCTGAATCTTTTTCCAGATGGGGCGGCCATGGGCATGCTGGCGGTGCTGCTGCTTCTGATGGTATTCAAGCAGCCCCTGGCGAACAAGCTGGCGGGCCATCACAAGCTGCATGACGAGGCACCGGCGGACTACTACATCGAGGCAGGGTTCGGAATCATCGAAACGCTTCTGTCCGTGCTATCTAACGTGATATCCTTTATCAGGGTGGGTGCCTTTGCCCTGAACCACGTAGGCCTTTATATCGCTTTCGCCACCATGGCGGAGATGATCAACTCAAAGGTTGGCGGCATCATCGTCCTGATCATCGGCAATATCATCATCATCGGTCTGGAGGGGCTGATCGTCTTTATCCAGAGTCTCAGGCTGGAATACTATGAGCTTTTCAGCAAATACTACACCGGATACGGGGTGGAATACAGACCGGCAAGTTTGTTTAACGAAGTGCAATAGCGTGAAAATAAGGCGCGCTTACAGCGCATTATATTTTGAGGAGGCTTTATAAATGTATATCGTATTAGCGACAGCAGTGGCCATTGTTCTTTTCACAATCGGCTTGGGCGTGATCTTGTACCGGACAGAGTCAGCGGTGCAGAGCGGCAAAATCCGCAATATCCTCAGGGCAAGCATCCTGTCCTATCTGGCGCTCATCGCCCTTTTCCTGGTTGTACTGGTGCCCGACATCGTTCATGCAGCAGCCGAAGGCGGCTCCGGCAACGGCTTGGGCTTTCTGGCCGCAGGCCTTTCTACCGGTCTGGCCACCATCGGAGCCGGTTATGCCGTCGGAGCCGTAGGCTCATCTGCCCTGGGTGCCGTATCGGAGAATCCGCGCATCCTTGGTAAAACCCTGATATTCGTCGGTCTGGCAGAAGGTATTGCCATTTATGGACTCATTATTTCCATCATCATTTTGGGACAGCTTTAAAAGGAGCGGCGTATGAAATTCTTTGTCATCAGTGATAACGTGGATACCCTCACCGGATTGCGGCTTGCCGGAATAGACGGCGTCATCGTCCATGAACGGGAGGAGATCCTGGAGGCGCTGGATAAAGCCTGCAGCAATGCCCAAATCGGCATTTTGCTGATGACCGAGCTGCTGGCCCAGCGGGTGCCTGAGGAAATCAAGGCGCTCCGTCTGGATAACAGCAAGCCCATTGTGACGATTATTCCCGACCGGCACGGCGAGCGCCGGAGAAGCGATTACATAACCAGCTATATCAAGGAATCCATCGGTTTGAAACTATAGGTAGTGTGAAGGTGGTGGGCAAATGGCGGTATCCATAGAGGATAAGATCGAACTTTTCAGGAAAATGATCTTTAGTGATATAGAGAACCATTCTGCAGAAGAGAAGGAAAAGCTTCTGGAGCGGATCGAGCTGGAAAAGGACCGGCTGCGGGCGGAAGCGGAAGCCAAGGGCAATCGGCTCCTGACCGAAGCGGAAAAAAAGGCGGAAAAGGAAAGCAGGCAGCTGCTTTCCAAGGTGCATGCAAGGCAGACCCACCGGCTGCTGGAGAAGAAGCAGGCGCTGCTGGAGGCCATGGTGGCGCTGATCCGGCAGGAGGCGGAGGCCTTTGCCGGAAGCGGCAGGTATGCCGACTATCTCTGTGAAAAGATAGCGAAGGCCTGCCGGGAGCTGCAGCATGCCGAGACGGTCCGCTTCTACCTGACGGATGCGGACAGAAGCACCTACGGCGACATGATCCGGAGCACCATCGAAGGGGTGCGGCAAGCGGTCGGGTATGAGCTGCTGGAAGCCCCGTCAGGCATCATCGGCGGATTCTACGGAGAAGACGGCGAAAGAAGCGTGCAAGTGGATTATACGCTGAGAACGTTGATTGAAGACAGCCGGGAAGCCGTGGGCACAGCACTTTCCAGCCGTCTTGAAGAGGTGACAGGATAATGGAAAAGCATGCAGGAGAAATCATCTACATAAACGGACCCGTTGTAAAGGCGGAAAATGCCCAGGGCCTGAAAATGAGGGAAATGGTGCTGGTGGGAAAAAAGCGGCTGATCGGAGAGGTGATCTCCATCAGCAAGGACACGGCCACCATCCAGGTTTATGAGGAGACCTCCGGTCTGAGCCGGGGGGAGGAGATCCTCTCCACGGGAAGCCCGCTCTCCGTCAAGCTGGGGCCCGGGATACTGAGCAATATTTTTGACGGCATAGAGCGTCCGCTGCTTGCCATGTACAAGGATGGAAACGCTTTCATTCCGGAGGGCGTCGGTCTTGTTTCACTGGATGAACAAAAGCAGTGGGCAGTGGAAATGGTTGCAAAGGAAGGGGATTACCTGACCGCAGGGCAGGTATATGCCACCATCCAGGAAACCTCCATGATCCGACACCGGCTCATGGTACCGCCCCACCTCAAGGGGAAGGTGGTGTTTGCCGAGAGAAGCGGCAGCTACACCATCGAGCAGACGCTGGTGACCCTTGAGGAGGAAGGCAGCCGCCATGAGCTGAAGCTGTACCAGCTATGGCCGGTGAGACAGCCACGGCCGGTTGCCAAGCGCAATCCCATCGGCAAGCTGCTGGTGACGGGACAGCGGGTCATCGATACCTTCTTCCCGCTGGCAAAAGGCGGTACGGCTGCTATTCCCGGGGGCTTCGGCACCGGAAAGACCATCACTCAGCACCAGCTGGCCAAGTGGAGCGACGCCGACATCATCGTCTACATCGGTGTTGGCGAAAGAGGAAACGAGATGACGGAGGTTCTGGAGGACTTTCCGGAGATCAAGGACCCCAGAAGCGGCAAGTCCATCATGGAGCGGACGGTGCTGATTGCCAATACCTCCAACATGCCGGTTGCAGCCCGCGAGGCTTCCATCTATACCGGCATTACCATAGCAGAGTATTTCAGAGACATGGGTTATCATATAGCCATCATGGCGGATTCCACCTCCCGTTGGGCCGAAGCCCTGAGGGAGATTTCGGGACGCCTGGAGGAGATGCCGGCGGAAGAAGGCTTCCCGGCGTATCTGCCCTCCCGTCTGGCGCAGTTTTATGAGCGGGCGGGAGACATCGAGACCCTGGGCGGTTCCGGCGGCTCCATAACCGTTATCGGCGCTGTCTCGCCGGCAGGGGGCGACTTTACGGAGCCTGTTACGCAGAATACCAAGCGGGTGGTCAGCACCTTCCTGGCACTGGATAAGGCATTGGCCTACGCCAGACATTATCCCTCCATCAACTGGCTGCGGTCCTACAGCGGATATGTGACCGACCTGAAGGACTGGTATGACGAAAACGCATCACCGGAGATGCTGGAGCTGCGGGCCAAGCTGCTGCGGATCCTTCAGGAGGAGGATAAGCTGCAGGAAATCGTCAAGCTGGTGGGAGAGGACATACTGCCGGATGACCAAAGGCTGATCCTGGAGATTTCCAGGGTCATCAAGGTGGGTTACCTTCAGCAGAACGCTTATCATGCCGACGATGCCAACGTATCCCTGGCCAAGCAGTACCGCATGCTTCGCGTCATCGACGCACTGTATGAGAATGCCATAAAATGCGTAAAGAAGGGTGCGCCCATGTCCAAGGTCAAGAATGACGCGCTTTTTTATAAAATAACGACTATGAAATACAACGTTCCGGAGAACCGGCAGGAAATCCTGGAGGATTATATCCGGGAAATCCGGGACTATTACGACGGGCTGGACAAAACCTACAGCAAAGGGGGCGCAAGGCATGAGGGTTAAGTATCTCAAGCTGGACCGGATTGAAGGTCCCCTGATCGTGCTTTCCGGTGTCCGGGAAGCGGTGTTCGGCGAGCTGGTGGATATCGAAGTCAATGGAAGCCAGCGGAAAAAGGGGAAAGTAGTCCAGATCGACCGGGACCGCGTGGTGATCCAGGTTTTTGAGAGCACTTCGGGCATCTCCCTGGGGAACACCAGCGTGGCTTTCACTGGGCATCCCATGACGGTACCGCTGTCCAGGGATATACTGGGCCGTATTTTCAACGGCATAGGAGAGCCTATCGACGGTGCCGGTTTTTACTCAGACAAAAAATACGACATCAACGGCCGCCCCATCAATCCGGTGGGCCGGCGCTACCCGCGAAATTATATCCAGACCGGCATCTCCGCCATCGACGGCCTGACGACGCTGATCCGGGGGCAGAAGCTCCCGATCTTCTCGGGAGACGGTCTGCCCCATAACGAGCTGGCTGCGCAGATCGTCAAGCAAGCCAAGATCGCCGGCGCCCGGGAGGATAATTTCGCCATCGTGTTTGCCGCCATGGGCATCAAGCATGATGAGGCGGATTTCTTCCGCAAGCAGTTCGAGCTTTCCGGGGTGCTGAACAAGGTGGTCATGTACGTCAACCTGGCGGATGACCCCATTGTAGAACGCATCACCACACCCCGCTGCGCCCTGACTGCGGCGGAGTACCTGGCCTTCGAGCAGGATATGCACATATTGGTCATCATGACCAATATGACCAACTATAGCGAAGCCCTCCGGGAAATCTCCTCCGCCAGGGAGGAAGTGCCTTCCAGGAGGGGTTATCCCGGCTACCTATACTCTGATCTGGCCAGCCTGTATGAACGGGCCGGCATGATCAAGAATGCCGAGGGCAGCATTACCCAGATCCCTATCCTGACCATGCCCAATGACGATATCACTCATCCTGTACCGGATTTGACGGGGTTTATCACCGAGGGGCAGATCATTCTGTCCAGGGAGCTGTTTCAGAAGAATATATACCCCCCCATCAACGTGCTGCCTTCCCTCTCCAGACTTATGAAGGAAAGCATCGGGGAGGGCTATACCCGGGAGGATCATCCCGACCTGGCCAACCAGGTTTTTTCCGCCTACTCCCATGTACAGGATGTGCGGTCCCTGGCGCAGGTCATCGGAGAGGATGACCTGTCGGAGCTGGACAAAAAATACCTGGAGTTCGGCAGGCAGTTTGAGCAGAAGCTCTTGAACCAGGGCTTCGAAGGCAACCGCGACGTCATAGAGTCCCTGGATATCATGTGGGAGCTCCTGAGGGTGCTGCCGAAGGAAGAGCTGAACCGCATCAAGCCGGAATACATTGATAAGTATCTGAAGTAATAGGATGACGAGGTCGTATCATGCAGCAGAACATTACGTTTACCAAAACCAGCCTCATGTCCGCCCAGAGCTCCCTGGAGCTTGCTCAGAAGGGTTTTGAGCTCTTGGACAAAAAAAGGAATGTGCTCATCATGACCATGATGGGCTTCATTGATCGGGCGGAGGAGATTCAAAAGAAGGTGGCCGTGGTTTTTCAGGACGCATATGAAGCGCTGCGGACTGCCAACATCACCATGGGCATCAGCAATGTGGAGCAGATTGCACAGTCCATACCCATTGCATCCGGTGTGGAGGTGGTGACAAAAAGCATCATGGGGGTGGAGATTCCTGAGATCAAATATCAGGAAGAGCAGCTTTCTCATTACTACAGCTTTTTTAACACCAACACCGCCATGGACGTGGCGCTGCAGAAATTTCTGGAGGTCAAGAAGCTGCTTTACGAGCTTTCGGAGGTGGAGGATTCGGTATACAAGCTGGCCATGGAGGTCAAAAGGACGCAGAAAAGGGCAAATGCCCTGCAGAACATACAGATTCCCAAGTATAAGGAGATCGTAAGGGCTATATCGGAGGTGCTGGAGGAAAAGGAACGGGAGGATTTCTTCCGGTTGAAGGTGGTAAAAAAGAAAGGTGAAAGAAGAGCCGCGGAAGCTTAAGTGCTGCCGCGGTCTTTTTTTTCTGCAGATTGCCAATCTGTCAATAATTTGTTTTTTCATGGTTACAATAACAGTATCAAGCGAGAGGAGAGGATACAAATGGCTAATTTAACAGAAACCAAGATAACATCCGGGGAAATTGGCATACTGTGGATGTCCTATCAGGCAAAAACACTGCTTGCGCAAATGTTAGGGCTATTCGCCCGGAAAGCGACGGATCAAAAGGCAAAAGACATATTAACGCATTATGTCTCTGAGAATGAAAAACTCATAGCGGAGATAAAAAGGATATTTGAAAATGAAAAGGCTGTTGTTCCAACGGCATTTGACAGTAGGGACGTTTTTGATGACGCTCCCAGCTTGTTTGATGATGTTTTCCACGTTATGTTTCTTCGGATCCTGTCAAAGACAAAATTAGGGTTTAACTCCGTACATTTGAGTATGTCCTATAGAAAGGATATAAGGGATTTCTTCGGAAAGGCATTGAGGCTTTCTCAAGACACATTCAATATTTGCACGGATTATCTTACAGAGCAGGGTGTCTTGGCACGTCCGCCCTATGTCAGTATGCCGAAAGAAGTAGAATTCATTGAGGCGAAAAAATACATGAGCGGGATACAGCTCCTTGGAAACAAGCGTACCTTGAATACCCTTGAAATATCCTATATTTTCTTCATTATTGAATCGAATATTATGGGAATGCAGCTAACGACAGGCTTTGCCCAGGTTGCCAAGGAGAAAGAAGTAAGGGATTATTTTCTCAAAGGCAAAGAGCTGGCAAAGAAAATTGTAAGTGACTTAAGCGATGTTATCTTGCAGAGTGATATCCAACCGCCTGCTACTTGGGCAGGCAAAGCAACAGACACAGTGGTGCCGCCTTTTTCGGATAAAATGATGATGTTTCTTTCTAATATATTATCCAGCTATGCTATGGCCGGTAATGCATTAGGTATGGCTTTCAGCATGCGGAGCGACTTGCCTATAAAGCTTTCTGTTATTGCCAAGGATACCTTGGACTATGCCAGAGAAGGCGGCAAGCTGATGATCAAGCATAAGTGGTTGGAAGAGCCTCCTCAGATGGAAGACCGCAACCATTTAATCAATTCATAAAAAATCCCGCATGGAGGATAAAAATGACCAACATAACTGAAACCAAGATAACATCCGGTGAAATAGGCATATTATGGCTGTCTTACTTGACAAAATCATTGTTCACTACGATAATCGGATCATTTGCCCAGAAAACCACGGACCAAAAGGCGAAAGACATATTGAACAATTATGCCAAGGACAAAGAAGCACTTGTTGCGGAGATTAAAAGAACATTCGAAAATGAAAAAGCGGTTGTCCCCATTGCCTTTGACGGCAGGGATGTCTTCAACGATGCGCCGGGCCTGTTTGATGACATTTTCCATATCATGTTTCTACGTACAATATCAAAGATAACCTTGGGGTTTAATGCCGTACATATTGGTATGTCATACAGGAAGGATATCCAGGATTTTTTTGCAAATACAATACCAGTATCCAAAAACACATACAATGCATGCACTGACTATCTTACGGAGCAAGGCGTCCTGGTCAGGCCACCCTACGTCAGCATGCCGAAAGCGGTAGAATTCATCGAGGATAAAGAATACATGAGCGGTATACAACTGATGGGAAAGAAGCGGGCTCTGAATGCCCTGGAAGTATCATACATTTTCCAGTTGATTGAGTCAAACGTATTGGGAATGCAATTAATGACAGGCTTTGCGCAGACTGCCAAAGAGAGTGAAGTGAGGGATTACTTTGTCAAAGGAAAAGAGCTTGCCAAACAAACCATAAGCGACTTCAGCAACATTCTTTTGCAGAGCGATATCCAACCCCCGACTACATGGGCAGGCAAAGCCACCGACTCTATCTTACCCGCCTTTTCAGATAAATTGATGATGTTTCTGACGAATACATTATCAAACTATTCGATGGGCAGCAGCGGATTCGGCATGTCGTACAGCATGAGGAGCGACCTTGTAGTTAAAATGGGCGCTGTTGCAAAGGACAATCTGCAGTATGCCAGGGAAGGCGGCAAGCTGATGATCAAGCACAAATGGCTGGAGGAGCCGCCGCAGATGGAGGACCGCAACCAGCTCATCAACTCATAAGGAGAAATGGTATGATTGCATTATCGGCACCCTTTTTTATCTTTTGCTGCTGGAAATGGGGGGATTGGAAAAATTGGAAGGTGTACTATCCCACGATTCTTTACGTGATTCTGGTTGATTTCCTGACCAATTTTCTGACTGCGCATTATCCCTTGTGGGAATTCAACTATAAAATAGTCAACCATACCCTCAGTGATATTTTTATTGCTTTCACTGTATTTCCAAGCACAGTAATCTTATTCCTGTCGCATTATCCCCGAAAGCCCATCAGGCAAGCATTCCACATATTGCTTTGGGCAGGCTTATATATTTTACTGGAGGCTTTATGTACATGGCAGGGATTGTTTTTGGCTCAAAACGGTTGGAACTTATGGTGGTCGTCAGGCTTTGACGTTATGATGTTTGTCATGATAAGGCTTCACTATCAGAAGCCTTTATTGGCATGGCCAATATCAGCCGCATTGATTACCGTGGCGTTGTATATCTTGAAATTACCCATAGGTACGATGCGGTAGAAGGTTTTTTCTCCTTAGCTCTTTGGCTTTATTTTAAAAAACCAGAGATAATAATGCCTTGAGGCATAGAATGTCGCAAAAAGGGTAATCCAAGTCAAATACCAGTCCCAATGAATGTACTCTATGGTATTTGTATACCTTTCGCATAGCACTTCTATAGCTGTCATGACTGAGCAGAAGTAAAAATAGTGTAGGAATTGCCTTGTGCGGCTTTTTCCTTCCGGATAATGCAAGTTAAAAACAACACAGAGCGAAGGGTAGATAAAGTATTCGAAGTCAAAGCTTGTTTTGGTTGCATTACTGAAGGACCTGACGGGATATTCGATCAGCCCGTATTGGACGACGATAAGACCCAGCAGCCAAGTCATAAACTGCTTGAACAGGAAAATAACCCAGGCTTCTCTAGCTTTATTCCTTGGGACATACAGAATCAGCATTGTGGTTGTTATAGTCCATGCTAGAATAAGAATTAATACTTCCTTACTCATATCGTCACCTTTAATATTTCAGATTAATCTCTTCGATTGACATCAAAGGGGTATTTCCATTTCTTCAGAAGCTGCATCCCTTTTGGCGCCCATATGCCATACCTGGCTTTATACAAAGGATTATTATAGATCATATGCTTCAACACCGGTAATCCTAAAATGGACATATCGATATCCAGATCTTTGTTGTTCAGGAGATCTACCATCTTGCGGTACTCATGCAGTCTCAGCACCTCTTTTTTATATGGCTTCAGGAGCTTATTAAAATCCTGCTTCAAGGCGATAGCACGGGCAGCCATAATGCCGCTTTCCATTGCACGGAACGACCCAAATCCCAGAAAATCATCGATCATACCGCCGCAATTCCCGACAAAATAGCAATTTTCGTACCGATTTGTCAAAGGGTAGCCGATGATATGCTCAATATCGTTGCATTTGCCAATATGGAAGCCGGGTTTTTCTCTGATCAGGAACTCATTCCAGAAGTAGTCCAGCCTGGTTTGGTCTATATCGGATACAACGAGAACAAGTTCTGCTTCACTTGGATTCTTGGTAAGGATATAAGCATAACCGTTCCTTGCGAAGGACTTGTTCAGCCACATATGCATAGCATTATTGCCAAACTCTCCAAAGATAGTTGCGAGGCGGCATTGAGCTTGAAAGTTGGTCATCCAGAGCCCCAGCTCTTTTGCTATGGTATTGATCCCTGTCGCCACGACGATGTGTTCATACTCATTCCTGATATCCCGCAGATTGATATGGGTATTGAATTTGATCGGTACGTTCATATGGGCTGCAAGCTGATGCTCCACTGAATCCGCTTCAATACCTTTCTTAAAGACATAGCCGTGATTACCTTTGGTCGATACGGACTTTAGAGGTGCGTGCATCACCATTTGCTTGATAGGGTGCAAAGGCGTCAGGCTGATGCCATAGGCGCTTTTCATATAACTCATAGGACTTCTGATAGAGTCGGTAAAGAGCCTGAGGCTGGCAACCAAGGCTCCCGGCTTATCCCCCAGCATTTTTGTTTCCTCGAAAATATCCGGTCTGATTCCATGGCGCTCCAATTCGATGGCGCAGGCCAACCCGGAAAGTCCTGCACCGATGATGGCTACCTTCATATGACTACCTCGTTTCCAAATACGATGACATTCTATATTCTTTCCAAATTGGTCAATAAACATGAACGACTAAAAAACGAAAAAAAGTTCAAGCTATATCAAAGGGCTGTCTCCGGGGTCTGAGACGCTTCCTTCGTCGAGTGACATAGAAAGTATCAAAGGTTGGTGAAGTATTGAAAACGAGTAGCAAAAGAGGGCTTAGGCTTATTAAGGAATTTGTTGAGGATGTCTGGCCCATGGTAGACATGAAGCTGGAGGAGTATTCAGGACGGGCACGTCAGGCTGAGGATGAGATGTTGGCGCAGCAGGCCTTGGCCAGCATCAGGGATAAGAGGTTCCATGCGCTGGGCGGAAGTGTCTATGCCCTTTACCCTGGGGCGGATAGGGTCAATATGATCAGGTTTATCACTGCATTACAGACGATCAGCGACTATTTGGATAATTTGTGTGACCGGGCAGGGGTGGAGGATGAACAAGCGTTCAGACAGCTGCACCTGTCTATGCGGGACGCCGTCGACCCGTCAGTCGCTGTAGCAGATTATTATGCCTATTATCCCTATAAAGCCGATAACGGCTATCTGAAAGCGCTGGTGGAGGAGTGCCGTGCTGCGATAGCAGGAGCACCTTCTTATCCCCTTGTAAAAGACAAAATCCTTCAACTGGTGGCGTTATACACCGATTTACAAGCGCTTAAGCATCTGGGCAAGGACCGGCGCGAAGAGAAATTGTGGGCTTGGGCAGAGCGGGAACTGAAGGATTATCCGCACATTTACCGTTGGGAGTTCTCTGCAGCTGCAGGTTCAACACTAGGGGTATTCGTACTGTTCGCTGCAGCACATAATCCCCAACTAGAGGAAGTGGAAATCCTTCGGCTGCATTCGGCTTATTTTCCGTGGATCGCAGGACTGCATATCCTGCTGGACTACTTTATCGACTCGGAGGAAGATATTGCGTCAGGTGATCTGAACTTCACGCATTACTACAAGGATCCGGCATTCTGCTGCCAGAGGCTGTCCTACTTCATCGACAGGTCGGTTGCCGGCAGCATGGCGCTGAAGCACCCGGGCTTCCACCTGACGGTGGTGAAAGGCGTTCTGGCTATGTACCTTACCGATCCGAAAGCCATTTCCGTAAAGAACAAGCCGGTTACACGGAAGCTGATCAGAAAAGGCGGGGCAGCAGCGGTCTTATATGCCAGGATATGCAGGCTGCTGCGGTATAAGGGGAAACTATGAGATTCTTCCTGATGTCAGAATGACTTTAGTTTACCCTGGTCTGAAGCATGTCTGCCAACCCGGACAGCATGTCGGTATACCGGGACTGCGGCAGCAGCCTGAGGGCTGCCTTTGCTCTTTCCATATGATACTCAGCTATCTCATAGGATTTTTTTATGCTGCCGGTTTCCTCCAGGATCAGCTTGACCCGGTGGATGTTCTCATCGGAAAAAGCCCTGTTCTGTATCATCTGCCTGATCCAGGGACCATAGGCATCGTGACGCAGCAGCAGGATGACAGGCAGCGTCAGGATGCCCTGCATCAGGTCTTCACCTGCCGGCTTTCCCATTGCGGCTGCATCTCCACAGAAGTCCAGCACATCATCGGTTATCTGAAAGGCGTAACCCAGGTTCATGCCGTATTGGCCGGCCAGATCGGTCTGAGCCCCATCTGCTCCTGCAACCACAGCGCCGGCTTTGCAGCAGCGGGCAATGAAAAGAGCTGTTTTCTTGGCAATTTTGTTGTAATAAGCCTCCAGACTTATACTGGTGACGTATTTGTCGGAGGCTTGCAGTATTTCACCATAACACATGCCCTGTATCGCTTCCACCATATAGCTCATGCCGGCTGCAGCCCCTGGATCCGAGAGCAGCCCGAAGGCCTTTGCAAACAAGTAGTCGCCGCAGAGGACGGCAAAATGGTTTCCCCACACCTTGTTTACCGAGGGCTTGTTTCTCCGGTAGGGAGAACCATCTATAATGTCGTCATGCACCAGGGAAGCCATGTGGATCAATTCTGCTGCAACAGCTGTTTGCAAGAGTTCTGCCTTATTCCCGTCAGAAAAAAGATTTCCGCTGTAAAGGACAAGCAGCGGCCGAATCCTCTTGCCGCCTGCATTGAGTATATGCAGGCACATATCCCGCACGATGCCCTCACTGTCAGCAATGGCATGGTGAAGTGCAGATTCTATGGCCTCAAATTCTGCAAATCCCGTGATGTCGAAGTGTTTGCCCTGCGGCAGCGGTTCATGTTTCCCAAGCTGTGTTGTCAATGTTGTATCCTTCCTTTGCCGGTTTATTGTTTCCTGCTGTTATAAATATCATTTCCATATCAGGTCATAATATGAGTTGGACTGAGTGAAAAAAGATGAGGTGCAAGCGGATTGCACCCCATCTGTCTTCTGATATTCGTTTGATTATTCGCCCAGCATCTTCTTCAGGTCTTCCTGAGGATCGCCGATGAGCTGTAAGTTGAAGGCTTGCTGCAGTACGCCCACAACGTTGGAGGTAAACCATGCCGGTGCGGAAGGACCTACGCGGATATCCTTGACACCCAGTGAGAACAAGCCCAGAAGGATGGCCACGGCCTTCTGTTCGAACCAGGAGAGCACGATGGACAGCGGCAGGTCGTTGACCGTGCAGTTGAAGGCTTCTGCCAGCGCAACGGCGATGTTGACGGCAGAACCGGAATTGTTGCACTGACCCAGGTCGATGTATCTCGGAATGCCGGTTCCCTCAATGACGCCGAAATCATGGTCATTGAACCGGAACTTGCCGCAGGAGGTTGTCAGCAGCACGCAGTCCTTGGGCAGTGAAAGTGCCAGCTCCCGGTAATAGTCCCTGCCTTTTGTAGGTGCGTCGCAGCCTGCGATGACAAAGAACCTTCTGATCTTGCCGCCCTTGACGGCATCTATGATCTCCGGTGCGATGCCCAGCACGGTATTGTGATGGAAGCCGGTTGTCAAGGTCTTGTCGGAGTCGATATTGGCTGCCGGTAAGGACAGGGCTTTTTCTATAATCGGTGTGAAGTCGTCATTTACAATCTTTGCAGCACCTTCAAGTCCGGCTGTGCCGTAGGTGAAGAACCTGTCGGCATAACTTCCCTTGATGGGCATGAGACAGTTGGTGGTACCCAGGATGGCGCCCGGGAAAGCTTCAAAGAGCTTTCTCTGGTCATACCAGGCTTTTCCTACATTGCCTTTCAGGTGAGCGTATTTCTTCAGCTCGGGATAACCGTGGGCAGGAAGCATCTCAGAATGGGTGTATATGTTGATGCCCTTGCCTTCTGTCTGCTTCAAAAGCTCCAGCAGAGCAAAAAGGTTGTGGCCGGTTACCAGTATGGAGCGGCCTTCCACCTTGTCCTGGGATACGGTGACAGGCTGCGGAACGCCCAGCTTGGCGGTATGGGCACGGTCCAGCAGGTCCATGACCTTGACGGTAGCGGTACCCACCTTGAGGGCCATGGCAATATGTTCTTCTAAGTTAAAGTTGGAATTGGTCAGGGTCATATAGAGCGCTTCATGGGCGATGCCGTCCACCTCGGGGTCAATAAAGCCCAGCTCCCTTGCATGGGTGGCATAAGCGGCTACACCCTTCAGGCCAAAGATCATGGTATCCTGCAAAGCGGTGATATCCTCGTTTTTACCGCATACCCCTATTTTGGTACAGCCCCCATTGGGTGTTTGTTCACATTGGTTACAGAACATGACGATTCCTCCTCTTATTTATTTAAATTTTACCGATGGCGTTTTGCTTTTGTTTTCCAAGCACATTTTTATTCTAACGATATTTATATGGCATCACCGTGATTCAAATCACAAATAGGAAATAATAAATAAAAAATTATCAATTTGCTTCTTGAACAAGATTTATTTATAATAGATATATTGAATGAAGGGTATTGAGGAGGAGAAGCTGTGACCGAATATAAGGCAAGACCCGAAGCAATCAAAGGACCGGCCGTGATGCTGGCCATTATGGTTGCTTTGCTGCTGACGATTTTTTTCTTTTTCCCCAAGGGATTTCTGACCTATTTTCTCATGGGTCTGATTCTGATTTTTGTTCCGCTGGCTTATAGCGGTGTGATACTCAAGATCACCATGGACGACAAAAAAATTGTGGTTGTAAGGCCTTTCAGCCGTCTGACGGTCCGCATCGAGGACATCGCCTTCTGTGCCGTTCACGGTCTGGACGACGGCAGGCATCTGGTTTATGCTTTTGTAAAAAGGCGGCATAAGGGAATGGACTGTGTCAGAGGCGTCAAGCAGAAGAAGCCCTTTGGTGAGATCATCCGGGAAGCATCCAAGGATGACGGGTGTGTGGACTTGGACATTAATTTCAATATGGCTAAGAAGCTGCCGGTTTCTTTTGTTGAAGATGCGGAGGCCCTAAAGGACAGGATACTTGAAGCAGTGAACCGAAAAAATGAGAAATATCTGGCTTAGGCCGGGTCAAAGTGGAAATGCAGGAATTGCCTGCATTTCTTTTTTTTACTGTTAAAATGAAACAAAAATGCAACAAATTCAGTCAAATTTCATGGTATAATGTTGGAAGGAGGTGCCGTATGACGAGCAGAATGACAAGAAAAGGAATTGTAGCAATTATTCTATTATGCGTTGTAATCGTAGTTGCAGCCAGCTGTGTGTACAGCCGTGTGACGCCTGCACAGGCAGGGGCAGAGCCGGCAGCAACACCTGCGGAAGAGCCGTCAGAAGCGGCAGCAACACCTGCGGAAGAACCGTCAGAAGCGGCAGCACCCGGAGATGCGGTACAGGAACCCAAAAACGCGGTGTATGTCAGTGCCAGCAAGCTGAAGGTCCGTGAAGAGGCGAAGCCTGATGCAAAGGTGCTGGACAGTCTGATCAAGGGAACCGGCGTCGTGCTCCTGGAGGAGAAAAAGGATGAAGCGGACAAGCTGTGGTATAAGGTCAGCTATGAAAGTGTTAAGGCTCAGCAGACGGGATGGATTCTGGCCGAACACACTGTCAGAGACCGCACAGAGCTTCTGGGGGAAGCGCTTAGGAAGCTGGATTTTTCGCCCCAGCAGAAGACCTATGAGTACCCTGGAAATCCCAGGGTGGAAGTAAAAGGCATCTACGTCACCATTTACTCCGCCTCCAACTGGCGTCTGGATGAGCTGATCGAGATGACCAAACGGACCGGCATCAACACCTTTGTCATTGATGTCAAGGATGACAACGGCTACATGCTGTTTCCCACCAAGGCAGCGGAGAAATACAGCCCCGATGCCAACAAGAAAGCCACGGTCAAGGATATTGCCGGCCTGATGAAAAAGTTGAAGGAAAACAATATCTACACCATAGCACGTATTGTGTCCTTCAAGGATCCCACCTATACCAGGCATAACCCGGATAAGGCCATTATTTACAGGGAAACAGGGAAGCCCTTTACCAACAGCGACGGCCTTGTATGGGCTTCCGCTCATGACCGGAACCTGTGGGAATACAACCTGGCTGTCTCCAAGGAAGCAGCGGAGGCGGGCTTCAATGAGATCCAGTTCGACTATGTGCGGTTTCCCGCTTCAAACGGCGGCAGGCTGGACAAGTCCCTGGACTACCGCAACACCACCGGCGAATCTAAGCCGGAGACCATCCAGAACTATCTGAAGTATGCAAGAGAACAGCTGGCACCGCTGGGCGTGTATATCTCCGCAGACATATACGGTCTGGTGGGCTCGGTAGCGGATGACATGTCCCTGGGACAGTATTGGGAAGCGGTCAGCAACATGGTTGACTATGTGTGCCCCATGATGTATCCCAGTCACTATGCCAACGGGACCTATGGGCTGAGTGTACCTGATGCGTACCCCTATGAGACCATCTATCACTCCACCAAGGATTCGGTGGCAAGGAACAAGAATATTGAGACGCCTGCGGCCATCAGGCCCTGGATACAGGACTTCACGGCCCCCTGGGTCAAAGGCTACATCAAATATACGGACAAGCAGGTCGAGGAACAGATCAAAGCCTTGGAGGAAAACGGAGTCAAAGAATTCCTTCTCTGGAACGCAGGCAACCGATACTCCGAAGCAGCCGTCCCGAAATAAGGTTTGTCTACACTATAAAGCGCCGAAAGGCGCTTTTCCTTATCTTGAATAGATGCTCTCCATCCGTTAAAATATAATGTAAGACCATCTTTTAGGAGGGATACATAATGGATATCGTCTATCGACCGATGCACTTGAGCGATCTGGAGAAGGTTTGGGAGCTGGTGGAGGTATTGAAGCTTGAGAAGGCCGGCGTCTCTATTGTGGATTTGTCCCACAAGGAAGAACTGAAAAAATGGCTGTCCGATGATCACATTTTTCTCTATATTGCAGAAGACGGGGAAAATGTCTTGTCCATACTACGTGCCATCCGGGGCGGAGAGCCAGGTACCAGGTATGCCGTATTGCTGACCGCAGCCACCCATCCTGACTACCGCAACAAAGGCATTGCAAAGGAGCTGGTCCTGGCAGGGCTGGAGGATATGAAAAAAGACGGCGTCAGCCTGGCCAGGATCTATGTATACAGCGACAACCTGCCGTCCATCAACACTGCACTGCGGCTGGGCTTTACTGTCTCAGGGACGGTTTACCGGCACCACTATAACGAGGCAGCCGGTGAATATGTGGACGATCTGATTTTTTATAAATTGTTGTAAGGATACAGGCAATGGGCTATAGGCAATAGGTTTTGCAGGCGTAAATAGATGGCTGGAGAAGGCGAAATCTGTCGAAAGATGGATTCCGCCTTCTTTTTTTGCATAAAAATCAAGCGGGGTAAAAAACTAAAGCATATGCAAATGACGGCATCAGCATGCGAAGGAAGTATAAGACGGGATGAAGCGTTACAAGATGACGGGAAAGCAGCCTGTTAAGCTGCAGAATATGAAAAATTTGGGAAGCAGGCCGCAGAAAAACCGGCTGCAGGATCGGGTGGACAGAATTCAGCAGGATGGATACAAGCCCTATGAAGATGGGGCTCTGTCTATCGATATGGATGTGAATCTTAAAGCCCTGGAGGCAGCATTCAAAGGCTGCAGCGATATCCAGTTCCGCCGTTTTTCCATGGCAAACGGCCGTCTTTGCAGCATTGTGTTTTTTGATGGCATGACCAACAAGGAAATGCTCAACCATGACATCATAGAACGGCTGATGGCCTATCAGAAACCCCGGGAGACAACGACGGAAACCTGTGCCGGGCCCCCGGCGTGGGTCAAGGATGAAATATTGGCTGTCAGTCAGTACAAGGAAGTCACTATGCTGAAGGATGCATTGAAAAGCATATTGGAGGCCCAGTGCTTATTACTAGTGAATGGATATGCCACTGCCTATGCAGTGGATGTCAAAGCCATGGAGACGCGGAGCGTTTCGGAAGCCAAGATCGAATCGGTTGTGCGGGGACCGCAGGAGGCTTTTGTCGAAGACATCGGTGTCAATCTGACTCTGGTCCGGAGGCGGATCAAGACGCATGCGCTTAAGATGGAAGCCTTTGAGATCGGAAGCCAAGGCAAGACGAAGGTCATTTTGGCCTATATTGAAGGGATCATTGAAACGGGTATTGTTGATGAAGCGAGGAAACGCTTGCAAAAAATGGATATCGACATTGCGCTTGCAGTAGGTGAACTGATCTCTTTCGTTGAAGATGATCCGCTTTCTCCCTTTCCCCAGTCAGAGATTACGGAAAGGCCTGATTCCTGTGCGGCAGCGCTATCCGAGGGACGATTTGCCATCTTGATAGACGGGAACCCTTTTGTCATGATTGCACCGACCACTTTCTCTTTCCTTTTCACGGCAGCGGAGGATTATTATGATAGGGGCTACTTTACCGGTTTTATCCGGATGCTGCGGTATTTTGCCTTTTTCATTTCGCTTCTAGGCCCCTCTGCCTATATTGCCATTACCACCTATCATCCGGAGATGATCCCCACGAATCTGTTGATATCCATCCTGAATGCCCGGGCGGATGTACCGTTCCCGGCTTTTGTCGAAGCGGTCCTGATGGAAGTCATCTTTGAGATTGTCCGGGAGTCCGGTATCCGGATGCCTGCAAGGATCAGCAACGCATTGAGTATCGTTGGTGCCTTGGTTATCGGACAGATATCCGTCCAGGCAGGCCTCATTTCCCCCATGATGGTGGTAGTCGTATCCATTACAGGATTGGCATCCTTCATGATACCCAAGCTGAATACCAAACGGCAGGCCAGTGTACTGAGGTTCCCCTTCATGTTACTTGCCGCCACCATGGGGATATTCGGGATCATTACGGGCATCCTGATTCTACTGATCCATATGGCAGCCCTGAGGTCCTTCGGTGTACCTTATCTATCCCCCTTCACGCCGTCCGATACCCAGGGCTTGAAGGACAGCATCATCATGCTGCCGGCGAAATATCTGAAGAAAAGGCCGACGTATATCCAAGATAATATAAGGATATGGAAAAACCGTGCAGAGCAGTCGGATCCGGAACAAAACAGCGGGCAGGCGGGTGATTGAAATGAAGAAGACAATCACATTACTGCTTTTGCTTGGATGTACAGCGATGTGCTTTGGCGGCTGCTACGGCTATAACGAACTGGGAGAACTGGGGATCGTGGTGGTTACCGGTATTGACCTGAATGAGGACGGAAAATACCAGATCACCGTCATGGCTGTTTATCCGGTTGGCGGCATGATGCAGCAGGGAGAAAAGTCCAGTACCTGGATCGGCAGCGCAACAGGGAAAAGCCCCATGGAGGCATCGAAGAATCTTAGGAAATATGCATCCAAGAAACTGACCTGGGTTCAGAACGATATTGTCATCATTGGGGAAGAAGCAGCCCGGGCAGGCTTGACGGAAATATTGGATTTTTTTATCCGCAACAGGGAGCTCCGGTTGAGAAATCATGTATTGGTCAGCTCCGGACCGGCCAAGGATGTCATGGAGGCGCCCGCCGACATTGAAAATAACTTATACTCGGAAATGAAGGGCCTGATCAGCAACATGGATGAATGGTCCAAGGCCTATGTTCCGACTTTGCTGGATTTTGCCAAGACCTTTACCGAACAGGATACCGGAAGTGTTGCAGGCCATATCGGTATTGAGAAGGCCAGCGGCAGGACCTTCTCCACCTATCGGGAGAGAACGACGCAGCACGAAGGCCGGGGGGAGGGGGAAGAATTGTCTTTCCTATCCGGCAGTGCCGTATTCCATGAATGCTCACTGAAGGGCTTTTTCAGCGACTATGAAACCCGGGGCTATCTGTGGATCGTCAATAAGGCAAAAATCGGTGCTGTTGTGGTGGACTTAGGCGACAGCAAAGGCAGCCTTGCAATGGAAACCACATCTGCCAAGAGCGATGTCAGGCCGGTGGTAACGGAAGACGGCGTCTCAATGGAGATCAAGCTGCGTGTCCGGGGGAGAGTTGTAGAGAACTCCTGCATGGACGATTTGATGGACCCTGCGGTCATCGAAAAGGCCGAAAAGGAATTTGCGCAGAGTATCGTGAAAGAGATGAAGGCTGCCGTCAAAAAAGCGCAGAAGGAATACAAGGCGGATATCTTCGGCTTTGGAGATGCCATCTACCGGAAGGAACCGGACACATGGCGGGAGATCGGGAAGGAATGGCCGGAGCTATATGCGGGTATACCGGTCAAGTACGATGTCCAGGTAAAGCTGGTCAGAATCGGGATCATACAGAACAGTATCAAAGTCAGTAACTAGGAGAGCTGGACTATGGTTTATCTTGTAGCTGTCATTTATGTAGGCATCAGCATCATACAGGGGAGAAGCATGCTGATGCAGAAGAAAAAAGCCGAGCTGGCCGTATATCTGATTCTGATGCTCATTGCATTGGCTTACAGCTATGATGTTATGCTAGACCTGGAATTGCCCACGCCGGGCATGCTGCTGAAGCTGCTTTTCGAAAAACCTTCTCAATGGGTTTTTCCCAATAGTGCCCATTAGCATCATCGCGAGGTGCGAACTGGGACATGCGAAATACAGGATAAGTATAATATCTGCAAAGCTGCGGGAAAATATGAATAATATAGCAGCATTTACAGGGGGAATATTTATGGAGGAGCTGTTACAGGAATACATCCTCAGCATCGTCTTTCGGAATGCCATAGACAAAGAAGAACTGCTGATAAAAAAATATGAGGACTACTATACCGATCTGAAAAACAAGGAACTGAAGGATATGCTGAAGAAGATGAAGAAAACCTCGGAGGAGCACATCAAAATCCTGAAGGACAAGATGATCAAGCTGAAGATACAGGGTTAGGCAAAGAGGAGGAACTGCAGTGGAAGAGCTGGATATTTTGAAGGATATTCTGCAATATAAGATCGCCAGTCAGCTGTCATACAATCAAAACATGATGGTAGCCAGAAATCCGGAGGTGAGATCAATCCTGACACAGCTCCGGGATGACGATATGCGGGATATTGTCATGCTGCAGCAAAAGGTTGAACGGTATAAGGGTGCTGCCGGGATCATCGGCAAAATATTTCCCAAGAAGCCCAATTATTAGCGGTATTACAGGAGGTTCCGGATGGAATGGCTGATTCTCTTTATTGTGAGCTGGATTCTCTTTTTTTTGTTGATTGACTGGAAAAGATTGAAAAGGAGTGTCTGGGGCGGCGTAATAGCGGTGGCACTGCAGTTTCTGGTAGATACTCAGGCAATGACACATGGCTTGTATGAAATTCACAAAAATGCCTTTTACTTTTTTCGCTCTTCCGGCTTTTTTGTTTTTGGGCCGGTGCTTGTGGTAGGCATATTATTGGTTCAATACCATCCTAAGAGCAAAAGAATGAATATACTGAATGTATTGGCACTGGCAGCACTATACTCAGCGCAGGAACTGCTTCTTGTTCTCCGGCAGAATGTTGTCTATACAAATTGGCATTACATAGACAGCTTGCAGGTCAACCTCGGCGTTATGATCATCCTCAGCTGGTTCACCATGGTGATGCTAGACGATAAAAAGGGGCAATTGCAATGAGATTTGAGATCAGCTTGCTAACCTATACGATATTAACCTCAATAATCGGTGTACTAGTATATTTTTGGTTTAAAATGCTTGACAGATATGGAGGCTGACAGCGATGAAGGTTGCTATCATCGGGGCGGGTCTGGCAGGGTTATACTGCGCTCATGAGCTGGAGCGGCTGGGCACAGCGCCCGATATATATGAAATGAGAAGCTATGTGGGAGAAGCCATCAGCCATATTACGGCCATACTGGATATCACCCACCGTCCCCACAAGGATATGCTTCAGTACTTTAGAAAAGACCTTGCCCTCGACATAACACCCTATAATGTCGTACGTTCCTTAGAACACCGCGCACCCAATAAAACCACCACGCTTTACGGGCACTTCGGTTATTTCTTCAAATACACCAGGGATCCGGATTCCCTGAAAGTACAGATGTATAACAAGCTGAAGAAGTCAAGGCTCTTCTTGAATGAGTACGGAGATTATGAGAGGCTTGCACAAAAATACGATTATGTCGTCATAGCAAACGGTACCTCAGCTGCAGCAGAAGAGCAGGGAATCTGGCAGAGCTGGCTCAAGACCTATGTCAGGGGGGCTGTCGTATTGGGCAGCTTCGATCCCACCCGGCTTATCGTGTGGCTGAACAAGGATTATACCAAGAACGGCTATGCCTACCTGACTGCCTTTGACAATAAGAAAGCGTCACTGATCTTGATTGCGACGGAGGTCAACGAGAAGGAAGTAGACCGGTATTGGGAGCTTTTTTTGTATTCTGAGAATATTCGATATCCAATTGTCGAAGAGTTCAAAATGGCACATACCAGCGGGTTTGCCTATCCGCACCGGTTGGGGAACCTGTATTTTATAGGGAACGCCGGCGGTGGTGTGGAGCCCTTTCTGGGCTTCGGACACATCAATGCGGCCGTTATGGGAGTCAGCACAGCACGGTCCATTATGTTGGGGAAAGACTACGAGAAGCAGATCAAGGAAATCATGGACAGAAATATAGAGATGCGGCAGTTCAGGAAGCTGTTCAACACCATGACCAATGCAGGCTATGATATGCTGGTGACGGCTCTGGGAATGCCGGGTGTTGTACCGATCATATACAATACCAATATCAATGCAACAAAATATGGTGCCTTATTCAGCAAGCTGATTTTGAAGCCGCCTTACCGGTAAGCCTTTGCTTCTTCTATTTTGTACTTGCTGTTCAAGTAGCGATAGAGCGGATAGATCCATGAGTAGGTCAGCACATAAGTCAGATAGGAATAAGGGACCATTTTCCATCCGGTAAGCACCACTGTACCGGTCAAGATGCTGGCCCATTCGAAAACAAGCATGGCGGCAATCCAAAAGACAGTATAAAGCAGAGCTGTCTTTGTTTTTTTGGGCAGGAAGAGGACGTATAGGGTATTGAGCAGTGGATAGAGCAGAATGGAAGCAGCCACCATGTACGGGATGTCATAAGGCGGATCAATGTAATAATAAAGGCGTGCATATGTGCCAAGCAAGATTTCAAAAGCCAGGGAAAAGGCCACGGAAACAATACCGATCAAGATATCATGGAGTCCCGGTTTCTTTCTTCCGGCCGCCCATAGGAATAAGAGCCAGGCAATAGCGATTGAACCGTAATAAAAAAAGTACTTCATATGTATGTACCTCCATTTCTAAGATTGATCGGATTGAGTCTTGCCTGATGTGCCGGATATTTTATCCTTTATCACGGAAACCAGCAGAAGAATGGCAGGCAGGATAAACGCCATGGAAAAGGAATAGAAAGGGAAAATATAATGCAATTCGTGTACAAATTTTACGATGGACTGGGATGCGACGATAGACAGTGAAATAATCAATAAGCCGACAGGCACCACCAGCTCTTTATAGGAGGGGAAGCCGAAAAGCTGGGCGAGAGCCAGTACGGCAAGATAATAGGCCAGGGCGATCTTGACAAAGATACCGGATATCCATACCACCATGATGCTGATATCGAGATTATTGATATAGACCCCAATGCTGGCATAGCGGACATACTCCAACGCGGGAAAAAGCATCTTGCCTGTAAGGGGGCCCAGCACCGCAATCGTCATGACACCGGTCTGAAGTCCCAAGCTTAAGAAGACGATGGATAACACAACATGCTTTCTGATTTTTTCCCGCTCCTTCACAAAAGGTATCAATTGGAGGACAAATACCGACTCTATGAGCCAGCTCTGTATCAGAATACCGCCCCTTAAAACAGGCGGGATGCCGTTGTACAGGAAAGGCCGGAAATATTTCAGATCCATGTGCGGTAGGTTGACGGTGGCTATGAAGAACAAAACCAGCATGCCGACAGGCAGCAATACCTCGTTGATCCTTGTGATGACCTCCAGTCCTTTCTTGACTGCATAAGCGGCAACCGTAATGATTGCGATGCTGTACAGGGAAACGGGTGCTGCAGGGTTAAAGGATATGGTAAATATTTCTCCCAGCTCGCCTGTAACGGCATAGGACAGGAACAGAAAAAAAAACGTATAGAGAAAGCCTACCAGCTTACCCAGCGGTTTGCCCAATATATCACAGGCATACTGGATGATTGTCTTCTCCGGATATCGGAGGCCCAGTGACAAGAAAACGGCTATGATGGCGAGGGAAGTGGCGGTACCCACAATGACGGCCAGCCAAGAGTCCTGCTGGGCCTCTTCTGCTACAAAAGCAGGAAGGAAGACATCAGCTGTTGCGATGATGAAGGTAACGTTCAGCAGGGCAAGCTGAAGGGCGCTGATCCGCCCTTTTTCCTGAATCTGTTGCGCTGGTGTGGAAGATTGGTTCATTTGTACCTCCAATTGCATTCACAATGATACTGTTAATATTAGTATGATACAGAAAAAAAAGTCTATACGAATACTTTTGAGGTTTATTAACATACTAAGGAACAGTTAAACAATAATTCCCCAATTTTGAAGCGGCTATTTTTCGCTAATACATCGTTGGAAATGCGTTGCCAACAAACAGCCAATGTAGTTGGCAACCATTTACGTCAGTTGCAATAACACAAATTCAGCGGAAATGCAAAATAACAGGGGTGATGCGGATGTCCGCCGGAGAAAACAAACTGGGTAGGAGCCTAAGGGGCTTCAATAGATACGGTTCTTTTTTTATTGCTTTTGTTCTTCTGATTGAACTGGTGCTTTCCTACTTCTATTTCATGTCCTACGATCATCCATATAAGCGGCTTCTGCTGAACCTGATTCTATTGATCCTTTTTTTTGAAATCTTTCTGACCGTCACAATGGCATCTATTTCATATACATACCGGAGCAACCAAGTGAGAAGCGGGATCCTGCTTTTCCTGCAGTTCGGCCTGAAGTTTATGCTGCCGGTCTGCATTGCTGCAGCAGAGCTATTGAACAGTGACGTGGATGATATCCGGAGGATCTATATCCGGATAAACAACGCCCTGGCAGCTGCGGTCAAGAGAGAAATCAGACCGGAGCAGGTGCTGGTGCTGCTGCCTCACTGCATGCAGAACAAGGATTGCGGCAGCAAGATCACGGAGGACATTGGGCGCTGTGCCCAGTGCGGCCGCTGCAGGATCGGGGAGGTCAGGGAGCTGACCAGGGCGGTGGGTGCCCGGGCTGCTGTGGTTGGCGGCGGAACAGCCGCCCGAAGCCTTGTAAGAGAAATGCGGCCTGATCTGATACTTGCCGTGGCCTGCGAGCGGGAGCTTTTGAGCGGAATAGCGGATGTGGGTGCCATTCCGGTCATAGGCATCATCAATGAGCGGCCAAATGGCTACTGCTGCAACACATCACTGGATGTAAAGCAGTTTGCCGAAAAGCTTGGCTGCGTCATAGGTGCCTGCCATTCTGAGCGCAGCGAAGAATCTCAGACCATGAGGGAATGCGAATAGGCTGTCGCATATTGCCTGGATATAGTATAATATGGATGAAGTAAATGATGGTTTAGGAGAGATGGACATGAGCTTTTATGTGAGGATTTTTTCACTGGCGGAGGACTATCCTTCCCTGTATGCGCTATGCGATGAACTGGTGGAGGCGGGTTATGAATTTGCTACCTCCCCGGGAAAGGATGAGCCGGAATTCAATAACGCGGAGTGGACGCATTTTGTGATCCAATATGGTGAAGATACCAAGCCGATAGAGCTGGAGCGCAACACAAAGGATCAACCGGGAGGCCTGTTCCAGGAGGAGCAGACGGAGTTCCTGGAAGCTTTGAAAAAGCTTCCCTACAGCAAAGGTCAGAAAAAGGCACTGGAGATTGTCAAAAACATGGTACAGGTCTATGCCTTTGAGGTGGACGAGGATATGACGGAGGCGGGCTGGTCGTTCCTGGAATGTATGCTGGATTTCCTCTGTGATGCAACGGACGGCTATGTCCAGGTGGATGAGGAAGGCTTCTATGACAAGGAAGGCAATCTCATGGTAGAGATGGAATAAGGAAAGACCGTGATCCCGGCCGGGATCACGGTCTTTCTTTTATTTCGCTAGAGCTGGTTTTTCAACTGAGTGTACTTATCCTTGACGGTGGTTACGTCCTGGTCCGGTGCGTCCTTGGTCTGATACCAGCCTTGCCGCCTCATGGCATCGAAGACGTTGTACTGGATAGCCTGGGTATCCGTCAGGGAATCCGTAAGTGTCTGGCGCAGGTTTTTGCACGATGCCTCGGTAATGCCGGTATTATATGCTGAGGTCACTTGTTTTTCCATGGTCAGCAGATCGTTCAGAATATCTTGCTCGCTTAATGTATTCTTATTGTTCATTCCGCTTCCTCCTTACTGGTGCGAATTCAGATAGTTCAGCAGGTCGTCGTAATGTTTCTTGTGCTTCTGCGCAGCCTGGTTGCAAAGGTCGATCAGCTCTTGGGTGGTGCAGTTCTGCGCTGCCTGCTTGTATTTTTTGGTGGCCAGTGCCTCCAAATTCAGCTGATCCGATACAATTGACAGGTTTTTGGCTTCTATCTGAGGGGTGTTGTTATTCGGCATTTGGGTTCCTCCTTTTTGATTGATAACGAATTCCCTAATAGTTTCTGCACAGAACAAAAAAATATAGCCCATGAATGATGGATACACCGGCATATCATGCCGATAAAGGAAATATAGGCAAAATTTTAGTCGAAAAACATCGAAAATCGATAGCATTGTGATAAAATACAGAGTAATAGCGTTGGTTTACGGGCAAAAAAATCATGCTTGAGGGGGAAGGGCAATGGGCAGTTATTTTTTTCGGAATCGAAGGATCGTACTGGTATGGACTGCATTGTTCCTTGTGGGCATTCTGATGGGCGGTGCCATCTATACAGCCTATTCGCGGCAGCTTCAGGACAACCTCAATAATATCATGGAAAGAAATATCCGCTTTGCAGAGACCTCATACGGCATTTATATGGGCCAGATGCGGATGGGCATGCTGCAGGCCTCCTCTGAAGCCTGCCTGCAGGAGCGGCTGGCTGCCGGAGATGCGGACGCCTTGCAGCGTACACTGGAAGGCTGGGCGGTTCATCGGAGCTATGTTGACGAATGGTATGTGGTAGACAAGGACGGCCGGATCATGGCTGAGCATGTAAAAGGAACGAGGACGCTCCGCTCGGCAGACAAGCTGATATTGCACGACATGATCAGGAATGTGTTGGAGCAGAAGCAAGCCGTTATGGGAACCCACCTGCTTGCTCAGAAGAATCAGGCAAGAGAGCAGTTGGTGCAGTATGCAGCGGTACCGGTCGGGAGCGGCTCTTCGGCTGCAGGCGCCATTGTAACGGCTATAAGCCTAGATGGGGATACCATTATCCTGAATAAAATCATGGAAGAAACCGGTATGCGCGGTATCATCACTGCCGGAGATACCATTATTTCCAGTAATGTTGCAGCAGAGGAAGACAGTTTCCGCATAGGCGGAAAGTTGGAGGAGCCGATTGCGCGCAAGGTGCTGCAGGAAGGCGGCATCTATATCGGCCGGATGAATAGCGGCATTCAGGGCGGATTGATGTATGAGCATTTTCTCTATTGCGCTTTCAGGCCCATCAAGGATATGAGCGGG
The DNA here is from genome assembly GCA_021083345.1 of Calditrichales bacterium MX18-03. Taxonomy (GTDB): domain Bacteria; phylum Bacillota; class Clostridia; order Lutisporales; family Lutisporaceae; genus JAJGRE01. The sequence goes on along the minus strand of JAJGRE010000007.1, from coordinate 124,880 downwards.
CAGGTGATAGGCGCACAGGGTATCCTCTATCACGATCAACTGGCGGACTCTTCCGCCAACCAACTGAAGAACTTCAGCATCATCATTATCCTGCTGCTGTCAGCCGTGTTCTCCATCCTTGCATGGTCCTATCAGCGGACGGACAGGATCCTGCAGAAGGAGAAGCAGCACACCAAACGGCTGGGGGACCTGAAGAAGTTCTCCGATATGGTTAGGCAGGCCATTACCGAGGACGAGGTCTATGAACTGCTTTTCGATATTTTGAGGGCCAAGGAACATATCCGGCAGGTCATCATCGTACAAAAGGATTATACGGATAAGAATCTTAAAATGTACAAAGCCCTGAAGGATGACGGTACTGCCATCGACCGGTTTATCCGGACACCGGAGGAAGCCTGCTGGGCGATCCGGAGCGGCAAGGAATTCATCATGAACGACAAGGACAGGGATTTCAACTGCCGGGACTTTCACAGCGAAGCGGCATCCCACATGTGCATTCCGGTGGTGGTGGGAGGGTACGTTTCCGCAATCATACAGATTCAAAGCGATGTGAAGAATTTTTTTACCGATGAAATGGTATCGGAGCTTAAGCTTTATGTTGACACCATCACACCGGTCATCAGCAATCTGAGGCTGCTGGAGAGCCTGAACACGATGGCTTCAACCGATACGCTGACAAAGATGTTCAACAGGCGGTTCCTGGATGATTATCTGGAGAAGCAGATCAACCAGGCCAAGCGCAACAATCAGTACTTGAGCATCGTCATGATCGACATAGACCATTTCAAACGCTTCAACGACACCTACGGCCATGAAGCCGGGGATTATGTTCTGATGCGTTTTGCCGAGACCATCAAGTCCTACACCCGGGAAAGCGATGTGGCAGCCCGGTATGGCGGGGAAGAGTTCATTATGGTTCTGCCCCAGACGGATGTTGATGCTGCATTTACGGCAGCGGAAAAGCTGCGCATGGCAGTGGAGAAAATCAGCCTGACAGCCATCAATGAAAGCGATCCGCCGAGAATCACCTGCAGTCTGGGAATCTCCTGCTACCCCCTTCATGGCAGCGATATGGAAAAGCTTATCCAGTCGGCGGACAAAGCGTTGTACCAAGCGAAGAATACCGGCAGGAACAGAACCTGTATTTTCGGAAAAAAGGAATAGCGGATGTTCAGAATGGAAGGCTTTGATGGGTTTGGGATTGATATTTATGCATTTCAGGATATAATAGAATTAGAGTTAACAGAGTACTAGTTTGGAGGGATTGGATGAGTCATCATTATTCGATGGTTGCGAAGCATGTCAACAATATACAGGCAGAGGATAAAATATTCGCTGCCAACCGGGAAGCGGTCAATGCTGCAGCCATGTACGGAAAAGAGCAGGTAATCAATGCCACCGTAGGCGCCATATTGGATGACGAAGAGAAACTGGCCGTCATGCCCACGGTGATGGAAGTACTGCGGAATATCCCGGATACCGAGTATGCAGCCTATGCACCCATCGCCGGTACCCCGGATTTTCTGGAAGCCGCCGTTTCAGCCGCATTCAAGGACAGCAGGCCGGAGGGATTCATCAAGGCAGTGGCAACGCCGGGAGGCTCCGGTGCACTCCGCCATACCATCTGGAATTACTCCGACATAGGTGATACCATACTGACCTCCGATTGGTTCTGGGGACCCTATAAGACGCTGGCTGAGGAAAACCTGCGCAAGCTGGGCGTCTTCAGCTATTTCGACAAGGATAAGAAATTCAACCTGGCTTCCTTTAAGGAAAAGTCTAGCGAGCTGCTTGCCAGACAGGACAGTCTGGTGATCCTCCTGAATTCTCCCGCCCATAATCCCACGGGCTTTGCCCTTACCGGTGAGGAGTGGCTGCAGCTTTTGGAGGTGCTTAAGCACCAGGCGGCGGACGGAACAAAGAAAATAACGCTGCTCTGCGATATTGCCTATATCGATTATGCCGGTCCGTCAGGCAGGGACTTTATGAAGCACCTTTCCAACCTGCCGGAGAACCTGCTTATCGTGGTAGCATACAGTGTATCAAAAAGTCTGACCATGTACGGCTTGAGGACGGGGGCTGCCATCGGCCTCAGTGCCAATAAGGACGTGGTCCAGGAGTTTTACGATGTCTGTCAGGCGTCCAACCGTGGAACCTGGTCCAACGGAACCCGCTGCGGCATGAAGCTGCTTTCCACTATCATGCATGACAGCGAAATCCTTCTGCAGGTGGAGGCAGAACGCAAGGAACTGGAGCAGCTGCTGGTAGAGAGGGCTGCGGTATTTACAGAGGAAGCGAAGCAAATCGGGCTGGATACCTGTCCCTATAAAGCAGGCTTCTTTGTTACCATACCGGCTATACAGCCGGGTGATGCCTGTGACCGCCTGAAGAAGGACAATATCTTTGCAGTACCGTTGACCAGAGGGATCCGCTTTGCCATTTGCTCGGTACCGGCAGTAAAGCTGTCAGGGGTGCCCCAAAAGATAAAAAACGCCATAGGTTAAGCAAAAAGAGGAGCTTCACAGCAATGTGAAGCTCTACTTGTCTCTATAATCTTCTCTGACGGGGTAGAAGGCATCGATGATCCGCACTTTTGTCAAGGCCTTTCCGGAATGCTTCACATTGGAGGGGACTACCGCAACGGCCGGTGCTTCAAGGACATGGGGGACACCATCCAGGGTCAGCTCGAAGGTTCCCTCAATCAGATTGACGACCTGCTCATGGGGATGGGCGTGGTCCGGAAGGGCATGCCCCGCTTCGATGCGCCAGTGCGCCATAGTCATATTTTCCGAATGGACAAACCGTACAAAGTAACCTGGAATGAACTCTTTTTCCTGAATCTCGTCAAGCCGGAAGATGGACATCATGATTCCTCCTCTATCTGTGATGGTATCATTATACAATAAATTAACACCCTTTCGAAAGGGCTTCGCCCTATCCGGAGAAAATTTACCGGCTCTTTTGATAGGATACTTCATCGTGAAACCGGCCTTTGTAGAAGGACCGGTTTTTGATTGTTTTCAGCCTGGCAAAACCCAGTCTTTGCAGCATCAGGTGAGAGGCAGCGTTTTCGGGAGCAGCGTAAGCCAGGATCATCTCCAGCCCAAGCATATCAAAGGCATACTTCATGGCATAGCCCATAGCCTCTACCGCATACCCCTTATGCCACATTTCAGGGGTTATGGCGCAGCCAATTTCGCAGTGCTTGGGCGCTTCAGCAAAATTAAGCAGGCTGCAGGTTCCGATCAGCAGGTCGTCGGACTGCAGGGCTATTCCCCAGGGAATCCTTTTCCCTGTCCGGTATTCATCCCGGCTGCTTGCCAGGAGCTGCCTCGCCTCGCCGGTGCTTTTGATAGGACAGAAACTATCATACTCAGAGACCAGGGGGTTGCTGTACATCCGGAAAAGGCTGTCCAGATCCGAGTCCCTGACAGCCCTGAGCAGCAGCCTTTCAGTCCTGATCACCGGGAAAGGAATATGATCCATCGGTTTTGCCCCCATCTTCATGAGTTATTCCATACAATAGGGTTTTACCGGTAAAGAGATATTATACAGATTCCGGGGACGTATAAGCAGACATGCACCAATAGGCGCCTCAGGAATAATATGTATTGAATTGTGAATTAAGGGAGGAAGCCTAATGCGCAATAAATTTATGTGCCCCATGATGCAGATGCATATGGCAGGACCCATGACCATGCCGGAGACGGAAGAAATGCAGATGCCGATGATGCAGATGCCGATGATGCAGATGCAGATGCCGATGCCGATGATGCAGGGGATGCAAATGCCCATGATGGACATGGATATGGTGCATCACCAGGAGGATGAAGAGGACGACGATTACTTTGCTGAGATGTATTCCGATGCCAGCAAAAAGATGATGCCCTATGTCAAGTCCGCCGTAGATAAAATGGAAAAGAAGAACGACAAGATCTACACTTCCTATCCTGATAGGGAAAGCATCAATATCATGATTGAAAGTACCTACCGCATCATGATAGGCGAAATGCCGGATATGGCAGAAGAGGAAGATGGCAGACAATTCGGCAGAAGGCGTTTTGCAAGAGACCTGCTGGGGCTTTTGCTGCTTGGTGAGCTGGGGAGAAGGAGAAGACGGTTCCGCAGAAGAAGACCGCATTACGGGTATGGTTATCCGTCTTATGGCTACGGTGATTACTACTATTACGACTAACCAGCGAAATAACGAAGCAAGAGGCACAATACCAACCGTATGTGCCTCTTGTGCGTTATGGGATGATTTTATCATTGGCTTCATCCAGCTTCAGCAGCTCAATGCCCAGGAAGCTGCAGGCCGCAGTGCCGTTTGTCCATTCCGCCGAATCCGCAGGAAAGGCATCCTTCTGGTTCAAGCGCGTCAGGATCCGCATGCTGACAGTATCGGCGTACTGAATATCGGTGATGAGATACTGTTTCCTTGGCAGCTCATACTGAAGCTTGCTTAAGGCGCTATAGTCAATCATCAGGGAATAGACGGCATAAGGCTGCACCAGAACGGTGCCGGCTGCCCTGACTGCACCGGCAGCCCCTTCGGTATAAGCGCGGATAAGCCCTCCTGCGCCCAGCATGATGCCGCCAAAGTAACGGGTAACAACGATGATGGTGTCGGTGAGGTTTTCCTTCCGCAGCACCTCCAGTATGGGAAGACCGGCCGTGCCGGAGGGCTCCCCGTCGTCGCTGGACCGTTGGACTCCGCCGTTTTCCCCAAGGACATAGGCGTAGCAGTTGTGTGTGGCATCATAGTGCTTCTTGCGGATGCCGCTTAAGAACTGCAAAGCCTCCTCCTCCGTCTGAACCGGCCTGGTATAGGAAATGAATTTTGATTTTTTTTCGATAAAGCTTGCTTCACCATAGTCTTTTATCATACGATAGCCATGTGTCATTTTATCACCCTGTATCATATAGTTTTCTTTTATGGATATTATAATTTTGTACCTTTTACCCTAAGTATCCCTTTACCTATTATACACTATTTTGGAGAGGAGGCTACAGCATGGATACGAGAATCTGGTGTGAGTTTGCTCCCCCGAAAGAAGTCTGCAGGGAACATGTTCTGGCGCTTTTCAAGCAATACGGTGTGACCTTGAACTATAAGCTGGAATTCGGACAGGACACTGGAGATTTTTTTCATATGCTGGAGACCTACAACCGGCATGACGTGCCTGTTTCGGTATGGGCTACCCTTTCCGACGACATGGGCTACTGGATCAATGAAAAAAACGCCTGTCACTTTGACCGCTACATACGGGACCTGGTGGGTACGCTGGAGGCCAGGGCGTTGAAAATAAAAGGGCTGTGCATTGATCTGGAAACTCCGTTGTCCGACATCCAGCGGCTGGCCGATCCCAAAACGCTGCTCAGCCCTGCTGCGACCTATCTCAAGATGCTGACCCATAACCTGAACAAGAAACGATTCCATGAAGCCAGGCGGGTTCTGACGGATACGGCAGCATATCTTCGCTCAAAAAACCTGGAAAGCTATGCCACCTGTATCCGGCACTGCTACTATGACTTGCGCTTCAACTCGGAAATCATGCAGAATGCCTTGGAGATTCCGGTCTTTGGCGTGGATTGGGACAAATATAATCTGATGTATTATGCCACCATGATACGAAACGAGCTGAAAAAAATAAAGAAGGTCAATGTAGACTACCTGATTTACCACCAGGTTTCCCACCTGAAGGAAAAACTGAAGGAAAAGCTGGCCATCTCCGTAGGGGTTACCAATGTGGGGAAAATGGGTAATGAACCGTATTATGAGAGTATGGAAGAATTTGAGAAGGATATCGGTATTCTGAAGCAGTGCGGCATAGAGGATTTTTCACTTTTCAGCCTGGACGGCATACTGGAAGAGGCGCGCCTCTCAGGTTTTCTGGAGGCTATGAAAAGGGCAAAACCCTACAAACCGGAGACGTGCAGCCGGGTGATCCGCAATGAGGCCCTTTCGGAAGCTTTTTTCAATGTCATGAAAATTTATTACCGCTTAAGGAAATAGTCGAAAAAGAAGAATATGGGAAATCGCGATGAATTCTTGTTTATTCCTGGGAGTGACTCTGATATAATAGTGATAAAATAAGATGCGGAGGAAACTCCTATGAAAGCAATGAATATCGCTGCTACGCTTTTGAAACCGGGCATGGTGCTGTATGAGGATATATATAGTCCGGCAGGTGCGGTCATTTTGTGCAAGGAAACCGTGCTGGATGACAAGCTCATAGAGAAGATAGCGGCTTACCAGATAGAGAGGGTCAGGATCCTGCTGAATGAGGGGGATGGTTTATACCATGGCCCTGATAAGGTTGGTATCAAGAGCGTATATGATCAGCAGAAGATCGATGCTTTCAGGAAGAAGTACATGGGGAAGGTGGATGAAATCACCCATGTTATAAAGGAAATCGGCAGGGGCGGCAATGTCAATATTCAGGAGATCAGCCAGATCAGCCGCCACATTATCAAGGATTTTGACACCTTGAGCGAAGTTCTGAACTATCTCCAGCTGGTGAGGCCGCTGGATGATTACACTTATTCCCATTCCCTCAATGTCTCTCTGATGGCCATTATCATCGGGAAATGGCTGAACCTCAGCGAAGCTGAAGTAGACGAGCTTGCCACTGCAGGGCTATTGCATGACCTGGGCAAGACAAAAGTGGCGGAGGCACTGCTTGCAAAGCCGGGCAAGCTGACAACCGAGGAGTTTGAAGAGATCAAAAAGCATACCGTCCTGGGCTATATGATGCTGGAAAAAGTCAATGATGCTTCCAATAATATCCGGCATTCGGTACTGATGCATCATGAGAAGATTGACGGATCTGGGTATCCCGTAGGCGCAACGGACAGCCAGATTCCCCTTTTCCCCAAAATCATTGCCATTGCCGATATATATGATGCCATGACCTCCAACCGCTCTTACCGCGGGAAAATGTGTCCCTTCGAGGTCATCCGCAATTTTGAGCAGCAAACCTTCGGCAAGCTGGATACCAAGGTTTTGACGGTATTCCTCAGGAACATTGCCAATTCCTACCTGGGAGACTATGTGGAGCTGGATACCGGAGAAATATGTGAAGTGGTGTTCATCAACCCAAGCAGGGTATGGCAGCCTATTGTCCGGTTCGGAGAGGAGTTTATCGACCTATCGGCGGACAGCCAAAAAAGACAGATTAAGACGATATTATAGGGCACCGCAGGACAGCAGGCGGTGCCTCAAATTTTACTGCCCGGTTCTACGCCGCGGTCATATTTATTCCATACGGGCTCATACTATATAGAAGGATGACATGACGGATGCCGGTGTGGAAGGCGGGGTGGATTGCAAGTGAACCAAATCAGACGTTATTTTTATTCCATTGCGACCTTGTTCCTGGTCATGATGGTGACCAACCATTTACTGGGATACAATGTGCTCAAGGCTGGTAACCTGACTGCTCGGTCGGAAAGTGCCGAACAGGCGGTTATGGCCGAGTCTATGGAACTGGGCAGATGGTCATTACCGGATATCGGCAGCTGGAAGAATAAAGAGCTGAGCGATGTCATCGAGAAAAAATCACTGGAGTTCGTCATCACGGCTTTTCTGCATGACAGCGAAAAGATGGAGAGGCTGCTGGCCAGAGGCACAACCTATGTGCTGCTGCCGGAGGGAGACAGCTATATACGTTATATTGACAAGGAACAGCATGTGGAGGGCTATATGGCGACAAACAAGCGGCTTCTGAAGGTTAAGCATAAATGGTATGTGGAAGGGGAAAAAGGAACAGTGACATCGGGCATCGAGCTGCTGCTGATGGATGAAAAAGCGCCGCAGACCTGGTTCCTTCATTTCAGAAAGGTCTTTAGTCATTGGAAGGTCTTTATGCTGGAGAACGGGATTTAGTTTTTATACATGAAAATTCGCATGGATTTCTAGTAAAATATCATTATTGTGAATAGAAAACAAAAGAAGAATGGGAAGAGAGGGATAAAGATGTTGGAAATCAACGTTCCCGGACTGGGACAAATGAACTTGAATTACCTGGTGATGGACTTCAACGGAACCATGGCGCGGGATGGCGTATTGAGACAAAAGATTACCGCTTATCTGAACAAGCTCTCCAAGGAATTGAAAATCTATGTCGTATCGGCTGATACCTACGGGACGGTTGCAGAGCAGTGCGCAGGTCTGCCGGTGGAGGTAGTGGTCACCAAAGGTGAAAACGGCGCCCTGGAAAAGGGGGGCTTTGTAGACCGGCTGGGCGGAAGCCAGGTGGTCGCCATCGGAAATGGGAACAATGACTCCCAGATGCTGGAGAAAAGCTGCCTGGGAATCTGTATTGCCGGTGAGGAAGGCTGCTCGGTAAAGGCCATGCTGTCGGCGGATATCGTGGTAACAAGCATTACCGATGCATTGGGGCTTCTGATCAAGCCTGAGAAGATCCAGGCGACCTTGAGGCTTTAGCTGATTGAAGGATATTGGAGATGGTGATATGGAAATATACCGGATCGGCGAGGGAACTATAAAAGCGGTGGCGTTGGACGAGCTATACGGCCAGAAGGATGCCCGGTACTGGATCATTGCGACGCCCGAAGAAATATGCAAGAATAATGAATACTTCAGATTTCAGCATTCAACCGTGCAGGAATGCATGAGCGCAAAGCAGCATCCCCGGCTGGAGGTTTATGATGATTTCAGCTTCGGTGTTCTGAACTTCATGGAAAAAAATCCGGAGAACAATGATTCCAATTGGCTGACGGCGAAGGAGCTTAATTTCTATCTCAGCCCCAGGCATCTTATTCTGGTGTCCAGGTCAAAAAACCGCCTGGTGGACGGGGTAAAAAGAGAAGTGCTGGAGGGAGTAAACGGCCCCTATAGCTTTACGCCCAGCCTTTCAAGGATCCTCTATATTTTTATGGACCGCCTGACTTCCATGGACAATATTGTCTTGAAGGAAATTGAGTCCAGGATTGCGGCATTGGAAGAGCAGGTGCTGGAGGACATCAAAAAAGACTTTACACGGGAGATCATCAGTCTGAGAAAGCAGCTGCTTTTCCTCAAGCGCTACTATGAACCGCTGATGGATATTGCAGAAGGGCTGGAAGAGAACGAAAACGGCGTTCTGGAGGAAGGGTCCCTGAAGTATTTCAGGATACTGATCAACAGGATCCAGCGGCTCAATCAGAATGTGTTGAACCTGCGGGACTATGTTACTCAGGTCAGGGAAGCATACCAGGCCCAGGTGGATATCAGCATGAACCGGATCATGAAGGTGTTTACCGTCATCACAGCCATTTTCCTGCCTTTGACATTGATTGCAGGCTGGTACGGGATGAATTTCGAGCATATGCCTGAGCTTAAGTGGATATACGGTTATCCTTATGTTTTCGGACTAAGCATCCTAGTGGTTTGCATATCGCTTTTTATTTTCAGCAAACATCATTACATTTAGCAAAAAAGCATGTATGGCTGTACCGCCATCCATTTCTTATCAATTAGAAAACTTTGATTTAACTGCCCGTGCCAGTATTTGTGATTGGCGAATCGCCTCACAAGCTCAAAAATGGCACATGGGCTCCAAATGCGGCTCAAGGCCGCCTTTGTTCTATAAATGGAGAGGAGTGAGTCGGATGGACAAACTGGATCTGAAAAAAGAATTAAAGGAATATTATAATCCTTCCCCCAAGGAAGTGTCTGTTGCAACGGTACCGGAGCTGCGCTTCATCATGACGGACGGGGAAGGGGATCCCAACCGTTCGGAAGCTTTTCAGTCAGCTGTTGAGGCGCTCATGAGTGTATCATATACCCTGAAGTTCATGGTCAAAAAGGGCGCTGCCGGCATCGACTACGGTGTCATGCCGCTTGAGGGCTTGTGGTGGGCTGATGATATGGCGGCATTCAATGTAGAGGACAAGTCCAACTGGAAGTGGACCCTTATGGTCATGCAGCCGGAATTTGTTACGCCGGAGCTCTATGAAAAGGCTGTGTCGGAGGTACGGAAGAAGAAAAGCGATGCGGTGCTGCCTGCTCTCCGCTTTGAAAGCTACGAGGAAGGCCTCAGCGTACAGATCATGCATATAGGTCCTTTCTCTGAGGAAGGCCCTACCGTGGCGCGGCTGCACCGGTACATCGATGAAAACGGATACATGCCGTCGGGCAAGCACCATGAGATTTATCTGAGTGATATCAGGAAGGCCGCGCCGGAGAAGTGGAAGACGGTCGTGCGGCAGCCCATGGCGAAGAAGTAGATTGCGGGGGAAAAATGAAAAGGCAAATAGCAATATTCTTATTACTAGCAGTACTAATAATCGCAGTAACATCATGCAGCCCTGCGGTTAGGGAGGCTTCGGGCGTAAGCGTACCGAAACCGGCAGTGGAGTCTGCCGCCTTGTATCCGGCATATGTCAGAAGCGGCAATGCGCTGGGAAAGAATGGCGGGATAGGAATTGGAAACGGGGACCGGTGGGGTTTTATTGATGAAACCGGACGATTTGCAATACAGCCGGCCTTTGATTATGTGGAGCCCTTCAATGACAATGGACTGGCTGTCGTGCACATGGACGGCAAAAAAGGCCTTATCGATAAAAACGGAAAGCTGGTGCTGGAGCCGGTATATACCCATATCGGTGTTTTTGAGAACGGCGTTGCAATCGCCAATCTGGAAGACAGCAGCCGCATCATTAACGAAAAAGGTCAGATCATGGTGGAGATGCCTTATTTTGCTGTTTATTTCCGTGACGGGTTTGCTGTTTTCACCAAGAGCAACAGCATGGGTGAATCACGCTATGGTTATATGGATCAGACCGGCAGGGTCATTGGTGAGCCCCGCTATCTGGATGTCTCTCCCAATAAGGACGGTACTGCAGTGGTCATGACGGAAGAACGGCTGTACCAGGCTATCGATAAAAACGGTTCCGTCATCAGGACCCTGGATTGTGAGTATGTGGGATGGTCTTCGGAGGACCTGCGGGTGTATCAGAGCAAAGCCAATAAAAAGTATGGCTATATGGACGATCAAGGGAATATTGTTATAGCGGCTGCCTTTGATCAGGCATATCCGTTTCAGGACGGTTTTGCGGTTGTAAGTCAGGATAAGGGCAGCGCAGGTTATCTTGCAGGCGCAATAAACAAAAAAGGCGAGTATGTCATCGAAACGGCGTATCCGTATCTATATGATCTGGGAATGGGTTTTTATGCCGCCGGGGAAAAAGCCTCCGATTCCTTTTATTCAGGCAGGAAAGCCATAGTAAGCTCAGAAGGCAAAAGGATCACGGACTATAAGTTTCAAATGATTGAGCCGCAAGGCGGCGGCTTGTTCTGCGTTAATGACGGCGAAGCTGCCTACTTTGTCAATGAACGCTTTGAGCCTGTTGACTCGCTGCCGAAGCTGGAGGGCAGCGGGACTATGACCGTACTGGGCGATGTCGTAAAAGCAGATATTGACCGGCAGCTCAAATACCTGAAGAAGGACGGAAAGGTCATCTGGCAGGGTGACCACACGCACAGGCTGGATAACGGCATGATGGTATCGGAGCAGAAATACCGCCCAGACCAAAGCCTGTTGATTTACTACCCGCAGCTTGCCGGGCATCCGGAGCAGCGTGTCCTGGAGAATATCAACCAAAGCTTAAGGAAGGCTTTTGTGGGAAATGATCCGGTTTCGGTCAGGAATAGTGAGACAGGAGAATTTACCGAAAGCATCTACTATAGCTTTTATGCAGCGCAGAATGAAGAGCTGCTGATCATAGAAAAGGAAGGGTATGTCTATCCTTACGGTGCAGCGCATGGGATGCCGCTGAAGCATTATTATCATATTGACTTGCGAAGCGGGAAATTCTATGAGCTGAAGGACCTGTTCAAAAAAGATAACGTTTATCTGAAAAGACTGAGTGAGATTATCGGAAAACAGGTTGAAGAAAGAAGCAGACAGGAAGATGCCATGCTTTTCAGTGAAGCATACAACGGCATTGATGCAGAGCAAGGCTTTACCTTGACGGAGACCGGACTCCGGATATATTTTGAGCCTTACGAGATCGCCGCTTATGCCGCCGGCTTCCCTGCCTTTGATATCCCCTACGGCGAAATCATCGGCATGATCGACACCGAAGGCACATTCTGGAACGCCTTCGACAAGCAGGTCACCATCACAGACCTGCCGTGAGGTGTCGACCCCACAAGCTGCCCGGCGGGCAGCGGTAATAATTAGTTATTGCAAATCGTATAGAAAAGGCTGCCTTCTGGCAGCCTTTTCTATACGATTTGCAATATTGCGCACTTGAGGTACATCGACTCATCGGAGCCGAAGAGTACCGGATGGTCCTTGGCCTGTGTCCTGAACTCCACCTGACGGACGATCCTTCTGGCGTCCCTGGCTGCATCCGCTATCATTTCTGCGAAAATAGACGGATACATGTAATGGGAGCAGGAGCAGGTGACCAGAAAGCCACCGGGCTTGATGAGCTTCATGGCCCGCAGGTTGATCTCCTTATAGCCCCGGTATGCACCCTCCAGTGCCGACTTCGTTTTGCAGAAGGCAGGAGGGTCCAGTATGACGACGTCGAAATTTTCACCCTGGACCTGGTACGCCTTCAACAGGTCGAAAACATTGGCAGCAACACCCTTCACCTTGTCCTCCAGGCTGTTCAAGGCGGCATTTTTCATGACATAATCGATAGCATGCTCTGAAATGTCCACCGCCGTGACTTCCTTTGCGCCGTAATAGGCAGCATGAAGCGCGAAGCCGCCGGTATGGGTAAAGGTATCCAGTACACGGGCATCCTTGACCAGAGGCTTCAACGCAGCCCGGTTCTCCCGCTGGTCCAGAAAGTAACCGGTTTTCTGGCCGTTTTCGATATCAACCCACAGCTTGATCTCGTTTTCCCGGATCTGCACGGTGGTGTCGAAGGGACCTTTTATAAAGCCTTTCTTTTGCTCCAGACCTTCCTTTTCACGGATCGGGACATCGTTCCGTTCATAGATGCCTCTGGGCTCCAGGATTTCATCCAGCAGCGCCACAATCATATCCTTGTATTTCTCAATGCCCAGTGACAGGGTCTGGATGCTGAGGTAATCTCCGAACTTATCTACGATAAGGGCCGGAAGAAAATCCGCTTCACCAAAGATTACGCGGCAGCTGTCGGTATCTGTCAGCTTCTTGCGGTACTCCCACGCGTCGATGATCCGCTGTCTGAAGAATGCTTCATTGATGTCTTCCTTATGCCGTGTCAGCATGCGGACCAGTATTTTTGACTTGGGATTGATGTAGCCCCGGCCCAGGAAGGTATTCTTGAAATCATGTATATCCACAATATCGGCAGGTGCATAATCTCCCTCCACCGCTTTGACTTCATTGTCAAAGATCCAGGGGTGCCCCATCTGGATTCGTTTTTCCTCGCCTTTTTTCAACAGGATTCTTGCCATTTTATACCTCCAAGATCAACATTCATCCATAGTATATCACAAGAGCGGGATCGCTAACAAAAATTGTTGTCCCCATGGAAATATTTCCTTCTCCCTTGAAAAATGATAAAATGAAATTGCTCAAAATGCATCTAGGACTAATGGTGCATTGTCAGAAATGAACGGATTTGATAATGTTTATCCTAGATGAACAGATAGCGTATAACAGTGGGGAGGGGTTGGCAATAGCCAATATCATTGAGCTGAAGGACGTCAGAAAGGTTTACCGTGTCGGCAATGAAAAGGTGGTTGCTTTGGACAGCATCAACCTAACGATAGAAGAGGGAGCGTTTTGTTGTTTCCTCGGCACCTCCGGATCCGGAAAGTCAACGCTTTTGAACCTGATGGCGGGTTTGGAAAAACCAACCAAGGGACAGATCGTCATTAAAGGCAGCCGCATAGAAAGGATGAGCGAGCAGGAGCTGGCACTTTTCAGACAGAAGCATGTCGGCTTCATTTTTCAGTCCTTTAATCTGCTGCCTGCCTTGAATGCAGTGGAGAACGTCTGCCTGCCTCTGACCTTCAGAGGCGTCAGCAAAGAGATCCGCGAAGCCAGGGCTAGAAAAATGCTGAAGGACGTGGGCTTGGAAACCCATTACCGGCATAGGCCCAGCCAGATGAGCGGTGGACAGCAGCAGCGGGTGGGCATCGCCAGGGCTTTTATTGGAAAGCCCGGCATTGTTTTTGCGGATGAGCCTACAGGGAACCTGGACTCCAAAACAACCATGGAGGTTATGAAACTGATTACGGGTATTGCCAGACAAAATGGGCAAACCCTGATCCTGGTGACCCACGACCTGGGCATCGCCAGGTATGCCGACCGGGTTATTCATATCCTGGACGGAAACATAGAAAAAATAGAAGAAAACAGCGGAAATGTGGGGGTAAATCAATGAAAAAGCGGTTGCTGGGTGTTTTTTTTGCCGTCTTTCTGCTCCTGTCCTGGAGCGGCAGTCTGGCAGTTTTAGGCGATAATGCCGATATCAGTATCGTAGAGTGTGAGGTTGACAATGAACCGGTGCGGGCGGATGAGCATTTTAATCTGACCCTGACGCTGGAGAATAACTCCGGTGATGATTTGGAAGATATATACTTCATTCTCGATGCGGATACAAACTTCTACTTTCCCAATTCCACCTCCAAGAAAAAGCTGGATGATGAACTTGGAGAAGATGAAGAAGAAACCTATAGCGATGAACTGGAGCTGGTATACAATGGGAAGGACGATAACAAACTGAGCTTTACGATCCGCTACACAAAAGACGGTGCAACCGAAGAAATGGAAGACTTCATCTACATCGATGCCGTACCCGAGGATGAAGATACCCCAAGCAGTACGGAAAAGCAGCCGAAGCTATCGGTCATGGGCGGTACCGACATACCCGTTGCCGAGGCAGGAGAGACGGTGAAGCTTCCTTTACAGATTGAGAACACCTCCAGGTATGCGGCAAAGGATATTACCATTACTCCGGATTTTGGTGAAGGCACCGATATACCCTTTGAACTGGATAAGATGAAAACCGCTGCAACCATCAGCAAGCTGAACGCCGGTGACGCAGAGAAAATCACCTTCAGCTTCAATGTGCTTGCCAGTGCTGCCGATAAGGTGTACCCCATCAAGCTTATTTACAGCTATGCAAATTCCAGCGGAAAGGAATACACCTCGGCCGAGATGGTTTATGTGCGGATACTCTCCGACAGCAGCATGCCGAAAGTGATCATCGAGAGAATCAACTACGGCGGCAAGGCACTGACAGCCGGTGAGCCGAGCAAAGTCACCCTCCTCCTGCGGAACGAAGGGAAGCAAAAAGCAAAAGACATCAAGGCGACGCTGGCGGGGCTCAAAAGCGGCGGTTTTACCGTGCATGACGCTACCGATACCCGTCTGATAAAGGTCTTGGAAGGTGACAAAACGGCAGCACTGGAATACCTGCTGATTCCTTCCGGGGAAATGGAAAGCGGCAACCATGATCTGGAGCTGAAGCTTTCGTATAAGGATGAAAAAGGCACCGCTTACACGGATGAAAGCCGCTTGTTCCTCCCGGTCCAGGGGCAGGACGAAGTGGATGCGGACCTGTCTATAACAAATATAGAGGTGCCCCAGGCCGGGATCAGGCCGGAGCAGGACTTCAAAGTTGCTTTTGATGTAATGAATAATGGAGAAGCAGGTCTTAACAATGTCAAGGTCTCCTTGAATACGGACAAAGAGCTGATTTCAAAGTCGCAGAGCATCAGGAGCATTAAGCTTCCGGGCAAAGGCAGCCAGCGGGTTGAATTCGTGTTGGGTGCGACATCGGAGGCTGTGACGAAGAACTACCCTATCCAGATACAAGTAGAGTATGAGACTGGAACAGGTGCAAAAAAGGAAAAGCACACCATCAGCCAATACATTGGGGTATATATTAATGGTGACGGGAGCAAAAGCACACCGCGGATCATCATTGACCGTTATCAATATGAGCCGCAGGTGATCAAGGGCGGCGACACCCTTAGCATGGACATATCCCTGCTGAATACCAGCGAGACCCTGGAAGTCAGAAACATCAAGGTTTCACTTGCCTCTGAAGAAGGGATCTTCAATCCGGTGGACAGCAGCAACACGTTCTATATAGAGGCCATCGGACCCGGTGGACGGGTGGAAAAGACGCAGGCACTGCAGGTCAAGTATGATGCAGCCCACAAGACCTATGGAATCACTGTCAATATCGATTATGAAGATTCAAAGGGAACGCAGTACAATGCCAAGGATATGATCAGTGTGCCGGTGATCCAGGTGCCCAAGCTGGTGCTGGGAGATATGAACCTGCCCCCTGAGCTTTTTGTTGGGCAGCCCATTCCCCTGTCGGTAGAGTTTTTCAATATGGGCAAAAGCACCTTGAATAACCTGATGATCAAAGCAGAAGGTAATTTTGACATGCAGAATTCCAGCTATTATGTGGGTAATTTTGAATCGGGACGAAGCGATGTCTATGAAGTGACATTGATCCCTATGCAGGAAGGGCAATGTGCCGGCAGGGTACTTTTCTATTTTGAGGATGGTGCGGGGCAGCCGGTGGAGGTGACAAAGGAGATTGCCTTTACCGCAGCACCGGTGCCGCAGGCGCCGCCCATGGAAGGGGAAGGAATGGAAGGACCGGAGAAGCAAACGCTGTGGACCAGGGCAAGGGAGGTATTCAAAAATCCGGTAATCGCAGTGGAGACAGCGGTAATCGCTGCAGGCGCCGCTGCATTTATCATCCGCAGGATCCGGAAGCGGAAGAAGGGGATGGAACTGGATGAATAGCAGGGATCTATTGGCTTTTGGTTTTGGAAACCTATGGCGAAGAAAAACGAAAACCATCCTGACCATCCTGGGCGTCATTATTGGCACCACGGCTATCGTGATCATGATCTCCCTGGGGATCGGTATGAATGAGAATTTTCGCCGGGAGTTGGAGAATATGGGCAGTCTGAACCTCATCGATGTCCACATGCCCTATAGGGGCCCGGGCATGATGGAAAGGGGAGGACCCATAAAAAATGCCAGGCTAGATGACAAGGCATTGGCTGAGTTCCGAAAGCTTGAAGGGGTGGAGGCGGTTACGCCCATCGCGCAGGATTACATGCGGTTTGCTGCAGGCAAATACGTGACGGATATTAGCGTCATTGGAATGGATACAGCCGTTATGGATAAGTTTGACTTTAAGATAGACAAGGGAAGGAATCTCCTGCCTGGGGATACCACTGCCGTGGTATTCGGCAGCCAGGCACCCACCCTATTTTATAATCCCAAGTCCAGGAATTTCTACGGTATGGGGGGCAGCAATCCGGTAAACCTGATCAGTGACAAGCTGCTTCTGACTATGAATCACCAGTACGGGGAGCGGCGGCAGAGCAGCAGCGGAGACGACAGCAAGCCCCTGAAGGTCTATAAGGTGAAGGGAGTCGGGGTACTGCAGCAAAGCAATGATGAAAAGGACTACAGCGCCTATATGGATATCAAGTCGTTGGAGAAAATCATCGCAGAAGGGAGAAAAATGCAGCGGCAGCAAGGGGTCGGAGATTTTTCCCCCGGACAGGGTTATCAGCAGGCCAAAGTCAAGGTGAAGGATATTCAGGATGTCCAGAGGATTCAGCAGCACATCAAGGATATGGGCTTTGAGTGCTTCAGCCTGTCGGATATTCTGAAGTCAATGCAGGAAACGGCGTTGGGCATTCAAGCACTCTTAGGCGGCATCGGCGCCATATCCCTGCTGGTGGCAGCCTTGGGAATAACCAATACCATGATCATGTCCATCTATGAGAGAACCAGGGAAATCGGCGTAATGAAGGTGCTGGGAGCCAATCTGAACGACATACGGAAGCTGTTCCTGCTGGAGGCAGGGATGATCGGTTTTCTGGGCGGTCTGCTGGGAATCGGCTTCAGCTACGGCATATCGTACCTTTTGAATTATGCCGGGCTCAGCTTCATCCAATTCATGGGTCCGGTGGGAGAGGGCAGCAGGATGTCCGTCATACCGGCATGGCTGTCTGCAGCGGCTGTTGTTTTTGCTGCCGTTGTAGGGTTGGTATCCGGCTTCTACCCGGCAAGGCGGGCTATGCGGCTCAGCGCGCTGGAAGCGATCAGAACAGAATAAGCATCATTGTGGTTAGGAGGATGTAAGAATGAATAAGCACTATTGCCCGATTTGCGGCTACGAATTGGGGCGTGTCTATGCAGACGGCGTTATCTGCCTGTGCTGCGGCAATGAAAGCGGCTACGATGACGATATCGAGAAGGAAGATATCGATTATGACGAATACCTTGTGATGCTCAAGATCCGGGATGATTTTGAGCACAAAAAGAAGCCGGTGCCGGAGCATGTGACGACTTATCTGAAAAATGCCCGATATGAAAAGAAAACCGCATGGGCAATTCTGCGAAGAAAGTGGAAGCAGGAAGGCTGCGCATGGAAGTACGGGCCTGGTCCCGAGGGCTGGGGGATGGAGATGGCGGAGGCGCAGCTCCGGAATATAGACAAACCATAGAGTATTGAATGTATGTATACGGTATATTGTTATTCTTATTAGATAGGTCTAGTTGCTTGTCTTATTGAAAAAGCTAACGGCTCAAAACGCTCATCCATGAGCTACGACAAGCTGTTGAACCTAGCCTGGCGTCCGTGCCAGTCTTACGCTTTTTAAATAATCCTTCGCAAAGACCTATGGACTAAACGAATAAAGATATGCCTTTATACATAGCATCAATTAGTAAGGTTTGTCACTCATCCGGGCTACGCCATGTCTATGTCGAAGAAGGACAGGACGGCTTGATATAGAAGCTTGGCGGCAACGTCGAAGGAATAGGACAGGCACAGCCTTTCCACATACTTATGGGCGTCCTTTCCCAGCGGGCCGATGTTCATAAAGGGGATGCCCAACTGGGCGATCAGGTCCAGTGGAATGGCATAGCGGCTTCCCCACAAAGGGAAATTGTTTTTCAGCCTTTTCAGATCCGTACCGGCAGGCACGCTCAGGTAGCTCATGTCCGACAAGCCGGGAAAGTATGGCTCCAGGGATAGGGTTTCCCCATACTGTTCCTTTGCGGACCGGATCAGCTGCCGGCATACCTGCATGACTTTGCTATCGTCCTGCAGCGCTTCGGAGTGCGGGTAGTAGGGTGGAGCAAAAGACAGGATGATCATCGGGTCCCTGTAAGGACAGAATTGATGAACCTCTCTGATGATTCTCAGGGAGGCCTGCCTCAGGTCGGCTGTCTGGCAGGACGCGATAAAATCCGTCATATGGGCTTCGAAGGCTTTGCCCTGGGACTCTCTGCAAAGGTTGAAAAGTTCTTCAAAGGTCATAACCACAGGTTCAATCACAGGAAGCGCGGGTTTGCTTCCTGTTTTTCTTTCCAGAGCTTTGGCTTTTGCCGCTACGTCCTGCAGTACGCTGACAAAGGCTTCCCGTGCCACGCCCTTCAGCTTGCCCAGCACCTCCTCCGGGGAGGAGCGGACAGTCATAAAGTTGAAATAGGCATAGGCGGCGGTGGGTGTTTGCACAGAGTAATCTTCTTTTGTATCGGAATGCTTGAGGCATACCGGGGTAGGCACATGGAAATCCCCTGCGCAGTCGGAAAGCTCGGGGTTTTGCTCTATCAACTGGATGATCCTTGCCGACAGCAGATTGGGGTTGATGCCGGAAAAGGGTTCCCCCACATGGGTTTCCCGTCCCACGCAATAAAAGACGGGCAGCAGCTTGCCTACAGCGCCGGTATAGATGTATTTGCTGCTGTCGCCGGGATATTTGGGGAAGTGGGGCTCGGAGACGATACAGCCGATATAGTCAAGCTGTTTTGTCTGCCTGAGGCTGTAAAGCATTTCCACTGCGGCCAGCATGCCGGCAGAATTGGCTTCTTCGTCAGGAACTGACAGGAATAATATATTTCCCGGGAAATTTTCTCTTATTCTACCGATTTGATGCAGTATTTCGACATCCGCTGCGATGCCGTATTTCATATCCATGATGCCCCTGCCGAACAAATAATCACCGGACTCCAAATCGGCCCTGGCCTCCTTTGGCAGACTGACAGCGGATTTTTTCAGATGATCGGTATAGACCACGGGGTTAAAGGCATATTCCTTCAACTTGCCGAATTCCTCCACCCCTACAACGTCAAAATGACTGAGGAGTATCAGGGTTTTGGACGTTCTGCTGCCGCCTTCCATAAAAGCGGAAACATAAGTGCGCCCTATCGCATCCCTGGGGACACCATGGGTGACCACATTTTCAGGGTTATCCCTGAAATAGTCGATCTGCAGAAGCATCTTCCTGATTCTTTCTGCTATCCTGATTTCACTTTCCGTGCCCGATATGCTGGGTACGCTGCATAACTCCAGCAGGTTGTCCGTCATGCGGCTTCGATCCATATTTGCATCCTCCATATTATAGCTATTAACTCTATTATAGCAATTTTGCTCCTATGCGTAAGTAGAAGAGGGCAGATTTCAGGGATATGCTGTAAATTTATATTGGCTTGCCGAAACGGGTAAGCTAGAATAATAGGTAAGCAGGAACCTGTTTAGTTGTTCCTTGTAGAGAGAGAAACTTTTCCTGCTTTTAAACGTCTAAAGAGAGAGCATAAAACGAGGGGGTTAGTGTGTGAACTTTTTAATGCGTAACAGGATGAAGCCCATTGCATTCATTCTGCTATTCGTCATGTTGGCCTGCACCGTATCCGGGGCTGTTTTTGCCGGCAGTCAGGCTGACGGTCTGACTATCGCTGTCGATATGAAGATCGGCTTTGACAAATTCTACAAGCTGGGGTATTCGGTACCCCTATACTTTGAACTGGACAACAAACTGAAAGACTTCAGCGGGGAGCTGCAGGTGGAGCTGCCTACAGAATATGAGACCGTCATGCTTTATGCCGTTCCGGTCAATCTTCCCAAAGACTCGGTAAAAAAGCTGGTGGTCAATATCCCCATGACCCGATTCCTTTCCAAGCTGAAGGTTAACCTGGCTGAGGGCAAGAACCAGCTTGTATCCAAGACCTTCCGCATTGATCCCGGGGTCAGCGCGGAAACTATGGTTATCGGTGTGCTGAGCGACACCTATGACCGTATTCAGTATATAAACTCCGTCAGCCTCCAGGGAACAGGTGCGATGGCAGTAAAAAACCTCCGCTTGGACGAAGCGGTCTTTCCGGAGGAACCGGAAGTCCTTAAAGCCTTTAACGTCATCCTCATCAATGATTTTGACACCGCAAAGCTTAACATCAGGCAATACGAGAACTTGAAAAACTGGACCATGGAAGGCGGACTGCTGATTATCGGGACAGGTCCATCCTATAACAAGACGCTGGCTGTCTTTAAGGATGACTTTCTGGCAGGACAGACAGGACAGCTCAGTATGGTAGAAACAGAAGCCCTTGCCGGCTTCGTGACAAATAAGACAGGTAGTGCTTCAACATACGCCACGGCAGGTGTAGGGCAGAGCACAGTTGTATATGGCGGTGCATACGGATCCGGCAGGCAGGTGGTAGCTGCAAAAGCCGTCCGGGTGCCCACAGCAGTGCAAGTGCCTGCTGCGGCAGCGCCGGAGCTGACCGGAAAAGCCGCTTCCCTGACATTGAATGTATTGGCCATTCAGCTGAAGGACAGCATGCCGGTTATTGCCGAGGGCAACTTAGACCTGGTGCAGCGTGTAGACAGAGACAGAGGAAGCGTGCTGTTGACTTCCTTCGACTTGGGCATGGAACCGCTGGCCGGCTGGATCGGCAGCGGGGCCTTTGCTGACAGGCTGCTGAGCACCTCACTGAACAGCCTTACAGGGGGGTGGAACCTTTACAAAGGCGGACCGGAGCAGAATATTTATGCCATGGACAGCGCCATCCGCAACATTCCGGAGATCGCTTTGCCAAAGATAAGCTACATGATCCTAGTATTTGCACTCTATATCCTCCTGGCAGGACCTGTCAGCTACACGATACTGAAGCGGATGGACAGGAGAGAGCTACTATGGCTGACGGTCCCGGTGCTATCCCTTGTTTTCTCCGGTGCCGTCTATATATCGGGCTTTGGTACCAGAATGACGGAGCCTGTGGTTAATGTCATATCTGTCTTGAATTATGAAAAAAGAGGAGCAGTCGCATCCAAGACCTATGCGGGCATCTTCACCCCGACTAAGAATAACATCGTGGTAAAATCCGAGGGAGAAGGCAGAATCAGACCCCTTTTTGTGGACAGGGGCCGCTATGGATCGGTGGGCGGTAATGAGCAGGTCAGCCGGATAGAAGCAAAAGTGAATCTGGCACCGCTGAACACCATCGAATATTACAAAACCGGCGTATGGAGCATGAAGGCTGTGATGCTGGAGGATGGCCAGGTATCCGGCGGTTCGGTGGAAGGCAGCTTGAATTACGGAGGCGAAAGCTTCACAGGCAGCGTGACGAATAACTCGGGCTTTGACCTTGAAGAATGCTATATCATTACCGCAAACCAATATATGAAGGTGGGTGCAATTAGAAACGGAGAAACGGCAAGCATCAATGCAAAACCCAGCAGTTACTTCGGGAACCGCTATGACCTTCTGAATGCCATCTATAAGGATCCTTACTCGGGGCCTGCCCCGTTGAACAGGCTGAATTACGAGGAAATCAGAGGCCTGAGGGAGAGCATGCAGAAGCGGCAGGTGCTGGAATACAGCTTTCTGAGCCAGGACCTGGGAAACCGCGAAGCCGTCCTGATGGGCTGGAGCCGTCGTTCTGGCGCACAGAACCTGCTGGTTAACGAAAAGCAGACCAAGCGTTACGAAAAGAGCCTGATTCTCGCGGATGTGGATATCAGCTTCAGAAGCGGGAATACCGTGGAATACCCATATGGCTTTATCCGTCCGGATATCGTAGGCAGTCCTGCTATGGGCAACTTTGATGAGATGAACAAGACCTTTTATGGATCGGGGACGATGGAGGTCCATTATCCCATCGACAGGGATATACAGGTGGAAGGCGTGAAGATCAAATATA
This sequence comes from Calditrichales bacterium MX18-03, assembly GCA_021083345.1. GTDB lineage: Bacteria > Bacillota > Clostridia > Lutisporales > Lutisporaceae > JAJGRE01. The sequence continues at coordinate 101,949 of JAJGRE010000007.1, read as the reverse complement.
CCGTCGGTACCCCCAACATAAGGCAATTTATCTGGAATGCAAGTACCAAGAGCTGGGAGCAAGGCGATTATACAAGCTTTTCCATCGATGGTGAAAATACAGGGAAATATGTGGATGAAAACAACCTGATGAGGTTGAAATTTGAAATCAGCGACGACAATATGCAGCTTCCTGAAATCTCTGTGAAAGGAAGTGTGAAATAATGCTGACCATTAAAAACCTCTGCAAAAAATACGGCAGGAACCTGGCCGTCAACAATTTGAGCCTGGAGGTGCGGCCTGGCGAGATATACGGCTTCGTTGGCCCCAACGGCGCAGGAAAGACCACCACCATGAAAATCATTTGCGGGCTTTTGAGTGCCACCTCCGGAGATATTACCCTGGACGGGGTGGATGTCATCCGCGATTACAAGAAAATCAAGGAGAAACTAGGTTATATGCCGGATTTTTTCGGCGTATATGATGACTTGAAGGTCCATGAATACCTGGAATTCTATGCATCCATTTATCATATCAAGGGCAGCCGCCGCTCGAAGCTGATTGACGACCTTCTGGAGCTGGTGGACCTGACCGGAAAAAAGGAAGCCTATGTAGACAGCCTCTCAAGAGGGATGAAGCAGAGGTTGTGCCTTGCCAGGAGCCTTGTGCACAATCCGGGGCTGCTGGTGCTGGATGAGCCTGCTTCGGGCATGGATCCCCGTGCCCGGGTGGAGATGAAGGAAATCCTAAGAAATCTTAAGTCCATGGGAAAGACCATCATCATCAGCTCCCATATCCTGCCCGAGCTGGCTGAGCTTTGCACCAGCATCGGGATCATCGACAAAGGGAGGATGGTGGTCAGCGGCAGCGTGTCGGATATCCTGCAGCAGGTATACAGCAAGCAGGTGATCCGGGTAAAGGTCCTGGATAAGCTGGAGGAGGCAGCGCTGATCATGCGGGAGTTTCCTTTTGTCGATAAACTTAATGTAGGAGAGAACACCCTCCAGGCCGGCTTCGAGGGCGGAGAAGCAGAAATGAGCAGGGTACTGGCTGCACTGGTAAACCGGCAGATTCCTGTGGCCTCCTTCTCGCAGCTGGAAGGAAACTTGGAGGACATTTTTATGAAGGTGACGAAGGGGGAAGAGGAATAATGAACATCAACCCCGTTTTATTAAAGGAATTGAAAGTAAGGATGAGGGGCTGGCGGGCAGCGGCCATGATCGCACTATACCTTTTGATACTGGCTGCCGTCGCGGTATTCATCATTTACACCACCTATATGAACCCGTACAGCTCGACGGTGGACCCTCAGGCCTCAGTGGGGTCCTATACGGTACTGGCTATATTCCAGTTCATCCTGATCCTTTTCATTGTACCGGCTTTGACGGCAGGTGCCATATCAGGAGAACGGGAAAAGCAAACGCTGGATCTGGTCTTGTGCACGCGACTCAGACCTATTTCCATTATTCTCGGAAAGCTTTTTGCATCCTTGAGTCAGATTATTCTCCTGATAGCCGCATCACTGCCGGTCTTTTCTACGGTATTCCTCTTTGGAGGCATATCCATGATGGAGATCCTGCAGCTTTTCGGATTCTATGCCGTTACCGCACTGACCATAGGCACCATCGGTATCTATTTTTCCGTCAGCCTGAAGCGGACGACGGCAGCCACCGTGCTGACTTACGGTGTTGTGGCATTCATGACGCTGGGTTCGATATTCATCACGGTTTTGTACCTGGGCATGGTTTATAACATGAGCTACGACAAATTCTTTCCGCTGTTGTATATCAACCCCATAGCGGGCTTCAGCTCTTTGCTGTCGGGACAATTCGGCAGCAGTGCAAACTTCTTGCCGGGCTTTGGCTCGGCCAATGCGGCAGCGAAGGGCTTGTTAGAGCCCTGGCAGGTCAACATCCTTTTTGACATTGGTTTATCGGTGCTGCTGGCAGCGCTGTCGGCATACAAGATCAATCCGGTAAGGAAGGGAATAGCTGTTTTGTGGAAGCGGAAGAAATAAAGGCCATGAATGACCCGAACAGCAGATGATGGATATGGCAGGGGGTATGAGATATGAGTCCGACAGACAAAGCGCTGCTGAAAATAATAAGAAAGATCCGTGACAGGATGCATACGGCAGCCATGTTCAGGCTGATGTCGCTGGTTGCAGCAGCTGCACTGGCTGCAGGACTGGGGATCATGCTGGCGTCGCATTTCTTTCCCATATACGGTGTATACCGCATCACAATGATCCTTCTGGCTGCCGGTGTTTCAGTCACATTTCTGGTTGCGGCCTTTTTCTCTCCGAGGAATGTGGAAGCGGCGATGAAGGCAGACGGTCTAGGCTTGCAGGAACGCGTTGTTACGGCATTGGAGCTGATCGGGCAGCAGTCGGCTTTCGCCGTGCTTGAGAAGGCGGATGCACTGGAAAAGCTGGAAAAGCTGGAATACAGGAAGCGGATTCCGGTGATGCCGGAAAGGAAGCTGCTGCTCCTTTGCCTGGGGCTGGCAGGCTTGCTGATGCTGACAGGCTTCATTCCCAATGCCAAGGCAGAGGAAGCGGCGGCCAGGCATCAGCTGAGCAAGAAGACTGCCGCACAGGTCAAAAAGGCGGACGCCATGGTTGAGCGGGTAAAAAGCAATCCCAGGCTAACAGAGGATCAGAAAAAAGAGATAGAAAAAAAGCTGACGGAGCTGAAAAAAGAGCTGAAGGCAGCCAAGAGCGATAAAGACATCGACAAGGCGCTGGACAGGGCAGAAAAAAAGCTCCAATATATTGAGAAAGATCCTGCTCTGAACGATCTGCAGAAAATCGCCGAAGTGCTGGAGAAGAATGAAAAAACCCGGCAGCTTGCCGAGCTGATCAGAGAGCGGGATGAGGAGCGCCTGAAAGCGCACTTCAAGCAGCTGGCGCAGGCGATTGGCAGCATGACGTCAGCGGAGCGGCAGCAGCTTTCACAAGACCTGTCCAAGCTGGCGCAGGAGCTGAGAGGCAATCCTGCCCTGAAGCAGGCGTTGGGAGAGCTGTCCCGGAAGCTTGCGGCCGGCGAGTTGGGGAATCTGTCAAAGGAGCTTTCACAGCTGGAAGGGAGCATCAGCGAATTGATGGAGGACGAGGGCTTGCGCCAGGCTATAGAGGAGATTTCGAAAGAGCTGCAGGGTAGCTCGCAGAATCCGGGCAGCAAGCAGGGACAAGGCAATCAACCGGGTCAGGGCAACCAGCCGGGTCAGCAGGGAGCTGGAAAAGGCCAGGGCGGGGGAGCGGGGAATGGTACCGCTCCTGGAAATGAGAATGTACAGCCGGTGAAGCCGGGTGCTTCGGGAATCGGCAAGAAGGACGGCTCCACAAATAAAGTGGGCGAGTACGAGAAAGTGTTCACGCCGCAGACCTTGGGGGGAGAAGGGGAGACCAGCCAGCTTCCCGGTCAGAAGGGCAGCGGCGGCTCTGCAGAGCAGGTGCGGACGGATGAAGGCCCTGCTGTCAGAGGCAACTCGGTTCCTTATGACCAGGTTATCGGCGAGTACCGGCAGAAGGCCATGGAGAGCGTGGAGGCTTCTGATATTCCGCCCGGCATGCGGGATCTGGTGAAGGATTATTTCACCTCGTTAGAGGAGTAGGAGGAGATAGCTTGGAGATTAACGAAAAGACAATCGCTGAAATAATGGATAAAGTAAAACGGACGGAAGCGGAGATCGGTAAAGCCATCATCGGGCAGAAGGATATCGTCAGGCAGGTGCTGATTGCTGTTCTGGCGGGAGGGAATGTTCTTTTGGAAGGCGTTCCCGGACTTGGGAAGACGCAGCTTGTCAAAACGCTGGCCAGGGTGGCTGCACTGGACTTTTCCAGGATACAGTTCACACCGGATATGATGCCGGCAGATGTCATGGGAACCAATATCATCATGAAGGATGACAATGGCGCTGCGCGTTTTGAATTTCAGAAAGGGCCGGTATTTGCCAACCTGGTATTGGCGGATGAGATCAACAGGGCTACCCCCAAGACACAGTCGGCATTGCTGGAGGCCATGCAGGAGCAGACGGTGACAGTGGGAAAAACCACCTACCCCCTGCCGCAGCCCTTTATGGTCCTGGCGACGCAGAATCCCATTGAGATGGAGGGGACCTATCCTCTTCCTGAAGCACAGATGGACCGTTTTCTTTTCAAGCTGAATGTATTGTTCCCCAGTCTTGAAGAACTGAGGGGCATTGTTGATATGACTGCCTCCAACACGACAGCAGAACTGGATAAGGTGCTGGATGGGCAGAGCATCCTGGAGATGCGCCGGATGATCCGGGAAGTGCCGATGGCAAGACCGGTGCAGGATTTTGCACTGCGCGCCGTCATGGCCACCCATCCTGAGAGCCCGGAGGCGCCGGAGAGCGCACGGCGGTACATCCGTTTCGGGGCAAGCCCCAGGGCGGCTCAGGCCATTGCAGCGGCTTCCAGGGTGCGGGCACTGATGGAGGGGCGCTACAATGTATCCTTCGAGGATGTGCGGTATGTAGCATATCCCGCGCTGCGGCACCGGTTCTTTCTGAATTTCGATGCCGTCTCAGAGGGTATCACAGCGGATGGCTTGATCGGCGAGCTGTTGGACCTTTGTATGAAGGTGTAGGTGCTGCAAGTGGCGGACAAGATTTTTGACAATGAGTTACTGGTGAAGCTGGAGCATTTGGCAATCCGTGTCAGGATGCTCATGAATGCGGGTGCAGGCGGCAACAGGAAATCCCGCAGCAAGGGCAGCTCCATCGAGTTTTCGGACTTCAGGGAGTATACGGCCGGTGATGATTTCCGGCGGGTTGATTGGAATGCCTATGGCCGGTTTGACAGGTTGTTTGTCAAGTTGTTCATGGAAGAAAGGGAGTCGGTGGTTAACCTATTTATAGACGGCAGCCGATCCATGGCTTTCGGAGAACCGGGAAAGTCGGTGGCGGCAGCAAGGCTGGGGGGTGCCCTTGCCTATCTGGCGCTGAACAACCTGGACCGGGTTTGCATCAATCTGCTGACAGAGCAATCCGTCAGAAGCTCGGAGGTCCTGAATGGGAAAGGACGTTTCCACCGCTGCATCCGTTTCCTGGAAGAAATGGAATGGCGGGGTGCGGTGGATATCAACACCGCCATCAAGAGGAAAGCATTTGCCGGCAGCGGCGTGTCGGTAATCCTCTCGGATTTTTTCATGCCGGCCGGAATCGAAGAAGCAGTCCGGTATCTGCTGTATAAAAAGCAGGAAGTGGTCCTGCTGCATATCCTGTCGCCTCAGGAGCTTCAGCCGGAGCTTTCGGGTCAGGTGCGGCTTTTGGACAGCGAAACACAGGAAGCCAGGGATGTGGCAGTGACGCCCAGCTTGCTCCTGCAGTACCAAAAGGAGCTGAACCGTTTTACCGGGCGGCTTCGGGAACATGCGGCCAGGATGGGGGCAGTATATGTGCAGCTTTCCTCGGCTGAATCACTGGAAAAGATTATATTTGAAGATTTGACCCGTGCTGGGTTCATCGGATAGGGTGATATTATGGGCTTTTATTCCCCTTGGGCATTGGGTTTTCTGGCATTGACCCCCTTGCTCATCCTTATGTATATACTCAAGCAGAAATTTGAAGAGCGGGAGGTCGGCAGCATCTTTCTCTGGCAGAAGGTCCTGAAGGATGTGGAAGTCAACACCCCTTGGCAGAGACTGAAAAAGAATTTGCTGCTGCTGCTGCAGATTCTTTTTGTCATGCTCGCTGCTTTCACACTTTCCGATCCCTACTTCAGGACGGCAGGCAGCGGTTATGCCAACCTGATCCTGGTTATAGACAATACCGGCAGTATGAACACCCGCTATGGAGAGGCTACAAGGCTGGAAGAGGCCAAGGCGCTGGCAGAGGCAGCCGTCAGAAATGCAGGCGGCAAGACCGCCATTACATTGATCCGCGGAGGCAGATACCCTGAAATCATGCTGAGCAAAGCAGCTGACAAAGGCGAAGTGTTGAAAAGCATCCGCGGAATTGGCGAAAGCAGCACCGCAGGCAGCATGGCGGACGCCGTATCGATGGTTAAGGCGATGGCCAGAGCATATGAGGCCCAAGGCGGCTATAAAGCTTTGTTTTATACCGATAGCGGCGTATCGGCAGAAGGCCTGAATGCGGAGGTGGTCCGCCTGTATTCGGATACACAGAATGTCAGTCTGGATTATATCTCACACAGCATTGATAACGGAAGGCTCAAGGCTTTGGTCAGGGTGTCCAACAGAAGCAATGAGGAAGCCGCAAGAGAGGTATCGCTTTACAGCACAGAGGCTCTATTGGCACTGCAATCTATCACGCTTGCAGCGGGAGAAACCCGGACAATCGGTTTTGAGGTGCAGTCTCCTCCTGAAACGGTATACATCTGGGCGGAGCTGACGGAGCAGGATGACCTGTCCCAAGACAACGCTGTCTACGAGGTGGCGGGTCAGAGCAAGCCCCTTGAGGTGCTTCTGGTTTCGGAAACCAATGTATTCATAGAAAAGGCACTGCTGGGCGTCAAAGGGCTGTCGCTATACAAAACCAACCCGGGAGAAACGCTTGCCGGCCCTTATGACTTGTACATCTATGACGGCAATGTGCCGGAGATTTTGCCGTCTTCCGGCAGTTTATTATTTCTTGATCCGCCTTCCAGCCCTCCCATTAATGGCGATGAAGGCAGCCTTTTTGTGTCTGGTTCTGAGCAGTCCGGCGGCCGTGCCGCGTTTTTGCAGCATGGTGTCACCCGATATGTAGAAGCTGCTGCTTTTACCGTTTCCAAGCTGAAAAAGCTGGAGCTGCCCTATTGGGCTGAAACGGTTATAGCCGTTGGGGACAGTCCTGCAGCCGCGATAGGTGAATACAAGGGAAGAAAAATCGCAGTCATCGGCTTTGACCTTCACAACAGTGACTTTGTATTGATGCCGGAGTACCCCATATTCATGAATAATCTGGCAGCTTATTTGACAAATCAAAGCTTCGAAAGCAAAAGCGCATATTTCTCGGGGGATGCGGTGGCGTTGTCGCCCTTGCCTGAAACTGAATCACTCCGGATCATAGACGCTGACGGCAAGCCGCATCCGATACCGCTCCAGTACCCGATACCGCCTTTTGCGGCAACGGAGAAAACCGGCATCTATGAAATCCGCGAGACGATAGGGGAGAATGAGCGTATCTCTTATTTCGCGGTCAATTATCCCACTGAGACGGAGTCCGCCGTACCTGCGTCTGCAGCACAGCAAACCGGTACTGACTTGCCGGAAAGCAGCAGCGATGCAGGCACAAGCTTGCAAATGTGGCTTATTTTGCTGCTGCTGGTGGCAGCTGTAACGGAATGGGAGGTGTATCTCCGTGGCTATTAGCTTTGACAGGTGGTATGCATTGCTTCTTATTCCGATTCTTTTAAGTCTGGTGTGGCTGATGTCGAAAAAACTGGGTAAAATGAACAGCCTGCGCCGCAGTGTGATCCTTTTTGTGCGGAACCTGGTGATCGTCCTGCTGGTTCTTGCCCTTGCAGGCTTTAATATCCAGTGGACGGTGCAGAACACCACTACCATCTTTGTCGTAGATGCTTCGGATAGTATGGGCGACGGCCGCAGCCAGGCGGAGCAGTTCGTCAGAGAGGCGGCTGCAAAGCGCGGAAGCCGTGACCGGACCGGTGTGGTGGCCTTTGGCGGCAATGCCCTGGTAGAGAGCTTTGTGTCCGGAGAAATGCTTTTTGATCGGATCGAGACGCGGCCCGACCGCTTTTATACCAATATAGAAAACGCATTGAGCACGGCATTGACGCTTTTCCCACGGAACACTCGGAAAAGGATCGTGTTGGTTACCGACGGAGAGGAAAATGCGGGCAGCAGTACAAAGCTGGCAGCAAGCCTTGAGGATATGGGCATAGAGCTGAAGGTGCACAAGCTGGAGAAAGCGCCACAGGCGGAGGTGGCCGTTGATGCTCTGACCTTGCCGCAGCGGCTGCGCATGGGAGAGGCGTTCAGCATCGCCGTCACGATCACGGGAAATGTCAGAACGGGCGCAAGGCTGATTCTTTTCAACGGCAAAGAAAAGGCAGCTGAGCAGCGGGTCGAGCTGCAGAAGGGGGAGAACCGGTTCGTATTCAGGGACCAGGCTGCCGCAGGCGGCTTTGTCAGCTACCGTGTCCTCCTGGAACCGGATAGGGATACAGAAACCAGAAATAATGAGGCTTCAGCTTTTTCCGACGTACTGGCAAAGCCCCGCGTCCTTCTCTTGGAGGACCGGCCCGGTGAGAGCGAAGCGCTGGCTGGGATGCTCCGGGCTTCGGGGATGGACTATGATCAGAGGGAGGCCGGCTCAGCGCCCGGTACCCTGGAAGGACTCGCAGCATATAAAACCATTATAAGCTGCGATGTCTCGGCAGAGAATTTCAATGAGGGTTTCCTGAATGCGCTGGAGGCTTATGTCAGAGACCTGGGCGGCGGTTTTATTGCAACAGGCGGTGAGAATTCCTTTGCGCTGGGGGGATATTTCAAAACGCCCCTTGAAAAAGTGCTGCCGGTGAATATGACGCTTCAAGGGAAGAAGGAGATTCCCGACATGTCCATTGTACTGGTCATCGATAAATCCGGCAGCATGACGGAAGGCCGGGGCGGCATCACCAAACTGGACCTTGCCAAGGAAGCAGCGGCCAGAACGCTGGACTCGCTGCGGCCCAAGGACAGGATCGGCGTTATTGCCTTTGACGATACCGTTTATTGGGTCGTGGAAACACAGAAGGCGGAGGAGCCGGAAAGGATACGGGACGATATCGGGACCATCCGCTCCGGCGGCGGTACAAGTATCCTGCCGGCCTTGCAAAGCGGCTATGCTTCTATTCTGCAAAGCGACACCAAAATAAAGCACATTATCCTGCTGACGGACGGGCAGGCCGAGAAGAGCGGATATAAGGAGCTGGTGGAGAAGATAAGCAGAGACCATATAACGGTTTCTACCGTTGCGGTAGGCGAGGGCGCCGATGTGCAGCTGCTGAGGGACATTGCAGAGGGTGCCGGCGGCCGGTTCTATTATACCGATGCCTTCTCCAACCTGCCGCGCATATTTGCAAAGGAAACCTTTATTGCAGCCAGGGCTTACCTGAACCACCGGCCTTTTACACCGGCCATCACCAGTGCGCATCCGGTACTGGCCGGCGTGGCGGAAGAAGGTTTGCCGCAGCTGCTGGGCTATGTGGCGGCATCGCCCAAGAATGCGTCCAGGGTGGTATTGGCCAGTGATGAGGAGGATCCCATCCTGACTCTCTGGCAATACGGCTTGGGGAAGACGGCAGCCTGGAACTCGGATGTAAACGGCAAGTGGAGTGCCAATTATGCAGCCTGGGACAAAAACCTCCGGCTGTGGCAGAACCTGATCAACTGGACCATCGAGAAATACGGAGAAGATGCATTGACAGTGGAAACCAGGGTGGAAGGCGGAAAAGGTGTCGTGACCCTTTCCAATAGGTTAGAGGATGATATTCTCGATACCCAGGCGACGGTGGTATCGCCTGGTCTGGAAAGCAGTGAGGCCATCCTTTACCCGACGGCACCGGGGCAGTACAGCGGCAGCTTTGACCTGAGAGAAACAGGAGCTTATCTCATAAAGGCATATCAGAAGAAGGATGGGGAGACGGTATATGCGGTAAACACCGGACTTGCCGTGCCCTACTCGCCGGAGTTCAAACCGGCTCCGGTATCTGCGGCCTTGGACCGGCTGGTGGCCCAGACAGGCGGCAGCTATATTCGCACGCCGGAAGAGGTTTTCCGGGGTGAGCCTAAAGCCGTATCCGGAAGCATCAGGCTGACACCTTACTTATTGGTGCTGGCGCTGCTCCTTTTCATGTTGGATGTGGCGTTGAGGCGATTAAACCTGCCTATTGGGCGGTTGGAGGAGTGGCTGCTGCGCATGAGGCTCAGACTTTCCCCGAAACGCAAGCCCACCGAAAAGTCTGCAGGAAGCGGCGGGGCAAAATCTGAAAGGGCATCAGAACAAGAGCAGTCTACAGCCGCAAAGCTTGATAGGCATACAGAAAAAACACCTGGTCAGGTTAAAGAGAAGTTGAAAGAAGAATCCTTGGATACCACCTCGCTCCTGAAAAAGAAAAGGGATAGAACATAAAGAGAGATAACCTTCTAACACATAAAACGCACTAAAATATGCATGTAAATTTTATTGCAGATATTCATAGAAAATGGTATGCTTATGAATATAACAATCAAAAAAGCGAGTAGCAGTGAGAGAGGGTTTGCTTCGATGTTTGACCTTGGCAATTTACTGAAGTTTATTATCTCCGTGTCTGATCTGGGCCGGGGAAAAGCCTCAAGAATCATCAATGAGGTATCAGAGAATAAGCATCATTACCTGGTAATCAAGAACAACAAGCCTGAGGCTGTCATTGTGCCGGTGGAAGACTATATTAAGTACACGGAAGCAATGGAGGATATTGCGCTGTTAAGCATTGCTGAAAGCAGGATAAAGTATCTTAATCCTGCTGAAGCTATGAGTCATGAGAAAGTTCTGGCTCAATACGGGCTGACTGACGAAGACCTCGACGGCATAGACGTGGAGATTGAATGATGTGGACAGAATCCTTTGCCTCAGAGCGAAGGGGATATGGGAAACCGCTTGGTCATAAGCACGGAAGCAATCTTACAGGGTATTTCAAGATAAAGTATAAAGGTATAGGGATTAGAGTTGTTTATGTGTTGGACAGGCCGGGTATGATAATGTATATTATTGTAGTATCTAAGAGAGATGATGATGAATGCTTAATAGAGGCAGAAAATAGGTATAATAAAAGCACATCCTTATTCTGAGGTGATTGTATGCCCCTTGATACACAACTGAATAATGAGGCACCTAAGGTATATGTTTTTCCTTCAAAAATTATGGAGCTATTGGCGTTGGTACGGTTATTGGCAGAATCCGTGGGCTGCGAAAAATACGATGAGCGGATCGAACCAATCAGAAGCGGCTTGCAGCCGGACAGCATCCGAATGCTTGGGATACTTTTCGGCTTTAAATCCTATGGACTTGAATTTACTGAACTGGTACTCCGGTTCAAGATGTTTGACAATGTGGAACTGTTTATAGATACAATAGCCGCTATGGATGAAACGGACTTTTTGTATGGCTTCTTCGGCGATGAATTAACCCGTGAAGAAATCCTGGCAGTCAAAAGCGGAGCGATAACAATTGACAAGCTAAAGGAGAGGAATCCATCGGTTGCATACAGCAGTGATGCAATAGGTATCATTTTTTATGATACAAAGAATTTCAGAAGCGGATTTTTAAGGCTGATTGATGAGCTGGATGGTGACGCCTTCCGTAAAAGGTATCTGTCAATGTCACAGGCTTATGAAGAAAGCTTAAGCCGGTTGAAATCGGAGCTTGGCATTATGACGCCTCTGGATTTGGCACAGGCGATTATGGGGAAGAAATTCCGGAGGGTTTCCGATTATGAGTCGTTTTATTTTATCCCCTCGGGCTTTATCCATCCGCCTCAAATAAGGTTTTTCAATGAAAAAACCAATATTCTGATATACAATTTGCATGTACACACCTTTGAGGAGGTGCATCCCGCCGGGGAAATCCTTGATGCCATTAAGGCCATTGGCGACAGGACAAGGCTGGAGATATTAAGGGTGCTGTGCAAGGATATGATGTACGGCAAAACCCTGTCAGATAAAATGAACCTGAATACCGCCACCATATCCCATCATCTGAATGAACTGAAGCAAGCCGGATTGATCGATGAAATAAAGGTTAAGCATATCAAATACTATAAAACGAATATTGAGCACATCAACAAGCTGTTCAAAGGAATAGTCCACTATTTGATGAAATAGAAGCGCGTGCAGTGTAGGAATGGGCACGATAGGATACTGAAAAATCGGTATGCTGTTGTGCTTTTTTTCTTTTTTTTGAAAAGGATTAAATTGACAAATAGTTGCGTTCATATTAAGATAATAGAATATTAGACAAAAATCAAATACATATTTGACAAATATTAAATATGATAGGAGAATGCAATATGGGTGAAGTAATTAATGCCAAGGGGCTTATTCGGGAATATGAATCCGTTAAAGGGATGATCAAAAAAGAGCGGATCCGGATAGAGGCACTGAAGGGAGTCTCCTTTGAGGTGCAGCAGGGCGAGATTTTTGGACTTTTGGGGCCTAACGGTGCTGGAAAGACCACAACGATTAAAATACTGACAACATTGCTGGCACCAACCGCAGGAGAAGCAGAGGTATTGGGATTCAATGTGTTCAAAGATGCAAAGGAATTACGAAAGCATATCAATTTTATTTTCGGAGGAGAGCGGGGGCTATATTGGAGGCTGACTGCAAAAGACAATCTGAACTATTTTTCGGATTTGTACGGTGTAGACAAAAGGACAAGAGCAAAGAGACTTCCGGAGCTTCTGGAGATGGTGGGGCTACAGGACCGGGCGGATGAAAAGGTAGAAGCCTATTCAAAAGGAATGAAGCAACGCTTGCAGATTGCCAGAGGGCTAATCAACGACCCGAAGGTGATCTTTCTGGATGAACCCACTATCGGATTGGATCCGGTTGGAGCAAGGGATCTGAGAAATATTATCAGAATGCTGTCCGGTATGGGGAAGACGATCTTATTGACAACACACTATATGTATGAGGCTGACGAACTTTGCAGCCGGATTGCTGTCATAAATGCTGGGGAGATTTTGGCGCTTGACACACCCGAACGGCTGAAAAATATGAATATGGGTTTATCTGTGCTGGAAGTCTGTCTGAAGGATATTGAAAAAAAAGATATTCATGCAATTTCAGGTATGGACGGGGTAGATGCAGTCAACCTTACCAGCAGTGATCATGTCAGCGTTCTGAGGGTTCACTGTGCGGAACCCTATGCCGTTCTGCAAAAAGTGATGAATCTTCTGAGAAAATATAGTGTAACGGGACTCAATATCAGGCAGGCAACTTTGGAGGATGCATATATTAAAATGGTCGGGGGGAATGAATGATGGGCTGGATGAAGGTGATTATTTCAAGCTGCATACTACAAATGAAGCAGTCTTTCTCCAGAGCAATGTTCCGTTACTGTGTCCTTATAGATCCAATTCTGTTTGCCTTGATCACTTATGTCATGTATAAGGATTCGGGAATCGGCAATTTTGCGCTATATGTCGTGCTGGGAACGGGTTTGTCCAGCCTGTACAACACGATATGCTTTTCCTCTGCAGGAGATATTGAGCGGGAACGCTTTATGGGCACATTGGAAGTACTGATGGCTTTACCTTCCAGATTCAGGACCATTCTTGCCGGTAAGGTGCTTGGGAATACCCTTTTGGGTTTGACCTCCATGACGATTGCTTACATCTTTGTCAGGGTTGTCTTTAAAGCACAAATGGACATTGCCAATCCTGTTCTATTCATGATCTCCTTTATTTTATCCATTTTATCTTTTCTGGCAATGTCCCTGATTATGGCGGTTCTGTTCACTCTGTCCAGGAATGCGCGGGGGCTGATGAATTGCATGTCCTATCCCGTAATGATCCTGTGTGGGTTGTTTTTTCCAATTGAGATACTGCCTTCCTGGACCAGACCGTTTTCATACATCCTATCTCCCACCTGGGCGGCACGCCTGCTGCACGCAAGCATGTCCGGCATCGACAGCTATGGGCGGTTTGCGTTGGACATGGTGCTGCTGATAGCAGTCTCAGTCATTTACCTTGGCATATTTGTAATACTGTATGACAAGATAGAGAAAAAAATCAGGGTTGGTGCGACATTGGGGGTGTGTTAATTGAACAAGCTGGAGTCAATCGGAAGTTTTTTCCGGCAAGGGATCTTTTCTTACAAGGCACTCTTCGGGTGGCTGGACCCAAAGGTATATATTCTTACGAAGATAGTGAGTCCGATCTTTCAACTAATTTTTTTCTGTTCACTGGCAAGGTTCGCGTATGGAAAGGCGGATGTCACCCAATGGGTTATCGGGAACTCCATATTGATGTGCTATCTCAACACTGTATTCGGCCTGGGCGGTATTATGGCGGAGGAGAGGAACTTTGGCACCTTGAAGCTTATCATTGCAACACCATACAATAAATTCGTTTCTTTTATTGGAAGATCTCTTATGCATATTACAGACGGTATTTCTACCGTATTGATTTGTATAGCTGCCGGCATCATTGTTTTCGGAGCAGACTTCTCCAAGGTGAATGTGGCCCTGTTTGCAGCGGACATATTGATTGCAGTTTTTGCAGCCTCCGGACTGGGTATGCTGATCGGGTGCTGCGGGCTGGTTATAAGAGATATGAATCTTCTGATGAATACAGCTGCAACAACGCTTTTGGCGCTATGCGGAACAAATTTCCCGGTGGAAAGACTTCCGCTGTTTTTACAAAAAATCTCATACTGCCTTCCGCTGACAAGGAGTATTCAGGCTGCCTGGATGATAGCGGAAGGTAACCGATTCGGTGCGGTTTCACAGCTGATGCTCCAGGAAGCGTTGTTGGGAATCCTTTATATGCTGGCAGGCTATTGTACTTTAGCAATAATGGAGTATCTGTCACGAAAAAAGGCAACGTTGGATATCTTCTGAATTGTCAAATATCAAGCATTGCTGTATGCTGTCTGGAGAATGTCTCCAGACTTTTTTGTTGACTTTTTTCAACGTTGTGGTATTATATTCGTACAGTGAATTATTCAGGAGGCGAATTAAATGGATCAAAAAGTCTTTCACCGGCTTTTATCCTTGTTTGAGTTTAAGAAAGATTACCAGCTGAAGAGCAGCGGACTGAACTATCAGGAGCTGCATGTGCTGGAGAAGATATTCAAGCAGAAGGAAAGCAAGACTTTGGACATCTCCAAGCAGATGGCCATCTCACCCTCCACGCTGATCGGCATATTGGACCATCTTGAAAAGGCCGGCCTGATCAGGCGGGAACGGCAGCAGCAGGATAAGCGGGTGGTCATGGTAACGGCAACGGAAAAGGGAAATGAGAAGGTGGAAATGCACATGGCAGAGGATAGGCTGTTCCTGCAGAACCTGCTTAGTGCTTTAAGCGATGAGGAAAAAGAGCAGTTCACGCAGCTTTTGGATAAGCTGACCGGCAGTATAGAGGATCCGAAGCTGCTTTTTATGGCGCAAGGGAGGTAAAAATGGAAAAATGCAACATCAAGATAAAAGAGTTTTTTGGCTTTAACAGAAGCATGGGGGCCATGCTGACCATGGTCATCCTGATCGGCTTGGGGGAGAAGATGGCAGAGCGGTTTCTGCCCCTTTATCTTCTGGCGGTGGGCGGTACGGCCATGTCGGTGGGTATCCTGAACTTTCTGGATAACCTGCTCAGCGCTCTGTATTCGATTCCGGGGGGCATGCTGACGGATCGTCTGGGCTATAAAAAAGCGCTGATGGTCTTTACCGTCATCGCGCTTTTCGGATATGCCATCGTCATCCTTATTCCCACCTGGCAGGCCGTGTTGGCGGGCTCGGTATTCTTCATCGCCTGGACGGCGGTTTCACTGCCGGCTATCATGAGCATGGTCAACAAAGTGACGAAAAAGAACAAGCGAACCATGGGTGTATCCATGCATTCGCTGGTGCGCAGGATCCCAATGGCCTTAGGGCCGGTTATCGGGGGGATCATTATCGGCATCTTCGGACAGGTCCTGGGTATGCGGGTCGCTTTTGCAGCAGCATTCGTTTTAGGGGTAGCCGCACTGTTCTTCGAATACTGGTTCATGGAGGATGATGTATCCTGCGTCAAGGAGTCCAAACCGCTGAAGCTGAATAATATAAAAGAATACTTCAGCCCCTCCCTGGTCAATTTGCTGGTATCGGACATCCTCATCCGCTTTGCGGAACAGATACCCTACGCTTTTATGGTGGTTTGGGCAGTGAAAGTCAACGGCCTCACGCCGCTGCAATTCAGCATCCTGACAGTTATTGAAATGGTAACGGCCATCTTGGTGTATATCCCCGTTGCCTATATGGCGGACAAGTACGGCAAGAAGCCTTTCGTGCTCATCACCTTCGGCTTTTTTACGCTGTTCCCGCTGATCCTGTACTTTTCGCGAAGCTTCTGGATGTTCGTATTGGCTTTCATCATCCGGGGGCTGAAGGAGTTCGGAGAACCTACAAGAAAAGCCCTGATCATGGATCTGGCGCCGGAGGATGCAAAAGCCAAGACCTTCGGCATCTACTACTTCATCCGGGACGTGGTAGTATCCCTTGCGGCATTAAGCAGTGCCTTTCTCTGGAACATATCACCTAAAACCAACTTCATGACGGCCTTCGCCTTCGGCATCATCGGAATGCTGGTATTCGGGATGTTCGGAAAAGATATTGAAACTCCCCACAATCAATGAGGAAAAGCGGATTACCGCTTTTCCTCATTGACATGCAGCTGGAATACATCAGGCCTTGCGTAGTGTCCCACTACATCAAAATCAAAATGGGCGGCTGCA
This sequence comes from Calditrichales bacterium MX18-03, assembly GCA_021083345.1. Lineage (GTDB taxonomy): Bacteria > Bacillota > Clostridia > Lutisporales > Lutisporaceae > JAJGRE01. The sequence goes on along the minus strand of JAJGRE010000007.1, from coordinate 85,529 downwards.
ATGGCGCTTAGATCCAGCTCTGCCAGAAGGATTTCCTCGCGCCCCCACACCGGCTCCGCTACATAGTCCCCCATAGGGCCTACGATTGCGCTTCCACCATTGCACATCACATCGGGAGAGGATGCCAGCTCGTCATAAGTGGCCAGATTTGCCGGATACATGTCCTTTGTCACATACTGGTTGCAGGACAGGACAAAGCATCTTCCCTCAAAGGCGATGTGCCGTATGGTGGACTGCCACAGGTTCCGCGCATCGGCAGTGGGCGCGATATAAAGCTGAACTCCTTTGGCATACATGGCCGCACGTGCCAGGGGCATGTAGTTTTCCCAGCATATCAGAGCGCCGATTCTGCCGTAAGGGGTGTCAAAGACAGGCAGGGTGCTGCCGTCGCCCTCTCCCCAGATCAGGCGCTCGGAGCCTGTGGGCTTCAATTTGCGGTGTTTGCCCATCAGTGTCCCGTCGGGACCGAAAAAGAGGACGGAGCAGTAGACTGTGCCGCAGCTCATTTCGGTATCTCTTTCAATAACGCCGATGATCAGATAGACACCGGCTTGGCGTGCTGCTTCTCCCAGGGCTTCTGTGGTCCCGCCCGGTACGGGAACGGCATTCTCCCAATACCGGAGCCAATCCCTGCGCCCTTCAGGAGAACGGCTCCCTACCTTTGCACCGAAGGTAAGGCCTCTGGGATAAGCGGGTATAAAAGCCTCGGGGAATACAACGATCTTGGCGCCTTTCCGTGCGGCTTCCAGTGTCAGAGATACAGCCTTTTCCGTGGTTGCTTCACGGTCCATGATAACCGAGGCTGCTTGTACAACGGCAACCTGTACGGTGGGTTTACGATCAGGCATCTTTCATCCTCCTGTTCCAATCAATTCCATTAGCTCGATAAACCCATTATAGCAGATTGCTTTCCTATTGCCCACAAGCATACAAAAGCGCTATCGTTAATGATAGCGCTTTTGTGAAATTTGCTTTGGCTTAAAAACACATTAAGAGCACTTGATTTCCTCAAGTATCATAGGTCCCAGCTTGAAAATGTCGCCTGCGCCCATGGTGAACACCAGGTCCCCAGGCTCCGCCTTTTCCGCCACCCAATGGGCAATGCTCTTGAAATCATTCTGATAAACGGCGTTGGAACTGGAACGGTTAATGCCGTCCACCAGGGTACTGGGATGGATCAAGCCGTTATCCTTTTCCCTTGCGGCATAAATGTCGGTGATGATGACCTGATCCGCATTGTGAAAAGCCTGCGTAAAGTCATCAAACAGCGTCATAGTCCGGGTATAGGTATGGGGCTGAAAAATACACCAGATTTTGTGATGCGGAAACTGCTTCGCTGCTTCAAGCGTGGCTTTGATCTCCGTCGGATGATGGGCATAATCGTCAACCACCGTGATGTTGTTTCGGGTTCCCTTGATGTCGAAGCGCCGGTAAGTGCCTTTGAACTCCAGAAGGCTTTTGCGGACCATATCCATGCCGATGCCTGCGTTGTGGGCTATGGCAATGGCGGCCAGTGCATTCAGGACGTTATGGCTCCCCGGGATGCTCAGGGCGAAGACCCCCAGCTTCCTGCGGTGATGCCTTACCTCAAAGGTGGGATGCCCCAGGTAATCATACTGGATATTGGTAGCGTAAAAATCCGATTTATTCTTGATGCCGTAAGTTAATGTATTGCATTCCACATTCTTCGCGATCTCTCTCGCCGGTTGGCTGTCGTTGCATACCACCAGGCAGCCGTCCTTGGGCACCAGATGGGCGAACTTTTCAAAAGCAGACACGATGTGGTCGATATCCTTGAAGTAATCCAGATGGTCCTTCTCAATGTTCAGAATAGCAGCTGTATATGGGAAAAACTTCAGGAAGCTTTCGACATATTCGCAGGCTTCGGTAATAAAATAGGGGCTTTCCCCCACTCGGACATTGCCGCCGATAGCATCCAGCTCGCCGCCGATGAGGACGGTGGGGTCCAACCCTGCGTTCTGAAAGATGATGGAGACCATTGACGTGGTGGTGGTTTTTCCATGGCAGCCGGAGATAGCGATGCCGTAGCGGTAATTTTTCATAATGATGCCAAGAAACTCGGCCCTGTCGATCAGAGGGATTTCAAGCTCCTTTGCCCTTATGATCTCACAGTTGTCTTCCCTGACAGCAGCTGTATAGACCACCAGCTCCGCGTTTTCAACGTTTTGCGGATCATGGGGTATATAAACGTCGGCGCCGTTTGCCGCAAGCTTATCCGTCAGGTTGCTTTGGCTGATATCCGACCCGGTCACACGATAGCCTGCTTTGAGAAGTATTTGGGCGAGACCGCTCATGCTGATGCCGCCGATACCGATAAAGTGAACATTTTTTATTTCCGTTAAGGAAACCATGGGGATGCACTCCTTTTCATAACTGCCTAGTTGGACTTTCTATAGCATTCGTTTGACCAAGCCATGATTCCGGTATAGTTCAAGAAAAGTTTTTTTCTCCTTCAATTGTCAACTTTAAATTTTACCGATTTAATGGATTCCTGTCAACAGGAAAATGAACAAAGCAGTGTGCACTCACGGCGGGGTGTTGAAACGTGGATTTAAAAAGATATAATATACATAATATTATTATAACCATTATTTTGCTACCGGATAATCCTTCCTGTCGGATTAATTTGAAAAAATAGGCGGGATTTAAAACCGCCCAAAATACAAATAATAGTTTATATAATTGATATGCCTTGTATTTCAGAATTAGCAAGAATAATGTATATTTTCTGAAATTGATTGTAATAAAAAGAAGGAAATAATTAATAAATGACGAATTATTATTCAAATGACAAAATGAAACGGCGGAAGGTGGTGAGCTAGATGCAGATAACGGATGTTAGGATCAGAAAGGTCAATGCTGAGGGAAAGATGAAGGCGGTTGTCTCAGTAACCTTTGACAACGAGTTTGTCGTTCACGACATCAAAGTCATCGAAGGCCAAGAGGGGTTATTTATCGCTATGCCGAGTAGGAAGACTCCTGACGGAGAATTTAAGGATATTGCGCATCCGATTAATTCTTCAACAAGAGAAAAGCTGCAGACATCAATACTGCAGGAGTACGAGAAAGTTAAAAATGAGTAGAACGGGTACGGATATCCACCTAAAGACTTAGGTGGATGTTTTTTTGTCATATTTTTACCCTTTGCCTTATATAATTTAGGAAAGGAGCTAAGGTTATCGGAGGAGGTAGCAATATGACAGATAAGAAGAAAAAACAACTGAAGCCGGAAGCGGCTGAAATAGAGATGCCTATGATGGAAGAGCCAGTAGAATATATGCCCAAACAGCACATGTGTCCTATGATGGCCATGCAGGCCATGCCGGCTATGCAGCCGCCTTGCATGGAGCAGATGATGATGCCGCCCTGCATGAGTATGGGACCGTACATGGAGGCGCCTGTGTACGGACAACACGAGATGCGTATCAAGAACTGGTATGATGACGATGACAGCGATTACAGCAGCGATGAATCCGACGTCTACCCGTATTTTTACTGGAAACCCAAGCACAAAGACCCGGTTTACCCATGGCTATGGCCTGCTTATTTCCAGCAGACGCCTTATCATAAAAAGAAGAAGAAAAAATAGGATACGCCAGCACCACCCATTGAAGGCCCGATTGACCGTTAATCCATTGTCAATCCCGGCCTTTTTTATTTGGGTTGCTTATGCATCGGCATAAATTGGTATATAATAAAGAGAGGAAAAGTTCGTAGCTTTGGAAATTGAGTACGGAAGGAAGCGGTAGCAATGGAAGGAACCCTTGTCATCATCAAACCTGACGGTGTGAGGCGGAATCTGATTGGACGCCTTATCGGACATTATGAGCAGAATGGGCTGACGGTGGTCGGGCTGAAGATGCTGCAGCTGGACAACAGCCTGGCGGAGCAGCATTATGGAGAACATAAGGGAAAAAGCTTTTATCAGGAGCTGATTGCCTATATAACCTCGGGACCGTCCGTTGCGGTTTTGCTGGAGGGCAGAGATGCCATAGTCCAGGTCAGGCGGATCAATGAAGAACTGCGGAAAAGTTATGCGGTTAATACGACACAGAATACAGTGCACGGCTCCGATTCCCTTCAAAGCGCGGAAAGGGAAATTGCAGTTTTCTTCCCGGAGAAAGCAGGCGCCTGAACCTTTTGGCCTGTCGAATATTCGGAGTACCCTGCGATACAAATTGTTGAAAAAGGGAAAGATTAGTGATATAGTCAAGTATGAACAAATCTGAGGATCAGGAACATCTATTTTGATGCGCCTCAAGAAGAAGGTAGGTTGGAATGCAAAACAAGTATATGGATGAGATACGCAAGCTGAAGCAAGAGCGGGATGCCATCATTTTGGCACACAACTACCAGGTGCCCGAGGTTCAGGATATTGCGGATGTGGTGGGAGATTCCTATGCGCTGAGCAAGCATGCCGCCAATACGGACAACAAGGTTATCGTTTTTTGCGGTGTCCACTTTATGGCCGAAAGCGCCAAGATTCTGTCGCCGGATAAGACCGTGCTGCTGCCTGCGAAGGATGCTGGGTGTCCTATGGCAGAAATGGTAACAGCCGAGGGGTTGAGAGAAATGAAGGCCAAATACCCGGAGGCAGCGGTGGTTTGCTATGTCAATTCTTCCGCAGAGGTTAAGGCTGAAAGTGATATATGCTGCACCTCCTCTAATGCGATCAAGGTTGTCAGGAGCGTCAAGCAAAAGCAGGTTCTGTTTGTGCCGGATGAAAACCTGGGCAGCTATGTGGCGGAAAAGGTTCCGGAAAAGGAAATCCTGCTGTGGAAAGGCTTCTGCATCACCCACAAGCGTGTCAGACCGCAAGAGGTCATGAAGATCAGGGAACTTCATCCTGCAGCCAAGATCCTGGTGCATCCGGAATGCCAGCCGGAAGTGCAGAAGCTGGCGGACTTCCTGGGAAGCACTTCTGAGATCATCAAATATGCCGGATCCATACCGGAAAAGGATATTATCATCGGTACGGAGGAAGGCGTTATGCATATTTTGAAAAAGCAGAACCCGGAGAAGAATTTTTACCTGCTGTCCACCGGGTTGATTTGTCCCAACATGAAAAAGACCAGGGTGGAGGATGTCTATCAGTCACTGCTGCACATGCAGCATCAGATAGACGTGCAGGAAGAGACAAGACTGAAAGCCTTGAGGTCCTTGGAGGAAATGCTCAAGATTAGCTAGGGGGAAGGAATATGCCGCTGAGGTATTCAAGCAATTTTGATACCGCCGGGCTGGATGCCCGGGAGTGGGATGTCATAATCATCGGCAGCGGTATTGCCGGCCTATATACAGCTGTCAATCTGGACTCCGGATTGAGCGTATGTGTGCTCAGCAAAGAGACCATGGACGAAAACAACTCCTATCTGGCTCAGGGCGGTATAGCGGCAGCAATCGGACAGGATGACCTGCCGGCGTATCATTATGAGGATACCATCCGGGCAGGAGCAGGTCATTGCAACGCCGAAGCGGTTTCAGTGCTGGTGAACGAAGCCCCGGCTGATATTGACGCCCTGTGCAGACTGGGAACCAATTTCGACAGGAATCCGGACGGGACGCTGACCACCACCAGAGAAGGCGGGCACAGGCGCTTCAGAATTGTACATGCTCTGGGCGATGCCACCGGCAGAGAGGTGGTTGATTCCCTTCTGAAGGCGTGCCGGAAGAAGCCTAATATAGAAATTATTGAGAATTGCTTTGCTTTGGATATATTGACCCACAATGGTAAATGCGTCGGGGTATTGGCATGTGCCAACTCAAACGCAGCGGTGCTGGAGACGCAGGTTGTTTTTTATGGCAAGAGCATCGTCTGTGCCAGCGGCGGCATCGGGCAGGTTTATAAGCACACCACCAACTCGGAGGTGGTGACGGGGGACGGCATTGCCATGGCTTACCGTGCCGGGGCAGTGCTTTCGGATATGGAGTTCGTCCAGTTCCACCCCACTGCGTTTTACAAGGCACACAGCGAAGGCAGCAGCTTTCTGATCTCGGAGGCTGTCAGAGGGGAAGGCGGCATTCTGAAGAACAACAAAGGGGAGCGGTTCATGCCCGGCTATCATGAAATGGGAGAAATCGCACCCAGAGATATCGTATCCCGGGCTATTTTTTCCGAAATGCGGAAAACAGGAAGCCCCTGTGTCTATCTGGATGTCACCCACCGCGAGGGTGGTTACCTGAGGAAGCGCTTTCCCACGATTTATGAAAGATGTTTACTGGAAGGTATCGACATTACCAAGGATTACATACCGGTCTGTCCGGTGCAGCATTATTTTATGGGCGGCCTGAAAACCGACCTGTACGGCAGGACCAACGTGGCAGGCCTGTATGCCTGCGGCGAAGCAGCCAATACGGGGGTTCACGGCGCCAACCGGCTGGCCAGCAATTCGCTGCTGGAGGGGCTGGTGTTCGGCCGGCGTTGTGCTGAAGCCATCATGGAAGAGACTGCACGGGGGGACCTGGATAAACCGGTCATCGTCAGCAGTGAAAAGAAAAAGGGCCTCATCACCGATGTCTCTCAAGTGCGGGAAGTGCTTAGGCAGGAAATGAACGACCATGCCGGAATAGAAAGAAACGGGCTTGAAATGGCAGAAGCCCTGGCAAGGATCGAGAAGATCGTTGAGAAGCTGGAGAAGACAGCGCTTGGAAGCGTCGCAGCCATTGAGACGCTGAATATGGCGGTTATTGCATCCCTGATCCTTCAGAGTGCCATACAGCGCGAAAAAAGCAGCGGCAGCCACTTTAGAACCGATAGTCAATAGAAAATAAGTACGGGATTGAAATACCCATAGCACGAAACAATAGAGGCAGGAAAGGAAAGCATATGCTGGAACAGATAGCAGTGGAAAAGATTATCAGGAGCGCGTTGGAGGAGGATCTTGGCTGGGGAGATGTTACAACCGATTCCACGATTCCCGCAGACACTGAAATCAAGGGCAGGTTTATTGCCAAGGAGGAAGGTGTTGTGTGCGGCCTGGGTGTAGTGGGCACTGTTTTCAGGATATTGGATGAAACGGTTGTATTTGAACCCCTGGTTCAGGAAGGACAGAAGGTGGCAAAAGGCGATATCATTGCCCATATAAGCGGGAAGGCAAGGAGCATCCTGAAAGGGGAGCGGACGGGACTGAACCTGCTTCAGCGCATGTCCGGCATAGCAAGCATGACCCGCCGGTTTGCCGATCAGGCGGCCGGTACTTCCGCCAGGATTGCCGATACGCGCAAAACCGCTCCGGGACTTCGCATATTGGACAAATATGCCGTCAGGATGGGCGGTGGGTACAACCACAGGTTCAACCTTTCAGATATGGTGCTGATAAAGGATAACCACATCAAAGCTGCCGGGGGGATCACCCCTGCAGTGCGGGCGGCAAAAGCCCGGCTGTCCCATGCAGTCAAGATCGAAGTGGAGGTGGAATCCCTGTTGGAGCTGGATGAAGCAATCAGAGCAGGTGCGGATATCGTCATGCTGGACAATATGTCCCTGGATATGATGCGGGAGGCTACGGGACTTGCTGCCGGGAGAGTCTTGCTTGAAGCTTCGGGCAATGTAGCCCTCCAGGGGGAACGGAGCATCCGGAAAATAGCAGAAACCGGTGTTGATATCATTTCAATCGGAGCGTTGACGCACTCCGTAGCGGCGATGGATATCAGCCTGAGATTCTTATAAAGGCATTAGGATGGTGTGCGTATGCATGACTGTCCTAAAACTGTTTTTTGCATCCTTCGATAAAAGGAGATAAAATCGGCTAAACGATGCCTATCCCGCGCATCCAGTCGATAGGCCTAAAAAATGAAGGATTTGATGCATTAAAGCAGGTCGGTGAAGGCTTTTTTATCAGGCGCTGATGTGGTAAAATAAAAATGGTTGATAGGGATATAACAAACGGAATGTGGCAAATATAGACTATTAATGATAACTGAGGTGATAAATTGAGCTGTGTATACAGTATTACGTCCATTATCCTGGCAGCGGGAGAAGGCAAGCGGATGTACTCAAAAATTCCCAAGGTACTGCACCGTGTTTGCGGGATGCCCATGGTGGAGCATGTCATCCGGTGCGCCAGAGAGGTGGGTGACCCTGAACCCGTTGTGGTGGTAGGCCATGGCGCCGACGCCGTCAAGCAGTCGGTAGCCGGAGTGAAGTTTGTGCTTCAGGAGAAGCAGCTGGGAACAGGCCATGCCGTCATGCAGGCCGCCAGCTATATCAACGACGGTGACATCCTTCTGCTGTATGGAGATACACCGCTGCTGCGGGCAGAAACGCTGAAGGATATGTATGCCCGGTACAAGGAGAACGGATATGGGGCAATGATACTGACAGCCGACTTTGAGGAGCCCACCGGCTACGGACGGATCATCCGGAATGAATCCGGGCTGGTTGACGCTATCATCGAAGAGAAGGATGCAGACAGTGAAACAAGGACAATCAAGGAAATCAATTCAGGGATTTACTTTTTTGACGGAAAAGCGTTGAAGGAAGCCCTAAAGCAGCTGAAAAACAATAATGCGCAGGGTGAGTACTATATAACCGATGTTATCGGCATCCTGAGGGAAAAAGGTCTTGGGATAGGGGCATACAAGATAAAGGACGCCGAGGAAATCATGGGCGTCAACAACAAGCTTCAGCTTGCCGAGGCCAATGCCATCATGGGTCGCCGCATCATCCGGCAGCATCTGCTGGATGGGGTCATCATGCTGGATCCAGGCAATACGTATATTGATGCCGAAGTTAGGATCGGCAGGGATGTCACGTTGTATCCCGGCTGCATTCTTGAGGGAAGCACCGTTATCGAAGAGGAATGCGAGATCGGACCGGGCACCAGAATAAAGGACGCCGTCATCGGCAAAGGGGTCAGCATCCAGAATTCCGTCGTTTTGGAGAGCACCATCGGGGAAGGCACCAGCGTCGGACCTTTTGCCTATATCCGTCCAGGCAATACCATCGGAAGATTTGCACGGATCGGTGATTTTGTCGAAATGAAAAACTCCGTTTTCGGAGACCACTCCAAGGCATCGCATCTCACATATGTGGGAGACGGGGATGTGGGCAGCAATGTCAACTTAGGCTGCGGCGTTGTTTTCGTCAACTATGACGGAAAGAAGAAGCACAGGACGGTTGTAGGGGACAACTGCTTCATTGGCTGCAACGTCAATCTGATAGCGCCGGTCAAGGTCAATGACAATGCCTATATAGCCGCCGGTACGACTGTTACACAGGAAGTGCCGGAAGGCAGCCTGGCCATCGGAAGAGCCAGGCAGGAGAACAAAGAAGGCTGGACCAACACAAGAAAAGGCTAAGGAGTAACTAAATAATAAAATTTGGGAGGTTTCTGTAAAAATGAATGTGCATGGAAAGAGCATAAAAGTCCTTCATTGTAATGCCAACAAGGAATTGGCGAAGGATATCGCCTTCAACTTAGGCATTCCTGTAGGAGATGCTCAGGTAAGTACTTTCAGCAACGGGGAGATCAATGTCGGCATTAACGAATCCATAAGAGGCGCGGACGTTTTTGTTGTTCAGTCAACCAGTGCACCCGTTAACGACAACCTGATGGAGCTTCTGATCATGATTGACGCATTAAAGAGAGCTTCAGCGGGAAGAATTAATGCGGTGATTCCATTTTACGGCTACGCAAGGCAGGACAGAAAGTCCAAGTCCAGAGAGCCCATCACGGCCAAGCTGGTTGCAAACCTGATTACGGCTGCAGGTGCGGACCGGGTTATAACCATGGATCTACATGCGCATCAGATACAGGGCTTTTTTGACATACCTGTGGACCATCTGTATGCAGCACCGCTCATGGTCAACTATTTCATCAACAAGAAGCTGGATGACATTGTTGTCGTTTCTCCCGACGTGGGCGGTGTTACCAGGGCAAGGTATCTGGCGGCGAAGCTGGATGCACCGCTGGCCATCATCGACAAGAGACGGCCGCGGCCCAATGTTTCGGAGGTCATGAACGTTATCGGCGACATCAACGGCAAGGACTGCATCATCATCGACGATATCGTTGACACAGCGGGCTCTGTCGTCAACGCAGCAAAAGTGCTGATGAACATGGGTGCCAAGGATGTTTATGTGGCTTGCTCACATCCGGTTCTATCCGGACCGGCCTTTGAAAGAGTACAGGAGTCCATGATCAAAGAGCTGATCGTGACCAATACCATTCCGCTTCCGGCCGGAAAGCCGGTGGACAAAATCAAGGTCCTCTCGGTAGCCCCCTTGTTTGCCGAGGCCATCAAGCGGATTTATGAAGGTTTATCCTTAAGCAAATTGTTTGATTAAAGAAAACGGAATAATGAAATGGATCATTCAATATTCCCTTTAGTCCGGAGGTTTTTATGCATATAGTTGTCGGCTTGGGAAACCCCGGTGATAAATACCGTTATACTAAGCACAACGTCGGATTTATGGCGGTGGATTATTTTGCTGCCGCCCACAAGCTCAATATCGGCAGAATCAAATATAAGGCGGTGATGGGGGAGGGCATGATCGGTGAGGAAAAGCTGGTCCTGGCAAAACCCCAGACCTATATGAACCTCAGCGGAGAAAGCGTCGTGGCGCTCATGAACTGGTACAAGGCAAAGCCTTCAAACCTGATTGTGGTCTATGACGACGTTGACCTGCCCGTGGGCAAGATCCGGATACGGCCTTTCGGCAGTTCAGGAAGCCATAATGGGATGAAATCCATCATCTATCTGCTGGGTACCGATCAGTTTCCACGGATTCGGATCGGCATCGGAAAACAGCCGGATTTTATGGATCTGGGAGATTATGTCCTCGGAAAGTTTGCTGACGCCGACATACCGGCCATGGAGGAAGCGGTAAAGAAAGCTTCCCTTACTATAGAGGAAATCGTCCGGAATGGAATCCATTCCGCCATGAACAAGTATAATGGATAAAAGCGGCTCATAGCCGCATTTGTTCTTGAATAGGAAAATAAATTTCCCATTCAAAAACAAGCTTTGATTTAACTGCCCGTGCCAGAATTTTCTCGCAAGCTCAAAAATGGCACATGGGCTAAGAAATGCGGTCAAGCCGCATTTCTTCTTCATAAGACCCTGTTTTCATAAGACTATCTTAACAAATATCCTAATATATTAGGATTGTAAGCCGGATTGGCATTGAGACGGATGCACCGGTGCTTTTTGACGGAGGTGGGCATTTGAGTTTTGAGAATCTGATCAGGCCGCTCTATGATATGGAAGAATACAAGCAGCTGATTTCATCCCTTCAATCGGGATCACGCATTGTAGCGGTTTATGGTATCTCCGATACGCAAAAAGCGCTGATTGCGGCATCGCTCAGCCGGCATTTCAGGAAATCCTGCATCTTGATCACCCATAACCAGCTCCTTGCACGAAAAATGTATGAAGACATCCAGTTCTTCGATCAGGATTCGGCAGCACTGCTGCCCAGCGGGGAGATGATTTTCCACCGTATTGATGCCAAGAGCAACGATATAGCCCAAAGCAGGCTTCAAACCATTTGTGAGACGGCTGACCGGTCTTATCAGGGGGAAGAAAGAGTGGTCTGCACCTCTGTTGAAGCCCTTCTGACCAAAATGGTGCAGCGTTCTGAGTTTAGAGCCATGATCAGGTCGTTGAAGGTGGGCGACCTGGTTGATGTGGAGGCGCTGAAAAGCTTTTTTGTACAGGCAGGCTACGAGCGGATCGACATGGTAGAAGGGAAAGGCCAGTTTTCCATCAGAGGCGGCATTATCGACTTCTTCTCGCCTGCGTACCAGAATCCGGTCAGGATCGAGCTTTTTGACAACGAAGTGGACTCCGTCCGTTTTTTTGATATTTTAACGCAGCGGTCGGTAGGGAAAGCGAGCGAAATCAGCATTGCGCCCGCGCGAGAGCTGCTGCTGACCCAGGATGAGCTGAAAGCGGGGGCTGCCAGGCTGCAGACAGATCTGGACAAGAGAGTGAAAGCGCTGAACAGCTCCGGGAAGAAGAAAACCGTGACAGCCAAGCTGCAGGAAAAGCTGGGTATGGATATCGAAAAACTGAAGCTGGGCAGTTATTTTGAGGGAATTGAAAAATACAACCCTTATTTTGATAAAAGGTACACCAGTTTTGTGGACTATCTGGATGACTGCATCGTCATTGTGGATGAACCCAACCGGGTCAAACAGCGGTACGAGACCCTTCAGCTGGAGTTTCAGGAATATTTCAACCACCTGCTGGAGGAAGGCGAGGTACTGCCGGAGCAGTTCAACGTGTTCTATACCTACGATGAGCTGATGGCCAGACTGCAGTACCGTCAAACCGTCTGCATGGATGCGCTTCTGAAGAGCACCGGCGATTTTTTACCGGATAGGACCATCAGCATGACATGCCGGTCCATGCACCCCTTCCACGGGAAAATCAACCTGCTGCTGGAAGAGGTGGAACTGTGGCGGAAGAAGCGTTACCGTGTGCTGATCCTTTCCGGCAGTTCCGATAGGGGAAAGCGCCTAGTGGAGGCGCTGCGTGAAAAGCAGATCGACGCGGTGTTCAAGGAAAAGCTGGATATCGAACTGCAGGAGGGGCATATAGTGGTGATGCCCGGAATCCTGAACAGCGGTTTTGATTTTCCATCTGTCCGGTACGCAGTGGTCAGCGACAGGGAAGCTTTTACCACCAAGAAGAAGACGTCAGAGAAGAAAAAGGGCAAGCCGATCAAGGTTTTTACCGACCTGAAGATGGGCGATTTTGTCGTTCACGAAAACCATGGGATCGGCCAGTATCTAGGCATTGAAAAGCTGAAAATCGACGGGCTGACCAGAGACTATCTCCATATCAAATATTCCGGCAATGATAAGCTATATATTCCTACAGACCAGTTGGATGTGATCCAGAAGTTCATCGGCGCGGAGGACAAAGCGCCCAAGCTGAATAAGCTGGGCAGCGCCGAATGGGTCAAGGTGAAGGCAAGAGCCAAGAAGGCCATTGAGTCCATGGCCGTGGACCTTCTGAAGCTGTATGCCGAAAGGCAGCAGACCACCGGTTTTGCTTTTGCAGGCGATACCCGGTGGCAAAAGGAATTTGAGGATCAGTTCCCATACCAGGAAACCCAGGATCAGCTGCGCTGCATTGAAGAAATCAAGCAAAGCATGGAAAGCCGGAAGGTGATGGATCGTCTGCTGTGCGGCGATGTGGGCTATGGGAAGACGGAGGTGGCACTCCGGGCTGCCTTCAAGTGCGTCATGGACAATAAGCAGGTGGCCTTTCTTGCACCAACGACTATCCTGGCACAGCAGCATTACAATACCTGTGTTCAGCGTTTTTCTAACTTCCCGGTGAATATTGACGTCTTATCGCGTTTCAGGACATCGGCAGAGCAAGCCAGAACCATTGCCAATCTGAAGAATGGCAATGTGGACATCATTATCGGCACCCACCGTATGCTGCAGGACGATGTGGTATACAACGACCTGGGCCTTCTGGTCATAGATGAGGAGCAGCGCTTCGGCGTTGCCCATAAAGAAAAAATAAAAGGCGTCAAGAAAAACGTGGATGTCCTTACCCTGACGGCGACGCCTATTCCCAGAACGCTGCACATGTCAATGATCGGCATCAGGGATATCAGCGTGCTGGAGGAGCCGCCGGAGGAACGGTATCCTGTTCAGACCTACGTGATGGAATATAACGAGGATGTCATAAGGGATGCACTGGCCAAGGAGCTTTCAAGGGGCGGGCAGGTTTACTACCTGTACAACCGCGTCCGGAATATACAGAAAATAGCATCCAGACTCAAAGAGCTGGTGCCGGAAGCCAGGGTTGCCGTTGCCCACGGACAGATGGAGGAGAAGCAGCTGGAGGATACCATGCTGGATTTCTACAACGGTGAATATGACGTCCTGGTCTGTACCACCATCATTGAGGCCGGGCTGGATATTCCAAACGTCAATACCATCATTATCAGCGATGCGGACAGAATGGGACTTTCCCAGCTGTATCAGTTGAGAGGCCGGGTAGGGCGTTCCAACCGCCTGGCTTATGCCTACTTCACCTACCAGCGCGACAAGGTCCTGAACGAGGTGGCTGAGAAGCGGCTTCAGGCCATCCGGGAGTTCACCGAGTTCGGGTCAGGCTTCAAAATCGCCATGCGGGATCTGGAGATCCGCGGCGCCGGAAACCTCCTGGGCCGTGAACAGCATGGGCATATGGAGGCCATTGGCTATGACCTGTACATCAAGCTGCTGGAGGATACGGTGAAGGAGCTGCAGGGAGAGCCTGTTGCAGAAAATATTGAGACATCTGTTGAGCTCCTGATCAATGCCCATATACCGGAAACCTATATACCGGATGAAAACCAGAAGATCGAGATTTACAAGAAGATTGCCTACATCGAAAACCGTGAGGACCTTTACGATGTGGAGGAGGAAATAGAAGACCGCTTCGGCGATTTGCCGGAGTCAGTAAGAAACCTTCTGGGTATTTCCTATGTCAGGCATCTGTCCAGAAAGTGCGGTATCGTTGCGGTAACTCAGCGGAAAAACAGCATCGTGCTGAAATTCAAGTCCGACCGGTACACCACGCCGCAGACCGTTATCCGGGTTGCGGGTGAATATCCCAACAGGCTGCTGTTTACAGCCAGCGAGCAGCCGTACTTCACTTTGAAGACGGATGAAGGAAAGCCGGAGGAGGCATTGAAGCTGGTAAGGGAGATTGTGGAAAAAATTTGCAGTTTCCAGAATGGACAACTTGAGGTATAATATTAAATTAGGCATAATTATTTAAAGAGGAGCGATGTTCAATTGGCTAGTAAGACGAGAAAAATAAGCCTGCTGCTTTGTTTGCTTGCGATGACCCTGTCGGTTCTGGCAGGCTGCGGCATGGTGCGGGTGGATCCTGAAAAGGACAAGGAAACGATTGTGGCTGTTGTTGCCGGTGAAGAAGTGAAAAAAGCGGAATTTACACAAATGTTCGATATATTCAAAGCACAATATGAAAAGCAGTTCGGCGCAGAGGTATGGGACAAGGAAATGGATGGACGCAAGTTCGGTGATGTTGCCAAGGAAAAAATCCTTGAAATGCTGATTGATACCAGGATTCAGCTTAAGAAAGCCGATGAAATGGGAATCAAGGTGACGGATGAGGAAATAAACACCGAGATCGAAAATGCAAAGAAGTACTTCGAGACCGAAGAGAAGTTCAATGAGTTCCTGAAGGAACAGAGTATGGACCTCAACTATTTCAAGGATTCTGTCAGAAAGGACATGATCATCAGCAAGGTAAGGGAAAAGCTGACAGTGAATGTAACGGTTACAGATGAAGAGGTCAAGAGCTACTACGATGCCCATCTGAATGAATTCATGCAGGTCAAAGCCAGCCATATCCTGCTGGAAACAAAGGAAGAGGCCCAGAAGCTGCTGGATCGCGTCAAGGCCGGAGAAAATTTCAATGACCTTGCAAAAGAGTTTTCCAAGGACCCCAGTGCCAAAGACAACGGCGGGGACCTCGGGTTCTTTGGTCACGGCGATATGGTGGAGCCCTTCGAGCAGGCGGCATTTGCACTGAAGCCGGGACAAATCAGTGAAATTGTAGAGACACAGTACGGATTCCACATCATAAAGGTGGAGGACAGCAAGATCGACAAGTTCGAGGATATCAAAGAGCAGTTAAAGAATACGCAGCTGAACGATAAGATGAACAGCGAGTATGAAAAGATGCTGGAAGACATGCGCAGCAAGGCAAATATCCAGAAGTTCGAAAAAAATCTATAAGAATAAAAAGTGGTCTGTGGAATAATCTGCAGACCACTTTTTATTCCTGCCTCAAAAGCTTGCAATTTATCAATTGCAAGGCAATTTTTCAAAAATGTGTATAAAAAAAATAAGTTGGTAAAATAATAAGCATTACAAAGACAATGAAGTGAACTTTCAAAAAAGGAGGGTAAAACTTGAAAGCAACCGGAATAGTTAGAAGAATTGATGACCTTGGAAGAGTCGTAATACCGAAAGAAATAAGAAGAACCCTGCGTATAAGAGAAGGCGATCCGCTAGAGATATTTACCGATAGAGAAGGCGAAGTTATCCTGAAGAAGTATTCTCCCATCGGTGAGCTAAGCGATTTTGCGAAGGAATATGTCGAGTCACTGCACAGCTCAATGGACCATATCACATGCGTCGCAGATAGAGATACCATCATCGCTGTTGCAGGTGCACCCAAAAAAGAACTCTTGGACAAAAGGGTCAGCCCGGCCTTGGAAAAGGTGATGGAAGACAAGACCGCCGTCATACTGAGCATGACCGGAGAGAACAAAATGATCAATATGGCAGCGGATGAAGAAGGCGCACCCAAATATACCGCCGGTGTGGTGGCACCGATCATAACCCAGGGTGATTCCATCGGGGCCGTCCTCATACTTTCTAAGGATCCGAACGTACAGATGGGCGAATTGGAAATGAAACTGGCGGAGACTGCTGCCAGCTTCCTGGGAAAGCAAATGGAGCAATAACGCAACAATAGCAAAAGTAGTAGCCGGGACGGCTGCTACTTTTTAGTTTATCAGACGCCATAAAAGCAGTTCTAAGCTAAGGGAAGAGGCTATATAGATAGAATGCGGCAAAGATGCATTAACCCATTTGCAGCTTGGCTCTAGAATATGGTAAAATGAATATGTTTTGAGAAGTTTTTTTGGGAGGTCAAAAATGAGTTCTAAGAAGCAATCGTTCTTGAAGGGTGCGGCCATATTGGCTGTTGCCGGCATCATCTCCAAGGCTTTGGGCGCCGTTTACCGCATTCCGCTGGGAAGGATCATCGGCTCTGAAGGGATGGCTTACTACCAGACGGCTTACGACCTGTATGTCTGGATGCTGACCATATCGGCCTACTCCATACCCATTGCCATATCGAAGCTTGTGTCGGAAAAGATTGAGCTGCATAGGCGGGACGAAGCGCATAAAATATTCAAGGTGGCGGTTGCGCTGATTGCCTTTCTGGGGGTTGCCGTATCGGCAGTTCTGTTCTTCAATGCCCGGGAGCTTGCCGAGCTTTTAAAGAACCCCGGTGCTTATCTGGCTGTGCTCTGCGTGGCACCGGCCATTTTCACCGTATCCCTGAGCGGCGCTTTCAGAGGCTATTTCCAAGGAATGCAGAACATGACACCCAGCGCTGTTTCCCAGGTAACGGAGCAGCTGGCAAGGGTGGTCTTTGGTTTTGCACTGGCCTTGTTATTCCTGCCGCTGGGTTATAAAGCCGCTGCAGGCGGTGCCGTATTCGGAACGACGGTTGCTGGCCTGACCAGCTTTCTGACATTGATTTTCATATACCGCAGGAAACGCAGTGAAGTATGGGACAGCATCCGGTTGCAGAAGGGTCCGCGGATGGAATCCACACTCAGCATCCTGAAAAAGATCATTGTGTTTTCCGTTCCCATCACCATCGGCGGTAGCATCATGCCGGTTATGAACGTATTGGACACCTTTATTGTCATGGACCGGCTGCAGGCCGGCGGGTTTACCGTAGATCACGCCACCCGGCTTTTCGGACAGCTGAAGGGCATGGCAGGCGCCTTTATCAATCTGCCGCAGATCTTTACCATTTCCCTTGCGGCAAGCCTGGTTCCGGCCATATCGGAATCCGTGGCGCGGCATGATCACGACTCCATCCGGCGCAAGTCCGAGCTGGCTATCCGGATCAGCCTGATTATCGGCTTGCCGGCAGCCTTCGGGCTTTTCATCCTGGCAGATCCTATCATGCAGCTGATGTATCCGGCTGAGACAGCCAGCCTGGGTGTGGCGCTGCGCTATCTTTCCATGGCTGTCATATTCCTTACCCTGGTGCAGACCATGACCGGAATCCTGCAAGGAATGGGCAAGGAACGTATTCCGGTTGTCAATATGATAATCGGTGCATTGGTGAAAGTGGTAGTGAGCTACCTGCTGACTTCCATACCGGCTGTCAATATCCGCGGTGCGGCTTTGGGCACGGTTGCAGGATATGCAGTATCTGCGATACTTAATATGGCTGCCATTATGAAATATCAGAAATCAGGGATGCTGATCACCAGGATCGTAATCAAACCGGCAATGGCCACTGCTGCAATGGTGGCTGCAGCTTACTTCAGTTATCTGGGGCTCTTTGCCCTTACGGGCAGGAATTCCATATCCACACTGATCAGCATGGCGTTTGCAGCAGGCGTCTATGGAATCGCCCTGATCCTGATCAAAGGCGTGACAAAGGAGGAGCTGGAAATGGCGCCGGGAGGCAAGCGGCTTTCGGTCATGCTGAAGAAAAGAGGATTATTGTAAAGGAGAATAGGAAATGCCAAAGTTAACAGTCATCGGCCTAGGGCCGGGGGGAGCCGGACAGCTGACCCTGGAGGCCCTGGAGACCATGAAACAGGCAAAAACGGTGATATTGAGGACAGTCAAGCATCCGGTGGTGGATTACATAAAAGCACAGGGAATTGCTGTGGAAAGCTGCGATGACATCTATGATTCAGCAGCATCCTTTGATGACACTTACAGGGAGATCAGCAGACGGGTTCTGGAAAGCTGCATGGCCAAGGGAGATGTGGTTTTTGCCGTACCGGGACATCCCCTGGTTGCGGAAAAAAGCGTTGAACTGCTGGTGCAGCATGGGTCCGGTGCAGTGGAGCTGCGCATTCTGCCTGCAATGAGCTTTATCGATGCCATACTGAGCACCCTCAGGCTGGATCCGGCCTACGGACTCAAGATCATCGACGGCCTGAGCCTGAAAGAGCAAAAACCGGATCTGCACTGCGGAAACATCGTGACCCAGGTATATGACCGGCTGGTTGCCTCCGAGGTGAAGCTGGCGCTAATGGAGCTTTATCAGGAGGATTTCAGGATCTGTGTCATTAAGGCGGCAGGGGTTCCGGAAATGGAGCAGCTGGCTTGGATTCCCCTTTATGAGCTGGATCGCATTGAATGGGTGGATTATCTGACCAGTATCTATATCCCGCCTGCAGGCTCTGCGGCTGCCCGGTACAAAACCATGGAAGACCTGACAGCACTGATGGCGCAGCTGAGGGCCGAAGGTGGCTGCCCCTGGGACAGGGAGCAGACCCGGCAGTCTCTGAAGCCTTATCTTCTGGAAGAAGCCTATGAGGTTCTGGATGCCATCGAGAAGGACGACCTGACGCTTTTGGTGGAAGAGCTGGGAGACCTGCTTTTGCAGGTGGTATTCCATGCTCAGATCGCAAAGGAGGATGGGGAGTTTGACATCAATGAAGTCATTACCCAGATCTATGATAAGTTGATTGTGAGGCATCCCCATGTATTCGGAGATGTGAAGGCAACTTCTGAAAGCGGCGCATTGAAAAGCTGGGAGGCCTCCAAAAGGGAGCAAAAGGGGATAGAGGGTTACACCCAGACGCTGACCGACATCCCGCAGACCCTGCCTTCCCTGATTCGGAGCTACAAGGTACAGCAGAAAGCAGCGTTGGTCGGCTTTGACTGGGACAATATCGAAGATGCCATTGCCAAGGTGCATGAAGAAATGAATGAACTGCTGGAAGTATATAAAACAGGTGAAAAAGGCATAATAGAAGAAGAAATGGGTGATTTGCTTTTTTCTGCCGTAAATGTGGCCAGGTTCCTCAAGATACAGCCGGAGCTGGCGCTGCGGGGCACCATCGAAAAGTTCATCAACCGGTTCAGGTATATTGAGGAAACAGCCTTGCAATTTGGGAAAAAACTTGATAAAATGAGCTTGCAGGAAATGGATAAGCTGTGGGAACAGGCAAAATCACAAAATCATGCAAAAAAAGATGAAAATTAGCAGATTGCAAGAAGGATTTTTGGCAAGAATAGAGAATATGCTATTTCAGTAAGCTTTTGTGATTATTATAAAAAAATGGAGGGAAAAATAAATGAATAAATCCGAACTCATTACAAGCATGGCTGAGAAAAGCGAATTGACAAAGAAGGACTCTGAAAAGGCTCTTAAGGCATTGGTTGAAAGTGTTGAAGAAGCACTTGCAAAGGGTGACAAGGTTCAGCTGGTTGGCTTCGGTACTTTCGAAGTAAAGGAAAGAGCAGCAAGAGTTGGCAGAAACCCCAGAACAAGAGAAGAGATTCAGATTCCTGCATCAAAGGCTCCTATTTTCAAGCCTGGTAAGGATTTAAAGGATTTAGTGAACAAATAAATCATACATATGCGTGAAATCAGGCTGCAAAGCCTGATTTTTCATTTTTAGACAAGGAAGGGAACGGCATGAGGCTGGACAAATACTTAAAAAACTCAAGGCTGATCAAGAGAAGAACGGTGGCGAAGGATGCCTGCGAAGGAGAAAAGGTCTATCTGAACGGTAAACAGGCAAAACCCAGTTCGGAAGTAAAGGTTGGCGACATTGTGGAGATCGTGTTCGGGGAACGGCGCATCAAAGCGGAGGTGCTGGACATTTCCGACCGCGCTACAAAGGATGCTGCCAGAGAAATGTACCGGATCATCGAATAATTACACACCATTCATCGCAATCATAATTGCAGGCTCCCGGCATATATATAAATAAAACGTGCATTTCGCAGTTTTATATATGCATAGGGGGTTTTTTTGTATGGAAGAAAAGAAAACCGCAAAGGCCAGACCGCACAATATTACAATGGAAAACCGTGAGAGGATCAGTATCAGCGGCGTAAAAGACGTTGCAAGCTTTAATGATAATACCATCGAACTGGATACCGAGGAGGGCGGCCTTACCATCAGGGGCGCAGAGCTGCATATTCAGAAGCTGAACCTGGATGACGGCAACCTGGCGGTTGACGGCTTTATCATTTCCTGTGCCTATCATGACAAGGTTGAGAGCAAGAAGAGCGGCAGTTTTTTCAGCAATATTTTCAAATAGACTTATCGGCTGCAGGATGATATAGGAGGGTAGTTCATGGAGACTGTTCAGTTTCAGAGCTATGTGTTTTTATATGCCGTGTATGGCGGGATTACCATCGGCATTCTATACGATATCTACAGGGTCATCCGGCGCAAGAAGCGGAGTGACAGGCTGATCTCATCCATTTGGGATGCCGCTTTTTTGATTTCCGTGCTGCTGGTAGCCGTTTGGGTGATTTACTCAAGCAATTACGGAGACTTAAGGGCTTATGTGTTCATTGGGTTTACGGTGGGCTTTTACCTATATGAAAGGCTGCTGGGGAGGATTGCCGTTGCTGTATTTCAAGCTCTATTCAGACGGATGGCGCATTTTATCAAAACTACAAATAATATCCTGGCGGTACCGCTGAAGGGCTTGATCAGCCTGTTCGGAATCGGGCTGAAAAAGCTGGGTGCTCAAAAAAACAGGCTAAGAAAATTCAAAAAGTTGCCGAAGATAATGATAGAGGACACAAAAAAATACTATAGGCTGGTTCTGAAAAAACAAATAAAGAAAAAGCAGTGAAGGAATTTACCTCAGGCCGTCGAATATAGTACTTTACGATTATTTGGCAATGCAGCGTGTATGCTGTATTCCATCAGGGCATACGAGGGGACAAGCCATGAAAAAAAGAGGACTCACATTTAAAAGAATTGCCATAACCGTATTTGTCATTTATGCGGCCATTATCCTGACCAACCAGCAGATGACCATAGCAAAGCTGAACAAGACCAAGCAGGAAGCAGTCGGAAGGATTCAGAAGGTCAATCAGGAGAATGAAAAGCTGAAGGACATGATTAACCATGCGGCAACGCCGGAGTATGTGGAAAGAATGGCAAGGGAGCAGCTGGGGCTTGTAAAAATAGGAGAACGGGTTTATATCGATCAATCTGCCGTCGAGCAGGAACCCAAAAGCACGGAGAACTGATTGAAAGGGCTGCTGCATTGCAATATTGACAGCAGAAGCGTTTTAATATATTATATCCATAGCAGCCGTTATAAGCAGGAGTATCATCTCCGCTTATATTTGCATTTTAAAGGAGGAATTTTTTCATTATGCCTATTGAGGAAGGTAAGGTAGTTGAGGGCGTCGTGTCCAGCATTACCAGCTTTGGCGCTTTTATACAGCTGCCGGAAGGTAAAATGGGTTTGGTGCACATCTCGGAGATAGCGGATACCTATGTAAAAGACATCCGGCACTTCATTAAGGAAAAGGAAAAGGTCAAAGTCAAGGTATTGACGGTAGAAAAGAACGGCAAAATTAACCTTTCGATCAAGCAGGCACAGGAGCACAAGAGAAGCCCAAGACCGCTTGAAATTGATTGGGAACAGGAATCCAGAAAAAATTCCGGCAATAATTTTGAAGACCGCCTTGCCAAATTTCTGAAAGAAAGCGATGAAAAGCTTCAGCAGCTCAAGAAGAGTACCGATAACAAGCGCACGGGCGGCTATCGGAAAAGCGACAGCGTTCAGAAAATTTAGGGCAAGGGTAGTCGCAAACCGGTCAATGCACTTATACGGCTTTTATAGCATTATCATGTCATTCACTGTCAGCTTGTCTGACAGTTTATTATTTTCAGGCGATAGGTGATAGGGATGGAAAAGATAGCAGCAATCGATATCGGCACCAACTCAATGCGTCTTCTGCTGTGCGAGGCGGAAGGGAAAAAGATCCGAAAAAAGGAAAAGGACATCCTGGTTACCAGAATCGGTATGGGTGTTTCGGCAACGGGACTACTGTCCGAAAAGGCAATTTCCAGGAATGTGGAAGCGCTTAAATTTTTCAGGAACAAGGCTGAAAGGTACGGAGCGGGCAGATTGATCGCCATAGCCACCAGCGCCGTCCGGGATGCTGCCAACCGCAAGGATTTCGTCGACAAGGCGAAGCTGGAGGCAGGCATTTTAGTGCAGGTCATTGACGGCAAGGAAGAGGCTGAACTGGGGATCATAGGTGTCATGAGCGAATGCCCGGAAGTGGATGAGGGCACTCTGGTCATTGATATCGGCGGCGGCAGTACCGAACTGATCTATTACAAGAACGGCAGGATCGGTTTTTCAGTCAGTATCAATGCAGGTACGGTCAGAATGACGGAAGGCTATATAAAGGGTCATCCCATCAGTCAAGAGGACCTGACGGCACTGGACTGCAGTTTGAAAGAGTGTTTTGCATCAGCCGTTGATCTGCTGAAAACAAAAAAAATTGAAAAAGCTCTTGCCATCGGCGGCACTGCAACCACTTTAGGTGCGATTTATCTCGGACTTGGCATATATTCGGCAGAAACCGTACATAATACTATTATCTCAAAAGGCTATGTGAAAAAAACCTTTGAAAATTTAAGCAGCATGACGGTTGAGCAGCGTTTTGGAATCAAAGGCCTGCAGAAAGAGCGGGCAGATGTCATACCAGCCGGTCTCTTTATTCTGGAGCATCTGTTGGAGCAGCTGGATCTGGAGCAGGTGGTCATCAGCGAGAATGACAATCTGGAAGGCGCGGTAATCAAATACATGCTTTAAACATTATGGAAACTGCAAAAAAGTGTTGACGTTTTGGTCCAAAGGAGATATAATAATATTTGTCGTCACGACACGGTAACGCAAATCGGACGAAATGGCATGCCGAAGTGGCGGAACTGGCAGACGCACAGGACTTAAAATCCTGCGGTCCTTATCGACCGTACCGGTTCGATTCCGGTCTTCGGCACCAAAAAATCTTACATCGCGGGGTAGAGCAGTCTGGTAGCTCGTCGGGCTCATAACCCGGAGGCCGTGGGTTCAAATCCCTCCCCCGCAACCAAAGCTTATAAATGCCAACCAAGGCATTTAGACTATATATGGCGGCGTAGCTCAGCTGGCTAGAGCATTCGGTTCATACCCGACAGGTCGAGAGTTCAAATCTCCCCGCCGCTACCAATGAGGACAAACTCAGAGAAATCTGAGTTTTTTTATTTGCGATGATGCACATAAGAAGATTATGCCTATTTGCAGTAAATCACCCGAACGGGTGATTTTTTTATTTGGCTGCAGCAATATAATATCATATAGTGTCAGAACGTATATGAGGGGGGAAAGCATGAGAAAGAAGATCATATCCTGTTTGCTGATTGCCGCTGCAGCCATTGTCTTCCTGGGGGGACTGCAGGTATCGGCTGCTGCCGATACCAAAAAGCATTTTCATATCCATTGGGATATCAACAGCAAGTACACAGCCAATCTGGATGTCATATCCTATAAGGATGAGTTGAAGCTGTATTATGAAAGCGCTGAAAAAGAACTGCTGAAAAAAAATCCCAAAATGACCACGAAGGAACTGTACGAGAAAAAGCTTTACCTGGGATACGTCCGGTTTGTAGAGGCATACCTGGATAAGGCATGCCAAGCCTATGAAGACAAGTTCTGGACAATTCCGTCTAAGGTGCTGGATGTCTATATCGTGCCGGGTGCTCAGGATGCAGTATATAAGCCTGTAGACCTGACAAACGGCGGTGCAGCAAGCCTAACCATCCATATGGTCTACGAGAGCATCGGGGAAGCGAGGCATGATATCGCCCATGAGCTGTTCCACTGGCTTCAGAATGTGGATTATACCATGTTTGAGATGAATGCGATGCGGTGGTTAACAGACATGACAGCAGATTATGCACCAAAAGCCGTTGTACTGCCACAGGATAAGTATGTGGGAGAAAAAATCCGCCAAAGTTTTTTAAAGAATTCCCTGACCTACGATCCGGGGATAGCTGACCGCCACAAATACCATGCTGCCAGGCTGCTGGATTTTATCAATGCAAAAAAAACGCTGGATTTCAGACTTTTCTATATGGATCTGGTCACCGGCAACAGGCGTAATGCGCTGATCAACCTGGAGGATACTGTGATCAAGCATACGGGGAACCTTTTGTTTCACCACTACCGCGCCTTTGCAGCCAATCTGCTGTTCTCGCCCCAGTCTCCGGTGTTTTTTGAAGGTGAGTCCGGTCCTGACCCCATGACTAACGGTTTGGCGCAGGCAACCAATTTCAAGGTGGATAAGAACAGCATCAAGACGCAGCTTACCGTTGGTCCAGAGTATTGTGCCGAAATATGGGGGGTCACCATTGATTTTGACAACACCAAGAGCAAGACGAAGCTCCTGAAGCTTGATGCCGGTGCCATCATGAACCAGCGTACCGCCGTGGATATATACAAGACCAAGGACAGCTATCAGAACGCCAAACGGGTAGGGGAAATAACGGAGGGCTTCGACCATACCTATGTAAGGGTGGAAAAAGGTGATAAGCTCTATATCGTGGCGGCAAATGCCGAGAGTCAGGGCAGGACCTTCGGGCTGACACTGAGCGACACTGACATGAAGCTTACCGTGGATCCCAAGGTTATTGAGAAAGGCGAGGTCAACAAGACCTACACGATTTTCTCGAAGCTGGAAGGAGATCTTTCCCGGATTTATGCCGTAAAGTATGCATATGACTTCGGAGACGGAACAAAGAAGGAAGGGAGCGCTATGGCATCGGGCACCATGGCACTTTTTAACCTGCCCCATGCTTATGCAAAGGAGGGAACCTACCAGGGCAGTGTTAAGGTCTATAAGCCCGATGCCCTGAACGCGCTTCTGGCGGAAGAAACCTTTGTGGTTAAAGTAGTGCCTCCGCCTTTGGCAGCAACCATCACCGCCAGTGCAGACAAGGTTCCGCCGAAGGCGCAGCTGACGCTGAAAGCCGGTCTGAACCGGACGCTGAGCGGCATCAGCTACTTATGGGAGCTGGGGGATGGAAGAAAGGTCAAGGATGTGAAGGGACAGATCGTGACATCCTATCAAAAGGCGGGGAAATACAATGTGGTACTGAAGGTGCTGGATGCAAAGACAAGCAAGGAACTGGCCAAGGCAGCCAAAACCATAACGGTGGAGGTGCCTCCCAAGGCGCCAACCGCAGCACCGCCTCCTGCCGCCAAGAAGGAAGAGTACAAATGGGTTATGACAGAAGTCATTGAGTTCAACAAGTTGCCCGACGGTGAAGCGGCTTATACCATCTCCGGCGGCAACGGCAGCTATTCCATGAGCTGGAAATCCAACGGCTGCTATGTCTGGGGCTGTCCGGGAGAAGCCTTCGGCATTCAATTCAGCTGGACGCCGCCGCCCCCAAGTATCGCACCTGGGGATAAAGTCCAAATGGACATCAGTGCAGCTGTCACCGACAACACAATGCAGCATTACAGCGCCAATGGCAGCATCAGCGTTTACTTTGACAATATCGACATTGACCCCGGCTTTGTGGCCAGACCGGTGGGGCTGGTGGATGACAAGGGGGAAGGAACGGTGGGCGTCGGCTGGAACATGCAAAAATCAGGGGCCAGCGTATCGAAGAAAGTATCGGCAACCCTGGGAAGCAGCTTCCCTCAGTCTGGGAAGATCGCACTGATTGTCAGCCTCTATAACGGCCGCATCGCCGGAACCAAATATATATATGAATGGAAAAAAGTCGGCGGCAATTAGATATGCCGCAAAGCCATCCCCTTAGAGGCTGAAAGCCGCCCGGATCTGTTGCTGACAGGTCGGGGCGGCTTTTAGCATATTGTGGTGGCAGTATGTCATAATACCGCTTACCTTGTCATTAAATTTTCTGATAATGGAACCCAACCCGACAAATATTTCAGGACAATTGTGTTAAAATCGTAATGCAGTCGATACCATAGGACATGCCTATCATATCAATATTTTGTTACGGGTGGTGGGGAATGTGGTGAACAGAGCTGAAACGCTATTCCATAGACGGTTCAGGAGCGTTGTCTTCGGACAAGCCGAGACCGGCAAGGTCAATACCGGTAAAAAAACGGGGAGCAGCATTTTGAAAAGCCGGCTGAAGATCCATGGCGGCTTCGGTTTGTTGGGATTTTTGTTGGGCAGGGCGGTCATACTGGGGTACTTGAATCCCTTCAGTATGGCGTTCCTTGCCGTGTCCATGCTGCAGGAGGTCAATGTGGCCGTTGCAGGTGCCGGAATACTACTGGGCATTGCAACCATTGCACAGAAGGAAATTCTTCTGAAATACCTTTTTGCAGCGCTGCTTTTTATAGTCTCTTATGTCTGTTTGTACAAGATAAAATCAAACAAAAAAATGACAACTGCATTGACGGCGGGCTTATCCAACCTGATAGCGGGTTATTTCATTTTTTATATCAAGGATTATTTTCTCTATGACCTGATGATGATTGGCATTGAGTCCTTCCTCATTTTCATACTGGTTCTGATCTATGACCGTTCGGTGCCTGCACTGAAAAGCATCGGAAGCAGGCGGGTGCTTTCCTCGGAAGAGGTTGTCTCTTTTGCGGTGCTGTTTGCCTTCTGTTTTGTAGGGGCGGAATTCACCCTTTACGGTATGTCGCTGAAAAATATCAGCATTATCCTGCTGATCATGCTGTTTTCCTATTACGGCAGCGCCGGAACCGGAACGGCCGTGGGCCTGATCATGGGGATCGTGCAGGCTTTGTCAGGAAGCATTCTGCCTGCAGCCATAGGGGTTTACGCATTATGCGGCCTCATGTGCGGCGTCATGAAAAACCTGGGCCGCTGGGCCTGTCCGGTAGGTTTTATATTGAGCAATGCGTTGATGACCTTCTATATCAATGGCTCCACGGAGGTGCTGATCAAATTTTATGAGATCCTGATCGCCTCCGCCTTATTCCTGTTCCTTCCCAAGACCCTTGTCAAACGCTTTTCCGGTTGCAAGACGATATTTGCAGGTGATTTTTCCCAGGGAGGGACCTTCAACAGGCGGGTAAAGGAGCATACCATGGAGAAGCTGGGGGAGCTTTCCGACGTATTCAATTCCCTGTCCCAGACCTTAAAGGACAGCGTGCCTGCAAACGAATATTTCTCTCAGACAGATGCGGCACAAGTCATTGAGCAGGTTGCTGCCAAATGCTGCACCGGCTGCGGCATGTATAACAATTGTTGGAAAAGGGACTTCTATAAGAGCTATCAGCACTTTTTCAATCTGCTGGCAGCTGCGGAAAGCGGACAGGCGCTTTCAAAACGGAATCTGCCTCAGGAATTCAAGGAAAGGTGCCTGAAGTCGGAGGAGATTGTCCATCATATTCGGCATTATTTTGATTTGTATCGAAACAGTTTGAACTGGAAGAAAAAAATCAATGAAAGCAGGCTGCTGGTTTGTGAGCAGCTGAAGGGTGTCTCATCCGTCGTATCGGATCTGGCATCAAAAATCGATATGGATGTGGACTTCGACAGGGAAATGGAGGAAATGATCATGGTAGGATTGGATATCGAAGCAGTACCGGTACAAGAGGTCATTGTGGCAAGAAACGGCGACAGGCTGGATGTGGATATACGGATTCACGGCTGCGGCGGGAAGCGTGACTGTATCAAGAAGGTCATTCCCATTGTCAACCGGATTGCCGGCAGGCAGTTCGTGAAGCGTGAAATGACATGCGATATCCGGCAGAGCAGCATCTGCAGCATCAAGCTGAAGGAAGCGCAGCGCTATCAGGTAGCAACCGGTATTGCCAAAACCAATAAATCCGGCACGGTATCCGGCGACAATTGCTCCTTTATCGAGCTGAAAGACGGGAAATTCCTGCTGGCGCTGAGTGACGGAATGGGGACAGGCCCCAAGGCGGCGCTGGAAAGCAGCACCACCATCACTCTGCTTGAGAAATTCCTTTATGCAGGCTTTGACAAGGATATTGCCGTCAAAACCATCAACTCCATGCTGTTGATGAAGTCCAGCGAGGAAAGCTATTCCACCATCGATATGACCGTCATCAACCAATACAACGGCGAAGTGGAATTTGTCAAGGTGGGAGCGGTTTCTACCTTCATCAAACAGGAGGACAGCGTTCAGATCATACGGGCAGGGTCGCTGCCGGTAGGCATCCTAAGCCATATCGATATGGAGCTGGTCCGGAAAAAGCTGGCGGATGGAGATTTTGTCATTATGGTTACCGACGGTATACTGGACAGCAACAAGGAGGTTGTGGACAAGGAGAAGTGGCTGGCAGGGATGATCTCCGGCATCAATACACGGAATCCCCAGAAGATGGCGGAGGAAATCACCAGGCAATGCCTGGAATTGAACGGAGGCTGCGCACCGGATGACATGACGGTCATGGTGGCAAAGATCTGGGAGAGCATGTGAGTGAATAAAGCCTTCTCATTCTGGTAATGATTGAAGATATATGCTTTACCGGAAGAGGAGGTTTTATTTTGAACGGATATAATGAAACAGGGGAAATCCGACAGCTGATCGTCATAACGGACGGCAAGTCCAATATTGGCATGAATCCGGCGGAGGCTGCGGAAAAGGCAGCACGGATGGGCATGGTGGTCAGCGTCATTGGTATTGCGGACAGCGGCGGAGACCGGAACTTCATTGATGAAGTGGAGCACATTGCCAAGGCTGGGGGCGGACTCACAGAATATACTTCCATTGAGGACCTGGGAAAGACGGTGCAGCACCTGACACGGAAAACAGCTCAAAAGACCATAGAGCAGATCATAAGCCGGCAGCTCAGGAATATCCTTGGGGCTGAAATGGAAAGCCTGGACCCGCAGTACCGCCTCAAGATCGCGGGCTTTATTGAGAAATACGGCGATCTGGTCAACCTGAAGTGCATCATTGCATTGGATACCAGCGGCAGCATGAAAAACAAGCTGGAGAAGGCAAAAAAGTGTCTGGTGGATCTGCTTGAAAGCCTCAAGGAAAGAAAGGGCGACAGCCGTATTGCCGCTATCACTTTTCCTGGAGAAGGATTTGAAGGCTGCAGAGTCATAAGCGGGTTTACCGACAATTCTGAAGCGCTGAGGGAGCTGCTGGCTACCGTGGGGTCCGGTGGGGGTACGCCAACAGGACCTGCTATTCTCAAAGCATGCGAGCTGATGAATCATGGGAAGCCGGCATCTCCGCAGGCACAGCGCCACAGGGTAGAGGATGGGCAGGCATATGGTTCGGAAATGAATTACATATAAATAACGGCGGCAAATAGGGATGCCGGGAATGAGAGGCTGAGGACGAGGATATCGTCCTTTTCGTTTAGCCGTTGCATTTATTTGCACAGGCTGGAGAAATTCCATATTGACCTTGATTTGGCAGCCGTATTGAAATATGATAACATTATATCGGTTCTGCCCGATGAGCGGGCGCAGGTGTTATGGAGGATAGCGGCATGATGGCTTCTGTTATTGAAGATGTGCGGAGAACGGTAGAAAAATATGGAATGCTGCAGTCGGGGGACAAGGTGGTCGTGGGCGTATCGGGGGGGCCCGACTCGATTTGCCTGCTGCATGTCTTAAAGGGCTTGGCCGAAGTGTACGGCATAACACTCTATGCGGCCCACCTCAACCACATGTTCAGAGGAAAGGCAGCGGAGGAAGATGCTGTGTATGTGGAGCAGATATGCAGGGACTGGGGGATACAGGCATTCATTGAGACTTATGATGTGCCTGCTTATGCCAAGCGCGCCGGTCTATCCCCGGAGGAAGCCGGGCGTGAAATGCGCTACAAGCTGTTTTATCAGGTTTCTGAGGCGGTGGGCAGCAGCAAGATTGCCGTTGCCCAGAACCAGAACGACCATGTGGAGACCGTTCTGATGCGTTTTATGAGGGGCAGCGGAATAGAAGGCCTGAAGGGGATAGAGCCCGTACGGGACAACATCATTAGGCCCCTTATCGGAATCAGCCGGGACCGGATCGAGGCTTACTGCCGGGAGGCAGGGCTTGAACCACGGACAGATCTGACCAACCTGGAGCCGGTTTTTGTGCGGAACAGGATCCGATTGGAACTGCTGCCTTACCTGGCGAAGCACTTCAACCCCAATATCATGATGGCCTTGACCCGTTTTTCAGATCTTGTCAAAGAAGAAAACGACTATCTTGAGTCACAGGCAGGCTACATATTCGCTCAAATTGCGGAAAGCGGTCCGGACAGGATCATCTACAAGCAGGCAGATCTCCTGAAACAGCATACCGCACTTCAAAGAAGGCTGATCCGCATTGGGATCGAAAAGCTTTCAAAAGGGCTGCAAAGCTTTGAATTCAAGCATGTCGAGGGGGTATTGGCGCTTTTGGAGCAGTCCACAGGTGCAGCCCTCATGCTTCCAAAAGGGTTGAAGGCTTATATATCTTATGGGCGGCTGATCTTGGCAAAAGATGTTGAGATGGCTGATAAAAAATGTTATTATAAGTTAAAATATGATTGTAGCAATGAAATGGCTGCCGGAAATGCGCTGTTGGTCGTCGAAAGAAGGAACAGGAGTGAGGTTGACGGTATATCAAAGGACAAACATACCATTCTGATAGATGAGGCAAAGATCCATCATGGACTGGTGCTGAGATGCAGGCAGCAGGGTGATGTTTTTTCCCCTTTCGGCATGATGGGGAGCAAGAAGCTGAAGGAATACTTCATTGACGAAAAGGTACCCAGGGAGGAGCGGGATGCAGTCCCACTGATCGCAGACGGCAGCGAAGTCGTATGGATCGTCGGCAGGCGGTTCAGCGAGAAATATAAAATTACAGATAAAACGCAGAAGATAATCATAATTAAATACGTAGGGAGGACATATAATGGAGAAGGATATACTGAAGATCATGATCAGTGAGGAAGAGATCCAAAAAAAAGTGAAAGAAATCGGACAGCGGATCACAGAGGATTATAAAGGCAGGGATCTGCTGGTTGTTGGCATATTGAAGGGCTGCATGCTGTTTCTGTCCGATCTGGTCAAAGAGATTAAACTTCCGCTGACCATGGATTTCATGGTGGTTTCCAGCTATGGATCCGCCACCAAGTCTTCCGGAGTCGTGCGCATCATAAAGGATCTGGAGCGGGAGATTCAGGACAAGGATGTCTTGATTATTGAAGACATAGTGGATACCGGTCTTACGCTGAGCTATCTGATGGAAAACCTGAAGACCAGAAACCCCAGAAGCGTCAAGGTATGCAGCCTGCTGGACAAACCGGACAGAAGGAAAGCCGCAGTGGACATTGAATATGTCGGCTTCACCATTCCTGACGAGTTTGTCGTGGGTTACGGTCTGGACTACTCAGAAGTATACCGGAATCTACCTTTTGTATGCGTACTGAAGCCTGAGGTCTATATGAAATAGGGACCGGCGGGACGTTTCTGACGTGCCGTATGTCAAGGTTTCGAGGCCTTTTAGCTGTATTGTATTTTGAGAATGGTTGTGTTAAAATATTGCTGTTGTGAAATTGGCACAATCCGGATACTGCCGAACAGCGTCATGCTTTCCGGTATGTACATGACATATCTCTTAAAAGGAGGGCTATGATTGAGAAAATTCTTAAGGGGTATAAGCTTTTATATACTCATTATCATCATCATCTACATGTTTGTGCTCATTATCCAGAATGCTGAGCCGGACAAGGAGAAGCTGTCTTATACCCAATTAATCTCGGAAATTGAAAGCGGAAGAATTAAGGATATTGTTGTAACCGACTCCAATGGAACCTCCATTGTCAGCGGAAAGTTTACAAACAATAAGAAGTTTGAGGCTATCGTACCCACAAGGGAATTCAACGAGCAGGCAAGGGACTTTGCGGAAAGGGACAGACTCAACGTCCGGTATGATATCAAGACGGGGGCATCCGCCTGGTTTTCCATTCTGCCATCCATTGCACTGATCGTTCTGTTTATTGTTTTCTTCTTTGTCCTGACACAGCAATCACAGGGAGGCGGCAACCGGGTCATGTCCTTCGGGAAAAGCCGGGCGAAGCTGCACACTGATGATAAAAAGCGGATCACTTTTTCCGATGTGGCAGGTGCGGACGAAGAAAAGGAAGAGTTGGGTGAAATTGTTGACTTCCTGAAGCAGCCCAGACGTTTCATCGAGCTGGGTGCAAGGATCCCCAAGGGCGTCCTTCTGGTGGGACCTCCCGGAACAGGAAAGACCTATCTGGCAAGAGCAGTAGCAGGGGAAGCCGGTGTGCCTTTCTTCTCCATCAGCGGCTCCGATTTTGTTGAAATGTTCGTCGGCGTCGGTGCTTCAAGAGTCAGGGATCTTTTTGAACAGGCCAAGAAAAACTCGCCTTGCATCATATTCATCGATGAGATCGATGCCGTAGGAAGACAGAGAGGCGCAGGCCTCGGCGGCGGCCATGACGAAAGGGAGCAGACGCTGAACCAGCTGTTGGTAGAAATGGACGGTTTCAGCATCAATGAAGGCATTATCATCATCGCTGCAACCAACAGGCCGGATATACTGGACCCTGCATTGCTGCGGCCCGGTCGTTTCGACAGGCAGATCACCGTCGGGATACCGGATGTAAAAGCAAGAGAAGAAATATTGAAGATTCATGCCAGGAATAAACCCCTGTCATTGGATGCCAGTATGGAGACCCTGGCAAAGGGTACTACCGGTTTTACACCGGCAGACCTGGAAAACCTGATGAACGAAGCGGCATTGCTGGCTGCAAGAAGAGGGAAAAAGAAAATTGAGAGTGTGGAGCTGGACGAAGCAACTATCAGGGTCATAGCGGGTCCTGAGAAGAAGAGCAGGGTTGTCAGTGAGCAGGATAAGAAACTGACGGCTTACCATGAAGCAGGCCATGCCGTTGTGCAGAAGCTGCTGCCCAATGCCGACCCGGTGCACCAGATTTCCATCATACCGAGAGGTAGAGCCGGGGGCTACACCATTTCCCTTCCGAAGCAGGATAAGTTCTATATGGCAAAGACCGAGCTGGAAGAGCAGATTGTCAGCCTGCTGGGTGGCAGGGTAGCCGAAAAGCTGGTGCTTGACGATGTCAGTACCGGTGCAAAGAATGATATTGAGAGAGCGACGCATATAGCTAGAAAAATGATTACCGAGTACGGTATGAGTGAGAATCTGGGTCCCATGTCCTTTGGAACAGATCACGACGAGGTATTTATAGGCCGGGATCTGACACGCTCCAGAAACTACAGTGAAGAAGTCGCTGCTCTGATTGATAAGGAAATCAAAAGGATCGTTGAGCATGGCTACCATACGGCAGAGAATTTGCTCAAGGACAATATCAATAAGCTTCACGGCGTAGCTCAAGCGTTGCTGGAAAAAGAAAAGCTGGATCAGTCGGAGTTTGAAGAGGTTTTTGCCAATGCATAGTAAAAATGCGCACGAAAGTGCGCATTTTTTAACTGGAGGCTATAAATAATAGGATTGGGAAGGCGGGATACGATGGAATTTGATTTGAAGCAGGGTATGACCGGGGAAGTGAAAAAGATCGTCGAGGAGACGGATACGGCGGTGCATTTCGGCAGCGGTGAAGTACGGGTATTTGCAACACCGATGATGATTGCCCTGATGGAAAAGGCTGCATTGACGGCAGTGGATCCGTATTTGGGCACGGGTTATGCCACGGTAGGCCTGACAGTCAATGTGAAGCATCTGGCCGCTACACCGGTGGGAATGTGCGTGACAGCGGAGGCAGAGCTTCTGGAGGTGCAGGGGAAGAAGCTGGTCTTCAGAATCCAAGCCTTTGACGAACGGGAAAAAATAGGTGAAGGTCTGCATGAACGGTATATCATCGAGCTGTCGAAGTTCCTGGAAAGGACCGACAAAAAGGGCAGGTAAAACGGTGCGAAAGAGCAATAGGTAAATAGGGGACGGTTCTTGAATTGAATGCGAGTTCAATTCAAGAACCGTCCCCTATTTACCTATTGCGGACAACGCAAAATAACAGTCTTTTTTTATGTCGGAATGCGGTATAATAATAATTGGTGAATTTCTCTGCAACCTGAAAAATATGCAAAAAAAATATAAAAAACATATATCATCCACCCAAAGAATATGGTAATATTAGAAGAAGGAAAACTTGCATTTCTAAACCCAACATGAAAGTTATTATTCATAAACCAGCCAAGATTCAGACACCACAAGCCTGTTGAAAGCTTTCAATGTAAGAAGAATACATCTTGGAGCCAATTATTATAAGGAGGGGTAATATGTTTGACAAGGAAAAACTAGGGCAAATCAAGGAAGCACGTGAAAAGTGGGAAAACGGCGTTTCAAAGACCATTTCCAAACAACCGGAAAGAAAAGCAGCGTTTAAGACATCATCCGGTGTGGAAATAAAAAGGCTGTATACGCCGGAAGATGTGGCGGACCTGGATTACAACGATAGGCTCTCCTGTCCGGGAGAATATCCTTACACCAGGGGTGTCCAGTCCACCATGTACAGGGGTAAATTCTGGACCATGAGGCAGTATGCAGGCTTCGCCACTGCTGAAGAGTCCAATAAGCGATATAAATACCTGCTGGAGCAGGGGCAGACCGGTCTCAGCGTTGCCTTTGACCTGCCCACACAGATCGGTTATGATTCGGACCATGCCCTTTCCGAAGGCGAAGTTGGGAAGGTCGGTGTCGCAATTGACTCCCTGAAGGATATGGAAATCCTTTTTGACGGCATACCCCTTGACAAGGTCAGCACATCCATGACCATCAACGCGCCGGCTTCCGTACTTCTGGCCATGTACATCGCCGTAGGCGAGAAGCAGGGCGTTTCTTCGGAGCAACTGTCGGGAACCATTCAGAACGATATACTGAAAGAGTATATTGCGAGAGGAACTTACATATTCCCGGTAGAGCCTTCCATGAGACTGATCACAAATATATTTGAATATTGTTCACAGCAGGTGCCGAAGTGGAATACCATTTCCATCAGCGGTTACCACATCCGCGAAGCAGGCTCTACGGCAGCACAGGAAGTGGCATTCACATTGGCTGACGGTATTGCTTACGTTGAGGCGGCGGTCAAGGCCGGCCTGGATGTCGATGATTTTGCACCCAGATTATCTTTCTTCTTTAATTCGCATAATGATTTGCTGGAAGAGGTTTCAAAGTTCAGAGCCGCAAGAAGGCTGTGGGCAAAGATCATGAAAGAGCGCTTCCATGCAAAGAGCGTCAAATCCATGATGCTTCGTTTCCATACCCAGACAGGCGGTTCAACTTTGACAGCGCAGCAGCCGGACAACAATATCGTCAGGGTTGCCATTCAGACTTTGGCTGCAGTACTTGGCGGAACCCAGTCGCTGCACACCAATTCAAAGGATGAAGCGTTGGCTTTGCCGACGGAAGATGCCGTCAGAATCGCATTGAGGACACAGCAGATCGTTGCCTATGAAAGCGGGGTAACTGAGACCATCGACCCGCTGGCAGGCTCCTATTATATCGAAAGCCTTACGGATCAAATTGAAGGTCTGGCTGCGGCTTATATCAAAAAGATCGATGAATTGGGCGGCGCAGCAAAGGCAATCGAGAAGGGCTATATCCAGAAGGAAATTCAGGACAGCGCTTATGCTTACCAGAAGGAAATCGAGTCCGGTGACAGAGTGGTTGTAGGTATGAACAAATTTCAGGTCAAGGAAGCCGCACCCAAAGGACTCCTGAGGGTGGACCCGGTAGTGGGCGAGCTGCAGAAAAAGAAGCTGGAAGCATTAAGGGCGGAAAGAGATAACCAGAAGGTCGAAGCAGCACTGGAGGCACTCCGGAATGCAGCGAAGAGCGACGACAATCTGATGCCCTATATACTGGATGCCGTCAGGGCTTATGGAACCCTGGGAGAAATCTGCGGCGTCCTGAGAAATGTATTCGGAGAGTATCAACAGTCGATTATACTGTAATTTTATAATGTCATAGAGGAGGTTTTTTTAGTGGAAAGGCCAATCAGAGTTGTTGTTGCAAAACCGGGTTTGGACGGTCATGACAGAGGGGCCAAGGTGGTTGCAAGAGCGTTGCGCGATGCAGGTATGGAGGTTATTTATACCGGCTTGAGGCAGACACCGGAGCAGATTGTGGAAACAGCCATCCAGGAGGATGCCGACTGTGTAGCCATGAGCATTCTTTCAGGCGCCCACAACCATTTATTCCCTAAAGTTGTTCAGCTCTTAAAGGAAAAGGAAGCGGAAGATATATTGGTGGTCGGCGGCGGCGTTATTCCGGAAGACGACATTCCGGGACTCTTGGAAGCCGGAATCTCAGCCATTTTTACACCAGGAACCCCCACAACCGTTACCATTGATTTCATTAGAGAAAACATAAGGAAAAAATAAGGTGAGGACATGGATATAAAGGCAGGTTTGTTGAACAATAACAAAAGGGCGGCGGCTCGGCTGATTACCATGCTGGAGAACGGAATAGAGGAGGCACTGGATATCATCAAGGAATGCTACCACTTGACGGGGCATGCCAGGATAGTGGGTATTACAGGCCCGCCCGGTGCTGGTAAAAGCACGGTTACCGACAAGCTTGCCAAAGCGCTCCGCAAGGAAGGACTGACGGTAGGCATCATTGCAGTTGATCCTACTAGCCCTTTTACCGGCGGTGCCATTCTGGGAGACCGGGTCAGAATGTCGGACCTTTCTACCGATCCCGGTGTCTTCATCCGAAGCATGGGAACCAGAGGCGCATTGGGCGGGCTTTCAAAGGCGGCCCACGGGGCTGTCAAGGTCCTGGACATCTTCGGAATGGACTATATCTTTATCGAAACGGTAGGGGTAGGACAGTCGGAGGTGGATATCGTCAAGCTGGCTGATACGGTGATCATGGTGATGGTGCCGGGGCTGGGAGACGACATTCAGGCCATCAAGGCCGGCATCATGGAGATCGGAGACGTTTTTGCCGTCAACAAATCAGACCGGGACGGAGCGGAAAGGACGGCTGCAGAAATCGAAGCCATGCTGGATTTCAACAAGCAGGAGGACTACAGGCCTTCCGTCGTGAATCTGATTGCCAGGGATAACGTCGGTGTTGACAAGCTGCTGGAGGCAATTGAGAACCACCGCGCGTATCTTGATGCCAGCGGCAGATACCGGAGTCGGAAAAGGGACAGTTTGAGAACGGAAGTCATTGAAATATTCAAAGAAAATGTCATACGGTCGGTAGCAAGGCTGGAGGAAGACACCAATGTGCTGGAGGAACTGACTGAAAGTGTCCTGGAGCGCAGGATCGACCCTTATACGGCGGCGGCAAGACTCATGGACAGCTTTACGGAAAATGGCGTATAATAAAAATGCTCAGGCTATAAGAAAGGTAGGAGGGAAAACATGATTGGCAAGGTAGACCATATCGGCATTGCGGTCAGCAATCTGGATGAATCCGTGAAATTTTACAGCGAGATTTTGGGCTTGGCGCTTCACGGCACCGAAGTTGTTGAAGAGCAAAAGGTAAAGGTAGCATTTTTACCCGTTGGAGACACCGAAGTGGAATTATTGGAGGCAACCTCACCTGAAAGCCCGATTGCGAAATTTATTGAAGCAAAAGGACAGGGCGTTCAGCATATTGCCTTCAGGGTGGAAAACATCGAAGCAGCCCTGGAGGAAATGAAGGCCAAGGGGATCCGTCTGATCGACGAGAAACCGAGATACGGCGCCGGCGGTGCAAGGATTGCTTTCTTGCATCCCAAGAGCACAAACGGCGTTTTGATTGAGCTGTGCGAAAGAAAATAACAATTATTGGAGGGGATTCTATGTCAGTGGATAAAATCAAGGATCTGCAGGACAGACTGGAAGGCATACAGCAGGGCGGCGGCGCGGACCGGATCGGCAAGCAGCATAAATCCGGCAAGCTGACGGCAAGGGAACGAATCAACCTGCTGATGGATCCGGCGAGCTTCGTCGAGATCGACGCTTTCGTCAAGCACCGCTGCACCGAGTTCGGCATGGAGACCATGGAGGCACCGGCTGAAGGGGTCGTTACAGGCTACGGTACGGTGGACGGCAGGCTGGTGTATGTTTATGCACAGGATTTTACTGTCGTGGGCGGTTCCCTGGGGGAAATGCACGCGAAAAAGATATGCAAGGTATTGGACCTGGCTCTTAAAATGGGCGCACCGGTAGTGGGAATGAACGACTCGGGCGGTGCCAGGATACAGGAAGGCGTTGATGCGCTCTCCGGCTATGGACAGATATTCTACCGCAACACCATTGCATCAGGGGTCATCCCGCAGATATCGGTCATCATGGGACCCTGCGCCGGCGGTGCGGTCTACTCACCGGCCCTGACGGACTTCGTCTTCATGGTAGACAAGACCAGCCAGATGTTCATTACAGGACCCCAGGTCATCAAGGCGGTAACCGGCGAAGAAGTGTCGGCAGAAGAGCTGGGCGGCGCCATGACCCACAACAGGACCAGCGGCGTGGCACACTTCATCAGTCCGGACGACAAGGCCTGCATCGAAGAGATCAAGCGTCTTCTGAGCTTCCTGCCCTCCAACAATCTGGAAACCGCACCGGTGGTATTGTGCGAGGATGACCTGAACCGGATGGACGAAGCCCTGAATAGCATTATACCGAATAGTCCCAATAAGCCTTACGACATGAAGGAGATCATCCGGAGCATCGTGGACAACGGGGATTTCTTTGAAGTTCAGCCCTATTACGCCATGAACATCATCACAGGCTTTGCCAGGATCAACGGCAGCAGCATCGGCATCATCGCCAACCAGCCCAAAGTATTGGCCGGCTGCCTGGATATCAATGCCTCCGACAAGGCAGGCAGATTCATCCGCACCTGTGATGCCTTCAACGTGCCTATATTGAACCTTGTAGACGTACCGGGCTTCCTGCCGGGAACTAACCAGGAATACGGCGGAATCATCCGGCACGGCGCCAAGATGCTCTATGCTTACTCCGAGGCCACAGTGCCCATCGTAACGCTGATTGTCAGGAAAGCCTACGGCGGTGCATATCTGGCTATGTGCAGCAAGGATTTGGGAGCCGACATGGTCTATGCATGGCCTATGGCGGAAATAGCGGTCATGGGACCGGACGGCGCAGCCAACATCATATTCAAAAAGGATATCGAAGGGGCGGAGAACCCTGCGGCAGCCCGTGCGGAGAAGATACAGGAATACAAGGACAAATTCGCCACACCCTATATCGCAGCAAGCCGGGGCTTTGTGGATGACGTCATCGAGCCGGCAACCACCAGGCAGCGCCTGGCCAATGCCTTTGAAATGCTTTCCAGCAAGCGGGAAAGCAGACCGTCCAAAAAGCACGGCAACCTGCCTGTATAAGGAGTGATAGAATGAGCGATTTTGGAAGTACCATGACATACACCCTGATCGTGACCCTCTTCGGGATGGGCATCGTGTTCATCGTGCTGATCCTGCTCCAGTACATACTGGAAAGCATGCGGATCATCTTCTCACCGAAGAAGAAGGAAGCGGCGGTACAGAAAGTGACACCCGTGGCGGTAGAGGCAGCGGAGCCGGTGCAGCAGGCTGCTGCAGCGGAAATGGAAGATGAGGAAGAGCTGCTGGCAGTGATTGCAGCCGCGGTATCGTGCTGTATGGGAACGCGCAGCAATATCGTGGTCAGAAGCATCACACGGGTATATGACCAGACGCCGGCCTGGGGAAGAGCAGGCAGAAGCGAGCAGATGCAGAGCCGGTTCTAATAAAAGAATGAAGGAGGATACATAGAATGAGAAAGTTTATGATAAATGTAAACGGAAAAAGCTATGAAGTAGAGGTAGAAGAGGTGAAGGACGGCGTAGTGGCAGCAGCTCCTGCAGCTCCTGCCGTGGCAGCCAGACCCGCAGCTCCAGCCGCAGCACCGAAGCCTGCAGCAACTCCGGCTCCGAAGCCGGCAGTAGCTCCGGCAGCTGTACCCGCAGGCGCAGCCACAGTCACCGCACCGATGCCCGGCACCATCCTCAGCGTCAGCGTGAAGGCAGGGGAAGCAGTCAAGAAAGGCCAAGTGCTCTGCATCCTTGAAGCCATGAAGATGGAAAACGAGATCATGGCGGCAGCAGACGGCGTTGTCAGCTCAGTAGCAGTAGCACAGGGCGACTCGGTCAGCACAGGACAGGTCCTCATCGTATTGGGATAGCGAACAATTGGAAAGTAATGTCCTCCTTATCCTTTCAAAGCCAACAAAATCACTGACATGGGTCCCATCTCCGGGTGTCCGTTTGGTGATTTTGCCTGGAGGTATTCCCACTAGAGGTCGATATCTAAGAAACGCTAAAGACAGGGTATGGATGCTAAGTCAAGCGTTTCTAAGATATATGAAAGGATTTCGTCAGAGATAACTTTCCATTGTTTACCTGATTAGACCTGATTGTCCCAATATTATTTGAAGGAATGGAGGAATTTCAATGTCTTTGTGGGATGAGTTTTTAAAGTTTTACTACAGCATGGGCTTTGCTGCCATGACCTGGCAGCAGGCCGTCATGCTAACAACCTCCTGCGTGCTGATGTACCTTGCCTTGAAAAAGGGCTTTGAGCCATTGCTCTTGGTGCCCATCGCCTTCGGGATGCTGCTGGCCAATATCCCTATGGCAGGGCTGATGGACGGACCGGTATATGAGACCGTTGTCAAGGACAACGGGGAGCATTATCACAAGATAAAGGAAGTAGGCGGCGTCCTGTACTGGCTGTACCAGGGCGTCAAGCTGGGGATCTACCCGCCGCTGATCTTCTTCGGCGTAGGCGCTATGACGGACTTCGGACCGCTGATCGCCAACCCCAGAAGCATCCTGCTGGGTGCTGCGGCACAGTTCGGGAT
The DNA here is from genome assembly GCA_021083345.1 of Calditrichales bacterium MX18-03. Classification (GTDB taxonomy): domain Bacteria; phylum Bacillota; class Clostridia; order Lutisporales; family Lutisporaceae; genus JAJGRE01. The sequence goes on along the minus strand of JAJGRE010000007.1, from coordinate 44,179 downwards.
CTTTACCACCTTTATCGGCGCGATGCTTCTGAACCTGGTGCCCGGACTGAGCTTTACGCTGGCGGAAGCGGCTTCTATCGGAATCATCGGCGGAGCGGACGGACCGACGGCCATCTACCTGACCTCCAAGCTGGCCCCGCATCTCTTGGGACCCATAGCGGTGGCGGCGTATTCCTATATGGCATTGGTACCGCTGATCCAGCCGCCCATCATGCGGGCGCTGACCACCAAGGAAGAGCGTGAAGTGGTGATGGATCAGCTGAGACAGGTATCCAAGACAGAAAAGATCGTATTCCCCATCATCGTGACCCTGGTGGTATCCATCATCCTGCCGTCGGCGGCAGCGCTGATCGGTCTCCTGATGCTGGGCAACCTGATCCGGGAAGCGGTGGATTTCCAGAGCGTGCTGAACCGTTTGTCAAAGACGGCGCAGAACGAGCTGATCAATATCGTGACCATCTTCCTGGGTGTAACGGTAGGCGCAACAGCCAACGGGGAGATATTCCTGAAGCCGCAGACGATGGCCATCATCGCGCTGGGCCTGGCGGCATTCTCCGGCGGAACAGCGGCCGGCGTCCTGTTCGGCAAGGTCATGTACAAATGGACGGGCGGAAAGGTGAACCCGTTGATCGGCTCTGCAGGGGTATCTGCAGTACCGATGGCGGCCAGGGTATCGCAGAAGGTAGGACAGGAAGCCAATCCCGGCAACTTCCTCCTGATGCATGCAATGGGACCCAATGTGGCCGGTGTTATCGGATCGGCTGTAGCAGCCGGTGTACTCCTGGCCATGATCGGCGGCAAATAGAGTTTAGAGGCAGACATGGATAAAAACATGCCTGCCTTTTTGTGTGCATGCGGCAGGGGCAGTCCTTGCAATATGCGGCTATTGTAGTACAATGGTAGTAGCATAGTCTTTGATATAAGAGAGGGATTGAGCTTTAGATGAAATATAAGGTATTGGAAATGTTGAAGCAGAATCCGCAAGGTTTTGTGTCGGGAGAAGAAATCAGCGAGAGGCTGAAGGTATCCCGGACGGCGATCTGGAAATACATCAACCAGCTTCGGGAATCCGGCTATGGCATTGAATCCCAGACCAAGAACGGGTACAGGCTGGTGTCGGTTCCTGACAGCGTCACGGAAGGAGAGATCCTGTCGCTCTTGAATACCGAGGTGATCGGAAGGAAGATGATTTATTACGACCGCCTGGACTCCACCAATACCCATGCCAAAAAGCTTGCAGAAGGGGATTTCCATGATGGTACGGTGGTGGTGGCCGACGAACAGACTGCAGGCAAAGGCAGGCTGGGCAGGCAATGGGTATCCTCAAAGGGCAAAGGCATATGGATGACCATCCTGTTGAAGCCGGATATCGACCCTTCCGATGCGGCAAAGACCACCGTCCTGGCAGCCTGTGCCGTTTGCAGGGCGGTAGAAAAATGCTGCGGCTTGAATGCCGCTATAAAATGGCCCAATGATGTGGTTTACGGTGGCAGAAAACTGTGCGGCATTTTGACAGAAATGAGTGCGGAAGGAGAGCAAATCCGTTTTCTCATTATCGGTATCGGCATCAATGTCAACTTTGTGCCTGAGGATTTTTCGGAGGATTTGACGGATAAAGCCACTTCGATCCTGAAGGAGACGGGCAAGCACATTCCACGGAAAGAGCTGGCGGCTGAAGTGCTGAATGCTTTTGAGACGGTCTACCGGGACTTCATTGCACATAACGGCAGCATTCAATTTATCATAGAAGAGTACAAAGCCCGTTCCGCAGTGCTTGGCAAGGATGTCCGAGTCTTTTTCAAGAAGGAAGAGATCGTCGGGATGGCAGTTGATATTACCGAGGAGGGGCAGCTTGTGGTCGAGATGCAGGACGGCAGCCGGCGGGAGATTCTGTCCGGAGAGGTATCCGTCAGAGGCATGCACGGATATATATAGGAAGGCGGCAGCATATTGCACAAGGCCGGGGACAAGTGGTTGCGCATTGCTGTGAAGTATTATATAATAAAATGGTTTTGTGACCTATCAAATGACTAAGGAGTGTAAGAAAATGATACTCGTTTTTGACGTTGGAAATACCAATATTGTGCTGGGCTTATACAAAGAAAAGCAGCTGCTGAATTTCTGGAGGATAGCGACAGACCGTCAGAAGACCTCTGATGAATACGGCATGCTGATCAACCAGCTTTTTTCATATCAGGGTTGCAGCTTTTCGGATATCAAGGCAGTCGTGATTTCTTCAGTGGTGCCTCCCATTATGTACACGCTGGAGCATATGTCCAGAAAGTATTTCAACGGGGATCCGCTGATCGTCGGACCCGGCATCAAAACGGGGATTAATATCAAGTATGACAATCCCAAAGAGGTGGGCGCCGACAGGATCGTCAACGCCGTTGCCGCTTATGATTTATACGGCGGACCCGTTATCATCGTTGACTTTGGAACAGCCACCACCTACTGCGCCGTCTCCAAAAACGGAGAATACCTGGGTGGAGCCATATCCCCGGGGATCCGTATCTCCATGGATGCACTTTTTGAAAAAACAGCCAAGCTGCCGAGAGTAGAACTGATAAAACCGGAGTCCGTCATCTGCCGGAACACTGTCAACAGCATGCAGTCCGGTATCGTATACGGCTATATCGGACAGGTGGATTACATCGTCAGGCGTATGAAGAAGGAGCTTGGCACCGACAAGGTCATGGTCATCGCTACAGGCGGCCTTTCCAAGCTGATTGCGCCGGAGTCGGAGACCATTGATGTGGTAAACGGCCTGCTCACCCTGGAAGGACTCCGTATAATTTATGACCGAAACAGGGACAATTTAGTATAAGTAACTAAACACCGGACAGGATGTAAGAGATGCAAATAGGAAGCGTAAAAATCAGGAACAATGTTTTTCTGGCACCCATGGCAGGCATAACGGACCTTGCCTTCCGCCAGCTTTGCAAACGGCAGGATTGCGGCCTTACCTACACCGAGATGGTCAGCGCCAAAGGCCTGTATTATAAGAATGAAAACACCGGGGAGCTGTTGGTGATTGCAGAAGAGGAAAAGCCAGCGGCAGCTCAGATCTTCGGCAGCGATCCAGGAATTCTGGCTGCCACAGCAAAAGATGTGGAGGCACGTGGTGCAGCTATCATCGACATCAATATGGGCTGCCCGACCCCCAAAATCGTCAAAAACGGCGACGGCAGTGCGCTGATGAAGCGGCCGGAGCTGGTACGGGAGATCGTCAGGCAAGTGAGCCGGGCTGTCCAAGTACCCGTGACGATAAAAATCAGGAAGGGCTGGGATGATGGATCTGTCAATGCCGTGCAGATTGCTGCCATTGCCGAGGCTGAAGGTGCTGCAGCCGTTACGGTCCATGGCCGTACCAGAGAGCAGTTTTACAGCGGGACAGCGGACTGGCTGATTATAAAGGACGTAAAGCGTGCTTTGAAAATACCGGTCATAGGCAATGGAGATATCTTTTCACCGCAGGATGCCAAGCGCATGTTGGAGGAGACAGGCTGTGACGCCGTCATGATTGGACGGGGCGCACAGGGAAACCCATGGATTTTCAAGAGGACAACGGCCTATCTGGAAAGCGGTGTATTGCTGCCGGAGCCTGATGCGGCGGAACGGGTGGAGATGATCCTCAGGCACATGAAAATGGTAGTGGGCTATAAAGGTGAGGAAAACGGCGTAAAGGAGATGCGGAAGCATGCAGCGTGGTATCTGAAAGGCTTGCCGGGTTGCACACGGATCAAAAGCGAGATATTTACAATGACCGCCGCAGCCGATGTAGAGGCGCTGCTGCTGGACTATATGAGACAGATAGATTAAAGAATGTGTAAAGCTCTTTGCCGTGTGCAGAGAGCTTTACACATTCCTCTGTGAAATGTATACAAAATGGTGTACAAGTCAATAATACAGCAGAGCGGGGTGTAGAGATGGAGCTATTGCGGATCGGTGAGAAGGTCATCAGCATGACCAGGATCGGAAGATCCATCAATGAGATACTGGAGATGCGTGCATCAGGCCTTTCGCAGCAGGAAGTAGGAGCCAGGCTTGGCATTGAGCGAACTTTTATTTCCAGGCTGGAGGGACTGGGAGAGATCCGAAAGGGGCAAAGCATCGCTGCTGTGGGTTTCCCAATCAAAAATAAAGCGGAAATCGAAAATGTACTAAAAGACTTTGGCGTTGAATATTGGTTATTGATGTCCGAAAAAGAACGGCAGCAGTTTGTAAACGAATGCAACGGAGAACAGCTTTCAAACCGCATCATGGAACTGATCAACCGGTTCAAGCGTTATGATGCGGTCATCGTCATGGCATCGGATTACAGGAACCGGGTTGCAAGAGGCATGCTGGGCAATCAGATCGTCGAGATGGACATCGGCAGATCACCTATCCGGGAGGATGTGTCGGTCAATCTCCATCAATTGACTCAGGTATTGAAAACGATAAAGGGGTGAAAAAAATGAAACATGTGGTAAGCGTCAGTATCGGTTCCTCAAAAAGAGACCATCGGGTTGTCTTGGTCATCGGCGGGGAAGATATCATTGTCGAAAGGATCGGTACGGACGGGGACCTGCAGAAGGCCATTCAACTGATTGAAGAACTGGACGGTACGGTAGATGCCTTCGGCATGGGGGGGATAGATGCCTACCTGGCGGCCGGCAAGAACAGGTATGTGATAAAGGATGCCGTACCGATGCAGGACGCGGCAAAGAAAACCCCTATTGTGGACGGATCCGGGTTGAAGATGTCCCTTGAAAAAGAATTGCCTGGATATATTGACCGTCATGTCACACGCTTATCCGGTAAAAAAGTATTTATCATGCCCGCCATCGACCGATACGGCATGGCAGAAGGTTTTCGTGATCTGGGATGCCAATTGGTCATGGGAGACATGATGGTGGCTTTGGGGATCAATATTCCCATAAAATCCTTGAGCGCGTTGGACAAGATCGCAAGTGTCATTGCACCCATAGCCTGCAGACTGCCCTTTGAAATGCTGTATCCAACCGGTAAGGAGCAGAATAAAGGGGCCAGCAAAGCAGGAAGAATTGACCGTTTCTTTTACGAAGCGGACATTATCGCAGGGGACTTCCACTACATCAGACAATACATGCCAACCGGGATGCACGGGAAAATGATGGTAACCAATACGGTAACACAGGAAGATATTGAATGGATGAGGGGAACCGGTGTCCATACCCTGGTGACCTCAACGCCCGATCTGGGTGGCCGGTCCTTCGGCACCAACGTCATCGAAGCGCTGCTAGTGGCATTATCGGGGAAAAAAGACGGCGGATTGCAGCCTTCTGAATACCTCGAATTGCTCAAGGATGTCAATTTTGAGCCCCGTGTCATCTATTTTGAGGAGAACCGATATAAGGGGAAGGAAAAGCAAGCATATATGGGTTGATTGCATAATATGATTAAAGGAACTATAAACTGGATTTATAGTTCTGTTTTTTATCCTTAATAACAGCCTTTTGCCGGGAGGGGATTTCCATGTTGAATGCCGCAATCGTCATGGCAGACAGCAGTCGTTTTCCTAAATTGCTTAGCTTTCTGAAAGGTCCCAAGGTGGAAGACGTCTTTTCGATTACTATCGGTGAAGAGACAATCCGGGCTTACGTGATCAGCATTCCCGTTATGGAAGAACCCAGGCTAAAGGCAAGAATGGCCAAAGCCTTTAGCCGGCTATGCGATGGCCTGGATATTGAACTTGCTGCCGCCGGTTCTGCCGGATTACCGGCAGAAGTACTTTTGGGCTGGCAGCGCGGCGGCTTGGGCTACGAAGCAATGGCAGAAGTACAGGCAATCAAGACCTATGCCGCAGTGCTGAAGCTAAGCGGGGATACAGGTGAAAACCTGCTATGGAAAAACATCGGCTTTGCCGTAGACGAAATCAATCAGCACACCTTGGATATCCTGTCGGAAGACGCTGCGTGCGTGATGTTGTACGAAAGCGGCAGTCTGACGGCTGTAGAGAAGAAGGCGGTTTTTGACAAGCTTATCCGGAAGAAGGGGATCTCTGCTGTCTTTACCAAGGATCTAGGCGGCCTGATCAAGGCCTGCGACGTGATCATCGTGGATGAGAAAACACAGCTGGCCGGTCTTGAGGCCATGATGGCCGGCAAGCTTATCCTGGGCAAATGCGGTGCCGCAGGCCTTTTCAGAAAGGCAGAGTCGGTCATACTGTGGAATGAGCCTTTAAAGGACACGACTGAATCCAACAGGACGGCAGCTTATAATGATGCCCTTCTGACGGTGGCCAGACAGCTTTATGGGAAGGACAGCTATGTGGAATTTATCAGAAGGTTCCCTTATATCTATTTGAAGGGCTCCGGCGTTCTTAACTCTTGACATAACAAGATGACTACATTATAATTAACAAATAAAGTATGAGAACGGCAAGCAGGCGCAGGTGCAGCCTGCTGGTTTCAAGTTATGGGTGCAATGCGTCCCATTCATTTTGCTGATACATTTTACGGAAAAAAAGCAATACATTCACAGAATAAAAAATAATAGAAGACATATATTATCATTAAACTTATGAAAGGATAAACAAATAATTCCATTTTTTAGTATCGGGATCATAAAGCATTTTAATTTTTTAGAAGTCGGGAGGCAGGAGATAGTGAGTAAACAAAATATCTTAACCATAGAAGGGCTTGCCAAGTTGGAAGAGGAACTGGACTATCTGAAAAGCAAGCGGCGTGCAGAAGTGGCATTAAGGATCAAACAGGCCTTGGCTTTCGGTGATATTTCCGAGAACTCCGAGTATGATGAAGCCAAAAATGAACAAGCCTTTGTGGAAGGCCGCATTGCCCAGATCGAAAACATATTGAAAACAGCGAAAGTTATAGATGAGGACGATATTCAGACCGATACGGTCAGCGTCGGAAACAAAGTAACGCTTAAGGATATCGAATTCGGTGATGAAGTGGAATACGCCATTGTCGGCTCTGCAGAGGCAGATCCCATCAATTTGAAGATATCAAATGAATCACCCGTTGGAAAAGCATTGATAGGAAAACCGGTCGGCAGCGTAGTGGATATCTTGGTGCCGGACGGGATCATCAAATATCAAATTCTAAGCATTAAAAAGTAGGGGGAATCGCAGCCATGTCAAATGAAGAATTGAACTTAAGTGAGGTACTGAAGATCAGAAGGGATAAGCTGGAGCACTTGAAGGCCATCGGTAAGAATCCCTTTGAGATACTGAAATACGATCAGACGCACCACTCAAACGATATCAAGGACCATTTCGAGGAGATGGACGGCAAGGATGTCTCCATTGCCGGTAGGATCATGTCCTTCAGAGATATGGGAAAGGCTTCCTTCTGCGATATATTGGACAGAAACGGAAGAATACAAGCGTATATAAAGCAGGATGAAATCGGTGAAGAAGCATACAAGCTGTTTAAGACCTATGACATCGGGGATATTGTCGGTATCAAGGGATTCGTTTTCAAGACCAGGAAAGGTGAGATCTCGGTGCATGTGAAGGAACTGGTGCTGCTTTGCAAGTCCTTGCAGCCGCTGCCTGAAAAGTGGCATGGACTGAAGGATACCGAGCTTCGTTACAGACAGCGTTATGTCGACCTGATCGTCAATGAGAACGTACGTGATACCTTCATCAAGAGAACCAAGATCATTAAGGCCATCAGGGAATACCTTGATGCAATAGGATACATAGAGGTGGATACGCCAATCCTTTCCACCATAGCCAGCGGAGCGGCAGCCAGACCCTTCATTACGCACAGCAATGCCCTTGATATAGACTTATACCTCCGAATTGCAACGGAGCTTTACCTGAAGCGCCTGATTGTCGGCGGTTTCGAACGGGTTTATGAAATGGGCAAGGACTTCCGGAACGAGGGTATCGATGTCCGCCATAACCCCGAGTTTACCATGATCGAGCTGTACCAGGCCTATGCAGACTACAAGGACATGATGGAGCTTTGCGAAAACCTGGTGGCACACTGTGCACAAGTTGCCTTGGGAACCACCAAGGTCAACTATCAAGGCACGGAAATTGATTTGACACCGCCATGGACCCGCTTGACCATGATGGATGCGGTTAAGAAATATGCAAATGTGGACTTCAACGCGATCAATACAGATGAAGAAGCCAGAGAAATGGCAAAGCAGCTGAAGGTCGTGGATGAGCTGAAGAAGGATTTGAAGGACTGCACAAAGGGTGATATCCTGAACGCAGCTTTCGAGGTATATGCCGAAAAGCATTTGATCCAGCCTACTTTTATCATCGACTATCCCGTTGAAATCTCCCCCCTGACGAAGAAGAAGAACGACGATCCTATGATGACGGAGCGTTTTGAAGCCTTTATTTTTGCCAGAGAGGTAGCCAACGCTTACTCAGAACTCAATGACCCCATCGACCAGCAGGAGCGCTTTGACCAGCAAGCCCGTGAAAAGGAGCTTGGTGATGATGAAGCCTATATGATGGATGATGACTTTGTCAACTCCCTTGAAGTAGGGATGCCGCCCACCGGCGGGATGGGGATTGGCATAGACCGGATCATCATGTTCCTGACAGACGCTTATTCCATAAGAGACGTTATTCTATTCCCGACAATGAAGCCCCTGGCGTAAGCAGGCAGCCTGTCACGGTTCTATCGTGGCAGGCTTTTATTCACAATAAATGGCGAAGAGGTGGCACTATGCTGAAGGAACGTGGGATTACCATCAGGGAAGCATTGGAAATGGAACCGCTGAAGACCTCCAAACTGATAGCAGGGAATGCAGGTGCAGGCAATATCATAACACAGCTCAATATTATGGCGGATTGTGAAATTGCCGACTGGGTGGGAGAGGGCGAACTGCTCCTGACGACCGTACTGGCTATGAGCAGTATATCCGAACAATATGATGAGCTTATCAAAAAGCTGCACAGGAAGGGTTTGGCGGGTCTTGCAGTGAAGACCGGCAGCTTTGCAACGGGCTTGGACAGCCGTCTGGTGGAGGCGGCGGAACGGTGCGGGTTCCCGCTCATCGAATTGGATCCCAAAGTGCCTTTCTCCGAGATAACCAACACCCTCTCTTCCCATATTTTCAACAAGCAGGCCGCTATCATCGTGAAGCTGGAAAAGACCCACAATTATCTGACGGATATCGTACTGAACGGGGGGGGGCTTAAAGAGATAGCAAAGGCCATTTACAATACCATAGAGAACCCTGTCGTCATAAAGGATTGCATTTTCGGCGGCAATGAGGGAGAAGACGGAACGGAAAGCGGACAAGTCCTCACAAAAAATCTTCTGCCCATCGTTTACCGTGAAGAGCGGCTTAATGACCTTTTTGGGAAATACATGGATGAGGCCTTTGAAAGCACCGATAACATAAACGGCAGACTGGTTTCCAGACTGAACGTTCCGATCCTTGCCTCCAATCAGGTCTACGGCTGCATCATGCTTTGGGAGCTCAACAAACCCATTGGCACCCTGGATCTCAGGATACTGGAGACGGCGTCGACGGTCATCGCATTGGAAATCGTCAAACGGATGTCTGTCTACCAGGTGGAAAGCCGTTACAGGATGGAGTTTTTGGAGAATCTGCTTTCCAGAGATGCCTCCATGCAGAGCCTGGCTTTTGAAAGAGCCCATTTTTTCGACCTGGAGGAAAAAGGCGGCTATACCGTCATGGTGGTCAGCGTAGAGAGCAATGAGCCGCGGAAAAAGGATCAGGAGATGACGGCAAAGGATCTTTTCAACCAGTATAAGAACAGCATCATTCAGGAAGTAGAGACGGTGTTGAAGCAGCAGAACGAGAAGTTCGTCATAGGTGAAAAAAGCGACAGCATCATTATTCTGCTTCAGGCCAGTGAAGATTCCGAGCGGGTTTCAGCAATGAGTAAGCCGGAAAAGACAGGAGAAAAGATCGTCAAAATCGTAGATGCGAAGTATTATAAAACGAAGATCACCATTGGTATCGGCAGGCATTACGTCAACCCAAGGGAGCTTTGGAAAAGCTACAATGAGGCCCGTAAGGCTCTGACTCTCGGCAGCTTTGACAGTGAAAAACGGGTCATTCATTTTGAAAGTCTGGGTGTTTATAAAATACTCTGCAATGAGAGCCTGAACAGTGAACTGGAGATGTTCTACAAGACCACGGTTTATCCCCTGATCGAGTATGACAGGAAGAAACGGACGGAGTTTATCCCCACACTGCAGGCTTATTTCGAGACCAACGGGAACTTGAAGAAAATGGCCGAGACATTGTATACCCATTACAATACCATCTTATACAGGCTGCAGCGGATTCAGCAGGTTGCCGGCATCGACCTCCGATCCCCCAGTGACCGCCTGAACCTGGAGATCGGACTGAAGATCATGAATATCATAGAGGGTAAGAAAAGCTAAAGGACACTTCACAGTGTCCTTTATTCATCCCTATTCCTCTACTAAAGCCACGGCGCGAATGGGTGAGCCGGAGCCGTCCCGAATCTTCAAAGGGAGGCCGATGTAGATGAACCGCTTGTTGACCACCTTGTCGAGGTTGCAGAGGTTCTCGGTATTGGAGATATCATATTTACCGCAGATCAGGTGGCCGGAGAAATCCAGATCCTCGGGATGGTCAATGGCGGGCGCATCTACTCCTATGTTGACAGCGCCTCTGACGGCAAGCCATTCAGCCGCTTCCTTGTTCAGCCCGGTATAGGCGGTTTGCCATTTGTCCGTTCCGAAGTTCCGGTCATAGTGACCGGTATAGATCAGGACGATATCGCCCTTTTCAATGCTTTGGCCGGATTTTCTCAGCGCTTGCTCCAGGTCCGAGGGCGTTATATAACGGCTGGCCGGCACATGGGACAGGTCAAGGCATATGGCGCTGCCCCAGAAATAATGCAGAGGCATTTTGTCAATGGTAAGACCGCTGGGCTTGTATTCCCATACTGCGTCGCAGTGGGTGCCGCCATGCTCACTGATCAGTAGATTCCGTGCAGAAAAGCCCAGGGTTTTGCTGCCGGTCCTGTTCATGTTTTCTTCATGGGTCATATTGGTCATGATGAAGGTATTCTGATGCATGGGAAAAACGGACATGCCCTGAAAGATTTCCTGAGAGAGGTCAATCAGCTTCAATGCCATGTTAAACCTCCTAAAATTTGTTCTTTTGCATATATATTATTAGCTATTGTTTCTAAAATTCCTTTGGTGATTTAAAACAATAATAAGGCATCATAGGATTCAGTAAACCGGCAGCGGGAGCAGCAGCGGGGGAGGCGGGACGGCAATGGCTGAAGGCTTGCAATGCAATAGGCCGGCGCGTTATGACATACATACAACAAAGGCGCTGGCAATAGCTGTCTGCCTGGGGTTTATTTGTTAATAGTATACAAAGGATTTTACTTTAAAACAATTGAATACAAATGAAAACCTCATAATCCGCATAAAATTGGATTGGAGGTTGGCCGCGAGGGAATCAGCATCAGATAAAAAATGAAACCATATAAGAAAAAGAAGGGTTGGGAGGCGTCGTATGGCAAAGTATATTCAGGCAGTACCGAATTTCAGCGAAGGTAGAAGAACCGAAGTTGTGGAGAAGATCGTGGATCAGGTCAGAAATGTCAAAGGTGTTAAGTTGGTTGACTACCATCCGGATGCAGATTTCAACAGGACGGTGGTTACCCTGATCGGTGAACCGGAGCCCCTGAAGGAAGCGCTCCTGAGCCTGGCAGGCAAATCCATTGAATTGATCAACATGGAGGAGCAGTCCGGATCCCATCCCAGGATCGGGGCACAAGACACCATTCCGGTTTTTCCGCTGAAGAACATTACATTGGAAGAGTGCACAGCACTGGCAGAGGAGATCGGTCAGGAAGTTTACAAGCGGTTCAATGTACCGGTTTTCTTTACCGGAGAAAATGCCCGGAAACCGGAGCGGAAGGCCTTGGATTTTATCCGGAAAGGGCAGTACGAAGGATTGAAGCAGGTAGCCCATACCGAGGAAAGGAGACCGGATATCGGTCCGGCAGCCCTTCATCCTACGGCAGGGGCCACCATCGTCAGTGCAGGCACCAATCCGCTGGTTGCCTTCAACGTCATTCTGGGCACACCGGACCTTGAGATCGCCAAGAAGATCGCCAAGGCCATGAGGGGACCCAGCGGCGGCTTTACCACTGTCCGTTCCGTAGGCTTGAAATTTGAGGACCGCAATCAGGTATGCGTATCCATGAACATGTTCGATTATGTGAATACCCCTCTCTACCGGACCTTTGAGCTTGTGAAGCTGGAGGCTTCAAGATACGGGGTTCCCGTTGTGGGCAGCGAACTGGTAGGGGTCGTTCCAATGGAATCGCTCATTAACTCGCTGGAGTTCTATATGGGCATCGAGAATTTCGACCGCACGCAGATTCTTGAGAATCACTTGCTGGACCTGGTTTAATCCAACACCATATTCACAAAGGGACATTCCTTATTATAAGAGAAATACCCGTAACTCGAGCAAGGTGTGTTCCTTTACATTAAAAGGAGGTTTGTCTCATGAAGTATGACGTTATCGTCAAGAATGCTTTGATTCCGATGATGAATGGAAATGATGCAGTAATGACCAATATCCTGATCAAGGATGAGAAGATTGTGGGTTTTCTGGCAGATGTTGAAGGGGCAGAGGCAGAGACGATCATCGATGCGGAGGGCAATCTGGTCCTTCCGGGTTGTATCGACTCCCATACGCATTTTATGGACCCGGGCTTCACACACAGGGAGACTTTTCTGACAGGAACCAGCCAGGCGGCTGCAGGCGGGGTCACCACCATTATCGACATGCCCTGCTGCTCATCCCCCAGGTCGGTCAGGGATGTGGACTCACTCAATGAGAAGCTGGCAGCAGTGGGTCCGCAGGCTATCGTCGATTATGCAATGTGGGGCGGTGTAACCGGTGAAGACGTAAGGGAAGGCAAGCTTCACAACGTAAAGGAACAAGCGGATGCAGGGGTTGTGGCTTTTAAGGTATATATGACGCCTTCAGTGCCGACTTACAATAGAGTAACGGATCCCGAAATGCATGAAGTATTCAAGGTAGTTGCCGAGACCGGCCTTCCAGTTGGTGTGCATGCAGAGAACTTTGCAATGTGCGACTACTATGTCAACAAGTTGAGAGGCCAGGGCAGGACCGATGGGCCGGCCTGGTCCGAAGCCCGACTGGAGCTGGCAGAAAAAGCCGCTATTGAGCTGGGCATTGCTTTCTCAGAAGAGACAGAGGCACGTTATCATGTAGTGCATATGAGTACGGGTATTGGCGCAAGATTGATTGCACAAGCTAAAAGAAGGGGATTGAAGGTCACATCGGAGGTTTGCCCCCATTATCTGGTCTTGAATGCCCCTGAGGCAATGACGGAGTATGGGGCTATGGCCAAAATCGCACCGCCGCTGCGGACCAAGCAGGACAACGCCGAGCTCTGGGAAGGACTGGCAAACGGTAGCGTTGATTTTGTGGCTACCGACCACGCACCTTACAAGATACAGGCCAATAAAGACCAGGACGAAGTACCGGTAGAAAAGGATGCGCCGGGCATGAACATTTGGACCGCCTTCCCCGGAATCCCTGGGACAGAGACCATGGTCAACATTCTGGTCAGCGAAGGCTACAACAAAGGCAGGCTCACCCTGGAAAAGCTTGTAGAAGTGCTGAGCAAGAACGCAGCTGTGCATTACGGCCTGTTCCCTAAGAAGGGGGCTATGGCCATGGGCTCGGATGCGGACCTGACCATCATCGACCTGAAAAAGGAATGGGCGATCCATAAGGATGTATCCTTCATGAAGAACAAGTATACGCCCCTCCACGGCATGAAGTTGAAGGGGAAGGTAGTCAAGACGGTGGTCCGCGGCACGTTGGTCTATGAGGAAGCAGCTGATGAGCTGCAAGGGAAGATCCTGGTCAAACCGGGCTTTGGGAAGCATATCAAGCGGCAAAGCATACAGGAATTGGAGCGGAAGCTTAAGTTCCAGCATTATAGGGCAGTGTCTTCAGACCTGTTCAACAACGTGCACAGACGCAATATAGGCAATGAAATAGACTAGAAGGGAGAGAAAAATATGCCAAGGCATGGTATACTGGTAATTGACATGCTGAATGATTTTGTAGGCGAAAAGGCGCCCCTCCGGTGCCCGGGCGGTGAGCTCATCGTCCCCGACCTGCAAAGGCTGTTCCAATGGGTACGGGACAGACGGGCAGAAGGCAAGAATGAGGTTGAGATCATTCATATACAGGAAGCCCACAGAAAGAACGATGCGGATTTCAGAGTAAGGCCGGTTCATGCCGTCAAGGGCACTTGGGGCTCCGACTTCATACCGGAGCTGAAGCCGGAGGGCGAAGAGTACATCGTTCAAAAGAGAAGGCACAGCGGCTTCCAGCATACCGACCTGAACCTTTACCTGAAGGAAGAGGATATCGATACGGTGGTGGTGACCGGCGTATGGACCAATGTCTGTGTCAGATCCACTGCTGCCGATGCACTGGCCAATGCATACAAGGTCATCACGCTGAGCGACGGGGTTCATTCCAAGAACGAAGAAATGCACAAGCACGGTCTGGTAGACCTGAGTATTTTTACAAAGGTCATGACCATAGACGAATACATCCGGGCATGGGAGAACGGTGAAGACCCATGGGCCGGCGGCGGAGACAAAGAAAATAAGGTTGAGTAAGAAGGAGACTTACATGAGATTAGTGATCGGTATTTCCGGAGGAAGCGGGGCCATATACGCCGTCGGGCTGCTGCAGGCACTGCGGCAGCTCGGCATAGAGACCCACCTGGTCATGTCCGGAATGGGTGAAAAGGTGATGGTCCATGAATGCGGCTACGAGCGGGCCGACATGCTGAAGATGGCGGACTACCTGTACGAAGCGGAGGATCTGTTTGCGCCTACGGCCAGCGGCACCTTCAAGACGGACGGGATGGTCATTGTGCCATGCTCAATGAAGACCATGGCTGCTATCGCCAACGGTTATTCCGACAGCCTGCTCACCAGAAGCGCCGATGTCATCATGAAGGAAGGCAGAAAGCTGGTCATTGTTCCCAGGGAAACGCCTTTGAACCAAATCCACCTGGAAAATATGCTGAAGCTATCCAGGGCCGGGGTTACCATTATGCCGGCCTCACCGGGCTTTTACAACCACCCTGAGAGCATAGCGGATATTGTGGGCGCCATGGTGGGCAAAATACTGGATGCTTTTTCGATCGAACACAGTCTCTCGGCAAGATGGGGAGAAGAGAGGCTGACGAGGAGGAAATAAAATGGAGAAGCAGTCGATGCGGGCTTACATGAAAAGCCTGGAGGAAAAGGGACAGCTTCTGATATGCCAAAGGGAGGTCAATCCCAGATTTGAGATGGGCGCTCTGGTGAAGCGGTTCAACGGCACTAAAGCCATCCTCTTCAACAAGGTGAAGGGCTATCAAATGCCCGCCGTCGCCGGGATCTGCGGAGACAGGCAAAGATATGCCGACCTGCTTTCGGTTGACAGCGAAGCGCTGGTTTTCCCATTGATGAATGCAGTTGCAGGTCCGAAACCGTACAAGGTATTGAGCAGCGGACCGGTAAAGGAGAATATCGTCAGACGGGGTATTGATGTCGGCAGGATGATGCCGGTGCCGACTTTCCATGAAAAAGACTCCAATCCCTATATTACGGCAGGTATCGTTGCAATCAAGGATGGGAGTACCGGGAAGGTCCACACGTCGGTAAGACGGCTCCAGGTGCTGGGAGGTAACCGTCTCAGCGTACTGATCGAGTCCCCGATGCTGCTGGATCAGGTGATGGACTATGATAAGCGGAATAAACCCCTTGAGTTGGCTGTCATATTGGGCTATGACCCCATCTTTATGGTGGCATCACAGGTCAACTCCCAGATATTCGGTCTGGATAAGTATGAGGTAGACAGTGCATTGAGGGGAGAACCCCTGGAGCTGGTAAAGTGTGAAACCGTTGACCTTCTCGTACCTGCCCACGCCGAAATGGTCATTGAAGGCATCATCCCGCCCAAGGTCAGAGAGATGGAGGGACCCTTCGGAGAAATGGCAGGTTACTATGGCGGCGGAACCATGCAGCCTATTATGGAGATAACGGCCATCTGTCACCGGAATAATCCCATTTTCCAGTTCAACTTCCCATCCAGTTCGGAGCATGTACTGCCAAACGGCCTGATGCGGGAAATGTTCCTGTACCAGCATGTCCGGATGATGGTTCCCGCGGTGAAGGCAGTACATCTTCCCACAGTGGGCGGCTGCAGGTTCCATGCTATCATCTCCATCAGGAAGACAAATGAAGGCGACGGAAAGAGTGCCATACTGGCTGCTCTGGCCAGCAACAAGGATGTGAAGCATGTGGTGGTGGTGGATGAGGATGTGGACGTTTTCAACCCCAGGGATGTGGAATGGGCAATTGCCACCAGAACCCAGGCTGACCGGGATGTGGTCATCATACCGGGGGCCAAGGGCTCGCCACTGGAGCCCACGCATGAGCTTCGGGGCGTGACAGCCAAGATGGGCATCGATGCCACGGCGCCCTTGGGAAGCCTGACCGGTAAGTTTGAGCGGACGAAGATTCCGGGTTGGGATAAATTTAGACCGGAGGACTATTTTGTATGATCAAGAAATCATTGGGAATGGTTGAAACAAGGGGCTATGTGGCAGCAGTTCAAGCGACGGATGCTATGCTAAAGGCGGCGGATGTGGCTGTTGCCGGCTTCAAGGTGGTAGGCTCCGGGTTTGTATGCGTCATGGTGGATGGTGATGTAGCGGCTGTGCAGTCTGCTGTGGCAGTTGGAGGACAGTCCGTCCGGAACCTGGGGGAATTGATTGCGTTTCATGTGATTCCCAGGCCTCATGAAGAAGTCATCAGGTTCATAACCATGATGGACTTGCTGTAGGGGGTGGGCGCATGGCAAATCCGTTGATGGCGGCCATATTGAGAAACACCCTGCAAAAAGAAGGAAAAGCAGCCGGTATCATTGAAATTGCCGAAGAATCCGCATCGGCTGTCAATCTCAGATCGGAGCAGGAAAAGCTTCTGACAGATAATCTGCTGAAGGGACTTTTACACAGCAAGCATACAGATGCAGACAGAGCGATATATAGCACAAACAAACGCATGGTGACACTGGAAGAGCTGAGAGGCGTCAAGCAGGAAATTCAAACGTCTGTGCAGCAGACTCAAAATTCACCGGGTAAGGAAAAACTGGTCAGTCTGGTTTCTATAGGAAAGCTCTATAATCATCGTGGAAAGTGAGATACGGGTTATGAAGGGTGCATTAGGCTTGATTGAAGTAATCGGAATGGCTACGGCAGTAACTGCGCTGGACGCGGCATGCAAGAATGCCGAAGTGGTGCTTGTGGGCTGCGAGAAGGTTATCGGTGCCGGAAAGGCCATCAGCGTTACCATTGAAATAGTGGGGCAGGTGGCAGCCGTCAAGTCGGCTGTAGCAGCCGGCGTCGAGGCTGCAGGCAAGGTCGGACAGGTATTGTCCAGCCATGTGATACCCAGGCCTCATGAGGAGCTGGATAAGCTCATTGTGCAGTTCAATGCAGCTTATGAAAAAAAGCTGGAAACAGGGAAAAGCGAAACACATCATGCATAGTACACTATTTATAAAATAAGGAGGATACAAAATGAACGGAGAAGCATTGGGTTTAATTGAAACAAAGGGCTTGGTGGGTGCAATCGAGGCAGCGGACGCCATGGTGAAGGCAGCCAATGTTACTATCACAGGTTTTGAGAAGATCGGCTTCGGTCTGGTGACCGTCATGGTCAGAGGCGATGTCGGTGCGGTAAAAGCAGCCACAGAGGTAGGTGCAGAGGCTGCCAGGGCAGTGGGAGAGCTGCATTCCGTCCACGTCATTCCGAGACCTCATGCGGAAGTTGAAAGAGTTGTTTTGAAGAGCGAGAAGTAGAAACACAGAAAGGCAATAGGCAATAGGCATCAGCCTATCGCCTATTGCCAAAAAGCATGTTGAAACAAATTTTTTTGCGGAGGGATACTCCATGAAAGAGGTCAGAACATTTACAACCGCTATTTTGAAGGAGTTGGAGCGCCGGATGAACCCGCACCGGCAACCCATGCCCTCCGGCATTGAAAAGCATATGGTGTCACTGGAAAGCCTGCTGAAAAGGAAGCCGGCAGAGCGTATCGGAGACTGCGATACTGCTCAGAGGGTGGCTCAGGCTGCCGGCGGGAAAAGGATCGTGACGGAAAAGGATCTGCATGACCTCAAGGGTGTTGAGGAGTTTGTCGTGAACCGGGGGGACATCGTCACGCCGCTGGCCAAGGACTTGCTGCGGAAGAAAAAAATCAGGCTGATCATAAAGTAGATGGCTGTTCATATACACATATTTGCTGAAAAGGTGGGATAGGTATGCTGGTCGGTA
Organism: Calditrichales bacterium MX18-03; assembly: GCA_021083345.1. Classification (GTDB taxonomy): domain Bacteria; phylum Bacillota; class Clostridia; order Lutisporales; family Lutisporaceae; genus JAJGRE01. The sequence goes on along the minus strand of JAJGRE010000007.1, from coordinate 25,802 downwards.
AAATAATCGGTACGGTAACGGCAACAAGAAAAGACGAAGCGCTTGTGGGAGCGAAGCTCCTTGTTACGCAGCCTTTGGATATGGAAGGGAACGCAAAGGACCACCCTATCGTTGCTGTGGATACCGTCGGTGCGGGGGTGGGAGAGACGGTCCTGTACGTTTCAGGCAGCGTAGCACCTTTTGCAGTCAGAAAGAAAGATGTACCCGTCGATGCTGCCATCGTAGGAATCATTGACCGGATTGATCTTCAGAAGCCTTGATATGGAGGTTTTAGCTTGAAAGCGGAATATATTAAGAAAGCCATCGTTTACCGGGAGCTGATCGATCATTTGATGAAGGACGGCGGTTATGCCGATACCGTTTTGTACGGCGGTCATGTCGTCAATGTCATCACCAGGGAGATCTATACGGCGGATATCGCCATCAGGGACAAATATGTCATGCTGGTGGGAGATTGTTCCCGGCTGATAGGGGATAAGACACAGGTCATCGATGTACGAGGGAAATACCTCTCCCCCGGTTTTATCGACTCTCACATGCACTTCGAGAGCAGCATGCTGACGATATCGGAATTTTCAAGGCTTTCCATTCCTTCGGGCACTACAACCTTGATAGCGGATCCCCATGAAATCGGAAACGCACTAGGTGTTGCAGGAATGAAGGCCATGGCGGATGAGGCTGCGGCAATGCCGAATCATGTTTATCTGGTGGTACCTGCTTTGACCCCGGATTGTCCGGAACTGGAAACAGCGGGCTTCGATATCAACTCACAGCATATGGAAGAGCTGCTGCACTACAGGAATATCATCGGTATCGGTGAACTGCAAGGCTTTAGTAATGCAAGAAACGTGTACCGGCACACGCCGGAGGTGATTGATGACCTGGTAGCTTCCACAACCTACGCCGTTATGAACGGGAAGGTCGTGGACGGAAATGCGCCGGAACTGTTCGGAAACGAATTGGCAGCCCATATTATCAGTACCGGCGGAAAATGCTCCTGTCATGAGACCACGACCAAAGAGGAGTGTATTGAAAAGCTTCGCTATGGTGTTCATGTGTTTATGAGGGAAGGCTCTACCCAGAAAAATATGGCAGAATGCATCAAGGCCGTGACAGAAGAGGGTTTGGATTCCAGAAGGCTGATATTGGCAACCGACGATATGCTGGCTGAAGACCTGGTGCGGTACGGCCATATGAATGAAATCATCCGGAGGACCATTGCCCAAGGCGTTGAGCCGGTGCAGGCAATTCAAATGGCTACTATCAACCCGGCAGCCTACTTCGGCCTGCGGGATGTGGGGGTGCTGGCCCCTGGAAAGCTGGCTGACATAGCCATTATCGACGACTTGTATGAGATGAGGATAGCAGCCGTTTTTCTCGGAGGAAAGCTTGCAGCCAACGGTGGAGAGCTGCTTGTCAGCATACCGAAGTACACCTATCCGGAAGCAACGAAGCATTCGGTCAAATGCAGACCCGTCAAACCGGAGCAGCTTGAGATCCGTACAACGGCAAGCAGTGTGACAGCCCGGTGCATCGGGCTGATACCGGACCAGAACCTATCGGAAGCCTTTGAAGAAGTGCTGCTTGCACCAAAGGGTGTGGTGGAATGTGATCCCGGACGGGATATCCTATATATTGTTTGTGTGGAACGGTATGGAAGGAACGGCAATATCGGAAAGGCTTTTGTCAAGGGCTTCGGCCTCAAAGAGGGGGCCTTTGCCGAAAGCGTGGCACACGATACCCACAACATTATTGCAGCCGGCACCAACCTGAGTGATTTGGCGGCAGCCATCAACAGAGTAATAGAAATAAGCGGCGGCATAGCCGTGACGAAGAACGGACGGATCTTGGACGAATTGCGTCTGCCGGTAGGTGGGCTGATAACCGACGAACTGGAAGGGATCGAGTTGAATGAAAAAATGGTGTCGCTGCACAGGACGGTCAAGGAACAGCTGGGCTGCACCGTCCACGCGCCCTTCATGCATCTTTCCTTCCTGGCTCTATCCACCAGCCCCAAGTGGAAGATCACCGATAAAGGCTTGATTGATGTCAATCAATATGAAATTCTTGCGCCCTATATCTAAGAGACTGTAAGCAAATAGCATTACTCTGGGTCAACAGTCTCTAAGATATTTGAGACAACGGTCTAAAAATTGTTTCCATTTTTAACTTTAGAATATGTTATCTATATCGCGATAGATAAAAAGAGAACCGGGCTTACAGATTGCAGCTATAAGCCCGATTCTACACCGGATTTGCGGCCTGCACGTTTGGAAAGAGCGGTCACAAATCCCAGGACGCTTTTATCATACCATTTTAAGGCAGGAGGTGAAACGGGATTTTTTCTACTTACTAAAAAAATGATAAGGAGTGAATCAAGTGACTTCAAAAGCAAATTCCAATGACACGAGCATGCTTGAAAGGTACTTCAGACTCAAGGAGCACAAGACGAATGTCAAGACAGAGGTTATCGCAGGGATCACCACCTTTATGACCATGGCTTACATCATCGTTGTCAACCCGGGCATCCTGAGCAATGCCGGAATGGATTTCGGCGCCGTACTCACGGCCACCTGCCTGGCCTCCGGATTAACCACCATTTTGATGGCATTTCTGGCCAACTATCCTTTTGCACTTGCGCCTGGAATGGGTTTGAACGCATTCTTTGCCTTTACCGTGGTCCTGACAATGGGTTACAGCTGGCAGCTTGCTTTGACAGCCGTATTTGTTGAAGGTCTCATCTTTATCGTTATGTCCTTCTTTAAGGTCCGCGAAGCCATCATTGATGCGATTCCAATGAACCTGAAATATGCTGTCAGCGCCGGTATCGGCCTGTTTATTGCCATCATTGGTTTTGTCAATGCCGGAATCGTGAAGGCCGGAGAAGGTACAGTCGTTACTTTGGGCGATATGAAGAGCCCCACCGTCATTCTGGCAATTATCGGTCTTCTTATAACGGGCGTATTGCTCCATAAGAACGTAAAGGGTGCTCTGTTCATCGGCATACTGGCTACAACCGTCATTGGCATATTTATGGGCGTGGCAAAGCTTCCCGAAAGCATTGTAAGCGCACCGCCGTCCATTGCCTCTATTGCCTTGGCGCCCTTCAGCGTATCCTGGTCGGATGTTTTCAGCCTGAATTTCCTGATCGTTATTTTCTCATTCCTGTTTGTTGACGTATTCGACACGGTAGGAACCGTTATCGGTGTTGCTTCCAAAGCCAACCTGCTGGATAAGGACGGCAAGCTGCCCAGAGCCAGCCAGGTGCTTTTGACAGATGCTATCGGAACAACAGGCGGAGCCCTTCTGGGAACCAGCACAGTTACAACCTATGTTGAAAGTGCTTCCGGTGTTGCAGAAGGCGGCCGGACCGGCTTGACGGCATTGGTTACCGGTGTATTGTTCCTGCTTGCGCTATTCTTCTCGCCGGTATTTCTGATCATTCCCGGCGCTGCAACTGCACCGGCATTGATCCTGGTCGGCCTCTTCATGATGGAGCCGATCCTGAAGATCAACTTCAAGGATTATACCGAAGCAATTCCTGCTTTCTTTGCTATCACCATGATGCCTTTTACCTACAGTATTGCTGAAGGTATCGTTTTCGGAATGCTCTCCTACACTTTCTTAAAGGTTTTTACCGGCAAAGCAAAGGATGTTTCCATCGTCATGTACATATTGTCTGCAATATTTATATTGAAGTTCATCCTGTAGTATAAGGACCAACCTTTAATGCTTATAACCCGGCCACAGCCGCGGTTATGGGCATTCCAAAAAGCCCGGTCCGGGGTTTTTGGAATACTCATAATCAGAAAGAGGGGATTAACGTGGGCAGTATCCTGATAAAAAACGGTCAGCTTGTGACCATGAATCCAAAGCGAGAGATCATTCAGGGTGATCTGTATATACAGGACGATAAAATATCCATGATCGGTACCGGCATTGCGGTCAAGGATGCGGATAAAGTCATCGATGCGGAGGGAATGACCGTCATACCGGGCTTGATTCAAACACATATCCATCTGACCCAAACGCTTTTCAGAGGACAGGCGGATGATCTGGAGCTGCTGGATTGGCTTAAGAAGCGTGTTTGGCCGTTGGAAGGAACCCATGATGGGGAATCCAACTATTATTCTGCCAAGCTGGGCATAGCCGAGCTGATCAAAGGCGGAACCACTGCCTTGGTGGATATGGAAACCGTCCACTATACCGATGAAGCCATTACAGCGATATATGAATCCGGTATCAGAGCAGTCACAGGAAAATGCATGATGGATTACTGCGGGGATGTGCCGCCGGGGCTCATGGAAGGCGCAGACGAATCTGTCAGTGAAAGTATTGCACTCCTAAAAAAATGGCATATGAAGGATAACGGCAGGATACACTACGCCTTTACACCCAGGTTCGTGGTGTCCTGCACGGAGGATCTACTGGTCAGAGTCAGAGACCTGGCAAAGGAATACAATGTCATGGTGCATACCCATGCATCGGAGAACAGGGGCGAAATCGAGCTGGTGGAACAGGACAGAGGAATGCGCAATATCATGTACTTGCACAAGCTGGGCCTGACAGGACCCAACCTTATACTGGCGCATTGCATCTGGCTGGATGATGAGGAAATGAAAATCATTGCCGGCACCGGTACGAAGGTTTCCCACTGTCCCAACTCCAATTTGAAGCTGGCTTCGGGAATAGCCAAAATACCGGAGCTTCTGGAGCTGGGCGCTCATGTCTCCTTGGGTGCCGATGGTGCACCCTGCAACAACAACCTGGATATATTCCGTGAAATGCGGACGGCAGCCCTCATTCAGAAGGCGCGGCTCCTAAGCCCTACCGTCATGCCTGCCGAAAAGGTGTTTGAGCTGGCGACACTAGGCGGTGCAAGAGCCATGGGTCTGGAGAACGAGATAGGCAGCCTGGAGGCAGGAAAGAAAGCAGATGTGGTGCTGGTGGATATGGATAAGCTGCATACTACACCCTCAAGGCATGTGGACATCGTATCCCAGCTTGTCTATGCTGCCAATGCGGATGATGTGGTCACCACCATCGTTGACGGGAAAATACTGATGGAGGACAGGAAGCTCTTGACGTTGGATGCCAGGGAGATAAAGAAAAACTGCAATCGACTCATCGGCAGATTGCTGGATAGGAACAACTAACCAATAAAACCAGCCCTTCGGACGTACTTTACAGGTCCGGCAGGCTGGTTTTAAAAAAATGGGGGGTCGCGGTATGGAGATATTTTTACCGGTCAGTGTAGAGGAAGCGGTCCATAGGCTGGAAAGCGGGAAGGCCAAGGTATTGGCGGGGGGAACGGATCTGATACTGGCACTGCAGAAGCAGGAAGTGCATGCGGATTATCTGGTGGATCTGGATAGGATTGCCGAGCTCCGGAAGATTGCGATATCAGACAGCAGCGTCATAGTTGGAAGCATGGTGACCTTCAGCGCCCTTGCCGGCAATCCGATACTGAAAGATAAAGTGCCGGCCTTATGGGACATGGCAAGAAGCATGGGTGCATGCCAGATACAGAACAGGGCGACCATCGGAGGCAATATTTGCAATGCAGCACCTGCGGCAGACAGCGCACCTGTTCTGATGGCTCTGGCTGCGGATTGCATCGTCATGGGCCCAGAAGGGGAAAGGGTCATACCGATGGAAGGGTTCCTGGCAGGCAAAGGGAAAACCGTACTCCGAAGCTGCGAACTGTTGACAGGTTTTGCATTCGGCTTGCCAGGTCCGGGGGAAGGGTGCGGCTTTGCCAAGCTGGGGAAGCGGAATGCCCTTGCCATTTCAACCATATCCTGTGCAGTCAGAATCAAGGCGGAGGGTAGGCGGATCATAGCCGCGGATGTTTTTACGGGAAGCCTGGGACCTACGGCTTCCAGAGAAAAGAATACCGAAGCGTTCCTAAAAGGAAAAGATATCGGGATGCTTGACACAGAACAGGCCGCAGTGCTGCTTTCAGAAGAAGTGGAACACAGGTTGGGAAGCAGGGCATCCATCGTATACAAAAGAGTTGCAGTAAAAGGCGTGTTTAAGGAGGCATTCAGGAAAGCTGTGGAAGACGTATTGAAGGAAAGCATGCCAGATTTGGGGGAAGGGAGTGGCAGCAAATGAAGCCTATGCTGAATACCGTCGGGAAGAGCGCGTTCAGGGTGGATGCCAGAGAAAAGGTTACAGGAAAAGCGCTATACCCCTCCGACATCGTTATGGACGGGATGGTGTATGGCTGCACTTTACGTTCGGAAAAGCCAAGTGCAGAGATAACGGTGGATAAAAGTGCGGCATTGGCATATCCCGGCGTCTTGGCGGTTTTGACGGCAGAGGATGTGCCGGGCGCCAATCATCACGGGGTTTTGTTCAAGGATCATGAAGTGTTTTCCAGCGGCAGAATACGCAGTATCGGCGAGCCTGTTGCATTTGTAGTTGCCGAGACGGCTGCTATCGCGAGGCAGGCAGTCAAGCTTGTCAAAGTCGAATACAAGATACTGCCCGCGGTTTTTGATCCAAGGGAGGCGATGCAGTCTGATGCGCCTCTGCTGCATGGAGACAGCAATATCCTTTACCATTACAAGCTCAGAAGAGGAGACGTAGAAAAAGCCTTCGAAGTCTGTGATGTGATTGTGGAGAACCATTATGAAACGTCTATGGTTGACCATGCCTTTCTGCAGCCTGAAGCCGGTGTTGCCTATATGGAAGAGGATGGAACGGTTGTTATACTGGTTGCAACGCAATATCCTCATTTTGACCGCGAAGAGATTGCCGAGGCACTGGGGCTGTCACAGGAAAAGGTCCGGGTTATTACCACTGCTGTAGGTGGTGCCTTCGGCGGAAGAGAGGATATCACGGTACAGATCCATCTGGCGATGGCGGCGATGAAGCTGATGCGCCCGGTAAAAACAGTCTATACCAGGGAAGAGTCCTTTCTCGCCCACTCCAAGCGGCATCCCATGTACATCAAGTGCAGAACCGGAGCCAAAAAGGATGGGACCTTGTACGCGATGGAGGCGGAAATTATCGGTGATGCCGGGGCCCATGCATCTTGGGCTATCAACATACTGAGGAAAGCCGGGGTTCATATGACCGGCCCCTATGTCATCCCCAATGTGAAGGTGGATAGCTATGCTGTCTACACCAACAATCCTTTTACCGGCGCCATGAGGGGCTTCGGCGCAGCACAAGTACCCATTGCCTACGAGCAGCAAATGGATGAGATAGCAAGAAAGCTGAATATCAACCCCCTGGAGCTGCGGCTGAAGAATTGCTTCAGAGCCGGGTCGCTGACGGCAACCGGCCAGCTGCTGGAGGAGTCAGTACCGCTGGAGCGCACTTTAAGGGCGGCTGCACAAGCCATTAGCCGTTCCGGGGAAGAGGCGCCACTGAAAGCTGGAAAAAAGCGGGGCAAAGGGATTGCAGCAATTTTCTACGGCACAGGATACGGCAACGGCTTTCCGGATGTATCCAGAGCTGCTGCAGAGCTGACTGAAGAAGGAAAGGTCCGGGTGTTTGCCGGTGCAACAGAGGTAGGCCAGGGCGCCAAGACCGTTCTAAGCCAGATTGCAGCCGAAGCTCTGGAAGTAAGCCTCAGCGATGTGGTCCTGGTTTGCGAGGATACCCGCCTGACGCCAGATTCAGGGACGGCTGCTGCCAGTAGGCAGACGTACAATACCGGCAACGGCATCCGCATTGCGTGTGAAAAGCTGCGGATAGAGCTGCAGGCATTTACTGCAGAAGTATCTGAGGCTCAGGGGAATCTGCTGAAGCACATCTCGTTGAAGGACTTGTATCAGGCAGCCATAGCCAAGGGAAGGCTATTGCGGTCAGAGGCGGCATTCACCGCCCGGACATCCAGGATGGATGATGAGACAGGTCAGGGCGCGCCTTACTGGCCATACACCTTTGCTGCTTACGGTGTGGAGGTTGAAGTGGATATCGAGACCGGAAAGACGGATGTGCTGAAGGCCGTTTGTGCACAGGACGTAGGCCGGGCTGTCAATCCTGTGCTGGTGGAAGGGCAGATCGAAGGCGGGTTCGCTATGGGAATGAGCTGGACGCTTCACGAGGAATTGGGCCTTGAGGAGGGTCGGATTAAGAACAGAAATTTTTCGAAATATATCATACCTACAGCACTGGATATGCCGGAGATAGAGAGCATTATCGTGGAGGATCCCGAGACATCGGCACCCTATGGTGCAAAGGGAATCGGAGAGCCTGTCATGCTGGCGGCTATGCCGGCCATACTGAATGCCATTTGCGATGCGACCGGCGCAAGGATCACCAGACTTCCGGCCAGCCCCCAGGAAATTGTCAAGGCGATGTATGGAAAGGAGAGGAAAGCCCTATGAGAGATATGATCATTGCCCTGATGGATGTGGCAGCCGGGAGGGCTAAAGCGCAGATGGTCTTTAAAAATATCAATCTCGTCAACGTCTTTACCGGCGAAATATACAAGACGGATGTTGCCGTGCATGACGGCTATATAGCCGGAATTGGCCGGTACGACGGTGCCATTGAAATGGAGATGGAGGGGAAATACCTGTGCCCCGGCTTTATGGACGGCCATGTGCATATCGAATCCTCCATGGTAACACCTGGAGAGTTTGCCAGGGCTATAGCGGTTAGAGGAACCACCGGAATCATAGCTGATCCCCATGAAATCGCCAATGTGAAGGGCATCAACGGCATCCGGTATATGCTGGAGGGAACCGAGAATGTTCCCATAGATGTCTATATCATGCTGCCTTCCTGCGTACCGGCAACACCCTTCGAAAACGCGGGCAGCGTGCTCAAGGCTGAAGATCTGTTCGAGATCATCAATCACCCTAGGGTATTGGGTCTGGGTGAGCTGATGGATTTTCCAAGCGTCATTCATTGCGAGAAATCGATTATCAATAAGATCGTATTGAGTAAGAATGCAAATAAATTCATTGACGGCCATGGGCCGGGCATCCGGGATAAGGAATTGAATGCCTATATGGCGGCAGGCGTCAGGACAGAGCATGAATGCACCGCTGCAGAGGAAGCGGCAGAGCGTCTGCGCCTCGGTATGCACATCATGCTCCGGGAGGGTTCGGCTGCCCGCAATGTCATCGACCTGCTGCCTGCATTAAATGACACCAGCATCAACCGCTGCATGTTCTGCACGGACGACAGGCATCCGGAGGACATTCTGATAGACGGGCACATCGATAACAATATCCGCATTGCCATCCGGCAGGGTGTTGATCCTGTTAAGGCCATTCAGATGGCAACTTTGAATGTAGCCAGATGCTATAACCTGGAAAGGGTCGGCGGGATCGCGCCGGGTTATAAGGCGGACCTTCTGGTGCTCAATGACCTGAAGAAGGTTGACGTGCACCAGGTTTACAAGAATGGGAAGCTTGTGGCGCAGGATGGGAAAGCACTTTTTGACATCAAGAGCATCAACGACTCCAAGATGCGGAACTCCGTCAATATCAAGTCCTTGAAGGAGGATTGCTTCAAGCTGAAGGGCACATCGGCTGGTATGCGTGTTATCGGCCTTGTGCCGCATTCCTTGGTGACAAAAGACCTGAGACGGCAGGTAACACCGGTAGACGGCAAGTATTATACCGAAAACGGCACTCATCTCCTCAAGATTGCCGTCATTGAAAGGCATCATGCCACCGGCAACATCGGACTTGGACTGGTAGAAGGGCTGGGACTCCGGAATGGGGCTGTTGCTTCCACGGTAGCCCATGACTCCCATAATATTGTGGTAATCGGAGACAACGATGCGGATATGAAAGCGGCCGTGGAGCACCTGCAGGAAATAGGCGGGGGCATTGCCATCGCAGCGGAAGGGGCAGTCAGGAAATCCCTGTCTTTACCCATTGGGGGTCTGATGAGCGACTTGTCTCTTGAGCTGCTGCAGGAAAAGCTGGAGGAAATGCATGCCATCGCCTATGAGATGGGTGTGTCCAGGGATTATGACCCCTTCATGACGCTGGCCTTCCTGGCACTGCCGGTGATACCGGAGCTGAAGCTTACGGACTTGGGATTGTTTGATGTGGTGAATTTCAAATTCGCTGAATAGGTGAATCGGGGACGGTTCTTGAATTGAATGAGAATGACTTCTCATTCAATTCAAGAACCGTCCCCGATTGAATTTCTTCAGCTGTCGGACAACTCTTTGACAAGGGCTTCGACAGCTTGAGGATTTCCGCCGGTTTCCTCAATCTTGCGCACAATGGCTGAGCCGACGATAATGCCGTCCACATAGGGGGCAAGCCGCCGAACATCCTGACTGGAGGCGATGCCGAAGCCTACTGCCAGTGGAAGATCTGAGACAGCCCGTACCTGGCTCAGGAAGCCTTCGACTTCCCTGTGAAAGCCATCTTGCGTGCCGGTAACGCCCAGGGACGAGATGCAATAGACAAAACCTCTGGCATGAGCCAATATTTTCTGCAGCCTGCTGCCTGAGGTAGGAGCAGCAAGAGGAATGAGAGGGATGTTTTCCACTAGATAGGGAGTTACCTCCTGCTGCTCCTCATAGGGCAGATCGGGGATGATGACACCGTCGATGCCTGCTATCTTGCAGGCATCGAAAAAGGCTTCAACGCCGTACCCCAAAAGGGAATTATAATAAGCCATCAACACAAGGGGGACTTGTGTTTTTTGGCGTATACGGCTGACCATGTCAAATATCTTCCGCAGCGTTGTGCCGTTTTCCAGAGCACATACGGCAGCCGCTTGTATGACAGGCCCGTCTGCCAGGGGGTCGGAAAAGGGGACCCCCAGCTCTATGATGCCTGCGCCGCCTCTTTCCAGGGCATATACCAATTCCTCTGATGCTTCAAGGGTAGGATGGCCTGCCATCAGATAAGCAATCAGGACTTTTTCACCGCTTTTTCTCTTTGTTTCAAAGACCTTTTCTATTCTGCTCATAGTTCACCCTCCAATAAACCGGCTGCTGTATGGACATCCTTGTCGCCTCGACCGGAAAGATTGACGACGATGATTGTGTCCCGATCCATAAGGGGAGCGGCTTTGGCGCCATAGGCTACGGCATGGGCACTTTCCAGGGCTGGGATGATGCCTTCCGTCTCCGCCAGCAGCCGGAAAGCGTTCAGTGCCTCGGCATTGGTGACGGATTCATACCGGACCCGGCCTGTTTCACTGAGGTGCGCATGCTCCGGGCCGACGCCGGGGTAATCCAGCCCGGCTGAAACAGAGTGCGCCGGCAGGATCTGACCCTCCTCATCCTGAAGCAGGAGGGTCTTCATGCCGTGCAGCACGCCGGCCTTCCCCTTGGCAACGGCAGCGCCGTGCCTGCCTGTGCCAATGCCGCAGCCGCCCGCTTCCACCCCCACCAGACGGACTGAGCCGTCTTCCAGGAAGGGGTGGAAAAAGCCCATAGCGTTGCTGCCGCCGCCTACACAGGCCACCAGCAGGTCAGGAAGCCGGCCTTCCGCTGCAAGGAGCTGGGACCGGGTCTCCTCACCGATGACCTTTTGGAACTCCCGCACCATCAGCGGGTAAGGATGCGGTCCTACCACCGATCCGATGACATAGTAGGTGTCCTCTACGCAGCGGACCCATTCCCGGATCGCTTCATTGGTAGCATCCTTCAGGGTGCGGGTGCCGCTTCGGACCGGTTCTACCCGGGCGCCCAGAAGCTTCATCCTGAAGACATTGAGCTTCTGCCTCTCAATGTCCTCCTCTCCCATGAAGACGGTGCATTCCATGCCGAAAAGTGCTGCACCGGTTGCGGTGGCAACCCCATGCTGGCCGGCGCCTGTCTCGGCGATGACCCTGCGCTTGCCCATATGTCTGGCCAGCAGAAGCTGCCCCATCACATTGTTGATCTTGTGGGCACCGGTATGGTTCAGATCCTCACGCTTAAGGTAGATCCTGGCGCCTCCGAGTTTTTTTGTCAGCTGTTCCGCATGATACAGCAGGGAGGGGCGGCCAACGTACCGGTTCAAAAGCCGGTTATATTCCGTCATAAATGCCGCATCCGCCAGACAGGCTTCAAGGGCATGTTCCAGATCCTGCAGCGCCTGCATCAGGGTCTCGGGAACGTATTGCCCGCCGAACTGCCCGAATTTTCCGCTATGTTTCATATGCATTCACACTCCTTATAAAATCCCACAGCTTTTCCTTATTTTTTACCCCATTGTGCTCAACTCCCGTACTGACATCCACGACCTGGGGCCGTATCCTTTTTATTGCAAGCAGTACATTCTCAGCATTCAGACCGCCTGCCAGAATGGTCAGCCGCCTACCTGCAAAGCCTTCCACCAGCCGCCAGTCAAAAACGGTCCCACTGCCTGCCATTGCGCCGTCCAGGAGCACACCCGCTACATCGTTGTAAGCATCGGCATCATGGAGCGACTGCGCATTCTTTACAGTTATGGCTTTCCACACAGGCAGGCTGATATGGCAACAGGCTTCCGGTGTTTCTTCGCCATGAAGCTGAGCTATATGGAGGTCGCAGTATTCAGCTATTCGATTGACCTCTTCCGGCGGTGTATTGACGAATACGCCTATCGCCTTAATGCGCGGATCCAGCGCCTTGACCAAGCCTCTTGCTTCTTCAGGTGTAACGCGGCGCTTGCTGGGCGCAAATACAAATCCTGCATAATCAACATATGTCTCATTGACAAGTGCGATATCTGCCATCGTCCTGAGCCCGCATATTTTAATTTGTGTTTTCATATGCCCTCCGGTAAGCCTCAGCCAGGCCCTTGATATCCGCTGCGCGCATGAAGCTTTCTCCTATCAGTACGCCGTCAACCTGTGCGTCTTTCAGCGATTTGATATCGTCAGGGCGGTTGATGCCGCTTTCGCTTATGACAGGAATATGTGCCGGAATCTGTTTCCGAAGCTGTGTTGTGGTATTGAGATCAATGGAAAAATCCTTCAGGTTGCGGTTGTTGATGCCGATGATATCGGCACCGCATTCCAGGGCTGTGTCTAATTCCTTACCGGTATGGACCTCTACAAGGGCATCCAAGCCCAGGAAGCGGGATAACCGGATAAAACGCTCCAACTGTCTTTTGTCCAGAATGGCTGTGATCAGTAAAACACAGCTGGCACCAAGCAGCTTTGATTCGTAAATCTGAAGCTCATCGATAATGAAGTCCTTGCGCAAAAGCGGAAGAGGGGATATGTCCCGTATGCTTTGCAGGTACTGCCCGCTGCCGAGAAAAAAGTACTCCTCGGTCAGCACCGAAATGGCATCCACAGCATCTTCATAGGTTTTCGCAAGCAGGACCGGCTGAAAGTCCTCCTTAATGACTCCCTTGGAAGGAGAGGCTTTCTTTATCTCGCCGATGATGGAAAGGCCAGGCCTGAGAAGGGCTTCCTTGAAGCTGGGCCTTTGTTCCGCAGCGGCAGCCTGGCCGATAAGGCTGCCTAGACTGTACGCCCTGTGAAAAGCTTCCAGGGTTTCCTTCTTTTTTTCAACAATTTGCTGCAGGATCATAGGAACCTCCTTGTATAGGCAACGAATGCGTCCAGCTTTTCTTTTGCCGCTCCGCTTTCCACCAGACGGGCGGCTAAAGCAATCCCTTCATGGATGGAGGGAACCCTATTGGCTGCGTAAAGTGCGGCGCCGCAGTTCATTAGGAGGAAATCCAGCTTCGGACCCTTCTGGCCTTCAAACAGTGCTCGTATCAATCGGGCGTTTTCTACCGCGTCGCCGCCTAAAAGCGACTGTAAGGTGCAACGCTTTATTCCGTAAGTTTCCGGGGTGACGGTATAGGTCCGGATACGTCCTGCATAAAGCTCCGTGATCCTGGTCTCGCCGAAGCTGCTGATTTCGTCCAATCCGTCCTTGCCGCAGACCACCAATGCATGCTGAACGCCCAGGTTGGAAAGGACCTGTGCCAGGGTTTCAGTCAGCGCTTCGTCAAAAACGCCAAGAAGCTGTGCTTTTGCCCTTGCCGGGTTGGTCAGCGGCCCCAGCACATTGAAGATCGTCCGCACGCCCAGTTCTTTCCGCGGAACGGCGGCATGCTTCATGGCTTTGTGATAGAGCGGCGCAAAAAGGAAGCCGATATGCTGCTGCCGGACACATTCCGCTGCTTGCTCCGGGTTGAGGTGGATATGGGCGCCCAGGGCTTCCAGGACATCGGCACTGCCGCACCGGCTGGAGACCGACCTGTTGCCGTGCTTTGCAACATGGACACCGGCTGCGGCACAGACAAAGGCTGCAGCTGTGGACACGTTGTATACACCGCTCTTGTCTCCGCCTGTTCCGCAGGTGTCCAATGTAAAAAGGTCGTCCAGGTCGATCCTTTCAGCCAGATTCCGCATCACCCTGGCGCCGGCAGTGATTTCTTCCGCCGTTTCTCCCTTGACGCGAAGGGCGGATAAGAATCCACCGATAAGTACCGGTGAAGCACTTCCCTGCATCAGCTCGGTCAATGCACCCATCATTTCAGCTTCACTGAGGTTCTGTCGTTCTACCAGCTTGCTTATCGCATTGCTCAACATGAATTTCCTCTCCTTTCACAAAGTTCCGTATCAGCTTCATACCCTCCGGCGTATAGATGGACTCAGGATGAAACTGCAGACCGACTACCGGATAGACGGGGTGTGTGATTGCCATGATCTCTCCATCTGCCGTGACGGCGGCCACCTGGAAGTCCGGCGGCAGCGTCCCCTCTTTTACCGCTAGAGAGTGATACCGTGCGGCCTGCATGGGACTATCCACACCTTTGAATATCCCTTTCCCGTTATGGGAGACCATTGAGCTTTTTCCGTGGTGCAGCGTTTTGGCATGAACAATTTCAGCTCCGAAGGCTTTGCCGATGCATTGGTGTCCCAGACAGATTCCCAGAATAGGAATGGTGCGGTAAAAGGCTTTGATGATGTCCAGGCAGCGGCCGGCTTCATCCGGCGACTTGGGTCCGGGAGAAATGACGATCTGATCGGGATGAAGCCAACCTATTTCGAACATGCTGATCTGGTCGTTCCGGACAACCTGGACGGTATCGTAGACCCCCAGGTATTGATACAAATTATAGGTAAATGAGTCGTAGTTATCGATCAAGAGAATCATGATTTCTTTCCTCCTACAGCTTTTATCATAGCACCCAGTTTGTTCTGGACCTCCTTGTATTCCATTTCGGGATCAGAATCCGCCACGATACCGGCGCCTGCTTGCATGTAGGCGCGGCAGTCCTTGATGATCATCATGCGGATGGCGATGCACATATCCATGCTGCCGTCAAAGCCAAAATAGCCCACTGCACCGCCATATAAGCCCCGTCTGGTATTCTCCAGTTCATCGATTATTTCCATAGCCCGTATCTTAGGTGCACCCGAAAGCGTGCCAGCCGGCAAGAAAGCGGATAGTATGGAAAATGCATCCTGGTCGTTGGCTTTATGGCCATTTACCAGTGAAACCAGATGCATCACGTGGGAGTAATACTTTACCTTCATGAACTCACTGACAGTGACGGAGCCGATCTGGGCAACCCGGCCCATATCATTTCGGGCCAGGTCCACCAGCATGCCGTGCTCTGCTTTTTCCTTCTCATCGTTAAGAAGCTCCCGTGACAGCAAGCTGTCCTGGGATTCATTTTTGCCTCTGGACCGGGTTCCGGCGATGGGACAGGTGCTGATCCTGTTGTTTCTCAATGCGACAAGCATCTCAGGGGAACTGCCCACAACCTGATAGCTGCCAAAATTCAGGTAGAAGAGATAAGCGGAGGGATTCAGCGCCCGCAGTTTTCTATACAGGGTGAAAGGTGATTCCTGGGTTTCCACGCTGCACCGCTGAGAAAGCACGGCTTGGAAAATATCACCGTCGAAAATATATTGCTTTGCCTTCAGGACATTTTTCATAAAGGCTTCCTTTGTTGTGGTGAAAAGAGGTTCTCTGACTGCCGAGGGCATAGCGGGCTCAGGCATCAGTGCAGGCGCAGCGCTTATCTCTGCAATCATGCTATCAAACTGCAACTGGGCACGGCTCTTTCCCTCAGTGCTGTTTTCTTCCAGAACTATCAGTTGAATGGTATCGTGGTAGTGATCGTAGGCAATAAGGCGCTTTACAAACATCAGATGCACATCGGGCAGTCCCAGTTCGTCGGGATTCTCATCCGGCAGCTGCTCATACTGTCGGATCACGTCATAAGCAATTGTCCCGATACCGCCTCCGATGAAGGATATAGGTGAGACTGCCTCTACTTGAACCTGTGCCATATAATGCTTGATGAAATCCAGTACCCGCCCGTTCTCTTTGTGCATGCCTGACTCGTTTGTCAGCGTTGTGTCGCCGTTTTTGCTTTCCAAAACGGCGCAGGGTGCTTTTCCGATAAAGGAATACCGGCCTTTACCCGACTCTTTGCTTTCCAGCAGGAAGCCTATATCATCGCCTACATATTTTTCATATAGCGTGATCGGCGTCTCACGGTCTCCCGGCAGCTCCTTCGTATAGGGAATCAGCTTCTGTGTTGGAAAATCCATGTTCTCACTCCTAACCTCTTTTAAGTTGTAAAATAAAAAAAGCCATGCCGTCTCCAATATCTGGGACGGAATGGTCTTCCGCGGTGCCACCCTGGTTAAGCTTTGCAAAAGGGATTCTTGGAGCCGGGTACAAATAAAAAAGGTATCTTATCCAATAGGATAAAATACCGGTTACAAGCCACCCATTTTGCGATGCTTCGCTTCTTCGGACACGGCACTTGCTTCGGAAGTGTCCTTAAGCTTACTTAAGGGTGCACATAACGCGCTGCTGCGATGTCCTATCCCTATAACGCAGGGCATACGGCCTCGGCTACTGATCTTTCGCCTGGCGTCTCATGGAGCCATTCCTTAAAGGGTCTGCCGCCGGACCTCACACCAAACGCCGGCTCGCTGATACAAACGACCTGTAAGTACTATTTCCAATCAATGACTTCTCACTATCAACTTATTCATCATTTAACCACAGGCTCACCCTGCTGTCAATATTTTTGTTTTTGAAGCCTTCCAAAATTACAGCAAGGGATTACGTATATTCCAGCACAAGCCCCACACCGACTTCGTTGACCTGAACCACCTTCGACAAAGCGATTTTTGCGTTCAGATCGGTGCAGTGCCCGGCATACAAGGACTTCACATTTGACCGGCTTAGATGATCAAGGGTCGCTGCCAGCAGGCCGGCCTCAGGATTCAGAAGATGCAATCCGCCAATGATGACGGCAATGCGGTCTTCGTTGCAGACATGCCTGGCGTAATCGACTATGTTGCAGATGCCGGCATGGGAGCAGCCCGTTATGATGACAAGGCCTTCACCGGATTGATATGCCAGAGCCGTATCATCCCAAAGGAAATCGTCTTCCGGAATACCCTGCCGGACTGTCCTGCCAATGGGTTTCTTGCATTCGAAAGCATTAAGGCGAGGGATTTCGCCCAGGAAAACAAGCTTATCCGTCAGCCATACCGGTTCCTTGGAGAGCTGCAGAGTGCAGAAACGCTCCAAAGCCGCTTCATTCACAATTGATCCGATTTCAAGGCTGCTATATTGCTTGCTGTATAATGTTTCCGGATGTGCAACCAGAATCGGCTTAGGGAGACCGGTCCCGTTCAGGACTGCTTCGCTGTAAAGGCTCAGCAGCGGCGATAACCCCCAGGTGTGGTCGTTATGTCCATGGGACAAAGCGATATAATCCAAGCCGAGCAAATCCACATGCAGCTTGGCGGCATTTCGGATGAAGGCATCGGAGTAACCGGCGTCAAAAAGGATTGTTTTTCCTTCGGTTTCTATGAAATAGGAGACAGCCGGCTCCCCAATGAAATACCGGTCGATATAGGTGTTATTGTCTGCCAAAACAGTAAGCCTCATCGTAAAACTCCTTTACCAGAAAGATAAGCGGTGCTTTTATCTGATGTATTCAAAGCAAGCGATGAATAAGTCTTTCACGATTTCCTTTTTATCAATTTGTTTAAAGCCCATGCTCAGGTATAGATTGACCGCTGGTTTGTTTTCATAACCGGTCGATACAATGACCCTGTCGGTGCCGCTGTCCAGCTGCAGCACATGCGCTACCAGCTTGCGCGCGATCCCTTTTCTGAACAATTCGGGATGCACGGCAACACGGTGGATATCCAGCGTATCCCCGGATATCTTGTAAGAGATCAGTCCTGACAGCCGGCCCTCGTAAAAATATCCCCAGAAGGTCTCACCGGCGTTTCTTACCCTATCGGCTGTGTCGTGAAGCGGCGGTATGCCGTCAAAGCCGATCAGCTCCGCTTCAATGGCGTAGGATGCCTTCTGAAGGGCCACGATTTCTTGGACCCTATCGATACTTGCGAGCTGCAGCTGTTTTATCATGTGATCGGTTCCTTTCATATTCAGTAATACCTCGATAGATTATCCGGTCAGCCACTGCTCAAATTGATGGAAATCCTCAATGACATGGCTCACGCCTTGCAGCTTCTCCAATTCTCCGTGCCTGTCCTTTTCCCCTATGGCAATGATTTTTCCTATCCCTGCACGGTATGCAGACTGGATTCCTGGAATGGAATCCTCGATGACGATACAGTCCTCCGGCCTAATGCCGATTTTCTGGGCTGCCTTCAGGTAGATAGCGGGATCCGGCTTGCCGGGAAAGGAACCGTCATCAAAAATGATCTGCTGCAGGTCGAACCATTTGCCTAATCCGAAAACGTCAATGAAGAAAGAAACATTTGATATTTCTGAAGCTGTAGCAATGGTATGCGGGATGTGATACTCCACCAGATAATCCAGCAGATGGTCCGCTCCTGGTGCCAGCTTCAGGTTTTCTGAGTCTGCCAGGCACATGTCCCGATAGATCTGCTCTTTTTCCTGTATAAATTCCAGCAGCTTGCCTCCCGTAACCGGCTCACCCAGAAGGTATTCCATAACCGCTTGATTGGTGCGTCCGTACATCTGTGTTTTCATTTCCGACTTCTGCATGATGCGGTTGAATCGTTTTTCTGAAAAAACCTGCCAGGATTCTTCCTGCTTTTCGGAGTCCCAGAACAAGGTCCCGTTGAAATCAAAAATAATCCCCTTATATCTCATGTTAACCTCCCTCAATCCGGTCTTCCTTTATCATATCATAATGTGCCAAGGCAATAAATGGATTTGGTGCTTAAATTCCATCTCTTTATGGTTTATAATTAAGGCAAAGGGGTGAGGAGGCATTGCTTAGTAGGTTTCGCATCCATACTGTTCTATTGGCTGCTGTATTGGTGCTTGTCATCATACAGTTTTCACTATACCAAAGCACTGTGAGGAATCTCAGGGACAATTTCCAGGAGGCTGAGACGGGAATGCTGTCCCAGCAGGCAATCGGCATCAGTCTGGCCACCTATTCCGGCTGCAGAAATTTGCTTCAGCAGAATAGCGCATTGCTGGAGGTTGAGAAGCTCAACAAAGCAAGGGAAGTCCTCGATATAAAGGTTGTAGCCGTCATTAAGCATTTAGACGGATCTGTTACGGTACGAACGGAAATGACCGATACGCCCGGTCAAGAGACTGTCTATCACGAGATGCGGTTTGAGAAGCATGCTGATAAATGGCTTCTGATGGACTTCGGCATTGATAAATGAAGGCACCGGCTGTATCCGGACTATGCGAAGAGATTCCGTTATGATAATATAGTACTGAAATAACGTACATGCATAGGTGCAAGAGAAAGGTAATGAAATGGTATTGAATGCTTATCTTTTTTTAGCTGTCTTCCTGTCTTATTTTTTGAAAGGCATTACCGGGTTCGGCAATACCCTTGTCATGGCACCGCTGTTTTCTTTTGTGGTTCCCAATAGGATAACGACACCCATAGACCTTCTGATGAGCGTACCCACCAATGCATATCTGGCTTGGCGGGAACGGAAAGCCATCAAGCCCGGGATTGTGATCCCTCTGTCGCTGATGCTTCTGGCCGGTGTCATACCTGGAACCTTTCTGCTGAAAACCGGAGATGACCGACTGCTGAAAGGGTTTTTAGGCCTAGTGGTTATCGGTATCGGGATCGAATTACTGACACGAAAGGCAGGTCGGAATGCTTCCCGTAAAGGGAACCCCGTACTACTGGCGGCAGTGGGAATCCTTTCGGGCATACTGGCAGGCCTCTATGGTATATCGGCACCTCTCATTGCGTATATCAGCAGGACCACGGAAAACCGGAGCGCATTCAGGGCGAATATCTGCTGCGTATTTTTTATTGACAACATCTTCAGGTTGGCCTACTACATGATAGCCGGTATTCTGACCAAGGCGATACTTCTGAAATTCCTGCTTTTATCTCCTGCAGTCGCATTGGGGCTGTACGCGGGCATAAAGGTTGATAAAAGGTTGCGTGAGGATACCGTGAAAAAGGCGATGGTGTGCTTGCTGATCGTAAGCGGCGCTGTGCTTTTCATCAATAACGTCCTGATCCGGTAGGAGAATGATTTTCCCGGAATGGGAAAGGAGAGAGAATAATCAACTGGGGAGGAACAGTCATGGGCAGGTATTGGATATCGGCGGCGGTGGCGAGGGGGTTATCGGCCCATGATGGCAAAAAAGTCGGAATCGAGTGCATAGGGTTGGAGACCTCAGGAGAGACTTACAACATCATTTTGGAAAAACATTTAGGGACAATTTGGTTGTTTCTAAGCCTTTGAAAGGAAGTGTCGGATTGAATTGGTTGAATAAATTGGAGCGCCGGTTCGGTCGCTTTGCGATACGGAATCTGATGACGTATATCGTTGGGATGAACGGATTGGTCTATGCCCTGACCTATAACCAGTATGGCGGGGCTGTGTTGGGCAGGCTGGTATTGATTCCGGAGCTGGTGCTGCGGGGGGAAGTCTGGCGTTTGATCACTTACGTGTTTATTCCGCCTCAGACCTCCTTGATCTGGATTCTCTTCACCCTGTATTTTTATTATATGATCGGCAATGCCTTGGAACACGAATGGGGAAGCTTCCGGTTCAATATCTATTATTTTACCGGGATACTGGCAACCACTGCAGCGGCTTTTCTGACCGGTTTCATTGCGACGCCCGTCTATCTCAACCTATCGCTTTTTCTTGCTTTTGCCAGGCTTTATCCGGATTTTGAGATCCTGCTGTTTTTTGTCATACCGGTGAAGATCAAATATCTGGCAATGCTGAACTGGGTTTTCTTCGCCTTTACCGTCATCACCGGGGCGATGCCGGAAAAGCTCTTTGCCGTTATATCCATCATCAACTATTTTTTGTTCTTCGGCAAGGATATACTCAGCAGGAGCAAGACATCACGGCAGGTTTACCAGAGGCGCCGCCAGTTCAAAACCGTACTGCCGGTGGATTTTACCATACATCGATGCACCATTTGCGGCAAGACAGAGAAGACCGATCCCAAAATGGATTTCAGGTATTGTCCGCAATGTGAAGGTGATTATGAATATTGCATGGACCATGTGAGGGATCATGTACATATAAAAACGGAGGAGCAGAAATGAAAAACGTATTTCCCGAACCCATTATGAACCTGCCGGAGGCGGACATACCGCTCCAGGGCGTGAAGGGCTACCTTTCACAGGGCGAAGACCATCAGATCATATTCATGACCTTTTCGGAGGATGTGGCGCTTCCCGAGCATACGCACCAGGACCAGTGGGGGATTGTACTGGAAGGCCGAATCGACTTTGTGATTGACGGCGTTCTCCACACCTTTACCAAAGGGGACCGGTATTTCATTCCGGAGGGGGTAAAGCATTCCGGAAAAATCTATGCCGGTTATTCCGATATGACCTACTTTAATGCCAAGGACCGGTACAAGAGAAAATAAGCGCTGGATGGTGGTGCACCCATGAAACATATTTTTGTGGCGGATGATGAACGGACGATACGGGAACTGATCAAAAAGTATCTTGAGAAGGAAGGCTACAAGGTAACGCTGTTTGAGGACGGACAAAATGTAGTCAGTGAATACCGGAGGCTGGTACCGGATCTCTTGGTACTGGACATCACGATGCCCGGAATGGACGGTCTTGAGCTGTGCAAGGAACTTAGAAAAATAACGGATATCCCCATTATCTTTGTTTCGGCCAGAGACGAGGAGTTTGACCGGATTCTGGGCTTGGAGCTAGGTGGAGACGATTACCTGGCAAAGCCCTTCAGCCCGAGAGAGTTGGTGGTACGGATCAAGAACATATTTAAACGCCTGGAAAAGAACACCATACCCAAGGATAGCCGTGAGCGTATCAAGGATATTATCATCTACTTCGACCGCAGATACGTGGAGAAGGATGGGGAAGAGCTGAAGCTGACCACCAAGGAGTATGATCTACTGGAATTTCTGGTCAGAAACCGCAACCTGCCTTTCAACAGGGAGCAGCTGGTGGAGAAGATATGGGGCTACGACTATATGGGTGATTCGCGTATAATTGACGATCTTGTCAAAAGGATCAGAAAAAAACTATCAGAGATGGGGTCCCAAGTGGAAGTCACGACGGTATGGGGATTCGGGTATCGGATAGATGGGTAAAAAGATCGGAAGCAAGCTGCTCTTTAATTATATCATCATTTTGATCGTCGCATTCGTGACGACCGATATAACATTTCAGCTATTGTCCAGGGGATATCTCATAAGGGAAGCGCGTACTCAACTGAAAACAGAAGGCCAGGAGATTGCAAAGATCTTAAGCGCCGTGCCCCTGCAGCTGAAAGACATCAATGAGAAAATCGCGACGGTAAGGCGTACAGTCAAAACCGCTGGACGCCTGATCGATGCCGATATCATCGTAACCAATAAAGAGGGAAAAGCGGTTTTCAGAAGTCTCGAAAATGTAGACAAGCGCTTGGCTGCACAGCTGGCCGATCCGGAAAACAGATCGGTGCGGGGGTATGTCAGCCAGCGGGTGCCCATTGAGAACAAATCCGGTGAAATAAAAGGGTATGTTCTGCTTTTTACACAGGTCAAGAGCATTTACGCCTTGAACCGCCTCATGAGAGGCACACAGCTGATCAGCTTTGCAGCGGCCGGTATTTTTGCCTTCATAATCGGCATGATATTTGAAAGACGGCTGACAGGACCGCTGAAGCAGCTGATGCGTAAGATGGAGTGCTTTTCTATGGGCAAAGGCCTTCAACAGAAGGAGGGTGCTCTTCCGGAGCTTGCAGCCATTAAGACAGGAGATGAAATCGAGGAGCTGGATCAACGTTTTCGTGATATGGTCAGGCGCCTCAGACATTTCGATGCACAGCAGATCCGTTTCCTGCAGAACACCTCCCATGAGCTGAAAACGCCCCTCATGTCCATACAGGGCTATGCGGAAGCCATCAAGGACGGTGTTGTCGAAGGTGCGGAGGCAGAGGAAAGCCTGGACATCATCATAGACCAGTGCAAGCGGTTAAAGAAAACCGTAGAAGAGATCACGTATCTGAGCAAGTTGGAAAATGCAGAGGAAAGCTTCAGACTTGAAAAAGCCGATCTCCTGGAAATTATTGAGGCTGCCAAGAGAAGCATCAGGCCGTTGGCCGGAGATATATCCATAACGCTGACCACGTCGCCGGATTCCGGGGCTGCCGGGTTGTATGATGCGGAAAAACTGGAGCGGGCTGTTCTCAACCTATTGAGCAATGCTGTCAGATATGCGGAAAAACAGGTAGCTATAGCCGTCGAGGTACATACGGAATGGGTAAAAATCGTCATTTCAGATGATGGCCCCGGCCTTAAGGACGGCGAGGCAGAGAAGGTTTTTGACCGTTTTTACAAGGGAGAGAAAGGGAATGCAGGGATCGGCCTGGCCATCACCAAGGCTATCGTAGAGGGCCATGGAGGAAGCATTAAGGCATATAACAACGGGGGAAAAGGTGCTGTTTTTGAAATAGTGCTACCACAAAAAAGAAGCTGAAAAAATCGCCTGCTTGGGCGATTTTTTATTTTATTTGAAATAGTCATCAATGATTTTTTCTGCAAGGCGTTTCTGAATATCAGCCTGCATGACCAGCATGAGGACTGTAAGCAGCATATTGCAAAATTTCTTGTCGGAAACCTCCAGTATCGAGGTTTTTTCTTCTATATGCTTCACTTTCTCCGATAGCTGCCTTTCGATGTCAAGAAAGTCGTCCTTTTTGATATCCAGGAAGAGGTCATAAAGCACCTCGAGGGTTGCTTGCCCATCGTCGCTTGCCTGAAGTTCTTTGAAAAGAGGTATGAAGAGCGTCTGAATATCGCTGATAGACAGCACTTGCTTCATATAATAGATCAGAATGAGCAGCAGCATATGCCGTTTATCATATTTCTTATTTTTTGACGGCGGCAGGATTTTTGACTTGGTATAGTTGTTGATCATGGTTTTTGTCAGGATGCTGTCCTTGGGGTCTCTCTTCAGGTGGCCCAGCCGGCTGTCAATGAAGGTGGTCACCTGGTCCATATACAGGTCAATATCGGGGATGTGGCCCGGCTTGATGTCCTTATCCTTCGCAAGACTCTCCAATAATGCAGATAGGTAGTCGTCGCTCAGTTCCATATTATCACCTCATCCTCATTATATAGTAATGAATACTATTTCTCAACATAAGTAAATGTATAAAATAATGCTATTGCAAATATAATAACGATGAGGTAATATGGAATTACCGTAACACATAGTAATAAAAACTATGTAATAGAGTACGATTGATTTGGAGGCGTGGTGTAATGAAATTGAAAGTCAAAGATCCTGTAAGCGGTTTTACCCATTTGCTGGGGGCTCTACTATCCGTGGTGGGGTTGATCCTTTTAGTCATCTATGCAGTCAGGAATGGAACAGTATGGCATATCATATCTTTTTCCATATTTGGCGCAAGCCTGATTCTGCTTTATACCGCCAGTTCTTTGTATCATTTGCTGCCTTTATCGGACAAAGGCTCCGTCATCCTTCGGAAAATCGACCATATGATGATCTATGTGCTGATAGCAGGTACTTATACACCGGTATGCCTTGTTCCCTTAAGGGGCGGCTGGGGCTGGAGCCTGCTTTGCAGCATTTGGGGAATTGCCATGGTAGGGATTATCCTGAAGCTGCTTTGGTTCAATGCACCAAGATGGCTATATACATTGTTTTATGTCATAATGGGCTGGCTGGTGGTCATCGCTGCTGTGCCGTTGGTGAGGAGCATGCCGGCCGGTGCCTTGGGGTGGTTGGCGGCAGGAGGCATTTTATACAGTCTCGGTGCTCTGATATATGGAACCAAGTGGCCGAGGCTCAAATCAAAAGTCTTCGGCTTTCATGAGATCTTTCATCTCTTCGTGCTTTACGGGAGCTTCTGTCACTTCTGGCTGATGCTTCGCTACGTCTTATATATAAGATAGCGGCTGCCAGCTTATTACTGTCTCTTATAAATGACTTCCTATATATAATAGTTATTTAACTATCCGCGGTTTATTCATCGAAAAGGCTGTGAAATGCTGACTAGAATGCATAAAATACAAGCCAAGGGCATATAAATAACATTGTGTGTTTTATAAACCTAAATAAGAACAAGATTAAGGGAGAAAATAAAAGATAGATATCCGTATTAAATTTAAAATTGCAAATTTCGTGTAAGAAGCCGGCTTTACTCATAGTATATCCTGTGGTATAGTTTTAAATGCGCCTGTAACGCGGGTGCGGCAAAACACCTGAAACTTCCAGTTGACGGTGAGCGGAAATGATGATAGAATCTACTATTGTCGCCCCTCGAAAGCAGCAAGCAGCGAGGGAAGATAACGCAAGAGCTGAAGTGTTAAATTGGTGTAAAAAACCATGTTGACAAAGCAAAAACGTTATGATAACATAGTAAAAGTCGGCGGTTGGTTGGACCGAATCGTTCCAACACAGGAGTTTGTTTCACAAACTTCCAGATCCCGGCAAGACAGCGGAGTCAGA
>JAJGRE010000006.1 GCA_021083345.1 Calditrichales bacterium MX18-03 | reverse complement strand
GAAGTTTGCAAGCAAACTTCACGGTCAAGAATCTTTTTATTCTACCAGATCTTCTTATACGGAATGCAATTTAAATTTTCGCACATTTATGATAAAATGAACACAGCACACTTGTGTCTTAAAATAAGCCGATAAAGCATTCATGGAGGTGATGGTGGTATGCAAGTTATCAATGATCAATACAAAATCATCAGAACCATACGGCATGATCAATACGGAAGCACTTTGGCCATAGAGGACCTTTACAAGGGAAATGCGCTGAAGTATCTCAGGCTGATTCATCTCCAGCAAGAAACCCAGGAATTTATAGAATATATGAAGGATTGCTATTATGATTATTCGGATTATGGTCATCCGAATATTGCATCCTTCCATTTTTTCAATAGAGTAAAACTGATTGACAATAAGCCGTCTGCCAGAGATCAATACTACTATACCTATGACTATTTTGAAGGGCCTAGCCTGTTTGAAACTTCAAAAGAACAAAGCTTTATGCAGCAGTTGGACATGCTGGTACAGCTTTGCGCTGCCGCCCAATATCTTCATTGCAGAGGATTTGTCATAGGCTGCATTAGTGAAGCGGAGCTGATAACGGTCGATATAACAGGTAAAAAGATATTGAAGGTCATGTCGCTGCCTTATCCTCAAAATGCTGATCTATCCATTTGCATCAATGAATACCCGGATGTGTTCATGGCACCGGAAATACGCATGGGACAAAGTTATTCAATTCTCTCCGATATCTTTTTGATTGGAATGGTGGGACGTCATATTTTTTCTGATACTGCTCCGGAGGCCATCGGCCAGATTATGCAAAAATGTATTTCTGAGAGTCCGGCTGAGCGTTATCAGTCCGTTGAGCAGTTGATTGCTGAAATCAATTTTTACTTTGAAACGGAATTCAATATAATCGATAAAAAATACTATCAAACCATGCCGCACTACAGAGTAAGACCGGTAGGCCGTCTGCAGCAGATCAAGAATATTCTAAACAATGTAAAAGAATATCACTTTGCATACGGCAGAGAACGGGCGACTATCGCTGTGTGTCCGCAAGGCACCGGAAAAAGTGATTTTGTCAATGCGCTGGGCTTTCGGGGCGACCATGACGGGTTCAATATTATTGACATGACATTAAACGAAAATGATAACCCCATACAGACGCTTCAAAAGTTTATGAAAAGTATCATAAAGTATGCAGATAAGGACATCAAGGAGAAATATCTTCAGATTGCCGGCCTGAATCTTTCCGAGCTCATGGAAGAGCAGCATGCTTCAAGCGATTTGAGCAGCGAGCAGCATAGGGAATTTGACATGCTGGAGTATAAGGTCATTGGTTTTATTTCGGAAGCTTGTTCCAAGACAAGCTATCTTTGGGTCATTGACAATTTTCAATGGCTGGATGCAGTGATGCTTTCGGTTCTGAGAGGCGTTTTGGTTGATACAAAGGGTCCCAAGCTGTATGCTGTGCTAGCTACTTCCGTAGAAGATCTGACAGCCTACCAAGGCGTCAACCGCTTGGTTCTGGAATTGGAGGAAAAAAAGCTTTCAGAGAAGGTCACATTGGGAAGCTTTAATTTTGCAGAGACAGCGGAGTATTTGAGGCTTATGCTGGGAATGGCGGAAGCGCCTTCCGACTTTTCTGAAAAAGTGTACAAGCACACCGATGGGCACCCAGAACATATTTACAGCATTATCCACATGTTGTTCTATAATGGGGACATTTTTATTGATCAAAAAGGACACTGGGATTTCAGCCGGGTGAAATGTGATACATTCAGACTGCCGCAGAACACCGATGAAAAGACCATTCTGGAGCTGTCCAGAATAAACCCGGGTTATGATGCGCTGCTGAAAGCGCTTTCTATCTTCAACTCGCCGATTTCTCCCGATGTGATCAGCAGAATCGTCAGCATAGAAGGGGAAGAGCTGATCAGCCTCCTAAACTACCTGTCGTATATCAATATACTCATACGCCGTGAAGATGACTGGGGTGTTTCCTTTTATTTCTGTCATGCAGATGTAAAACGATCGCTTTATACTGGCATTACCGTGCCGGAACGAACCAGAATGCATATGCTGGCAGCTGCCATATTGGAAGAGAAGTTTGAAAGGGAAAACAGGGAAAACCGGGAGGAATTGATTTCCCAAATGGTCAGTGCCGGCTTGCGGGAAAAAGCCACCCGCTATATGAGACAGGAAGCTGAAAAAAAACTGGCAGGAAACTTGATAGCTCAAGCCCTTCAGCTGCTGGAGCAGGCTTATTGCCTGATCCGCGACAGCCATTGTTACGATTTGACAATCGAAATATGCAATAAAGCTGCTGAAGTTTACGGTCAATTAGGTGAGTATGCTAAAGCGTTGAGCTTTTATGATCATATGATGCGTATGGCAGAGCAGACGGCGAACGAAAAGCTGAAAGTAGATGTACATATCAAGCGCGCAGTGATTTTGTATGCTCTGGACGACAAAAAAGGGTTCATAACTCATGCCGTAAAAGCCAAGAAGCTTCTACGGGAGGTTTCTTATCCTGAGGGTGTATATGAGCTGATTCTATGTTTCAATGAAATCATGATGCTGAAGAGAAAATATAATACCTATATCAGAATATTGGAACGTGGCATGCTGCATATGGATAAGGAAGTCCATGCTGATTATTATGCCAGGTTTCTGGGTGTATATGGAAAGTTCAAGGCTTACAAAAACAAGTATGAGGAGAGTTTGGATGCGCTGCAAAGAAGCATCGCCATCCTTGAAGACTCGGGTAAGTACGAGGAACTTCCTTATTCTCTGAATTCTGCAGGGTTTGTTTATACCAATTATCTCAATGATCTTCAGAAAGCCAGGGAGTATTACGAAAAATGCCTGAGCATCAGCTTGAGGACCAACAAATTGTATTTTGTCGAAGTTAGCTATAACAACTTGGCAGATCTATACCGGCTTGAGGACCGGAACGCCGACGCACTTCAGTATCTCAAGAAAGCGCTGGAGGTAGCTGGTGTAACAAAGAGCAGATATGTGCAGTATCTTATTCGTTTGAATATGATGCTGTGCCGTTTTGCTGCGGAGCGCTACAATGAAGCCTATATCAATATGAAAGAAATCGAGGACAGCCTTCGCTTGGAAAGGGACATGGGAGATGCCGAGGAATTCCTGTGCCAATGCAAGGCAGAGCTATATTACGCCATAGGGGACTTTGAGCGGGCTGAGGCTTATGCACAGAAATCTGTGGATATGTGCATAAGCTGGGGAATTCCGGAGAACCTGGAGAGCCTGACAGTGAAGCGGCTTTCGGAGATCGAGCGGGAAGGAAGCCTTGATTTTGCAAAGGATTCGGAGCTTTGCAGACGGATATTCGGAGATAATCTGTACAAGCTGGGACGGGGACTCTGTGTAAAACTAGCGGAGATCTATGCCGGGAAGGGTGAAAAAGTGGAGGAAGCCAGGCTGTTCCTGGAGCAGGGCCGCCGCTATGCCGATAAGATCGATACCGAAATACTGCGGCTACGGTATGACTATGTTGAGACGCTGCTAGCTGAAGGGGAGGACCACCATAACAAGCTCTTCCGGCTGGCAGGGCGTGCAGAAAACGTAGAGAACAATGAAATCCACTGGAAGATCTATAAGGCTGTGGCCATGGCGCTGGTGGATCAGGGGGATTACAGGGAGGCATTGAGATACCTGATATCGGCGCTGAATGATTTGAGGAAGCTGGTATACAGCGTACCGGACGAGTATAAGGTAAGGTTCATAGAAAGCCATGGACGGAACACGGTAAAAGAGAGCCTGGAAAGGGTTTCAGGGCTGCTGACGGGGCATATGGAGGCAGAGACGGAAAGCGTCAGCCTGTACAGCATGGACAAATATTTCGACTATACGGCATACAGAGAGCTGTACCGGCGTAAGGACGAAGAAAGGGGAGCCGTCATCAATATAAGCGCCCACAACAAGTTCCTGGGGAAGATACAGGAGCTGCTGGGGAAGTTTACCGAAGATGATGGGGAGAACCTGAAGCAGTTGATCCAACTGTATGCAGAGACGACCCAGGCGAAGAATGCATTCATTGCAACGCTGTCGGAGGACGGCAGCCTGAACATACTGGCATCCTACAACCGGTACAATGAGAATCCGTTCTATGAATACATGATAGAGCAAGTGAAGCAGAAGAAGGACAGCATCCTTGTAACGGACACCTTTGAGTACAGCCGGAAAAAGGGAGAGATCCTGATCCCGAAGGAGATAACGGCGGTATTCTGCATACCGATAACGGTGCCGAAGGAAAGCGAAGGCGTGGGATACGTGGAGGAAAAGCGGCGGTACCGTGAGCAGGGGAGCAATCCGGCAATCGGGTACATCTATGCGGATACCGACAGTATCATAAACAACTTCACGGAGGAGAGCAGCGGGTTCTGCATACTGGCGTCAAGGATGGCCTATGTGCTGGTGGACAACTACAACCTGAAGATGGTATCGATGGTAGACAAGCTGACGAAGCTGTATACGCGGAAGTATTTTGAGGCAGCGCTTCAAAACGAGCTGGCGTATGCAGAGAAGGAAGACGGGGCGTTTTCCATCGTAATGATCGACATAGACAAGTTCAAGACGGTAAATGACCGGTACGGCCACCAGAAAGGGGACGAGATCCTGCAGAACGTGAGCAGCATCATCATGAACACGGTGAGAAAAGGAGATGTATGCGGGCGGTATGGAGGAGAGGAGATCATCCTGCTGCTGCCGTCGACGAAGCGTGAGGATGCATTGCAGGTGGCGGAGAAGCTGCGAAAGAAGATAGAGAATGCGAAGCTGCTGGGACTGAACAATCCGCTGACGGTGAGCCTGGGGATCGCAACGTACCCGGAGCACGGGACATGGGCGAAGGACCTGATCGACAAAGCGGACCAGGCGATGTACCATGTGAAGGAGTCTGGAAGGAACGGAAGCCGGGTATACGAGGCGAACATGTCGAAGCACACGCGAAGGATAGACAAACTGGCAGGGATCATAAGCGGAGATCTGGTAGAGGACCAGAGGAAGGTGGAGACGCTGCTGGAGATATTGGAGCTGACACGACAGGAAGGGAAGAGCGTGAAAGAAAAGCTGTTCTGCTTTTTGGGGCGTGTGATCGAGGTATCGGAGGCGCAGACGGGAATATTGTTCAAGGTGGAAGAGACAGAGGAAGGGAAGGCGAGGATCGGGGAGCAGATAGCGAGGAAGAAGCTGGTGGAGAACGCGGTGAAGGAAGTATACTGCAATATGGACATCATAGAGCGGTGCATGGAGAGCCGGAGCGGGGAGTATCTGCTGGACTGGAGCGGCTATCCTGGAATCGATGCGGTAACGGGAATGCCGGACTGGCAGTCGGTCATCGCAGTGCCGCTGACGCTGCAGGGGAAGCTGCAGGGGATCATCTACCTGTCGGTATCCATCAAGAACCGGGAGTTTGATGCCAATACCTACAACTACATAAAAACCCTGTGCGATATTGTTTCTGCTGTCTATAAAAAGAGCGTTGAGGCCATCCTGTAAATAGATGTTTAACTTTATATTGTTCTATGCTAGAATGTAATCATTATCATGACTTATATGAGGCATATTACCCGTTCATTGGAGCAGCATTGGTGTAACGGGTTTTTGTTTATGTTCTGAATCAAGCGAGCTGACCGATAAATTTGGGGGGCTATAATGTGCTGTTGATCAATCGAAAATATAAGGTGCTGAATATTTTAAACGAGGACAAGTACGGCAGTACGATGGTCGTTGAAGATATGCTGCACGGCCAGATGGTAAAAAGCCTGAGGATGCTAAACCAGCAGAAGGAGACTCAGGGTTTTATTGAATACATGAAAGCTAATTTTTATGATTATAGAAACCTGAAACATGTGAACCTTGCGGACATTTATTTTTTCAACAAGGCTACAAACGTTGACAACAAACCCGTAGTGGCCGGCAAATACTATTATACCTTCGAGCATTTGTCCGGACAGAATCTATTCGAGTATGTGAGGGACCGTGATTTCGACAGCAAGCTGGACTTAGCGGTTCAACTTTGTGCTGCGGTAAAATATCTGCATCTCAGGGGCTTTCTTTTGTGCCATGTAAAAGTAAGTGAGCTTCAGGTGGTACAGGAGCGGCAGAAAGCCATTCTCAAGATTACGGCAATTCCTTATCTGGAAGGGACGGACCGTTCGGTCATATTTGATACCGACAATAACTATTTCAAGTCACCGGAAGCCTTTCAATTCGGAAGCTATACCAGATCCTCCGATGTTTATCTGATAGGCGCACTGCTTTTTTTCCTTTTCACGGGCAAACGGGTCGAGGGGTCCAATTTCAGGGAAAAGATTTCCTCCTTTGAACCGGTAGGGGATTATAAGCTTTCCCAGATCAAGGCCATTATAGGCAGATGCATTTCGCTGAAGCCTTCGGAGCGCTATGATGCCGTGGAGAAGATCATCTCCGACATCAATGTGCGGCTGGGTAAAGCCTATAATATCATCAATAAAAAGGACCTGCAGAAACTGAGCCGGTATACGACCAAACTGGTATCCCGGGATCCGTATTTCAAGCGGATCATCAACAGCGTGAAAGGGTACTTTTTTGAGAACAGGCAGATTCGGCTTACTGCAGTAATGGGTGGTTTCGGAACCGGAAAAAGCGTGTTTATCAAAGCCACAGCATACCGGCTGGAGCAGGAGGGCGTACATGTTGTTTCCAGCCGTATCAGGGAAGAGGACAGCTGCAGTTTTTTCTTCATTGTGGGCCTGATCAAAGAGATCATCAGGGATGTGGACAAAGAACTGGTTGATAAATACATAGCGGAGATTTCCTATTTAATACCCGAGCTTTCCGGGTCTCTGGATATTGCAGTATGCAACAGCTTGCTGAGACAAGAGGACAAGGTAAGGCTGATATACAGGCTGGGCAACTTCCTGCTGGAGGTCTCGGCCAAATATCCGTTTGTCATTGCAGTCAGCGGGTTTGAGTGGATTGATGAAGATTCGGTTGCCGTACTGAATTATATCCTGCGGAGCGAATCCAAAGGCAAGATATATATGGTCATGGGCATTGATCTTCAGAGCTTTGAGGAAGATGTAAGGATAAAGGGCTTTTTGCAGACCTTCATGGATAAAGGCTATGGGGACTATCTGGAGTTGGGCAATTTCAATATATATGAAACAGCGGAATACATACGGCTGCTTTTAAGCATGGACAAAGCGCCACTTGACTTTGCAGCAAAGATCTTTAAGGAGACAGAGGGTAACCCCAATTATATATATGAAGTCATTTATTATCTGTACATCAACGGCTATATTTATGTGGACGATCAGGGTGAGTGGGTACTGAATGAAGTTGACATAAGCGGAATCAATACGGCTTTCAACAGCAACAATACCATCATCAGTAAAATCAGCAGGCTGAGTGAGCTGCAGCATGAAACCGTCAAGATTATTTCTATTTTCAATACGGCTGTTTCCTGCGATATCCTGAAAGGGATGATGGAAATTGATGAGGCAGCATTGTCCGGGCATCTACAAAAGCTGGATGACATCAATATCCTGTCCCGAAAGGTGGATGATTGGGGTATTTCATATGATTTCAGCTCTATCAACCTGAAGAAAACAGTGTATGACCGGATCCCTCAACAGGACAAGCTGAAGTATCATAAGAAAGCATCCTTCGTGCTGGAAGAGAAATTCATAAAGGAAAACCGTGAAAATAAAGATGAACTGATTTTCCACATGACAAAAGCCGACAGGCATCGGGAAGCCATTGAATATCTGATGGATTCTGCTGAAAAAATGATTGCCAGCAACCTTTTAAGCCAAGCCATTCAATTTCTTGAACAATCCTTCAGCCTCTTTGCCAGAGAAGAGGCCTCTAGCGAGAAAATACAGGTCTGCGCAAAGCTGGGTGAGCTGTACGAGCAGATAGGGGATTACGGGAAGGCCATCTTCTTCTATGATATTGTAGAGAATATCAGCGAAGATATGAATGAGAACACGCTGCTGGTCAATGCCTGCATTGATAAGAGCACCTTGCTGTTAAAGCTCAACGATGTCAAGAGCGCTGTAGATTACGCCTTAAAAGCCAAGCGGCTTTTAAGGCGCATGGATTATCCGGAGGGGTTATATGAACTCATCATCCGACTAAGCCCATTGATGAATTACAGGCGTAAATATGCCGTATATATCAAAATATTGGAGAACGCCGTCAATTTGGTGGATATGGAGAAATATCCCTGCTATCATGCAAGGATGCTGACCACTTTAGGGCGGTTCATCTGCAATAAGAACCGCTATGAAGAGGGCTTGGGGTATCTTCTTAAAGGCATACCTGCTTTGGAACGCCTTAATGCCTCCAAGTATCTGCCTGAACCGCTTTTATCGGTGGGTTATATTTACTCGGAATTCTATAATGACCTGGATAAGGCGTGGGAATGCTACGAAACCAGCCTGAACATCAGCCAAAAGCTGAACAACCTGAACATTATTGAGCGCAACTACAACAATCTGGCTGAAATCCTGAGACTTCAGGGGCATTACCATGAAGCATTGATGTATTATAATAAAGCACTGGATGTTGTCCATATATCTCAGAACCTGCGGATCAAGTCCTTGATTTATACCAATCTGATCATGCTCAGCATCGAAATGGAGGACTATATCAAGGCAGCAGCCTATACGGCAGCAGCTGAGAATTTGCTGAATAGTCTTAATGGCAGCGGAAATCTTGCACTATTCTTCCATCAGCATCTGGCCGAATATCACTACGCCATAGGGGACTTTGAGCGGGCTGAGGCTTATGCACAGAAATCTGTGGATATGTGCATAAGCTGGGGAATTCCGGAGAACCTGGAGAGCCTGACAGTGAAGCGGCTTTCGGAGATCGAGCGGGAAGGAAGCCTTGATTTTGCAAAGGATTCGGAGCTTTGCAGACGGATATTCGGAGATAATCTGTACAAGCTGGGACGGGGACTCTGTGTAAAACTAGCGGAGATCTATGCCGGGAAGGGTGAAAAAGTGGAGGAAGCCAGGCTGTTCCTGGAGCAGGGCCGCCGCTATGCCGATAAGATCGATACCGAAATACTGCGGCTACGGTATGACTATGTTGAGACGCTGCTAGCTGAAGGGGAGGACCACCATAACAAGCTCTTCCGGCTGGCAGGGCGTGCAGAAAACGTAGAGAACAATGAAATCCACTGGAAGATCTATAAGGCTGTGGCCATGGCGCTGGTGGATCAGGGGGATTACAGGGAGGCATTGAGATACCTGATATCGGCGCTGAATGATTTGAGGAAGCTGGTATACAGCGTACCGGACGAGTATAAGGTAAGGTTCATAGAAAGCCATGGACGGAACACGGTAAAAGAGAGCCTGGAAAGGGTTTCAGGGCTGCTGACGGGGCATATGGAGGCAGAGACGGAAAGCGTCAGCCTGTACAGCATGGACAAATATTTCGACTATACGGCATACAGAGAGCTGTACCGGCGTAAGGACGAAGAAAGGGGAGCCGTCATCAATATAAGCGCCCACAACAAGTTCCTGGGGAAGATACAGGAGCTGCTGGGGAAGTTTACCGAAGATGATGGGGAGAACCTGAAGCAGTTGATCCAACTGTATGCAGAGACGACCCAGGCGAAGAATGCATTCATTGCAACGCTGTCGGAGGACGGCAGCCTGAACATACTGGCATCCTACAACCGGTACAATGAGAATCCGTTCTATGAATACATGATAGAGCAAGTGAAGCAGAAGAAGGACAGCATCCTTGTAACGGACACCTTTGAGTACAGCCGGAAAAAGGGAGAGATCCTGATCCCGAAGGAGATAACGGCGGTATTCTGCATACCGATAACGGTGCCGAAGGAAAGCGAAGGCGTGGGATACGTGGAGGAAAAGCGGCGGTACCGTGAGCAGGGGAGCAATCCGGCAATCGGGTACATCTATGCGGATACCGACAGTATCATAAACAACTTCACGGAGGAGAGCAGCGGGTTCTGCATACTGGCGTCAAGGATGGCCTATGTGCTGGTGGACAACTACAACCTGAAGATGGTATCGATGGTAGACAAGCTGACGAAGCTGTATACGCGGAAGTATTTTGAGGCAGCGCTTCAAAACGAGCTGGCGTATGCAGAGAAGGAAGACGGGGCGTTTTCCATCGTAATGATCGACATAGACAAGTTCAAGACGGTAAATGACCGGTACGGCCACCAGAAAGGGGACGAGATCCTGCAGAACGTGAGCAGCATCATCATGAACACGGTGAGAAAAGGAGATGTATGCGGGCGGTATGGAGGAGAGGAGATCATCCTGCTGCTGCCGTCGACGAAGCGTGAGGATGCATTGCAGGTGGCGGAGAAGCTGCGAAAGAAGATAGAGAATGCGAAGCTGCTGGGACTGAACAATCCGCTGACGGTGAGCCTGGGGATCGCAACGTACCCGGAGCACGGGACATGGGCGAAGGACCTGATCGACAAAGCGGACCAGGCGATGTACCATGTGAAGGAGTCTGGAAGGAACGGAAGCCGGGTATACGAGGCGAACATGTCGAAGCACACGCGAAGGATAGACAAACTGGCAGGGATCATAAGCGGAGATCTGGTAGAGGACCAGAGGAAGGTGGAGACGCTGCTGGAGATATTGGAGCTGACACGACAGGAAGGGAAGAGCGTGAAAGAAAAGCTGTTCTGCTTTTTGGGGCGTGTGATCGAGGTATCGGAGGCGCAGACGGGAATATTGTTCAAGGTGGAAGAGACAGAGGAAGGGAAGGCGAGGATCGGGGAGCAGATAGCGAGGAAGAAGCTGGTGGAGAACGCGGTGAAGGAAGTATACTGCAATATGGACATCATAGAGCGGTGCATGGAGAGCCGGAGCGGGGAGTATCTGCTGGACTGGAGCGGCTATCCTGGAATCGATGCGGTAACGGGAATGCCGGACTGGCAGTCGGTCATCGCAGTGCCGCTGACGCTGCAGGGGAGGCTGCAGGGGATCATCTACCTGTCGGTATCCATCAAGAACCGGGAGTTTGATGCCAATACCTACAACTACGTAAAAACCCTGTGCGATATTGTCTCTGCCGTCTATTAATGATGCAAGCAGCCAGTGCAGCTCTGCCCTGCCGTTTGCATCTATTACTTTTAATGCGTCATTTGAATATTTTGGATAGGGAATGTATAATTTAAATACAGGTAAAATATTGACTGGAGGGGTTGTTTTGAAAGAAATGAAGGGCTTAAGGTCCAGAGGGCTTATTATTCTTGGCGTCATAGCAGTTGTCTTGATTGCTTTTCTGACAAATATTACGACATACTTGATTGATTATCAGTGGTTCTCGGAGTTGGGCTACAAAGAAGTTTTCTTTAAGAAGCTCCTAACGCAGCTTGAATTTTTCGTACCTTCACTGCTTGTGCTCTTTTTACTCTTTTATGTCTATCTGAAGTCCATTAATGCCCACTCGCTGAAAAACAGCGGCGTGCTTCTGTCCAATTCCGAAAAAAGAGTCAAGAACAAAATGTTCATACTGGCCTCTCTATTGCTGGCCTTGGTCTTTTCAATCCTGTTCGTTACGGACATCTGGTACGATTTCCTGATTTTCATCAACCAGACACCTTTTAATCTGATGGATCCCATTTTCAGCAAGGATATCAGCTACTATATGTTCATTCTCCCGTTCCTGAACAAGCTGTATAACTTCCTTATCCTTTTGGTATTTGCCTTTGCAGCTGTAACATTGCTTTTCAATCTGATGACCTTCTTGACGGCAAAGGGTCCCGGAGAAAATATGGAAGCCAATATACGCTCTTTTTATAATCCCAAGGATATCTATAAGAACATCCTGGGTGCGGCTTCTAAACAATTGATGCTTCTGGGGGGCTTGTTCTTTCTGCTCCTTGCCTTCGGATTCTATGTCAGAATATTTGAGCTGTTGTATTCCCAAAGAGGGGTGGCTTACGGAGCCAGCTATACGGATATCAAAGTCAGCTTGCCGTTCTATTACAGCTATATTGGCATCTGTGTTTTCACAGCGATATTACTGATCATATCAAGAAACAAGAAGAGCATCCGGCGGGCAGCGCTGGGGCCCGTCCTGCTGGTGGCAGCCATTGTAATCTCCGGTGTTGCAGCTACCGCGGTGCAGAGCATTATTGTGGCACCCAACGAGCTGATGAAGGAAGAGAAATACTTGCAGAATAATATTGATTATACCAATTATGCATATGGTTTGGATAAAGTGGAGGTAAAGCCCTTTTCCGTGCAGCAGGACCTGACCAGGGAGGATATTGAAGAGAACAGGGTAACCGTCAATAATATCCCTATCAACGACTACAGGCCTGCTAAAGACATCTATAACCAGATCCAGGGTTTGAAGAACTATTACCAGTTCTTTGATATGGACATCGACAGATACATGATCAACGGAACCTACCGGCAGGTCTTCATCTCACCCAGGGAGCTGCAGTCGGCCAATATTCCTAAACAGGCGGAAGCGCAGCGGGCTTCCTGGATCAATCGGTACCTGAAATATACTCATGGTTATGGGATCGCCATGTCCCCGGTCAATGAGGTAACGGCTTCCGGACAGCCAAGGCTTTTCATCAGAGACATGCCTGTGGTTTCGGACATCGATATCAAGGTGGATGTTCCCCAAATATACTATGGCGAGCTGTCTAAGGACTACGTCATCGTGAATACGCGGGAAAAGGAGTTTGACTACCCTGCCAGCAATGCCAACGTGGAAACGGAATATACCGGTACAGGCGGCATCCGAATGAACCTTTTCAACCGGCTCCTATTTGCCATCAGCCAAGGAGAGATGAACCTGCTGTTGTCGCAGGACATCAGTTCAAACAGTAGGATCCTTCTGGACAGGGAAATAGCAAGGCGGGTAAAGAAGATAGCACCGTTCCTGGCCTATGACGAGGATCCCTATATAGTGGTCTCGGAGGGGAAGCTATTCTGGATCATAGATGCATATACCATCAGCAGCAGATACCCATACGCCGAACCCATCAACACGCAGACGGGAACCAACTACATCAAGAACTCGGCCAAAGTGGTGGTTGATGCCTACAACGGTACTACCAATTTCTATATATCCGAAGTCAATGATCCTTTGATCAAGACTTACTCCAAAATATTCAAGACGTTGTTCAAGCCTTTGGATGAGATGCCCGGCGGCATCAGGGCACATATCCGGTATCCTCAGACACTTTTTGACATCCAGGCTGATATCTATAAGAAATATCATATGAAAAGTGCCAGAGAGTTTTATAATAAGAGCGATGTATGGGATGTAGCAACTCAGATATACGGCACCAATGGACCACAGAGCAATACACAGAGCGTCGAGTCCTCCTACCTCATTATGAAGCTGCCGGACAGTGACAAAGAAGAGTTCCTTTTGATGAACCCATACACACCCCAGGGAAAAACCAATATGGTTGCCTGGCTGGGCGTAAAAAATGACGGAGAGGAATACGGTAAAATCATATTGTACAGCTTCCCGTCCGGGAAGATCGTTGAAGGCCCCATGCAGGTTGAGGGCATCGTCAGTCAAAACACTATCATCGGACCGCAGCTGAATCTGTTGGCAACGGGAGGGAACTCCCAGGTCAATAGGGGCAATATGATGATCATCCCCATCGAGGATTCTCTGCTGTATGTAGAGCCGATTTATGTCAGAGCGCTGAATGCGGATGCTTTGCCGGAGCTGAAGAAAGTCATTGTGTTCTACAAGAACCAGGCTGTGATGGAGGATACGCTGGAAAAGGCACTGGAGCGGATCTTCCCAGGCAAGGAGCCTGCCAAACCCCAGCCGCAGCCCCAGTCGCCCACCGATATGGAAGGTGTTGAAGCTACGGTGGAAGAGCTCATTAAGCA
Organism: Calditrichales bacterium MX18-03; assembly: GCA_021083345.1. GTDB lineage: Bacteria > Bacillota > Clostridia > Lutisporales > Lutisporaceae > JAJGRE01. The sequence continues at coordinate 251,444 of JAJGRE010000006.1, read as the reverse complement.
GGCAAACCGTGTCTTTAATGAAGCACAGGAGGCACAAAAGGCAGGGAACTGGGCAGAATACGGCAGAAAGCTGGATGAGTTGAGAAGGACCCTGGAAAAGCTGGAAAACACGGCTGAAGCCATGGTTAAGCAATAGTTAGAGGAATCAGACAAACAAGCATAAAAAAATAGCCCCGGGGGGAGGGCTATTTTTTATGGTATTTGATATCCTGTTTATAGCGTTCCTATCTGAAAAGAAAATATTCACACAAACTAGCAATTTTAAAAATATTCAAATTGATATATAATAAAGGTGATTTAAAGAAGTTTGTTTGGTGGACAGCAGCTTGAGACAGCGAGAGAGGAGTTTTTGCTTGGGTATGAAGGAAGTTCTTATCTATACAGACGGTGCATGCTCGGGGAATCCGGGTCCGGGAGGCTACGGAACGGTCCTGATCCACAACGGTCACAGGAAGGAGCTTTCAGGAGGTTATCGCGATACAACCAACAACAGAATGGAGATCATGGCGGTGATCAAAGGACTGGAAGCGCTTAAGAGCAGCTGCAGCGTCACGGTATTCAGCGATTCCAAGTACGTGGTGGATGCCATCGAGCAGGGCTGGGTTGAAAAATGGCAGAGGAATGGCTGGATGCGCAGCAATAAGGAAAGAGCATTGAATGTGGATCTATGGAAAAAGCTGCTGGCGCTGTTGGCGAAGCATCAGGTAACTTTTGTCTGGGTAAAGGGCCATGCCGAGAATGAGGAAAATGAGCGGTGCGATAGGCTGGCCGTTGCTGCAGCGAAAGGAACCGAGCTGCTGGAGGATATCCGGGAATCATAATCAAAAAGGGACATCACTGAACGTAAAAGGAATACCCGTTACTCGAGCAAGGTGTGTCCCTTTACATTAATAAGGAGGATGCGGTATATGAAAAAAGTACATATCTACCTGGCTGAAGGCTTTGAGGAAATAGAAGCCGTTACTGTAGTGGACGTTTTGAGGAGAGCCGGTGTTGACGTAAAGACAATATCGGTATCCGGAAAGAAGGAAGTTAAAGGGGCGCACAATATCGTCATTGTTGCAGATGAGGCCTTTGAAACGGCAGATAATCAGGCTGCCGATGCCGTCGTTCTGCCTGGCGGGATGCCGGGAACGAAAAACCTGGATGGGCATATCGGCTTGAAAAACCTATTGATCGGCTTTGCAGGGGAGAATAAGCTGGTGGCTGCTATCTGTGCCGCACCCAGCGTTTTAGGCAAGCTGGGGCTGTTGAATGGAAGAAAAGCCACCTGCTATCCCGGTTTTGAGCAGTATCTGGGCGGCACCGTACTAAAGGATGAGGCTGTAGTCCAGGATGGCAGCCTGATTACCTCCAGAGGCCCGGGGACAGCCTTTGCCTTTGCACTAGCACTGGTTGAGGTACTGGTGGATCAGGAAGAGGCAAACCGCTTGAGAGAAGGCATGCTGATATAAAGCATTTAATTCAGAAATTTCAAACAGAAAAACATGCAGTTCATGCATGTTTTTCTGCATTTCATACAAAAAATGAACAGGGAAGAAGGCCTTATTATAATATAGACTTAGAGCGAAGTGTGTATCTTCACAAGATATTAAATTCTTTGAATTATCATAATATTAAGGCGTATATCGTGATTATACTTCATAATATCACTAGATGACTTAATAACGGAATAGACAAATGGAAGCCACAATACTATAATAGTAGAAACGTTTACGGTCTTAATACGATCTTTTATCTGCTTTTCATCACACATTGATCGGAGGGAGCATATGACGCACCAGGAATACCTCTCAAGTCTTGCTGACAAATATCAAAGGCATTTTCAGACGCAATCCGATATGACCATACTAGGACAAAAAATAGACTTATCAGCGATATACAGCTGCGTAAGCGGTCGTACTTTCATAACCCAGAATGATGTTATCGACCGGTGTGAGAATCATGAGCATTGTTATGTCAAGAGCTATGATGCAATAACACCGAGAGAGGTAGAAGCCTTTACCGAATTTTTGATTAAGGCAGTCAGTGAATTCGTCAGCCCCAAAGTAGACCATATGTGTACCTATATGACGGGCGTTATTGTCGGAAGCAGTATGACACCGGAAGCAGCAGAAATGATAAAGCGCTTTTCATATAGTAAGGTCTATATGTTTTACCTGAAGGGCTGGTGTGATATCAGACTGGTGGGTGTCCACCTTCAGGAAAGAACGGTTATAACCAATAAGGCAGGAGGGAAAGTAAAAAAGGTGTATCAAATTACACCTTAAAATAAAAAGGAGGTAATTCAATGAACTCATTAGTATTATTACTTGTAGGTATTGTTCTATTTTTTATTGCGTACGTGACCTACGGCAGCTTTTTAGCCAAGCATTGGGGCATTGATCCCACCAGGAAGACACCTTCTCATACTTTAAGAGATGATGTGGACTACTGTCCGGCCAATGCTGAAGTACTGTTGGGGCACCATTTTTCATCCATAGCCGGTGCAGGGCCTATTTCCGGTCCGATTCAGGCAGCTGTTTTCGGCTGGCTTCCGGTGTATCTCTGGATCGTTGTCGGAAGCATCTTCATAGGCGGCGTGCATGACTGGGGATCTCTGTTTGCATCCGTTCGTCATGAGGGAAAATCCATTGGTGAAATCATACGTGTCAATGTTGGAGAAAGAGGGAAGAAGCTTTTCAATATCTTTGCCTGGTTGGCACTCGTACTGGTTGTAGCAGCATTTACCGATATCTGCGCCGGTACCTTTGCATATGATCCGGCAAAGCCGGAGCTGCTCTCCGGTGCAAGAGCTGGAACAGCGTCCATCTTGTTTATCTTCCTGGCTATGGGCTTTGGTTATTTTGTTTATAGAAAAGGCACCAAGCTGAGCATATCTACAGTAGTGGGCGTCGTGTTATTATTTGTCTGCGTATGGATAGGTTATCAGTTCCCTGTTTTGAAGCTGTCAAAGCTTGCCTGGCAGGCGATCATGATTATCTATATTTTCTGTGCATCTGTTATGCCGGTGTGGTTTTTGCTTCAGCCTAGAGATTACCTATGCTCCTTCCTGCTTTATGCAATGCTTGCAGGCGCTGTTATCGGGATTCTGATTGTCAGACCTACTATGATGTTGCCGGCCAGCGTAGGTTTCACTGTAGGCGAAGGTGCAAAGGCGCAGTATCTTTTCCCCATGTTGTTTGTAATCGTTGCTTGCGGTGCGGTATCCGGCTTCCATTCCCTGGTCGGTTCCGGAACAACATCCAAGCAAGTAAGCAATGAAAAAGATACCAAGCTGATTGGTTATGGTGCTATGTTGATAGAAGGTGTTGTTGCTATAGTAGCGTTGATTTCTGTCAGCTATGTTGCAGGTGCACAAGGTACACCCGCACAGATTTTTGCAGCCGGTGTTGCAGAATTTATGAGCAGTTTCGGGCTGCCGATTGCGGTCGGTAAAGTATTTGTTATTCTTGCTTTCTCTGCATTTGCATTAACAAGCTTGGATACGGCTACAAGATTGGGCCGATACATTTTCCAGGAAATGTTTGAGACAAAGGAAGGTTCACAATCCGTTCTGCAGAACAAATATGTTGCTACTCTTGCGACAGTAGCTGCTTCCGTTGCATTGCTGGCTTATGGCTATACCAATATCTGGCCGATATTCGGTGCATCCAACCAGCTGCTTGCAGGACTATCCCTCCTGGCATTGTCAGCATGGCTTGCTAAGAGCGGAAAGAAGAATTGGATGACGGTTGTTCCGATGATATTCATGTTTACAGTTACATTAACAGCCCTGGTGCTTTTGACGAAGTCCTTCTTCTTAGGTGGCAAAACTCTGTTAGGTGTTATGGCAGCTGCATTGTTCGTATTAGCGATTATATTGATTATCACGACTGTTAATACCTTCAAGAAAGATGCCCCGAATAAGAATGCCAGTGCATAAAAAGAAACAGTAGAAATTAGGAGCATCAAAAAGGCACCTGCAAATGCAAGGTGCCTTTTTCCATGTCTATTTCATCCGCCAGCCAACAGATGGATGGCTTTGACATCATCTCCATCCCGGACAGCGGTGGAGGCATATTCTTCCGGTTCAACCAGGGTACCATTTATTTTTACAATGATCTTGGGATAGGAGTAGCGCTTTCTTTTTAAAAGCTCTGCAACGGTCAAGCCTTCTTCCCAAGGAAATTCTTTTCCATTAACCTGTATCATTTTGATCACCATTCATTTTATAGGTTATTTTCAACGACTTTAACGACCTCAGGCAGATCCATACCTAAGTCCTTAAGCTTTTCAAGTGTCGGGACACCGTTTGGAGTCCAACCCCTACGCTTATAGACCGCATCGGTCAGCTTCTCATACTGATCCTCTCTGTATGCCCTCATAACCTTCATTTTTTCTTCAGTGGACTTGCCTACCGGATCATAGCCCAGAAGCTCCTGCAGCTGTTTATCATAGCGCTCCTGCCTGGACTCATACTCCTCAACAGTCACCGGACCCATGGCACGGTACGGGATTTTATCGTGAACTCTTTTTCCATAGCCCATGCGGATGTTAAAAAGCCTCTGGAAGTTGTATACTCTTTCAGACTGCCGGATCAATTCTTCCTTATCAATAATTTTCCCTGTCACAGCACTGAATATGTCAACGTAGTTCTGTACATGCTCCGGAATTTTTGCCGGCTCTGAAGTATACTTATTGCCTGCGGGGGTAATATCATTCCAAGGCAGCTTGCAAAGACCGTTCAAACCGAACCAGGTCCTGAACATGGGGAAATAGTGCAGCGCTTCCGCTTTGTCCTCAAAGGTGGGGATCTGGTTGTTAACCATATCCATAAAGATCAGCCAGGCTTCATCGTGTTGGGGACCTTTATTGGTCAAGCCATAGCCGCCTTGCTGCGCCAAGGATTCCTTGGGCATGTACTCGGAGAACTCCAAACCCTTTTGCTCCATTCCGATATCGTTAAGGAAAGCAGGATCAGCACCATATTCCTTGACAAAATACTCCTTCATCCTCCGGACGCCTTTGCCGGCTATCTTGCCGAAGCCTTCACCCCGGGATATCTGGTGGATCAGTTCCAGCGCGGCTTCTGCATTTCCAAAATTCAGCTCAAGGCCGCCTGTTCTCTCCTTATTTAATATGCCGTTTTCATAGCATTCCATGATAAAAGCGGTCATAGTCCCAAAGGAGATGGTATCCAGTGCATAAGTATCACAATAGAAATTCAACTCCATGACCACCTGCGGGTCAAATACGCCGATATTGGAGCCCAATGCTGCTGCATTCTCATACTCCGGTCCGTCTACAACGACCTTTTGTCCTTTGTAGGGGCCGGACTTCAACAGGAAATTGTCCGCAGCCTTTGCACAGGACATGCTGCAGCCGAACCAGCAGCCGTCTGCCATACCCTGGGTGACCATGTCCTGGAATACATAGGAGTTGATCTTATAGGTATCCTTATGCCTTCCGAACTTGTAGTTGTGTGTCGGAAGCAGATCATACTCATCCATTATTTCGATAATATTGGCGGTACCGATCTTTCGCATCCTGTTCTGCTTGTCGTCAAGATCATGTATTTCCTTATGAAGTTTGATGCCCGTTCGGTTAACAGTGCCCTGGTCTGCAGGATGGTTCAGGTTTCCTTTGACGCCGACAAATTTGACCACCAGCGCCTTTATCTTCTTGTCCCGGAAAACCGTACCGATGCCGCCTCTGCCTGCCTGCTTCAGTCTTGCTGCTTTTCTTCTGACATCATAGAATGAGAAATTCAGAAGTCCGATATAGGCATGCTCCGCAGCGGAACCTGCTGAGACGACTGATATATTTCTCTTGTCCTCCTCACTGTCGGCAAACATCTCTGTCAGCTGCTCGGCCAGAACATGGCTGTCTGCTGCATCCACAGGCGCTTCTTCAATCCGCACAATGCCTTTGTTTCCGTCGATGAAAACGATAACGTCCTTATCGGCCTTTCCCTGCAGCTCCAGCGCATCAAAGCCTGAAAACTTCAGGAAGGGCCCGAAATAACCGCCTACATTGCTGTCTACCGGCATGTTGGTCAGAGGGGAAATGGTAACCACCAATGATTTTCCTGAGCCGGGATACTGGGTTATACCGCACAGCGGTCCGTTTGCAATGACGATCTCATTCTCGGGATCATTCCACTTCGTAGCGGGGGTAACGGCATCCCAAAGATATTTCAGTCCAAAACCTTTTCCGCCGGTGAACTTATCCTTCATTTCCTGTGTGACCGGCTTCTCAAGAATGGTATTGCCGCTTAAATCAATATAAAGCGTTCTGTTGGCATATCCTTTATCAATCATACCCAAGCTGTAGGCGTACTCCTTGAGCAGCCTGCGGGCAGACTGCTTATTCTCAATACTCATCTGGTTATTCCTCCCTTACGTTACTCTTGCACAATGAAGATCGCATCGGTGGGGCAGTTTTTGGCGCATTGGCCGCACGCCACACACTTGAAAGGCTCAATGTAATCCTCGTGCATGAACATGGCCAGCTCAGGGCAGAAGCCCACGCACATAAAGCAGCCGACACAATTCTTTTTATCGATCCTGACGACGCCGCTTTTGTCCCTGGTCAAGGCTTGAACAGGACAGATGTCGATGCATTCGCCGCACTGCGTGCAAACGGTGATTTCCGCCTTGGCTGCATCCTCTTTGCTGCTTTTGATCCGGATGCAGGATTTTTCGGCATCATCAGTTTTGAACCATGTATTGGAGCATGTACTCTCGCATGCATGGCACTGGATACAAAGCTCCGGCTTTTTGCCCAATACTTTCATCTTTATAACCTCCACAAAGCATATAATTTTTCATGATGAATAAAGTCGCAAACAGTCTCTCTCTTCATCATTATAACATTGATATAATTGAATAGAAATAAGGACTTAAGCTGATTAAGTCCTTAAAACAGCGAAGAAGATTAAACCACAGAGGGCTCCCAGACCTCCTCACCTCTTGCGAAGCGGTCCTTATCCAGCGTATGGATCGGAAGCGTTGTCGGCTGACCGAGAATCGTCTCGGCCATTACGATGCCTGTAGCCGGGCCGAACATGAAGCCGTGTCCGCTGTAGCCGCATGCAAGATAGAAGCCTTCCAGTTCTTTGACGCTGCCATACAGCGGCTGCCTGTCGGGAGACATACAATAAAGTCCGGCCCACTGACGCACCACATTCAGCTTTTTAAGCAGCGGCAGCAGTTCGCAAGTGGTCTTGGCCATCTCCTCCATGAAATGCCAGCTGGAATTGATATTGCCGTCATGAGGCTCGTCAGCATCGCCCCGGCCCATGATGAAGCTGCCTTCAGGACATTGCTGCAGGTAGATATTCATAGAAAAGGACATGTACATGGGTCCCTGAAGCGGCGCAACCGGCTCGGTAACAAGGATCTGATGCCTTTCCGGATAGAGTGGCAGATCGATACCTGCAAGCTCCCCGATATGCTTCGAATAGCCACCTGCTGCATTTACGACAATGGGCGTGGAAATAAAGCCTTTATCGGTTTGGACGCCGGAAATCTTACCGTTTTCTGTCTTGATACCTGTAACAGTGGTATAGGTCATGATCTCAACACCGAGCCTTCTTGCAGCCTGTGCATAGGCGTCCGTTGTCTTGAAGGGATTCAAATGTCCGTCCTTGGGACAGAAGGTAGCACAAGTGATCTTGGATTCGTCCATATAAGGAATGATTTCCTTGGCTTCTTTCGGTGTAAGGAACTTGGACGGAATCCCCAAACGGTGTTGAACCTCCAGATTTTTCTTGAACTGGATCTCTTCCTTCTCTGTGGATGCGACAATCAGATAGCCGCCCTGCTTGAATTCGATATCACCGTCGTACTCCAGCTCTTCATTGGCCCGCTCAAAGGCTTCGATGCTATATTTTGCAAAGGAGCAGTTCAATTCAGTTCCCCACTGCATACGGACGCCCGCGCCGCACCGGCCGGTTGATCCGCTGGCAAGGTAACCTTTTTCCAGGACAATGACGTCCTTCATGCCTTTTTTGGCAAGATTATAAGCGATGGCAACACCGGAAATTCCGCCGCCGATAATGACCGCACTCGCTGTTCTATTCATGGTCGTCACCTCCAAGCAAAGCGCCTAGTTTGATGGGTTTTGCCGGGGGGCGGAAAGTGGACATCCTCTGTTCGCCCATTTTTACACCGGTAGCTGCAGCGATCTCCTGCATGATGAGCTGCCGGCAGGTCCTTCCCTGGCAGGGTCCCATGCCGGCTCTGGATATTCTCTTTATTTCATCCAGGCTCCGGTAGCCTTTACGGATAAGCTCCCGTACCTGCCCCAGTGTGATCTCCTCACAGCGGCATATAATTGTATTGTCGCTATAAAAATCATCAATGCTGAAGCAGCGGACAACCATTGAAAACTCCTTGGGAACGATAAGGGATACAACCGGGGTTTTATCCTGAGCCTTTGAATTCAATACTTTGTGAACCTTAGCCCTGCATACTGCTTTGCCTTCCCTGTCCAGTGCGGTTATAAAGGTGCCCTCTTCTGGAAGTGGAAGGAATTCATACGGAATCTTTACCAAAGCCTCGGTATCCGAATAGGTCTCATCAATGACGAAAATGGAGAGCCCGGGGCAGTTGCTGATGCAGATACCGCAGCCGTTGCATTTATCCACATCAATAACCGGCCGGTCGTTGATATCCTCAAATTCCTGGATAGCGCCCCTTTTGCACGCGGTATAGCAAGGATTGCACGGAATCCGTTGGAAGCATTCTATCACAGCCACCGGACCCTGAGCCAGCCTTTCCTTCGGAGGCATAATACCTGCAAGATCCTGTTCGGTTGCAATTCCCGTTTTTTCTAACATTTCCAATACCTCCTAACCCACTAATTGGTCGAGGCCCTTGCGGATCTTTTCACCCACAGGTCCCGATCTTAAAGCATTCAGCTGATCCAGGTAGTCCGCCTTAAGAGCGTCAAACTGATCAGACGTATAGCCCAGGTTCTTGGCGGCGCAAAGACCGGCAAGCCTGCCCTCAACCATCGCCGCACTGGCTTCTTCCACTCCGGCTACGTCACCGGCCACATATATGCCCTTCATACTGGTTTCGAGCTCTTCGTTTCTTACTGGAACGTGGCCCCCAAGCTCCGGTACGAATTTCATATCACAGCCAATCTGCCACAGTAGCTCGGCAAGCGGGGACAAACCGACTGAGATGCACATGACATCCGCTTCGATATCCAACTCGGTGCCCGGCATGGGCTGCCATTTCTCATCCAGCCTCCAGATGGTGACCTTCTCAAGCTTTTCGGTGCCATGCGCATACTTGACAGTATAGGAGGTCATGATTGGAACACCCATCCTACGAATCTTTGACGCATGCACCAGGTATCCGCCGATTTTAGGGGCGGCATCAATAATGGCTTTGACTTTGATTCCAGCCTGCATCAACTGATAACTTACAATAAGTCCGATATTGCCTGCACCGATCATCAGTACGCTGTCACCGGGTGCAACGCCATAAACATTCATCAGCGTCTGGACTGCACCGGCTCCATATATGCCAGGCAGGTCATTGTTGGGGAATGTCAGGAATTTTTCGGAGGCACCGGTTGTCACAATAACGGATTGCGGCTTGATTTTCATGTATTTCCCGTCTTGCTCCACGGTAAGCATGCCGTCCTCATACATACCGATTACCGTAGAATCGGTGTGAATCTCAATATTGTCCTTATATTTCATCAACTCATTGGTCAGGATATCTGCAATATCAACGCCCCTGATGGAAGCATACTGCTTTTGGGAACCGAAAAACATGTGTGTCTGCTTGACCAGCTGTCCGCCAAGCTGGCTGTTGCGGTCAAAAACCGTAACCTTGGCACCCAGGGAAGCGGCATTAATGGCAGCAGACAGACCCGCAGGACCACCGCCGACGACGACGATTTCAGTTTTCTTCATCTCAAATCACCCTTCCCTTTCTGCGTTTCTACTACCATTCCATCCTTGAGCTTTTCCACACAGACCCTCACATTGGGTTCCCCGTTTACGACCATGAGACAGGATGAACAGTTCCCGATGGCACAGTAAAAGCCTCTGGGCCTGCCAAGCTTGTGGCTGTGTCCCAATGTTCTGACCCCTGCAGCATGCAGTGCGGCTGCTATGGGCTCATCCTCATATCCTTCATAGGTTTTACCGTCAAAGGTGAAACGGACCTTGGGCCCTTTTTTGAAGGATAAAATGGGATGCTCCTCAATACGCATAGATACCCCTCCTTTAAATGTTAAGAGAATATTCCTTATACGCCAAGGAATGTCTCTTTGGAATGTGACTTGTATTTTAACTTGAATCCGTACTGAAACGTTGAAATATAAGGATTCATAAGAAGTCCAATATTATTATATTAGCAAAAAAATAAAATAGTTGGTATTATGTATACACGAAATGAAATAAAATAATAATGGACACATAAAAAATAAAGCTGGTCGCATATATTAAACAAGACAAATAATTGCTATTTACATATAAATTCGCATTTATTTAAAAAAATCCTGCATTCCTATAACAATTTTTGAAAATTTCATAAAAAAAACACTTTTGTTTACATTCTTAACGATAAGGGTTGAATTCCTTGCCGGTAATCTTCATTAAAACACTAAGATACGCGCCGGACCTTGATTTCAGCAGGTTTGTACCGCTTAGCAAATGGAGATTCACAGTGGTATGAAAATTGCATATTAGGATAACGCAGCACTTACAAGATATATCGTCAGAATATTTCAAGTTTTAAATTTTTATTGAAAATTTTAAAAAACCAGTTGAATTGTATAAAAATTAATGGTAAAATTCAAGCTAAAATTGGAATTTAAGATATCAATTTCCGAAATCCGGTAAAGGCATCTTTAACCTGACGTTCTGGCTACAGACGACTCCGGTGAAATGAGCACTCGGAACCCATCAATAACGGCTGCAGGCTTCACACCTAGCTCTCCTTTTATGACGGCGGTATTTTTATTCATCAGCATGATCGAATGGCACTTATTGAGGTATTATGTTTTTAGCTGACTGAATATTGGGAAAAGTGCAGCAAATCATCGGAATCAGGCGTCAGACAAGTCGGTTAATGCAATAAATCAAAGTAAGGGGGTTTATTAATGAGTAACAAGGAACAATTTGCATCACGGTGGGGCTTCATTGCTGCTGCAATCGGTATGGCGGTCGGGACAGGTAACATCTGGCGCTTCCCCAGAATGGCTGCCCAGAACGGCGGCGGCGCATTTGTGCTGGCGTACACCATTGCACTGTTCATCTGGTCTGCACCGCTTCTCATGGGTGAAATGGCCATAGGAAGAACCACCAGACTGGGTCCGATAGGCGGCTTCAGGGATTTCATGGGTAAGAAATATACCTGGATGGGCGCCTGGATGGTTACTGTATGTATGCTGATTGCCTTCTACTATTCTGTGGTAACCGGATGGTGCGTAAAGTATTTCACGCTGGCATTGACAGGCGCTTTCAAGGAAGGCGTCGACACCGCAGCAATCTGGAATTCCTTCCTCCATTCACCGGGACAGAATCTGATATTCCATGCCATTTCAATCGGCTTATGCGGACTTATTATTTACAGAGGTATTCAGGGCGGCGTAGAAAAAGTAACAAAGGTCATGATTCCGGTGCTCTTTGTATTCCTCATCATCGCAGCAATTCGGTCAGTAACGCTTCCCGGGGCGGGAGAGGGTCTGAGATACTTGTTTGTACCTGACTGGTCCAAACTGGCTGAACCCACGACCTGGCTGCAGGCCATTACGCAATCGGCCTGGTCTACCGGAGCCGGCTGGGGCTTGCTGCTAACCTATGCGGTTTATACCAAGAAGACTGAAGATATTTCCCAGAACTGCCTGATTGTAGGCTTTGGCGACCAGACAGCAGCAATACTGGCAGGTATCGTTGTAATACCTACCGTTTTCGCATTGTCTGCTGGTCCAGAGGCAATACAGGCAGCATTGGCGGGCAATACCGGTCTTACCTTCATATCCCTTGCACAGCTGTTCCCGAAGATGACAGGCGGCTTCATTGTAGCGCCCATATTCTTCCTGGCAATGGTGTTTGCAGCGTTCTCCTCGCTTATCGCAATGGTTGAGGTTGGCGCCAGGGCTTTCATGGATGCAGGCTGGGACAGAAAGAAAGCAACGCTCTACACAGTAGTCGGCAGCTTTGTTCTCGGAATTCCTTCAGCAATATTCCCGGACTTTCTGGACAATCAGGACTGGGTATGGGGTGTAGGACTTCTGGTAAGCGGATTCTTCGTTATCTGTGCTATGTGGAAATATGGCGCTGATAAAGTCCGTACCGAAATCATCAATCCTTACGCTGATATTAAGATGGGTCCGTGGTGGACTTTTGTCATCAAGTACGTTTCACCTATCGTATTCCTGTTTGTGACAGGTTGGTGGATCATGCAGTCCATTTCCTGGTACCCGGAAACCTGGTTCAAGCCCTTTGAAGTCTTCAATGTAGGAACCATCGCACTGCAATGGGCATTGCTCATTATTGTGGTGCTGCTGGCTAACAGCTTCTTAACCAAGTGGACCAAGGAAGGCAATAAGGAGGTAGAATAATATGGATCTGGCACTTTGGATGATCATATTGCTAGGCATCAACTGGGGCGGGTTCGCTTACCTGCTGTGGAGAACCTCCAAGAAGGAAGCTGCAAAAGCAGCGAAATAAACTGGATTTAAGCAGTATGCATTGAAATGCTGCAAGCAGCAGAAAAAGGAAGGCATCGCGTTTTGCGGTCCTTCCTTTAATTTTGAAGCATGGCAGAAACCTGTGGCGCTCATATATTGACAGGGTGTTTGGACATAATATATAATATAGTGTAACTTGACTATGAGAAACTTAAAATATGAGGATATTATTGCGATGCAAAGCGTTTCTGATGGTTATGGATAATGCCTGTGTTAGGATAATGTATACGTTATCTAAAAGCTAAAAAGCGATGATCAGGTTCAGTAGGGAAATCATTGTCATCAGAGAGGAAGGTCCATCGGCTGAAAGATCTTCCGGACGCCTGTTTCCTGAACCCGCCCTGGGAGCTGCCGGCGAGGAGCCATGCCGTTGCCCGCGTTAAGGGTAAAGAGTGGTGTCGACCAAGTGTTGGTCGGGGCTAAACAGGGTGGTACCGCGGATAGACCTTCGTCCCTTCATGGAGATGAAGGTTTTATTATTGGAAACGATGAAACGATATAATACATAAAGATAAGGAGTGATCAAATTGGCCGAGAAAAAACAACAGGAGTTCGTTAAGGAAATTACCCCCATGGAAGTAGATTTTTCTCAATGGTATACGGATGTGATTTTAAAGACGGATATGGTGGACTACGCGCCGGTGAAAGGCTGCATGGTCATCAAGCCTTATGGTTACGGCGTATGGGAAGGTATTCAGCGCGTTACCGACAGGCGGTTCAAGGAAACCGGACATAAAAACGCTTATTTTCCGCTTTTGATTCCCGAAAGCTATCTGAAAAAGGAAGCGGAACACTTCGAGGGCTTTGCGCCTGAGGTACTGTGGGTCACCCACGGTGGAAATGAGGAACTGGCTGAAAGGCTGTTCGTCAGGCCTACCTCCGAAACCATCATCTGCAGCATGTATTCCAAATGGGTCCAATCCTATAGGGATCTGCCGCTTTTGATCAATCAGTGGTGCAATGTGGTCCGGTGGGAGAAGACAACAAGACCTTTCCTGAGAACGGCGGAGTTCCTGTGGCAGGAAGGCCATACCGTTCACGTAGATGAGGAAGACGCCCAGAAGGAAACCATGCAGATGCTGGAGGTATACAGGCAGGTTGCAGAGGATGAGCTGGCTATGCCGGTTGTTTTGGGGCAGAAGAGCGAGAAGGAGAAATTCGCGGGGGCGCTGAGGACCTATACCATGGAAGCCATGATGCATGACGGTAAGGCGCTGCAGGCCGGAACCTCCCACAACCTGGGACAGCATTTTTCCAAAATGTTCGATATCAAATTCCTGGATCGGGATGGAACCCATAAATATGCATGGACAACATCCTGGGGCATCTCAACCAGGCTAATCGGCGGAATCATCATGGTCCACGGGGACAACCGGGGACTGGTTATGCCGCCGAGGGTAGCACCGATACAGGTCGTTGTCATCCCCATAGCAACCCACAAAGAGGGTGTGCTGGAAAAGGCCAATGAAATCAAGGCAGAGTTGGCTAAAAGCTTCAGAATCGAAATGGACGACCGGGATACTTACAGCCCGGGCTGGAAGTTCAATGAGTGGGAAATGAAAGGGGTACCGGTTCGTATGGAAATCGGTCCCAAGGATATTGAAAAGAATCAGGTTACCATTGCACGCAGGGACACGCTGGAAAAATTCACCGTTTCCATGGATAACCTGACAGAGACCATCGGAAAGCTTCTTGACGATATTCATGCCACCTTGTTCAATAAGGCGCTTAAGAATAGGGAAGAGAAGACCTTCACCACAACAGATTATGAGGAATTCAAACGCATCATGCAGGAGACACCGGGCTTTGTAAAAACCATGTGGTGCGGCAGCCGGGCCTGCGAAGACAAACTGAAAGAGGATACCAATGCCACCATCCGGTGCATGCCGTTCAACCAGGAGCAGGTGGGCGACAAGTGCCTTGTATGCGGCGGAAAAGCAGAAAAAATGGTTTATGTGGCAAAAGCCTACTAAGAAGAATAACAAAAACAAAGAAACAGGCCACGTCTGTTTCTTTGTTTTTTATTGCAATGAAGTTGTCTGTCTTCAACATTTGACCCGTGCCCTGCGTAGCTGGTCCAAGGTTTGATTCTCCAACACATAGGCCTTGGACGCAATTTCGTTTCTTTCCAAAATGCCTTTATCCACCAGGAGCTCTATCAGGCAAGTAATGGCTAAGGTATTGCGGTAATCGATCTCCTTTAGATCAGCAATTTGACTGATCACATCCAGCTTTGTCATAATAAGCGCTTCCCCCTTATTTCAAGCTTATCCCCCTTGAAGGCACTCGATTGCAAATGCCTCAAATAAAGCCTTTTTATCAGTATCGCCTAAAACGGGTAAATTATGCATCTGCAGCTGGAGGGTTCTTCTTTTCTTCTTTGGTCTTGAGATAGACGACGAAGCCGCTGAGCTCCCGAAGTGACTCCGTTGATAGGGATCTGATGGCATCAAGCAGCCTTGAAAAAGCATCTGAGGAATTGATGCTGTCGTGCTCTTCATAGAACCAGCTGATAGGCAGCCCTGCATAGTCGGCAATGGCCTTCAGCGTCTTGAGGGAAGGGGTGCGCTTGCCGGAGGTGTATTTCTGCAGTGTAGTGTAATGTATGGATAATCCGGTTTTGGTATAAATGGCATCGGAAAGATCCATATAGGTCATGTCTTTCTTGATGAGGTTGATTTTTTGATGAATGCTCAAAATATCACCTTCTAATTCTTAAGTCTATTAGGTTTAATATAAATTCCATACAGGATGTGAAAAACCTTTTGCCTATCAGTCTAAATTCCAAAAGCAGTAGATTTAACCAAAACAGGTTAAAAAAAGAAGTAATTAAATCATAACACAATATTCCAAATATTCCAACAATAAATACATCAACACATTTTGTCAGAGCGCAGGGGCTGCCAAGTTTGTGGATTGCTATCGGCGCGTTTGTGTGATATTTTAAGAACAGAAGCAGCAGCATGCCGCTTTGAAAAGAAATTGGCGTATAATCGCAATCATTGTTGAAAAGGATGGTGTATATGAGAGCACCATACATTGAACGTTCACACAAGCGCTGCATGGAATTGTGTGTGCCGCTGGACCGCATATACAGTGCGAGGATCATGACCGGCCAAGAACTGCAAAAGAAACTGGAGGAGCAGCGGGAGCTGATCCTGACGGCAGGGCCTTTTATGGATCAGCTATACAACTTTGTCAAGGGCTCCGGTTTTTTTGCTATGCTGACGGATGGCGCAGGCTGTCTGCTTAATGTGATCGGTGATCAGGAAATCCTGTCGGAGGCCTTTGGCCTTAAGATGATTCCCGGTGCTTATATGGATGAAGAAAGCATCGGCACCAATGCAATGGGCACAGCCATTGCAGAAGGCATGCCAGTACAGATTTCGGGGCAGGAGCACTTCGTAACGGCCTATCACCGATGGACCTGTTCAGGAGCGCCTATCCGGAACCCCAAAGGGCAGATCATCGGTTCTCTGGACCTGACAGGATATAGCGAAAACGTGCATTCCCATACCTTGGGCATGGTGGTTGCTGCAGCGGACGCTATCGGCAAGATGCTGGTCATAGGAGAGTACAATTCCAAGCTGGCATTTGCCAACAAACATTTTGAGACCATTATCGAATCCCTTGTGGCCGGTATCATGACCTCTGACATGAGCGGAAAAATCATCATGATGAATAAGAATGCATTAGATATGTTCGGCATGTCTCAGAAGGAAATGCTGAACAAGCAAATATACCAGCTGTTTGAAGGCTGGGAGAAGGTCACCGATACTCTGAAGGCAAAGGAAGCCTTCCATGAAGAGGACGTCTATGTCAAGACCAACACCGACAAACTGCAGTTCAGCCTGAGTGCTTACCCTGTCTACGGCGGGGAAAACGAATTGCAGGAGATCATTTATGTTTTCAAAGAGATCAAACGGATCCGGAAACTGGCTAACCGCATTATGGGAAGCAAGGCCATCTACACTTTCGACAAGATCATTGGCAGGAATGAGCGCTTTCTTGAAGTGATCGACTATTCGAAAAAAGTGGCTGACAGCAAATCCACCATACTGATTACCGGAGAAAGCGGCACAGGCAAGGAAGTTTTTGCCCAGGCCATTCACAATTGCGGCAACAGGAAGGAAGAACCCTTTATTGCTATCAACTGCGGTGCTATTCCCAGAAACCTCATGGAGTCCGAACTCTTCGGCTACGAGGAGGGGGCTTTTACCGGGGCAAAAAGGGGCGGCGCTGCCGGAAAATTTGAGATTGCCGACGGCGGTACCGTGATGCTGGATGAAATCGGGGAAATGCCGGTGGACATGCAGACCAAGCTGCTGCGGGTCATTGAAGAGGGTGTCATCAGCCGGGTGGGGGGAACAAAGCAAATACCTATCGACGTGCGCATCATCGCTGCTACCAACAAAAACCTCCTCCAGGAGGTGGAGAAGGGCAACTTCCGCCTGGATCTGTATTACCGTCTCAACGTCCTGCCCATCCATTTACCGGCATTGAGGGAAAGGCGGGACGACATACCGGAAATTGCCCGGTACTTTATGAGAACCGTTTCAAGACGTTTGAACAAGAAAGAGGTCCAGTTGGATGACGAGATCATGAGCCGGCTTGTCAGCTACGATTGGCCCGGCAATATCAGGGAGCTGGAAAATGTCATAGAGAGAATAATCAATACACAGAAGCTGCCGGCTGAGTTCAGAGCCGGTAGTTATCAGCAGGTCACGACCGAAAATGCTGTGGAAGAGTGTCTCGATTTGGAACAAATGGAGGCAAGCCTGATACGCAAAGCCCTGCGCAAGTACGACGGCAACATTACCGTAGCTGCCAAAGCGCTGGGAATCGGCAGAAACACACTCTACCGCAAAATGGAGAAGTACCACATTGAGTGCTCCGAAACGGAACAATGCATCGAAATGGAACATATAAAATAGAGCAATAATGTATTGAAATGGAGCAAACCAATCAAAGACCTCCTGTAAAAACGGCTAAAACAGGGGGTTTTTCTATTTGGCACAGGCTTTGCTTATTGTAATCGTAAAGATAATAATAAGGAGGCGCTTATATGTACGGCTATTTCGGTAAAAGATTGAGAGTCAATTTGAAGGACCGGACAGTGACGGTGGAAGCCTGGGATCTTAAAGAAGGTGAAAAGTTTATTGGCGGCAGAGGCTTGGGAACCAAAATCCTGATGGAGGAAGTGAATCCCCAGGCAGATGCGTTGAGCCCCGAAAACAAGCTGATTTTTGTTACCGGACCTTTGACCGGAACACCGACACCCACAGGCGGCCGCTACATGGTGGTTACCAAGTCGCCTCTTACCGGCACGGTTGCTTGTTCCAACTCCGGCGGTTACTGGGGTGCTGAACTGAAGACGGCCGGTTATGATGCCATCATACTGGAAGATAAAGCAGATGCACCGGTGTATATCAGTATAGAGGATGAAAAAGTTGAGATCCGGGATGCATCACATCTGTGGGGCAAAGCCGTGACAGAAGCCACAAAGGCATTGGAAGCTGAGAATGGGGAAAAAGCCAAGGTGTGTTTGATCGGACCTGCAGGGGAAAAGCTTTCCAGAATGGCTGCCGTCATGAATGATTATTCCAGGGCGGCCGGACGTTCGGGCGTGGGTGCCGTTATGGGTTCTAAGAACCTGAAAGCCATTGTTGTGAAAGGCAGTAAAAAAGTGGCGCTGCATGATGAGGCAAATCTGAAGGCGCTGGTTTCGGCCGACAACAAGAAACTCAGGGAGAACGGCGTTACGGGGCAAGGACTGCCGACCTATGGAACGGCGGTCTTGGTCAATATCATCAATGAAAACGGCATACTGCCGACAAATAATTTCCAGAAGGCTTATTTCGACAAAGCAGAAGAAATCAGCGGCGAGACATTGGCAGAAAAATACCTGGTCAAAAAAGACCCTTGCTACAGGTGTCCCATTGCCTGCGGACGGTATTGCAAAGTAGATGACATCGAAGGGGGCGGGCCGGAATACGAAACCGTATGGGCTTTCGGCTCCGACTGCGGCGTATCGGATCTGGGCGCTGTCATAAAAGCGAATTATTGGTGCAATGAGCTGGGTCTGGATACGATCTCCGTCGGTGCTACCATTGCAGCTGCCATGGAGTTGTATGAGAAGGGCCATATAAAGGAAGCGGAGCTGGAAGGGCTGTCCCTTGAATTCGGCAATGCGGAAGCGGTTATCGAGTGGACTAAGAAGATAGGCTGGAGACAGGGCTTGGGGGACAAAATGGCCGATGGCTCCTACCGGCTGGCTGAAATGTACGGCGTACCGGAGCTGTCTATGACAGTGAAGAAGCAGGAGCTTCCTGCCTATGATCCAAGAGGTGTCCAAGGCCACGGCCTGCAGTATGCAACCTCCAACCGCGGCGGCTGCCATGTGAGAGGCTATATGATTTCACCCGAGATCCTGGCATCGCCGGAGAAGCTGGACCGGTTCGCTTTGGAAGGCAAGGCACTGTGGGTCAAGATATTCCAGGATCTGACTGCTGTCATCGATTCAATGGGACTGTGCTTGTTCACCTCCTTTGCACTGGGTGCCGGCGATTATGCAGAGCTTTACAATGCGGTTACAGGCGGCAAATATACGGCTGAAACCATTCTGGAGGCCGGAGACAGGATATGGAACCTGGAAAGAATGTTCAACCTCCAGGCAGGAATAAAACCCGAAGAGGATACGTTACCCAAACGGTTGTTGGAAGAGGAAATTGCGGAAGGTCCGTCCAAAGGCTGGGTTCACAAGCTGGATGAGCTGCTGCCTGCGTACTATGAGCTTCGCGGCTGGACCAAGGAAGGCGTTCCCAGTGAGGAAAAACTGCAAGCATTGGGCTTGGCATAAAGGGGAATGCGATGTCCATCAGAAAGCTGTATCTTGAGCTGACGGACCGATGCAACCTGAACTGTGCCATCTGTTACCGCAGGTCCTGGCGCAACAGCACCGGAGATATGGCAGAAGAGACCTATCAAAGGCTGCTTCAGAATATTTCGGAACTGGATGAACTGAAGGAAGTTGTTCTGGGCGGGATCGGCGAGCCTACGGTATCGGCACTTTTCTGTACGGCTGTCAAGGCACTGAGTCCTTATGACCTCACCATTACAACCAATGGGATCATTGAGGATACCGAAAAGGTTGAGATAATGGCACGTTATGCCGGAAAGCTGGTTTTTTCCATCGATGGCTTGGCGGACCGCTTTTCCAAAATCCGCGGCTCCAGCCTGGAGCAGGTCTGCCAGACCATCAGAGCGGTTCAGGCTTTGAAGCGGAAGCTGAACAGGGCACTGCCGGAAATATATATCCAATTTGTTCTCTCGGCTGAGAACTGTGCGGATTTGCCCGGTGTCATGAAGCTGGCTGCAGAGCTGAATGCAAGGGCTCTGATTGTATCCAACCTGATTCCCATGACACAGGAAAGCAGCCAGGCGATACTCTATTCCAGGTACCGCAATGATGAAATGAAGGATTACCTGAACCGCGCCTGCAAGGACTCCCTGAGGATGGGTCTCCAGGTGATGCTGCCTCACTGCGAGGTGAAGACTGAACGCAGGTGCAGCTATGCGGAGTCGGATGCGGTATTCATCTGTGCTTCGGGAGAGGTGAGCCCATGCCACCGCCTTTCCCATTCGTATGATGAGTTCGTTTTCGGGAGAAAAAAAGCAATACAGCCGTACAGCTTCGGAAACATCAATGAGCAGCGCCTAAAAGCGCTGTGGGATAGCAAAGCTTACTGCCAGTTCAGAGAGATGGTGATCTGCAACCGTTATCCTTCCTGCATTGATTGTGATCTGGCGGACGGCTGCGACTTTGCAAGGCGCAGCGATATGGATTGCGACGGCAATACACCGGCTTGCGGAGACTGCCTATGGTCAAGAAGGATTGCGATATGTTTGTAGGAGGAATACGATGAATATCCGTGTCAAATTGTTTGCAACATTAAGAGAAGGCAGGGGAAAGGCGCTTGAGGTTGATGCCCAGGACGGCGCATCCGCCGGCGAAATCCTCCGCAGTCTGATGATCAAGGCAGAGGATGTAGCCATTTTACTGATTAATGGTAAGGATGGGCACCTGGACCAACCGCTCTTTGAGGATGATCTGCTGTCGATTTTTCCGCCGGTAGGCGGCGGATGATAAATTGTAGTTGCATTCACACATAATTCGTAGTAAAATGGTAAAAAATATACCAAGAAGCGAAATGCAATGAAGGGAAAAGACGGACATCAGCCTTTCAGAGAGTCGGCGGGTGGTGAAAGCCGACAGGCAGTATCCTGAATCCATCCCGGAGCAGTCTGCGAGGAGCAGCACCGGCAAAGCCGTTAAAAGGTCAAGAGGACATCGATCCGCTTTCGGGCAGATTGATGTCAATTAGGGTGGCAACACGGATCGCCTTCCGTCCCTTTGAGGGATGGAAGGCTTTTTATTTTTCAAAAAGCAGTCAAAAGGACAATAAAAGAGGAGGAATGAATATGCTGGATATCAGAGCCATCCGGTCAAACCCCGAAGAAGTGAAAAGAAAGCTGGCCAGGAGAGGCCAATCCTACAGGATCGACGATGTGGTTGCTCTGGATGAGAAACGGAGAGAAATGCTTGTCGAGGTAGAAGAGCTGAAAAGCAGGAAGAACAAAGTGTCGGAAGAGGTAGCAAAGCTCAAGAAGGCAAAGCAGGATGCCGAAGCGCTGATTCTCGAAATGCGTGAGGTTTCGGACAAAATCAAAGAGCTGGACGACAAATTGAGAGAGGTGGATGAGGAGATCACCGGCATCCTGCTCACCATACCCAATGCACCCAGCGACAGCACGCCGGACGGCAGCTCCGATGCCGACAACACAGAGATCAGGAAATGGGGAGAGCCCACCCGGTTTGAGTACGAGCCAAAAGCCCATTGGGATATCGGAGAAAACCTGGGCATCCTGGATTTTGCTTCGGCAGGAAAGGTGACAGGTGCGCGGTTTACCTTTTATAAAGGTTTGGGCGCCAGACTTGAGCGGGCTATCATCAATTTTATGCTGAACACCCATATAGAAGCAGGTTATACGGAAGTATTCCCGCCTTTTATGGTGCACAGGAAGAGCATGGTGGGTACCGGACAGCTTCCGAAGTTTGAGGAGGATGCTTTCAAGGTGGCCAATACCGAATACTTCCTGATTCCCACCGCCGAGGTTCCGGTGACCAACATGCACCGTGAACAGATCCTGGAGGGCAGCACACTGCCCATTAAATATACGGCATACAGTGCCTGTTTCAGGGCAGAAGCAGGGTCCGCCGGAAGAGATACCAGAGGACTCATCCGGCAGCACCAGTTCAACAAGGTGGAGTTGGTCAAGTTCGCTGCACCTGAGAACTCTTATAATGAGCTGGAAGCCCTGACGGAGGATGCTGAGCGGATACTGAAGCTTCTGGGACTGCCCTACCGGGTGGTAAGCCTTTGTGCCGGCGATCTGGGCTTCTCATCGGCCAAAACCTATGATATCGAGGTTTGGATGCCCAGCTACAACCGCTATGTCGAAATATCCTCCTGCAGCAACTTCGAGGAGTATCAGGCCAGAAGAGCGGATATCAAGTTCCGTCCGGAACCCAAGGAAAAGCCCCGTTTTGTCCATACATTGAACGGCTCGGGACTGGCTGTGGGCAGGACGCTCTCCGCCATTCTGGAGAACTTTCAGCAGGGCGACGGCAGTGTGGTGATACCAGAGGTTTTGCGACCTTTTATGGGTGGATTGGATCGGATGAAAAAATAGTGAAAAAGCTTGATGCAATGACACTATTTCACAGTATTTTAAAAATTTTATCGGTTGACACTGAGATATAGAATTGTTATAATGTAAATTGTCCGTAACGAGGAGAGATGTTCGAGCGGTTTATGGAGCTGGTCTTGAAAACCAGAGGCGCTTTGCGGCGTCCGAGGGTTCGAATCCCTCTCTCTCCTCCATGTACAAACCCATAAAGTTTTTGTCAAGTAGTCCTGGAGAAGTACTCAAGCAGGTCGAAGAGGCGCCCCTGCTAAGGGCGTAGGCCGGGAAACTGGCGCGAGGGTTCGAATCCCTCCTTCTCCGCCATCACGAAAGAATAAGCAGATATGCATAAGGCAATCTGCTTTTTTGTATTTTATATGCTATTCCGAGAAATCAGCTTCGTCCTATATTGATCTGCTCATCATTTTCCTCTGCCTTCTCAATGATGGAAGAAACAAAGCGTGCCCGCTTCACGGCGCCGGGTGAAACAGGATAAAAATCCATTGTAGAGGATTTCAGGTCTTCACCAAATACCGGCATTTCATTGTTTTCGTTTTTCATGATGGGATAACGCCTCCTCAAAATATTTAACCATTCAAAAAATAGTATATGCTTATAGTATTAGTATATCACAAATTACACAAAATATTAAATTGGAAAAGCATTATTAACTTAATCATGCAGCAGATATACAGCGCTTTACAGCAACGGCTGCTGAACTTATAATGATACTAGCATGAATTTTCCAGTGGAGGGAACGGAATGAAAAAAATCAAATTCATTTACAATCCTTTTTCAGGAGACGGCACCTTAAAAAACCGGTTGGACAACATTCTGGAAAAGTTCCAAAAATCCGGTTATGCCGTTATGCCCTACAGAAGCAGCGATATCAGTCAGCTGGAAAAAGCATTTTTCGATATACATGAGGATTACGAGGCTGTGTGTGTTTCGGGCGGAGACGGCACCATCAGCTCGGTGGTCAACCTGATGGCGGAACGGCGGATCAGTACTCCCCTGGGCATCTTCCCTTACGGTACGGCAAACGATTTTGCTACCTACCTGAATATACCCAAGGATATTGATGCCTGCTGCGAGCTGGTACTGAAGGGCGCTACCCGACGTGTGGACATAGGGCGGGTTAACGACAGGTACTTTATCAATGTATGCAGTGCGGGACTCCTGACGGATATATCCTATAAGACGGATACCAATCTAAAAAACGCACTGGGTAAAATTGCGTATTACATCAAGGGAATTGAGGAGATCCCGAAGTTTACAACCTTCAGGATGCGGATGCAATATGGGGACAATGTGATAGAGGATAATTTCCTGCTTTTCCTGATACTGAACGGCAGTTCGGCAGGCGGCTTTACAAGGCTGGCGCCTTATGCCAAAATCGATGACGGCCGGATGGATGTACTGGCCATCAAAGCATCCAACATCACCAATTTTGTGGCCTTATTCCTCAAGATCCTGAGGGGCGAGCATTTGGGGGATTCCAATATCTATCATTTTCAGACAGACCGGCTTCAGATCGGATGCGGCGGCAGCTGCGAAACGGATATTGACGGAGAAAAGGGACCGGATTTTCCATTGGATATTGAGGTCAAAAAGCATTTCCTGAAAGTATTTGCACCGGTAGAATGATATAAAGCCATCCGTGAGACACAGTTCCAGTGTCCAGCGGATGGCTTTCCTTACTGGATCGAGATATTGCTGCCCGAAGGCGTTACAAAGCTGATACTCAAGCTTCCATACTCCGTATCGAGGCTGCAGGTCCACGATACACACTCCAGGAAGCGGATTGCCGCACCCTTGATCCGAACAGCAACCGGTGGTTCCATGACGACAAGGTTTT
Organism: Calditrichales bacterium MX18-03; assembly: GCA_021083345.1. Classification (GTDB taxonomy): domain Bacteria; phylum Bacillota; class Clostridia; order Lutisporales; family Lutisporaceae; genus JAJGRE01. The sequence continues at coordinate 227,137 of JAJGRE010000006.1, read as the reverse complement.
CAAGCCCGGGAAATGCCTTGATGGCGTTGCCGACAATGACATTAGCGCTTTCGGCCAAAGCGTCTTCGATATAATAATCCCGCTCAGCCTCTGACAGGTCATCCAGCAGGATGGCATCCAGCAGTCGCCCCGCCAGCCCTTCGCAGGCCGTCAGGACGAATCTCCCGGTGACTATGCCACGGATTGCGACAAATGCGGTAAAATCCTTCAAGAAGATGTGTTCATTCTGATGAACACCCTGGATATCATGACTGACAACCGTTGACCCGGTCTCGCCGCCCAAGAAGGCAATGGCATTTTCAATCACCGGCCTCATGACGGCAGCGGAATCAATATCCGTTGCCGCAGGCACTTCTCCGTAAGGAAAGATAAATTGGAATACCGTGCCTTCTCCGGGTACCGTGGTGATCCGGAAGCGGCCATTCAGCTTTTCTGTCTCGCATTTAACCGCCGACAAGCCTATTCCTCTTCCGGACAGGCTGGAAACGCTGTCTTTGGTGGACAAATGGTTGTCAATCAGCATATCGATCAATTCTTCAGTGCGGATGGAATCGGCATGCGCTGCACTGAGGATGCCGGCGGCCGTTAATCTGTCTTTAATCTTTTCCAGCTCAAAGCCGCGGCCGTTATCAGAAAGGGTCAGGCAAAGGTGACCTTCTGCCATACTGATGCTGCAGCTGATGGCGGCATACTCAGGCTTGCCGGCTGAAAGCCGCTCTTCCGCGGCTTCAAGCCCATGGTCCACCATATTCCGGATCACATGGGTCAAGGCCTTCGAAAAGCTGTGATACAGGTCGGTGTCCACCAGCATGCCGCCGCCCTCGATGACAACGGGACTCAACGGCTTTTCAAGCCGGGCAGCTAACCTTTCGGCATACTCCGGCAGCCATTTCAGCAGCTGGTGGAAGGGCTTGTAGCGCAGCCTCCGGATATCCGGCAGCAGCAGACCGCATTCGTTGGGAGAAAGGATGGCCAGCATCTTTTCTTCGATAGCCAGAAGCCGGCTCTTGTTGATAACAAAATTGCCCTCACGCTGCAGGAAATGGTCGCCCAGAATATTCCTCAGGGTTTGGATATCTTCTTCCAGCCAGCTGCCAAGAGATTGGGCCTCGATGAAACGTCTCAGCTCCTGCAGGGTAAACGAAGGATTCTTGTCCTTGAAGTCTGTCAGTGCCGTTTCAAACTGGTGCAGCCGGTGGACGATATATACCGTTTCAAACTGCAGGAAAGCACCCTTATAGGTGTGTATGCTGCGGTAAACCTCATACAGGACTTCTTCCGGAGACAGGCTTCTTGCCTTGAACAGGCCTTCCAGCTTGTCACGGCAGAAGGCTTCATAGTCCCGTACGATTTCATTGAAATCATCAGAGCAGGTGATGACTTTTACCACCATTTTCAGGATGTTGCGCTCCTGCTCCACCTTGGATTCCAAGAGGCGCTTATCGGTGATATCCGTCAGAATCGCCATGAACACTTCGGCATCTGCGGCTTCATGGCCTTTGATAAGCTTGTACCCGATGTGAACATGCTTGCCGCCTACTTGTATTTCTTCGGGCAACAGCGGAAGGTACAGGTGCCTTCTGGCTTCTTTCGGTTCATGAATGATCCGGAGCAGCAACGCTTCGAGAAAAACCTGCTGATCGGGAGCTTCGGGGTATATAAGCTGCGGAAAGGTCGTGCCCTCAATGCTTCCGGCAAGAAGATTCCGGCACTCGGCGCTGTACTCACCGTGAACGACAAGGTCCCGGCCAAAGGTCAGGAAACCCTGGCCTGCATTGTTCAAAAGGTTGCGGACAGATGCTGTCCGGCGCTCCACGGTTTGCTCCAGGCTTCTGTTCCATTCCGACAACCGCTCCTTTGAGTTGGTTACTTCCTGGTACATAGCAGCCAGTGCCTCGTTTTTTCCGGCGATTTCCTCGGAATAAACCTTCATCTTGTCATAGACGTCCGCAAAACGCCGGCCAAGAATGTAGATCATGGCAAGCAGAAAAACAAACATACCGTATGGGATGATGAATTGGGTCCACGGTACAATGCGGAAAAAGTAACCCAGGATATCATAAATGCCGAACAGGGAAAAAATTGAAAAGCCCCAAATAAACACCTTGATTTCGATACTGCCCTGCCGGGCTGCCCGGACGATGGTGGCAAAGATCGTAAGAATGCTGAGAAACAAAAGCACGTAGAAGGGCTGCAGTGTAAATATGACGGGAAACAATCCGGTGATATCCAGTGTCAGCGCAACCACGGCAAAAACAGTATGCAAGCGCCGCATCCAGCGGACGTAGATATTGCAATTCTCTTTGAAAATCTGTTCAACAAAGCTGCAGAATCCTATGGGCATCAGGTAAAAGGCGGAAAATGCAATATACAGCCAGGCGCGGGGCCAATCGAGGAACAGCTGCTTGATATTGGATTCCGAAATCAGCCAGATGCCGATGCAAACCGAAAAAAAGCCCAGGGAAGGAAAGGCTGTCCGGACGCTTCTTCGGATCAGGAATATGAAAAACAGGATCAAGCCCAGGAAGACAAAGAGGCTGGACAGTATGGCACTGTCGGCATCCTCTGCGATAATACCCGTGATGTGGTCGCTGCGGGATCCGATCTCAAAGCGGCGGACCAGACCGACATTCCGGCTGAACATGGTATGCATCCGGATATGGAGCATTTGTCCCGGATAGTCTTCGGGAAGCGGGATCAGATGCCATGGGGAACCGGGGGCCTGATTGTCATTGAAATGGGCAATATCAAGATGGCGGTATATCAGCCTGTCCCCAAGGAAAACCTCAAACGCCTGGTCGTTAGTTATAAAAAACAGGGCAGGGTCCCGATAGGCGGACATGGGCAGCTGCGTACGAAGCCATACATTTTGCATGCCGAGATTGTTGGGAGGCTGGCCGGGATACTGAAAATCCCTCCAGGCACTGTCCGACGGGCTGTCATAAACCCATAGGGGCGCACCGTCCGCGTTCAGAGGAGCGTCACCAAACCGGTACTGCCAGCCCTGGTCAATCGGTACCGGTGAATTGTAGAGTGCCATCAGGTTCAGCGGCGCAAAGAACAGCATGCACATAAAGAGCATCAGAAGTGCATTTCTGAAGAAGGACTGCCTGGGCGCGGGTTTGTTATCAATAGACATCACCATGACACCTCATTTATTAGTTAGCTTATTCCCGAATCGATCAGAGTCTCTTATGGATATACCGTTTTCTATGTTATCATATTTCTTGTCCTGTATTCAATCATCCGTAAAGCTACCCCCTATTCAAAAAAAATAAAAACGCGTATTCACGTCTTGAAAATAATGTTAAAATAATAGTAGCATGGATTCGGGCTGATGACAATCAAATCAGATGAAAGCCTCATGAAACCCGGATGCCGCGGATTTGAAACTTTTTGACAGACAGGCAGTATATAATAATGAAATGTGTTTTGGTAAAGATAAAGGAGGCGCGGTTATGGAACAGCAAAAGATCTCTGCTCTTGAAAAACAAATGCTAATGGATAAGCAGGCAGAGGCGTTCGACTTGTCCAAGATGACAGAGGAGCAGCGGCAGCGGGTTACAGAAATCATCAAGAGCATCAACCTGGAGGATTCCCAGTTCATACTGCAGTACGGCATCGGCGCCCAGAGCCAGATTGCCGGCTTTGCGGATAATATCGTCAGTGAGGTCAGGGCCAAGGACAGCGGTTATGTGGGGGAGGTGCTGACGGACCTGATGCTGAAGGTGAAGGAGCTGGACGTGGACGGTGTATCATCCGGAAAAGGTTTTATGTCCAGATTTCCCTTCTTCGGGTCACTGGTAAGCAATACACAGAAGTTCGCAGCCCGGTACCAGAAGGTCAGCACCGAAATCGAAAAAATCGTAGATGAGCTGGATAAGGCCAAAATGCAGCTTCTAAAGGATATTACGCTGTTGGATTACCTTTTTGACAAAAACCTGGATTATTTGGGCAATCTGAATTATTTTATCATGGCCGGCACCCTGAAGCTGAAGGAAATGAATGAAAAGGTCATCCCCGAGCTGCAGGAGAAGGTAAAGGCATCCAACGACCCCATTGATGCGCAGCGTCTGAACGATATGCTGCAGATGGTCAACCGTTTTGAAAAGAAGATACATGACCTGAAGCTTTCACGGATGGTCGCACTGCAGACAGCACCGCAGATCAGGCTGATCCAGAACAACAACCAGGTGCTGGTGGAGAAAATCCAGAGCTCGATCTTAAATACCATACCCCTCTGGAAGAACCAGATCGTCATTGCCATCAGCCTTCTGAAGCAGAAAAAGGCACTGGAAGTTCAGAAGGAGGTCACCGATACCACCAATGCCCTTCTAATGAAAAATGCCGAACTGCTGAAGGATAGCTCCATAGACCTGGCAAGGGAAACAGAGCGGGGCGTTGTGGATATCGAGACCCTCAAGAAGGTCAATGTGGACCTCATCGCCACCATCGATGAAACCCTAAAGATCCAGAAGGAAGGCCGGGAGAAACGCCATCAGGCGGAGGTCGAACTGATCCAGATCGAGAAGGAACTCAAGCAGAAGCTGATTGGCTCTGCATAGGGTATAAATTTACAGCTGAGTGGGAGGAAATAAAAATGAACATGAGATGGAGCTTGGATGAGCTTTATACATCCCTGGATTCTGAAGCATTAAAGCAGGACCTGGAAAAATGCGGCAAGGAAATCCGGCGGATCCAGCAGTGGGCGGAAGAAAGCTTTGCTGACTTTGAAAACCCTTCAGGCAAGGTGAAGGAATACATAAAGACAATGAACGCTTTTTACCTGCTGTATACGCGCTTGTATTACTACGCAAGCCTAACCCTCAGCGTAGAGGCCAAAAATGAGAAGGCTTTGAAGCTGCAGGACGTTCTGGAAGAAAAAATAACCGAGCTGACAAAGCCGCAGGTGGCTTTCCAGAAGTGGTTGTCAAAGGTTGAAGGCCTTGATGCGTTGATTGAATCAGATGTTTATTTGCAGGAATTCAGGTTTTTCCTTCTGGAGAACCTGGAGGCAACAAAATATCTCCTCAGCGATGGGGAAGAAGTCTTGCTTTCAAAAATGAAGAACACAGGCTCCAATGCATGGGAGAAGCTGCGGGATATGCTGACCTCCACTGTCCTGGTGGATATTGAGGTGGAAGGGGAGAGCAAAAAGCTTCCTTTGCAGGTAGTCCGGAATATGGCTTACAACAAGGATGGCGCACTCAGAAAGACGGCCTTTGAAGCGGAGCTGGCGTATTACCCGAAAATTGATGAGTCCTGTGCCGCCTGCCTCAACGGCATCAAAGGAGAAGTCATCACAGTCTCCAAAATGAAGGGCTACCAGTCTCCGTTGGAAAAAACCGTCATTGACTCCAGAATGGATATGGAGACGCTGGATGCCATGCTGAATGCCATGAGGGAAAGCTTGCCGGCTTTCCACCGGTATTTCAGAAAAAAGGCGGAGCTTCTGGGATACGGCAGCGGCCTTCCGTTTTATGAGATGTTTGCGCCCATGGGCGAAGTGGATATGAAGTTCAGCTATGAACAAGCGAGAAACTATATCGTGGAGAATTTCAGGACCTTCAGTGACAAGCTTGCTGATTTTACGGCCGAAGCCTTCGACAAGCGTTGGATTGATGCAGAGCAAAGGGAAGGCAAGCGGGGCGGCGCTTTCTGCGCCAATATCCATACCATCGGCGAAAGCCGCATCCTTGCAAATTTCGACGGCAGCTTCAGCAACATGACGACGCTGGCCCATGAGCTGGGGCACGGCTATCACGGCGCCTGCCTGATGCAGGAGGCCTATCTGAACGCTGACTATCCCATGCCCATTGCCGAAACGGCCTCCATCTTCTGCGAGACCATCGTCAAGGAAGCTGCCCTGAAAGCTGCCGGCAAGGAGGAAGCCTTCGCCATTCTGGAAAATGATATTTCGGATTCGGCGCAGGTCATCGTCGACATATACAGCCGTTTCCTTTTTGAGAGCGAAGTGTTCCGCCGCAGAGGAGAGGGCTCCCTATCGGTGGAGGAGCTGAAGGAAGTGATGCTCTCGGCTCAGAAGGAAGCCTATGGAAACGGACTGGACCACGACTGCCTGCACCCCTATATGTGGGCCTGCAAGCCCCATTACTACAGCGCGGACTACAACTTCTACAACTTCCCCTATGCCTTCGGACTGCTGTTTGCCAAGGGGCTCTATGCAGAATACCTTAAGCGGGGCGAGGCCTTCATAGCTGATTATGACCGTCTGCTTTCCGTCACCGGCAAGCTGAAGCTGGCGGATGTGGCAAAGACCATCGGGATAGACATCCGCTCCATTGACTTCTGGAGAAGCTCACTGAAGCTGATTGAAAAGGATATAGAAAAGTTTATAAGCCTCAAATAGAATGCAAAATGGCTGTCGGAGCTCCCGACAGCCATTTTAGTAGGTGCCTGGCACCTTTGCTAGTCGCAGGTGGGGGCTGATCCGCGCAGCAAACCGTTCAATATGGCAAAGGCACAGCCCACGCCACTGACCACCCGGATAGCGGAAAAAGCGCAATTCTTTGCGCAGGCACCGCATTCGATGCAGGCGTCCTTGTCTAATATGACGGCTTTACTGCTGCGTATCTCGAAAACACTGTGAGGGCATACGCTGGTGCACAAGCCGCAGCCCGTGCATTTTTCTTCATCCAAGGATAGTGTCGATACATTTTTCAAATAAAGATGCTTCATCTCCATTCCCTCCTATGTCATCACTTGAATCGCTTTGCCCACCAGCATCAGGATTATACCCAATGCGCCCGAAAAGAGGATTGGCTTCAAACCCAACCGGACTTCCTTCTTGACACCAGAAAAAGAGGTGTAAGTGGTGGAGCCGGTAAAATTCAATGCCAGAAAGGCACTGATGGCCGGCAGCAGCAGCATGAGGGCAACGGCAGTCACTGGGCTGGGTGCCATACCGAACAGGGGGAGGTTCATAACCACGTAAGCCGCCCATATCAGTCCCGTCGACAGACCCTTCAACACAAATGAGCGGAAGGGAATCCAAGGCAGCAGCAAGGGAACCAGAACGCAGCCGATGGTAAAAGCGCCCAGGAAGGGGAGGAAGTTTAGCATTGTATTTGTAAAGGCGGCAGACCATAGCTGCGGCTGCCTGCCCAAAAGATTCAATACAAAAAGTGTTGCCAGTATGAGTCCCTGGGGCCTGAAGGTATGAACCAGCTCGATGGGGGTAACAGCGGCTCTGTCAACAAAGTCAAACCGGACACGCCGCATCTCCTTTGTGGCTTTCAGGCCGCTTGCCAGAAAAGCCTTAACATCCGTTGCCCTGACAGGGCCGTATATAACCTTGAAGCCGGTCTGTTTGGCAACCTCATGGGCAGATATGCCTGGAGCTCCAAGCTGCGGCAATATCAGCGCCCTATGGGAAACCACCTGGTCCAGCCGGGTGAACTTCAAACGGTAAAGCAGCTCTTCCGTCCCGAAGGTTCCTTTTCCCGCGGCACACCATACATTGACCCCTTTGGTGTTCAGAACCAGAAGCCAGCAATTCACCCCCGGAAGTGCCTGCCTGAGGGTATCGAAGGTCAGCTTGTAATTGGCCGTTACAAGCACGTGGGCCTTTTCGTCGGGTTGCCCCAGCGCATAAAGCCCTGCCGGGACACTATAGCTGTTCCGCCCTATATCAAGACGGACTTTTAACGTCCCCAAACGGTCCGCTGCTTCCAGCAGACTCCCTACTCTGGGCACTTTCCCGATGGCTGTGTCGGCCAAGTCCGTCACCCAATAGGGCTTATGCTCGGAAAGCAATCTCAAATAGGCCTGCCTGTTCAGCTTTTCTCCTTCATAGTCAAACTTGACTATCTGCTTTTCGGGGTTTCAACAGTTTATTTTTTTATTCTGATCCGTCATGGCCATATCTCCTTTTTCATGTTCTCCAGCCTGCAGCATTCCGCTACCCCCCCATCGGAGGCATGTATTATATCGTACGATGCCATCATTGTATAATATAACGAATACACTATCAATCATTACTTGCCGGAATTTTGTATGAAACACATAATATATGGTAATATGAATGTAAAACATGAAACCGGGGATGCAGTAATAGAATGAAACAGGGGCAAAAACGGAGGATATGAAGATGAAGCTGCTGGACTTGCATTGCGACACCATTTTGAGGTGTATGGATGAAGAAAACGGAAGATTCGGACTGGGTTGCAACCCTTTCTGTGTAGATGTGAAAAAGCTGAAAAAAGCAAACGCTGCGGGGCAGTTCTTTGCTGTTTATGTAGACATGATGAAGTACCCGGACCGGCTGGAGCGGTGCTTGGAGATGATTGACCGGTTTCATCTGGAGCTCTCCCGGTGCGGGGAGGAACTGCGGTTTGCAGGAAGCTATGATGAGCTGCAGCATAACGCGGTGATAGGAAAGCTGTCCGCTTTTCTTGCCATAGAAGAGGGGGGCGCCCTGGAGGGAAAGCTCCATCATCTGAGGACATACTACCGGCTGGGCGTCCGGCTGATCACGCTGACCTGGAATTATCCCAACGAAATAGGCTATCCTAATTTTGAATGGACACATGCCGATAAGGGATTAACGGCCTTCGGCAGGGATGTGGTGGAAGAAATGAACCGGCTTGGCATGCTGATCGATGTGTCCCATCTTTCCGACCAAGGCTTTTACGATGTAGCAACCCTTTCCAGCCAGCCCTTTGTGGCATCCCACTCCGATGCCAGAGCGCTGGTCCATCATCCCAGGAACCTGGCGGATGACATGCTTCGGCTTCTGGCTGAGAAGGGCGGTGTCGTGGGTGTCAACTTCGAAAGCACGTTTCTGGGGGACGGCAAGGTGGGACGGATAGAGGACCTGGTCCGGCATATACGGCATATAAGCAATGTCGGAGGTATGGAGGTACTGGCAATCGGTACGGACTTTGATGGAACCATGAACCCGGTGGAAATGACCGATATCGGTCAGATGGGTCGGCTGGCGGCAGCGCTGGCGGAGGAAGGCTTCAGCGAAGGACAGCTGGAAAAGCTGTTCTATGGGAATGCTGCCCGTGTCATAAGGGATGTATTAAGGTAAGACATTGCAGGAGGGAGAAGCATGAAGGGCTTCTTTATGGAGAATGCGCTGTTGGAGGCGCTTTACCATCGGTATAAGGCCCATGAGGTACAGGCCACCGGCGCACATCTCTCCTATTTTTTGCTTTTATGGATCTTTCCGTTTATCATGTTCATGATGGCGGTAATCGGATATCTGCCGCTGCCGGAAGACAATATTCTGTATATCCTGTCGGTGGTGGTGCCCAACGAGGTGGTAGTCATCATCGGGAGGTATGTTGAATACCTGCTGTTGGAAAGAAAAGGCCATCTGCTTTTTACCGCCACGGCTGTAGCGCTGTGGACGGCGTCAAACAGCCTCAATGCCCTGACCCAAGCCCTGAACAAGGCTTATCAGATAAAGGAAACAAGAAGCTATATCCGGAGAAAGCTGATGGCGGTGCCGATGATGCTGCTGCTGACAGGCAGTATTGCCACTGCCATGGTGATCCCGGTTCTCGGCAGAGGCTTTCTGGTGTGGCTGTCCCGGTTTATCCGGATTTCCGGCATCATGATCAATTATCTGGTGTACTTGCGGTGGTTGATTGCAATCTTTACGGTATTCAATATCATTCTGACCATTTATTATGTGGTTCCCAACCGCCGCTTGAAGCTGAGGGAGCTGGCTACCGGCGCCGCTTTTGCCACTGTGGGCTGGCTGCTGATCTCTGTGGGCTTTTCATTCTACGTGCGGACGGTTTCCGGTTATGCCGTGACATATGGCAGCATAGGTGCGGTGATTATACTCATGATCTGGCTGTTTCTCAGTGCCGTTATGATCATCATGGGGGGAGAACTGAATGCGGTATTGATGGAGCAGAAGGCTAGCAGGGATTATAAGCCTGCAAGGCAGACAGTTGACAAAACAGATTATAAACTATAAAATGGCTTTAGGAATATTTCATAAAAATGCTATCAGAAAGGTGGTGCAAGGATGAACGCAGGCTACTTGGTTGACAGGAAGATCAGGCTTTTAAATGCCCATGTCGTTACAGGAAGAGCATATGGAATAGCGGCTTACGGGAGAAGTCTGTCCTTTAATGAAACATTATGTCAACCAAACAAGCGTGAATCTTTGCAGGAATAGTCTGTTAAAGACCTATTCGACCATGGGCAGGGAAGCTTGCACATGGTCTTTTTATTTCCATTTGAAATCAAGAAGGGAAGATTGAGTATGATAGCATTGGCAATGAAGAATATAGAAAAGTATTATGGCGCCAACCTAATATTGAAAGACCTGGACATGGAGCTGAACGAAGGGGAGAAAACCGCCTTGATAGGGCGGAACGGCTGCGGCAAGACAACCCTGCTGAAGCTGGCTGCCGGACTGGAAAAACCGGATAAAGGCATGGTGATGCTCCGGAAAAATATGAAAGTCGGCTACCTGGAGCAAAGCATGGCCTGCTATGGCAGCTTGACGGTTTATGAAGTTCTGCTGCAGGGCCGTATGGAGGTCGTGGCGTTGAAGCGGGAAATGGAGTCGCTTGAGCAGGCGCTGGCGGCTGAAAAGGATGAGATGGCGCTGTACAGGCTGGCTGAGCAACATGGAAAGCTCAGAGACCGGTTCGAGCTGCTGGATGGGTACCAGTTAGAGATGAAGGTAACTTGGATCGCAGGCGGGCTTCAGCTGTCGCCGGAGATGTACGCCGTTCATTTTGAGAGCCTGAGCGGCGGAGAAAAGACACGGGTACTTCTGGCAAAGCTGCTTTTGGCAGAACCGGAGCTGCTGCTTCTGGATGAACCCACCAACCACCTGGACATCAAAGCCATTGAATGGCTGGAGGACTTTGTTCGGTCCTACAAAGGGACGGTCCTGATCATTTCCCATGACCGGTACTTCCTTGATACGGTGGTAAAGCGGGTCATAGAGATGGAAGACGGCGCATGTCAAAGCTATGAGGGAAATTACTCCTGGTACATGCAGGAAAAGGAAAGGCGGCTTTTGGAGGAGTTTGCCAACTTCCAGGATCAGCAGAAGGAGATCAGAAGGATGGAGGAAGCTGTTAAACGCCTGAGGGATTGGGGCAACCGCGGCGACAATGAGAAGTTTTTCCGGAAAGCGGCCAGTATTGAGAAGGCCATTGACAGGATGGAAAAGATCAAGCGGCCGGTCATGGAGCGGAAGCGGGCAGCCTTGGACTTTGAGGCATACGGGCGCGGCAGCAAGGATGTCATAGTGGGTGAAGGTTTGTCAAAGGGGTATGGAAGCCGCATTTTGTTCCAAGAAGCGGCGCTCCATATCCGCTACGGAGAAAAGGTGGGACTGATCGGGGCAAACGGATCGGGCAAGACCACCTTGCTTCGGATGGTATTGAAGGAGGAAGCGGCCGACGGGGGCACTATCCTGACAGGTCCCGGCGTCAAAGCCGGCTACCTGGCACAGGCAGTCCGTTTTGAAGATGAGAGCCGTACCATCCTGGAGGAATTCTCCCAGAGGCTGGTCCTTTCTGAGGGGGAAGCCAGGGGAATCCTGGCGCGGTTCCTTTTCTACAAGGATTCGGTGTTCAAGCGGCTGAGGGATCTGAGCGGCGGTGAAAGAACAAGGCTGCTTCTGGCCATGCTGATGCATCAGGATGTCAACCTGCTGATTCTGGATGAGCCTACCAACCATCTGGACATCGATACCCGGGAGGTTCTGGAGGATGCCCTGGAAGCTTTTGAGGGCACACTTTTTTTCATCTCCCATGACCGTTATTTCATTAATAAACTGGCAGACCGCCTGTATCATATTGAGAGTGAAAAGCTGGTCGAGTACTGCGGGGACTATGACTATTTCAAGGAAAAGTACCGGATGCCACAACCGGAAGACCGGTCTGTCAAGGCGAAAGTGCCGGTCGAAAGGGTGAAGAAGCCTGCAAAAGACGCAGGGGCTAAAACTGGAGATGCCAGGACAGTGCTGGCAAAAGGGATTGATGCATTGGAGAAAGAAATTGAAGCAATCCAGATAGAAATGAATGCGGCACCCAATCGTTCGGATTATGCGTATTTGAACGAGCTGAGCCAAAGGCTGCAGCTCTGTGAGCAGCAGCTGGAAGCTGCATATGCCGAATGGTATGCACAACCTGAGAATCAAAATCAATAGTAAAGCGAAGACAAAATGCAAACCGAACCCGGGCGCATATGATGGTAATACAACAGTATAGGCTTCTTCGGAGGGATTTGCATGCAGGTTGGAGATATCGTCAGAGTCAATGACAAAACCGATTGGCAGGGCTTATACGGAATCATCGACAGGATTCATGAGGATCTCGCCTTTGTATTCTGCGTCAACAGGCCGGGACATCTTCATCCGGTGTCGCTGAAAGATCTGATATCAGAAGAAATCAAGACAAAAAACCAGCAATATTTGCCATAAATAATTATGTAAACTTACCCCGATAATTTCTTTGCAGGCACGAATAGTATAAGAAATGATCGGGGAGGGGATTGCATGCACAAAAGCAAAAGAAACACATCACTTTTTTTGGCATTTTTTATGATCCTTCTAACACTCAATGTATCGGCATATTCTGCAAAACCCGGCAGCAGTACATTATCAGCCCCAACAGGCCTTAAAGCAGCCGGGGTTGCTGAAACGGAGATCGCCTTGTCTTGGACGGCCGTAAAAGGTGCAGCAGGGTACAAGCTCTATGCCGCAACGCCGCAGGACGGCGGGCATGCTTTGGTTGCAACGATTGCTGCCACTACCTTCAAGCATACCGGATTAAAACCAAATGCTTCGTATTGGTATTATGTCACCGCTTATAAGGGCAATCTGACATCAGGGGAATCTGTGCACCTGAACGTCATTACCAAATCGGTGGTGCAGCCAACGCCTACACCGACACCAACCCCGACCCCGGAACCCACGCCGACTCCGGTACCTCAGGAGAAGCAGGTCTTGGGTTTTGCTACCTATTATTACACAGGGGACAAGTCCTCCTACAACTCGATGGTGACAAACACGGCTGCTATTGACGAGGTCATCACGCATACCTTCGTTACGGATGGGGCCGGCACCCTGACCGGGTTGATTCCTTCAGAGCAGATCACCTATGCCAACAATAACGGAATCAAGCTACTGGCATCCGTGGTCAACGATTTCAACGGCAATGTTGCCAAGACCCTGCTGGAAAGCGCCGAGAACCGTCAGAACCTGATACAGAATATTGTCAGCAGTGTGAAGGCCAATAATTATAAAGGTGTCAGCATCGACTTTGAAGGGGTATATGCCGCCAACAGGAGCCATCTGACCGCTTTCATGCAGGAGCTTTACAGCACTATGAAGCCTCAGGGGTATGATGTGGCGCTTTGTGTGCCGGCGAAGACGGCGGACAACCCTGCTTATACCTGGAACTATGCCTATGACTATACATCACTTGCAAGCCATGCTGACCAGCTGGTTATTATGGCTTATGATGAGCATTACCCGGGTGGGACGCCGGGACCTGTAGCATCCGTCAACTGGGTGCAAAATGTGATGAAGTATGCTGCAACCGCCATACCGAAGGAAAAGCTGTTCCTCGGCGTCGCTGCCTATGGTTACGATTGGTGGGGAAGCAATACCAAAGCATACTCCATCAGCAGCATCTATGGCCTGGCAGCGGACAATAATGCACAGATCCAGTGGGACAGCGTATCCAAGAGTCCTTATTTCACATATAGGGACGCCTACAACGTTGATCATACCGTCTGGTTTGAAAATGCAGAAAGCGTCCAGTACAAGCTGGATATTGTCAATAGCGGCGATCTGGCGGGAATTGCACTATGGCGTTTGGGTCTTGAAAATGCCGATTATTGGACAAGCATCAAGTCGAAACTGAATAAATAGAAAGTCAAAGCGCGGCGGGCACACCCGCCGCGCTTTTCACGTAAACAACAGGAACCGGATAAATAGGCTTGTACTTCGTGCATAATGAGTATACAATTTAGATAATAATTGAAGTACATGACAGAAGTCGGAGGCTTTAACATGTCGAAGGAAACGCTGGAAGAAAGAATCAAGGCACTGGAAGAGGAGAATGAACGGCTCAAGCAGGAGGTTCTGGATCTGGAGCAGATTGAACGCCTGCTTCGCAGAAGCAAGGCATGGTTCCGGGCGATTTTTGAAGGCTCCGCCATCGGTATCGCCATTTTGAATATGAGCGGGGTCCTGATCGAGACCAATCCGGCGCTGGACGGTATCTTGGGATACAACTCGGAGGAATTGCGGATGAACGGGATGGCTTCCGTCATACACCCGGAGGATTTTGCGCAGAACAATGCCCAGATAAGGGACTTAATGGAGGAACGGGCTGTACAGCACCAGTCAGAGCTTCGGCTGGTCCGGAAGGATGGGCAGACTGTCTGGGTCAATTTCAAGGTGGCAGCCATTCAGAACACCGAAGAGGAGTTCAAATTCATCATCATGTTGATGGAGGATATCAGCAGCCGCAAGGCAAATGAAGCCAAGCAGACAGAACTGCTGCAGGCGCTGGAGAAGACTAACCGGGAGCTGGACAGCTTTGCTTATATCGTATCCCACGACTTGAAAGCGCCTTTGAGGGCCATTGGTTCCCTGGCAACCTGGCTGTCCGAGGATTACAAGGACAGGCTGGACGAAAACGGAAGAGAGATCTTAGAGCTCTTAACCAACCGGGTGGAGCGAATGAAAAACTTCATAGAAGGGATCCTTCAGTACTCAAGAATCTCCAGAATGAAAGGAAACAGGACTGAGACCGACTTGAGCCGGGTGGTGAAGGATGTCGTGGAAGCTGTAGCACCGCCCCCGGATATTGAGGTAAGGATCGAGACAGTGCTTCCCGTTATCCGTTGTGAGAAGCTCCGGATGGAGCAGGTGCTCCAAAACCTGTTAAGCAACGCTGTGAAGTTCATGGATAAGGAAGAGGGAATTATCCGTATCGGCTGCAGGGAAGAGGGAGACTGCTGGGAAATCTATGTAGCTGATAACGGTCCGGGCATTGAAGAAAAATATCACGAAAAAATCTTTCAGATCTTTCAGACGCTGAATGCCCGTGATAAGTTCGAAAGCACCGGCATCGGGCTGTCCATCGTCAAAAAGATAATCGAGATGAGCGGTGGCCGTATCTGGGTTTCATCAGTTCCAGGCCAAGGCAGCACCTTTACCTTTAAGGTGCCGAAGCATGATACCAATGCGGAAGGAATGAATGAGCATGAGAAATAAAAAGCCAATACTGCTTGTGGAGGATGACCGGATCGATGTCATGACCGTCAAGCGGGCGCTCAAGGAGCTCAATGTGTCCAATGAGCTGATGGTAGCGGAGAACGGGGAGGAAGCTCTGGCTTATCTGGAAAACGGTGAGAATGAGAAGCCCTGCATCATTTTGCTGGACCTTAACATGCCTAGAATGAACGGCATTGAGTTTCTGCGGCTTATCAAGCAGAATGAAAGTCTGAAGCTGCTGCCGGTTATCGTGCTGACTACATCCAATCAGGACCAGGATAAGGTGGAGAGCTTCCGGCTGTGCGTAGCGGGCTATATTGTAAAGCCGGTCAGCTATTTGAACTTTGTGGAAGTAATGAAGACCATTGATATGTATTGGACCTTGAGCGACATGCCGGATTAGCCGTCATGAAGCATGCAGTCATATCACGGATAGATTGATTTTGAGGTGAGAAATATGGCAGGAAATACGTATAAGGTGCTCTTGATCGAGGATGATCGGATTGATCAGATGGCATTCAGAAAAATGATGGAAAGCAATGCGCTCTCCTATGAATATAAGATCGTGGATTCCGCTAATGACGCAAAGGCGCTCCTGCAGCATACCCGGTTTGATGTCATTATCACCGATTATATGCTTGGTGACGGTACCGCCTTTGACTTTTTGCGGCATTTGCAGGATACACCCGTCATCATCACTACCGGTGCCGGAAATGAAGAGATTGCTGTTATGGCTCTGAGGGAAGGCGCTTTCGATTACCTGATCAAGGATGTCAAAGGCAGTTATCTGAAGGTTTTGCCCGTTACTATCGACAATGCCGTCCGGCGTATGCGCTATCAGAAGCAGCTCCGGATGCTGTCCCATGCCGTCATGAGCATCGGAGAAAGTGTTTATATTACCGATATCCAAAACAAGCTGCTGTTTGTCAATAAAGCTTTCGTGGAGACCTTCGGCTACTCCGAAGCGGAGATAGCAGGGAAAGACAGCGAGATCATCCTGCAAAGGGTATGTGAAACCAGCGAGGGGGCACGCATATGCGACGGACTGGAAGAAGCCTACAATAATGAAGCATATTATGCAAAAAAAGATGGAACGGTTTTTCCGGTGCTGGCCTCCAACTCCTATGTGACCGATGAAGACGGCAATAAATTGGCCAAGGTAGGCGTTATACGCGACATCAGTGAGATCCGAAGCGTTCAGGAGAAACTTCAGGTTTTTGCCACAACCGATATCCTGACAGGGGCTTTGAACCGCCGTGCCGGCCTGGTCATACTGGAAAAGCAGGTGCAGGCGGCAAAAAGAAGCGGCGAGCCCTTCACCATTTGTTATGTGGACGTCGACGGTTTGAAAATTGTCAACGATGTATACGGCCACCAGGTGGGGGATGAGCTTATCACAGCAACCTCCGCCGTTATCAGGGAGATCATCCGTGAGTCGGATACACTTTGCCGTCTTGGAGGTGATGAGTTTCTGATCATCCTGCCCGAGTGCTCGCTTCATCAGGCTGCTATAGTATGGGAGCGGGTGCTGGAGCGCATCAGACAATACAACACAGGCGTTCAACGACCGTATAGCCTTGGCTTGAGCTGCGGATTTGCAGAGTATCTTCCCCAGGAGGACTGCAAGGTGGATGCATTGATTGCAAAGGCCGACAAGGAGATGTATAAGAACAAGAAAACGGTGCATGGGCAGCTGAATGAAATATTTTTGGAAAAAGATTGACATTTAATTCTCTACATTATATAATAAATTCATTCTTTGATTTAACTAAATTTTCGAAAAAGTCTGCATTTGTACTACAATTCAAATTTGATAAACATAGTCCCAATTGAAATAGTCAAGCACCACCAAAAAATGGTTGAGTCATTTTAAAAGCTATTGGTATCTCCTCCATAGCTTTCCTTTTTTTTAACCATAATATGGTGGTTTTTTTTGCCGTTTTTTGCATCAGACAAAAAATGGCTGTTTTCCGTATATAACTAAGAAGCTCTAAGGTAAAAGCAGGTAAGTCTGTAAAGAGCTTCTAAGTTGTTTGTGATAGCGCGGCGTCATCTATAACTGTGTGTATCAGGGCTTGATAACAGTTTAACGGGGTGCATTATGGGAATCATCTTCCGGTTTGTATTAAGAAACATAAAAGAAAAGAAGTTCAGGACCTTTCTGATCTTATTTTCCATCACAATGTCCGCTGCTCTGTTCTTTGCCGCCGATGCCATGTCGGGCTCGGTGGAGAAGATTGTGGTGGACCGGATCCGCAAGGCTGTGGGATCGGCGGAAATCCTCATAACAGCCAACGAGAAGTCCCCTTCCCGGTCCATGAGCATGGCCTTTGCCCAGCGCTTGGGCGACAAGCTGGAATACGTGGCCGGCACCATCCATGGAAGCGGTATCTATAAAGTTGGCAGGGATGAGTCCATTCGGATAGACCTGCATGGGTTTGATATGGAAGAGCTGCAGCAGATGAATCCTGTTGCATTGACTGCAGAGCAGAAGCTGTACCCCTTTAACGGCAAGAAAATCATCATCAGCCAAAACACGGCGAAAAAATACCGGCTTGCGCCGGGTAATGTCCTTGATATCGAGATTGACAGACAAAAGCATCGGTTTACTGTCAGCGGCATTGCCAAGCCGGCCGGAATCTTCCAGGAAGACGGGCAAAGCACCAATGCAATTATACCAAGGGCATTCCTGGCCGGTCTTTACGATATGGAAGGACAGGTTACCGCGATTTATGCAAAACCCAAGGATCTGGCAGAAAAACAGGCGCTGATTGAGCAACTGTCAAAGATATATAACCGGTACAGCGTCAGGGAGGCTATCCCGGAAGAGGATATCAAGCGCAACGCCAGCACTTTTACCGTTCCTTTCATGATGATGGTGGTGCTGGTACTCTTTATCAGTGTTTTTATCATCTATACCTCATTCCGGGTCATTACCACTGAAATGCTGCCGGTTATCGGAACCTTCAGAAGCATCGGCGCCACCAAAACAATGACCGACATGGTACTCCTGGCGGAGAGCATGACCTATGGGATCATAGGGGGAGCACTGGGCTGCGGTCTGGGAATCGGCATGCTGTATATCATGGCCAATATGCTGCTGACACCTGCAGATAAGGCAGCGGGGTTTGCAGCCCAGATCAGTTACTCACCGGTACAGCTGGCCACTGCTTTTATATTGGCAGTGGTATTATCGGTGATCAGCTCTTTGGTCCCGATTATTAAGGTATCCAAGATATCCGTCAAAGATATCGTTCTGAATAAAATCGACACGACAAAGAAAAGAAGGAAATGGAAGCTGGCGGCGGGAATCCTGCTTTTTGCAACGGTACTCTTGCTGCCACAGTATATGCCAAGAAAAATTGCCGTAACCTTTGACATGTTCTGCATGGTTTTTGCGTCTATATCCATAGTATTACTGATACCTTATCTGACAGCGGGTTTTATAAAAATATTCGAGAAGGCGTATATTTTCATCTTTGGCAATGAGGGAACTCTGGCAGTCAAGAACCTGAGGGATAACAAAAACATCCTGAACAATATTTCTCTATTGGCCATGGGAATTTCGGCCCTGCTCCTTATCAACACCATCAGCTTCAGCGTATTCAAGGAAGTCGCCAATGCCTACAGGGGCTATCATTATGCGGTGAGGTTCTACATTGACGAAGCAGACCGGGAGAAGCTCGGTAAAGTGGAGCGGGTTGAAGGAGTTGATGCCGTATATGGAAACATGTATGTTCATGATATCGGTGTTGGTGACGGAAAAGATAGAATCATGCTGCTCTACGGCGCAGACAGGGTCAAATTCAACGATTATATAGATGTGGGTATCCTTGGTGATGCAAATGCGCTGGTCGATGAGTTGAGCCAGAGCAGAAGCATCATCATCTCCAATGCGCTGAAATATAAATTCGGCGTGGAGATAGGTGATAAGCTTGTGCTGAATACAAAGACCGGTGACCGGGAGTACAGGGTTATCGGATTTTGCGAGACGCTGTTTCAGAACGGCCAGACGGCTGTGATCGGCGACCGTTTCCTAAAATCGGACTGGAAGCTGAAATACATCAGTGAGGTATTGGTCAAAACGGATGAGGATCCGGAAGTCCTGAAGGAAAGGATCAAGGAATCCTTCAAGGATCAGCAGCTTTATATCCAAACCGTTGCGGGGATGGAAAGGGAGAACAACGAAGCCAATACAGCCTTGTTCGGCATCTTCAGGATCTTTTCCATCATGACCATGGTTATAGGTGTGTTTGGTATATTGAATAATTTTGCTATCAGCTTCATGGAGCGGAAGCGGGGCCTGGCTATGATGCGGGCCAATGGAATGAGCAAAGGCCAATCTATCAAAATGATCTTCATTGAGGCGCTGACGGGAGGTCTTATCGGGGGTGCCGTGGGAATCCTGACAGGCATACTGCTGATCTCTGTCATTCCTTACCTGCTGAAAGCAATCGACATGCCTATCCCCGTGCACTATTCCGGACTGCTTTTCGCACAGGGGCTGATTGGCGGTACAGTCGTGACGCTGATTGCATCCCTCAGCCCGGCAATGAAATCTTCGAAACTGAACATAATGGAAGCGATAAAATATGAATAGGAGTGCATGCCAAAATGGAAGCCATTATAGAAACCAATGGTCTGTTCAAGACCTTTAAGCTGGGAATGCTGGATGTTGAGGTGCTGAAGGATATCAACGTCACCATCGGCAAAGGGGAGTTTGTCTCCATCATGGGACCCTCCGGATCAGGCAAAAGTACGCTGCTTTATCTGATCGGCGGCCTCGACAAGCCTACCTCCGGCAGTATCCGGATCAAGGGGAAGGAGCTGGCCGTCATGAAAGACAAGGAGCAAAGCATCATGCGGCGGCGGGATATCGGCTTTGTCTTTCAGTTTTATAACCTGATACCCAACCTGAATGTTGAAGAGAACGTTATGCTGCCGGTATTGCTGGACGGCAAGAAAATGAAGGCGTACCGTAGCCGTTTGGATGAGATACTGGAAATCGTAGGGCTCTCAGACCGGCGGCACCATACGCCCAGGGAACTTTCGGGAGGCCAGCAGCAGCGTGTTGCTATTGCCAGAGCACTGATCAATGAGCCGGATATCATACTGGCGGATGAGCCGATAGGTAATCTGGACAGCAAGACCGGCACCGAGGTGATGAAGCTGCTGCAGCGGATTAACAAGGAGCAAGGGAAAACCATTGTGCAGGTCACCCACTCAAGGGAAGCTGCAGAGTATGGAAATAGAACGATTAATGTGAGAGATGGGAAGGTGTCTTAATGATGACGATACGGAAAAAAGCAATCCTTGCAATACTGGCGGGAAGCCTGCTGCTCTCTGTGGGCTGCAGCAAGCCGGCAGAGAGCACCTCCGCTGAGGCGACGCCGACGCCGGAACAGAAAAAAACTGTGGAAGCCTTCGGTAAGGTGGAAATCAACGAGATCCGGAATATAAACCTGGATTTCGAACCGGTGGTCGAAGCGGTTCATGTGAAGGAAGGCCAGCGGGTCAAGCAGGGTGACATCTTGATAACGCTGAATATGAAGGATTATCAGTCCGAACTGACGAAGAAACAGCACGAGTTGAATACGGCGAGACTGGAAGTGCAGAAGCTCCAGAACAAGCTTCTGGAGGAGCAGCTGGAAAACAACAGCGACCCCGATATCAAAAAGCTGGTCAGCGACCTGTCCTATGCCGATTCTCTTTATCAAAAGGGGCTGAAGGACCAGGAAGCCCAGGAAACCCTTTACCAGTCCGGCTCCTTGTCCAAGCATGATTATGACACATTTGTCAAATCCGTTGATGCAGCAAAGAAGGCAGTGGACGATATCCGTTACAGCCTGGATATTGCACTGCATGAGAAAAAGCTGGGCAATAAGGAGCTGAACGACAGCATTGCCATAGCCAAAGAACGGACCGCCACTATAGAAAGCGAAATCCGGGTTCTGAAAAATATGACGGAAAAGAGCTATATCAAAGGAAACACACTGGCGGCAGACATGGATGGCATTGTATATGACATCGGCTACAAGGTGGGAGACCGGATCGGTTCAGGGGATAAGGTGCTGAGCCTGATGAACCTGGATACCATGGTGGTAAAAGCCAACGTGGCGGAAGAATTCATAAAGGATGTCAAGCTGGGGGCCGCAGTGGAAATCATTCCGCTGGCCGATAAGGGAAAGGCCTATAAAGGCAAGGTGCTGAGCCTTGCAGGGCAGGCCATGGTGGAAAACGGGGAAACTGTGGTGCCGGTAGAGATCACCATCGATCAGAAGGACGCGTTCTTATTGCCTAATTTTAATGTGGATGTCAAAATCGATATGGAATAAAACAGAATGGATCAGGAAGGCAGGCGGCGCTTATGTGGATTATTTTAAGGTTCACACTTCGTAATATCAAAGAAAAGAAGTTCCGCACCTTCCTGATTATTTTTGCCATCCTGATTTCCACCGCACTGTTTTTTGCCTCCGTTGCGGTTTCGGAAACCATCGAGGGGATGGTGACAGAACGGATCCGCCAAAGTTTCGGAACAGCCGAAATCATGATCCATGCCGGGGAGGAGTCGCCGGTTGATTACGTCAATATGAGGGCAGCCAAAAGCTTTTATGGCGATGTGGAATATATTATAGGCGTCGTTACAGGCTCAGGGGTCTTTCGTTATAGGGAGGCGGGCGGCCATGCCAGGCCAGTACGGCTGGAGCTCCGCGGGTATGAACTGGATGATCTGGCAGCCATGAACCCGGTACAGCTAACAAGGCAAAATCGGTTATACCCGTTTTCAGGGAAGAAGCTGATCATCAGTGAAAGCACGGCAGAGAAGTATGGACTGGAGGCAGGAGCGCAGCTGGACCTTGAAATCGAAGGGGCACAGCACCGCTTTCATATAGCCGCGGTTGCGGCGTCTGCGGGGGTTTTTTCTGACGATGGCCATACCGTTATGGCTATTATGCCCAGGGATACCTTAAGCAGCCTTAAAAGTAACGGCAAGCAGGTCAACCTGGTTTACCTGAAGCCCAGGGACATGAGCAAAAAGCAGGCTCTGATCGAAGCCTTGGCCAATGTATACAGCCGGTATGTGGTGAGAGAAACGCTGCCTCAGGAGGATATTGAGCGGGGGCTGGAGTCCTACAGCGTCCCGTTTCTGATGATGACCGTTCTGGTATCCTGCGTCAGCATTTTTATCATATACACCTCCTTTCTCGTCATTATCGCTGAAAGGCTTCCCGTTATCGGTACCTTCAGAAGCATCGGAGCTGCCAAAATGACAACGGATATGGTATTGCTGGCTGAAAGCCTGTGCTACGGCGTGATAGGCGGTATTTCGGGCTGCTTGTCGGGCATCGGAGCCTTATATATCGTCACCAATTCATTGATGACCCCTTATGACCGGGCAGCCGGCCTGAAGGTGGCGCTGAGCTTTTCCTTTCAGCATCTCGTTGCGGCGTTTACTGCTGCTGTCCTCCTATCTTTTTTAAGCTCATTGATACCCATTTTGAAGGCCTCCAGAATACCTGTGAAGGAAATTGTGCTGAACCGGCTGGAGCGGGGTACCAGTAAAAAAAGATGGAAAGGCTTTGCAGGGGTCGCCATCATTGCAGCTTCACTCCTGATCCCTGCAACGGTTCCTGTGAAGCTTGCAGTGGCTGCAAGCATCGGCGGCATGGCCACCTCTGTATTGGGATTGATTCTATGTATTCCATGGATCATCGAGCTTTTTGTACAGCTTTTCCAGCGGACTTATGCCGGGGTCTTTGGAAATGAGGGTATTCTGGCAGCCAAGAATCTCCGGGGCAACAAGAGCATTCAGAACAATATTTCCCTATTGGCCATCGGTATTTCCAGCTTGCTGCTGATCTTTACTATCAGCCATACCGTGATAAAGGAGTCGGCAAACGTATACCGGGATATGTACTATGACATCCGCATCCCTTATATTGATCAGGCGGACCGCCAAAAGGCGGGCATCATAGCCGGAATAGAAGGGGTGGAAGACGTGTACGGCTGCTATAGTGCGCAGCAGGTTGAGGTGCTAAAAATCAACGGCCGCAGCCCATGGAAGAGGGAATTCATTACCGATATCATGGGAACGGACCCCAATAAGCATGGAAAATATCTGGACTTCCATGTTGAAGGGGACGAGGCGCAGCTTTTTAGCGCGCTTGAGTCAGAAAGGAGCTTGCTGCTCAGCAACACATTGAAGAAGAAGTACGGTGTGAGCCTGGGAGATACGGTCATTCTCAATACGCCTACCGGGGAACAGGCCTATAAGATCATCGGCTTCCTTTCCACCGTATGGGAAAACGGACAGCTGGCGCTTGCTTCGGAAAGATATCTCCGATTGGATATGAAGGCACGCTATTATAATGATATATATGTCAAAACGGATAAGGACCCTGATGTGGTTGTGGAGGACATAAAAGAGCGGTTCAGGGACAAGGAAATCTTTATGCTGACCAAGCGGGGTTTTGAAATGCTGGATGAGGAAGATAATGCCGCTATCCTGGGAATCATGCAAGGCTTTGCGGTGATGGCAATGGTGATCGGCATTTTCGGCATTATGAATAATTTCGCCATCGGTTTTTTTGACAGGAAGCGCATCCTGGCTGTTATGCGCTCCAGCGGCATGAGCCGGAGACAGGTGATCAAAATGATTGTGATCGAAGCCTTAAGCGGCGGAATTATCGGAGGAACAGCCGGTGTCCTGGCCGGTTTGCCGATGGTTGCAATCCTGCCGTATCTGCTGCGGGCTATCGACCTGCCGGAAATAAAGGTGCAAACTACTCCCGCCGTGTTGACCGGCGCCTTTGCAAGCGGCATCATCATCACGCTGATCGCATCGCTCAGTCCGGCAGCAAAAGCCTCAAAGCTGAATATCATTGAATCCATCAAATATGAGTAAGCTGCAGCGTTTCTTTTATCTTTTTCAGGAAATCATCCCGTATAATGGGCTTCCGGATATAGCCTTCAACCCCCAGCTGTCTGGCAGTGATGACTTTGCTCACGTCGGCATGTTCTGTCAGTATGACGATGGGAATGCTGCTGTATCGGGGATTTGCCCGGAGCTTTTTGATCAGGTCAAAGCCATCCTCATTCTTAAGGGTCAGGTCCATGATAATCAGATCAACCAGCTTGCCGTATTGCTCTACCTGGTTGAACAGCCCGATTTCCCCTCCGGCGTCAAGAAGCGTCAGACCTATCTGCTGCAGAAGGAGTCTGACCTGATATTTGACCGTAAGGGAATCTTCCACGATAAGGACGGTTTTATCAATATTTACCATAATGCACCTACTCTATCTGAATGTTGATGTTATACTTTTCAAAGACAGCGACGATTTCCGTTCGAGTCTTCAAAAAAGCAGCCTCTATTTGATCAACCTGCTTGCCGATGTCCTGCAGGCGTACTTCCTTCAGCTGCAGGTGCAGTGCTTCAGCGGCCCTGAAAATGTGGTCAAGGTGCAAGTTGGAGGAAATGCCTTTGATATTGTGCGCTACTCTCTGAAGCTTTTCCCAGCTTCGGCTTTCCAGATGCAGCCGCAGTTCAGTGATTTCTCCAGCCATTTCGAGGCAAAAAATGCCGTACAACTGCCCCAGAGACATCATATCCACGCCCATATCTTCTGCCAGTGCAGCAATATCATGCTCCGCTTCAAACAATCCAATCCCTCCCGGTCTTTAACGAGGCAATTCAGCGTTATTTCTCAAATATTATACCAAATTTCCGCAATATAATCATTATATTTACATTAACATGCAGATTTTGTTTGTGCAGAGCACCGGCATGCTTTCAAAAGGCAGCCACAAACTGTATAATGGAAGCATCAAAAAAATAAGGCAGGGTATCATATGAATCAATTCTTCAGCTTATATGTCATGATACTGTTTATGACGTGCCTGATTGCCGGTGTCGTTTGTTATCTGGCATGGCGGCGCAGGTCCACCTTGGGAGCTGTGCCTTTGACGTTGCTGATGGCCGGCATTTCGGCCTGGGCGCTGTTTCAGGCTTTGGTTTTTCTGGAGACGGGCTATACAGTCAAGCTGGTGCTGGCAAATCTCAGGTATCTGGGCATTGAATCGGCACCCTTGGCATTCTACGTGCTAGCGTGGGAATACCGGGACAGGAATCAAAGCTTCGGAAGAAAACGGCTGTTTCGGATCATCCTGTTCCCCCTGGTCTGCCTGGCTGCTTTGTGGACAAACGAGCTCCATCATTTTTTCTATCTGCGGACTGTGCTGGAAAACGGCATTTTGATACTGGAAAACGGCCCTTTGTTTTGGGCTAATATGGCGTATCTTTATGCTTTCATCTTCGTCGGCGTTTATTTGTTTGTACGGGCGTTCATCAGCGCTGCAGCCATTTACAGAAGGCAGGCCGTCATCATAGCTACAGCGGCGTTCATCCCCATACTGGCCAACCTGGCCTTCAATTTTGCGCTGCTGCCCTTTAAGGATATAGATATAACACCTGTCGCTCTGCTGCTGACAGGAAGCCTGTTCTGTTATGCGCTTTTTTATTACAAGCTGCTGGACGTAGTTCCCATTGCCAGAGACCTGCTGGTGGAAGAAATGGAAGATGTCGTCATTGTGCTGGATAATCAGACAAGGATTCTCGATATGAACAGGAAAGCAAGAGATCTGATCCTGAATGGAGCGGATGCCGTAGCAGACTATGCAGGCAAAAGCATCCTGCTGCATCTGGAGGGTTGGCTGGATTTGGCCCGCTGTATTTCAAACGCCGATGTCACGAGAAAAAGGATCATGCATGACCTTTCCCATGGAACTGTCTATTATGACATGAATAAGTCGCTGATCATTGATAGGAAGGGAAACAAACTAGGCGTGCTGATCGTGCTGAGAAATGTCACCGAGCTGGAAGAGGCCTTGCAGGAGACGCAGCGTGCAAAGGTTGCAGCAGAACAGGCAAACGAAGCGAAAGGGTATTTCCTGGCCAATATGAGCCACGAAATCAGGACACCGATGAATGCGGTCATCGGGATTGCAGATATACTGAACAGTACCGATCTGCCTCAGGGCAAACAGAAGCATTACGTGAGGCTGATGCTGGATTCGGCGGAATCCTTGTTGACCATCCTCAATGATATACTTGACTTTTCCAAGATTGAGGCAGGAAGGACCGAGCTGGAGAAACGCCCCTTTAATCTGAAGGAAGTGGTGGAGAACATTGTGGAAGTCTACTCCGCCTCCAACATCAACAAGGCTGTGGAAATCAAGAGCCATATTGATCCGGCCATCAGCGGCTGCCTGCTTGGGGACGCCGTACGAATCAAGCAGATAGTGACGAACCTCATTGCCAATGCGGTCAAGTTCACCAAGGAAGGCAGCATCGACATCACGGTGGAACAGCTGCAGACAAGCGGGAAAAGCATCCTGGCAGGCATCACTGTTGCAGATACCGGCATCGGTATCGCAGAAGGCAAGCTGGACAGTATATTCGAAAGCTTCAAACAGGCCGACAGCTCCATAACCAGAGAGTACGGGGGAACAGGCCTGGGCCTTTCTATCGTGAAAAGCCTGCTGGAATTGATGGGCGGCAGTATAACGGTTGAGAGCACGGCAGGAAAAGGCAGCCGCTTCTCTATGCAGATTCCTTTTGAACTGGCGGATATAAGTGCAGAAGAAACAAGACAGCCTGCAGGAACCCCTGCTCAGGCCCGAAAGCCCAAGGATCTGTCGGGCATGAGAATACTGGTGGCGGATGATAATAAGACCAACCGAGAGGTGATCAGCCTCTATCTGAAAAATCTGAACTGTGATTTTGATTTGGCTGAAAATGGCCTGATGGTTCTGGAAATGCTGGTGCAGAAAAGCTACGATGCCGTCTTGATGGACGTGCAGATGCCGGATATGGATGGATTGGAAGCGGCACGGCAGATCAGGGCAAGGGAGCGGCGTACAGGCGGGCATATGCCCATCATCGCATTGACCGCAGGGGCAATGCAGGAGGATGTGGAGGAATGCCTTCAGGCCGGTATGAACGCTCATGTTTCCAAGCCGGTGAGGGCGCAAAAGCTGCGGGATGCGCTGGAACCTTTTTTCACCGAATCCGTCTGAACAGGTATAAATTGGAATATGTTCCATACCTTAATAGGTGATTAAATTGGGGAAGGTGATTTGCAATGAAACGGATGAAAAACAATTATCTTTTGGGGATGTTGGTGATGGTGGCCGGACTGATGGCGGCTGTAGGAATGCTATTCCCGGTTATGGCATTTGCCAGGCAGGATACCTTCAGGGAGCTGCCGGAGGCTGTCAGTGTCTCACAGGATTATGTGATCCACATTCCCTTCGAGGATAGGATCCATGCGGCTTCCGTCAGCAGGGCCAATATCTATGTAATGGATTCAGGCAATCAGAAGGTGGGCATTTCCAGGGCAGTCAGCAGCGACGGGAAAACAATTGTCGTAACACCCCTGAAGGCGTATCGGCCGGGAGAAAGCTATACGCTCTATATTAAGAAAAGCATGAAATATGCGTCCGGAAAGACTTTAAGCGAAGGGCTCAGGAAGCAGTTCACAGTCACCAAGGCAGTAGAGAAGCTGCCGGTGGTGGGCACCAGAGAAAAGCTTTTGGAAATATTGGAGAAAGCGCAGTTACAATATGGCGGTATCAACTATGGCTTGAGAAAAGGAAATATTGTTACCTTTGAATTCAGTGAAGCATTAGGCGGTGCTCCTGCAGCAGCCGATGTCAATACAGAATCCGCAGCAGCTCCGGCTGCACCGGCTGCTCAGAAAGCAGCGCAGGACGGCTCAGCGGATTTTTCTGCAACCAATGTGCAGGTGCAAGGTGTCGACGAGGCGGATATCGTCAAGACCGACGGCAAATACATTTATCAGGTCAGCAGTGACCGGATCGTGATTTCCGCTGTTTATCCAACCGATAAAATGAAGGTACAGAAGGTTCTCCCCATGGAAGAAGAAAAAATCTATCCAACAGAGTTGTACCTTGATGAGAAATACCTGGTTGTCCTGGGTGCTTCGCAGAACGATGTGCCGGTTTACCGGAGCCAGGCGCCGTCACTGAGGAAGATGCCGCCGCTCCGCTACTCAAGCGAAACGGTGAAAATGCTGGTTTATGACATCAGCGACAAAGCAGCGGTCAAAAAAACAAGGGAGATCGAGCTGGAAGGGGGTTATCTTTCCTCCAGAAAGATCGGCTCCATGCTTTACCTGGTGTCCAACAAATATGTACACTACTATCATATCATGCAAAACGAAGCCGGCAGCGATACGCCGGCCTACAGGGATACCGCTGTCAGCGAAGACTTTAGAAGCATCGGTTATGACAGGATCGCGTATTTCCCTGATTCCCTGGAACCCAACTATATGGTGGTGGCAGGGGTCAATCTGGATATGCCCAAGCAGGAAGTGAATGTCTCTACCTATCTAGGTTCGGGAGAGAGCATTTATGCATCTCAGGATAATCTGTATGTTGCAGTGACGAAGCACACTTTTGTGGAGCATGGACCGGTGATTTTTGATTCAGCGGCATCGAAACCTATTATGCCGGCGCATAACGATAAAAGCACAATGCTGTACCGTTTTGCCTTGAACGATGGAAAACTGGAATATACAGGAAAAGGGCAGGTGCCCGGCTCCATTCTGAATCAGTTTTCCATGGATGAGAGCAGCGGCTTCTTCCGAATTGCCACCACAACCGGTGAAATGTGGCGTGACGACGCGTTCACCTCCAAGAACAATGTGTATGTTCTGGATAGCAGCTTAAGTGTAACCGGCAAGCTGGAGGACATCGCGCCTGGAGAAAAGATCTACTCAGTCCGCTTTATGGGTCACAGGGCGTACATGGTAACCTTCAGGACGGTGGACCCGCTCTTTGTGCTGGATTTGAAGGACCCAAAGAACCCACAGGTGCTGGGTGCGCTGAAAATACCGGGCTACAGCGACTATCTGCATCCCTATGATGAGAATCATATTATCGGTTTCGGCAAGGATGCGGTGGAAATCGTCCGCAAGGATGAAAAAGGCAATGAAATCTTCCGGAATGCCTATTATCTGGGCATGAAAATGGCCATATTCGATGTCAGTGATGTGAAGAACCCCAAAGAAAAGTATTCGGAAAAAATCGGAGACAGGGGAACGGATTCGGAGCTTTTAAGAAACCATAAGGCGCTCTTATTCTCCAAGGAGAAGAACCTTCTCGCTTTCCCGGTCACACTGATGGAGGTGATGGACCAGGAGAAGTTCGAGGCCAATGGTATGCCTGCTTATGGCAGCTTCAGCTTCCAAGGGGCTTATGTCTATGGAATTGATCTGGAAAAAGGCTTCAGACTGAGGGGCAGGATCACCCATATCAGCGAGGATGAGTATATGAAAGCTGGAGACCGCTGGTATGACAGCAATAAGAGCATCCAGCGCATCCTATATATAGATGACAGCCTGTATACCGTTTCCAACAGCCGGATCAAAGCACACGGGATCCATGATCTGAAGGAAAAGGGGAGTCTTGAGCTTCAATAAATATACCCCGCAGACACACCCTCAAACGCACCAAACAATATTTTATACGAATAAAATATGCATCGAAGCCAAATATCGCCTTGCAGGAGGGACGCACATGCTGCATACCGAATAGACAGGAGAAACAGCAGAACGGGATTTGTAGATATTTCCCGGGAAATAGAGAATAATGTTGAAAAATCAAAGCGGGCGGAAGCATTGCCGAAAGGAGAGTAAAGCATGAGCGGCAATATCAGACGGTTGGAAGAGAAGGATTTCAGGGATTATGCAGAGTTGGTGGCAAACGCATACCCCGGTTGGAAGATTACGACTTCAGAAGAAAAGCACAGGCTGGAGGATAGACTCCTGAAAACCCACAAGGATGAACCCGGCATTGCCTTTTTTGGTTATTTCCGGGACGGAAGGCTGATTGGCGGCATGCGGCTGCATCACTTTGATATGAACTATGCCGGAACCTG
Source organism: Calditrichales bacterium MX18-03 (assembly GCA_021083345.1). Classification (GTDB taxonomy): domain Bacteria; phylum Bacillota; class Clostridia; order Lutisporales; family Lutisporaceae; genus JAJGRE01. The sequence continues at coordinate 196,943 of JAJGRE010000006.1, read as the reverse complement.
GATAAAAGCAGGCGGACTGGGCCTGGTGGCAGTAGGGCTCCCTCATAAGAAAGAAAAGGTGGCCAGGGAACTGGTCTCCTATTTCCTGCGCTATTTCAGGGAAAAAGGGGTTTCCGTTGCCATGCTGTATCCTTTCAGACCCGATTTCTATAAACGGATGGGCTTCGGATATGGAACCAAAATGAACCAATACCGCATCAAGCCCACAGATTTTCCTAAAGGGAATACGAAGAAACATGTCGGGATGTTCGAGACACCGGACAGACAACTGCTGCTTGACTGTCACAACCGGTTCGCTGCATCGAGGCACGGTATGATCAAAAGGACGAGAAATGAATTGGAGAACGTATTGGTTGTCCCGGAGAACAAGTTGGCGGTGTATAAGGCTGCGGGAAAGATCCAGGGCTATGTGCTGTTTACTTTTCGAAAAGCAGCAGAGAACAATCTGCTGATCAATGATATTTTTATCAAAGAATTCATTTATGAGAACCGGCAGGCACAGGAGGAACTGCTGACTTTTCTGCATAGTCAGGAGGACCAGGTAAGCCGGATCATCCTCAACACCTTCGATGAGGATATCCATTTTCTCTTTGGGAATCCCCTGTCGGGAAATGATAATCTTTTTACTTCGGTCTATCATGAGACCAATATCCAAGGTGTGGGGCTTATGTACAGAATCGTTGATTTGCACCATCTATTCTCCGGCCTGCACGCCCATCATTTCAACGGGCTAAACTGCAGACTGAAAATAACACTGAAAGACGGCTTCCTGCCTGACCACAATAGCATGGCAGTCATACATTTCATAGACGGAAAGGCACATACTGTCAACGACGGTTCATATGAAGCCGAACTGAAAACAGGCATATGCGAATTTTCTTCTCTCATAATGGGTGCCGTTAACCTTAGGACTTTGCACCGGTACGGACTGGCCTCCCTGACGGAGGAAAACCTGCTTCGCTGTGTGGACGGACTATTCTCACTTCAAGGGAAACCCTATTGCACAACCATTTTCTAAGCATACCGAAACCCCTGCTGAAAGCAGGGGTTTGTTTTATTATTGTATTATTATACAGACATAAAACCAATTGCACACTAATTTTTAATATTCAAAAATATGAATAACTGCTGTTAAATTTAGCCTGCGAGGCAAATCCAGGGAGTATGGTCTTTCCCGCATTGGGGCACTTACGAAAAGAATGAATGGAATATGGAAGCCTTGTCGGGCATAAATTCTATTATGCCCAAAGTTTATATTTCTTATACAAAATTTAATAAAACGATATTGACAAATGCGCTTAAAAGGAATAAAATTCGTACTAACAAGTGTCAAAAGTCGATAAATTCAGAAAATAAAATACAGTTTGAATGTTAAAAAAATGTAGCAATTATTGTCGAAAAAATGGCGTTTTGTATTAAGATTCAGAAAAAAACCAACAAATCCCATTCTTTTGAAAGAAAATAGCTGATTATCAGGCTATTTATTCTTTGTAGATTTATAATTTTGCAGCAGCCTGCATAAAGACTACGATTAGGTTGAAGCGAATGCCGGAATGCTGTAGAAGGAGGTGCGTGAGGACCAGTTACGATGGATGTTTTTAAAGAGGGCACGACTAAAAGAGAATTTCTAAAAGGGGGAAATGTAATGAAAAAGAAGAGTTTAGCATTATTCGTATGTTTTGTCATGATCGCGGCTATGTTCACAGGCTGCGCACCGAAGGCGCCGGCTGCAAGCGGAGAGCAAGCGGCTGCAGCACCTGAGGTTATCAAGGTAGGTGCCGTATTCCCGATGACCGGTGACGTTGCAACCTTCGGCGAATCCAGTAAGAACGCTGTTTCCATTGCAGTTGAAGAAGCAAACGCAAAGGGCGTGCTGGGCAAGAAAATAGAAGTGATATTTGAAGACGACTCCAATACCCCTGCCAACTCTGCAAACGCAATTCAGAAGCTCATCAGCAACGACAAGGTTGTTGCAGTCATAGGTTCTGTATCCAGCAAATGCAGTATTGCAATGGGTCCTATCGCTACTCAGAACAAGGTACCGATGATTTCGTCCACATCAACAAACCCCAAGGTAACGACTGATGGCGGCGAATATGTTTTCAGAGCATGCTTCATCGATCCGTTCCAGGGTACTGTTATAGCCAAGTTCGCAACTGAGACTTTGAAAGCTAAGACTGCAGCTGTTCTGTATGACGTCAGCAACGACTATTCCAAGGGTCTTGGCGATTACTTCAAAGCCGGCTTTGAAAAGCAGGGCGGCCAGGTTCTCGCTATGGAAAGCTACAATGGCGGCGACCAGGACTTCAACGCTCAGTTGACAAAAATAAAGCCCATGAATCCGGAAATCATTCTTTTAGCTGACTATTACAACACAGTCGGTTTGATTGCAAAACAAGCCAGAGCATTAGGCATCACCGCTACTTTCGTAGGCGGCGACGGCTGGGATTCAGCAGACCTTTACAAGGTTGGCGGCGACGCTATTGACGGCGGCTACTTCTCCAACCACTACTCTGCAGATGACACTTCACCGTTGGTTGTTGATTTCAGAAAGAACTACGAAGCAAAATTCGGCAAAACACCGGACGCTCTTGCAGCATTGGCTTATGACGCAGCAAAGATCCTCTTTGCAGCAATTGAAAAAGCCGGCAGCACTGACGGTGCAAAGATAAAAGATGCAATGAAAGCAACTGATCTGGAAGTTGTTTCCGGAAAGGTCACTTTTGACCAGGACAGAAACCCCATCAAGGGCGCTGTTATGATCAAAGTTGTAAAAGACAAGTATGAGTTTGCCGCAAAGGTTAACCCATAATCCATAATACAATAAAATAACCTTTTACTTTGGTGAGAGAAGAATTTCTCTCACCAAAGTATGTTTTATAGCACTTGGTAAAGTCAGGGAAAACAAAAACCTCTATTTATTTTTATTGCATTTATGCATTTTGGGAGATAGGAGGCAAATAGATGTCGCTAATTCAACAACTCATCAATGGGCTTGCCCAGGGTAGTGTTTATGCACTTATCGCGGTAGGTTATACAATGGTATACGGTATTATCAGGCTCATCAACTTTGCTCATGCAGATATCTATATGATGGGTGCATTTATCGGTTATTTTGCTGTAACCGTATTTCACGTGCCGTTCCTGCCTGCGTTGCTGCTGGCTATGATTGGCTGTGCAATTTTAGGGATGACAATAGAAAAAATTGCGTACAAACCCTTGAGAAAATCACCGAGAATCGTTCTTCTGATTACTGCGATGGCCATGTCGCTCATTCTGGAGCATGGTATGGCTACTGTCGTTGTAGGACCCAACCCCAGGCCATTCCCGGAATTATTCAAAATCAACATCATCCATCTGGGTCCGGTGCAGATTAACAATGTTCAGATTATCAACCTGTCAGTAGCCATCATACTGGTCTTGATTCTGCAGTATATCGTTTACAAGACGAAGACAGGAAAGGCCATGAGAGCAACTTCCTACGACATGGAAGCAGCACAGCTCATGGGTATTAATATAAATAATATCGTATCGATAACCTTTGCAATCGGATCATCTCTTGCAGGCGCAGCAGGTGTTCTGGTCGGTATGATGTATCCCAGAATAGACCCATATATGGGCATGATGCCAGGACTTAAAGCGTTTATTGCAGCCGTTCTCGGCGGTATCGGCGTGCTGCCGGGTGCTATGTTCGGGGGAATATTGATCGGTTTATGTGAAACCTTCACAAAGGCATACTTGTCAACCAAGCTGTCGGATGCCATCGTTTTCTCACTGTTGATTATCATATTGATCTTCAAGCCTGCCGGACTTTTAGGCAAGCCGACAAGAGAGAAAGTGTAGGTGATGGATATGAAGCAGCATTTTAGGAAAACGCTTATTGGATTTGGCATTGCGGTTATTGGGTACATACTTTTGAGTGTGCTGATTAATTCAAAAATGCTCAATGACTTTTACATCCGAATATTGATGATGATCGGTATCAATATTATCCTTGCAACGGCCCTGAACCTGGTAATAGGCTTTACAGGACAGCTGGTACTTGGTTTTGCAGGCTTTATGTCGGTAGGTGCATACATGTCGGCCGTGTTGACAATGAAGCTGCATATGCCCTTCATTCCGGCGCTGGTCCTCGGAGGCGCCATGGCGTCCGTTTTCGGTTTGCTGGTCGGTGTTCCGACGCTGCGGCTTAAAGGGGACTATCTAGCCATTACGACACTGGGCTTTGGTGAAATCATCAGAGTTCTGATCGTCAATATCGATTATTTGGGCGGACCGAGAGGTTTGCCGGCAATACCTAAATATACCACGTATACCTGGGTTTATATCATTTGCGTCCTCTCCGTACTGGTCATCTATTATATCATTCACTCGTCTCATGGCCGCGCCATGATATCCGTCAGGGAGGATGAAATTGCGTCCGAATCTATGGGCATCAACACAACCTATGCCAAGATATCAGCTTTTATCGTTGCTGCATTTTTCGCAGGAATTGCAGGGGGATTGTACGGACATTTTCTCATGTTTATCGATCCGAAATCCTTTGACTGGCTGAAGTCCTTTGAAATCGTAACCTTCGTTGTAGCAGGCGGTATGGGAAGCTTAACCGGCTCCATCCTTTCTGCCGGTGCATTGACGTTGCTGCCGGAGATTTTGAGGTTGTTCGGCTTCTCAAAATACAGGATGCTGATGTATGCAATACTCCTGCTCATATTGATGCTGTTCAGACCTCAGGGCCTTATGGGGAGCAAGGAGCTATCACTTAAGGTGTTCAAAAACCTGGGCTTTAAGAAGGCTGGAGGTGAAAAATAATGGCATTGTTGGAAGTAAACAACCTGACCATAAGATTCGGCGGATTGGTTGCAGTATCCGACTTTAACATTGAAATTGAAAAGAATGACCTGATGGGGCTTATCGGTCCCAACGGCGCAGGCAAGACCACCGTGTTCAACATGCTGACAGGTGTCTATCTGCCTACCGAAGGGGATATCAAGGTTGAAGACAAGAGCATCGTAGGAATGAAGCCTTATGAGATTACAAAAAAACACTTAGCCAGAACCTTCCAAAACATCAGGCTGTTCAAATCCATGTCGGTTATTGACAATGTTAAGCTGTCTTATAACTATCAGATCAAATACAGTTACTTTGATACCATTTTTAGAACGCCAAAGTTCTTTAGACTGGAAGAAGAGATCGAGCAGAAGTCGATGGAGCTTCTTAAGGTTTTCAAGCTGGAGCACAAAGCAGAGGAACTGGCAAAAAACCTGCCTTACGGCGAACAGAGAAGGCTGGAGATTGCCCGGGCTATGGCAGCCAACCCCAAGCTCTTATTGCTGGATGAGCCGGCAGCCGGCATGAATCCGCAAGAGACCCACGAGCTGATGAATCTGATCAAATGGATCCGCGATCATTTTGATTTGACCATCCTGCTGATCGAGCACGATATGAAGCTGGTAATGGGTATTTGCGAGAAGATAGTGGTTCTCGACTATGGTAAAATTATTGCCAAGGGAACGCCGGAAGAGATCCGGGCAAATCCGAAGGTAATTGAAGCTTACCTGGGAGAGGAGTGTGCTGTTCATGCTTAAGGTAAAAGGTCTGAATGTATTCTATGGCGCCATCCATGCGCTTCATGACATCAGTATAGAGGTTAACGAAGGGGAAATCGTAACCTTGATTGGCGCAAACGGTGCAGGAAAGACATCGACGCTAAGAGCGATTTCCGGCCTGGTAGCACCGAAGTCGGGAGAAATCACCTATAACGGTACGTCGTTAAGCGGTGTGCCGGCCTATAACCTGGTCAATATGGGAATTGCCCATGTACCGGAAGGCAGAAGGATATTTGCCAATCTGACAGTCATGGAAAACCTGGAACTGGGTGCCTTCAACAGGAAGGACAAGGATGGGATCAAAAGGGACTTTGACATGGTTTTCGATAAATTCCCCAGACTCAAGGAAAGAACCTGGCAGCAAGCCGGCACCTTGTCCGGTGGTGAGCAGCAGATGCTGGCAACCGCAAGGGCACTGATGAGCAGACCCAAGATGATCCTGATGGATGAACCTTCCATGGGTCTGGCACCGCTCCTGGTACGTGAAATATTCACCATCATCCAGGAAATAAACAAAACCGGTACGACCGTATTGCTGGTAGAGCAGAATGCCCATATGGCGCTGTCCATTGCCCATAACGCCTATGTACTTGAGACGGGCAAAATCGTTCTTTCGGGGTCGGCCGACGATCTGCTGCATGATGAAGCAGTCAGAAATGCATATTTAGGCGAATGCTAAAAAAAGAGCCAAAGGAGGCAGCTCCTTTGGCTCTTTTTAGTCAGATTATCCATACACGAAACAGCAAAAAAATGATATGATAGACATAGGTTAAGAGGTTCTCAGAGGGGGGGAAGGTCGCATGCACAGCAACGACGCAATCAGTCAGAATGAATCGGTTATAAACGATTTGATCATTCGGATCTATAAGGTGGTTTTGCTGCTGATGCCTGTGCTGCTTGTTTTAAAAGCAATGGGCATATTGGCATCACCATGGATATTTGTTTCGGTAGCTACAGCAAAAGGCGTCCTGTTTTGTCTGATTCCAATCCTGTATAGACAGCTGCGGATGGACGTCAAAATGCAAAAGCATTTACACATAGCTTGTTCTGTTGTTTTGATTAGCATTGCATACGGCTTTTTTCATTTTGCAGTCGTGCTGCTGTGGCTTTTGCCCATTGGTTTTTCCTGCCTGTACTTTGACAGGAAGCTGATAAAGCTGGCGGCAGGCTTGACCTTGATTTTCCTGCTTATAAGCGAGCTGCTGTATGCATACTTCGGTCAAACCTCGGCAACAGGCGGTTACACTGTTTATTTGACAACAGCGGCGTATGCCGTTCAAATTGCGATACTGGCCGCTTTATTTCTATCCATCGCCCAGCGCGCTGAGCAAATGCTTCAAGGGACGCACGGGCTTTATGAAAACATCAACGACCTGTTTTCCAACGCTTATGTTGCTTCCCAAAGCCTTCAGCAATCCGGAGAAAAGCTTGCAGCAAGCCTGGAAGAGCTGGAAGCAGAGCGGCAAGAAGGAGAAGGGGAGAACATTGATGAGGACAGCCATGTCGGAAGGTTTGTGCTGAACCTCAACAGGACGGTGGAAAACGCCAGGGAGATCATGAAGTATACTTACGCTATGGCACAGGCGCATCCCCAGGAAGAAAAGACAGAGGAAGGGATCAGGACGGACTGGCAGCAGATGGAGGAGTACACGCGAAAGTCTAAGCAGGTGCTGGCAGAACTGGCGGGGTACACCGGGAAGATAAAAGAAGACCTTGGCATGATAGCCGTTATCATAGAAGAGAGCCAGCAGCTGTCCGCCAATGCGGCAAAGGAAGTCGAGGAAGCCAGCCAAGGCGGTGAAGGCTCGGTGATCCTGGGATTGAGGGTCGGGGAGCTTGCCGATGAGTCGGTAAAGTCTGCCGCCCATATACAGGAGGTCCTGGACGGGATTATAAATGATGCCGATATAACCATCTCGGCGATTACAGAGACATATGAGGATACCATCAAACAGCTGGAGTTGATCAACCGAACGGTAGAGACCCTGATGAAGTGGGTCATGTATAAGAATATGCATTAAGTCAGAGGGCAGCTTTCGCTGCCCTAATCTGTTTTTTGCTCGTTGCTGCCTTCAACCCATTTTGTGATGAACAGCTTGATAATGGCGGCCGCAGGCACAGCCAGGAGCATGCCCAGGAGCCCGAAAAAAGCGCCTCCGACGATGATGGAGAGGATGACAAAGACCGGGTGCAGACCGACGCTCTCTCCCACAACCTTGGGCGCGATGAGGGCTCCATCGATCTGCTGAACGGCGACCAGGGCGATGACTGCCAGAAGTGCCTTGATGGGGCTGCCGCTGAGAAGGCCGATGATGACCGCCGGGACTGAGCCGATAATCGGCCCGAAGTACGGGATGATATTGGCGATGCCGGCGGTCATGCCGATGAGGACGGCGAAGTCCAGCCCCACGATGGCGAGGGCAGCGGAGCTCAGCACGCCGACGATGAGGCCGTCCAACAGCTGGCCTCTGATGAATTTGGAAATAATGACATTGATATCATGGAAAGTGCTTCTGACTTTTGCATTTTTTCGGCGGCTGAGCAGCACCTTTGCAATGTTCTTGTAAAGCTGCTTGAAGTAATCCAGGTCTTTGAGAATATAAAAAGCGATGACCAGAGCCAGCACAATATCAATGATATTGCCGCCCAGCCGTCTGACTTGGTCAAAGACCGAACCCACCGCAGATCCCAGAACATCGTTCAGGTTCTGAGCCGCTTTGATAAGCTGCTGCTTCAGATTGTCTGATATGCCGCTGGCTTCAACCCTTGTGATAAGCTGCTGGAATGTTTCGTTATATTGTTCGGAGTATCTTGTGATGGTATCAATCATCACATTGATGTCCAGTTTGCTGCTGATTTGTCCCCCTATCATGGCATAGGTACTGTATACAAACAGGAACAGGATGCTAAGAACCAGCAGGTAGGTCAGCAGGACGCTAACGGTGCGCTTGGTATGCATCAGTTTTTTGCTTTTGCTGCTTTGATCGTTTTTTGATATTTTTTTGCTGTTCATCACGTGGGTTTCAATCCAACACACCACCGGATGCAGCAGATATACAACCACCAAAGCAATGATAAAGGGCGAAAGCAAAGATAAAACACTTTTAAGCGCCAGCATTGCCGTATTTATAATGGTGCCCACATTGGATATTACGCCGTGCAAAATATAGAGAACGGTGGCCAGTGCGATAATGTATAGGCTGTATTTGACCAGGGTTTTGTCTAATTGCAGCTTCATTGCTTCTGTTCCTTTCGATTCATCGAATTTGCATTTTCAGAATAATATACGATATAATAGCATCATAAGTTTTGACCAATTTGCAGAAAATAAATCGCTATGAAATTTTCAACTGTTTCGTCACAAAAATACCTGTTGAAATCTTGATGTAGATTTAGTATAATACTTAAGTACGAGCGAGACTCGGTTTACGGAAAGATGGCTGAGCTGGTCTAAGGCGCACGACTGGAAATCGTGTGTGGGCTAATACCCCACCGAGGGTTCGAATCCCTCTCTTTCCGCCACTATGAAGTATTAACACTTACTGAAAAGTAAGTGTTTTTTACTTTTTGCAAACAAATTACGAACATCAAAATATATACTGATTTTGAAACGTTCTGGTAGTGTCAAGAATCTTTCGCACATTTTTACGGATATCTCCAAGTAACTTCCGGCTCATTATCCGACATCGTGCTGATCGGCAGCCAGATTTCCGCCTATTAGTAGGTTCATATTAAGATAACGCTTTGTGCCCCAATTACTTGAGGCTACATGACGCAGACGGGCACAGACAAGCATGAGCGCAGAGTTTCCATCAGGAAAGCTTCCGACGACGCGGGTCCGGCGGCGGATCTCTTTCATGATCCGTTCAATTCCATTGTTCGTCCGGATCCTGATCCAATGCTCATTAGGGAAATGCATATAGGTAAGGGTTTCTTCTATGCTATTTTCAACCTTCTTTGCAGCCTCAGCCAGCTTCATACTGCGTAACTTTTCTGCAACTGCCGCAGCTTTTTCCCGCGCACTTTCCAAGTCTTCTTGGGCATGGATTGCCTTAAGCATTGCTGCTACATCCCGCATTTTACCATGAGGGACGACGGAAAATACATTCCGATAGAAATGGACGATGCAGCGCTGATATTTGGCTGCCGGAAATACTTCGCCGATGGTTTCAACCAAACCAATACATTTGTCACCGACAAAGAGCTGAGTACCGGAAAGGCCTCGCTCTTTAAGGTTTCTAAGAAATTGAAGCCAGCTGGCTTTATCCTCACGACCGCCTTCGGCAGCACCAATGATCTCTCTGAAGCCCTCATTATCAACAGCAATAGCTACGAGAATAGAAACGTTTTCTACTTCGCCGCCCCAGCATCTCTTCAGGAAGATGCCATCCAGATAGACATAAGGATAAGTAGCCAATAGCGGTCTGTTTCGCCAGGCTTCAATATGACTATATGCTTTCTTATTAAGCTCGCTGATAGTGCCAGGGGATACCTTGGTCCCCCATAGAGCTTCGGTAATATCTTCGACTCTACGGACTGAAACGCCGGCAAGGTACATTTCTATCAATGCTTCTTCGATACTGCTTTCACGACGTTTATAGCGCTCGATGATGGCAGTTTCGAAGGGAAGATGCCGCAGCTTTGGCACTTTAAGATCAACCTCTCCTGCTTTAGTTAGGAGCTTACGATTGTAGTAGCCGGCTCTCGTGTCTTTTCGGGCTTCGGTATGCTCATAGCGACTGGCATTGGTAAGCCTGTCCGCCTCCTGGTCGAGCAGGTTATTCAGGGTTTCCTCTACGGTGCCGCGCACCAATTCGCTAAGTTGGTTCTTTAACAGATTCTCATTCAGGTGTATAATGTTGTCAGACACGGATATTCCTCCTTTAGTGTTGGATTTTTGTCTCGCAACTTAAATTTACACTTGGAGTTATATCCGTGCAACTTTTTTGTTTTAAAATGTGCGCAATTTATTATACGTTATCTTCCAGACACCACGATTCCATTGCGTGTCAGGCTGTCAATTTATCACCATATTCTTTTATGAATCTCAACTCCACCTGATTAAATAAAACAGGCTGGAAGCATTGATACTGATACATCTTACTTCAAGCCTGTTTTCGCATTTACTTATGATACGGTTCTGCGTGTCATTGACAAGTGATAGAGTTTTTCATAACAAGTTCTTATTTTCTTATGTTCGGCGCCTGGCACCATATATACTCCTTCACAAAAACCTGCCCATGATATTCCAAGTTCCTCTTGTAATCCAGCTCTACAAAATCTGTCGGCTTTACTTCTTCCGGCTTCTTCTTAAAATAGTCCAACCCAGCTGCTTTGAGCATGCAATATACAAATTGCGAGCAGAACATTATATTCTCCATGTGTGAATATGGAACGAAAAGTCCCAGTAAATTGTATGAGCTGCCTTTTTCATTGATTCTTCTTACTTCATCAAGAACTTTTTGTTTTTGCTCTTTGTCCGCCTTAATCTTATAAATGATGATATTGGCATCATCCTTTTTGTTAAAGAACTCTATTATCTCCTGGTTCAAGCCAGGTGCATAGATATTTTCTCCTCCGTTATAGCTGACTACGGTCTCAAGCTCCTCATCAAATGCAATTGATGCATGGGCATATTCCTTTTTTGTCACCTTCCTGATAAGTTCCCCTGCAGCACTGCCTGTACTGGATAATATGATGTAAAGATACCCATTGTCCAATGACTTCTCGGCAATCTTAAAATATCTTTCGTTCAAAGAATTTTTATTTACATAATTCAGAGCATTATGCCGTGTCATGTTAGTGGCTAATGAAAGCATATCCATGACTGTATTGCGGTCTGTAAGTATTTTGTTAATCGGCCTTACTGCCTCATTAATCAGCCCGTTTGAGATCATCTCAACTGCTTTTTTCACATCATGAAAGCTGAAGCTCTGTTTATCAGAATAACCTTCTTCCTGATTGTTCCTGGTTATTACTTTAAGCTTCTCGGAAGCCACCGAAACCTTCAGTGGAAAATCGAAGCCCTTTTCACCGTCCATATCGGTTCCAACCGGTTCATTACAGTCTATCATCAGCTCTGCCGTTTGAAAATAATCAACATATGGACTCTCTGCGTGCTCTCCGTTTGCAACCTTTATTATGAGGGGTATGAGCTCAATTATGGGACATTTTTTAAATACATAGACATCCAACAGGCCATCGCTTAGTGATGCAAGAGGTGCTATCTTCTTAAATCCGCCCGCTGATTTGCCATTCATGATCAGGATAAAATAGACCTCATCATCACTGTCGGCTTCTTTGCTTCGAATGCTCACTTTTACAGGTTTCAGATTGGACAATTCTTCTGCACCCTTCAAATAATATGCTAGAACGCCTAGACTGTTTATAGCATTTCGGTCTGTCTTTTGGCTGACATCTATAAGGAAACCAAGGCTTGCAACATTCAAGAAATAATGACCGTTTGCAACACCCAAGTCACTATTGGTATAATTGTCTCTAAGCAGAATTTCTGTCATTTCTTCGATGGAATCGGGGAGATTGAAGTAGCGGGCAAAATCATTCGCTGTCCCTACAGGATATATTCCGACCGGAACTTTGCATTCCAAGCGAAGCAGTAAATTGATTACCTGATGGATAGTCCCGTCACCCCCAGCAATCCATATCCTGTTAAAACCGTTCACATCAATAGTTGAGAGCATCTTCTCCAAAGAGTCCCTGGAGCTTATTCTATATGGTACTAAATAATATCCTTTTTTCTGAACCGCTTCCATGATACTGTCAAAATGGTTTATAAAGGTTCCATTGCCTGATTTCGGGTTATAAATTAGAAGAATTCTCATTTCTTACTCCTTAAAATTTTGGTGTGTTCTCTAGGACTAATATCAGGTCTAGCGCTTTAGAACTTATTAACGCTGGATCACGATGTTCTTATGTTCTGTACCTGGCACAAGAATTGCCTTTATCTGTGATACGGTTCAGCATAGCACCGTCAAATGCGAAAATTTATTAGCGCGTTTTTTGCCCCTGCCCTGCACAGCACTTACTCTGCGGATGGTGGTAGGTAAAACCTTTTGAATTCAAGGCCTGGAATAAATCCAAGATCATAATAAACCGATTCCGCAGCATTTCCAACTGTTACAAATAAACGCAATATGGGGTACTCCCTATTTAGAACAGTCAGCGCTTTTTTCAGCATTGTTTTTGCCAGTTTCATGCCCCTATAAGAAGGATCGACAGCGATAGTATGTATTAAAGGCCATTCTTCAAGACATGATACCAGACAGACCCCAATAAGCTTTTTTTCTGTCTTGTCAAATACCAGCGTAGATGCTTCAAGCAGTATGCTTTCTGTGCAATCATTGAAATATTCATTTACTTCATCCAAGTATTCCTCATATGTGCATTCCTGACCATTATGTCTTATGGCATACATTGAATCTATATTCCCGTGAAAGCTTTCATAAAATAACCTGGCAATCGCTTCTTTATTACAAGGCTCGGGAGTCCTAACGGATATAGAGTTATCCCAGTTGAATTCATAAACTTCAGTTGGTCTCAGCATCCACCGCCTACTTTTATCAGACCAGAACCCTAGCATATCAAAATAGTGATATTGCTCCGGATGAATCTGATAAGCACAAATAGCTTTGCTCCGATCGGACCATTTAACCAATAACCTATTTAACAATTTCAATATTTTATATGGATTCTCAAAGGGCGGAATAATGAAGAATCTTGATAATACATTTGGTTCTAGCAATACCCCACCAATTGTGTTTTCGCCACTTTTTATCCAGTAAAGGCTTTCATGCTTTGCAAAAGGATTATCAAGGCTTATCATTACCCTTAAATCCCAATGCTTAACGGCAAATCTGTTAAAGGTTTTGTCCCCATAAACCGATTCGTATATTGCAAATTCATTTGAATTGGCTCTTGTGATTGAATATTCATTTGACAGCTCATAACGATTTATTTGGTTTGACCAATTCTGCATAGTATTTTGTTCCCTCTCTTGATAGCTTGATTTCAATAAGATATTACTTAGCCAACGTATCAAAAATCATATTTTACTTCTCTGCTTAGCAGCTTTAGGTTAATTATACCACAACATATGAAGCATTATCTTACTTTTTAGAATCATACTCCTGGCTGCGGAGTATCTGAGAAATAGAGTCGGAATTTGCAGCTGCTTATGGAATACTCAGAAATAGGCAAGGCAAAGCAAATTCCAATTACTATAACTTTACAAAATGCTTAAAAATCGCAATACCACCTATCGAAATATGATAATTTCTGAAAATGGCTATATTAATTAGGAGAATCGACTCCTTATCATTTCTTAATGCATGTACACTCCAAAAGCATGATGATACGATGGGAATACTTAGATTCAGGAAAGGAAGCAGCATAATGAAAAAAATCATATTAATATTTACCGGCGGAACGATCTCCATGAAGGCAGACAAGGAAACAAACGCAGCGGTGCCGGCAATGAGCGGAGAGGAGATATTGAGGCTTACTCCGGGAATTGAGAGAATCGCAGATATACATTTTTTGGATTTTGGCATGATGCCGGGTCCACACATGACGCCCGAGAAGATGCAAGAGCTTTCCGGATTGATCAGGAAAAAAGTGGAGCAGGATGGCTTTGACGGCGTGGTCGTGACCCACGGAACGGACTCCCTTGAGGAGACGGCATACTTTGTAGACTTGACCTACGGCGGTTCCAAGCCGGTTATCTTCGTAGGCTCCATGAAAAACAGCTCGGAGCTGGGATGGGACGGGCCTGTCAACCTGATTGATGCCGTCCATACGGCCATATCTGATGAAGCCTGCAACAGAGGTGTGCTGGTTGTTATGAACAACGAGGTCCACTCGGCTTCACAGGTAACCAAGACCAACACACATACGCTGGATACTTTCAAGAGCATGGACTTCGGACCTATCGGCTTTGTCGACAACAATAAAGTATATTTTTACTACAGTTATACCAAAAGGCAGCACCTTCCTGCACAAGATGCCGACAGCAGCGTAGACCTTATCAAATGTGGCTGCGGGATGGATGACCGCCTTCTCCGTTTCTGTGTGGACTCCGGTGCCCACGGCATCGTCATTGAGGGCATGGGAAGGGGTAATATCCCTCCCAAAATGGTTCCGGGTGTGGATTATGCACTCAATAAGGGAATTCCGGTCGTGCTGGTTTCCAGATGTCTTGCCGGTAAGGTGCTGGATGACTATGGCTATGAAGGGGCCGGCAGAGAGCTGACCGCAAGGGGCGTAATCCTTGGGGACAACCTTCCGGGGCAGAAGGCCAGGATCAAGCTGATGGTGGCATTGGGACTCACTAAAGACCTGTCACAAATCAAGGACATCTTTGAGAAAAACTACTATTGATAGGGGATATCGGGTTTTGGTGTTATAATAAAGGTAACTGCTGGAAGAAAAGAAAGAATACGGGGAGGATTATGATGGATTCTACCGATTACAAAATAGTTAAGGTACTTTTAGAAGAAGGAAGGATACCCATGAAGGAACTGGCGCAAAAGGTGGCACTCAGTCCGCCTGCAGCTGCTGAAAGGGTCAAGCGGCTTGAGGAGGCAGGGGTCATTGAAGGATACAAAGCCGTAATAAACTACGAGAAGCTGGGCAAGAACATCAACGTGCTGATCAACGTCGATATGAATGTTCAGAGGTCGGAAAAGTTCATGGATTTTATTAAGACTGAAGAAGCAATCGTAGAATGCCATCATGTTACAGGTCCTTACAGCAAGATTGTAAAGGCCAGGTTGGACAACATGTCCGGTCTGGAAAAGCTTATCGGGAAGATACAGATTTTCGGAAACACAGAGACCTATATTATTCTTTCCTCGGTTATAAAAGACAGTATGTAGTAATAATGAAAAGCTGATGCCATCCGCGCTTTTATATATTAAGTAATAACCGATTGTTCATTACATATATGAAGTGAAAGCCGAAAGCATATTGGAATGTAAGGTGAAATCCATGCATATCCTTACTTGCTGCATGTACTCAAATGGTATGCGGCAGTACAATGAGGGTACAAACATGAGGAGGGTATGAATATGGAAAGTCAAAGCGTACAGCGTCAAGAAATTGAAAAGATATATGGGAAAATAAGTCCTTTTGAGCTTAAGGACAGACTGATAAGTCTGGCTGAAGAAGCCGTGGAAAGCGGTGTCCACTCGCTGCTGGATGCCGGAAGAGGAAATCCAAACTGGATTGCGGCAACGCCCAGGGAAGCCTTTTTCACCTTTGGTCATTTTGCCGTCGAAGAAGCGAGACGGGTATGGAATGACAATGACCTGGCCGGTATGCCGAAAAAGGAAGGGATCGCAGGGCGTCTGGAGGCTTATATCAAAGCGAATGGTGATTATCCGGGAGCGGAGCTTTTGCAGAAGATGGTAGATTACGGTACAGCTGTAATGGGTTTTGATCCGGATGATTGGGTCCATGAGCTGGCTGACGGAATCATCGGAGACAGCTATCCTCAACCGGATAGAATGCTGAGACATGCAGAGAAGGCAGTCAGAGAATACTTGATTCAGGATCTGGGTTACAGCAGCTCGGTTCCCGGCAGCCTCAGCATTTTTGCAGTAGAAGGGGCCACCGCCGGCATGTGTTATATTTTCGATACTCTGATTGCCAACAACATATTCTCCAGAGGAGATAAGATCGCACTTATGGCACCGATCTTCACGCCGTACTTGGAAATTCCCCACCTGCCCCGATACAGCTTCGAGGTAGTAGAGATCTTGGCGGACGAAGCAGCGGAAGACGGAACCCGGACATGGCAATATCCGGCTTCGGAAATGGAAAAGCTTTGTGACCCATCCATAAAGGCCTTATTCATCGTTAACCCAAGCAATCCGCCATCGGTAGCAATGAAGCAGGAGACAGTCAGGCAGCTTCAGGCCATCGTGCAGAAGCACAATCCAAACCTCATGATTATTTCCGACGATGTCTATGGCACCTTTGTAGACGGCTTCCGCTCACTTTTGGCGGACATGCCTTATAATACCATCGGCGTCTATTCGTTTTCAAAATATTTCGGTGTAACGGGCTGGCGTCTGGGAACCATTGCCCTTCATAAAGACAATGTGTTTGACAAGCTTCTCGGGGAATTGGATGCGGATAAAAAAGAAAGGGCCCGTAGGCGCTATGCCGCATTATCCACCAATCCCGAAAGCATACCTTTTATCGACAGGATCGTTGCAGACAGCCGCCAGGTCGCATTGAACCACACGGCGGGATTATCTACGCCCCAACAGGTACAAATGACATTTTTCTCACTATTTGCTCTGCTTGACAGGGATAACCGGTATAAGCAACTGACAAAGGATATATGCAGGCGCCGTAAAAAACGCCTGTTTGAAGGCTTGGGACTGCCCCAGAACGAGGATCCCTACGACGCAGCATACTATACGCAGTTCGATTTGCTAGAATGGGCACGCTGCAACTATGGAGAGTCTTTTGCCGACTATCTGCAAAGCAATTACAAGCCGGTTGATGTCCTTTTGCGGCTGGCTGAAGAAGCAGCTATCGTGCTTTTGAGCGGCGGCGGATTCCATGGCCCGCAGTGGTCTATCCGGATATCCCTTGCCAATTTGAAGGATGAGGCATATGCGACTATCGGACAAGTGCTTCACCGGATACTGGAGGGATATGCTTCATCTTGGAAAGGGAAGCTCTGATCTGCCGGAAAGGGTATATGCTGGGACATGGTGGCGGAAATTCAGAGAAAATGTTACAATATAGTAGGAATTTACTAATATCTTCATCATAGAATGACCCAAAATCCGGAGGTGCTGCAATTGAATGATGTCATAGAGAAGCTCAGCGATATCAGCATAAGGCTGACTGCTGAGAAGGATGTCCACAAGCTATTGGAGCTGATTCTGAACGAATCCATTGACATAACCGGATGCGATGCGGGAAGCATCTATATTGTACAGGAAGCAGAGGATATCAGGAAGCTGGTTTTCAAATACACAAAAAACCAGTCCATGAGCTTCCCATTCAAGGAATTCGAGCTGCCTATCAACAACAAAAGCATTTCAGGCGCATGTGCCTGTACCGGACAGATATTCAACTTCAAGACCATGGAGGATACGCAGTGCCTGCTGGGCATCCAGCACAATAAAAGCTTTGATGAGAGCTATGGCTATGAAACCTGCAACATGCTGGTCATACCGCTTAAGAATTTCTCCAACGAGATCATCGGCGTGCTGCAGCTTATAAACAAGAAGGTAGAGAAAGGAATGCGGTTTGAGCCGTACTCAAAGAACTTCTCCCAGTACGTCACCGCTTTCGACGAGCAGGATGAGCGGATCATTTCGGCCCTGGCGTCACAGGCTGCGATACTGATTAAGCGGAATATGCTTTTCAAGGATATTGAAAACCTGCTGCATTCTGTCATCGAGGCCATGGTGGCAGCGCTGGATTCCAGAGATCCCATTACGGCGGGTCATTCCAAGCGAGTGACCAAATATGCCTTGCGGCTGGGAGAGGCCATTAACCGTTCAGGCTGCGGCAGTCTTTCCGAGGAGCAGCTTAAGGAGCTGAATATAGCCTGTCTGCTGCACGATGTGGGGAAGATCGGGGTCAGGGAAAATGTACTCATGAAAAGGAGCAAGCTTACCGATGATAACCTGGATGCAGTCAGGTCCAGGATCAGATGGGTGGAATCCATGCTGCTGCTCAAGCAGGAGAGGAAGACTATCGATGAGGCTGAAGCGGTCCTACTAGAAGAAATAAGCAAGCACCTGGAGGACATCGAAAATATCAATAAATCCGGATTTCTCAGTGAAGAGATGAAGTCGAGCCTGGAGAGGATCAACAGCATTACTTTTAAGGATCTTGACGGAAAGGTGTATAAGCTGATCAATGATAAGGAATATGAGAACCTGGGCGTTCAGAGAGGAAACCTGACCGAGCGTGAAAGGGATGAGATCAACAGCCATGTCAGGCACTCCTACAACATGCTGAAAGAAATAAGCTGGACCAAGGCGCTGTCCAAGGTGCCGAAAATCGCCGGAAGCCACCATGAAAAGCTCAATGGTATGGGATACCCCTTCGGATTGAAGAGTGAGGAGATAGATCTCTGCGCAAAGATACTGGCCATTGCGGATATATATGATGCCTTGACCGCGCGTGACAGGCCGTATAAACCCGCTCTGCCCATAGATAAGTCATTGGGCATATTAAGGGATGAAGCTGCAAGAAACAGTCTTGATCCTGAGCTGGTGGAGCTGTTTATAGCGGAAAAAGCGTATCTGCTGGAAGAATGATCATATACAGGAATTGCAAACAGGACACACCGATGAAAGCCGGTGTGTCCTGTTTTTGTGGGGCAGAGGGTTTACTCCTCATAAGGGGATATATACTTGAAGCCGTTCAAACTCTTCTTAAACTCATCCTGTGCTGCCGCCACTAAAGCATGATCCTTCAGCAGATCATATACTGTACCTGCCATCGTTTTTGCAGCGAAGATCATTGCGTTTAAGCCGATGCCAGACCCGGAAGCTGCCGTAGCAACCCAAGTATGGGCTGCTGTGCCTACAGGCCATGTAGCGGCCGTAACCTGCGCAAAAGGCGCAATATAGCTTACGTCTCCCGAGTCTACTGAGCCTGCCAGGACAGCCCCCTTATCATTGACCTCTATGATCTCGTCGCAAAGAATCTTATCCAATACATGGTCAGGGGCGAAATAGGTAGACATGACCTTCTTTTTATCTTCACGGGTACTCAGTGCTGACAGCTTTTTACCGAATTCAAAGTCCTCCTCGGTATACTTGGGGGGTCCAGCTTCCACCATGTTTGCATGCATCAGCTTTCCCAGAGTATCGTTTGATACCACATCGTAGCAGCCGGCTACCAGTTCATGCTTCATAGTGGTTTCCGTCATCAGGGCGGCGCCTTCGGCAATCTTGAAAAGACGCTCACTGATTTCCCTGACCTCCGCCCGCTTGGGCGCTCTGACATAATACCACACCTCGGCATCCTCCGGCACAATATTGGGCGCCATTCCGCCGTTGGTGATGACGTAGTGGATTCTCGCCTTCTCGCTGACATGCTCACGAAGATAGTTGGCGCCAACATTCATCAGCTCCACAGCGTCCAAAGCACTTCTGCCGGCTTGCGGTGCGGCAGCTGCATGGGCAGGGATGCCCTTGAACCTGAACTTCATGGAATTCATAGCCAGGAAGCTGCAGCCCCATACCACATTCATGCTTGCCGGGTGCCAACTGATACAGGCATCCGCGTCATCAAAAACTTTTTCTTTTGCCATGACCACTTTACCTGCCAGGATTTCTTCCGCCGGACAGCCGTAATAACGAATGGTGCCTGGCAGACCCTCTGCTGCCATAATCTCCTTGAGTGCTGCAACAGCGCCTACGCCGCTAGTCCCCAGCAGATTATGACCGCATCCGTGGCCATAACTCTGATCGTCCAGGCTCTCACGTGCTGCGGACACCTTCTGGGACATACCGGGCAATGCGTCATACTCACCCAGGATACCAAGGACCGGCTTGCCTTCGCCATACTCAGCGATGAAAGCCGTCTCAACGCCTGGGACTTCCCTGATCCTGAAGCCCTGACCTGCCAGATATTCCTTCTGCAGCTTGGAAGAGGCCGTCTCTTTGAAAGGCCCTTCGGCGAATTGCCAGATGGCCGTCGCCATTTCTTTCAAGGTCTTCTCGTTCCGGTCTATAAGATCGAAAAGTGCTTTTTTGTCCATACCTGCCTCTCCTCTCTTATTTGCTCACTGTTTTGTCAGCTGAAGGCTTGTTGTCAGCTGTGCTCTTGTTGTGCATATACCTTCCAATATAGATGCTTCCGAATACCGCTACGATGATGATGGCATAGGCCGGATTGCCGGGCAGGAAGGACAGCAATTTGAGCTTGTTCAGCCCAATCATGCCGCCAGCCAGAACAACTGCAACAGAACCTATTTTGGGATTGGCTACGAATTGCTGCGCCAGCATGGCACCGAATAAAGCGGGTAAAATGTTATTTAAGGCTGCAATGACATTTGCAGGCAGTTGGCTGAGAACGGAGGATCCCAAAATAACACCTATCGTCAGAATGATGATATTGACGGCGATGGATACGGCAACACCGATGGTCGCGATGATGGTGCCTTTTTCAGTGCCGGGTTGAACATTTGCAGCTTCCTGTGCCGCTACAGATGCCGGCAAACGCAGGTTTCCTATATTGCCTGAAAGAAAGGACATATAAGTACCGGGTACGCCTAGAACCGGAAAATAGGAAATCGGCTCGACAAACCAGAAAACGCCGCTGACGCTGGCTTGCATGACGAAGCCTGCCATAATCGCGCCCAGACCCGGACGCAGGCCAAACACGAAGGTACAGATCAAGCCCGGTCCCAAGGACAGCAGGATGCCCAGCAAGTTGGTAGCTCTACCCCACTTGATGATATAGGGTAAATATTCCTGATCAAATACGGTTGTGCCTGTATTTTCAACATGGTTGCTCATGCTATTTCTCTCCTTTCTTTCCTATATCATAACGGATACAAACATACCCACAAACATGGAGATGGTAAAGGCCCACTCCTTGATCCACTGCTTCTGGTGCTTCTTGTTGTAGATCATAAATGCTGCCATGACAGCGAATCCTACGATAGCGGCTGTGGTCTGCTTATCGAAACGGAATACTCTGTCCAGACTTAAATAAGCGAAGGCACCGCACATTGCGCCCGCGGATATGATGGGAAGAGCTGCCTTTTTGCCGCCTGCCAGGACGTGTCTGAATTTATCCAGCTTAGGCGTTGCCAAAGCCGTAAACAAAACCCAGCCGATGGAGCCCAGGGTCATGGTCCAGATTCCGCAGGCAAAGGCGGTGGCATTCATGTCGGGTCCGCCTAAGGTGACGCCTACGGCTTTGGCGCCGAAGCCAGCTGCCATCAGTTCATAAGCGACCGAGCCGATATATGACAACCGGAACCAGGAAACCGGTCCGCCCATGGCGACCAGAAGCGACACCATACCTGCCAGGATGGCAAGGGAAGGTCCGAGAGAAGCAGTAAAGCTGCTCTTGATCGCACTTTTGAACTGTGCATCTGTAATTTCCATTTTTTTACCGACGGAAAAAGACCGTTGTACAAATAATGCCGACTGGAGCAATACGAGGCCCACACAAAGCCCGCAGGAAATCCACATTAACGGGCTGTTGGCAATTGCTAAGTAATCCATAATCTAATTAGCCCCCTCTCTTTTTGAATGGAGATTTTTTCACTTTTATATATTAACACCACTGGGCGTGGTGCTATTGCCGGTCCAGGATCTTAGCATACAGGAACCACCAATCTCCGGGCCGGATGACCGGCACGCTCCAAAAGCCGATGACCACCCCCGGATAGGGTGCTTTCAGTTCCTCTATCTTGTTTCCGAAAATATCGGTGATTTCGCCCAATACCGCTCCTTCCCCGACGATCTCATTTTCTTTTTTGCAAAGCCTCTGAATGCCGCCGTTGGAAGCGTGTAAATAGTGCAGCTCTACGTCCATCTGCTCCACTTGCTCCGGGGCTTCACCCTCCTGCATCTTGAGATAACGCATCACATTGAGCAACCCGTCATAGCATAGCTTCACATTTTTCTCCCTGTCATAGAGACGGCTGCAATGGGATCCCACTTCGGGCAGGATGGCGGGAATGCCCAGTATGTTCTTGTAAGCCATTGAGGTAACACCGTCAAAAGGAAGATTCTGCATCCGCCAGGTATACTTCACATTGAAGGCTTTAGCCGCTTCGTAAGCCTGCCTGCCTAGTGCATCGTCCCCCGGCAGGTAGCCGATGATGGGCTCCAGATGCAGGACATCGCCGCCGCCGTGGAAGGTGATGACAAAATCCACGTGCTTCACGACCCGTTCCATGTAGATGTTAGCCAGACGCTGGGTGATATAAGTCTCACTGTTTCCCGGGAAAATCCGGTTGAGGTTGATATCGTCGGTGACGGAAGACCGGCTGATGAAGCTGAAGGCTTCAAAGTTCAGTGCGGGTACGCCGACAAAGGTGCCGGAAAACGACGCAGCTTCCAGATCCTTTGACAGCTTGATGATGGCTTCTGCACCTTCATATTCATCCCCATGGGTGCAAGCATCCACCAGGAGGGTGGGACCTTCCCGCTCACCTTCGATAATGGTAACAGGAATCCGGAATTTCGAGCCGTCTGGCTTGAGCCCGAAGTTGATAAACCCGTCCGTCCTGTTCCCGCGGACGTTTACGATGTCGTCCAACACGATTTTCTTCTGCATGATGTTTTGCCTCCTTACAGCATCTGAAATGGATTGCGCAACGATAACTGTACAGTATGTTATATTAATAGTGCAAAGGCTGTGCCAATATTCTGATTGTTTATATTTTTTTCTTTTACTTGCTGCTGCAGAAGGACTAGGGCGGTACAGTGCGGGTTTATCAGACTGAACGAAAGAAGTAGACCGGTGAGAACAGAGGCATGGCGATAGATACAAAATAAACGGGATGATTTACAGGATGCAATATCCCGTAAATCATCCCGCAAAACATCCCGTTGTAGCGTATGAAATATGTATATGAGGTTAGGGGTGAATCAATGTGATGCCCTCTCTACCCTGTCCGAAGCGGATAAGCTTTCTGGCTTTGAGATATTCCAGCAGCCGTCTCAGCTTATATTCGGATATATCGTAGCCCTGCTCAAGGATCATTTTCTGCAAGCCTCTTCTGCCGATTTTCCGGTACTTGCATATTTCCAGTATCTTTCTTGCCACCACTTGCTCGGCTTCGAACAATTCATCAAAGACTTGCACCCCCGATCCGACCGGTTTATCTTCATTCTGCCTCATATAGGCCGGCAGATCCTCCAGTGAAAGTCTCTTTCCACCCATAAAAACCAAATACTCTACGCAGTTTCTCAGCTCCCGTATGTTCCCTTTCCACTCAAAATGAACCAGAAAGTCCATCAGCGCATCATCAATTTGTTTGTCGCAACGATGCTCATCCATGATGGATTTTATGATGACCGGGATATCATCCTTACGGGTCTTGAGAGAAGGCAGGCTGATGATGAAATTGTTGATCCGGTAGTACAGGTCCTTCCTGAAGACGCCTTTTGCCACCAGCTCCTCCAGGTTTTCGTTGGTGGCGGCAATGACCCGCACGTTCACTGGGACAAGGCTCACCCCTCCGATCCGCATGACTTCCTTTTCCTGCAGCACGCGCAGCAGCTTCACCTGCATCGTTTGAGGTATGTTGCCCAGCTCATCCAGGAAGATGGTCCCGCTGTGGGCCAATTCGAACAAGCCTTTTTTTCCGCCTTTCCTTGCACCGGTGAAGGAGCCTTCCTCATAACCGAACAACTCGCTTTCCAACAGGTTTTCCGATATGGCTGCACAGTTGATGGCGACAAAAGGGTTGTTCTTGCGGTTGGAGCTGTTATGGATGGCGTGAGCAAGCAATTCCTTGCCCGTGCCCGTATCTCCGACGATAAGGGTGGTTGCGTCGATCAAAGCAATTCTTTTCGCCCGCTCGATCACTTTTGACATGGCGGTACCCTGGTGTACGATGTGGTCAAATGTGAATTTTGCGGCATACCCTTTTTCCAGGAGGCTTTTTCGGATGCCAATCTCCATCTTTTGGATTTTTTCGGCATCTTTTATGATGATGATGGCGCTTTCTGTGCGGTCATAGAGCTTCAGCACCTTTTTGGTTACCAGCACATTGACATGCAGGCGTCCCTCGTCCAATTTCAGGATCTGGTTTTCCGCCTTGCCCATTTTCAAGAGCTTCATACAGATGGGGTGTATATTGGGAGGGCAGGTATGGTCGCGGCAGCCGCTTTTGCTCAGAAGCTTGCAAATGTATTTGCTGCAGTGCAGGATGTTGTTTTGCTTATCTGTTATGATGACCCCGTCATCAATACTTTCCAGGACGGTATCGATATGGATCTGGTCCTCCTTCAGGTTCTTGAGGATGCCTGTGATACCGTGGCTCTTATGGCACAAATCTTCTGCATACTCGATCATTTTTTCATTCAGCCGGGCATTGTTGATTCCCAGCTTGGCAGCGATGCTGTTGATAGTGGCCACATCGATTTTCCGGTATCCGATATCGATAACACCGTTGATACCCTCCGGCACAAACTCATGCAGACCGGGAGTGACCGCCAGATCCACCCCTTCCATGTTTTTGATACGCATGCCAGGTGCATAAGGGATGAAATCTATATGCTGTATTCCGAATTCGTTAATTAGGGCGGCCAGCGATATGGCCATATATTCCTTATAATCAACCAGCAGAACCCTTGTTTCCTTGGGAATGCCGTTAAGCTGTTCAATATCGTGCTTGTAAAAGGAGATGTCTACGTAAACGACTTGGGAATTGTCCGGCATATAATCCTTGGCATAATTGAGGATGGTCTGGTTGGAAATGACGATAACATCGGCATCCACCTTTTTGGTTATGCTGCTTTCCTTGATGCTGATGCCTTCAACGCGGGCATATTCCTGGAAAAAATATTTCAGGTTTTCCACATACTTCTCAGCGGCTTTTTTTTCGATTGCAATGACAATAATCTTTTTCATAGGCGGCATCAGCTCCCTGCGTTATTTCCTTCATGATATTACAAAGCAGCAAGAATAACAATCCGTAAATTACATTTACTGCATATTGCCCCAACCTTTAGAACCCTTGCGTCCCACCAACTTGAAACCTATAAGAAATTTCTATATAATAGGGTAAAACAGCAAAGGAGGAAGCGCTCATGCAGATAATAAAGCATATTCTTAGTATCGCACTGACATGCATGATGCTCCTTGCAATAAACGGATGCGTCGGTGGTGCGGCTAATATACCCTCGGTGGTCAAGAAAGTGACCATGGAAAGCAAATACCTTCAGAAGGAAATGAATCTGAATGTGTATTTACCAAAGGGGTACAGCAGCAGAACCAAGTACCCGGTGCTTTATATGATCCACGGCTATGGTCAGAATGAGGATGCCTGGATGGTGAATCTGGAGCTTGGCAAGGCTGCGGATAGGCTCATTGACAGCGGGAGGATAGAACCTTTGATCATTGTCGCGCCGCAGGTGGACAACGGCTGGGGTGTGAACTCCTCCGAGTTTCCGGCAGTATTGGGCACACCGCCTCACAACAGCCTGAATAAAGGGCGATACCGGGACTACCTCACCAGAGAGGTGGTTCCTTACATTGATATACATTTCAGTACTGACGCCTCAAGAGAAAAAAGGTACATAGGCGGGTTGTCCATGGGTGGCTATATTGCGCTGTATACTGCCTTTACCCATGTGGACATGTTCAGCAGGGTCGGCGGCCACAGTCCGGGCATATTGCTGGAAGGGACACCGGAGGTTGCAGTTGTCAGGAATATGATCTATCCCAACGAAAGTGTCAGAAGGGACAGAGACCCGCTCCTGATCGCTCGGGATAAGGACCTGACGGCTTTGAAGGTCTATCTGGATTGCGGCGACAAAGACCAATATGGCTTTTATGACGGAAGTGAAATGCTCTTCAGGATCTTGAAGGAAAAGAAAGTGGCGGTGGAATACCACTTTATGCCGGGGGAGCACAAGGATGCGTATTGGAAAGCTAACACAGAAGACTATCTGCTCTTTTATTCCGGTAAATAATGAGGGGGGTGGCTTGAAGTGCACAAGAAAGTGGCCGTTGTGACGCTGTGGTCCGGTGTGGCCCAGGCACATGCAAAGCAGCTAAAGAAGCTGTTCGGAGAGAAAATCAATATTGTCACCTACTCCTTTGATGCGGATAGGATCGATAGGACCATTGAAGCGGATCTGATATTGATATCCTTATATTCTGTCTATATCAACATAAAGAAGTTCATTACACCACACAGCAAGGTAGTCATCATCAACCCTACCATCAATGAGCTGCAGTATGCGCAGATCATGAGTATCCCTGCCGGGGAGAAGGTCATGGTAGTTAACTACAGCAGCGAAATGACCATGGAAACCATCGCGCTGTTCAACCAACTGGACATCAACCACGTGGAGTTTTTTCCGGTTTATCCCGGCCTTGCAGACTTTCCGCATGCCGAGTACGCCGTTACACCCGGTGAAACGCAGTACGTGCCTGAATTTGTGAGACGGGTTATCGACATAGGGCATCGGGTGCTGGATACCGGCACGCTGGTGGATATGGCCGTGAAGCTGAATATGGAGCATTTATTGCAGGAGGAGCATTTCATCGATCATTTGGAAAGCCTCAAGTCCCACCGGTCGGGGCTGCAGGCGCTGCTGGGGCGGACCAATACCCTGGAGAGCGAAATGGACAGCCTGCTCAATGTGCTGGATGACGGGATCATCGGAGTGGACGCAGGGGGCTCGGTCCATGCATTCAATAAGAGGGCGGAGAGTATTACCGGTTATGAAAAGGAAGAGGTGCTGGGAAAAAACATAGAGGAGATCCTTCCGCAGATACCCTTTGGTCAGGTATTGGAAACAGGGGAGCCGGTTAAAGCAACGCTGGTCAAGATCAACGATAGCGACGTGTCTACCACTGTGGTGCCGGTCATGGTTTCCAGAAAAACCACCGGAGCATTGGCCATCATCAACGAGTTCACAGAGCAGGAGCGGAACCAGCACAAGCTCAGGCTGCAGTATATCGGAAAAGGGCATAAAGCCAGATACCGGTTCGAGGATATCGCAGGAAAAAGCCCGGAAATGGTGGAGCTGAAAAACATTGCAGCCAGAATGGCCAGATCCGATTCCTCCGTGCTGATCAGCGGGGAAAGCGGGACCGGCAAGGAGCTTTTTGCCCAGGCCATACACAATGCGTCGCGGCGGAAGGATTTTCAGTTCGTAGCCGTGAATTGCGCCGCACTGCCTGAAAGCCTGCTGGAAAGCGAGCTTTTCGGCTATGAGGAAGGCTCCTTTACCGGTGCCAGGAAGGGCGGCAAAATCGGCCTGTTTGAGCTGGCTCATCAAGGAACACTGTTCCTGGACGAGATCGGAGAAATGGCGCTGAATCTTCAGGCCAGGCTGCTCCGCGTGATACAGGAGCGGGAGGTCATGCGGATCGGAGGAGACCGGGTCATCAAAATCGATATCCGGATCATCACCTCCACAAACAATGATCTGAAGAAGCTGGCGGAGCAAGGGAAATTCAGAAAGGACCTTTACTACCGGCTCAATGTGCTTCCCCTGAGAACCATTCCGCTGAGAAACAGACGGGAAGATATCCTTCTACTGGCTGAACGGATAAAAAAGGAGCTGGAAGTTGATTATACTCTGACGCAGGACGCTATGAGGGCATTTGAAAGCTGCAGTTGGGAAGGCAATGTGAGGGAACTCCGCAACTGCGTGGAATTTCTGGCACACCTCGGCAAGAAGGTCATTGACATCGGGGATATTCCCTTTATGGGCCAGGAGTTGCACGAGCCAAGAAAATTGAAGGATTCGGAGTGGGACTTGATCAACAGGTTATGGGCCGAGATCCGACCCCAGGAAAAGAAGTATATGCTTCTTTTGGAATGCCTGGAAAACAGCATGAGGCTCAGGCACAGGGTGGGAAGAAGAAGTCTTGTGGCACTGGCGGAGGAAAGAGGAACTTTTTTATCTGAAAATGAAGTAAGGGGAATGCTGAACCTGCTGAAGGCCTACGGACTGATAAGCCTGTCAAACGGCAGAGGCGGGACGCAAATCACCGAGTTAGGCATAAGCGTACTGGAAGCATTGTCAATCGGGTGAAACGGGTGATATAATTAACCCATACAACCCGGTTTGCCTCCGAAAAAGAAGGAGAAAGTGCCAAAAGGCCTGATGCCAAGGTGGTTTTGAGTTGGCACAACCATTGCTTAACTATATATGAAGAATAAAGGTTTTATGGGAGAGGAGGATACAATGAAATATGATTTTGATACCGTCATAGATAGAAGCCTGAATGATGCAGCCAAGTATGACGAGTTGGAGACCAAATTCGGCAGGGCGGATTTGCTGCCGATGTGGGTTGCGGATATGGACTTCAAGTCGGCGCAGCCCATTCTGGACGCGATAGCAAGGCGGGCGGACCAGGGTGTTTTCGGTTATACCACACGGCACGATTCCTATTTCAAGGAAATGTGCAGCTGGTACAAAAGAAGGCACAATTGGGACATTAAGAAGGAATGGATTCTCCACAGCCCAGGAGTCTGCACCACCATCAGCGTTATCATGAGAGAGTTCACCCAGCCGGGAGACAAGATCATCATACAGCCCCCCGTATACTACCCTTTCTTCGACCTGGTGCGGGATAACGGTCGGGAGTTGGTGCTGAACCCCTTGAAAAGGGTGGGCGATGAATATGTTATGGACTATGAAGATCTGGAAAAGAAAATTGATGACAAAGTGAAATTTCTGATCCTCAGCAATCCCCATAATCCGGTCGGACGGGTCTGGACCAAGGAAGAGCTGACCAGGCTTGGAGACATCTGTCTCAAGCATCAGATCAAAATACTGTCCGATGAGATTCATGGAGATATTATTACCGGTGAGCACAGATACATCCCCTTTGCATCCATCAGTGAGGAATTTGCAAAGCATTCCATCACCTGCTTTTCTGCCACCAAGCCCTTCAATCTGGCCGGGCTCCAGGCGTCCTTTGCAATTCTTCCCGAGCGGAAGGACTATGAAAGATTCGAAAAGCTGATGGGCATTCTGGACATCCGGCGCAACAACTGCTTCAGCCTGGTAGCGGTGGAAGCCGCATACCGGGAAGGCGAAGAGTGGCTTGACCAGCTGCTGATCTACCTGAAGGACAATATCGACTATGTTGCGGACTATTGCAGCAGGCACATTCCCCGGATCAAGCCCAACAAACCCCAAGGGACGTATCTGGTTTGGCTGGATTGCAGGGAGTTGGGACTGGACGATAAGGCCCTGAACGACCTGATGCTGGAAAGGGCCAAGGTAGCGCTTGATGGAGGCACCTGGTTCGGTGCAGAGGGAAGCGGCTTCATACGGATGAACGTAGCTTCCCCCAGGGCGATGATCAAAGAAGGTCTGGAAAGGATCGAAAAGGCTGTTAACGAGTTGTATGGCGGTCAATAGCCGCTCAGGGCACAGCGCTGTAAAAATATTTGCGCTGATTGGGAAGCACAGCAGGAATTGATATGTGTTCCAAAGAATTGATATCTAAAACCCGTGGACGTTCCATATCAATAAATAAGTGTAAAAAATGAAGGAGGATGGAGTATGAGAAAGAAGTGGTTGGCGGTCCTGATGGCGGTTTCCATATTTTGCCTAATGTTGTCCGGCTGCAGCCCGGCTGCAGGAAAAGGTGACGTCATCAAAATCGGTGAAGCGGTAGCCTTGACCGGCGACAACTCGGCTTGGGGACAGCCGGAGAAGAACGCACTGGAGATGGAGATCGCAAAGATCAACGCCAATGGCGGCGTCATGGGCAAGCAGCTCCAGCTGATTGCGTATGATACCCGTGGGGATGCCACAGAAGGCGTCAATGTAACAAAACGTTTGATCAGTGACGGCGTATGCGCCATTATAGGACCGGGACAGAGCGGCGTTGCAATTGCCATGAGCTCCGTAACGGAACCGGGCAAAGTGCCCTTCATTGCCACATCCGCTACAAACCCCAAGGTTACAGTGGATGAAAAAACCGGCCAGGTGCGCAAGTTCTCCTTCCGCACATGCTTTATCGACCCGTTCCAGGGTACGGTAGCAGCGCAATTTGCAGCCAAGGACCTGAAGCTCAAGACAGCAGCCGTTATTTATGATGTTGGCTCCGACTACTCCTCCTGGCTGGGCAAATACTTTATTGAAGAATTTGAAAAACAGGGCGGAAAGATCGTTGCAAACGAAGCATTCCGTTCCGGTGAGCTGGATTTCCGTGCCGTATTGGGAAAAATAAAAGAAACACAGCCTGAAATCCTCTTTATTCCCACTATGCAGAAGGAAGCTTCGCTGATCATCAAGCAGTCTGCCGACCTGGGTATCAAGACACAGTATATCGGCGGCGACGGCTGGGCCAGCCCCGATCTGGTAACCCTGGGCGGTCCTGCGGTTGAAGGTTCCTATTTTGTCAATGTAGCAAGTCTTGAAGACCCCGATATCCAGGGTTTTGTCAAGGAATACAAGGAAAAATACAAAGCCGATCCGGTCATGCCGAACCCCGTAATGGCTATTGACGCGTTATATGCGATCATTGATGCCATCAAGCAGACCAACGGCACCGATCCTGTAAAGATCGCTGAGCAGCTTGAAAAGACCAAGGACCTGCAGGTGCTATCCGGCAAGCTGACCATCGACCCGGCTACGCATAATCCGTTGAACAAGCCGGCTATCATTCAGAAGGTTGAAGGCGGAAACTTCATCCTGTTCAAGAAATACGTAACGGAGTAAGACCCGGTTAAGTTGTTCCACAAAGGTGGTAGCGTGGATGAATCCGCCTGCCACCTTTTTTTCCGGTTTTGAGCTGAAATCATTGTTGGGAGGGGAGCCTTTGTTTATTCAAACTTTGATCACCGGTTTATCCATCGGCGGCATTTATGCGCTTATGGCGGTGGGATATTCTCTGGTTTTCAGCATTCTGAACTTCAGTAATTTTGCATACGGCTCCATCATCATGCTGGGCGCGTATATCGCATACTTTTCTTTCGTGAAGCTGGGAATGCCCATGGGAGTGGCCCTTGTGCTGTCCATCCTGGGCTCTGCCGCACTCTGCCTTTTGAATGAAAGGCTGGCGTACAGCCCCCTCAGAAAGCGGAAGGCCTCTGCTCTCTATTTCATGATTAGTGCCATGGGTACATCCATATTTCTTGAGAATCTGGTATATGCCACCATTGGGGCAAGATTCTATGCTTTTCCCCAGGAGTTTACCGGAACCAATTTTGAGTTCATGGGCACCTCCATCGGCATGCTGGATCTGTTCGCCATCATCTTTGCTTTCGTTGCCATTTACGGCCTTCACTATTTTCTGCAGAACAGCAGAACGGGGATCGCTATCCGTGCCGCATCCTATGATATACAGGTATGCGAGCTGAACGGTGTCAACAATACCAGGCTGATCGGGCTGGTATTCGTTCTGGCAGGCGGATTGGCCGGCATTTCCGGCATGTTCCTGGGAATGCGGTATATGGTATACCCCACCATGGGATGGATCACCAGCAAAGCCTATATCGCAGCCGTCATCGGGGGTCTGGGAAGTCTGCCCGGTGCGGTGGTGGGAGGCGTTATACTGGGCGTTCTTGAGACTTTTGTTTCTGCCTACGTATCCTCGGTTGTCCGCGACGTCTTCAGCTTTTCGCTCCTGGTTGTCCTGCTCATGTTCATGCCGACGGGATTGTTTGGCAAATATTTAGAGGAAAAGGTGTAAGCGTTATGGGGTACTATATTAGCGGAATTCTAACAATTTGCCTGATCTATGTCATCAGCAACGTCGGACTGTCTGTTTTTACCGGCTTTACCGGATTGTTTTCCCTGGGACATGCCGCATTTTTTGCCGTAGGCGCTTATACGGCCGCAATCCTGACTTACTTCTATAATGTGAACTTTTATCTGGCACTGCTGGCAGGCGGCTTGATGAGTGGGCTGGTGGCCCTGGTCATCGGTTATCCCACGCTGAGGGCCAAGCTGCGGAGCGACTATTTCGCTATTGCCACGCTGGGCTTCGGTGAAGCCATCCGGGTGCTTCTGGAAAACCTCAGCATCACCCAGGGTGCCAGAGGCTTGCCCGGCATCGCCAACTACGCTACCTTGCCGGTGGTTGCAGCCATCACGGTGATAACGGTCTGGATTGCTGTTAACTTCACACATTCCAGGCAGGGCAGGGAAGCCATTGCCGTCCGTGAGGATTTTGTCGCTGCAGAAATGATGGGCATCAATATTTTTGCTGTGCGCCTGCGCTCGCTGATTTTCAGCGCTGTTTGCGGCGGTATCGCCGGGGGACTTTTTGCACACTATATCAGCTTTATTCAGCCATCCATGTTTACGTCTTATCTGTCTACACAGATGACCGCCAGTGTTGTAGCCGGCGGGATGGGCAGCATCACAGGAACGGTGCTGGCAACCATCATCTTCATAGCCATACCGGAAATACTGCGGGTGGCCAGTATCTGGCGTCTGGTGGCCTACGGCCTCCTGCTGGTGCTGATCATGACCTTCCGTCCGCAGGGACTTTTCGGCTACCGGGAGCTGTCACTGGGACGCAGCTGGAAGTATCTGCGTGAAAATACATTGATGAGAGCTAAGGGGAGAAAATGATGAAGGTTTTGGAGTTGAACGGAGTAACCAAAAAATTCGGCGGTATCACGGCCTGTAAGGATATCAGCCTCAGCATCAACCAGGGGCAGATCATGGGTCTTATCGGGCCCAACGGTGCGGGTAAAACGACGGCCTTCAATCTGATTACCGGCGTTTATGATGTGACGGAGGGCACCATTCACTATGAGGGTAAACCCATCACCGGAAAAAGACCGGATCAGATCGTCTATGGCGGCATATCCCGAACCTTTCAGAACATCCGCCTTTTCCGCAACCTCAGCGTCCTTGACAATGTCTGTATTGCCGTGGACCGCCATGAGACCTACCCCTTGGCCCCGGCGCTTTTCCGCCTGCCTTCGGTCATACGGAAGGAAAAGGCCATCCGGGAGCATGCCATGGAATACCTGGCAGTGGTAGGGCTGGAGGAAAAAGCGTCACTCAGGGCGGATTCCCTGCCTTACGGCCTGCAGCGCAAGCTGGAAATAGCCAGGGCATTGGCGCTGAAGCCCAAGCTGCTGCTTCTGGACGAACCGGCTGCCGGTATGAATCCGGAGGAATCGCTGGAGCTTTCAAAGCTTATCAGGCAGCTTCATGAGAAGTTCAGCCTGACCACCTTGCTGATTGAGCACCACATGGATGTCATCATGACGCTTTGTGACCGTATTTTTGTCATGAACTTCGGAGAAAAGCTGGCCGAGGGGACGGCAGAGGAGATCCAGACAAATCCGGAGGTGTTGAAAGCCTATCTTGGGGAGGGATATAAACGTGCTGGAAATTAATAAGCTGAATGTAAAATACGGACAGATCCATGCGCTGCACGATGTCAGCCTCAAGGTGGATACCGGTCGGGTGGTCGCCGTGGTAGGGGCCAACGGTGCGGGGAAAACGACATTGATGATGACCCTGGCAGGGCTCCTGACACCATCGGACGGAGAAATCACCTACGAAGGAAAGCCCTTGCCCAAGGCTGCTTACAAAATCGTGGGACTGGGCATCTGCCTGGTGCCGGAGCGGCGGCGGCTCTATGCCAACCTGACGGTCAAGGAGAATCTCCTGATGGGTGCATACCTCCGCAAAGACAAGGAAGGTATCGCAGGCGATATGGAGCGTATGTATCAGCTTTTCCCAATTATAAAAGAACGGCTGGGTCAATATGCGGGGACGCTTTCCGGCGGTGAGCAGCAGATGGTGGCTATTGCAAGGGGACTGATGTCCCGTCCCAAGCTGCTGCTACTGGATGAGCCCTCCCTTGGCTTAGCGCCCATCATGGTGGAAAATATGTTCAGAGCCATCAAGGAAATCAGTGCTCAGGGTGTTACCATTCTGCT
This sequence comes from Calditrichales bacterium MX18-03, assembly GCA_021083345.1. Classification (GTDB taxonomy): domain Bacteria; phylum Bacillota; class Clostridia; order Lutisporales; family Lutisporaceae; genus JAJGRE01. The sequence continues at coordinate 162,755 of JAJGRE010000006.1, read as the reverse complement.
GGCTGAGCAAAATGCCTTTCAGGCGCTGGACATGTCAGACGAGGCCTTTGTACTGGAAACGGGACGGATCATCGTCTCGGGATCAGGAAAGGATCTGCTGAATGACCCGCTGGTGCGGAAGGCATACCTGGGGATATCTCATTAGAAAAGAAAGGATGAGCAAAATTGTTGCGATTGCCCGAGTCAATCAGCCTGGCCAATCTGCCTACCCGGATCGAAAAGCTGGAAAGGCTTTCAAAAAGCCTGAATAAAGAAATCTATATCAAACGGGATGACCAGACCGGAACCGAGATATCCGGCAACAAGGTCAGGAAGCTGGAATTTGCCGTCAAGGAAGCTATGAACCAAGGTTGTGATTACCTCATCACCTGCGGCGGGATCCAATCCAACCATGCACGGTCTACGGCTGCCGTAGCTGCCAGGCTGGGAATGGGAGCGTTCCTGGTGCTTCGAAGCAGCGGGGATGAACCGCTGGAAGGGAACTATTTCATGGATAAGCTGCTGGGTGCGAGGATCCGTCTCATAACCCGGGAAGAATACCGGGAGAAGCGGATGACCATCATGGAGGAGATCCGTGATATATTGGCAGCAGAGGGACATAAGGCGTACATCATTCCGGAGGGTGCCTCCAACGGCATCGGAACCTTCGGCTATTTCAAGGCCATGGAAGAGATTCTGGCACAGGAGAAACAAATGGGCGTCAAGTTCGATGCCATTGTGCTGGCGGTCGGCTCCGGCGGAACATACTCCGGCCTGTTTTATGCCAACAAAGCGAAGGAGAACGAAGCAAAGGTATACGGTTTCAACATTTGTGATGATGCAGCGCATTTCAAGAGCGAGGTCAGCAAGATCCTGAAAGACAGCTTCCGTTATACCCAGGCTGAGATTCCCTTCACCAGTGACGATATCCTCATTGTGGATGGTTATGTGGGTGAAGGATATGCGCTGAGCCGCCCCGAGGAATTGGCTTTTATCCGGGAGCTGGCAGGGATGGAAGGCATCATTCTGGATCCTGTTTATACCGGCAAGGCCATGTACGGACTGGTGCAGGAAATCAGAAAAGGGACCTTTGCAGCACATCAAAACATCCTCTTTATCCATACAGGGGGTTTATACGGTTTGTTCCCAAAGAGGGACCAGTTCGGCTTCTAGGGCTCCGGACAGATGAAATGAATCATATAAGAAATTAATATTAATTAATAATTATTATTGACACAATCTGCATAGGATGGTATAATAAAGACAAATAAAGGAATTGACAGTATAAAGCATATACATCCAGATCAATGGAGGTGTCAATCATGAAAAAGCTGTTAGAAAGAATATCAAAGATATTCAGTAGGAAGAATAACAAAACGGTATACGATGTATGCAATAGAGCTACCGGAGAAATTGGCCAGTACTGTACGAACGAATTGCATTACAGATAAATGAAAAAAACCGCCGGTCCTTTGATCAAACAAAGGATACCGGCGGTTTTCACTATTCTGTCTGGCCTGATTTTTCCTGTATGTCCTGTATCTTGGCTTTGGTTTCTTCAATTTCTGCATACTTGCCGGTGATGTCGCTGCCTATTTTTGCAATCTGCTCTACCGGGAACTCTTCATCCTTGGAATAAGCGTTATAAACCACTTCGCCAAGCTCCTGCTTCAGCCTTTTGATATCGCTTTCGGTCTGTGTGATCTGAAGCTTCAGCCTTCCGATTTCCATCAGTTCCTGTGATTTGCTGCCGATGGTCTGAGCGGCGCTGGCGGCTTTTTCCCCCAGGTTTTTCAAAAAGCTCATATCGCATCCTCCTTCATACTAGTACTCTGTTAACCCTAATTCTATGTATTATCGCCGGTTAAATTTCCGTAGTACTGCGTTGGCACATAAAATGCCAACATGGTTGGTATTTTTTGTGATCACTCGCAATACATAAAGTATTACTCACTCCTCCGCCTTGGTTTGCGGGTATCCTACGAAAATTTTCCTCGCCGAGTAATACATAGTTTTGGGTTAACAGAGTACTGGATGTATTTTATAATAGTATTCGACGCGGAGCAGGAATATCCTTCCTATTCATCCATTTCCAGCATAACATCCGGCAAGACATTCTGAACATTGCAGCTGCTCCCATTTTGCAAAGGGTTGTTCAGGTCACATGCATAATCCCGCATGATATCATAGGCCGACATGGTGATCTGGGAATGAATATCCCGGATGACCACAGCCCGCATTCTGCTTGAAAGCCTATCTTTTCCCAGATAGTCGGTAAGGATCGATTCCAATGCGCACATATTTATCAGGTCTTTACTAAACAATCTGAAATACTCCTTTCTATCAGGATAAACCCCCGCAAAAAACAAAAGGCGCCTGTAAAATACAGGTGCCGCATAAATATGTCATACATTGTTCGGCAACCTGGCAGTCATAGAGAATTCTCCTTAGACCCACGGCTTTGCGGCCCTACTTTTCAATAGGTGTGCTATTATCGCGATGCTGATTTAGTTTTATAGTGATAAAGTCCCAGATTGGAACCAAAGTACTATATTCGACATTATTTGCCAATATCCTTCAAATTGCATTCGCGCTTTGGAAAAAATTTATACTTTTTTTGGAAAAGTCCATTACCCTAAAGCCAGTGCCGTCAAGCCCACCAGCATGCTGCATGCCCCGGTCAGGCGGGTCTTGTAATTACCCTCGGACAGGAGCTTTGCGCCCATGACCGTCCCAATCAAAATGCTGATTTCTCTTGCCGGTGCCACATAGCTCACCGGGCTGAACACCATGGCTGTCAATACCAGTATGTAAGCCAGGGGTGAAAGAATGGCGACGATAAAAATCTCTTTTTTATGTATACGCCATTGCCCACAGACTCCGCTCCAATTCTTAAGCGCATAAGGCGTCAGCAGTGAGGCTCTGCCGAGGTTGGTGCACCAATCCATTATGATGGGAGGCAAAAGCAGCATACTGACAGCAATTTTATCAAATACAGTATATGCGGCAATGGTCATTCCGCACAAAAGGGCAAAGGCAAGGGATTTGCGGGAATTGGAATCTGAAGCCCGAAGCGGATTCCCGGTAATGGTCAGGATGCCGATGAAAATGAAAAGCACCCCCGTTAATGCCAGAGGGGTAGGTTTTTCTCCAAGAAACAATATGGCAGTGAAGGTAGAAAGCAGAGGACCGGTTCCCCGCGCCAAGGGATAAATCACTGAGAGATCGCCTATCCGGTAACCCTTGTCCAAAAGGATGAAGTAGACCGAGTGAAGAACAGCGCTCAATAAGATGAAGGCCAAGTGCTGCAGCTGGAATTCGGGTCTGTTGAAAAGCAATATCCACAGCACAAAGGGCAGATAGAGCAGCGACGACATGGCGGAAAAAAGCCAGATAAACACCGTTCCGCCGCATGCCTTTTTGGATACATAATTCCAGGCTGCGTGACAAAAGGCTGCCAGCAGAATTAAAATTAAAGCGAATCCTGTCAAAGTTGTATTCCTCCTTGGATAACTGTGCCTTGTTAAAGACGGAGCCTGTCAATCAAAAGCTTCACCGGCTTATATAAAAGCAGAGCGATGGTAAAAAATGCGGCACAAAACAGATTAAGGGAAAGAAATTTAGCCGATACGAATATGGCAGTAGGTCCGTCGGCACCTCCGATTATGCCGATAGCAGCTGATTCTCTAAGTGGCAGAAGCTGCTTTATCAGATATGCAACGGATGTCATTGTCAAAGAAAACAGAAAATGTTTGTAAAAATTCCACGGATGCATGATTCCCACATTTATCCCCCAATTCTATAATTATACATCAAGTATAGCTAACCGGCGTCCCTGTGTAAACGGATTCAGGCTATATCGTGAAAAAAACGACAAGTCGAAGCTTCACGCAGCCGGTGCTTGCGGTGCCCTGACATAAAGTCGTTTGTCTGTGGAACAATATGGTATAATGAATGATATGAATAGACGATATTACATTGGACGAAGACTAAACGGAATATGATATGAAAGAGAGAGAATGGAGATGGCAGTTAGGGTTTTAACGGACAGCACCAGCTATTTGGGCGAGGAGACCCGGAAAGAGCTGGACATCAGTATGGTTTCATTGAACCTATCCTTTGGCAATGACAGCATGAGGGAGATGGATATCGACAACGGCAGTTTCTATCAGATGATGGCCGAGAGAGGCATCCCCACATCCTCACAACCTGCCATAGGCGAGCTGTATCACGAAATGCTGCACATCGTTGAGTCTGGAGACAGTCTTTGCGGTATCTTCATTTCCGCAGAAATGAGCGGAACCCTATCGACTGCCCGGATGGCAAGGGATATGGTATTGGAAAAGCATGAAGCGGCGCAGATCGAGATCGTGGACAGTAAGTCCAACTGTATGCAGCTGGGTTTTGCCGTCATCCAGGCTGCACGGGCGGCGAAAGAGGGAAAGACACTGGAGCAAGTAAAAGCGGCGGCACAGGAAAACATAAATAGAAGCCGGTTCCTTTTCATACCGGACACCCTGGAGTATCTGAAAAAAGGCGGCAGGATCGGCGGTGCCAGCGCATTGCTTGGAACGATCTTCAAGATCATCCCGATCCTGACGGTGGAGAACGGCAAGACCGCGGTGCTGTCTAAGGTCAGAACGAAGAAAAACGCTGTATCGGCCATGATTGAGAGGATGCAGCAGGACATCGACAACTGCGGCCTGGGTGAAGTGGTCGTGCAGCATATCAACTGTCTGGACGAAGCGAAGGAGCTGGCAAGCAAGATAAAAGAAATGCTGAGGGTCAACATCGGGATAGCGGATATCGGACCGGTCATCGGGCTGCATGTAGGCCCCGGAACGGTAGCCATCGCTTACTATACCCAAAGGGATATGAGATAAAGCATGTTGCGCCCAGGTCAATGCATAGGGGGTTGAGAAAATGGACAGCAAGGGAAAAGCGATTAAGCAAGTAAAGATGGTCTACTTTTCCGGGACAGGCGGTACAGCAAAAGCAGCGGATTGCTTTGAAAAGGTCTTTGAAGCACATGGTGTTGCAGTTGCAAAATGCCAACTGAGGAGAGGACAAAGGCCTTCGGAGGGAAAAGAAGACCTTCTGGTGGTCTTGTATGCTGTCCATGCCTGCAACGCGCCGGAGCCGGTTTATGAATGGATCAGCTCCCTTCAGAAGGTGAAGGGGATGCCGGCGGCGGTCATTTCTGTTTCAGGCGGCGGCGAGATTCCGCCGAACACGGCCTGCCGGGTAAGCTGCATCCGCATGCTGGAGAAAAAGGGGTACGAAGTGGTCTATGAAAGGATGTTGGTGATGCCGTCCAACTGGATCGTGCCGACAGTAGAACCCTTGGCAGTCAGGCTGCTGGAAGTGCTGCCGGTCAAGGTGGAGCAGGCGGTTGGCGCGCTTCTGACAGGGAAAAGGCATCGGACCAAGCCTGTATGGATAGACCGCGTTTTCTCTTGGATAGGCGAGCTGGAGAAATCGGGAGGCCGCATGTTCGGGCGGAAAATAAAGGTCAACGAAGCCTGCAACGGCTGCGGCTGGTGCGAAAGGAGCTGCCCCGGCGGCAATATCCGGCTAAAAGACGACAGGCCTGTTTTTGGCGGAGAATGCCTGCTATGCCTCAAGTGCATCTATGGATGCCCCAACAAGGCTTTGGCACCGGGCACCGCAAAATTCATCGTTGTGAAAAGCGGATACGATCTGAGAGATTTTGAAGGGCGTACATCCGGCGTGGGACCTGCAGAGGTTGAATCCCTGGCGAAGGGATATTTATGGAAGGGTGTAAAGGATTATTTACTGGATAACGATACACAATGAGCAATAGAAAAGAACCGGGCGAAGCGTGATGCTGCGTCCGGTTCTTCATTACTTATGGAAAGTCTTGATAAACTCCTCTACTTCGGGAATGCCGCCCTGGTAGACCAGGTAGCCGTTGTAAGGTTCCCGCTCGGTGATCTCGCCGTTGACGGGGGTCAGCATGATCTCCTTGACCTTGTCCAGGTCCGAGGTCTGTCCCAATGCCCAGCCCAGCTTGATGTAGGCAACCTCCGGCAGCATGTTCTCTGCAGGGATGATGCCCATATTCATCAGATCCCGGCCGGTGTCGTACACAAACATGTGGACATAGCCCCACAAGGTCTGCACCGTCATGTAGATGGCAACGCCCTTTGCTACGGCGCGCTTGATGGCGGGGTACACCAGCTTGTTGACGTGTCCCAGGCCGGTGCCGGCTATGACGATCCCTTTGTAGCCCAGGTCCACCATGGCGTCGATGATATCGGGGTTCATGTTGGGGTAGTAGTACAGGATCGTTACCCGCTCTTCAAATACCGGCGTAACCGTCACATTGCGGTCGTCCCGCCGCCGGTTGTAATCCTGCCGCAGGGGTGTGATCTCCCGGCGGTTAACCATCGCCAGGGGGATATCCCCGATGGTGCGGAAGGTGGAGCGGTAGGAGGAGTGCATCTTGCGCACCCGGGTGCCGCGATGCAGCAGGCCGTACTCATCGGATGTGGGCCCGAACATGCATACCATGACCTCCGCGATGTCCGACTCGGCAGCGGTCTTGGTGGCATGGATCAAATTGAGGGCCGCGTCGGAGGACGGCCGGTCCGAAGAGCGCTGGGAGCCCACCATGACGATAGGGATGGGCGAGTTCTGCACCATGAAGGTCAGCGCAGCGGCGGTATGGTGCATGGTGTCGGTGCCGTGGCCGATGACGATGCCGTGAGTGCCCTTTTTGATCTCTTCTCCGATGGCCTGGGCCAGCACTTTATACTGCTCCGGGCCCATGTTCTCGGAGAAGACGGCAAAAAGCTTCTCGGTGCTGAGGTTGCAGATATCGGCCAGCTCAGGCACCGCACCGTATAGCTCTCCCGGTGAAAAGGCCGGGATAACCGCACCCGTGCGGTAATCCAGCCGGGAGGCGATGGTGCCGCCGGTGCCCAGCAGCTTGACGCTGCGTTTTTCCGGGGAGGTGGGGAATTCCCGCTCCGGTATTTTATAGTGAATTTCCTTGAAATTGGTTTCCTGCATATCCTGGACGGTATCCACTTCGATGCCGATATTGTAGCCGGTGGCCAGCTTCAGCACGATGTGCCGGTCATCATCATTTTCAGCCCGGGGCAGGATGACGCCCTTGAAGTCGCCGCGGGTGGTCTTGACCACGGCTTCGCTCCAGACCCGCATGCTGAAGCGCTTCAGTACCTCCAGCGCACGGCCTTTGTAACCCTTCAACGTTGCATCGCTCATCATCGTGTCCCCCCTTCCCGGATGATATCGGCCAGCTCCCGCATCGGGATCCTGCCCACAGCCGCTTTTTTCAGCGCCCCCATGATCCAGCGCACTTCGGCACCCTCTTCCTTGGAAATTCTGATTTTCTCAAATTTCTCACGCAGAAGCGGGATGAGGGACGAGACGTTGACATGGTCATGGCGGGAATATCCGATAGTAGCCAATGCCGCTTCCATATCCATCTGCGGATGCTGATAGATGACGGGAAGCAGCTCAAAGATAAGATCACGGTGCAGCTTCTGTGCCTGAATAAAGGCAAAAAGGTCATAGACCCGTTCAAAGCTAAAGGGCGAATCCGGCTCCAGCTTGCCCTGGAGAGGCTTGAGCCGATGGGCTAGCAGCGTGGCGACAAAACGGGGCTCCACTTCAAAATCCATTGAAATCCGTTCAATCAGTGGAACCAGGTTGTACCGCAGAAGATAAGTGAAGGTATCCTCAGGGACGCTGCAGCTCTTGAGTTGTGCCACTCTTTTGTCAACCTCTACCGGCAGCCGGCTGCGTACGCGGTCTATGAAAGCCTCGCTGATGGAGATCGGTGCGGAGTCGGTATCGGGATACATCCGGTCGGCTCCCGGAAGGACGCGTTCAAACATGGTGGTACCATCCTGAAAGGACTTGCGGGTTTCACCGGGAACACCGGCAAAAGCCATCCGGCAGCGTTCTTCGATGGTTTCCAATGCAGTAGGGATATCCGCTTCAGGCCCCCAGACCAGGATCTGGGCATCGCCTTCTGCTGCACCCAGTGCCTCACGGATTGCTTGCCAGTCCTCGCCCTGATACGCCTCCCGCCATTCCTCAGAATGTGTCATATTGGGTTTCTCAATGCAGGCAATGACCTTCAGGCGGTCGCTGATCTCTTCGGCAAAGGGACGGCCCGGCTGGGTAAAAAATGAGAGGAGGCTTTGAAAGCCCGGCAAGTTGACTGCCGCAAGGCTATATTCTCTGTCCAGGGCTTCCCTTGCCCGGCTGGACAGCGTAATGAGCTTTTCTGCATCAAGGATTGCATGGCGTATTCTCCAGCCATCCCAATCAGGAATCTTAGCCAGCAGCGCATCCCGGATCTCCAGCAGGCTTTTCTGGCGAAATGCCTCATTGTGAACCAACTCCGGAATCAGATGGATGCGTGACACGCCCTTGATCTCCACGCGGGTGCCCCCACGAATGCTCACATTCACATCCTCCCTGGCTGCGCCGATACCTGTGCGCACCTTTCCGGTACTGCGGCACAGGAAGCGGATGTAGTGGGCGGCTTCCGCCGACTCTTCGGGCGTTTTCATATCCGGATACGTCACGGTCTCGATCAGCGGCATGCCCAGACGGTCGGTGGTGTAGACACGTACATGCCCCACGTCCGAGACCTCCCGGCAGGAATCTTCCTCTATGCTGAGCTGGATAATGCGTACCGTCTTGTTTTTCAGGGGGATTTGACCCTCGATGCTGATGATGCCGGTTCTTTGAAAACCGGTAGGAATGCTTCCGTCCAGATACTGCTTGCGTGTGATGTGAAATTCGCCTACGATGTTGGTTTTTAGGAGCAGGGCAACTTCCATAGCGATTTCAAGCGCCTGGGGGTTGATTTTGAAAGGTGGGGTGTCGTCTACGTCGTAGGTGCACGTGGTCACATTGGCGATGCGGTAGATAACGGTCTTTTTTGTTTTGAACTCCATCAGGGCTGTGCCGTCATAACCACCCATCTCGCTGAGTGTAGGCCTCATGTGCCGGACCACTTCAGCGTCATATCGGCCATCCTTCTGAAAGACGCCGGCAGGGCAGTGGCAAAAGAGCTTTTTGTCCGTTTTGAGCTGCTGATGGACCTCCAAGCCGCACATAAAGCCCAGATTGTGGTAGACCTCCGGAAGTGTCTGTTTGCGGGGGGTATAGCCGATGCGTATCCGGGTTTCTTCGAAGTTCGTTTTTGGGTCAAAGTTTCGTTTCATAGAATACAGAACCTCCCCTTCCCATAAGTCATAAGCCTCACTATTCCGTCCTTCATGCTGTTTTACCAACTTTATAACATGAACCCCCTGCCATGTCAAATCGGATATCATGATGCAAATAATCGGTTTTTCACCATCACCACATTTCCCGCCGTCAGACTGCATGATATAATTAGAATAATAGATGATAACTGCAGAAACAATCGGTATAGTCGATGGAGGTTAATGGGATGGAGCTCAAGTACTTTTATACCTTTCGCGTGGTTGCAAAAGAGCGCAGCTTTACAAAAGCAGCCAGTGTGCTGAACTATTCGCAGTCCAGCGTATCGGCGCACATACAGGCACTGGAGGATGAGTTCGGAATGCCGCTTTTTGAGCGTTTGGGCAAGCAGGTGGTGCTTACCGAGGCTGGGCAAAGGATGGTTCTGGCTACAGAAAAGATCATCGCCTGTTTAGAGGAGATGAAAAAAACGGTACCGGGCTGTGAGATGCCGTCGGGAACCCTGACAATCGGAGCCCATGAAAGCCAGTGTGCCTACCGTCTGACCCAGGTCCTGCAGCGGTTCCGTATGTGCTATCCCCAGGTGCAGCTGATATTTCGGCCTATCGTATCGGACGAATGCATACGGGCGCTGATTGGCCAAGGCCTTCTGGATGCGGCTTTCCTGCTGAGCCCGCCGGTCAATATGCAGGGGCTGCTCATCGAACCGCTGATCGAAGAGCCGATCCTGGTCATAGCCCATCCCGATCACCCTCTGGTCAAAGCAGCGCAGGTCCTGCCTGCTGACCTGAACGGCGAGACCATTCTGACCACCGAGCAAGGCTGTAATTACCGGCAGATTTTTGAGCAGATGCTGGCTTCCAATGGGGTTCATACCGGCACCAAGATCGAATTTGCCAGTATCGAAGGCATCAAGCAGTGCGTCATAGCGGGACTGGGCATCGCCGTCCTCCCGGAAATGGCCATAGCAAAAGAGATCGCACGGGGTCAGATTGCAGTCCTGCCTTGGAAGGGGCCTCGTTTTCCCATCGTAACGCAGCTTGCCTGGCACAAGGATAAGTGGATCTCGCCTGCCCTGAAAGCATTTATCGAGATAACGAAAGATATCTTGAAATAATTGCCTGTCATTTGACAAAATCATCCATATCGACTAAAGTAGAATCAGATTTTATATTGGCCGGAGAGGAAGGGGTATACAAAATGAAGGACATACCGCTGAAGGACATCCATATAAGCGACGGCTTCTGGACCACCTATATAAACCTGGTCAAGGATGTCGTGATCCCCTATCAGTGGGAAGCGCTGAATGACCGCGTGGACGGGGCGGAACCCAGCCATTGCATCCGAAATTTCAGGATTGCAGCAGGGGATGAGGCCGGGGCTTTTAAAGGCTATGCCTTTCAAGACACCGATCTTTATAAATGGATCGAGGCGGCTTCTTATAGGCTGGCTGCTTTCCCGGACCCGGAGCTGGAAAGGACAGTCGATGAGGCTGTTGATTTGATCGGAAAGGCGCAGCAGCCTGACGGCTATCTGGACACCTACTATATTGTCAAGGAGCAGCAGGACCGCTGGACCAACGAGCTGGCAAAGCATGAGCTTTACTGTGCCGGGCACTTGATCGAAGCGGCAGTGGCGTATTATGAAGCCACCGGCAAGGAGAAGCTGCTGGATATCGCATGTCGGCTTGCTGATTATATTGACAGCGTTTTTGGCGGAGAAGAGGGGAAGCTCCACGGCTATCCGGGACATCAGGAAATCGAGCTTGCCTTGCTGAGGCTATACCGGGCTAAAGGAAATGAGTCCTATTTAAAACTCAGCAAGTACTTTATAGATGAACGGGGCCAGGAGCCCAACTATTTTAACCTGGAAGCGCAGAAGCGGGCGGAAAAGCTGGGATGGGAAACCGTACTGCAGGAGCCTTACTACAAGCTGGTGAAAAACGGCTACGAGTACATGCAGGCGCATCTGCCTGTCAGACAGCAGCAGAAGGCTGTGGGTCATGCGGTAAGGGCCATGTATATGTATGCCGCTATGGCCGGACTGGCTGCAGAGACACAGGACAAAACCTTGTCGGAGGCCTGCAAGATATTGTGGGAGAATGTGACGGAGCGCCGGATGTACATAACCGGTGCAGTGGGTTCGTCCGAGTTCGGAGAGGACTTTACCTTTGATTATGACCTGCCCAACGATACGGCCTATGCAGAGACCTGTGCCGCTATCGGATTGGTATTCTGGGCACGCCAGATGTTTGGGATAGACCCGGATAGCAAGTATGCGGACATCATGGAAAAGGTGTTGTACAATGGAACCATCAGCGGGATGTCTCTTGACGGCAAAAGCTTTTTCTATGTCAATCCGCTGGAGGTCTGGCCGGAGGCCTGCAGGAACCGCCATGACCTGATGCATGTGGAGCCGGAGCGGCAGAAGTGGTTCGGCTGTGCCTGCTGTCCGCCTAATATTGCCAGGCTGATCACCTCAATAGGCAAATATGTCTACTCACATAGCGGGGATAAGCTATATGTGCATCTTTATATCGGAAGCGAGGCTAAAATCGATCTGGGCGGCAGGGTGCTCCGGTTGAAGCAGGTGTCAAACTATCCGTGGGACGGTAATATAAAACTGACCACAGCGGTTGACGAGCCGACGGACTGTACGATTGCTTTGAGAATTCCGGGGTGGTGCTCCGGCGCAACGATAAAGGTGAATGGCAAACTGGTGGATCCGGATGCGGCTATAGTAAAGGGCTATGCAGAGATCCGCCGGGTCTGGCAAAGCGGAGACAAGATCGAGCTGGCGATGCCGATGCCGGCTGAAAGGATTCAGTCGAATCCCAAGGTCCGCAGGAATGCAGGAAGGATTGCCCTTCAAAGAGGGCCGGTAGTCTATTGCCTTGAAGAGATCGACAATGGTCCGGTGCTGGCTGATATTCGCCTTCCCGGGAACTGCCGTCTGGAAACAGAGTATGACAGCAGCCTTTGCGGCGGTGTGACCGTCATTAAGACGACAGGAGTAAGGACAGATATGTCAGAATGGGAAGGAAAGTTGTACAGTAAGGCAGGGTATGGCACTGTACCTGCTGCCGTAAAGGCAGTACCTTACTATGTCTGGGCTAACCGAAAGCCTGGTGAAATGCTTGTTTGGATCCGCGAATGCTAAAGCTAAAGCAGAGGGGTTTTTAAATGTACACTTACAAAGCCATCATTTTTGATATGGACGGAACCTTGTTCAAGACCGATACGGTCTATGCAGACTCGATCAGGGAGGTTTGCGAGGCACGGGAGGTTGCCGGACTATTGGACAAGCTGAAGGAAGAGGGATATACCTTATGCATCTGTTCCAATGCCAGCCGGCAGCACATTGACAATGTGCTCCGGACCTTCGGGCTCACGGACCGTTTTGCCATCATCAAGTCCCGGGTGGAATGGCTGAAAAAATACCAACTGATCAAGCAGATACTGGATGAGAGTATGAGCTGCAGTGCTATCGTAGTTGGAGACCGGCTGATCGACTTTGAAGCAGCACAGGAGGCAGGCTGCCTGTCCATCGGGGTCACGTACGGATACGGCTGCAGCGAGTGCGATCAGGCAGATTATACAGCAGACACGCCGTTGGATGTTTATCAGATTATCCAAAGCATAAACAGCCGGGCGAAAAGCAGCTGTGAAGAAAATCAGAGACTGCAAGTGCCGTCCAGGGTAAGCCTTATACCGGTTCAGGCGGCGCATCTGAAGGACATCTACTGGATGTTCCAGGACGAGGAAGCCAAGGAGATGCTGGGAATCGTAGGAATGCCGTCCATAGAAGATTACCGGGGCAAGGACGCGCTTGGCTATGCCGTACTGGATGAAAAGGGCGGCTTCATCGGTATCTCGGAGCTTTTTAATATTTCATGGAAGAATAGGCGCGCGGAGCTCAGCATCACCCTCAAGCCCGGATACCGGGGAATGGGCTACGGCAGTGAAGCGATACGGAAGCTTCTTCACATCGGGTTTCAGGAACACGGCTTCCACCAAATCTGGCTGAGAGTACTGGAGTACAATGAGCGGGCTATTGCCTGTTACAGGAAGCTGGGCTTTGCAGAGGAGGGACGCTGCCGTGAAGAGAGCCTTAGACGGCGTACGCACAAGGGCCAAGTGCAAATGAGCATCCTGCACCATGAATGGCTCCGAGACAGGGATGATTACCTGCAAGAAGCGTGGTATAACAGCAATATCTGTAAAATGATGCGAAGAGAGGAGTAAGCAGCAGTGTATGACTATTTGCCTCAGATACTGTTTACAATCGGCTTTATTCTTATGGCTTTGTTTTTTTATTCGCTTTTCAAGCTCAGGAACCGCCTCGCCCCCATGTTCTCCCTGATGTGTCTGGCTATAGCGGTCTATGTGCTGGGTTATGGATTCGAATTAACTTCTGCAGATTTGGAGCAGATCAAGTTTTTTCTGAAGGTAGAGTATTTCGGGGCATCCGTGTTCCCTGCGTTTTGGCTCTTGCTGTCTTACAAGTTTCGCTATAACAAGCCCTGCCCCTTTGGTATGCGTGTGCTCATCTTCGTTATCCCGGCTTTGACACTGCTGATTACATCTACCAATGAGTATCATCATTTGTATTATGCGGATATTACTGTGGTTGAGCAGGGCAGGTATTTGCTTGCGCAATTGACACGAGGTCCCTGGTACTACGTCTTTGCCGTCTATTCCTATATTGCATTGCTGTTTGGCACTTTCGTTTTTTTCATGTCATGGCGGCAGGCTTCTTACAGTTTCAGGACCCAGTCCTTTTGGATGCTGCTGGGATCCGTTTTGCCGGCTTTGGTCAATTTTATCTATCTGCTTAAGGTCATACCCAGCGAGCTTGACCTGACTGCTTTTGCTTTTCTGACACTGGCAATTGCCTATTTTATTGCGCTGTTCAAGTATGACTTCCTGGAGCTTAAGGAGATTGTGCGGGGACACGCCTTCGGGCAGATCAATGAAGGCATCATTGTCGTTGATGAAGATGACCGGATCATTGACTACAACAATGCAGGACAAAAAACCTTCAACTGGCTCAATGCCTACAACATCGGAAAAAGCATATTCAGCTTTGACGAAGGTCGGGAGATCAGAGGAAATGCAGAAAGCAGCTTCGAGTTGGAAATATCCAGGGAGGGACGCCGGAAGTTTTTTGAATTCCGTGTCACGGCTTTAAAGGAAAAGAGCCGCATGGTAGGCAGCATCTATATTTTTCAGGATATCTCAAAGCAAAAGCAAGTGATGGATGAGCTGAACCATATGGCGACTCATGATGGCCTAAGCAGCATATTCAACCGCAGGAAGCTGTTGGAAGAAGCCGAAAAAGAGCTGAGTAGAGCGGTACGCTATGGCGGTGATATCTCAATCCTCATGATCGACATAGACCGCTTTAAGCAGGTCAACGATGGGTATGGTCATTTGGCCGGAGACAAGGTGATACACTATGTTGCACAAAGCTGCCGAGAGCGGCTGCGGCGCACCGACATCATCGGGAGATACGGCGGTGAGGAATTTGCAGTCATACTGCCCGAAACGGACAGGGAGAATGCCAGGATCGTTGCAGAAGAAATCCGAAAGCGGATTGCCGAGATCATCATCCGGTTCGAGGCCTCAAGCATCAAAGTAACTATCAGTATCGGCGTAACGTCTGTGGCGGACAGGCATGGGCAGATAACGCTGCAAGAGCTGGTCAACGAGGCGGATAAAGCGCTGTATACTGCAAAAAGCAGCGGAAGAAACCAAGTGAGCGTCTTTCAATGAATCTGATAGAGTGTGGTGAGCTTCGATGAACTTTTATGTGGGTGTCATAAATGAAGCGGTGGATTATATCGAAGATAATATAGGCGAAAAGCTGTCGCTTGTGGAAGTGGCCGCCCGGTTCGCCATTTCCCATTTTCACTTCAACCGCATGTTCAAGACGGTGTCAGGCGTAACCCTCAAGCAGTATATTCTGGGTCGGAAGCTTTCCAAAGCAATGGAACAGCTGAAATCGACGAACCGGCCCATCATCGACATTGCTTTAGATCTGGGATTTGAGTATCCTGAGGTTTTCAGCAGGGCTTTCAAGAAGCAGTTCGGCGTGTCGCCGGCCTATTTCCGGGAGAGCAGCCCTTTGGTCGAAGTGGTTCCCAGGGCATGCATCGTGGAGAGGGACATTATCAACTATCAAGGGACGCTTGCACTAAAAGGAAAGTGCTTGCTGCTTGACGAACTGACATTAAGAGGTATAGCTGTCACGACGAATACAAATGCTGATGATTTTCAGCAGAGCTTGAAGGAAAAGACCGAGGGATTCCTTGTTAAAGCGGTAGAAAACGCAGGTCTTGAGCACGACAAGTTCTATACGGCAGTCAGTTGCAGCGGAAATGACGACGGGGAATACACGGTGTTCTGCGGAAAAAAACCTATTGCCGGTATGGTTGCGGGGGACGCTCAGACATGGGTTATACCCGGAGGCTGGTATGTAAGCTTTGATTATCACGGTGACATGTTTGACATCCGGGAAGCTTTCGTGGATGACCTATATAAATGGATCATGGTAAAGGAAGCGGAGCTGAATCCCAATGGAATAGGCATGCTGAATATCTATAGCAACAATTACCCGGAAAACAATGCCGTAAAGATCCTGGTTCCGGTGAAAAAGCCGGTGTAGTCAGCAAGAAAAATCATGCGGCATAGGCTGGAACGGACTAGAATAAAACCGAAGGGAAAAGAACCTTCGGTATTTTTATTCTAAGGAGTGTTGAAAATGTCCAGCATACAGAGTGTATTGATCCGGTTTTTGCTGAAGCGGTCAAACCTGTGGAACAAGCCGCTGCCCCAAATCAGAAAAAACATGGAAAAGCTTAAGGCTCAAGGCATGCCTGAAGGCGTAGAAGCGTCAACCGAGGTTATAAATGGGGTTGCCTGTGAGCAGTTGGTTCCGCGGAATGCGGCTCAAGGAAAAGCCATATTATACTTTCATGGCGGCGGCTTTTGTCTCGGAATTTATCAAGCAAACCGTGCGTTTGTCGCAGAGCTGGCTAAGGAGGCCGGTGCAGCCGCCTATATGCCGGATTACCGGCTTGCGCCCGAGAACCCTTTCCCGGCAGCCCTGGAAGATGGGGTCGCTGTCTACAAGGGACTCATCCTGAAGGGATATGCGCCAAAAGATATCGTTGTGACGGGGGACTCATCAGGCTGTGCATTAGCAGTATCCGCACTGCTGACGCTTAAGCAGGGGGGCGAAGCAATGCCTGGGGCAATGGCCTTTATCACGCCGGTATTTGACCTTGCAGGCAGAGGTGAAAGCTACAAGACGCGGCAGGAAAAGGACCCGTTCAAACTGAAGGATCCCCTTGGTATTGCAAAGGTTTATGTTGGAGCAAACAATCCGGCATCTCCCATGTTATCGCCTTTGTATGGCGAGCTGGAAGGTCTGCCGCCGATGCTGATTCACGGCGCGGATTATGATGTGTTCCTGAGCGATGCGGAAAGGATGGCAGATGCAGTAAGGAATGCGGGTGTAAGCGTGGAGTTCAAGGTGTGGCGCAAGATGTGGCACATATTCCACATGCAGGCAGCGATTGTACCGGAATCCAAGCAGGCTTTGCAGGCTTTAGGTGCGTATGTGAAGGAAAAACTTGGTATAGTCTGCGGACAGCGGTAGCTATTTCGCAGCGAAAGAAAGAAGCCCTAAATCAGCCTTTGCTGATTTAGGGCCGGCCTATTCATTTCTCATGCGGGGTGCTGCCTACTTATAAATCGCGATTTCTCCTACCGTATAATCGTCAGAGTTACCGATAACTTTGAACTTCAAGCCGTAATCCGGTACCTTGATGCCGCTGTGCGGTGCTTTTTTGATCCAGTAGCTGTGGGCATCGTTAAACTCCGGAACAGCCTGCTTTGTCTGAACAGTCTGAGTCCTGCCATAGAAGGTAAATTCTTTGTCTTCGCTCCGGTCCAGGCTGAAAGCTGCATCATGGATCTGGATCCGGGTCCTGATGGCAGTACCCATCTCAACCAATGGCTGCGGATGCGCATCCACGATTCCCAGGAAGCCCTGACCAGGATGCTCGCCAACCCAGTTGTCGTCATAGGAAGTGTCCCTGTACCATACCAGCATTCCCGGGTCATGCTGGAAGTACTCCGCAATATCGCCGTTCCAGTTATAGCCGAAGGTCAGTGCTTCGTCGGTGTTGTTGTGGTTACGCCACTCCAGTAAATAGTAATGGTCCTTTTTTTCAAAGCCTTCGGAAAGGCTCCAGCCTTTATTGGTCCATTGACCCCCGCCGTTTTCTGCATTATCTGCGAATACGGTATTGCCGTCTGCTATGACTTTGATATCATCTACATAGAATCCGGCCAGGCTGGTTCCCCAGTCCGTCATGTATCTGAACTGCAGCATGATATCCTGCCCTGCATAGGCTGTCAGGTCAATGACTTCATTTACCCAGCCGTCGCTGCTTCCGGTATAACCCGGCATATTAGGTTTGATAGCAGGGTATCCGTCTGATACGATTGAATCCGTCGTTCTTCCTGACACAAGAGAAGCCCATGTGAGTCCACCATCCGTGGATACCTGGGCAAAGCCGAAATCCCAATCCTCTTCAATGTCGTACCAGGTCTGAAAGTCCAGTACAATCTCGGAAGCAGCCGGCAGCGACAGGCTCACAGCGATAGTATTATCAATTTCATCACCCTTGCCGCCATACCATTCGTAGCTTCCTTCATAAGGCGTCGTCAAATACTTTGTTTTCTTCGGAAGGTTTACTTTGACAGCCTGATGGTTACCGCCCAAGCTTGTTGTCTCATCCAGCTCAAAGGTCATACCGTCCTTGGAAATATTCTTAGAGTTAACGACAGTTGGCTGTATCCACTGGCCACCCCAGAGCTGACCCAGCGTCCACCTGGCCCAAGGGCTCATGGGTGCCGGCTTTGTCCCCAAGGGTTTTCCTGTCCAGCTGCCGCTTGACATCAGAGAATAAAAGCCTACCGGTTCTCCATTGCCGCTGTAGATGGTATCATACTCATCCGGCAACCCGATATCATGACCGAACTCGTGGCAGAAAACACCGATTCCGCCGTCCTCTCCCTGTATGATATAGTTGTAAGCGATCATGTTGCCATCCCAGTAATCAACAGTCGGATTGTCGCAGGGTAACTCTTCAAATACGGATGAGCTGTGCGCCCAGATAGCATCGTCCCCTTGGGCACCGCCGCCGCCGCTTTGGTCCATACCCGCATGTACGATGACAAGATGGTCGATAATACCGTCGGCCTCATCAAAGTTTTCATCCCCATCCAGATCAAAGGGGTCTTCCAAGTCGTAATCCTCGAAGGGCACGCCATTTGCCACAGCAACTTTCAGCAAATCCCTTACCAGATCTCCAGCCGTGCCGGGCTTCAAGTTGTCATGACCGCCATTTTCCACATCATCATCCCCGTAATAGGCTTCCGAGTGAGGCAGCTCATACCAGCCGAATACATCGCCCTCTACCTTGTAGCTTCCGCAGGACTGCTCCAGATAGTAGTCAACCATGCTGTCCAGATGCAGGGTTTCTCCCCTGTGATCGATTGCATCGTAGCCACCCTCGGTAAACAGCATCTGCTGATAATGCTCGGTGCTGAAATCCTCGACCCAGAGGTCGCTGTCAAGGCTTTCATCCGGTCTTTCAATTTCATTATGTAATGGGCCTTTTTCTCCAAACTCTGCCAGCAGTATGAGCATTTTTGCCGTCCTGACATCGCCGTCCCAATCCCTTTTTTCGATGCTCTGGACATCCGATGTTTCTTTTCCCAGCTTTCTGCCATGCAGCAGGTTCCCATATTCAATTCCGCTGGCGCCATTCTCGTTCAGCGCTTTCAGCAGAAGTTCCTTATCCTTTGCTTTGGGCTGGTTTTTTACCAGCTTTTCCTGGATGTAGCTCTTGACTGCCTTCTCGATAGCCTCCTGAGTTGCGTCGCTATCAATCACACCGTTTTGCTTCAGCATCCTGGTAATCCCGATTTCATTGGGAGGGGTACTGTTTTTTGAGAACTCTTCCGTTGTACCAGCAGCATTTACTGACGGAGCAGCAAAGACAGCTGTTGCAGAAAGCATGCAAAGGACTAACACAATCGCCAACAATCTTTTCATTCTTACGCCTCCTTAATATAAAGGGCACACTCTACTTCGACAGGATAAATCCCGATGATGCTTCACCTCATCCCCCTTTCTGAAGCCATGCTACATCGACATGAATCTTCACCCCACCCCTTTTCCATACAGTAACCCCGATACTGTATCAATTGAATACAAGCATGTAGTGCTTATCTCATATATATGCGCGGAGGAGAAAGATAATTTGTAATTTTTTGGTGTCGCATCCTAGCTTTTTTCAAGTGAGCAATTTGAGCAAGATAAAAGCACCTGGAGATATAAAGTGATCTCCCGGTGCCTGCTAATCAGCTTGATTTAATTATTGAATATCGAGAAGCTTTTTGAACTCTGCCGTATTCGATATATTGGAGAAGCCTGCTTCCGTTTTTGCTTCCAGTTTATATTCCGGATCCAGCTCGATTGCCTTCTTGAGGTTTGTGTATGCTGCCTGAGCATTATTCATTTTTGCATAGGTGATTGCTTTGTTGTAGTAGGCTGAATCGGATAATTCTTTCAGCACAAGCGCTTTATCAAAAAGTTTTAGTGCCTCGTCGAATTTTTTCAGTTGATTCATTACTCTTCCGATATCAACATAGTCAAAGTAGTCTTCCTCTATAGCAAGCGCTTTTTCATACTGCTGCAACGCTTCCTGAGATTTCCCCAGCTTATAGTACAGGTCTCCTTTTTTACTGATTGCATATTCATATTCAGGATCAATTTTCAGGGCATCGTCATATGCCTTAAAGGCTTCATCATACCGGCCAATTTCGGATAAAATATCTCCCTTATCGACACAGACATCTTCCTTATATTCTGCAAGCCCAAAAGCAATTTTATAGCAGCTCTCAGCATCATTGGTTTTTCCAAGCCAATAGAGTGCATTTCCTTTCCCTATATAGGGGTCTTCCTTATACAGACTGTACTGCATGGCAAGGTCATAATACTTTATTGCCCAGTCATACTCCTTAAGCTCAATCAACTCGCCGCCTTTAACCTCCAATATATCATCCTCAAAGGGATCAAGCTTTGCGGCTTCCTCAAAGCAGCTCATTGCCGCATCGAACCTTCGAAGCGCGACCAAAATGTCGCCTTTAATAATATGATAATCAGCAAAATTCTTTTTGAAGGCAAGGCATTTGTCGGCAAATATCAAGGCTTCCTCATATTTTTTGGAATTCTTAAGTGCAAGTGTCAGGTTATAATGTGAATCTTCGTCCCTAGGGTTCAACTCCAGCACCTTTTTGAAAACAGCAACGGCATCCTCGTTTTGATTCAGGTCCAAAAGTGTCAGGCCTTTTTCCACATAGGACGAATAATACGTAGAACTCAGCCCTATTGCCTTATTACAGGCAACCAATGCTTCGCTGTATTCTTCCAAACCCCGTAAGGCGCGTGCTTTGTTAATGTATGCATAAGTATAGGTTGGATTCAAGCTGATTGCCTTATCGAAGCACGCAATGGCCTCAACATAACTGCCCATGTCATTCAGTACGATTCCCTTATTGTTATGCACATTAGCGTCATTTGGCTGAAGCTTAATCGACGCGTCATAAGCTTCCAGAGCTTCCGTATTCCTTCCCAGACGAGATAATACATTGCCTTTATTATTATAATCATAAAAATTGACTGCTTCCAAAGCGGCACCGGTTTCCAGGCACTTTTGCGCCTCGTCTATTCTTCCGATACTCGTTAGTACATCCGCTTTACTGTTATAGATGCCTATATCTTTCGGATTAAGCTGTAAAGCTTTATCTAGGCATACCAATGCTTCTTCGAAACGGTTGAGGTTTTGCAGGCAAATGCCTTTTTGAAAATAGGGGTTATGGCTATTGCCGTTTATTTCAATGGACTTGTCAAAGCTTGCGATGGCCTCAGTAAACCGGTTGAGCTGCCTGAGCACATAGCCCTTGTCATTATGGGCAGCTATCATTTTGGAGTCCAGTGAAAGAGCCTTGTCATAATAAGAAAGCGCCAACTCAAGTTTACTTTGATGCTCATACAGGTTTCCTTCGAAGTAATAAGCTTCGGCATCCGAAGGGTTCAAAGCAATGGATTTTTCCAGGTTTGCCACCGCTTCATCATAATTCCCGTAGGAAAAATGATGGAAAGCGATATTCCTGAATGCAATAGCCAGGTTTTTCAGAGCGTTGGCGTCATCTCCTTTGTCCTTCAGGATTTCGAATTTGACTTCATAAGTATTTAAAATGTATTTTTTCAATTCAATTGCTTTGTCAGCATTCCGTAAAGCAGCGTCACTGTTTTTTAATCGGTAGTAGTAGATATTGGCCAAAAAACTATAAGCTTCGGCCAGGTTAGGATCCAGCTTGATGGCCTCATCAAACGCGCTGATTGATTCCTGATATTTTTGCTGCAAGACGAGTATTTCACCCTTGGCCTTATGATAGAATGCTGCCTTGGGGTTCAGCTCGATCGCTTTGTTAATGAGGGGCAGAGCTTCGTTGTGTCTTTTCAGGATGGTAAGAATATTGGCTTTAATGTAATGACTGTCCGCATGTCGGCTATCCAATGCAAGCGCCTTGTCAATACACTCTAAAGCTTCTGCCAGTTTCCCTTCATTCATAAAGACAAAGCTTTGGGTCACGTAGTCATCCAGTGCCTTGGGTATGTCATCCGCATACAGCATGCAAAAAGATAAAATCAGAAAAAGGATAATACAGGATGCTATTTTTTTACTCAAGTACAACAACTCACTTTCACACAACCTTTCCTTATTTTACCACATGCTATTACGTCTGTACAACCTATAGACCTAAGCAGGATAGGGAGATAACTGCGAACGCAAAAGTCATTTGAAAAAACGGATAGCAAATCACTAAAGTCCTTTGACTTATGTGATTTGCTATTTGTGACTCAAAAGTGCCTGGCACTTGCTTATTTAATTGACTCTGCTATTGCTATCAGTTCGGTTTTATCCAAATCCCTTCCCAGCAGCAGGTAAAGCACATTGTTGGCTTCCCAGTGGACATTTGCATTATCATATAGCACAGCATCCGAGCCGTTGATTTTTATTTGTTCAATTGCTCCCTCTGTTCCGGCTGTAAGTGCTGTTTCGTCATCTGCAAAACGCTGCTGCATATAAAACTGCTTACCTGCATTCTCGTTGGTGAAAAACAAGCCGATATACTTAGGGCTTATGTTCCCTTTTTCATCCTTATAGAACTCAGCCCTGTTAAACTTATAGCCTTCAGGCAAATAGTCCGGAAGAATGACGTTAAAGCAGGTATACTTGTTTAGTTCATCGATATTTTTAGTGATGAATAAGCTATCTGTTTGCTCTTTTTCCTTTTGAGCCTTCGTAGTAATTTCACTATTCGTTTTATGTTCCGGTTCGGCTGGAGCAGGGGATTCGTTTGTCTTAGAAGGCTCCATCTGCAAAACAGTTATATGTCCCAGAGAAATAGAATTTAATATTTTTACATATAGTTCCTGTGCAAATGCTGTCTGCATGAATGAAATACTCATGGCGCATACCACAACAAGTGATGCTGCTGCAACAGCAAAGCGTTTGATTCTATCCGGTTTTCTCATAGAGATATTTCCTTTCGCGCTATTCATATTTTTCTGCACTCTCCGGCGTACGGCTTCTTTATCGCTGCTCCTGCTAAAATCCATGCCGGCTAAAGCCTTGCCAAGCTTCAAAAGCTCAGCTGTTTCTTCAGTCTCCGACTCATAGCATATTTCATTGCTGCTTAGATAACGATCCAAATCGGCAGAGAATTTATTTTCCATATTTTCTTTGCTCATGACTATCCCTCTCTTCCATTTCATTTCTTAACTTTTTCATTGTACGGTAAAGGGACACGCCTACATTACTTTCGCTCATATCCAAAAGCACCGCGATTTCCGTATTTTTCAGGTTTCCGCCGAATTTAAGCGCCACAAGGTGCCGCTCCTTTGCATCCAAAGTGTGCAAAGCCTTTAAGAGCGTATCATTGGTTTCCCCTTGGATGACGATACCCTCCGGGTCCTTTTTATTGGAGACCAGCTCTTGAATGGTATCAAGAGAAAACAGCCTGTGCTTTTTCTGGTTCCGGAAATGATCGTTTACAACATTTCGGGCTATCGCAAGCAGCCACACCGCAAAAGGCGACAGGGCTTTCTTATATGAATCAATCTTCAGCATGGCTTTTTCAAAAACCTGGCTGGTCAGGTCCTCTGCCGCATAACGGCAGCATACACGGTAGTATATATAGTTAAAGACTCTTTTGTAGTAGGTTTCGAAAATAGATGAGAATTCTCTTTCTGCGGCCGCTTTTTCTTGCATGTCTTTTCCCACTGAAGGATTAAGCAAAGCATGCTCCTGCATGTTCATAATCCCCCCTTCCAATCTTTCTTACTTAGCTAAGTATTTCATCTGTTAATACGCAAAACCTTCTTTTCCATTACAAAGATTTGCAAAAAAAGAAGGCGGACCCAAAAACTTGTTTTCAGATCCGCTTGTCTTATGCACGAAATGGAAAAAGGGAATAATGGGTATTTTCTTCGTGGCTACCCCTTCCAACTGACGATATAGATAAGCTTTCCGGCTTCCATACCGGGCTTTTCCACCTGCCAGGAGCCTTCCAGCCCCAGCTCCCGGGCAGCCAGCTCAAAATGGCTCATGGCAATCCCCATGTCGTTATTCTGAATCCTTATATCCTTCATCATGCTGTTGGTGGAGTGCTCGCTCATATAAAAATGATAGTTGTTGGTGTTCTTTTCTTTGACGATCCGCCAGGGCTGTTTGTTGGATGCGGAAGGCGCCCATCTTACAGCCTCCAAGACCTCGGCATATTTCCCGCAGACCGCCTTATCAAGGGAAGCGAAGGTATTTCCGTCGAAAAAGAGCTCTCCGAAAGCTTTTCTATTCTTGCCGCCGGATGCCGTACGGACAAACCTGTCCAGCATGGATCTTTTGTCAGCAGGATAACCTATCGGTGTGATAGCGGGAATAACTTCGTTTTCCGAAGCGTCCATCTTTGCTGCAAAGGTGCTGCGGTTCAGCATACCGCCCAGCCATACGGTGCCGAGCCCAAGCGATGTGGCCATGAGGACGTTCTTTTCCATGCAGTAGCCGTAATCCTCCATGTCCTTTTCGCCCTTTACAACCGTACCGGCCATAAAGACCTGCGCCCCTTTTATCAATCCGTAGGAGCCGTATTTTTTCAGCTCGCTTACAGCAGCCTGGGATGCGTCGACGATCCTGAACCGGACCTTATTTCCGAAGGGACCTTGGGTATTGGCGTCCAGGAAGCTGCTGAGCTTCTCCAGCACCGCTTTTTCAATGGGCTTGTTTTCATAGGTCCGCACCGAATACCGTGCTTTGATTGTTTCCAATAGCCTTTTTTTATCTTGAGCTTCCATTTATATCCTCCAAACATTCTACTTATCAAATATTATATATTATTGTTTGAAAATTAGCCAATAGCCTTTTTGGAGAGTAATGTGATAATCCTGTAATGATTGCAAGGCAACAATGCGGCAGTAGGAAGGAAATCGGGCGGATTATGTAGAATACCATATAATGGTTATAGATATTGTATATAAAATGCTTATTAACGAGGGATTTATGGATAAAAAATTGCACGAAGGACACCGTCAAAGGGTAAAAGCACGATATTTATCGGAAGGGCTGGATGCATTTGAGGATCACCAGGTGTTGGAAATGCTCCTGTTCTTTTGCATTCCCATGAAGGATACCAATGAGCTGGCGCATAAAATGATCCGTGAGTTCGGAACCTTGGTGGGCCTGTTCGAAGCAGACCCGAAGGATATCAGCAGACGGTGCGGTGTAAGCGAAAACACGGCAATCCTCATCTCCCTGATCCCGTCTCTGTCAAGGCGGTATTTTAAGGGAAAATGGGGGGACAAGCCGGTTCTGAACAGCTCTTCAAAGGCTGGCGAATATTCAGTGTCTCTCTTTGCAGGGAGGACATATGAAGTCTTCTATGTTATCTGCCTGGATGCACAGAATAGGGTGAATTATGCTGATCTGGTACATGAGGGGACTATCAATGAGGCACCGGTTTATCCGAGACTGATCGTGGAGACAGCATTAAGGCATCAAGCTAATACCGTCATACTGGCGCATAATCACCCAAGCGGCAACCTGCAGCCGTCAAACGCCGATATAGATATCACCAGAAAGATAATAGCTGCCCTGGAAGCAATTTCAATATGCGTTGTTGACCATATTATTGTGGCTGGAGACAAATATCTTAGCTTTACGGAAAAAGGACTGATTAGGAGATAGATAGATGGTGCAGTATTCTATATTAAATAGTATTAATCCCAATTGCATAACGGGGGATCAGGATCAGCTGTACACTCGGTTGAAAGAGTCCATTACGAAAGCAAAAAGAATAGACATTATTGTCGCTTTCCTTATGGAATCGGGAGTCAGGCTTTTAGAGAACGATTTTAAAGAAGCCGTGGACCGGGGTGTATCTTTAAGAATACTGTGCGGGAATTACCTCAATATAACACAGCCGCAAGCGCTCTATCTCCTTAAAAGCGCACTGGAAGACAGGGTTGATTTGCGTTTTTACAATGTCCCCAATAAATCCTTTCACCCGAAGGCATACATGTTCGAATATGCGGATGGCGGGGAAATATTCGTTGGGTCCTCCAATGTATCCCGTTCCGCTCTGACGGATGGAATCGAGTGGAACTATAGGATCAGCTCTGATGCAGCCCCTGAGGACTATCAGCACTTTAAGCAAACATTTGAGAACCTTTTTCTGAATCAAACCATTATTGTAGACGACAATGAGATGCGAAGGTATTCAAAAAGCTGGAAGAGGCCGAAGTTGTTTCAGGATCTGGAAAGGCTGGAGGATGGCATCGAAGAAGGTGGAAGAAATAAATATGCAAAAGCGGCTGAGCCTGATCCCGTGTATACGAATGATGCAGTAGAACAGGAAGAATGCAAAGTAATCGAATATCCTTGTCCTATAGGTGCCCAAATAGAAGCTTTATATGAGTTAAATATATCAAGGCGTGAAGGGTGGGACAAAGGGATAATCGTGGCTGCTACCGGTGTAGGGAAGACCTTTCTGGCAGCTTTTGACTCAAGAAAATTCGAGAAGGTTCTCTTTGTTGCCCACAGGGAGGAAATTCTGTTTCAAGCAGCACAAACCTTCCAAAGTGTTAGCCCTGATAAGAAAATAGGCTTTTTTAGCGGGGACCAAAAGGATAAGGATGGAGATATTCTGTTTGCTACGATACAGACAATAGGCCGAAAAGAAAACCTGAATGCTGAGAACTTTTCCCGGTATGAGTTTGATTACATTGTAATCGATGAGTTTCACCACGCCGTTGCTGAGAGCTACAAAGGTCTAATAGAATACTTCAGGCCGAAGTATTTACTCGGGCTTACGGCAACACCTGAAAGGCTTGATAATCAGGATGTGTTTGCTTTGTGCGACTACAATACCGTCTACGAGGTCAGGCTCAAGGAGGCTATCAACAAAGGCTGGCTCGTACCTTTCAGATATTATGGGGTTTTTGATGACATAACAGATTACAGTAAGATCAGCTTTGACAAGGGCAAGTACGATGAAAAACAGTTGGAATGGGCGCTTAGTGTGGAAAAGCGTGCAAACCTTGTATTGAGGCATTATCTTAAGTACGATAGCAGAAGAGCCTTGGGGTTCTGCTCCAGTAGAAGCCATGCGGTCTATATGGCGAAATACTTCGCAGAAAATGGAGTTAAAGCATGTGCCGTTATAAGTGGTACTGTTCCTGCAAAGGGGGATGACCCCCAAAACAACCAGCACGTATCCTGTATATCCGAACGGAAATCTGCAATAGAAAGACTTAGAAGAGAAGAGATCAATGTCATTTTCTCCGTTGATTTATTCAATGAAGGTCTTGATGTTCCGGAAGTAGACCTGGTTTTATTCCTCAGACCTACAGAGTCTCCAACTGTATTTTTGCAGCAGTTGGGGAGAGGGTTAAGAAAAAAAGGCAATAAAAAGTATGTCAATGTTTTGGATTTTATCGGAAATTATAAAAAAGCGAATCTTGTACCATTTCTTCTCACAGGTGAAGCAAAGTACATTGCTAAACAAAAAGGAAAAGCCTATTTGCCGGACGAAGAGGATTATCCCGAAGATTGTCTAGTAGACTATGACTTAATGCTGATTGATCTTTTCAAACGGATGGCAGCGGATCAGAAGGAACTGTTCGAAAAAATTAAGGAAGAGTATTTCAGAATCAAAGAAGAACAGGGAGACAAGCCATTGAGACTTTCCATGTATACCCACGTGGACGAAGGCATCCGTTATGCGCTTCGGACTAGGAACGAGCTAAACATCTTCAAGGACTATTTATCATTCCTTAATAAAATCGAAGAGCTTACTGATGATGAAAGGGCGCTGGTCGGAACAAAGGCACATGACTTCCTCAAAGAGATAGAAACTACCAGTATGAGTAAGCTATATAAAATGCCGTTATTGGCTGCGTTCAATAATAACGGCGAGATGAAAAATTCAATCAATGAGGATGACATATATGCAAGCTTTAAGGCATTTTACTCATACGGTTCTAATGCAATTGACCTTTTGAAGAATAATAGCACCAGCAAATTTAGAGATTGGGGTAAAAGAGAATTTGTGCGATTGGCAAAAAGGAATCCTATGCACTTCTTATTAAAGACATCTTCCGAGTTTTTCTATGAAAAGGGAAACAAATTTTATCTTTCTCCATCATTAAATGAGTTTTTGAGCAATCCGGCCTTTATCGAGCACTTTCGGGATATTATTGAGTATAGAACCAAAAGATTTTATAAAGAAAGGCTTGAACAACGATTGGTTGATAGAGAAGAGATCAATCATGCAGAGAATGAGAGCACAGTGCGTTTTGCGTTGAGAGATGAATATGTAAATGTAATGGCAATGACCAGGGGCGGGGTGGAAGCCAAGTACAGCTACCAGTTTATCACCTGCAAGAAAACACCAATATCTAACGAAAACGGTTTATTTCTCTTGGATGCTAAAAAATCTACTTCTGCTTATGAGCTTTCTAATACTGGCAAGGTATACGAGTCAACATTGACAAATCGCAAAAGTGAAGAGTATAAGAATGAATATGTTGCAAGAATTGAGGACCAGATAGAAGTGAGAATCAGCCCGGAACTATTCAACCAATTGCATGAAGAGGGCTTTTTCTCAATATGGAATCCGGAAGCGCCACTGAAGTATTTTGACAGATGTGAAACCGGATATCTTGTGATATTTAGGGTATACAAGCTGGCACAACCTGTTTCGAAAACACTACTTGAAAAGGGACGTAAAGGACGAAATTATCTATTTGGATTAAATGAGGAAGTAACCGTTGAAATTGAGCAGCCGGTTATTGGTGAAAAAGAATTCGTTTCAATGAAAAAAGCGTTAATTGGGATTTTGGACTCAAATGACTGGCTAGTGTAGGGAGGGATATGCATGACAGAGAAAAGTTCAATTAAATATGATAAGCTCATCCGGGATAAAATACCCGAGGTTGTAGAAGCCAAGGGCAGCAAGGCTATCGTAGAAGTTCTTGATGATGAGCGTTTCATGGAGTATCTGAATTTGAAGCTTATAGAGGAGCTTAAGGAGTATCAGGAAAGCGGAAGTGTTGAGGAGTTGGCGGATCTGGTTGAAGTAATATATGCATTGCTGGACATCAAAGGGGTCCAGCTGGAGCAGTTTGAGAAGATTAGGCTCGACAAGGTAGATGAGCGGGGGGCGTTCAGGAAAAGGCTGTTGTTGAAGGAAGTTGTTAGTAGATGAGTACTACAATATCACTTGCGATAAGGTGAACCGAATCACAAGTAAAGGCGGAAACGGCCCGGAAGCGAGATGTATCAATGCTTCTGGGCTGTTTAGTTATGAGATGAGTATTTCCACATGCGGTGCATTGTGAGGCTATAGTACTCCTTTCCTACAAAAATGCAGATACACATATCAACGTAACGGTGGAGTTTGGCGAGGGTGACAGAAAAATCCGCTTGTAGAAAATCGCTGAGATAGTGAGAGAATATAAACCAAGCGAAAGAGTAACAAAAAAAAGATAAGGGATTAAGTACACACCGCTTACATTACGGAAGTAAAAAGGTCTTTAGGGTTGTCTATGTATGATGCTCCTAATGCAGTGTAAGAATCGAAAAGCTCCCGAAAGCACCCAACACCTGAAAAGGGAGAGACCATCAAAGATGCGTTAAAGCATTATGAAGTAATATAAGGTGAAATTGGATGCTATAACTTTTAGAAATACAGTGCAACAGTTTTTAATTTCTTGAAAATAGCTATTAGTGGAAACTATGTCCAATTGACCTTTTCCAAAATAAGGCATATAATATATTATGTATATCTATGCGCAAGGAGGTGTTTTACGTGGCTACAGCAGATCAGATTAAAAGTTTAATTAAGGCTCATATTGATAATGACAATGAAAAGTTCAGGACTGTAGTATTACAGATAGCTGCTTATGAAGCAAAACTTAACCACGAGACCCTTGCCCGTGAGTTAAAAAAACTCGCTGAAAAAACAGGAAGTGCTAGAGCTAATATACTTAATTTCAATCAGACGCAAAGTAATCCTATGCTTACAATGTCCATTCCTTCTGACAAATTAAAAGATTTAATTGTATCTGATGAGATTCACGATAGGATCAAAAGAATCTTAAATGAATTTAAGAACAGAAATAAGTTAAAGAGTTATGGAATGAGTAATCGACGCAAAATTCTCATTGAGGGAAAACCCGGAACAGGAAAGACTTTTACTGCTTCAGTGATAGCTTCAGAAACGGGATTGCCGCTCTATACTGTTCAAATGGATAAGTTAGTAACAAAGTTCATGGGTGAGACTAGTGTAAAACTTAGACAAATTTTCGACTCTGTTGAGAATTCAATTGGTGTGTATTTTTTTGATGAATTCGATGCTATCGGTGCTGATAGAAGTTTAGATAACGAAGTTGGAGAAATGCGTAGAATACTAAATTCTTTCCTGCAATTTATAGAACAAGATTCCTCAGAAAGTATTATCGTAGCAGCAACAAATAACCAAAAATTATTAGACCAAGCACTGTTTAGGCGTTTTGATGATGTTTTACATTATTCTATGCCAACTAAAAATGAAGTTAAACGGTTATACAAATATAAACTTTCTGCTTATCAAAGTAATTTTGTTCCATCTATTAAGCTAATTGAAGAGTCAATTGTATTGAGCCATGCTGAAATAATCAGAGTATGTGATGATGCAATTAAAGATTCGATATTAGATGATAGCAAAATAACAGAATCTAAGTTGTTAAGTTTAGTTAATGAAAGATTAACTATATACTCTGGAAAGGAGGCATAATGATTGTCGGTTGAAAAAAAGAACATTTTTTTGAGTGATACAAACATAGCAATCCCTTATGTTTCTCGCCCTACACCAATAGGTAAGAACTACCCACAACGAGATGATACCAAGTCCCACGCTGCATTTATTGAAAGGAAATTGACTGAGTGCTATGAGCGTTCAGCAACTCAAAAGCAAGTAGCAGCCATAAGATATAAAGAAGGCGTATACCTTGAGTTTTCCAGTGCGGCTAAACATGATTTGGCAATTAAAAGTTTAGAAAATCGGTCTCAGGGTATACGTCTTTTAAATGTTAAACCCGATGAAGAAACGGAAACAATTAAAGCTACTGTATATATTCCATCTGGAAAAGAATCGTATTTTATTAAAAAAATTGAAGCCTATTCTTCGGAAGTTACTGAAAAAGGAATTCCTAAGAATAATGACTTAGTTCGGAGCATTGAAGATATACGAGTTGCCATGCTGGATTCATTTTGGATTGGTAAGCTAGATGATATTCCTGATGAAACCGCTCAGTGGTGTGAAGTATGGATTAGATATGACGATTCATCTTTTGATGATGCATTGTCTAATATATTGGAATGTTGTAACACTATAGAAATAGAGATTGACAATAATAGATTGATTTTTCCAGAGCGAATAGTTCTTTTGATAAAAGCAAACCGGACACAATTATCCAGCTTAATTAGTTGCTGTGAATACATAGCTGAATTTAGAAGAGCTCCGGAGCCAACAAGTTTCTTTGATAATTTGTCTGCAGCTGAACAGCTGGAGTGGGTGCAGGAATTATTGAATCGAACAAAGTTTGAAGACGCTAGCTCTTATATTTGTTTATTGGATACGGGGATGAGTAGTTCACACCCTTTAATCTCCCCCACTGTAAAAGGTGATACGGCTGTACAAGCTGTAAATGCAGCGTGGGGAGTTACAGACCAAATGGGACATGGAACTGAGATGGCTGGGATAGCCATATATAATGATTTGAAAGATAGGTTGCTAGATCAAAATAGTTTGGTTATCAATCATGGGATTGAGTCTGTAAAGATTTTACCGCCAAAGGGAGAAAACCCCATAAGGTTATATGGAGCAATCACTGAACAAGCCGTCGCCTTAGCCGAAATTTCAAATCCTAAAGCTGATAGAGTTTTGTGTATGGCTGTGACTTCTCCGTATTTTAACACAGATGATGGTAGCCCCACATCTTGGTCGGCTGCTGTGGATAGTATAACATCTGGTGCAAATGAAAATGGGGAAAAGCGATTATTTTTTATTAGTGGCGGAAATGTTTTTCCAGAAGAACTCTCAAGTGCCGAATATCCTAATTCGAACATTCTTCACGGTGTTGAAAATCCGGGACAGTCTTGGAACGCGATCACGGTAGGTGCAATATCAAATGATATTCAAATTGCTGATACTAGCTTTAAGGATTTTAAGCCAGTTGCAAATGTCGGGCAATTATCCCCATATAGCTCAACGTCAGTCACATGGAACAACAAATGGCCAATTAAACCTGAAATTCTTTTAAATGGTGGCAACATGGCGACAAATGGTACCGATTATACTGAATGTGAAGACTTATCTCTTATAACTACATATTATAAGCATTTAGTTCGCCCATTCTCTACCATTTGTGGGACAAGCTCAGCTACTGCACAAGCGTCTTGGATGGCTGCACAAATTTATTCAGAATATCCAGGAATATGGCCGGAAACAGTACGTGCTTTGCTAGTACATTCTGCTAGATGGACTGAAGAAATGCATAAACAATTTTGTAAAGATGATTCAAAAACAAAAGGCAGAAAGCAATTGTTACGTACTTGTGGATATGGTGTTCCTGATTTGTCAAAAGCAATCCAATGTGCTAATAACTCAGTGAATTTAATTATTCAAGGCGAACTGCAACCTTTCAAGAAAAATCAAATGAATGAAATGCATTTGCACGATTTACCTTGGCCAAAAGAAGTATTGCAAGCTTTGGGAGAAACAAAGGCTACTATTAGAGTTACTCTGTCTTACTTTATTGAGCCGGGCCCGGGTGAGGTTGGTTGGAAAGATAAATATAGATATCCATCATGCGGACTTAGATTTGATGTTATTAATTCTAATGAAACATTAAAAGATTTCAAAAAACGCGTCAACATAAAGATGCGAGGTGATGATATAAAGGATAGCGGAGATGGGAACAGCAGAGACTGGTATTTAGGTGTTGGCAATCGCGATGTAGGCTCAATACATTCAGATTTTTGCGATGACTTAGCTGTTAATCTGTGTGATGCAAATTATGTTGCGATTTATCCTGTTATTGGTTGGTGGCGTGAACGAGCACATCTCGGAAAATATAATGAGAAAGTTAGATATTCTCTTGTAGTTTCAATCGAAACACCAGAAGTAAATACCGATTTATATACTCCTATTGTTACTAAAATTGAAAATGCTCCTGTTGTGGAAAATACAATTTCCAGTTAATATCACTATATAATTGCTTAAACCGTTTGCTGAAAAGGAAGCGGTTTTTTGTGTCCAAAATTGAAGGTTTAGGTGTCAGTCTGTCAACCCGTCAACTTATTGGGGGTGATTGGCGATAGATTGGGGGAAAACCCCTTTATCATTTGCCGATGTCATGGTGAACCGTATCAAAAGTAAATGGGAAAACAGCCCGAAATCAAGACGTATCAATGCTTGCGGACTGTTGAGATATAATTCAGATAGCTCTTGTGATAATCTTCGGGCACTTTATTAGGACTGTAATAATGGCAGTATGAAAAAGTGATGATTTTATCGACAAAAGGATTTTCAAGCTTCATCTGTTTGATAAATCTGCTGAGCGGAGCAGTTCTAAAAGGATTTGACATGAAAGATTCCGTATTTGCCCAGAATTGTAGGCTGGGTTTGGTATCAACCGCTTTTCGCATAGCTCTGAACCATTTGCGGACCTGGTTTATTTTGAGCCCTCCTCCGCCTACACTATCTTGCAGGCAAAAGATATCGCCTTTGACCAAGTTCGTACGGCCAAGCACATAAGCCCATATATCGGCATACTTCTTCGGACTGGAATACTTGGAATTGATGAAGGGAGAGAGCAGAAACGGCAGCTTGATGTTTGATGCAGACATGAAATCCAATTGCAGGTTCAAAGCTTCTGACAGGACCTCAAGCTGCTTCTGGTTTTTAAAATTCATGTTGTCCACTTCATAAGCCCAGTACCACCCGTAAAAAGCGTCGGCATATTTGCGATGATACTTCCTGTAAAGCTCCTCCGCGATCCGGTTGTCCCTCTGCATTTGCCAATACAGCCATTCCGGGTCGTTTGCTGACTTTTTCCACCAGGTCTTGTTGAAACCGATTCCCAGAAATACCTTGAAACCTGCTTTACTGGCGTTCCTCAGTAATGTATCGATGACATCCGCCGGAGAGGCTATACTGCAATTAGGTAAGCTTGTCGGATATGTCGTTTGGGTTTCGTTTCCGTCCGTCGTGCTGGTCCCCATCACTACAAGATAGTTCATCCCTGCTTCCCGGAGGTAACCGAACTCACTCTGCCACTTGGCGTCATCCCACTCATATGTCATCGGGAGTTGAATGAAGGAGCCATCGGCAACAGGCAAAGCCCATTTTCTGGACAATCGTCTGAAAAATCCATGGAACATAGCAATAACCCCTTTACTATACAATATATTATGATATGCAGTTATGAATGAATATGTGCAAGAAAGAGGAGATGAAAAAGATTTTGGAAGTGCAAATTGATGTGGCTTTCTAAATATATTGACTTACCCCATCCCCAGCGCAGTAAGCGCAAACTGCAGCACAGCCCAAAAGATCCCCATAGGTATCATTAAAATATAGTCAAATACAGGGCTGATGACCAGCAGCAGGAACAGGATCGATCCGATCCCTCGGAACCGCTCAAAGTAGTTCATTGCCTTATCCGGCAGAATGGCGGACAGAATGTGCGATCCATCCAATGGCGGGATAGGCAGCAGGTTGAAAAAGCCCAATATCAAGCTGGTGTAGAATACCTGCTTGAGGATGTAGAACAAGGTGGCCAAAGGCATGTTTGCACTTGTACCGGCAATCGACACTGGAGCATAGGGCTCTGCCAGGTTCAGTGCCTGAACCTCGGGGAAAGCTATCCGTGCAATCAGCGCCAGCAAAAGGATAAAGATAAAGGTAACTAGGGACATAAGGACGTTGATGGAGGGACCTGCAATAGAGACACGGATATTGTCTCTTTTGGGGTCTTTCATATTTTCCAGATTGACGTGCACCGGCTTTGCCCAGCCGAAGATGAAATCCGACTGCTGAAAGATCATGATGCCGGGCAATAGGATGGAGCCGAAAAGATCCAGGTGCGGGATGGGGTTCAGCGTCAGACGCCCTTCTTCCAAAGGCGTATCATCGCCCAGTTTCCAGGCAGCGTAGGCATGTGCGTACTCATGGGTCGTAAACAATACCAGCAGGATAACGATAAACAGCAAGCCTGAAACAAGCTGGGAAGGCTCATACAAGAAGCTGTCGCCGGGCTGAGTGAGAATATCCCGCTTAGGCAAAAGCAAGCCGATGGCCATGAAGGCATGGACCAAGGTGAAGAAAGCGCCCAGCACGCATGCCGCAAGCGGCCTTATGGAAAACTGCTCCACTTTTTTCAAGGATGTAATCCCTTTGATAAAGGTGATGATGCCGACGATCGGAATGAAGGAAGCGGCTATCAGCAGCATCCCCGGTTTATGCCGGTCGTCTTCATTTTCCATGAAAATGTCCTGCGTATGAGCCGGCATGCCAGAAGAACGCAGCTCTTTGAAATCTCCATAGATCACAGTGCCCACATAATAGGCGTAAAATATTGCTGTACCGAATACCAAGGCCCGTACGACAGAAACAACTATTGCTGTTGATTGTGTCAAATCACCGGACAACAATCTGGGTACGGCAGTGTCCGCAAAGCCTGCTGCAGCGTATAAAATGGAAAGGATCAGCGCCTGTCTGTTACGAATGAGAATGTCAAAGCTGCTTTTCAGGCTCCGGAAGAATCTTTTTTCCTGGATGATGGCAATGGTCCAAAACAGCTTAATAATAGATATTGGGATGAGAATGATATCGGATGCCATATCGTTAAGCTCATATCCCATCAGCTCAAAAGGCAGCGAGATAAGGATCGCAGCTATAATCATAAACAGGTTAATAAATAGAATGCGCAGGTAATTTTTTATGGCATAGCGGATGAATTTTGCAAACTGAAAGGTTTCCTCATCATTCCTGTAGTAATCCAGTATAACGGCCAGCGCACCACCCAGGAAGAGCGGCCATATCAGCACATTAACGATTAACCCGAAAACCGGCTTCAGGCTGTCGGGTGTTATGAGCTGCACATTGGTCTCCATTAGGTTCTGCAGGAGAAAGATTACAAAGGTAGCAGTCAGGAATGCCTGTGGCTTAAAGTGCGTCAGTGTTTTATTCCGTAAAAAGTCCAATAGAGTCATCAGCCTCCAATCATTTCCACTATCCTTATAATAAGCATAATTTCTTACATTATTCAAGGAAGCCCTTCTCTTGATATACCGTTCTTATTCATCTCAAGTTTTTCCTATGAACATTATGACGTATGGAACGTCTAAATAGAAGGACAAAATGATTTGTAGTCGAATAATGTTATACAGAGCAAAATCCCGGGTACGAGGTGCATCAAATGGAATTATATCAATGTAGCAAGGCTGATTATAAAGCATATATGAAGTTCGTCAAAGAAATCTACAGCAGCTATCCCAATTATAAAGACAGTGCGACGCCTGTCCTGAAGCAGTTTTTGTACAAGCGGGGGGCATTCTGCAGCAGCCTGGATATGATTCCGGTCATGGTAAAAAAGGGGCATTCGGTTGTGGCGGTCTGCATATACATCCATGCCAGAAGTGATGAGCAGGTATTGCAGATTGCTTTTTTTGAGGCGCTGGAAAACTGCCAGGAAGCAGTGGACCTGATCATGGAGAAGGCAAAGCAGCTGTGTGGGGAAAAAGGCTTAAGCAGGATAACCGTGGGGCTGAACGGTCATATCAATTACGGCATCGGTTTTTTGTGCGACAGGCATGATGCGGATGTGTGCTTCGGCAACAGCTTTACACCACCCTATTATGCCGGCTATTTTCATAAATTCAATCCGAAGCAGCACAAGCTGGTTTCTTATAGCGGCAGTACAGATACGCTGGACTTTAAAAAGTATGGCAGGCTATTGGCGCGGATCAAGCCCAAATTCAGCTGCCGGAGCATGGATTTCAGGCGTTTCCGGGAGGAAATGCAGACCTATACCGATATCAACAATATCTGCTTCAAAGACCATCCCTTTTACTTTGAGAGAACCCATGAAGAGGATTATGAGCTTTTTAAGGAGTTAAGCTATTTTATCACCGAAGATAATATCATTTTCATAGAAGACGGCGGCAAGCCCATCGGATACCTGCTCTGGTACCCGGATTTCAATGAACTCTTAGGCTATGGGCAGACCATCGGCCTCAGTACCTTTATCAAGAACAAACTTTTCTCCCATAGGATCAAAAAGCTGAAGCTGGTTGAAATCGCCATACTGCCGGAGTATCAGAATAGCGGCGCCATATTGGGTCTGCTTCATGAGTGCTACCTGAGAAATGCCCGCAGGTATGAGACCCTCGAGACCAGCTGGATTTTTGAAGAAAACTACAAGTCCAGAAATTTCGGAATTAAGCTTCTGGAGAAGGAGTACAAGCACTATGTGGCCTATGAGATCCCCCTGGAGGCACTATGATAGAAGTATTCAAGCATGCAAGCGCACTTCCCGATGAATGGGACAAGGCGGCAGGAAGCAACGCCGCGCTGCACAGGGATAATCTCGCTCTGCTGGAGCGTGTAAACCCCTGCCGCCAGGAGTATGTTGTTTTCAGAGAAGATGAGGTTTATGCCATTCTGGTGAAATATGTCCTGAAGCTGGATATTTTCTGCTACAGCCGGATTCATTTTTATCTGCCGGTCACAGTGGTGGGGATACCATGCTCAGTGGATGAGCCGGGCTATTGCATCAGCGGGAGCGCAAGCGCAGAGGTAAAGGGATATTTATCCGGTTTGAAGGGTGCAAAGCTGATATTAAATGCAGCGGAGAACCTGGAATTCCTGGGCTTCACAAAGGGCTATACTCTGCCGGGCTGTGTTCTGGATATCCGGTGGCATTCCTTCGAGGACTACTTGCTTGGCCTCAGAAGTCACTACCGCTATCGCTACAGGAAGGCACTTAAAAAAGCTGAGGCGCTTTCCATAGAAGCCCTTGAGGGAGAATTTGACCAAAGGCTTTACCGCCTATATGAGCAAGTCTATGACAGGTCCGAATATAAGCTGGAAAAGCTGCCTATCGATTTTTTCAGGGAGGCAAAAGCGGCTGTCACCATGTTCGAAAAGGATAAGGAACCGGTAGCTTTTGTACAGTATGTCATTGAGGGTAGAAAAATGACCTTCCTGTTCGGCGGTCTGGATTACCGGCTGAATAAGGAATTCGATCTGTACCAGAACATGCTGCTTTATCTGGTAAGAACTGCGATAGAAAACAATTGTACCTCTCTGGATCTAGGGCAGACAGCAGAGGAAATGAAGTGCAGGCTGGGCGCCAGGCTGGAAAAGAAGTATCTGTATATACACCATGACAATGGCGTCATCAACTGGCTTGTAAAAAAGTTCAGCAGACTCTTTTCATATAAAATGCCCCAAGCCGTATTTAAGGTTTGCAAAGAGGTGAGAAATTGAAGCTTCTGCTGGTACGTCCCAAGAACCGGCTCAGCTTGGGGGTGCTGAGCTTTGTCAATGTAGAACCCCTTGAGCTGGAATACCTGGCGGCGGTCTGTAACGAGGAAACAGCAGACTATGAAATATATGACGGCAGCATTGACCGCCAGAATTTCCAAAGAAAATATGCCCGGTTTGACTACGATGCCGTCGTGATATCCGGCTACATTAATAGTATCGATACAATAAAAAGCGATGCGGCTTACATCAAGCAGAAGAGCGCAGGTGCCAAAGTCATCGTAGGAGGGGTCGTGGCCGAGGTTGTTCCGGAGCTATTGTATTCGTCCGATATTGATATCATCATCCATTCCGGCGGCTTTGAGCCCTTCCGGAAGCTGCTTCAAGGAGGCATGAGCCTCGACAGCTGCTCCGGTCTCAGGGGCATCTGCTACCGGGAAGGGGAGCGATGGATCAGGAATGAGCGGGAGGTTTTTGATATTAAAGCCCTTCCGACACCGGACAGGACGCATTTTTATACCAGTAGCCACCGGTTCCGCTATCTGCATTTCAAGCCGGTTGCCATCCTGAAGACGTCTTACTCCTGCCCTTATGGGTGCAACTTCTGCTATTGCAGGAAGCTGAACGGCGGCAGCTATGTCTTCATGGAGCTGGACCAGATTATCACCGAGATCAAATCGATACAATGTGAAAACATATGGATCGTAGACGATATCTTCCTATTCGACCGGCAGCGGGTGGCTGCTTTTATCGAGCGTATCAAAGCAGAGAATATCAAAAAGCAGTTCATTGTATATTCAAGAGCGGATTTTATAGTGGATCATGCGGACCTGCTGGCTGGACTTAAAGAGATTGGTCTTGAGATGGTGATAGTAGGCCTTGAAGCAGCGGATAACGAAAGCTTGGAAAGCTATAACAAACACACCAACGGTGATATGAACCGGGACTGCATCCAGTTGCTTCAGCAGAACGGCATCGAGTGTACAGGCCTCTTCATAACAGGCATCGACTACCGCAAGCAGGACTTCAGGAGATTGCGGAAATGGATCTGGGACTCGGGACTTCGGATTTACACGTTGTCCGTGTTCACACCGCTGCCTGGCACTGAAAGCTATGAAGTATACAAGGACCGGCTGATCTCAGGGGAATACAGCCGCTATGATTTCCTGCATCTGCAGGTGGAACCGTCCCATTTGGGAAGAAAAACCTATTACCTGGAGTTTGCAAAGGTATATATCCCATATATCCGGCGATGGTTGAAACGGAGGTGGCGGAATGCCGAATAGTCTGATCTGGGATTTTTGGGCTGACAAATACGACCGCTTATGGGTCCAGAAGTACTCCCTGGGACCAAGCAGAAGGGCTGTGATCAATGCTCTGGCGCCTATGTTGGAAGCCGGCAGAAGCTACAGGCTTTTGGATATGGGCTGCGGCACCGGCCAACTGCTGAGGGAGCTTCAACGGGCTTTTGCATCAGATAATATTGAGTATACAGGCGTAGATATTTCCGCAAAAATGATAGAGCAGTGCAGGCGGCAGGATTCTGAAAGCATTTATTTCGTAGCGGATATCAGCGCTTTTGAACCAGCTGAGGAAGCCTATGATTTTATCATTTGCTCCCATTCCTTCCCCTATTATCCGGATAAGCAGGCGGCAATGGAGAAATTTCACCATATGCTGAAAAAAGACGGCATCCTATTGATGGTACAGGCCTCAGCCAATTCTCTTTATGACAGTATCGCCATGTTCTTGGTCAAATTTACCACCGGAAAAGCCCGATACCTTTCGATCAAGGGCATCATGGAACTGGCAAGGTGCAGGTTCGACAAAATCAATATCGTAAAGATCAGGGAGCGGTTTTATATGCCCACCATCTGCCTGTTTTTGTTCAGAAAGGGTGGCGGCCTATGAGAATCCTGCTGATAAGACCACGGCCTCATAAAGAGACCATCGGACTCCAAAAGGTCATGGTCTGCGAACCGCTTGAACTGGAATATGTGGGCGCCTATGTGAAAAGCTTGGGCCATCAGGTTGCCATCATTGATATGATCCTGGAGAAAAAGCCTCTGGCGTATTTTATTAAGAAATACAACCCGAAAGTGGTGGGGATCACCGGTTATATCGCCCATGTCAACATCATAAAGGCCTACTCGGAGGAAATCAAAAAGGCAAGCAAAGGCTGCAAGGTCATCGTAGGCGGGGTTCATGCGGAGGTCATACCGGAGGATTTTGACTCGCCATTCATCGACTATGTTCTGAAGGCAAACGGGTTGAAAACCTTCGGCGAGATCCTGACGGCACTGGAAAAGGGCCTGCCTACCAAGGATATCAGAGGGGTATGGGCAAACCGCCTGGACTATGTCAAAGAGACAGCCTTTCCCTATCCCCATCCCGACAGGACTCTCACGGCGGTCTACCGCAGCAAGTACTACTACATGTTCCATAACCCCTGCGCCCTGATAAAGACCTCCTATGGGTGTCCCTACAGCTGCAAGTTCTGCTTCTGCAGGCAGATCACTGACGGCAAGTACTTTTGCCGGGAACTGCAGGATATCCTGAATGAGCTGAAAGGCATACCGGAGGAGGAAGTCTATATTGTAGACGACGACTTTCTGGTGGACCGCACCCGGCTGCTGGAATTTTGCAGGCAGCTTGAGGAGCAGGACATCAGGAAGAAGTTTCTCATCTACGGGAGAGCAGACTTCGTAGCAGCCAATGAAGACGTCATCCGGGCGTTTGCCGCAAGGGGGCTCAGGGCGGTCATTGTAGGGCTGGAATCTGGCAATGAAGCGGAGCTTGTGAAATACAACAAGAAAAGCTCGGTCCGGATCAATGAAGCCGCCGTCTCGGTGTTGAGAAAGTATGGCGTGGAGTGCTACGGCACTTTTATTCTGGGCGTGGATTGGGGCAAAGAGGATTTTGACAGTCTTTACAGATGGATCTGCAAGCTGGGCATCAAATTCATCAACCTCCAGCCCTTTACACCCTTGCCCGGGACTGAGCCTTACGATGCTTACAAGGATGAGCTGCTGATCCCGCGGCGTGACTATGAGAAATGGGATTTGGCCCATTTGGTGGTGAAACCGTCAAAGCTGAGCGTAAGAGCCTATTACTTAAATATACTCAAGCTTTATTACAAGGTCACTATGCATCCAAAAAACATTTTGGATATGATCCGGCAATACGGGGTATGGGAGAGCCTGAAGCTGTCCATGGGCGCCTCGACCATAACCTGCCAATATATGAAGAAAATCATTAAAGGGAGATAGATTCCGGGAAGACAGGTAGGATATGAAGAAAAAAATCCTTTTTATACAGCCCACACCCTATGACCATGAGAAAAGGCTGATCAAAAAGAAGAAGCTGTATTTTGTGGGACTGGCGCTGCCGCTTCTGGCGGCTCTGACCCCCGATGGCTGGGAGGCGGAGCTGTGCCTTGAGACCATCGAGGCGGTGCCTTTCACAACCGATGCAGATGTGATCGCTATCAGCAGCATGGGGCATGCCGTCATCCGGACCATTGACATTGCCAAAGCTTTTAAGAAAATGGGCAAAACGGTGCTGCTGGGTGGATACATGGTCAGCCTCATGCCGGAGGAAGCTAAGAAGTACTGCGACAGTGTCATCATTGGAGACGCAGAGGAAGTATGGCATGAGGTGATAAAGGATGTTGAGGCAGGCACTTTGAAGCCCTTTTACCGCAAGGAGTTGGGCAAGCTGGCGTATCCGGTGCCGCGATATGACCTGCTGCTGAACAAGCCCATCGGTGATTTCCTGCCCGTTCAGGCGGGGAGGGGCTGCCCCAATGTATGCAGCTTCTGCTCCGTCTACTGCCTGTACAAGGGCAAGTATTACAAGAGGCCGGTGGCGGATGTTGTAAGGGATATTCAAGAAGTGAAAAGGCTCGGGTTCAAAAAGTTCCTTTTGCTGGATGACAATATACTGGCGGATAGGGCTTACCTGAAAGAATTATGCCATGAAATAAAGAAGCTGGAAATGACCTGGCTGTCCCAATGCGCCATCGAGATAGGGAAAGACGAGGAAATCCTGAAGCTGGTTTCGGAAAGCGGCTGCATTGCCTTGAGCTTTGGGATCGAGAGCATCTCCCAGGAAAGCCTGGACAATATGAACAAAAGCTGGGCCAGAACGGATGAATACAGTGGGCTTCTCAGGAAAATCAGAGAGGCCGGCATTGATGTCTCTACAGAGATGGTGGTGGGCGCCGACGGGGATACACTGGAGTCTATCACGGCAACGGCGAAATTCATAGAAGACAATAAGGTGGTGGTCCCACGGTTTTACATCCTGACGCCCATACCGGGGACGCAGTTTTTTGATGAAATGAAGCAGCAAAACAGGATCTGTAACGATGAAATTTATTCCTACAATGGGTCGGAAGCGGTGCACATTCCCAGGAACATGACGCCGGAAGAACTGACGGCAGTTTATTGGAAGCTATACAATGATGTGTTTGGCTTCAGAAGCATTCTGAAGCGGACGGTTTTACAGCAGGGTTTCTTGAAGAAGCCGGGGAAGCACCTGTTCTATCTGGCCGTCAATCTGTATTACAGGCATCAGATAAAGAACCGGATAACACCTAATATCATATAGGAACGATAAAATTATAAATTCCCAATTTTGAAACGGCTATTTTCCGCCAATACATCGTTGTCGTCAGTTGCAATAACACCATTATTGCGCCTTCCTCCGCCTCGTCTTGACGAAAACTATCTCGTTTGAAAATCGAGCTTTATTATTTCATCGTTCCTTAAGGAGGGCTAATATGAAAATACTGCTGGTACGCCCCCCGCGGATCAAGCAAGCTGTGACCCTGGGGGAGTTTATGTTTTG
Organism: Calditrichales bacterium MX18-03; assembly: GCA_021083345.1. Taxonomy (GTDB): domain Bacteria; phylum Bacillota; class Clostridia; order Lutisporales; family Lutisporaceae; genus JAJGRE01. Next base: position 119,460 of record JAJGRE010000006.1, on the reverse strand, counting down.
TGAGCCCATAGGGCTTGAGATCGTCTATGCCGTACTGAAGGACCGGTATGAGATAAGGATACTGGACCTGATGGTGGAAGAAGACCGGCTGGAAGCAGAGCTTCAAAACTTTGAACCGGATGTGGTTGGGATTACCTCCCTCTGCATTGATGTAAATGCGGTTAAGGCAATTGCACAAAAGGTAAAGGCCATGAACCCGACGGTTGTGACTGTTGTCGGGGGAACCCAGGCGTTTTTGAATCCCGGTGCTTTTTTCTGCGACAGCATCGATCACGTGATGAAGTATACCACAAGTGACAATCTGAACCGGTTGTATGATGTATTGGCAGCAAAGCAGGAGATTCCGCTGATAGACGGTGTCCTCAGCGAGGCGCATCAGTATCAATCCACAGGAAAAGCGGGGAGAAATGAATACATCGTTCCGGACAGAAGCGCAACTGAAAGGTACCGGCAGCACTACAGCTACCTGGGCTACAAACCCTGTGCCATCATGCAGACATCTCTGGGCTGCAGCAAGAACTGCGATTTTTGCTTGAGATGGCGGCTGGAGGGGGCAGCAGAGCAGGATATCGATCTGGATATCGTCATGGAGCAGATAAAAGAGATAAGTGAACCCAGTATCATGATCTATGACAACGATTTTATGAATAACAGGGACCGTCTTGAAGCTTTTTGCGATTTGTTGGATAAAAACGGCATCCGAAAAAATTTCATCTGCTATGCCAGTGTCAAAAGCATCCTTTCCCATCCTGAAACTGTCAAACGGCTGGCCGGGAGCGGACTGAGAGCCGTGCTGGTGGGGTACGAAACCTTCAACCCGGAGGAACTGGCGGCCTACAAAAAGAAATCCACCGTAGAGGATAGCTATAAGGCCAGCGCGCTTCTGAAGGAAGCAGGTATAGACTGCTGGGCATCCTTCATGCTGCATCCCGATTGGGATGCAAAGGACTTTAAGCGCTTCAGGCGCTTTATCCGGAAGCTGAAGCCGGAGATATCCACCTTCAGCCCGCTGACGCCCTTCCCCAATCTGCCTTTGTACCAGCAGTACAAGGACAGGCTGATTTTTGACATTGAAGCCTATGAGCAGTGGAGCTTCGGAAAAGTATCCATAAGACCATCGAAGCTGTCTTTGCGGCGGTACTATTATGAAATGGTAAAGACCATTCTTTATGTCAATCTCTTCATGAATAGCACCGCCTATATGATCAAGCGGTTTGGGTTTTCCACCCTTTTCAGGCTCTTCATAGGGTCTGTAAAGGTATTGCCTGTCTATCTGAGGTTGATGATGAAGGCATAGCTACCTGCCAAATACCTGTAAAGCCTCCTGCATGTTGTCGATGATTTTTACACCGAAAGGACAGTTGGGCTCGCAGCTGCCGCATTGAATGCAATCCTGTGCAGTACTTTTCAGTAAGCTGTAATGTGACCTTACTGTCTCGGGAATGTTGCCCTCCAGAGCGGCTTTGGCCAGATACAGGTACTTCGTAACGGCTGCAATATCAATATTCGATGGGCAGGGCAGGCAGTGATTGCAGTACATGCACCGTCCGGTCATGGCATACTTGGGCGAGCTTGAAAGCACATTGGAATAGTCCTTTTCCGTTTCTGAGGCGGATGTGTATTTTACAGCCTCCAGAACCTGTTCCGGGGTAGTACATCCAATCAGTGCGCTGCACACACCGGGCTGAGAAAGCGAATAGTGAATGCACTGGGAAATGGTCATGGCGCGGCCGAAGGGTGAGCTTTTTTCATCCAGCAGCTGCCCGGCGCCCAGGGTTTTCATGACGGTTATGCCGACACCACGTGCTTCACATGCAGCATAGAGCTTAGCCCGATCCTTGTCCATCCCCAGCAGGCTTCCGTTCTCATAGGTGTGGTTTTCGAAAAAGTCATAGACATCCGTATTTGCAGGAAGCAGATCATAAGCAGGGTTGACACTGAACATCAGCACGTCAACGTATCCGCTTTCGATGGCTGTCAGTGCAGTGAAAGGCTCATGGGAGCTGACACCGATGGCTCGTATGGTTCCCTGCGCCTTAAGCTTCAAGGCGTATTCCAGCATATCCCCTTCAAAAACCGTTTTGAAGTCTTCTGCCGTATCGATATAGTGAAGCATGCCGATATCCACATAGTCCGTTTTATACCGCGTGAGAAAATCCTCAAAAGCCAGCCTGCATTTTTCCGGATCTCTGGAGCGCTTATACTGCCCGTCTTCCAGGGTTGAACCGATATGGCCCTGCAGGTAGACCTGCTGCCGGACACCGGACAGGGCTTTGCCGATATAGTCGCGCACCTGGTGCTGCGGCATGAACAAGTCAAATATATTGATGCCGCTTTCCAGAGCTGTCTTAACGACGGCCTCCACCTCTTGCGAGGATTTGTTTGTCAGGTGCTCTCCGCCGAGACCCACAACACTGACATCAAACCCGCTTCTTTTCATTCTCCTGTATTCCATGACCCCACCCCTGTTCTTTATTGATAAAATGAATATAACAAATTCTATAACCTATTTCAATGCATTAATGGGAATAGTTGTGCTATATTATGTATATAATCCGACAAGTGTCTGGTAAAAAAATATTGTGGATAAGTAAATGCGTATTGGGGGTAAGGTCATATGAGCGAAAATGTAGGTTCACGGCTTTTGCAGGTCCTGGATGTGTTGAAGGAAAACCAGGATGTAAGCGCTATCGGCTTATGCGGGGACATGCATAGGCTGGAAAACCTTGATGGAAGTGACATTGACATCTTTGTGTTCTGTAGAAAGGTGCCGGTTGAGCAGGGGCGTATGGAGCTTTACAATAGGGCAGCACTGCACGAAAAGCTGGCGTGTACGGTTTTTGATAATGCGGATTGGGGGATAGGGGACTATGCTTCATTATGCAATACCGATACTTGGTTTATGTATTTCACGCTGGAGGCGATGGTGTCTGAGATAGAACGCACCCTGAGCGCCGGGAACCTGGCCAAAAGAGGGTATTTTTATCCCATTGGAAGATGCGCGACGCTGATGGAAATGACTGTGCTCCACGATAAGGACGGTGCCTTGCAAGCGTTGAAGGATCGGGTCAGTGATTATCCCGATACATTAGCCAGGTCAAGTTTTGAGTATCATCTGGATAACCTGGAGGATACGGAGGATCTAGAGCGTGCAGTAAGGCGGAAAGATGTGCTCTTTTATCATTTTGCGCTGGACCTGGCGCTGGATCATTTCCTGCAGGCGGCTTTCGCGATCAACAAGACGTATTTTCCGAGCAGGAAGCGAAGCTTGGAGAAACTGACGGGTTTTGAGCTTAAGCCTCAGGATTGCAGCGCACGCTTACTGCATATTGTTAAGTGGGGCGCTTGTCCTGACACGTTGGCTCAATCCTTTGAATCCTGGTTGGAATTGGTTCAGGATCTGAAAAAACTGGATTGGCAGACATAGATGCTGCGGATGTAAAAAAGCATCCGACTTTAAGGAAGGATGCCTTTCTCCGGTTTACTCAGATTTTTCAGGAGCGTTGTCTGCTGATTCATCAGCTGCGCTGTCTTCAGCCTTGACAAGCTTCTTTGGGCGAGCGGTATTCAAAATTTCCAGATACCCTTTATTTTTTTTATTTCTTACCTGCATTCTCGTATTGGAGTTCTTGGCTATCGGTTTGCTTGGTTTACCCATTTTGTTCACCTCAGTAGTATTATATCACAATGATGCATACCTCATGAAAGGGGTATGCTTTTTATTTTTCTTGTCCCTTTCCGTTATTGAGGGCGTGGTTCCGGCATATGATTTACTGATTGTCTCTTGCAGCCATGTAAGCAAAGACGAATAAAGCCGGGCGGATATGTCAAGAATCTCTTGACAGAGGGGTGAGTATATGATGGGTATTTTAAATGTTTCTGATTTGAAGGCTATAAAAGCGAAGCTGTTGTGCATCTATGCGCTTAATGTGACTGATTTGCTTTTTACATGGTTTTTGTTGAAGACAGGCTGCTTTGTCGAAGCCAACGTTTTTATGCAGGGCATTATTAGCAGCAGTTTTTTTTCGATCCTTTGCAAGGTGGTGCTGCCGCTTTTTCTATTAGGCTTGCTATCTTTTAGGCTAAATAAAGCCACCTTTAAGCAGTTGGTGAAGGCTAATTTTTTAATTAACATTTGCATGATCGGGTATTTCACGCTTAACATATCGCATATAATCTGGACCGGGATGTATATTTTTGCTTAGCATATTTTCCCCTGCCTGTTGCAAAAATAATTCTATGAAAACAAGATTCTTAATATACGGTTTGATCGGCTGGTGCACCGAAACGGTCTGGACAGGGTTGGGTTCACTGGTGAAGGGGGACTTGACCATGTATGCGTGGACTTACATCTGGATGTTTCCCATTTACGGATCTCTGATTTTTCTGGAGCTTGTTCATGACAGGCTCAGGCATTATCCAGCCGCACTCAGGGGAGGTGTTTACATGCTGCTGTTTTTTGCGGTGGAGTATGCAACCGGATCCGCCTTGAGGACTTTCATCGGGAGATGCCCGTGGCAGTACGCGGGATCTTTTTCGATAAATGGAATCATAACCTTAAGCTTCATACCTGTTTGGTTCGCCGGCGGATTATTATTTGAAAAGCTCCATGACTTTTTGATTGACAAAGAGATTGGGGAGCTGCGTAGTTGATTGACATAAATACTGAAATGCAGTATAATAAGTTCAGAAAAGGGAGTAGCTTATATCTATACAGCCAACAACCGGCAGTGCGCCTGGCTATATAGCCCGATGGGAAGCAAGACTTTTACATGTTCCGATAAGGATCATCGTAGAGGTCTTTTTTATTTTATTTAAGCACTCAGCAAGACAACTCAAAAAGAAAGAGGAGAAGGTATGAAGTTTATAAAAGGAAGCTTATTGCAGTACCTGGGCTTGGCGCTGGTCATCACTTTTATTGCCAATATGGCTTTGGTGGAGATCAGCAAGTCTTCGATACAGGAAATCGACTATGGGCAGTTCCTGAATATGATTCAAAGGAAAGAAATCGATACGGTGCAGATTGAAGAGGACAAGCTGCTGATTGTTCCCATAACGGCTCCGGGTGCGCCTGCACCTGAGAAAAAAATATACTATACCGGCAATCTGAATGATCCGGATCTTGTAGACATGCTCTACGAGGCCGGAGTGAAATTTTCTGCACCGGTGCGGAACAGGCAGTCACCGGTATTAAGCTTTATCCTCAGCTGGATCTTGCCCATCGGGATATTCTATTTTATCAGCAGCATGCTGATGAAGTCCATGAGCAAGCGGCTGGGCGGCGGTGCCATGACCTTTGGAAAAAGTACGGCAAAGGTTTATGTGGAAAAGAAAACCGGCATTACTTTTGCTGATGTAGCCGGACAGGAGGAAGCGAAGGAATCTCTTAATGAGATGGTGGATTTTCTCCACAACCCGTCAAAGTACACCCGGATCGGAGCGAAGCTGCCCAAGGGGGCGCTGCTGGTAGGACCTCCGGGAACAGGAAAAACCTTGCTGGCCAAAGCGGTAGCCGGAGAAGCCAAGGTACCCTTTTTCTCCTTGTCCGGTTCGGATTTCGTTGAGATGTTTGTCGGCGTCGGTGCTTCGAGGGTTAGGGATCTGTTCAAGCAAGCCGTACAGTATGCTCCCTGCATTGTCTTTATCGATGAGATCGACGCCATCGGAAAAAGCAGGGAAGGACATCTTGGGGGCAATGATGAGCGGGAGCAGACACTGAACCAGCTTCTGGCTGAGATGGACGGCTTTGATTCCTCCAAAGGGGTGGTCATCCTAGCAGCCACCAACCGGCCGGAGGTTCTGGACAAAGCGCTTCTGAGGCCCGGCAGGTTCGACCGCCGCGTGATTGTGGACCGGCCGGATGTCAAGGGGAGAGAAGCAATCTTGAAGGTCCATGCGCGGAATGTGGCGCTGGATGCAGAGGTGGATTTGGCAGCCGTCGCTATGGCGACTCCCGGTGCGGCGGGTGCTGATCTCGCCAACATTATCAATGAAGCAGCCTTGAGTGCGGTAAAGGCAGGCAGGGAAAGAGTGCTGCATGAGGACCTGTTGGAAGCGGTGGAAGTGATCATTGCAGGCAAGGAAAAAAAGGACAGGATCATGACAGCGCCGGAAAAAAGGATCGTGGCCTTCCATGAAGTGGGCCATGCCCTGGCAGCAGCTCTGCAAAAGCAGTCCCAGCCGGTGCATAAGATAACCATTGTACCCAGAACGATGGGCGCATTGGGATACACCATGCAAATGCCGGGGGAAGAGAAGTATTTGATGACCAAGGATGAAATGCTGGAGCAGATAACCGTCCTTCTGGCCGGCAGGGTTGCAGAAGAGGTGGAGCTCAAGCTGGCCACCACCGGTGCCTCCAACGATATTGAAAGGGCGACGCAGCTTGCAAGGCAAATGGTGACGCAGTACGGTATGTCTGAGCGGTTCGGCATGATGGGGCTTGAATCGGTACAGAACCGGTATTTGGACGGGAGGCCGGTACAAACCTGCGGAAACGAGACGGCTGCAGAAATCGACACGGAGGTTTTAAGGATCATCAATACATGCTATGAAAAAGCGAAAAAGCTTCTGGAAGACAACCGGGCTGCCATGGGCCGCATTGCTGAATACTTGATAGAGAAAGAGACGATTACCGGAAAAGAGCTGATGGCGCTGCTGGATGCACCGGCAGCTTAGGCAGCAAGCAAAAAGGCAGGCAGGAGTATTAGCTCCCGGCCTGCCTTTGATTTGTCTCACAGAACTAGATGCTGAACTTCTGAACAAGGTTCTTCAGCTCCAGGGCCATGCTGGAAAGAGACTGAGACTCCGATGCGATGGTTTCCTGGTTGGCGGATTCCTCCTCCACCGCTGCAGCCACTTCTTCAGTGCCGCACATGGTCTGACCTGCGATAGTCTGTATGGTACGGCTCATTTCCTCCACCTGGTCGAAGTCACCGGTCATGTGGACGATTTCCTCATTGATTTCCCTGATCTCGTCCGAAACAGCGCCGCTGGTGTTTACAATCGCATCAAAGGCCTGCTGCGCTTCCTTTGCGATACGGGTGCCTGCCTTGATTTCGCCTACGCCCGCCAACATGCTGCCGGCAACATCGGAAACCTGCTTCTGCATGTCTGTCAGCATAACGGTTATCTCATTGGCAGAGTTGGAGGATACTTCGGCCAGCTTCCTGATCTCATCGGCAACTACTGCGAAGCCCCTGCCGTGCTCCCCGGCCCTGGCCGCCTCGATGGCGGCATTCAGCGCAAGCAGGTTGGTCTGGGATGCTATCTGGGTAATGGTTTCCAATATTTTTTTCATTTCAGTGGAGCTCTCATTCAGTGTCTCAGTGACCTCCTGGGTTGCCAGCATCTTTTTCTCAATGACATCGATCTGGCCAAGCAGCATAATGAGCCTTTCATTACCCGACATGGCAGCTTCATTTGCTGCAATGGAAGCCTTCAATACTTCATCCGACCCGGATTTGATCTTTTCATTTTTTTGCTTGAGGCCGGTGAAGATGGACGCCGTACTGTCGGTAGCTTGTGATTGCTGGGTTGCCCCGGCGGTCACTTCCTCTATGGCTGCAGCGATCTGCTCAATGGCCCTTGCGCTTTGCTCTGCTCCTGTCCGCAGGTACTCTGCAGAGCTTGAAACCTCTCCGCTGGTTTTATAGATGCCGCCGATCAGTGTACTGAGCTTTTCAATCATGGCATTGAAGGACTGAGCCAGAACGCCGATCTCATCCTTACGCTTAACCGTCAACGCCTCCAGCTTCAGGTTGCCGCCGGCGATACTGGATGCATACTCCGCCATCCTGGAAACCGAGCTGCCGATCCTACTGGAAAAGATAAATGCAAATGCAAGGCTCAATACACTGATAACCAGTATGGACGCAATAATCACTTGACCAGTCATATCCGCTTCCTTAACAAGCTTCTCCATGATGGGATTGTTATAATCAAGCTCGATCTGAATCAGCTTTTGAGCTTCCTCAGACATGTAGTCCGCAACCTTTTTGATATTGTCTGCGGTCTCAAATGCGTGGGTACCGTTTTTGTTTTTTATCAAATCAAAAATCGTACTCACACTTTCATTCAGAGTATCGTTATATCTGGCAACAGAATTAAGTGAAGAGACACCCGCTTCATCCGTTATGAGCTGCTTCAGCTGTGCTATCGTTTCATTGATACGATTTACTTCATCGGTTACAGCCTTCTCATCTTCTGCGCTGCGGTTCACATAATAGTCCGAAACAGATTTGGAAAGGTTGCTTGCTGCACTGATGATCTGATTGATTGTAAGAGTGGTTTCCACCATCTGGTTCATTTTTGAGAGTGAGTCCCTCACGCTGAAATAGGATAGGACGTTGGATGATCCCAAAGCTATTATGATGACCAGGAATACGAGGGTCAGCTTCAGTCTGAGACCAGAAAATGTGCTTGAACGTTTTGGCAGTTTTTTCATCGTTCATATCTCCCCAAATAATATAAATTTGAATCATGCCGTTTTAGACAAAAGTTATGGAAAAGTTCAAGAATGCCCATACACCATATTCTAACATTATATGTCCTTGCCAGCAAGCATTATTCGCCAACTTTCTCCAGTACCATTGCGGTACGTGAAGGCGAATAAACCAGAATGCCTTCCATATCGGCATGCCTGGGCAGACGCTGGGTCTGGTAGATGACCTCCTTTGAGATGCGGGACAGCCCGCCGAAGCAACCGTCGTCGGAGCTGAAAACCACACGGTATTTGCCCGCCGCACCGGTAGGCAGCGCAAACTGCGGAAAAGATCGAACGGGATGGAAATTGAACAGGAAAATCAGCCCGCCCTTGCGGTAAGCCAGCAGCTTATACTCCTCATCCAGCCACAGGTTCTGCAGGTCGGCCGCGCCTAATACGCTGTGATCTTTGACAAAAGCCAGCATCTCACGGTCGAAGCGGTAAAGCTGCTCGTAGCGCAGGAAGCCGTTGTCCGCCAGGCTCCATTGCCGCCTTGCATATTTGAAGCTCCAGCCGTTGCCCTCCCGGGGGAAGTCGATCCACTCCGGATGTCCGAACTCATTGCCCATGAAGTTCAGATAGCCTTCACCGGCCAGAGTCAGGGTAATGAAGCGGATCAGCTTGTGCAGCTCGACGGCCCGCTGGATGATCAGGCTGGAGCGGTCCTTGGCCATGCTCCAGTACATTTCCTGGTCGGCAAGCCGGAACATCAGCGTCTTGTCCCCAACCAGCGCCTGGTCATGGGACTCGGCATAGCCGATGTTCCTTTCCTGCGGACGGCGGGTGGTCAGCTCATGCCACAGCTGCCCCATGTGCCAGTTTTCGTCGGCGCGGTCCTTCAGCATCCGGATCCAGAAATCCGGCACCCCCATGGACAGCCGGTAGTCAAAGCCGATGCCTCCATCCTCTACAGGCAGGCACATGCCGGGCATGCCGCTCATGTCCTCCGCTACCGTGACCGCATCGGGACGCACTTCGCGGATTAGCCGGTTGGCCAGCTGAAGGTAGGTGACGGCGTCCAGGTCGGTATCCATGCTGAAGTATTTGCCGTAGTCACAGAAATCAACGCCCAGGCCGTGATGGTGGTACAGCATGGAGGTGACGCCGTCGAAGCGGAAGCCGTCGAAGTGGTATTCCTCCAGCCAGTACTTGACGTTGGACAGCAGGAAATGCAGCACCTCAGGCTTCCCATAGTTGAAGAGCTTGGAATCCCAGGCCGGATGGTCGCCCTTGGGACCGGTGTGGAAGTATTGGTAATCCGTTCCGTCAAAGTAGTTGAGCCCTTCGGTCACGTTCTTGACGGCGTGAGAATGGACGATGTCCAGCAGCACGGCGATGCCCATGGCATGAGCCGTGTCGATCAGCTCCTTCAGCTCCTCCGGTGTGCCGAACCAGGCGGAAGCGGCAAAAAAACTGGATACCTGGTAGCCGAAGGAGGCGTAGTACGGATGCTCCATGATGGCCATCAGCTGGATGGCATTGTAGCCGCCTTCCTTGACCCTTGGGAGGATGTTGCGGGTGAATTCCGTATAGGTGCCCATGGCTTCCTTTTCCTGAGCCATGCCGATATGGGACTCATAGATAAGCGGCGGCTGTGCCGTATTGACACGGAAGCTGCTGTCCGTCCAGCGGTAGGGGGTATCCGGCTGCCAGATCTGGCCGTCAAAGCCATGGGTCACCGGATCCTGCACGATGCGGCGGATATAGGCGGGAATCCTGTCCCGCTCCAGCCCATGAGCCTTCACCCGCACCTTGACTCGAGAAAGATGCGGCAGCGTGTCGGCAACCGGCAGGAATATCTCCCAGCAGCCGTGCTCAAGCCTTTGCAGGGGATGTGAATGGGGATTCCACCCGTTGAAGTCGCCCAACAGGTACAACGCTTCTGCGGCAGGCGCCCATTCACGGTAGTACCAGCCGTTCTCCGTCCTGTGGAATCCGAAATACATATAGCCGTTTGCAAAGGCGGAGAGGCTGGGAAGGCTGCCCAACAGCGCTTTCTTCACTGCACTGAAGCGCTCCATGCGCAGGTGTATATCTTTTTCATAGGGCTTCAGCCATGGATCGATTTCCAAAATCCTAATTTTCTTTTTATCCTCTGATGACAGATCCATTTAATAATCCCCTTTCGGTTTTAAAGTAGGTGCCAGGCACGCCTGTTAGCCGGTTATTGGCAAAATAACCGGCTAACAGGCGTGCCTGGCACCTACTTATTTATTCTTGATATAGATATGCTTGATGTGGAACTGGCCTGACTCACGGATGTCGATCTCAAACATGCCCATGGCCTTGATAAGGGGAGTCAACTTCTGATAGCCGTAGTTGCGGGGGTCAAAATCCGGCTGTTTCTTGAGGATCAGGCTTCCTACCTCTCCCAGGAACGCCCAGCCGTTCTCATCAGCCAGGTCGGTAATGGAGGCGGCTATCAGGTTGATGACCTCCTTGCCGATCTTTTCCACACTGCTGGCTTCGCTCTTCTGCTTTTTCACCGGCGCCCTTCCTTTGACCTTTCCGGCCGCAGGGGCAGGCTCCGGCTTTAATGCCGAGGAGTTGATAATCTCTATGTAGATGAATTTATCACATGCCACGATAAAGGGATTGGGTGTCTTTTTCTCTCCGATGCCGATGACCTTCATTCCCGCTTCCCGCAGCCGGATTGCAAGCCGGGTAAAATCGCTGTCGCTGGATACGATGCAGAAGCCGTCGACCTTACCGGAGTAAAGGATGTCCATGGCATCAATGATCATGGCGGAGTCTGTAGAATTTTTTCCTGTTGTATAACCGTATTGCTGGATCGGAGTGATGGCATTCTCCAGGAGGACGGTCTTCCAACCGGCCAGTGTCGGCTTGGTCCAATCCCCGTATATTCTTTTGAAGGTCGGGGTACCGTATCGTGCCAGCTCTTCCATCATCCCCTTGACGTTGCTGTAAGGAATGTTGTCGGCATCGATCAGTACGGCAAGCCTTAGATCGTTAACAATATCCATCGTTTATTTCTCCTTTGTTTTGATATGACCGCTTTAGGGAGGATGCAGCGTTCCCCCTCTCATCACATCTATTCTACCATAAACTTCCTGAATGTAAAACCCTCCTGTTTTAGCCATCCATTTTGTCGAAACTCTGTTTACATATAACAAATTTTTAGATATAATAACAGCATTGGCGAAGATTTTTTGTAGTAATACTATATTGACATTTTTATGAGGTATTTATGAAGCGTTTGAAAGAACGGATTGTCAAGGACGGGAAGGTCATCGGCACAGAAATACTGAAGGTCGACAATTTTCTCAATCATCAGGTGGATGTTCCATTTATCGATGAAATCGGCAAGGCATTCTATGAGCTTTTCAAGGATGCCGGGGTGACACGTATCCTGACCATTGAGGCGTCGGGTATACCCGTGGCTTTTGCTGCCGCCCGTTTTTTCGGCGTGCCCATGGTCTATGCGAAAAAGTTTCCCAACGCCGTAAAGGACGAGAGCGCGGAGCATTTGTACCAGAGCGAGGTTTATTCCTTTACCAAGCAGGCAAGCTACAATATTCGCGTGACAAAGGAATATATCAGACCGGGGGATAAAATACTAATTATTGATGACTTCCTTGCAAACGGCAAGGCAGCAGCAGGACTGGCGGATATTGTCCATCAGGCAGGGGCAGAGGTGGCAGGCATCGGCATTGTCATTGAAAAGGGCTTTCAGAACGGCCGGCAGACCGTCGAGACACTGGGCTACAGGATCGAGTCCCTGGCTATTGTGGATTCCATGGGGGAAAACGGAATCGTATTCCGTGAATAAATACTATATAAAAATCAACAAATGAAAGGGAGAGGGAAAAAAGAATGAAAAAAGTATTGGCATTTGCACTGATCACCATGCTGGTCATCTCAGCAGCACTTACCGGCTGCGCTCCGAAGCCGGCAGAAACACCGGCACCGGCGCCTGCAGCTACGGAGGCACCTAAGGCAGAGCCCGTGAAGGTTGGTTTTATCTACGTCGGACCTATCGGCGACGGCGGCTGGACTTTTGCCCATGACCAGGCCAGATTGGCATTGGAGAAAGAGCTGGGCGGTCAGATCCAGACCATTTATAAGGAATCCGTTCCGGAATCCCAGGAATGTGAAAAGGTTCTGAACGACATGATCGACCAAGGCTGCAAGATTATCTTCGCAACCTCCTTCGGTTTCATGGATTATGTTGAAAAAGTAGCCAAGGCAAACCCAGAAGTATACTTCTACCACTGCTCCGGCTACAAGAGCGGTCCCAACTTCGTCAATTACTTCGGTGCGATGGAAGAGCCCAGGTACCTTTCCGGTATCGTTGCAGCGCTCAAGACAAAGTCCAACAAGCTGGGCTATGTCGCAGCTTTCGAGATTCCTGAAGTTGTCAGAGGCATCAACGCCTACGCACTGGGCGCACAGTCCGTCAACCCCAATGTAGAAGTCAAGGTAAAGTGGACACACACCTGGTACGATCCGGCCAAGGAAAAAGAAGCTGCAAAAGCCCTCCTGGATGAAGGCTGCGATGTAATCGCACAGCATCAGGATACAGCAGGTCCGCAGCAGGCAGCTGAAGAAAAAGGCGCTTTCGCAATCGGCTACAACACCGATTCACATGCTGCAGCACCCAAGGCTTACATGACAGCACCCGTATGGAACTGGGGTCCTTATTATATCGCACAGGTTAAGTCCATACTGGACGGCAGCTTCAAGGCTGAGAACTACTATGGAAACACAAAGGACGGCATCGTCGAGCTGGCTCCGCTGACAGCCAATGCACCGGCAGAAGCACAGGCAGCAGTGGATAAGGTTAAAGCCAGCATCATAGACGGCTCCTTCAAGCTCTTCACAGGTCCGATCAAGGATCAGTCCGGTGCTGAAAAGGTTCCGGCAGGAACAACCATGACATTGGATCAGCAGCTCAGCTTCGACTGGTTCGTACAGGGCGTAGAAGGCAAGATAAAGTAATCAAGTAAAATAATCAGGATAGGGTAAATTTATGGAAAACTATATTTCGATGAGGAACATAAGCAAGTCCTTTGGGAAAGTAGTTGCAAACCGAAATATCAACCTGACCGTCAAAAAGGGAGAAATCCATGCCCTATTGGGAGAAAACGGCGCAGGGAAAAGCACTTTGATGAACATGCTGTCCGGGGTTTATACCCCAGACAGCGGTTCTATTTTTGTGAAGGAAAAAGAAGTCCGGTTTGCATCGCCCAAGGATGCCATAGATCAAGGCATCGGTATGATCTATCAGCATTTCAAGCTGGTAGAGAACATGACGGCTGCCGAGAATATCGTTTTGGGCAGAAGGACAGGGCTGTTTGCGGGCAGGAAGGCCCTGAACCGTGAGATCGGGGAGATCAGCCGCCGCTTCGGCTTGGACATCGATCCGGGCAAGAAGGTCTACGACATGTCTGTGGGCGAGCGTCAGACACTGGAGATCCTGAAGGTGCTGTACCGTGGGGCGGATATCCTGATATTGGATGAGCCCACAGCCGTACTGACACCCCAGGAAACGTCGAAGCTTTTTGACATCATGCGGCGAATGAAGGAAGAGGGCCACGCGGTTATTTTTATTACGCACAAGATGAATGAGGTCATGGAGGTATCCGACAGGATCACCGTGCTCCGCAAGGGGGAAACCGTGGGGACGGTGGATAAGGCGGAGACCAATCCCAAGCTGCTGACCGAAATGATGGTGGGCAGGCCGGTGGACCTGAGTATCCGACGGGTAAAAGTGCCGAAAGGGCGCAAGCTCCTGGAGGTAAAGTCGGTAAATGCCGTTAACCAGTATGGCGGACCGGTGCTGAAGTCGGTTTCCTTCGAGCTATTTGCAGGTGAAATACTGGGTGTGGCCGGGGTTGCGGGAAGCGGGCAAAAGGAGCTTTGCGAGTCCATTGCCGGACTGTACCCCATCAAGCAGGGTGAGGTTTTATTTGAGAATGAGAGTTTGATCGGCTTGTCACCTTCCGCCATTATCAAGAAAGGCGTCAGCTTCAGCTTTGTTCCCGAAGACCGTTTGGGGATGGGCCTGGTGGCTTCCATGGGCATGGTGGACAATATCGTCCTGAAGCAATATCAAAGCCAACGGGGTCTTTTTATCGACCGGCGGCCTGCCGTGGAAAAGTCCAGACAGATCATTGAAAGCCTGGACATCAATACACCGGGGATTCACCACCCTGTCAGGCAGCTTTCCGGCGGCAATATACAAAAAGTCTTGCTGGGACGGGAGCTGGACTCCAATCCACATCTGCTTATTACTGCATATCCTGTCAGAGGACTGGATATCAATACCTGTTATACCATCTACGACCTTTTGAACCGGGAAAAGGAAAAAGGTGTCGGCGTCCTTTTTGTTGCGGAGGATCTAGACGTATTGATCGAGCTCAGCGACCGGATCATGGTCATGTATAACGGTGAGATCGCAGGTATTTACGATGCGGAAAAGTGCACCAAGGAAATGCTGGGGCTGCTCATGACCGGCAACAAGCTAGAGGGAACGGAGGGGTTGCAATGAGGCTGAGATTTGTAAAACGCAGCGAGATCAATAAAAAATCCGGCCTGGCCATCCGCGGGACAGCCATCCTGCTGGCATTGCTTGCCACCACTCTTTTTATCGCATTCCTGAAGCTGAACCCTTTGTCGGTCTATATCTCCATGCTGGACGGCTCCTTTGGCTCGGCCTACCGCGTAAAGGAGACCATTATAAAGACCGTTCCCTTGGTCATAACTTCTCTGGGTATTGCCGTTGCCTTCAAAATGCAATTCTGGAATATCGGAGGGGAAGGCCAGATCGCCATGGGTGCCTTTATGGCCAGCTTTGTTGCACTGAGAATGCCGGAGCTGCCAAAGCCCTTGCTGCTTGCACTGATGATAGCAGCAGGAATGGTTGGAGGCGGGCTCTGGGCACTGCTGCCGGCCTTCTTCAAAGCAAGATGGGGAACCAATGAAACCATTGTGACCCTGATGATGAACTATATTGCCTTGAAATATGTCACTTATCTGCAGTACGGTCCCTGGCGGGACCCCAAGGCTTTGGGCTTTCCCAAGATTCCCAATTTCAGTGATAATGCCATTCTGCCGAACCTGTTCGGGGTTCACATCGGCTGGGTCTTTGCACTGATCCTGACAGCAGCTATGTTTATATTCATGAACCACAGCAAGAAAGGGTATGAGATTGCCGTTCTGGGAGAAAGTGAGCATACTGCCCGGTACGCCGGTATCAACATCCGCAATACCATTATCGTCAGCCTGTTGATCAGCGGCGGACTTTGCGGGCTCACCGGCATGATACAGGCTTCGGCTGTTGCCAATACGCTGTCCTATGAGGTGTCCGGCGGCATCGGTTATACGGCTATCATCACCACCTGGCTGTCGGGACTGAGCGCACCCTTCATCATATTGACATCCTTTTTGTTTTCGATATTGATCCAGGGCGGATCCTTCATACAGACCAGCTTTGGGATCCCCCAATCAGCTGCCCAGATCATCCAGGGCATTATCCTGTTTTTTGTGCTGGGAAGCGAATTCTTTACCCGATACCGGCTGGTAGTCAGAAAGGGGGAAAGCTAGATGGACGGTTTGATATCCTTTTTAACGGCAGCCATCGTGGCTGGCACACCCATTCTATTTGCTACGGTCGGTGAGATCATAACGGAAAAAAGCGGACATCTGAACCTTGGTGTGGAAGGCTTGATGATGATGGGGGCTGTTATGGGCTTTTCGGTGGGACTATCCACGGGCAGTCCTGCCGCAGCCATGCTGGCGGCTATGGCTGCCGGAGCGACGGGTTCCCTGATCTACGCTTTTCTGACCATATCCCTTAGGGCCAACCAGGTTGTCACCGGACTTGCCCTTACCATATTTGGTACCGGTCTGGCAAGCTTTCTGGGTCAGAAGCTGGTGGGACAGGTTGCACCAGAGGCCATCAAGACATTTTTCAAGCCTATGGTGCTGCCGGGCTTGGGACAGATCCCCTTTATCGGGCAGGTCTTTTTCAGGCAGGATGCTTTTGTTTACTTTGGGTATCTAATGGCGTTGGGTGCAGGCTTTTATCTGTATTACACCCGCCCTGGAAGGCATATCCGGGCCATCGGTGAGAACCCAGGGGCAGCAGATGCTGCCGGAGTCAACGTAACGCTTTACCGGTATGCGCATATACTGGCCGGCGGTGCATTATGCGGGCTGGGTGGCGCGTATCTCTCACTGGTCTATGTGCCGGCGTGGCAGGATAACGTGACGGCAGGAAGAGGCTGGATCGCCGTTGCACTGGTCATCTTTGCGGCCTGGAATCCCTTTAAGGCCCTTATGGGGGCATACCTTTTCGGAGGACTTGATATCATCGGCTTCCGGATACAGGGCTCCGCCATCCACATTTCACAGTATATTATCGATATGCTGCCTTACGTGGTCACCATTGTGGTACTGGTGGCGGTCTCCATGAAGAAATCGAAGGAGATGGCACCGCCCAAGCACTTGGGACTGCCATATTATAGAGAAGAGAGATAATGAAAAGGGGATGTGTCTCAGCTTGCACTGAAGGCGCATCCCCTTTTTAGTACTCTGTTAACTCTAAACTATGTATTACTCGGCGAGGAAAATTTTCGTAGGATACCCGCAAACCAAGGCGGAGGAGTGAGTAATACTCTATGTATTGCGAGTGATCACAAAAAATTCCAACTTTGTTGGCATTTTATGTGCCAACGCAGTACTACGGAAATTTAACCTGCGATAATATATAGAATTAGGGTTAACAGAGTACTAACTATTTAGGCTTGGCGGTATACTGCCCTCTTCCAAAGGCGGCAGCCTTCACTGTCACCTTGACTTTTATTTCAGACTCCGATACCGCCACGTTCCAATCCTTGACCTTGCCCCGCCCGTATTTTGCCGCTGCTTCGCGGCCAAGATCCAGGCAGTCTATCTTATATTCCTTCTGCATTTTCTCAATGAAAGCTTTGGCTTTTCTTTCCGTATCCTTTGCCAGAGCTACCTCCAAATCATGGACGGCGTCGACTTTGCCGAGATAGTCGGGGTAGAGCGTATTGCTGATGACCTCGCCGGTATAGGTGAGGTCGATTTCAAAAATAAACTTGCCGTCTTCGTCTCTTTGGCTGCGCACCTTCCTTCTGACGGTGCCAAACAAGGCTACCTGTTTGTCAAATTCCTTCCCCAGTATCAAGATTCCTCTTGCCTTGTCTTCCCGAAGGAAATTCATAATCTTTGTGTCTTCCATGTCATGTATTTCCAGCATACGGTCCTTCTTGAAAATGGCAGAGCCGCTGATTTGGAGCAAGCCATTCCTGATCTCCAAATATGGAAGCACCAGAGACCTGCCTTCTGCCCCCACTCTTACATATGCATCCATGATTTTATAATTGTCCGAGAAGAAATTCTGTTCTTTGCTGTTATTGATCATCCCTTCGATATAATCGGAAGAGGAAGGATAATCACCCACTTTAAGAGACAGATAATCTGCCGCTTTACCCTTGCACACGATCAGCCAGCCCATATCATGCATGTACTGGTTTGAGAACAGTATGTCAAGCAGATTTCCGATTCCGTTCCTTGCGACAGCTTCACTGACAAGCATGACTTTTTCCAAACCGTAAATGAACTTATGGTTGCCCTTCAACTGCCTGTTTTCTCTTGTCTCCGGCAGGAAGGTCCCCTTTCCGCTCAGTACATAATGACCGATTTCATCCTGTTTATTGAAGGTATAGACATCTACACTGGAAATATAGCTCTTGTTGCCCTCTTGGTCAGTGACCAGGTCCAAAGCAAATCCGGCAGGGATGTCCAGGTTTTCAGCCGGCACGGGCAGTGTCGTTCCGGGACTTAAGATGATGTAGAGCAGGAAGGTGAAGAGCAGGGTAAAGAGCACTTTATTCTTCTTGAGCATATGTCATCCCTTCGTGGTGCCGCCCGGTGCTGTTTTTCGTTTGATTGCGGCAAGCACAGCAAGCAGCGTGATATAAAAAAGATTGAAAAGCGTCACCCAAGGCATCAGCTTGGAAAACAGGTCCCGCCGGGCTACTTCGTTTTCAAACAATAGGGGGATGAAAAGGATCAGTGGTGCCAAAAGGAGACAGGCATATTTCCGGTCGATCCTGTTAAAAAGATTATTGAAGACAGCAGTAGAAGCATAGTACTGCGTCGTAGCAGTCTTGAAAATGATGAGCGTCCAGAATGCCATATAAACGAACCTGAAGCTGGTTATGGCAGGTATCTTGACGCTTTCACTGACAAAGAAAAAGGGCCACAGGCTTTGAGGGACGATGTCGGGACCTAAGTATAGCGTGGTAGCGAATACTGTCCAGGTGTAAATAAACGTAATAATGGCAGTGGCATACAAAGCTGTTCTGATAATAGCCTTCCTATTGTTGATGTAAGGGTAGATGACCAGCAGCAGCTCCATATTTCCATAAGAGAACGCCGACTCAATGCTGCCCTTGATGATTTTGTCCAGTCCGGCGCCAAGAAAGGGCCTCAAGTTTAGAATACTGCCGTATCGTATCGACATGGTTGATGATAAGGTTATCAAGGCAATGAAGAAGAACATCAGGATATTGATTTTTGCAATGACCTTAAGCCCCTGCATGCAGCCATAGACAATAAGCATGACAAGCACCAGCGTGATTTTGTAACGTGGCATGAACCATACGGCATAGACCCGCAAGATGCTGTTTGCAGCACCGATGACACCGACTACATAAACCAGAAACTGAGCCAGGAACATCAGGTTCAGGAAACCTCCGAAAACCTTGCCGAGACACTGCTTGCTAACCTCCATGATGTTCTGGTCAGGGTACCTTTTGATGATGATGCTGCCTACCATCACCACATAAAGCGGATATAGGCTTCCGATAACGGTTGAGATCCAGCCGTCCTGTTTCGCTTCAGCCACAATGCTGTTGGGGAGACTGAGGATTCCAGCTCCGATTATGCAGCCGATGAGGGTGAATAACAGCTCGTTTGTTGTTAGAAGCTCATTCTTTCTTTTGTCCATAGTCAAGTCACCCTGCATTCTTCATATTTGCTAAGGCTGCTTTTTTGTTTTCTTCTGTCTTACAGCGTTTTCATTGGGTACAGCCTCTGGTCTCCGGTTCATTTGCCAGAGTGGCGCACGGAAAAGAGTGTCCTTGAGATCGCCTCTGTAGAAGGTCAGGTAGGGCACGCCAAAGCTTCTCAGCGACAGAAGGTGTACCATCAAAAGAATGTAGCCTGTAGCAATCCCGAAAATGCCCATCATGTTGGAAAGCACAAGCATCGGAAACCGCAGAATCCGGATGGTAAAGGACATTTCCTGTCCTGGAATGACAAAGGAGGAGATGGTTGTGATCCCGACGATCAGAAGCGTGGAAGGGCTTACCACCTTTGCCTGGACGGCAGCATCACTGATGATGATGCCGCCCACGATACTGATGGTCTGTGCGATCTTGGAGGGCAGCCTTAATCCGCCCTCCCGGAGAATTTCAACCAGTATTTCTACCACCAGAATCTCCAGGAAGGGGGTCAGAGGGATACCTGTCCTTGACTGCACGATGGGAACGACAAAATCAATCGGGATAAGCTCGGCATTATATTTGATAAACGTTAGGTAGATAGAGGGCAGGGAGGTAACGAAAAAAAGCGAAAGCAACCTTAAGAGACGGATTGCATTGGCGGTGACAGTCCGCTCGTAATAATCCTCTATGGTATGGAAAAATTCAACGAACAAAGCCGGTATAGTGAATGCAAAGGGGGTACCCTGAAGCAGTACGGCGATTTTGCCCTCCAAAAGGCGGGAAGCCACCCGGTCGGGCCTTTCGGAGTAGATGACCTGTGGAAAGATGGTATAGGTGCTGTCCTCAATATACTGCTCTACCGTCCCCGTTCCCATAACGGAATCAACATCAATGGCATTGATCTTCTCCCTGACACTGTTCACAATGTCGGGATCAACGATATTAGAGATATATACCAGCGCCAGGTCTGTCCTGGAGCGCCTGCCCAATGTAAAATGCTCTATGGCTAAAGCACTGTCCTTGATCTCCCGTTTCAGCATGGCCAGATTGGTATCCAGATTCTCGACGAAACCTTCCCGTGAGCCCCTCAATGAGGTTTCGCTCAGAGGCTCCGTGATGCTCCGGAATTCGCCGCCCTCGGTGTCCAACAGGATAATTTCCGCTGACCCCTCCAGCAGAACAGCGCTTTTTCCCGCTTTCAACCCATCTGCTGTTTTCTCGATGTCATGCTTCAACAGGGTACCGCTTATGGCAATATACCTATCACTCAAGTATGTCGCAGTGTTTTCACCCGGCATGACCTGTTCCTTGACATGAAGCATCAAGGGAGCCAGGATATCCCTGCTGATGACATCGTTTTTAACCAGTCCGTCCATATAGATCACGGCAGCCTGAAGCGGTACCACTTGTCCGATTTGGATCCTTTTAACTTTCAACGGCAAGTGGTCTCCCACAGCTTTGGCAAGGGATTGCAAGACGGTGTCCAGGTTTTCAAATTCCATATCATCACCCATTATTTTTTCTTAATAGATATTATTTCAAATGTTGTCAGACTTATTCCATACCTGAAACACGGTTATCCATACCCTTATTCCTGGCCAACGACGGAAAAAAGTGGCGCTAGAAATACAGACCAGTTATAATGAAGATATCGGTAAAGGGAATAATGATACAGCCGTTTTGATTTTTGTGAGTGGAGGATGGATGTGTGAAAAAATACTGGGTTTTCTTATTGGTTCTATATGTATGCTTATGGGCTTCCGGCTGCTCCGGGGGCGAGCTTGAGGTGCTAAGGACAGAGAAGGAGGTGCTGGCACAAAAGGTAACTGAGTTGGAGACACAGCGGTATCAGCAGTCAGCCTGGTACAAATCGGAGGAGTTTGCAAGCGCTATGCGGCTGTTTGACGATTACCTGGCAGACAACCGTCAGCCTTCGGAGGTTCATGAGCCTGATGTTTTGCAGGTAGTCAGGCTGGACAGGATCTCGGACAGGTTTTTCCTTGTTACTTATGCGCCTGCACCCGTTCTACCGGCAACAAATTATTGGTATGCGCTGGCGGATCTGGAAAAAAGTACTTGTGTGAGGATTAATCCGGATACCGGTGATCTTATCAGCGATGTATCCTATGACCAGAGCACCATTTCCTTCTACTGTGAAGGGCGGAATGTGTTCAACGGCTTCAGGGATTTTCCCCATTTCTTCAGATATAATTTGGAAAAAAATGAGATGATAAAGGAATATGTCTGGCACACATTGCCCTATGGCGAGGTTGAAACAAAGCTTGGCAATGCCGTTAATAAAATCAGTCTGGAAAAAGTGACGGAAAAGGATAAAACCATGATATTCGATTTTTCGCAGACTGACGGAATGATCATGGCAGGCGGCAATTTCTGCCCTGCAATCCGGATCGGCAGGAAAATGACGGAGGCGGAATCAAGGACGGTCTATATTGATTTTGAAGCAGCGGTGGTGTCCCCGGAAGCGGAAAAGCAGCTTAAGCTGCTGGAAAGCGAAGCAAATATAACTGCGGTCACTATCAAGCACTATAAGGATGTGCATGATACGGATCATAGTGTTGTTTATTTTGAGTTTGAAGGCATCAGTGAGTACAGCTGCAGGTTCATAGCAGACGAGAACGGCTTCATGGATCTGATGCTTTTGCTGAAATAAGTGCTGTCAGAAAAGGCAAAAAAACCGTGTTGACATCGGATTCAAATTATTGTACAATGACATAGCTGACAAAAAACAATAAAAAATGCGCCATTAGCTCAGTTGGTAGAGCAATTGACTCTTAATCAATGGGTCCTGGGTTCGAGTCCCCGATGGCGCACCATACGAATGTTAACCTGGAGAAATCCAGGTTTTTTTATTGTGTAGGAAAGTATAACATTCCTACACAATAAAATTCTTTTTCCACAAATTTCTATTATTCCGCTTAATCTTAAGGTACAATTGCATTAGATAGATGATGAGAGGTGTTGGAAATGGCAGGGAGAAAAACGTTGGTGGGGCTTAATGCCGCAGTGTTCCTCATGATGCTCGGTGTCGGGATGATAGTTGCCTTGCTGCCTCAGAAGATTATTGATTTAAGCGGTTCCACTGCTCAAGTAGGGTATCTGGCTTCAGCATTTGCTTTTTCCTATATTCTGTTGCAGGTACCCATCGGAAAGTTATCCGATATTTATGGGTTTAAGCGGTTTCTTATACTGGGTTATCTTATTTGCTGCATAACCGGCGTACTTTACTATGTTTCTGACCACGCCTACCTCATATTCCTGGGAAGGGTGCTGCAAGGGATGGGAGAGGCACCTGTCTGGGCCTTGGCCCCGGCTTTGCTGTCCATTGAATATCCCCAATCAAAAGGAAAGGTGATGGGAATCTATAATGCATCAATTCATTTAGGACTCACCTTTGGACCGATTATAGGCATCGTCCTTGCCAGCGTCATTTATGGAAGCCTGGTGTTCGTTTTTTATGCTGCGGTTTGCTTGATCGGTGCGGTCATACTGGTATTCTGCGTTGATAAAAATATAAGAGGGGATCAGGCAAAGGCGTCTTTTAGTCTGAGAAGCTTCATCGACCTTTTTTCAAATAAAAAGACTTTAACTGTACTGCTGGGTATTATGCTTTATGGGGCAGGATACGGGATTTTCCTGACGACCATTCCCGCTTTTTTGATCAGCGCAAGGGGGTACAGCCAAACCTTCATCGGGATATTTTTTTCATTGTTCTATATCGCAATAAGCCTTTCACAGGTCCTGACTGGATACTTGTCTGACAAAACAGGCAGGGAAATCTTCATGAGGATGGGACTATTGGCTGCATCCCTGGGGATTGCGGCATTTATCTTCCTGCATGGTGTATGGCTTTTCATTTTCTTGTCAATCGCGAGCCTGGGGCTAGGTGTTTTCTATCTGGCTTCTATGGCTTTTCTGAATGAAATCGTTCCAGATTCACTCAAAGGGACGATATCCGGTTCTTATTATTTATTCTGGGGAATCGGTTTTTTCTTCGGGCCTGCATTATTAAGCCAAGCAGGAGCAGCAGGCGGTCGAGGGAGTGGCTATTGGTTCTTTGCTTTGCTGCTCTTGCTTGAAGCAGTGGCATTATATTTCACCGGTAAGAATAAGAATGAAAATTGGATGCCGTAAGAATTTTCCGATTGGTGGATTTTTCTTAATGGCGGATCAATTATAATAATAGATGGATAATTATGGACAGAATGAAAGGAGGTTGGTCGATGAAGACCATGGGATTAATCGGCGGGATGAGCTGGGAATCATCCATAGAGTACTACCGCCTGATCAACGAAACGGTAAAGGAAAGGCTGGGAGGGCTCCATTCCTCCAAATGCCTGATGTATTCCGTTGACTTTCAGGTGATGGTTGAACTGATGCAGGCAGGAGACTGGGAGAGAATATCCTTTTTGCTGCAGGAGGCTGCTGCGCTATTGAAGGCTGCAGGGTCGGACTTTGTGGTGATCTGCTCCAATACCATGCACCGGGCAGTACCGGATATTGAGAAGAACGTAGGCATCCCGGTCCATCATATAGCCGATGCGGCAGCTCAGTCCATCCTGAAAAAAGACCTGAAGAAAGTGGGCTTGTTGGGTACAAAGTATGCTATGGAGGGTGAGTTCTACAGGAAAAGGCTGATGGATAAGTTCGGTCTGGAGGCCATTATCCCCGATGAAGGGGACCGTTGTACCATCAACCGTATCATTTTTGACGAGTTATGTGCAGGGGTTATCAATCCAGCATCAAAAGAGATTTTCCTGACGATAATCGACAAGCTGATTGAAGAAGGTGCAGAGGGCATCATTCTGGGCTGTACTGAAATCCCGCTGCTGATCAAGCAGGAGGATGTAAGCATTCCGATTTTTGACACTATGACACTGCATGCCGTAAGCGCAGTAGAGCTGGCTTTGGCATAAGAATAAGAAAACGGCCGGAAATGAATCCGGCCGTTTTCTTATTCAGACCTTGACGTCTATTGCCTTTCCGAGGTTTGGGTTGACGCTTTGCTCCATCATCTTGGTCAGAGCGTCGCCGTTTACTTTGGCTGTATCCATGATTTTTCTTGCTACGGCAAGGTCAACCTTCTGCATGACTGCTCCCTGTTTCATCACGGTTGAGAGAGCGGCTATATCCATAATATCAACTCCTCTGAGAGAATAACCTCGTTATTTATATTATCGGCAGTTTCACGAATAGTTTTAAGAGGTTGGCAAATCCTAGTCATGAAGTATTATTGAGAGGATGATGTCAATGAACGGAAATAACAAGGTTTTTGCTGACAGTTTGGCAAGGCCGCCGCTGCCTTTTTGGATCGCTTCTACACCCCAGACCGATTATTCGTCACTGGAGCAGGATATTTCGGTTGATGCGGTTGTGGTAGGCGGAGGCATGGCAGGGATCACGACCGCACTACTTTTGAAAAGGGAAGGACTTAAGGTTGCCGTTCTTGATGCAGGACGAATCATTCAGGGAACTTCAGCCCATACAACAGCAAAGATCACATCACAGCATGCTTTAATCTATGACAAGCTTAAGACAAAGCTCGGAGTAGAACTGGCACAGCAATATGCGGAAGCCAACGAATCTGCCATACACTTTATTGCCAAGCTGATTGAGGAGAAAAACATCGCCTGTGATTTTTCCTGGCAGCCTGCTTATGTTTATACCCAGCAGGATGCCTATGTGCAGCAGATCCAGGATGAGGTAAATACAGCGTCCGATCTGGGTATTGACGCAGTCTACCTGGATGAAATACCGCTGCCATTTAAGGTAAAGGCGGCCATGCAGTACAACGGTCAGGCGCAGTTTCATCCCAGAAAGTACTTACTGGCCTTGGCCGAAGAGATTGAGGGTGACGGCAGCCATATCTTCGAAAACACGCGGGCGGTTGACCTGAAGGAAGGCCAGCATTGCACCGTTATTACCGAAAATGGAAAAAAAATCACTGCCAGGCAGGTAGTGATTGCCTCACACTTTCCATTCTTTGACGGGAAAGGTATGTATTTCGCTCGTATTTATCCTACCCGGTCTTATGCCATTGGGGCCAGGATAAAAGAGCACTTCCCCGGCGGCATGTATATCAACGCAGAAACGCCTGCCCGGTCGCTGCGCTTTCAGCCTTTTAAAGACGGGAAGCTGGTTATAGCAGGCGGGGAGCATCATAAAACCGGTCATGGAGAGAATCTGAGGAGCCATTATGAGAATCTGATGCATTTTGTCAGTGACTTTTATACCTTGGAGGATGTTCAGTACAGATGGTCCACACAGGATTATGCAACGATGGACGGTGCACCTTATACCGGACATCTGACTTCAAAGACACCCAATATTTATGTGGCAACAGGCTTTGACAAATGGGGCATGACCAATACCACTGCTTCTGCCATGCTGATCCGGGATTTGATCGTAAGCGGCAAAAGCGCATGGGCTGATGTCTACAATCCCTCACGGACCGATGTAGCAGCCTCGGCTGCCAAATTTATCAAAGAGAATGCCGATGTGGCGGTCAGCCTGATTTCCGGGAAGCTGGAAATGCCGCCGGGAAATGCCGACCTGGAAAAAGGGGAGGCGAAAGTGGTGGCAAGCAACAGCCAGCGGCTGGGCGCTTACCGGGATGAGGCAGGCGTGCTGCATGTGGTGGACACCACCTGCACCCATATGGGGTGTGAGCTCCGGTGGAATGATGCGGAGCGGACCTGGGACTGCCCATGCCACGGGTCCAGGTTCAGCCACGAAGGGAAAATCGTGGAGGGGCCGGCCATCAATCCGCTGAGCCACAATGGCGGAGAACTGAACCGGATAGATCCGAATATATTTTAAGAGAAAAAAAGACTCCTTTTAAGGTTCAG
The DNA here is from genome assembly GCA_021083345.1 of Calditrichales bacterium MX18-03. Classification (GTDB taxonomy): domain Bacteria; phylum Bacillota; class Clostridia; order Lutisporales; family Lutisporaceae; genus JAJGRE01. The sequence goes on along the minus strand of JAJGRE010000006.1, from coordinate 93,109 downwards.
CCTTAGAAGGAGGTTTAACACTTTGGAGGCAGGATATCGTTATTCGACAGCTGCGGCGATCTCTTCGTCGCAGATATTGTCTGTGATGACCCGGTCAATTTTGCCGTCTTTGATGGTGACGATACAGGGAACCTGAGTCACCCCAAGCCGGGTTGCTATGCCTGCAGATTTGTAGACATCCACCCTTGTCACCCGTACTTTACCGACCAGGGCTGCTTCATACTTCTCTATCAGCGGCAGTAGCTCGCGGCATTTGGGATCGACGGCGTTCCACACATAGACCATACCGGGCATATCCGACCGCATGATCTGGCTGTGGAAGGTTTCGCTTTCCGCTATGTATTTTTCCACGGAGTAACCTGCTATGGCACCGTCTCCCACTGCTGTGGCCACCTGCTTCAGGAACTTATCCCGGACATCGCCGGCAGCAAATACACCTTCAATGTTTGTTTCCATTTTCTCGTTGGTGATCAGGTAGCCGCCTCTGTTCATATCCAGCATACCTTTGAAAATGTCGGTATTGGGCAGATAGCCGATAAACAGGAAGCAAGAATCCACCTTGACCGGGATCAGCTCTTCTGTTTTCAGGTTTTTCAGGATCACGGCATTCAGGCGCTCTTCACCTGCAAATTCATGTACCACGGTATTCCAGATGAACTCCATCTTCGGGTTGGACATGGCTTGTGCCTTTGCAATTTCATTGCAATCCATTTTGCCGGTATCATGGAGCACCGATACGATGACCTTGTCTGCAAACTTGGTCAGGAACATACCCTCTTCGATAGCCGCATCGCCGCTGCCCACCACAAGGACGGTCTTGCCGGTATTGGCTGCTGCATCACAGGTAGCACAGAAGGATATGCCTTTGTCATAGAGGAAGCCGTCCTCACCTTTGGCGCCGGTTAGCCGGGGCTTTCCGCCCGAGGCAACGATAACGGCTTTGGCCTCGTAAGTCGTCCGGAAGGTTTCGACGATCTTGGTCTCACCCTCCAGGTTGACCGATTTGACATCTGTCAGCTTGAAGGTGACGCCGAATTTTTTAGCCTGCTTGTGGAAAAGCTCCATCAGGCCCAGGCCTGTGGCACCTTCGGGAAAGCCGGGATAGTTCTCGATTTCGTTGGTATAGGTGGCCAGTCCCCCGACAAGTGACTTTTCAATCAGTAGTGTTTTGAGCCGGGCTCTGCCGCAGTATATGCCGGCCGTCAAACCGGCAGCGCCGCCGCCGATAATGACGACATCATACTTTTCTACCTTCTTTTCCATGCCAGTCCTCCTAAATCACATAAAGTATTTGACCAGTAGCTTGCTTCCAACCGTGGCCCCTAGGAACAGGAACAATGCAAATACCCAGCCCGAAACAGACAGGGAAGCGATGCCGCTGTATAGCGCACCGATGTTGCAGCCGAAGCCGATTCTGGCGCCGTAGCCCATCAGCAGTCCGCCCAGAATGGCGGCTATAACCTGCTTCAGTGATTTGATTTTTTTGAACTTGAACTGTGATGCCATCAGTGTGGCAAACAGTGCACCCACGATGATCCCCAGGTTCCGGATGGAGCCCGGATCGTTCATAAAACCGCCGGACAAGGTTGCTTGAGCACCCTTGCTGCTGAAATAATACCATTTATCCACACTGCCGCCCACTGCCTGGTAAAGCCACGCGCCCCAGTTTGCGAAAGGACCTGATACGCCCCAGGGGTCGTTGGTGGTGGCCAAGGTCACGATCTGGAACAAGGAAAGCAGGATGGCACCGGTGACATAGGTCCATGCGTTTTTGAACCACATCTGGTAGAACTTATTGTTCTTAATATCCAAGCTTACACCCCCGTAAGGTTATTTCGTTTTTTCAATGAAAATTTCCCACTCGCCGTCGTCCACTTCTTCGATTTCAACGTTATGGCCTTCTTTTCTGGCCCACTCCGGTACGTTTTTCATGGCACAGCTGTGATCTATCTGCACAATCAGCATATCTCCGACAGTCAGCTTTTTTAATGCGTTTTCCGTTTTGATCAGGGGCACCGGACAAGCTTCTCCCATACAGTCCAAGGTAACTTCTTTCGCCATAATGAACTCCTCCTCAAATTTCTTTTAGTGGTTCTGATCTGTGTCAAGTTTTCTGTTTTCCCATTTGTCTGCTGCTATGTAAAGGGCGGCGATAACCAGAAGCTGAATGATGATGGCGCCGGCCCAGCCGAATATATCGGGCATGAATATCTTGGGCGCTTTCAGCATGAAATTGAGCTTCCACCAGCCGAAGTCATGGGCGCCCCATAAGGATCCGACAACAAAGAAGAATAATGACAGGATCTGCATACCGAAGCCTTCCCCGACACGCATCAGCGTTCCGGAGGCGCATCCACCGGCGATGACCATGCCGATGCCGAAAAGGAAAGCACCTACTGCCGTGGCAAGGCTGATGGGAACGATATAGCTTTGTCCGGGGATGGGCAGCCCTTTCACCATGGCACCATACTTAATGGCGGCAAATGCAATAGAAGTAAAGGCAAATGCAATCAGCACGGCCCTTGTAACGGATGTACTGCCTGTCAGCGATGGATCTCTCATGGATGCCGTAAAGCAGAACCGGGATTTCTGAAGAATAAATCCGAAGCAGCAGCCAAGGATCCAGAACAAAGCAAGCTTTGGTGTAACAGTCGACAGGTAAATGCCGAAAGCAACCATTGCAGCCAGCACCGCGATACCGATAGGAAGCTGGTTCTTTTTGGCTTTTTTCTTTGTATCAGTCCTGGCTCTGGATGAGGACCGTACACTTACGGTGGGTTCAGACATCGATTTCCCTCCTTTTAGATAGATATTTAACAATCGGGATTATGGAAACCCGCTAACCTGATTATATCATAGGATGGGGGCGGCAATTATTAGATGTGCTTATGCTATATAACAGGATGTTATGATATAAATTTTGCTATAAGCTTTTTTTATGGCAGATAAGGTGATAAAATATTAACAAGTGCCTATAATTGGTACAGTTCATCGGAGCGGGAGGATGGTTATGCACATCGAATATTTGAAGTATTTTTATGAGGTTGCCTCAGCCAGAAGCATTTCCAAGGTTGCCAACCAGTCCCACATATCCCAGCCGGCGCTGAGCCAGCAAATACAGCGTCTGGAAGACAGCCTGGGCTTCAAGCTGCTGGAAAGGAGCAACAAGGGCGTGGAATTGACTGAGGCAGGCCGTATTGTGGAGAAATATGCCAAGAATCTGATCAAGGCCTATGACAATATGGTAGAAGATCTGGGTGCCATAAGTAAAAAAAATGGAACCATCCGGATAGAAGCATGTCCCACGGTAGCAACCTATGCTCTGCCCTGCACCATCTACTCCATTAAGGAACAGTATCCGGGGTATAATTACAGCTTGACATCCAATTTGTCGGATGCAGTGGAGCATAATGTGCTGAATGATATGTGTGAGGTAGGCTTCATACAGGGCAAACCCCACGACCCGGAGCTGGTCAGCGCCAAGGTGGGGACGGACCGGCTGGTGCTTGTGTCCTCTGCAGATTTCAGCATCAAGGATGAAATGACTCTTAAGGATTTGAAGCGCTACCCCCTTATCATGCTGCAGGACAAATACAGATGCAGCAAGCAGATCAATGAAAGCTTCAGGGAACAGGGTTTCGAGATAGGGGAATACAATATTCTGTTCAGCCTGGATTCAACCGAGTCGGTAAAATCAAGTGTATTGAAGGGCCACGGTCTTTCCTTCCTTCCTTACATATCCATAAAAAAAGAGCTGTACACCAAGCAGCTGAAGGAAATCAGGCTAAGTGACTTTGAGCTCTATTACGATATTTTCATCATATATAAAAAGAGTAAGGACATGAGTAAAAGTACCCTGGAATTCATCCAATACCTCAAAAAGATCGGTGAAAGAAGTTTCTGCTGACAGGCCTTTCCCTGGCAAGCTACAGTTTAGTTATGATGATCTCCCAAATGCCATTCATAACCTCATCGGAAGAAACGGAGATATTGGTTTTTTTGAAATGGTCATGAATGGATTGCAGCACGCAGCTATGGTCGGTAATGACCATGAAGGCATCACCCGCCCCAATCCGTTTTAATTCGGCTTTTATTTTTAGAACCGGTACAGGACAAAACTCACCCAAACAGTCGATCTTTTTCATTTGCAACCCACCCTTAGCCCCTTTGTTATATAAATCACGCTAATGATCTTACATTGAAAAGGATGCGTGATTTATAACTTAGCCAACATCTATCGATAAAGAGCCTTTAATAGTTCTACATCATGCATGTAAACTATTAAACGCGTTGTCTATATATTATAACAATAAAACCATGGCGTGATAAGACTTAGGAACAATTAAATAATAAATTCCCATTCTGAAGCGGCTATTTTCCGCCAATACTGCGTTGGAAATGCGTTGCCACTATATAGGGAATATAGTTGGCAACCATTTGGCCTCAGTTGCAATAGCACCACTATTGCGCCTTCCTCCGCCTTGGTTTTGCAGGCATCTTGACGAAAACTATCTCGCTTAAGAATCGGGTTTTATTATTTAGTTGTTCCTTAACGGAGGAACGATGGATATTTATTTGATAACCGGCGGTGCTGGCTTTATCGGTTCCAACTTCATCAATATGCTGCTGCAGGATCATCCCGGGGTTACAGTTATCAATTATGACAAGCTGACCTATGCGGGAAGCCGGTCCTATCTGGAGAAGGCAAGCCTGAGCAGCTATTACCGTTTCATACAAGGGGACATCTGCTGTAAAAGCAGTGTAAATGCCCTGTTTGAGCAGTTCAAACCGGATTATGTCATTAATTTTGCTGCGGAATCTCACGTAGATAGGAGCATACGGGACGATGAGCCCTTTATCAGGACGAATGTAATGGGAACACAGGCGCTGCTTCAGGCGGCGTTACAATACGGGGTCAAAAGGTTCCTCCAGGTTTCTACAGATGAAGTTTACGGCGCATTTGTTGATTTAGACGCCTTTACAGAGGCCTCTCCGCTTAAGCCGGGAAATCCATACGCAGCCAGCAAGGCTTCAGCTGACTTATTGGCACTTTCCTATCATCACACCTTTGGCCTGCCCATCCTGATCACACGAAGCTGCAACAACTATGGACCCTGCCAGCACCTTGAAAAGCTGATCCCAATGGTTATCAGCAACTGTTTGAAGGGGGCAAGGATCCCGGTATACGGGGATGGGCAGCAGGAACGGGACTGGATGCATGTAGACGACCATTGCCGAGGGGTGTATGAGGTCCTGCAAAGAGGTGTGCCAGGCAATATTTATAATATCAGCGCCAATAACAGACTGGTGAATATCAATTTGATAGAAAAGGTCATTGATACGATGGATGTGGTGATTTCAGAGGGCGCTGCAAAAGACGGCAGACTCGGTAAACATTTGATGGAATTTGTGGAGGATAGAAAAGGACATGATAGGGGTTATAGCATCAGCTCTGAGAGGATAAGGCAGGAGCTTGGCTGGAGTCCTAAAGTGCGTTTTGAAGACGGCTTGAGGGATACGGTACGCTGGTATGTCCAACGTCTGGCGTCAGGATGTGATGGCATATGATCCCATTGACGAAGATGCATCATGCTGCCAATGAATTGAAGTATGTCAGCGATGCCATAGCAAGAGGACAAGTCAGCGGTGACGGATATTATACAGAGCGGGTGGAAAAATGGCTGGAAAAGCAGCTGCTGCAAGGGGAAAGGGTCTTTATGACGACTTCGGCCACCCACGCCTTGGAAATGGCTATGCTGCTCATCGGCTTGGTACCGGGAGATGAGGTCATCATGCCTTCCTTTACCTTCAGTTCAACGGCCAATGCCGTTATCCTGAGAGGTGCCCGTCCTGTTTTTGCCGAAATTGATGAAGCAACGCTCAATATAGACCCAGCAGATATTGAAAGGAAGATCACTTCCCGTACGAAGGCTATCATAACGGTGCATTATGCAGGCATCGGGTGTGATATGGACGTCATTATGGCGCTGGCAGCAAAGCATGGCCTTTATGTGGTGGAAGATGCGGCTCAGGCTGTAGGCTCCCGGTATAAGGGGAGAGCTTTGGGAAGCATCGGACAGCTTGGCTGCTACAGCTTTCATGGGACCAAGAATGTTACTTGCGGTGAGGGCGGGGCTATCATCATAGACCCTGACAATACCGCACTGATTGACAGGGCTGACTGCATCAGACAGAAAGGGACAGACCGGAGCCGCTTCCTGCGGGGAGAAGCAGGAAGCTATAGCTGGGTGGATGCCGGTTCAAGCTACAGCCCGTCTGAGGTACTGATGGCGATGCTTCTGGCGCAGCTTGAGGAGCTGAAAACCATCACGGAGAAGCGAAGGCAGGTGCATCTGCATTATGACGGCATCTTGAATCGGTTTGCCGGCGGAAAACTGGTAAAAACGGTAACCATTCCACCGGCATGTGAATCCAACTACCATATCTATTACTTGCTGTTCCGGTCACCTGAGGTAAGAAACATGGTGATGCATGAACTGAACAGAAGAGGCATTGCAGCATCCTTCCACTATATGCCGCTGCATAGTGCGCCCATGGGTGTCAGACTGGGATTTCACGCAGAGGATCTGCCTGTAACGGAAGGGGTCAGCAAGTGTATTTTGAGGCTGCCGATTTACCCCGGCTTGACACAAGAGGAGCTGGCTTATATTGGGAAGCAGCTGGTGGAAATAATGGAGGCGATATAGATGGAGGGCAGCATTTCCATTGTCATCCCGGTATATAACAGTGAAAAATCTTTGGCGGAGCTGTATGAAGGGCTGTCAGAGGCTCTTAAGCAAAAATACAATCGCTTCGAAATCATTTTGGTTGACGACGGCAGCAAGGATGGAAGCTTCAAGGTCATGTGCAGACTCCGAAGCAGCGATCCCGATGTAAAGGTGGTGCGGCTTGATGGAAACTTCGGTCAGCAAAATGCCATCCTCTGCGGGATACGTCAAGCGTCAGGCGATTATGTGATTACCATGGATGACGATCTGCAGCACCCGCCTTCAGAAGTGATCCGGCTTATCAATAAATTGGATGAAGGCTTTGATGTAGTCTACGGCATCCCGGCAGACAGGCAGCATACTGCCATAAGGCGCCTGGGTACGGTGCTGACGGATCTTGTGTTCGAAAGGATCTGCGGCAAGCCGGAGGGTGTAAAGGTCAGCAGCTTTCGCGTGATGAAGCGGTGGCTGGCGGAAAAAATCGCAGCGGATAGGACTTCCTTCGTCTATATTTCAGCCATCATCATGAAGCATACCAGGAATATTGGAAATATAACGACAGCACACAACAACAGAAAATACGGAAGATCCAATTACAGCTTGATGAAACTGATGAAGCTGTTTTTAAAATTGATCGTGAATTATGGGTGCCTGCCTTGGGAGATCAGGAAGGAATATGGACCGCAGTATGTGATCAAAGAAATGCAGAGATAGGAGAAAAGCCATGAAGCTTTTGGTTCTGGGGGGCAGCAACGGGCAGCTGAATGCGGTGAAGCGGCTGAAGGAAAAAGGGCATACCGTTGTTGTGGGAGATTATTTCCCCAACGCACCGGCAAAAAAAATTGCGGATTATGGAGAGACGGTCAGCACCTTTGATGTGGAAGGAAACCTTGAAGTGGCGCGAAAATACGGTGTGGATGGCGTCATGACCCTGGGTACCGACCAGCCTGTGTATACGGCTGCTTATGTAGCAGAGGCCTTGCAGCTTCCAACAATGATCGACTCAAAAACGGCAAAGGCAGTTACCAATAAGAAGGTCATGAAAGCGATGTTCAAGGAATACGGCATCCCCACCGCTGCATACCGGGTTGTGGGGGAGAATTTCGCTGATGCTGAGCTGGAAGGCGTGAAATTCCCGGTGGTGGTAAAGCCTCTGGACAGCCAGGGTCAGCGGGGGGTTAACAAGCTGGAGGATATTGGCGCGGTCCGTGCCGTATTCCAGGATGTGCTGAGCTTTTCCAGGGAGAAGGAAATCCTGGTGGAGGAATACTACGAAAGCGACGAGATTACTTTAAGCGGCTGGGTTCATGAGGGGATGACTTTTGTATTGACCATAACCGACAGGATATGCTGCCAAAACGGTCCCCACATCGGGATCTGCACGGCCCACCGGTTTCCATCCTTCTATCTTCATAAGGCCGGAGACGCGCTTGTCAAGCTGGCAGAAGAGATCGTGGCGGCTTTCGGCATCCGGAACGGTCCTATTTATTTTCAGATGCTTCTGGGAGCTGACGGCATCAAGGTCAACGAGATTGCCTGCCGGATCGGCGGGGCTTACGAGGATGAGTTTATTTCAGTGGTTACAGGCGTGGATATACTGGATATGCTGATGGAAGCGTGCATAGGGAACCCTATTGATATTGCAGCCTTGCAAAGCCACAATCTGATGGACAACCCGCATTTTCTTTCTGTTCGGATGGTTTTTGCCAGGCCTGGTATCATCAGGGCTATGAACGATATGAAGGCAGTTAAAGCGTTGCCGGGTGTCTTGCAAGCCCGGTACAACTTTGCAGCCGGCTATGCGGTTCCGGAGATTGCCAATGCAACCGCCAGAGCAGGGTATATGATCATAACGGGGGAGGATGAGGCCGCACTGGAAAGGAATGTCAAGCGGGCTTATGATGCCTTGTATATTCTTGATGAGGACAATAACAATCTGGTTATTGATTTCACTTGTCATTCTGACGATAGGAAGAAGCTCATGCCTGTTTGAGATGAAATAAGAAAGGGAGTCTGGGATGAAGAGGGGACTATTGAAGCTTATTGCTTTGATCATAGCTGCATCACTGACGGCAGCAGGATGTACGCCAAAGGAAACAAGCGGCTCGGGCAGCAGGATCGCTATTGCTGAGCAGTATGGACTGGCTTATGCACCGCTCCAGATCGTGAAGGAGCTGAAGCTGCTGGAAAAGAACCTACCGGGCACTGTGGTGGAATGGAAGCAGTTGGGCAACACGGCAGCCATACGGGAGGCCATGCTGGCCGGAGAGGTGGATGCGGGCTTCATGGCCATACCGCCATTTTTGATCGGCTGGGACAAGGGCATGCCGTGGAAAATCGCCTGCGGGCTCTCCAAAAGCCCTGTAGGGTTGGTGACCAACCGGGAAGAGATCCGCAGCCTCAGGGACTTTGGCGACAAGGACAGGATCGCTGTTCCCCAGCCGGGCAGCGTCCAGCATATTTTGCTCTCCATGGCATGTGAGAAGGAGCTGGGTGATCCCCATAAGCTGGACAACCAGCTGGTAACCTTGGCGCATCCGGAGGGGATGAGCGCGTTGCTGTCCGGAAGGGATATAACGGCCCATTTCACAGCTCCGCCTTATCTGATGAAGGAGCTTGCAGAACCCGGCATGCATGAAGTGCTGAACGGCAGGCAGGCAATGGGCGGTGATTTCACCTTTATTGCCGGTGTGACCACCGCTGCCTTTCATGATAAGGATCCAAGAGCATATAAAGCATTTGTACGATCGATACAAGAGGCTATTGATTATATTAATAACAACAGGGAAAAGGCAGCGGCAATACTTGCCGAGGCCTACAAGATGCCGGAAGCGGAGCTGCTGAGCTATCTGCTGATGGAGGATGCAGCGTATACCACTGTCGTCGAAGGCATCGAGCCTTTTGCGCAGTTTATGGAGAGGAACGGTTATATTTCAAAGGTACCCGGGGAACTCAACGAAATTGTATGGGAAGATGTGCATGATGAGAATCCATAAGTCCATTTGGTTTGTCCTGTTTTTGTCCCTCTGGGAGCTGCTGGCGCGGAGCGGCCGCTTTTCACCCTTGGTCTTCCCGCCTCTGGCTGCAGTCTTCAAAGCGCTTTTCCATGCCCTTGCAAGCGGTGAGCTTCTGCAGGAGACAGGTTTTTCAATCCTGTTGATCCTGGAAGGCCTCCTCGTCGGCGCCGTGCTGGCGCTGCTCCTGGGTATGGCCTCCAGCTTGTCTCCGCTGCTCAGAAGCTTTACAGAGGCATTGGCAGCGCTGGCTCATCCCTTGCCGGGGATTGCGCTGCTGCCGGTCATCATCCTGTGGCTGGGAACCGGCAGGGCGTCCATACTTTTTATCATCATCCATTCCGTCCTTTGGCCGATGCTCTTGAATGTCATGACAGGCTTCAGAGCGGTTCCCAAGGTGCTGGCGGAGACGGGCAGGAACTTCGGTGTCAGAGGTGCCCGTTTGTTTCTGGAGGTATATGTTCCTGCCTCCCTGCCATACCTCCTTGCCGGTTTGAGGATCGCCTGGGCAAGAGCCTGGCGTGCTTTGATCAGCGCTGAGATGATCTTTGGTGCTGTGGGCGGCAAGGGCGGATTAGGCTGGTATATATTCAAGCAGCGTGTTTTCATGGATACGGCAGGTATGTTTTCGGCACTGATTGTCATTATACTGATTGGGATACTGGTCGAAGAGGTCATATTTGAACGGGTTGAAGCGGCAACCATCAGGAAATGGGGAATGACGGACCAATGAGTGAGAAGCTGAGGGTATCCGGTATAAATAAATATTACTATAAAAACGGCGAGCGCTTTAAGGTACTGGACAGCATCAGCTTTACGGCAGGCAGCGGGGAGGTTCTCTGCCTATTGGGACCGTCAGGCTGCGGTAAATCAACGCTGCTGCGGCTGATCTGCGGTTTGGATGAGCCGGAGGACGGACTGGTCCGGTTGGATGGAAAGGCAGTGTCCTGTCCATCTCCTGCTGCTGTCATGATTTTTCAGGAGTTTGGGCAGCTATTTCCATGGAGAACGGTACTGGATAATGTCATTTACCCAATGCGGGTCAACGGGATAGGCAGGTCTGAGGCGGAGAGAAAGCAGACTGCCGAGACATGGCTTGTAAGAGTGGGCTTGGAGGGGTTTTTCCATGTCTTTCCCCACACGCTCTCTGGCGGGATGAAGCAAAAGGCTGCATTGGCAAGGGCACTGGCCCTTGAGCCATCCCTTCTATTGATGGATGAGCCCTTTGGCAGCTTGGATGCCCTGACAAGGGAAGGTCTCCAGCGCCTGCTGCTTCAGATCAGGGAGGAAACGGGCAGCACCATTCTGTTTGTAACCCATGATATTCAGGAGGCCTTGACATTGGGGGACAGGATCCTGGTGATGGGAAAGGAACCGGGAAGGATCCTGAAGGTTTTAGAGAATAGCGTGAAAAAGACAGGAAAGCGTTCCAATCAGGAAAAATCGGCATTATATGATGTGATTCACAATTTACTTGGAACGGTTTAATCCGCTACTTCATAAATCCGTATTTGCCAGTCTTTCGTATTGATATACCGAACAATCCGGACACCGTAGAAGCGATCGGTGAAGGCGTGCACCTGCTTGCAGTGATCCCGCAGAAAAGCCTGCATTTCGTCGTAATAATCCAGCGGACCATATATGCCGTCCCACTTCGGACGGAGTGCGTGAATCAGCTCCAGTTCTTCCGAGTAAAGGATGTATCGGATCCGGTTTTTTCGGATATAAGCCTCAAAGGTCATGTCGTTTTCTTTTAAATAAGCCAGGTTGCGGTAATCGTATAGCCTGCTGTTTTCAAAATAGAATTCGGCATTCAAATTGCCCAGTGTATTGGAGTCGGGGCTCACACCTTTAGATATTTCGCTTATGTACCGGTCATAGCTATTTTCGGCATAGGTTAAATAATTGGCAGCAGTCAGGCAGAGCAGTCCTATCAATAGGACAGTTACCAGAGCATACCTGTATGGATTGCGCAGGCTCTCCACAACAAGAACGGTCAGAATATGGAAAAGCGGGAACACAAACAAAATGCTGGTCTGGTTGAACCTTCCCACCAGTATGATTCCTGCATTGAGCGCAGCAAGGGAGAGGAGGATGGGCATAAGCTGATGTGTATTTCCGGGCGAGCCTTTTTTCGAGATCAGCTTAAGAACTGCAAGCACCAGAGCCGCTCCAAAGACAAAAAACTGGAACCGGATACCGGGGGTATAATAGGTGCCGCTGACGCCATAGTACAGCTTCAGGTAGAAATCCTTGATCTGGGTTATCTTGGAGGTGAGCGGGTCCAGGACATCAAATTCGCTGCCGTATGCAGCATAATCCCTGAAAAAATTCGTATTGAAGGATAGGCTGATAAGGACAAATAAGGCTGCAAAGCAGGCGATCGTGAGAACATAGACCGCTAGGCCCCTTAGCTTGGGTTTTTTATGCGTCAGTATTTCATAAAGGTAGATGGTCCCGATGGGCAAAGCGATTATAAAGCTGTTGGGATGGAAGCCGATGCTCAGGCCGATGAGGATTCCCGGCGCAATATCCCCCCATATGCCTTGTTCCGGTTTTGCTGCCAGCTTAAGCCACAAGGCTGAAAGAAGTAAAAAAAGCAAAATGACCTCCTGCCTCGCAAAATGGGAAGCATAGATGAATTGGACATCCACAGCCAGCAGGGCAGTTGCCAGGAGGGCACTGTCTTTTGATGAAAAGACCAGGCGGCAGAGCTTGTACATGGCAATCAGGGACAGAAAACCGAAGCACAGGGAGATAAGCCTGAAGGTGAGTACACTGTAACCCATCAGCTTGTAAAACAGGATTTGCACGGCATGGAAAAGCAGCTTGATGGCGTGGGGGTGGCGCTCCTTCAGATCAAAGAAGGTTTCGGTCACAGAGAAATCACCTTTCTCTGCAATATTCCTTGTTAGTCCGCTGAGCCACGACTCGTCGGAGTGAACAAAGGGGAACCTGTCAAGGGTAAAGAAATGCAGGCTGATATATAGGGCAAGGAGCAGCGCCCATAAATATTTCGTATGCTTGCTTCTACTGTGCTGAGTCATTTGGAAACCTCTTTTCAGCGGTTTTTTAATAAGGTGCGTCCCTTATCATTATACCGCGAAAGGCCTGGCCAGCCCATCAAATTATTTGATGCTGCATATAAAACTCTTATACCTCCAGGAAAGCGCCTTCGATTATAATGAAATTGATAATTGTTTAGTTCTTAACAAATTCCATTTTGCGATAAGGGGGAAAAAGGATGAAAGGAATGCTAAAAATCATACCGCTCTTGATAATTCTGTCAGCCTTGGTGTTTGCAGGAGGCTGCAGCCCTGCAAGTGCAGCGGACGAGGGTCTTTATATCCTGGACGCCGAAGCCCTGGCAAGCAGCTTGGGCAAGCCGGGCACAGTCATTGTGGATATGCAGAAGCCGGAAGAATACGGCAAAGCGCACCTTACGGGGGCTGTCAACATACCGCTTCAGGCTATTGTCATCAATGAGCCCGTTCCCAATATGCTGGCCCCTAAGGCACAGATCGAAAAGGTTCTGGGCGACAACGGCATAAGCAATGATACGGCCATCATCATATATGACAATAACAAGAACATGGAAGCGGCACGCTTATGGTGGACCCTGAAGATATACGGCCATGACAATGCAAAGGTCGTCAGTGGCGGACTGGAGGCAATCCGGGCTGCGAAGCTGCAGCTGACAGCCGACAAGCCTTCAGTTTCAGCGGTCAGTTATACAGCAAAGGAAGCCGATACGCGATGGCTTGCTGATTTGGACGCGGTCAAGCAGCTTTCGGCCAATCCGGGAGGCGGGACCATCCTGCTGGATACCAGATCCAAGGAAGAGTTTGATGCTGGGACGATACCGGGTGCCATACTGTATAACTTTGAGGAAAATAATTTTAAGGATGGGACTTATAAGCCCGTTCAGCACATAAAGATTCAGTATTATGAAGCCAAGATCAAGCCGGAGCAGGAAATTGTGATGTACTGCAAAACTTCAGTGCGGGCAGCACAGACTTTCCTTGCACTGTATAATGCAGGCTATAGGAATCTGAAGGTATATGACGGTGCATGGCTTGAGTGGGAAGCAAGCATGAAGCCGGCTGCCCCTGCCGCAGAGGCGCAACCGGCAGCTGCACAGCCTGCTGCAGAAGCACAGCCGACAGTAGCGCAGCCTGCACAGCAGACTGCCCCGGCGGAACAGCCCTCGGCGACACCGGCAAAAGCTACTGCACAGCCTGCCAAGCAGGGAGAAAGCAAACCAGCAGCAGCACCGGAGCCTACGCCACAGCCTCAGCCGCAGCCACAACCAGAGCCGACACTCCAGCCACAGCCTCAACCGACAAGTCCTCCGGTTGAATCCAACAACAACGATAATTCCTAACTATACGGATGAATCCGGCATAAGGACAGGAAAGACAAATAACCAAGGCGCTATCTGTCAAAATGGTGGCGCCTTTTCTCATGCATCCCCATATAACATTATCTTATACTGCATAAACAAAACCATGTATGTGGGGATAAGCAGTGCTGATATAATGAACTTAATAGATATCTAAGGAGGTACGGTAAATGCGGCCATTAAGAGTTAAAGTTTTGTCAATCTTGGTTATTCTTGCATTGGTATTCGGATTGGTTGGCTTCGCAGCCCCGGCATATGCGGCTCCGACTACTGTGGGAGCGAATGTAGTAAGCGCAGCGACTGGTGAAGCTAGCAGCGGTACATCAAGCGCAGCGAAAAGTGCAGCGAAAAGTGCAGCTGCCAGCAATACAACAAGCATCATCACTGCTGCAAATGCTTATTTTGCAGAGCTGCCAGCCGATATTAACAAAATCGGCGAAAAAGCGTTCATGGACAAAGTGGCAGCCGGAGAGAAAATGTTTATTCTGGATATCCGTTCTGCTGCCGACTATGCAAAAGGGCATATCAAAGGCGCCCTGAATGCACCTTGGGGAACAGCCATATCCGACAACCTCAAGAACCTGCCTGCAGACAGACCCATTATGGTTTACTGCTATACGGGTCAGACGGCAGGCCAGACGGTAGCACTCCTTAAGATGGCAGGCTTTGATGCCAAATCAGTCAACCTGGGCTGGAACCTCGGAATATCAAAGGTTGCGGATTATGCAAAATTCGTGGAGACAAAGGTAAACAAATTTGCAGCGGTCAAAACGGTTGCTGTCAGTGTAGCGGTCAAGACGGCCATAGAAGCGTATTTTAAAGGACTTGACACTGTCAAAGGCACACCCTTTGCAAACTACAAGATCAGTGAAGACGATGCAAAGAAGCTATTGGATGCCAAGGATCCGAGCGTATTATTCCTTTCTGTCAGAAACGCAGCTGACTATGGAAAAGGCCACATCGAAGGTGCAATCAATATTCCTTTCGGTAAAGGAATGGAGAAGAGCTTTGCACAGCTTCCGAAGGATAAAAAGATTATCGTTTATTGCTATACCGGCCAGACAGCCGGCCAGACTGTGGCTGGGTTGAGACTTCTCGGGTATGATGCGGTATCCATGCATTCCGGCATGGGAACAGCAGCAACGGTACCAGCAGGCTGGGTCAATAAAGGCTTCCCTGTTATCAGCACGGTTGCCGAAAAAGCAAACAGCTATTTTGCCAATCTGCCTGCCGATATCAACAAAATCGGTGAAAAAGATTTTGTCGCAAAGGTTGCAGCCGGAGAGAAAATGCTGGTACTGGACATCCGTTCTGCTGCAGACTATACAAAGGGACACATCAAAGGTGCAGTGAATGCACCCTGGGGCATGGCTATAGCAGAAAATCTTGAGAACCTGCCCACCGATAAACAAGTTATGGTTTACTGTTATACCGGTCAGACAGCTGGTCAGACGGTAGCCCTCCTCAAGATGGCAGGCTTTGATGCCAAATCGGTCAACCTGGGCTGGAACCTGGGAATTTCGAAGGTTGAAGGCTATGACAAATGGGTTGAGACAACCGAGAATCCTATTGCTTCCGCTGTGAAAACAGTGGTCAATGCTGAGATGAAAGCGGCTATAGAAGCTTACTTCAAAGGAATGGAAGTATTCAAAGGCGGTAGCTTCGCAAACTATAAGATCAGCGAAGATGATGCAAAAAAGCTTCTGGATATGAAGCTCCAGAGCGTCATGTTCCTCTCAGTCAGAAGCGCAGCTGATTTTGCAAAAGGTCATATCGAAGGCGCAATCAATATTCCCTTCGGCAAAGGAATGGAAATGAGCTTCACACAACTTCCGAAGGATAAAAAGATCATCGTTTATTGCTATACCGGCCAGACAGCCGGCCAGACTGTGGCTGGGTTGAGACTTCTCGGGTATGATGCGGTATCCATGCATTCCGGCATGGGGACAGCGGCAACGGTACCAGCAGGCTGGCTCAATAAGGGCTTTCCGGTCGTACAATAATCAAACTGGAACGGAAGCGGTCTCCTTTAAATAAGGGAGACCGCTTTTTTTCTTAAGTAAAACTGCATATTGACAAAGCTAACTAAGTTAGTATATAATTAAGCTAACTTAGTTAGCTTAATTATGAGGTGAGTTCTATGAAAATATTGGCCGTTATCGGCAGCCCGAGAAAAGGCAACACGTACAGAGCCGTACAACAAATAGAAGAAGAAATGAGAGCATCTGATGACAGCGTTGAGTTTGAGTACCTGCTCTTAAAGGATGTAAAGCTGGAGCCATGCCGGGGATGTTTCCTATGCGTCTCTAAGGGAGAAGCTTTTTGCCCGGTCCGGGATGAGCAGCAGCAAATTTTTGAGAAAATGCTTTCCTGTGATGGGGTGATCTTTGCATCACCGGTTTATGCCGGCAGCATTACAGCGCTGCTGAAGAACCTGTTTGACCGCTTTTCTTATGTTTGCCACCGTCCCTGCTTCTTCGGAAAGCACGCACTGCTGGTAGTTACCTCCTGCGGCAGCCGTATACCGGATACGCTCAAATACATGGGCACCATTATTGGCAGCTGGGGCTTTTCCATTGATGGGAAGGTGGGTCTGATGCGCCATCCGGCAATTGAGAATACAGCAAAGGTTGAAAAAAGCATGCGAAAGGCCGGCAAAGACTTTTATTGTGCTATCCGGTCTGGAAAGTCCGTTCCCCCTAGCTTAGGAATGCTTCTTCAATATAGGGTTATGCGTATGAATGCTTTGGGCTCCAGAGAACATTTTCCTGCTGACCATGCCTATTACAAGGATAAGAAAGACTACTACCTGGATGTCCGCATCGGCTGGGTCAAGAACCTTTTTGCAAAGGCCGCAGAGAAGCTGATTGTGGCCATGATGTCCAAAGCTGCGTAGAAGGCACCGGCCTTTGTCGTTATTTTATCAACAAGGGTTAGGACGGCTCACAACATTGAAATTGTGTCGGAATTGTTGTAAAATTTAGAAAAAGACATTAATATAGGGGGGCTGTCCTATGGAGAAGAATTTATATTTCTACAATGGCGAAGGGAAATGCAAGAATCAGCAGATTGCGCTCAACAACCCTAAGACCGTCTTAATCAAGGATGTTAATTCAGAGTTCATTGTTGAAGATATAAAGAACATTGAAGTAAGATGCTGCGATGAATACAGAAGCAAGATCAAGCTGGATCACAAGACCACCTATTACTCCCACAACAAGAAGATTGCCATTACCGAGAAGGAGACGTTTATTGCCATCCAGGTGGTCAATAACGAGGATCAGCTGAGGGAATTCGAATCTATGGTGATTGCACAGGAAGCACATGGCCTGGTGGATTACATCCTCGACAACGCACCAGAGCTATATACACAGGAAAAGCTGGCTGAAAAGACACTTGAAGAGCTGAAGCTGATCAAGGAAGAGCTAGATGACCTGGCAAACAGCTATTAATGAAAAACTGAAGGGTTTCACCAAGAAAGGTGAAACCCTTTTCTCATGCTGCAAGCCACTTTTACTCTGTTTCTGAATAAGTTCACGTATAAAGCAGAAAATAAAGTGGAGGTGAGCAATTTGAAAGACATAGACGATAAAGCTACAGGATCTCAGTTTGTAACTACGCAGCATGATGCAAACAAAGTGAAAGAAAAGCAGGTGTTCATCGATCCCGAAATGGGACCGGAAAAGAAAAATAAGAAGAAAAAATAAAAGTGCCGGATAGTCCCGGCACTTTTTTATGGCCGGTTGATATAGACCCGGATATCATCCAGGCAGCCCTTGTCCCACGCATACCGGATGACGTCACCCACCTCATAAGGATGCTTTGCTGCAGTCCTCTCTAGGGGCCACTGCTGTAAGT
This sequence comes from Calditrichales bacterium MX18-03, assembly GCA_021083345.1. Classification (GTDB taxonomy): domain Bacteria; phylum Bacillota; class Clostridia; order Lutisporales; family Lutisporaceae; genus JAJGRE01. The sequence continues at coordinate 75,107 of JAJGRE010000006.1, read as the reverse complement.
TGTAATTGTAGGCTTCTTCACCATTTTTGCAGCCTTTGATATCAAAGCTGACAATGATATCCTGCTTGAGGTTGAAGGCTTTGGCATGATCTGGTGAAGTGCCATGGGGTACTGCCCAGGCTGTGGCAGGTATCAGATAGGAGCCTGACCATGTTGCATGCTGCTCATCTGCTATAAGCCGGTCTTGTTGTGTCAATATGACTTCAGCCCAGCGGGAATGTCCCCCTTCTCCTGCCTTCAACACCTCATGCAGGCTGTTTTCCCAATACAGGTCACGTTCTTCACTATCTCTCGAAAACAGGCTGCAAGTATAAAAATGCGGTTCTAAAACGATGGTGTCGGCAGCCTCGTTGAAATTCATCGAGTCGATCTTGAATTCGAAGCGGTAACCCTTGGTCAGTGCACTGACTAAACCGTTATAATTCTGGGAATCCAAAGCCATCTGGCTGACAGATATGGGTTTTTCCTCATATGTACCGGTTGCCGGATTCTTGTAATAGCTCTCCAAGTGGAAATCCCTCACCATAGTTACCCGGAAATTGGCTAGCTTAAAGCTATCCTGAACGATCAGATCCTGTGAGCAGCACCCCCCAAGACTCACCGAGGCGTCCGTACCTCCATCCGACCACATATCGCTGCTGTTGCGAACTCTCAGGTAAATCCTGTAGGTTCCTGCTCCATCACTATTGTAATCCGCCTTCACATTTCCGTCGTAGCCGTCCAGGTTTCCTGCGCCGTTATTGCTGTCTTCAAACTGCGTATCCTGTAGGTTTGCCTCAGGAACCGTCCCACCACTGCTTAGCTTCTTGACAATCCAATGCCAACGGTTGATTGGAGAACCCCCGGTTACATAGGATGTGTCCCTGACCTTCAATACATCCGTCAGGTTCATAGGACTATTTGTTATGATAAACTGAGCCGTTGGCGGGGTGTCAACCACAAGGTCCCTCGTGCAGAAGCTGTTCAAGGTATAAGCTGTATCTGTTCCTCCATCCGACCACATCCCATTGCCATTTTTTACACGGAGGTATACCCTGTAGGTGCCGGTTCCGTTACTGGAAAAATCGGTTTTGACATTTCCGTCGTAGCCGGCTAAGTCGTCAGTACCACTGTTGCTGTCAGTAAACTGTTCACTCTGAAGGTTGGCACTGGGTACGCTTCCGTCCGGATTCAGCTTCTTCACTATCCAGTGCCAGCGTACAATTGGTGACAAACCGGTTGATGTAGACTGATCCTGTAGTTTCATTAAATCGTTTGATCTCATCGGGCTGTTGGTTATCGCAAACTGAGCCGTAGGTGGCCGGTCCACTGTGATGTCGCGGTAGTAAAAATAATTCAGTGTTGACGTTGAGTCCGTGCCGCCGTCACTCCAACGCAAATTACTATCCCTCACCCGGAGGTATATCCGATAGGTTCCTACGCCGTTGCTGGAGTAGTCTGTTTTTACATTACAGTCATAGCCGGTCAGGGCACCGGTCCCTGCATTGCTGTTTGCAAACTGCGCGTTCTGGACAAAGCCGGCCTGAAGCGATCCATCACTGTTCACTTTCTTTATTATCCAATGCCATTGGTTTATCGTGGATAAGCTTTGCGGGAAGGATTGGTCTTGTACCTTGAGAGTATCACTGATGCTTATAAGATCCTTCTCAACGCTGAAGACAGCAATCGGAGGATTTGCCTCGTCAATATGAATGGTATTGTAGTCAGACCATACACCCTCTATGTCCTGGACACGCAGCTGCAAAAAATACTCCTTATCTGGTGCACAATCCGTCTTATTCATTTGCTCATAATGCCAGGTTGTTTCTGTCTTTTCGCGCCAGCGCCATTCCCTTGCTGTAATGCCCTTATCAGCCCTCGATATGCAGTGGTCCGGGTCGTAGGAGCCTGCATCAAACGCCTGAACATGGTATGTCCCATTGCTGTTATCAGTAATGGTCAGCTTTTGCAGTGCTATTGGCTTCCGATGAATATAGACAGTCAGGTTCTGGTCTCCCAGGCTCCACTTCCGGTAGCCGTCAAACCGGTCATCGGCTTTAGGGTTATCTCTGGCTTTCAGATTGATGGTATACTTACCCGCCTTATCCAGCTTAACAGGTGGATTAGTCGTGAATCCGGTTGGGTTGTGGTATTGCGATACGCCCATGCTGTTGTCAAAATAGTAAGGGTCATGGGCTATGCGCCATTGCCTGCTGTGCTCCGGATCGCTCTCATAGTCGCTGTAGACACTTTGGTATTCAATGTCCTCACCCAGCAGCACATACCTATTCCCGGAGCCGGAAAAATCGTCATACTCATCATAGATGTCGCTGAAGGCATCCGTATACCTTCCGACGGGATAAAATTCGGCTTCCGTTATCTCATTGAATAGGTCAAGCAGAGATACATAGGACTTTGTCGTATCAAGAAGGCTGATTGTAGAGGGTAAAGGGTTAACAAACGTCGTTGCATATTGAGATGGATCTCTATAGCCAAGCTGTCCAAATTGTGAGTTTCCAGTACCATAAACATAGCCTTTTTTATTCACTAAATATGCATTAATAGTTGATGTATAAACGTTATCGATATCGTTGTAAGGTAAAATTGTATCGCTAACCAAAGAATTGTTATAGTGGACCAACTCTCTTACTGTCCCATCAGTTTTTAACAAATATATCTTACTGTTAGCAAATTCCCGCCGGCACGAGTTAACGCTTTTAATATTGCCCATATTAGTTGTAGAATAGCCATCATACATATATGTGTTATTGTTGCTGTCCGTCATAAAAACCTTATTAGGATAAGCATTAACAGTCTTTTGTATATTTGTTACCGGGACAGTAACCAAGTAATTTCGAAAATCAACAACATAGTAGTCCCCTTCCTCTCTGTCGTGTACCAACCTGAGATTAGGAGCAAGGGATTTGACAGCCCCATTTTTGTAATATATTAGAATATCGGTGTTACCGTTTTTATCGATCCTGTCGACATCTGTTGTATCAATGTAATAAGCAGGTTCATACATAAGGGCTAGATACCTATATGTATTTTTTCCTGAGACTACCGAATGGGTTGTCGTACCTTCAAATTGGCGCACCCAATCTCCTTGGGAATGAACAGCTATTGGGAAAAGGCTACCTCCGGACGGATTAACAGACTTTATATCTTTTACGGCACCCAAGTAACCTACAGCACCATTAGATCTGCTATACGTCATAACTTGTGCCCAACCATATGTTGTTGTTTTGTATTGGCTATTATAGACGCTATATTCCCCATAAGGAGTTCCGTCAGATGCTATAAGAACCTCGTTGTATCCAGCAACTACGACTTTATCACAGAAAAATGGATTGTTAAAAGGTACTACGGTTGAATCATAAATTTGAAACGCTTGACCACTGCTATTAATTGCATAAAACTTATTGCTATTGGTAGTGAATACTTTAGTTATTCCGCTAAGCAAAGTAGTAATAGTATTGGTTCCAGTCGGAACGTATTTAATGGTTCCGTCATTCATCAGCCAATATGTCAGGCCAGTCGTGTTAATAACTTCCTTCACTGATCCTATGTCTGATACTTTTTTCGGATACATCTTACTTCCATAAGGCACAGTAGCAGCTAATGCAGGATCACCTAACTGCAAAACATCCCCGTTTCGCATATAAAACAAAGACGTATTACCGAAGGGCAGTATTGATGATACCTTGTCCGGCAGAAGCGTCATATCCCTTGCTTCGTTTGGCATAACACCATATAGCGAAAAGCTGTTAGCAGCAATGTAATCTTTAACCGTGGCGGTCATATCCCCGAAGCTGAAGTAGTTGCCAATACCGGCACCATAATTTTTACCGGCGCTGTCGGATAAAAATATCATGTGTCTGTCCGAACCGGTCCTCAGAGGTAAAGTGTTTAATTGGCTGAAATCAAAGCTCATAACGTCATAGATCACATTGGCTATTTTTTCTTCCCGGGTAAATGAGCTGTCAATCTTGAAAGACTCGCTGTTCAGGTAGTCCCATCTTCTCTCGCTGGTATTGCTTACGTATTTTAGCTCTTGTTCAACCGTTCCCGAGGTTCTTACATCATTGGAACAGGTCACTGTTACATTCCAATAATCACGTTTTACGTTACCAGTAGAAGATACATAATTAATAAGAGGGCTTTTGGAGTAACTTACGTTTGTAGGAATCCGCTTTGGCATGGAGGCATACTCACTCATAAGCCAGGGTAGCTCCTCCCAGAGCAGCGAAACTTCCATATCATAATTATTGTAATAGTTCCAAGACGATGACATGGTATATACTTCATATCTATGAATTTGATATTTTAAGCGTGCATACCGCCTATACATGTACAGCTCGTCGGTTTGGGTGCCCACCTTTTTCATGCTGCTTACCACATGCACCACCGGATTAACGTTCACCGCATTGAAGTTGGCTTTCAAGGCGTTGATCTGAGCATCCAGGGCAGCCCGGTTTGTTCCGGTGTAGTCCGTCAATATGACGATATCCAGCGGCTTTTTGGCCGGTGTCACAGACAGGCTGATGGTAGGAGCAACATTCCCCATTTCTCCTGCGCCTGGGTGTGCATCCACTGCAATACTGTTCAGAGTAAACAGCACTGCCAATGGCAGGATCATAAACCGGAGTCGCTTCAAGCATCCGGTTCCTTTTATGCACCACAGGGATATCAATCGTTTTAACCTAATCCAATTCGGCATATTCTCCCGCTTCCTAGTTAAAAGTATCTGCCCGTCTATAGTCACTTTCCATGATGAACTCCGGTATGGTTTCCGAAGCCTGAATGGCTTCCATGACTCGAATTGCAAAGTAATACTTACCTACCTGATTCGCTTTCAGCGTAAATTCAGTCGGATTGGATGTTGCGATGTTAAAAATATTGAATGACCTCGCAGTCGTATCAAAATCCATCCCCGTTGTGACCCAGGTTGTCCCGTTCTTGCTGTAGTACCATTGCTCGTCGGCAAAACTTACGTCGTTGTCCGAATCGTAACAGTATAAGGCAACCGCCTTGTTGATGGTGTCGCCGTCAGGGGAATAGCTCTCGTTGAAAAGCTGGAAGGTCGCTTGACTTGCGTCTGAGGGATCACGGTACACTTTGTATGGAACCCCTTCCGGTGTAGGCAAGTAATGCTTGGCTACCGGTAGCAGGTCAGGCACAATGGTGATGGTCTGCTCTGCGGATGCGGAACGGCCATAGGTATTCTGCACGGTGAGCCTGACCCTATAGGTTCCGGCTTTTTTGAAAAGCACGTCCTTGGCTGTGGTACCGGTTAAGGAACCGGAGTATTTTATGTCTGTTGCAGCACCTCCGGATATAGCGGTGATGGTCCATGTGGTTTTGGTCACGTCCAGGGGATAATAGTACGGTGAAGTGCTTTCGATGCTATTCAGGGTCACTTTCCGGTTTTCCTTCAGATTGCCACTGATCGTCATCACCGCTGTTGGAATCGGTGGTGCTACAGTAATCTCATGGTCTACCCAATCTGTAGCCCCTCTCTCATCCTCCACTTCCAGGTATATGGTGTATGTGCCTGTTGTAGGATACCATACCCGCACGTAACTTCCATTGTCACTTATGAGATTAGCGCCTTCTGTCGTAAAGTAGTAATCTGCTATATAGCCGTCTGGATTATTTGACCAGCTATCGCCTCCGTCTGCTCTTACTACGGTTCCGGCCATAACCGTATCTGGTGCATTGAGTATCGCCGACGGTGGATCATTTGACGGTGGTGGTGGTGGCGGCGGGTTATCCATCCGGTAATAGAATGTAAAGTTTTTAAAGGGTGTGGCTGAGTCCAATACAATTGTTTGAGGACTGGGTGTTATCAGTTCACTGTCTGCCGATGCCGGCAAAGCATGCTCAATGTAAGAGCCAAAGCCTAAGCCCGACATTACCTTTTCCGGATAGAGGTCACGGCCTGTTGCCTGATCCCGGTAATAAATGATGTAACCGCTGGCCAAAACTTTGTTGAAATAGGCCGTATGCTCTTCACAATCTGACCCTCCTGTAGAGGTGGAACACTCTATTTTAAAAGCCTTGTTTTGTCCTGAACCGGGTAAACTGGTATCCATATCGGCAATATCAACGGTAGTCTTGTTTGTACTTCCGGGTATTTCCTTCCAGCCATTTGTAACATCCCAATATGACCATTTACGGCTTACTATGGGCTCAGTAGGTGAATACGGGTTGCTGTTGTCTTCGAGGATAAGGCTCTTGTTTCCAGGGTCCACGGCTCTGGGGCTTCCGCTATTGCCGGTTACATCCTCGCCTTTGTAGTAGATATTAAAGTCTGCGGTGGGTGGATTCTTTACAACCTCTATTTCAACTACTGTGAAGTACCACCAGCCCCAATAGTCATCCCCTCCTGCCGTTTCAGGAGTACCGGTTGTTTCCTTTGCTCCATTTATGCCATAGTTCAAACCTTTTGCGCGCTGTGCGCCGTTATACGACCAGTTTCCCCAATAGTCTGTTTTCTTTCTATCCGTGTTATCACGGACACACATATAGAATCGATATATTCCTGGGGTGCTCATATTCAATTCATAACCATTCAAATTTGTAGGGAGTCCTTGTATTGTACTGATTTGGCTACCGTCCCTTGTTACCTGGAAGTCCAACATATCAATGGCCGTTCCAGAGCCTGGAGAGCTGAGATTATTGATTCTAATGGTAGTGAATTGAGGTATTTTTTCGACTCTTGTAACAGCGGGACCATCAGCACTTGTGTCAATAATACTGCTATCAGCATTGTTTATAACTGAGAATTTTGCATTTGGAGCAACAGCACCTTTGCCTTCAAATACTTTTGGGTGTATTTGCTTGTAATCTGCTGGGGTCGAATAAGTACCATTACCGTAGATGGGAAGGTAAGGGGATAAACCGGCGAAAACATCTATAAGAATATGAATTGGGCTAATAGACAAAATGATCATTACTGATATCACTAATGCAATTATTCTTCTTAAGCTCATTTACTCCACCTCCGTTACTTTATCGTAACCGAGTAATCAAACGATTTCTCTGTGTTGTCAACTTTATATGCTGCGATAAAATTGAATACGGTACCTGACTTAAAATTATACTGAAAATATTCGCATGTCTTACCTGTAAACTTTCCGTTCCATTCAACAATATCAAAAAGCACAGCTCTACCCGCTCTTTGTGCTTCTTTCCATTCATTTTGAGCTATAGTTTGCAGTCCAATATTTGAGTTTGTCCTAATTGTATTTATATCGGGATAATTAGTGCAATGCATTTTTATCATAAAGTCACTATTGTAGTCCCTATAATTTAATAGCCTCATTCTCACATGTAAAGTTGCATCGCTTACATGTTCAACCTTCAATATAGGCTCCGGGATATATGTCTCATCTGTCTTTTGCTTTTCAAGCTCAATTTTGCTCTTAGCGATTAAGTCTTCTTCTGTATAGTTGCCCGCTTTGATTCTTGCAGCCAACTCTTTGTAACTATCTTCTGTGGCCATCCTGGCAACAAATCCAACCGAATCCTCTTTATATTCCAGCATCCTGGAAATGACAACGGCAGCTTCCGCTCGTGTGGTATGCGCTGACGGCATGAACAGTCTCTTATCTCCGTCCAGTACACCCCTTACGAGGTATTCCTCATAGAGCTTTGTAAATGCGCCGTTGGACTCTACATCAAAGAAAGGGTTTTCTCCTATAGAGAGCTGCAGCTTCAACGCCTTGAACATCATCATAAACATATCCTTGCGTATTAACGGTACCTCAGGATAGAATTTGCCGCCCAACTCGTCCAGGGAGATGACGCCATTCCGCAGCGCTGTCTCAATGTACACAGCCGCCCAATGCGCTTTGCCATGCTCAAGGGGCTTGATGTCCTCAAAGCTGATGCTGTCAATCCTCTTGTAGCCCATCGCCTGCACCAGCATTTTGACAAACTGCGCCCGCGTGACTAATGCCGCAGGCTCGAATTTGCCGTTATACCCGTCAAGGATCTGCAGCTGGTTCAGCTTCCCAACACGCTCGGCATACCAATCGGTGCTCTTTATATCTTTGAATTTCTCCGCAGCCAGCTTTTTGTAGTCTGAGCTATCGGCATTGACATCACTTCCTATGGTAAATAGGCAGACCACTGCTGCCAAAAAGAAAGACAACGGCTTTTTCATCAATACGCCTCCTTAAAATGTTGGTTATGACAAGTGGATGTGAGTATAATACAAAAATCCAGAATATGGAAATATTAATTCTTATCATAGCACAAAAAGCGTAGAGACAAAACAGATTTTTGCATTTTTTTGTCGATTCCTTATGTCATAAATGAAAAAGTTGAGGAAATCCCAGTATTATTTAGCAAGTGAGGTGGAAAATGAAAGTTTAATAAGGCATAATTAATTATAGGACTTAGGAAAAGGAAGGAATAATGTTGAAAACAGGACATATTAGATAAACAGATGACAAAAGGAGGGAGTAGCATGGTAGTATTGGGTACCATTTGGAAGAGCCTCATTGCAGGTATTGTATACATCCTTGCAGGGCTGATTGGCGGAATGGCGCTGATGGCGATGCAGCTGAAAATGCCGGAAGCTACCGTCGATATGAAGCAGATGTTGATATCTTTCTTTGTATCCGGCGCTTTGCTGGCTGCTATGATGGGTCCGTTGGCCAGATCTCTGAAACTGACGATGCGCAAAAGCGTTATGGTGATTTTCGGCGTTTTGTTCTTGAATGCAGCCTCTGTTGTGATAGAAGCAGCTTTTTTTGTGAATGGCATCATTCCCAAGGATACATTGCCAGCGGTACTGCTGCAGCAATTTATCGTATCGCTGCTGGCCGCATTGGCAATCGCAGGGCTATTCTGCCGGAGGCTGAAGAGCGGGACCAGCATCATTTGCAAAGGTAGTTTTTTCCAATGGACTTGGCGTCTGGCAGCAAGTGCGATGAGCTATGTGGTGTTTTACTACATATTCGGCAACATCAACTATAGGCTGATCACAGGCGTGTTTTATAAGGCAAACATGGGCGGGCTAAGCGTGCCTACAGCCATGGAGACGCTGTCGGTGGAGCCTTTCAGGGGACTGATGCTGGTATTGTCTGTTCTGCCCTTGATATTAGTGGCTGATGGGTCGTGGAAGGAAAAAGCCGTGCTTGCAGGCGGCGTATTATTTGTTGCAGGCGGTTTAGTCCCCCTGATTTCACAGATCAATGTGCTGCCCACGGTGGTCATCGTTGCCAGCTTATTTGAAATCTTCTTCCAGAATTTCCTTACAGGAGCCGTAACAGCCTATTTATTCAGCCCCCAGCAGACAGAGAGCAGAGGCTTGTATTTTTAGCAGAAAGGGGTGGGAATATGGTCATAAGAAAGATGGAAGTGAGCGATGCCGGACGTTTTCTGGATATGCTCAGGAAACTGGACACAGAGACGAAATTCATGATGTATGAGCCGGGAGAGAGGAAAACCACACTCGGTGAAATGCAGGATCGCATAAAAAGCTTTAATGAGGAAAATTCACTGCTGCTGGCTGCTGTGGTGGGGGAAGAGATTGTAGGGTTCCTCACTGCTGAAAGAGGCTTTGCCAATAGGGTCAAGCATAGTGCCTACATTGTAGCCGGTATATTGAGCGGACATCAGGGAAAAGGCATAGGAAAAAGCTTATTCGCCGCACTGGATAAATGGGCAGAAAGCAGCGGCATTACCAGGCTCGAGCTGACGGTCATGAAGCATAATGAAAGTGCGGTCAGCCTCTATAAAAAAATGGGCTTTGTAATCGAAGGGGAGAAACCGAATTCCCTGATTGTTGATGGGCAGTATATAGATGAGTACTATATGGCAAAGCTATTCAGCGAGCGCAATCATGAATAATATGAAACAGTAAGTGCAAAATATTCATGAGGTGATGAACTTGAAAAATGGCAGGAAGCTGGAGGATAAAGGGATACGGACCAATGACTATGGTTTCCAGAAAAATGACAACCGCAACAACCAGTCAACGGAGAAGCGGATCATCCTTGATCCGGAAGACGGCTCAAAAAATATTCCCATTAAGCAGTAGCAAAAGTACCGGTTATGCCGGTGCTTTTTTCATACCATTTATCCATCATACAGATTTAACCAGCTGCTGCTGGCTATTGACAGGCAATCGTTATATAATGGACTTGTATGATAACGATTGATCGGGCGAGGGAGGAGAAAGCCATGCTCAGAAGGAGTCCTGCCATGCAGGCACTAAAGACCGTTATTTTATCTGTTTTGTTCTGCGGCGCGGTTTACTTTGAGAACGCCCAGCAGCAGAGACTCATGATCCTCATAGGTATTTTTGCTGCATACATTGCCGTGGGGTTACTCAGAGGAATGCTCAAAAGGAATGAGTTTCTGTACAGCTGCTCCTTTCTATTGGACATTGCCCTGGTTTATACCATGGAACACCAATCCAGGCTGCTGATCAACTATTTTCTTCATTCCTTTTACATCATCATATTGCTTGAGACGGCGCTGACGCTTAAGAGAAGCAAGGGGCTGATGATTGGTACTGCAGCAGTGCTGGTATCACTCATCAAGTACACCCTCTTGATATATTACAAATTCAACCTGGCTAACGTGTCTCAAATGGCCTTTTTTCTGCTGGCCAACGTTCTGATCCTGGTTATCGTCAATTTCGCCCAGTATAACCGGGAGGAAAGGGAAAAGAAGGACATCCTCTACAAGGAGCTTCTGGATACCCACAAGCAGCTGAGGCAGTATGTGGAGGAAGTGAACCGGCTGGCTGTGGTGGACGAAAGGAACCGGATCGCACGGGACATCCATGATACTCTGGGGCACAACATGACGGGGCTGATCATGCAGATGGAGATGGCAGACCATTTGATGGGGGAAAATATCGGCGACGCCAGGATTGTTCTGGAGCAAGCCAAAAAAACAGCCAGGGGCAGCCTGTCAGGGATCAGGGAAGTGGTAGAGACCTTGAGGGGCAAGGAACAGCAAAGCAAGACTGCGGAATCTCTGAAAGAGCTGACAAGTGCATTCACGGAAAAAACCGGGGTACAGGTTGAGCTTCATGTGGAGGAGAATGCCGAAAAGCTGAAGCCGGAAATCAATGCAACGCTGTACCGGATCGTGCAGGAAGCGCTGACAAATTCGGTGCGGCACGGAAAAGCAACCAAAGTGATGGTTGAAGTACACCATTCTGAGGATCGAATCAGCTTTATGATCCAGGACAACGGAACCGGAAGCGGGTCATTTACAGAGGGCTATGGCATCAAGGGCATCAAGGAGCGGGTGGCGGCGCTGTCAGGTGAGGTATCGTTTGAAGCGCAAGGCGGCTTTCATATAAAAGGTTACTTGCGGTTGGAGGGAATGAAATGATAAAGGTGCTTTTGGTTGACGATCAGGACATCCTGGTGGAAGGACTCAAGATGATCCTCGGGAAGGAAATGGATTTTTGTATAACCGGCACAGCCAGCAACGGGAAAAAGGCTTATGAGCAGTGCAAGTGGAACAGGCCGGATGTGGTGCTGATGGACATCAAAATGCCGGAAGTCAACGGTGTCGAAGCGACGGGGCTGATCAAAAAGGATTTTCCGGAGATCAAGATCATTGTTCTGACCACCTTCAATGACGACGAATATATTTATGAGGCGCTGAAAAACGGCGCATCAGGGTATTTGCTGAAGGACGCCCCGCCTCAGGAGATCTCAAAGGCAATACGGACGGTGTATAATGGCGGTGCCCTGATACAGGCTGAGGTTGCGGTCAAAGTGTTGGATAAGTTCTCGGAGCTGGCTAAGGCAAAGCCGAAGAGGCAAGAAGATCCCAGGACGGCACTGCTGACGGAGCGGGAGGCGGAAATATGCCGCTTGATTGCTGAAGGCATGAACAACCAGGAGATTGCCGATAGGCTGTTTCTCAGTGAAGGGACAGTGAAGAACCATTTGACGCGGATCCTGATCAAGCTGGATTTGCGGGATCGGACACAGTTGGCGGTTTTTACGATCAAAAATGGGGTATGATCGGCTGACAAACTTGAGTACTTACTCAAGTTTTATTTTTAGTGCAAAAAGTCATGGGTAAGGCGCAGGAAATGTGCTTCCAGATACAAGATAAAGAGCAATTGAAGCGGTAAAATAATAGCATAAAATAAAAATCGGAGGGGTTAACATGAAAAAAATAAGGCTGGCAGCCGTTTTCGTATTACTTGCCGTACTACTGGCAGGCTGCAGCACCAATAGCCTGGAAAGCTACAAAAAAGCGGTTGAAAAAACCGACGGGATCATGAGAGGACAGTCATCCGGAGAAGTAAAAGTGGAGATGGACTTCAATACCACCGGCATGACGGAAGAGCAGGTCAAGAAGATGAACTACTACAAGGATGTAGCGTGTTCCTTCAATGTAACCTTTGATGAAGAAGCCCGTCAGACCCTATCCAGAAACTACTTGAATCTGGGCGGACTGGGTTTTGATATGGATTTCTATAAAAACGGGGAAGAAAGCTTTGTTAAGATGCCCATCATCGGAAAGTATGTCAAGCTGAGTGATATGATCAATCAGGCAAAGGAGCAGCAAGCGCCCCAGGAAGCAGAGGAGCTGATTTCCAAGGAAACGCTGGAGTCCCTGGGGAAGGCCTGGGTGGATCTTCTGAAGCAGGAAAACGTGATGAAGGGAAAGCAGATCGTTCAGTCGACGCCGGACGGTGAAGTGAAGGCGACGCAATACACCATGAAGCTGTCGGATGAGCAGATCAAGGCTTTGCTCAGCGCTTGGACGGATACGCTTTCCGGGGATGAAAAACTAAAAGCGGCTTTTGAGGATAGTTTCAAGGATAAGGTCAAGGATCTGGAAGATGTCAGCTATGACAAACTTTTTACGGATATCAAGGATAACCTGAAATCTTACCGGATTGAAGAATTTCAATACGATGCTTTTGTCGATATTGACGGCTATATTGTGAATGAAGTTGTCAGCTGCAACGTAAGCGTTAACGATACCAAGCCAGGGGGAATGACAGCTGTTAGGTTCCAGCTGGAGACAAAAAACTGGAGCATCAATAAGGCACAGCAATTTGAATTCCCGGTTCTGACAGAGGAAAACACATTGGATGCCGACAGCCTGGAGCAGAATATGCCCTCGGCATTCGAAGACCTCCTGAAAAAGAAAGAGTAGGCAGGTGTAGAAAATGACAATTCTTAAAGTGGAAGGCCTGTATAAGCACTTTAACCATATCAAGGCGGTGGACGGTATCAATTTCGAAGTAGCGGAAGGGGAGGTGTTCGGCTTACTGGGTCCCAACGGCGCCGGCAAGTCCACCACCATATCCATGATCTCTACGCTGTTTCCCCCTGATAAGGGGCAGATCCTTTTCAAGGGCAGCAGTATCGGGAAGGATGCCAAATCCCTGCAGAAAAAGCTGGGCGTAGTGCCGCAGGATGTTGCTCTGTACCCGACGCTGACGGGTTACGAAAACCTGGGCTTCTGGGGAAATATGTACGGCTTGAGGGGGAAACTGCTGAAGCAGAGAATAGAAGAGGTGGCATCGGTCATCGGGATCCAGGAACGGCTGAAGGACCGTGTGGATAAGTATTCCGGCGGAATGAAGCGGAGACTGAATATCGGCGCAGCGCTGCTGCACAAACCGGAGCTTCTCATTATGGATGAACCCACGGTAGGCATCGATCCCCAATCCAGAAACCACATTCTGGATACCGTACTGCAGCTGAACAGGCAGGGCATGACCATCATCTACACCAGCCACTATATGGAAGAAGTAGAGTACCTTTGCAGCAGGATCTGCATTATGGACCAGGGGAAAATCATCGCCTCGGGTACCAAGGATGAGCTGGTTGAGATCATCAAGGGACAGCAGCAGGTCAGCCTGAAGCTGGATAAAATCAATGACAGCCTGGTGGAACGTATAAAGAGGCTGCCGGGAGTCGGCAAGGCCGAGGTTGTCGAAGGTGAGATAACGGTAGCCGGAGAAAGTGTGGATGGCATTTTGGCAGATATTATCGCTGAGGTTGGCAAGTCAGGCAGCCATATCGCCGGCATTGATGTCAGGAAACCCAACCTGGAGTCGGTATTCCTGCACCTTACCGGAAAAGCGCTGAGAGATTAAGGAGAATGGGTATGAAAATTGCGGATATGATCCGGAAGGATCTCAAAATCATACTGAGTGATAAAAAGGCGCTAGTGACCATTCTGCTGATGCCGGTCATCCTGACGGCCATCCTGAGCTCCGCCCTGAGAGGCGCTTTCAGCGACGGCGAAGGAATTGGCAAGATACAGATCGCCGTAGTAAAGGAATACCATATCGAGGAAGAATCGGAGAAGTTCCTGGAAACCCTGAAAGGCAGCCTGTTGACGCAGAATATGGGAAAGGACGCATTGGACCGGTTGGCAGAAGGCGCTGAGAAGTTTGACATCGAAAAAATATTCTTCAAGGAGTTTCTGGATAGTGAAGCGCTTCAGAAGTTTGTTGAATACCGCATAACGGATGAAGAGAACGCCTTGCAGCAGCTGAGAGATAAGGCTGTTTCGGCAGTGGTGGTGCTGCCCCGGGATTTTGTTTACAACATGAAGATCAATGTCGTGACACCTTTCCGCAACCAGGTGAGTATCAAGGTCATCGGCCATCCCGAAAGAGAAATAGGCAGACAGATCGTTCAGAGCATTATGGAAGCCTTCACGGACAATATGGCTGCCATTATGATCGGCAAGAATGTGATCCTGGAAACGGCACTTTCAAACAGCTTGGGTACCGATGCCTTCGAAGATATGGAGGCCATTGTAGACAGAATCAATAATGAGCTAAGGGACATCGAAGTAGAGATCACCGCCTTGAAAGCGGAAGGGCGGCGGCAGGTTTCCAGCTTTGCCTACTACGCAGCGGCCATGATGACGATGTTTATCCTGTTTGCAGCGGGACACGGCGGCCGGCTGCTGCTGGATGAGAAGGACAACATCACATACAACCGGATGGTGATTGCAGGCGTGCCCAAGACCGGAATCCTGACAGGAAAATTCTTTACCATCTTCGTTCTGGCACTGGTTCAGATCTCAGTAATGGTATCGTTTTCCAGCCTGATGCTGAAGGTGTATTGGGGCAGCTTCCCTGCAGTGGCATTGATCAGCATCAGTGCAGCCTTCGCGGTTGCCGGGATCGGAGCCATGATCTCTGCTGCTACCTTTAAGTCTGGAAACGACAAAATGGCAAATATTTTTGAGACCGCTGTCATACAGACCATGGCACTGCTGGGCGGCAGCTTTTTCCCAATCGAGATATTGCCCTCCTTTATGCAGAAGCTCAGTATTTTCTCACTGAACGGCATCGCTCTGAAGGCATACCTGAAAATCATGAGAGGATACGGCGTTGTGGATATCCTGGGATATCTGGCTTCACTGGTTATTGTCGGCATTGTGTTTTCAACGCTTGCAGCGTTTATTTTCAACAGGAAAGGCAGGGGTGAAAGATGCTCAGCATAATCAAATTAAGGCTTTTGCGCCTGCGGGACGAATATATGATTTTTGTCGTGATGACGGTCATGGCTTTGGGATTGACCTTTGTTTTCGGCGCCTCCATGACCGGTTATCTGCCTAAAGTTTATATCGTTGATGAAGATCAATCTGTGTATTCCGGCATGCTGTATCAGGAAATCGCTACACAGGCAGGCTACAATTTTGTGGCTGCCGGTTATAAGGAAGCACAGGCCGGAGTCGAGGATGGCAGTGCATTGACGGCGGTCGTCATACCCAAAGGCTTTGAGAACGCCGTATCAGGCGGTAAGCAGGCTTCCGTGGGGATGATCAAATTAAAAGATGATGTGAATATCATGACACTGCAAAAGTATGTGACCAGCTCAGCGGTCAAAATGATAGGCAGCATCCGGATTGCCGACATTACGGCGGACTTTATAAGTCAAAGCAAGCCGGAGGCTGACCGGGAGGCCATTGAGAAAAGTGCATACAGGGACGTCATGGATTCATGGCGGTTCAAGAATCCGATGCGGATATCGGAAGCACTGGTGGATGTAGCAGAAAACAACGGTTATGATGGTATGAAGCATTCCATGATCGGTTTTTCGGTTTTCTTCTCCATGTATACCATGGTATTCGGCGTAGGGACCATCCTGTACGACAAGCAGCACAAGATATGGCAGCGGATGCTGATTTCACCGGTTTCCAGAGCATCCATCCTGGGCGGCAACCTGGTCACTGCTTTCCTGATGGGGGCTGTTCAGCTGGGGGTACTGATCCTGGCAGGCAAATACCTTCTTGGCGTAGACTGGGGAAATAGCACGGCAGGTGTGTTGATGGTAGCGGGAGCCTTCATCTTCGCCGTAACCTGCATGGGATTGCTTTTATCCGGTATCGTCAAGACCCATGCACAGCTGGCAGCAATCTCACCCATCATACTGACCAGTACCGCCATGCTGGGGGGATGCATGTGGCCTCTAGAGATCGTTAACATGAAGGTGCTGCTCATATTGGCAAACTTCACGCCGCAAAAATGGGCGGTCCAGGGCATGGAGGCCATCGCCAGCTACGGAAAAGGCTTTGAAGCCGCCGTGCTGCCCACCGCCGTACTGATCGGCATGGGACTGCTGTTCTTCGCGATAGGCGCCAGGCTGGTAAAGTTTGAGTAGTTGATAGACAGGACAAAATAAAAGAATCTTAGGATCCCCTAAGATTCTTTTATTTTGCCTTCGAGCCAGTCGATGAACTGGCGTGCTGTACGCGGCGAACGCCCATTGTACCACAGCTCCCACTTCAGCGCTTCACGGTGAAGCTGCTCCCTGTCGATTTCCAGTCCCCTGGCTGCTGCCAGCCCGTCCACGATCCGCAGGTACTGCTGCTGACTGGGAGAGGAAAAGCTGACAATCATGCCGAAGCGGTCGGCCAAGGAAAGCTTTTCCTGAACGGTTTCGGATTCCCTGATTTCGTCGCCGCGGTCCGCCATGTCGCTGAACCGCTCCTTGATCAGGTGCCGCCGGTTGGAGGTGGCATAGATCACCACATTTGCAGGCTTGCTCTCCAGCCCGCCCTCCAGCATGGCCTTCAGGTCGGTATAGTTCTCCTCATGGTCCTCAAAGGCAAGGTCATCCACAAAAATAATGAACTTGTGGGGCCTGCCCCTAAGCATCGTGACGATTTCGGGATAGTCAGACAGGTACTTCTTGGGTATTTCGATCATCCGCAGTCCCTTTGACGCATATTCATTGAGGAGCGCCTTCACGGTAGAGGACTTGCCTGTACCCCTGTCACCAAAGAGCAGCATATTGTTGGCAGGGTAGCCATTTAGAAACTGCAGCGTGTTCTCCACAACCTTGCTGCGCTCCAGTTCATAATCCAGCAGCTCCGACAGCCGGACCGGATCCGGCATCTCCAAGCCTTTCAGGCATACGCTGCCGTGTTTTCGCTCCCATATGAAGCCGTTATACCGTGCAAAAATGCCGGAGCCGCTGCTTCGGTGGAAGTCAGCCAATACCTCAAGGCAGCTTCCCCAATCCCCGCTTTCCCAGAGTGTCTGATGCACCGCACTGTCCAAGGTATGCCCGATGGCATCATCATTCCACTCTGCAAGGCTTTCGACGATGCCGGCCTCAAAGCTGCTTTGCATTAAGCCCAGACTCGCTGCGCCCTTGATATCCTGGGCAGTCAGCACAGCAACAGATTGGAGCCTGCGCAAATCGTTTTCCACGGCTTTTTTCAGACGGATGTCCATAAGCGGCAAAGCTTTTTCCCCGGCACTTTTTGTGAATGGGTTATCATCATAAATGATGCTGCTTATGATATATGCCTTCAAGCTGCCCGCTGATTCAGCAGCGATAAGCGCATGATAGAAAGCATTGTACAGGTTCAGGAAGGAACTGAAATCCTTTTCAGCCTCCGGTAAAGCCTTAATCAGTCCATAAAATTTGCCGATCACCGGATCTTCAAGCAGCCTACGATAGACAGCAATCGCTTCCAGTGCTGTTGTTGCTTCATGTATAACATGATCGATCATTGAGAGAGCTCCTTTCAATAAATAATAATTATTTAACCAGCAGCCTGGTAAACCAGCCGATGACTAAGGGCAAAACGGAGATGACGGTAAGCAGTCTGACAAGATGCAGGAGTGCCACCTTCGGCGTGTCGGCACCATAGGCATCGGAGATCAGCGTCATATCCGTCAGTCCTCCCGGCGCACTGCTGAACAAGGCGGTCACCAAGTCAAGTCCGGTGACCTTGGATAGAATAAAGCCCAGAAAAAGGCTGAAGGCCGTCAACCCGATGACCAGCACCAAAGCAGGCACCACCAGGTTTTTCAAGCCAGTGACAGTATCCATGGTAAAATTCAGGCCGATCATGGCACCCACAGCTACCTGGGCGATCACTCTGAACTGGCTTGGTACGTCGCCTTTTCCGGTTTGAATATTAAAGACAGCCACAGCGATCATGGCGCCGATCAGAGCACCCGCAGGCATTTTTATTTTTATTCCGATGTAGCCGCCTATGGCAGCCACAGCCAAGGTATAAATGATTTTTTCCAAGATACCCCATCCCCTCAAAGCAAACATTAGGCAAACATTAGTCTTATTATAATACAAAACCCCAAAGAAGGCATTAATTAGAGGGACAACCCGATAATGAATTTTCGCTTGTCAACATAGAGGGTGCCGCTTCGTATGATGGAGTAGAGGGCAGAATTTTAAAACGAAGGGAGGGTTTGGAATGCCGGAAGGAATGAATGCAGGCGGCAATAACGAAGGTAACGGATTTAGCGGCATAACGCCGGAATATATACAGAGGATCCTATATGAAGAACTGAGTAAAACAGGCTTTCAATTCGACAACATGCAGAATCTGGTACCGGCGGTCATTAACCGGGTTTTGGGAGAAAACAGCGGGCAGATAGCCCAGTATGTATCCGAGAAGCTGGTCAATGGGGTCATGAATCAATTTTTCAGAGGCTATAAAGGTTGAGCAAATGTCAGCCGTAACCGCACTTGCCGGTACGGCTGACTTCTGTTTTTGGCGAAGTATATTCAGACTATTGAACCCCAATCCAAATACAGGTATAATTTGAATGAATTGTATTATGAGGGACAGGGGATGAAAAGTGTGAAGCGGATTGAAGCGGTATATTGCAAACTGAAAGCAATGCATCAAGGCAAGGGGATCAGCGCCCTGGCGCTGGCGGATGCAATGGGGCTAAGCCGCGCTAATGTCAGCAGCGACTTGAACCAGCTATGCAGGGAAGGCAAAGTGACCAAATCCGACGGACGCCCCACTTTGTTTGCACCCGGTGGAAGCATTGCAGAGGCTGAAAGCAGCGAGACCACGCTGGACAAGCTGGTAAAGGCCGGAAGAAGCCTGGCTACGGCAGTGGAGCAGGCCAAAGCGGCCATCTTGTATCCGCCTAGAGGGATGCATGCACTTATACTAGGGGAAACAGGCGTAGGGAAGTCTATGTTTGCCGGCATGATGCACAAGTACGCCGTGGAAATGGGCAAGCTGGCAAAAAACGCGCCTTTCATCACTTTTAACTGTGCGGATTACAGCAACAACCCCCAGCTTTTGATAAGCCAGCTTTTCGGTGTGAAGAAGGGGGCATATACCGGTGCGGATGTGGATCGGAAGGGTCTGATTGAAAAAGCTGACGGCGGCATCCTGTTTCTGGATGAAGTGCACCGTCTGCCTGCCGAGGGACAGGAAATGTTTTTTACCTTCATGGATAAAGGCCGGTTCCGACGGTTGGGAGAAACAGAGGAGGAGCGCTCGGCTAATGTCCTCATCATTTCCGCTACCACCGAAAACCCCGAATCCAGCCTGCTGAGGACTTTTACCAGAAGGATTCCCATGATCATCCGGCTGCCGCAGCTGAAGGAGCGGAGCATCGAAGAGCGTTTCGGGCTGATTCTGTTGTTTTTGAAAGAGGAAGCCAGGCGGCTGGATAGGGAAATATTGGTTTCAACCAATGCCATGCGGGCATTTTTAAGCTATAACTGCCCCAACAACATCGGACAGCTGAAATCGGATATACAGCTGGCCTGTGCCAAAGCTTATGCAGATTATGTATCCTACAGGAAGGAATGCATCTACATCAGCACCACCGATCTTGCAGGCCATGTGAAAGAGGGACTCCTGAACACAAAAGACCACCGGAATGACTGGGGTAAGCTTCTCAGCATGAAGAACAACTACTATGTTATAAATCCCAATCAGGCAGAGCTGGAAGACGGTGAGATGGCGGGTTTGGACAACGTTTATGAGCTGATTGATGCACGGGTGGAGGAACTGAAGAGCCGGGGCGTCAGCCAGCAAGAACTGGAAGCCATCATGGAACGGGATATCGAGAATTATTTCAACCAGTTTTTATATGGGATCGATAAACGCTTCAAAAAGTCCAACCTGGCCAATATTGTGGACCCCCTGGTCATCAGCCTGGTTGAGGAGCTGGTAAAGTTCAGCGAGGCAAGACTGGACAGGGTATTAAGCCAGAAAGTCTGTCTCGGAATGGCACTCCATATTCAAACTCTGGTTGAAAGGCGCCGGCGGAACGAGAGTATTATCAATCCGCAGTTAAACCACATCCGGAGCAAGTACAGGCAGGAGTTCAATCTTGCCCTGGAATGCTCAAAGCTCATAGAGAAGCGTTTGGACATCAGCCTTCCGGTGGATGAAGCCGGTTTTTTGACCATGTTTTTTATCCTGGATAATGAAAAGCACCATACAAGCAACGGGAATGTGGGGGTCATCGTACTGGCTCACGGCAGCGCTACTGCATCCTCTATGGCAGAAGTAGCCAATAAGCTGTTGGGGGTGGACTATGCCGTAGGCATCAACATGCCGTTGGACATAAGCCCCGAAGAGATTTTACACCAACTTCGGACCTGCATCGGTACTTTTGCGGATTGCCCGGGATTTTTACTATTGGTTGACATGGGCTCCCTGACCACTTTCGGAAGTATTATTGAGAAGGAGACGGACATCCCTGTCAGAGTTGTTTCGCTGGCAAGCACACCCCATGTGCTGGAGGCCACCAGGAAGGCTATGCTGGGTTATGCATTGGAAGAAATCTATCAGGATGTTTTAGGCATCACAACCTTCAACGAAGCCTCCTTCAAGGCCAAGCGGGAAGCCCCGGTCTCCTCCAGGCTGGCCATTGTCACCGTATGCCTGACGGGGGAGGGAAGTGCCATTGCCCTGAAGAGCTTCCTGGAGAACCATCTGAGGCTTCCGGAAAATCTTTTTGAAGTGATTCCCGTCAATCTGATCGGTACGGAGAATATCCAGCAAAGGCTCAAAAAAATCAGCGAGAAAATGGATATTGCCTGCATCGTTACATCCTTCCATATTGATACCAAGGTGCCGCAGTTTCATATCCAGGAGGTCCTCAACCTGAAGGCCGTCAGTGAGATCCAGGATATTGTCAATATACAGAGCACCTATTTGAAGATGGGCAGCACCATCAAATACCACCTGAAGAACGTGGACGGTGAACGGGTCTATACGGATGTCAAGCATTGCATTGCCTTGATAGAAGAAGCGCTCCATGTAAAGCTGAGCGTGGACAGTCTGATCGGCATCGTGCTGCACATCAGTTGCATGGTTGACCGTCTGAAGGGCGGTGGCGTTGTTGTAAAATACTGCAACGCCGCACAATATATCACAGACAACAGGCAGGCTTATCAGAGCATCCGCACAGCGTTGAACTACTTGGAAGAGAAATATCAGATCAATATTACAGACAACGAGATTTGCTACGTGATGAACTTCTTCGAAATAAAAGAACCTGGGGAGTATGGGTTGTAGTAAGAGCTAGTGTTTTATCCTGAAATACAGTATGAAACACTATTTTTATTTGGGGGAAACACAAAAACACTAGACTGTCCAGGAAGTGGCAGAGTATCTAAGGCATTGAAAAGCCTGGATTCCAAAATAATTTAGTGTTTTGGCATCTAACTTGCAAAATATTAAAACAAAATATATGAGGAGGGGGAGACGGGGTGAATATCGTTCTATGTTGTGCAGCCGGCATGTCAACAAGCCTGCTGGTTGAGCGGATGAAAACGGCTGCAAAGGAATTGAGCCCGGAAGCAAATATCATAGCGGTAGCCGAGTCGGAAATATTGCAATATATTGAGACGGATGACAGAAACGACCGGGCGGATGTCATTATGCTAGGGCCTCAAATCAGGTATAAGCTAAAGAGCCTGAAGCATGAAGGGGAAGCAAAAGGCATACCGGTCGAAGTAATCCCATCGGTGGATTACGGAATGATCAACGGAAAAAAAGTCCTGGAACTCGCACTAAGTTTAATTAAATAGGGAGGTATCGGTTCACATGAATAAAGTAGGTCAATTCTTGGAAGAAAAGGTCATGCCTGTTGCGGCGAAAATTGCCGAGCAGAAGCACCTGACAGCTATCAGGGACGGTTTGATCCTGGGTATCCCGATTCTTATAGTCGGTTCCATTATCCTGATACTGGCCAATTTCCCCGTTACCGGTTATCCGGAGTTTATGGCCAGCATTTTCGGTGAGTTTTGGAGACAACCTCTTGTCATCATATATGATGCTACTTTTGCTTTTTACGGTGTTTTCTCCTGTCTGGGCATTGCTTTCCGGTTGGCTGAGAAATACAAGATTGATGCATTATCAACAGCAGTTATTGCACTGTCATGTTTTGTCATACAACTCCCCGACCACCACAATACCTGGTCCATCTCATTAAGCTTCACAGGCGCCGGCGTATTGTTCCTGGCACTGCTTACCGCTATTGTGACTGTTGAGATATGCAGGCTTGTCATCAAAAAAGGCATTGTTATCAGAATGCCCGATGGCGTACCGCCGTCCGTATCCCGGTCCTTCGTCGCATTGATTCCTGCAGCCTTCAGTATTCTGGCTGCGATCCTCATCAGAATAGCGGTTTCCTTCACCGCCTATGGCGATCTCAACAGCATGATTACCCAGATCATTTCAGCGCCGCTTGCCAATTTAGGGGCCAGCTTGTTCGGCGTTATTATATCTGTACTGATGATACACCTGCTTTGGTCATTGGGTCTCCATGGTGCCATGATTGTAGAAAGCGTCATGCTGGCTATCTGGATGGATCTGATGGGCAAAAACCTGGCAGCTTATCAGGCAGGTCAGGCAATCCCCTATGTTGTTACCAAGCAGTTCTTTGACATGTGGCTGTATATAGGGGGCTCCGGAGCGACCCTGGCCCTGGTATGTCTGATGGCTTTCCGCGCGCGGAGCAAGCAGGTTAAGACACTGGGACGAATGGCACTGCCGGCAGGCATATTCAATATCAATGAGCCGGTCATATTCGGTCTGCCGATCGTTATGAACCCCACCATCGCAATTCCCTTTATCCTGACACCCGTTGTACTGGCAGTCATCACCTACTTTGCAATGTCCACCGGTATCGTGGCACGCCCTGCAGGTCTGGCAGTGCCGTGGACAGCACCGTTTATCATGAGCGGCTTCCTGGCGACAGGCGGCAAAATCTCCGGCGTGGCATTGCAGATATTCAACTTTATCATAGCCGGTCTGATCTATCTCCCCTTCTTCAGTGTCTGGGACAAGAAGAAACTGGAAGAAGAGCAGCAGGCATCTACAGCTGCCAATAGCAAGACATTGTCTGCATAAACCGGTAACTCGTACTGAAGGGAGAAGATTCGGATCAAACTGATTATGAATGCGGATGACTTTGGGTTATCCAAAGGGGTTAATCTGGGAATTATCAAAGCATTCCGATACGGGGTTGTCACTTCAACGACGGTCATGATGAATATGGATGAAGTAGAACAGGCACTGTCTCTGTTGAAGGATAACCCCCTTCTCCGTTTAGGAATTCATTTGGTATTGACGGCAGGCCGTCCGGTCTGCCCTGATGTACCATCCTTAACGGATGAGAGAGGCTATTTTCGGAAGCAAAGCGAGCTGATGGCCCATGCAAAAGGATCCGATATAAAAAAGGAACTGGAATGCCAGGTGGAGAAACTGCTTTCCTACGGTATTGCCCCGACACATATCGACGGCCATCATCATGTTCAAACGCATCCAGAGGTCCTGCACATCGTGGTGGAGTTGGCGCAAAGCCTGAATATACCGGTTCGGTTGTACCGGGAAGATGTTCAGCGATTCGGTTTACACGGCAAGGTCAGATACGCAGGCTGCTTTTCCGACCGCTTTTATGGGGATGACGTAACGGTGGAAACAGTTTTGAACATCCTGGATGCAAGCTGCGGTTGTGATGTGGTTGAAATCATGTGCCATCCAGCCTATGTGGATGAAAAGCTGATGAAAAGCAGCAAATACAACGTACAAAGGTCAAGAGAGCTTTCAGTACTGACCGATCCGGCTCTCAAGCGTGCGTTGAAGACACGGGGTATCGAGCTGATAAGCTATGCGGACATATAAGTTTTGAAAGAGAGAGGATGCATACCATGGACTACCAGGAAATCGTTCTACAGCTCATACTGCATGGCGGAAATGCAAGAAGTTCTTCGATGGAAGCCATCGGCCATGCCAAAGCAGGTGAAATGGAAGAGGCAAGACGGAGCCTCAAGGAAGCCTTGTCGGCCTTGAATGAAGCACATAAGATCCAGACCGATATGATTCAAAAGGAAGCCGCAGGCCAGCAGATAGAGCTGAATCTGCTAATGATCCATGCGCAGGATCATCTGATGAACGCCATTACGGTAAAAGACTTGGCGGCAGAGTTTGTCGATATGTATGAAAAGATCAATTCGTATGGGAGATAGCATATGGACGGTATAAAAATCGCAACCCTAGGAGGCGGCTCAAGCTATACGCCGGAGCTGGTAGAAGGGTTCATCAAACGCTATGCGGAGCTGCCGGTCAGCGAGCTGTGGCTTGTCGATATTCCCGCGGGAGAATCAAAGCTCCATATTGTAGGGGAGCTGGCAAAAAGGATGGTAGAAAAAGCCGGGCTGCCCATTCAGATCCATATGACGCTGGACCGCCGCAAGGCGCTGGAGGGTGCTGACTTTGTCACTACACAGCTCCGGGTGGGAGGGCTTGCAGCCAGGATGAAGGATGAGCAGATCCCACTATCCCATCATGTTATTGGGCAGGAAACCAACGGGCCGGGCGGACTCTTCAATGCCTTTCGGACCATTCCTGTCATATTGGAAATTGCAAAAGAGATCAGGGAACTTTGCCCGGATGCATGGATGATCAATTTTACCAATCCTGCCGGGATGGTGACGGAAGCGCTGCTTCGATACGGGGGCAGCCCAAAAGCAATCGGGCTATGCAATGTACCCATCCATATGGAGATGAACATTGCCAAGCTGTTGGAAGCGGAGCCCAGGCGGATTCGAATGGATTTTGCAGGCCTGAACCATATGGTATTCGGTCTGAATGTTTATTTGGACGGCATAAAGGTGACAAAAAAGGTGATAGACCTTTTAAATAGTGAAGAAGCTGCCATGACAATGCAGAATATAACAGGTGTAAAGTGGGTGCCTGAATTTGCCAGGGCATTGGGTGTGATCCCATGCCCCTACCATAACTATTATTACAAGACAGGTGAAATGCTGGAGCACCAGTTGGAGGAAGCCAAAGAATCCGGTATTCGTGCCGAGGTTGTCAGGAAAGTAGAAGAGGAGTTGTTCCAGCTTTATAAGGATGTCAATCTGGATGAGAAGCCGGTACAGCTGGAACAACGCGGCGGTGCTTATTATAGTGATGCCGCTTGCCGGCTGATCCATTCCATCTACAACGACAAATGCGATATACAGCCGGTCAATACACGGAACAACGGTGCCATTAAAGGCATCCCCGAGGATTCGGCGGTAGAAGTCAGCTCCGTGATAACCGGCCAAGGGCCGAAGCCCATTGCAATGGGAGAACTGCCAGTTGCCATCAGCGGGCTGGTGCAGCAGATCAAATCCTTTGAGCGCGTCGCTGTTGAGGCGGCTGTCACAGGGGATTACGGCAAGGCACTTCTGGCGATGGCTATCAATCCGCTGGTGCCCTCCGATACAGTGGCGAAGCAGATACTGGATGAAATGCTGGAGGCACATAAGGCGTATTTGCCGCAGTTTTATCCATCCCGTCTAACAACCGTCAAAATAGATTGTAAAGAGAAGTCATAGGACGCAATATGAGGGGGTTAAAAAATGACCAGAGCAAGCGTTGTGGTAAAGAATGAAGTGGGGTTGCATGCCAGACCGGCAGTTGTATTGATACAGACGGCTCAGAAATTCAAGTCAGAAATCCGCTTCCTGAAAAATGCCCAATCATACAATGGCAAGAGCATGATCAGCCTGCTCAGCATGGGAGCAAAAAAAGGCGACCTGCTGACGGTAACAGCGGAAGGTGAAGACGAAGCAGAAGCAATCAACACCATCACAGGACTAATAGACAGTTTTAAGGATTAGTGAAAAAAACGGCTTGTACATGGCAAAAAAGCTGGATCAGCTATAGCAGCTTGCAAAAGCATGTCATACTTCCGGCGGTTGGTTTGACAATACACTGGAATAAAAAGCGGTTCCAAGAATGACCACGCCGCCGGCAATGGTTCGCCAGGAGGGGATTTCTCCTATCAAAAGCGCCGTAGCGATAATGCCGTAAACCGGCTCCAGACTGGCAATAATGCTGGCAGTCTGCGCCTTCACTTTGGACAGGCCGCTGATGAACAGGGCATGGGAAATGCCTGTAAAGACGACGCCCAGAAGCAGCAGGAGCAGAATATCGGAAAGCAGGAAACGGGGGCGGATGACAAACAGGAAAGGCAGCAGCACAATGGTTGCGGCGCAATCCTGATATAAGGAAATGACCAGTCCGGAATAGCGGCTGGCATATTTCCTGTTCAATATGGACAGAACAGCGAAGGTAAAGCCGGAAGCGATTCCCCATAAAGCGCCCTGTGTCATGGTACTGCTGAATTCAAAGCCGGGGATGACGAGGATGACGCCGGAAAAAGTGACGGCTGCAGCCGCAAGGTCCCTGCCCCGGATCTTTTCCCTGAAGCATAGGGGCTCCAGAAAAGTTACAAACACAGGGAAGGTGGAAAAGGTCAGCAGGCCAATGGCCACAGTAGACATCTGAATGGAGAGAAAGAAGGAGCCCCAATGCCCAGCCAGGATGACACCTGCTGCAGCGAGATAAGCATAGTCCTTTTTCTCCTTGAGCCGCAGCTCCTGTTTAGCAGCCGTATTGACCAAAAATAAAAAAGCTGCGGCAAAAACGACTCTCCCCAGCACGATAATCATAGGAGGAAGTGCCAGCAGCTTTCCGAATAACCCGGATAGCCCGAAAAGCAGGACAGCCAGATGAATCTGAATCAGACCCTTATTTCTCATTTAAACACCTCATGCAGCAGATTGAGAAAGTAGAATAAAAATATTATAGCACGGCCAGCAAATCCCAACAAGTGGAATGGCAAAGGATAAAATGCGGAAATCTGCACAAAATAGTAAGGCAATCTATCCATTAAAACGTGAGGAGGAGTACGATGCAAAAGGGTTTGATACCGACACTTCTCGGAACAGCAGTTTTGGCTTCCGGATCCATGTTGAGGGGAATCGATATGGAGCGGCATGGCATGAACAGGAAGGATATCCTGCCGGCGGTTGCAGCCGGACTTGTAGGCTTCGGACTAGCGCATGTGATACTTGGAGCAAAAGACCTCGCAAGCAATGAGTCATAGGTTGTAAGGGCAAGGATTCAGATCCTTGCCCTTTTTTTATTCTGTGTATTTTTCTCCCAAAGCACCCGGACCCTATTTGGATGTCCAATTCTTAAGTGCTGCTCTGACCGAGCGGTTCATTTCCTTTGTGAAATCCGCATCGAATTTCTTGAGGTAGAAGTGCTGTCCGAAGTTTTCAGCACCATCTGCAAACGCTACGTTCTTGAATATTTCATTGATCCTGTAGCTGTACATCCGGGCAAACTCGTCTTCCGACAAGCGCTTATATTTATTTTCAAACACGATGAATTCGCTGTCATATCTGGGCGGCTGCGGCCTGGAAGCCTGCTGCCCGGTCGGGTACCCGAAGCATACCATGGTGATGGGAAGCACATAGTCTGGAAGGTCGAAAAGCTCCCGATGCACTTCATAGTTTTCCAAGATATCACCTATATAGCAGGTACCCAGTCCCATCGCTTCTGCGGCAACCACTGCGGTCTGGGCGGCTATAAGCGCGTCACAGCAGGCCAGAAGCAGGTCCCCTTCTTCCGGGGTACGCATCTTCACGCTTTTTTTTGTACACATTTTTTCCACACCGGCGATTGCATAATAATCATACCAGCGTTGATAATCTGCCAGAAACAGCAGTACAAAAGGTGCTTTAGCAATCATGGGCTGATTGTCACAGGTTTCCACCAGTTTTTCCTTAATAGCCTGATCCTTGATTTCCAATATGGAATAAAGCATCATATTGCCTGCGGTTGGAGCGCGCAAGGCTGCTTTTATGATCTCATCCCTTACATCCTGGGGAACATCCTTAGTCTCATAAGCGCGGACGGATTTTCTACCGTTCAATAGTTCCAATGTCTGATTCATGATACACACTCCTCTAAATTGACTCAGATGTAAATAAGACACCCCATTCAAAAAAATCGGACCGATTTTCATCCCGTCGGATCATATTGTACATATCTTTTGTCGCGGTGGATTCCCACTATGAAATGAAAGAACTGCCTGGCAACCGGGCTTTTGATGAGAATAGGATGGGTGATTCCGGCCTCATTCATGCTGATGGACAGATAGATCTCACCGTCCGCGAATATGGGAAGCTTAACCCCTTCAATCTCAATGATGACACATTGCATGATGATAAGAGAGTGGTTTCTGTCGCCGCAGAATGCTTTTTCCAGGGGCTTCCGCATATAGGTTACAGTTGCTGCATACTCGCGGCTGTCTACCATACAGTGGACATCCTTGCCAACAACAAAAACACTGATAGAATTCATCATCAGATCGGTCATGACACTTTCAAAAAGATTGTCCAGCCGGCCTACAAACATGATAATCCCCCCGGATATCAACATATGCTATTTTCTAGTTTATCACAGAAAACAGCAAAGGAACAACGAAATATTTGACCTGAAAAAGCCCCATCATATGATATAATGGAATAGGATAATAATCGGTATTGCGAGACGGAGGCGCTTCAATGAACAGCAATAGCAGCAAAGCCAAAGCAGCGGATTCCAGGGAGGCTTTTGATATGAGACGACACAAACGTATGGGACAGCAGTCTAAGGCCTACTGTAAAAAATATATTTCAGAAGGCCGGGAGGTTGAGCCGGAGTCACCCTTGGAAATGGAGCTTTTGGATATTTCAGCCGGAGGTCTTGGGGTCATGTCTCCTGTTTCCCTGGATAAGGGCAGTATGCTTGTGCTCAATATTATACTGGAAGGTGAAAGGTATGATCGGGTATCCGCCAGGGTGATCTGGGAAATACCCACAGAAGGGTTTTACAGGCAGGGCCTCATAATCATGAATATTTCCGGCAGGCTGTTTACCCACATCACCAAGCTGGATAACAGTATTACGACAGAGATATAGTTAACAAAAACCTAACAGAATGTTTTCATGAAGCTTACAGACAGTAGGCTCAAGCCGGTCTATAATGAAATCAAGAATAAATTGTACTGTTGCAAGAGCAGTCACTTATTCCCCCATTTATACTTTCCCTGCTTTGAGCTTCCGTATCGGAGGCTTTTTTGTTGTACAGGGGTAAACTAAAGCAAACTGCTGATGAGCTCACGGATGTCTATCTCGCTGAAATGGCTGATAATCCTATCGGCAGCCGACAGGTCCTGGTTGCCGGAATTAGGGTTCTGAAAGCCGATGCATTTCATGCCGGCTGCTTTTGCTGCAGCGACACCGTTTCTGGAGTCTTCTATAACCATGCATGTGCGTGGTTCTGCATTCAATAACGCCGCCGTTCTCAGAAAAATATCCGGTGCAGGCTTGGACCGCTGGAGCTCCGTGCCGCTGACCACAACGTCAAAAAGCTTTCCCATATTGAATTTGTCAAGCACCAGACGGATGACCTCCATCTCGGAGGAGGAAGCCAGAGCAAGCTGGATGCCTGAGGCGGACAACTGACGGATCAGGGGCTCAACGGCTGGTATTGGCTTTATGTCTGCATTCAGCAGACAGCTCACAAAAAGGGTCCGCTTATATTCGACCAGATTCTCCGCAGATTCGTATAAACCATATTTTTCTTTCAGAAAAGCATACATATCCAGGTCGGTACAGCCGATAAAGGCATTGTAATCTTCCTCTGCCGCCTTAAACCCCAGATCCCGGCAATGGATCTCAAAGACCTGGTAATGCAGCGGTTCGCTGTCTATGATGACGCCATCCATATCAAAAATAACGCATTGCAGCATATCATCCTACCCTCTTTCTTTCTTAAGGAAAGCTTTGGCCTTAGCCAGTGCATTCTTGCTATTGCTGAAGGTGATCAAATCATAGGCCTTCTGGTAAGTAAGCCATTTGTAATCATCGATCTCCTCATCCTGAACCGTCACATCCCTGTTGGCTGCTTCCGCCAGAAAGAAAACAACCTCCTTCCAGATGCCTTCCTTGGGGGCGTACTCGATCTTATATCTGAAGCTGTTCAGCAGCCGGACCGTCAAGCCGGTCTCCTCCGCAATTTCTCTCAGAGCGGTATCCTGCTCCAACTCGCCGTTTTCCACGTGCCCTTTTGGAAAGCCCCAGTGGCCGTTGTTCCGGTGTTTGATGACAAGAAACCGGTATTCACCCTCCTGCTTATGATAAACCACCGCACCGCATGATTTTTCAAAATCCACATCCTCACTCCCCCGCAAAAAGTTAAAAAACATATATTAACATTTTATAGCATTCCTGTTTTTTTGCAAAGTATTTTTCTGGATAGGACAAACTTATAATGTTCCCCATTAAACAGGTTTTAGTCAGGAACTTGAATAAAAATTGGAATGCAGTATTGTCAAGAATCCGACTCTGTGCTAAACTGAAGATGAAATTGGTATATACAACATGTCAACATAGCAATATGACAGGAGAAAGAGGATGCGATGAAAAAGGTCAATAAAAGTTCACCCATTCCCCTTCACTATCAGCTGAAGGACATCATCCGCGAGCTGATTGAGAATGAAGAACTGAAACCCGGAGATCCGATTCCTCCGGAACGGGAACTTTGTGCTTTTCATGAAGTCAGCCGGATGACAGTAAACAAAGCCATATTGAATCTAGTCAATGAAGGCCTTTTGTATAGGGAGCAGGGGAAAGGCACATTTGTTTCAAAACCCAAGGAACGCCATCAATTGTCAGCTTTGGTCAGCTTCACCGAGGATATGAAAGCCAAAGGTCTGGAAGTGGAAACCCAAATGCTGGCCTTCAGCAGGAAAAAAGCCACCAAGAAAATCCTAAAAGGCTTGGGCCTGGAAGAGGGGCAGGAGATATTCGAGATCACCAGGCTGCGTTTGGTATCCGGAGAACCCTATGCCATGGAAACGGCTTATATACCGGTGGATCTTTGCCGGGAGCTGACCCGCGACATGTTGGAGGGAAAATCCCTTTATGATGTGCTGATCAGCCGTTTCGGGCTGGCTATGGATTATGCACGCCAGAGTATTGAAGCTGTCATATTGGATGAATATGAATGCAGCATGCTCAATGTGGAGAAAAACGCCATAGCCTTGATGCTGTCGAGAAAAACTTACTTGAAGGACGATAAGCCCATGGAGCTGACAAAGGCCATATACAGGGCAGACAAATATAAGTTTGAAGTCGTGCTGAAAAGGTAGAAAAAATGAAACGGTTAAACAGGAGGAAGCAGTATGAACATTAATCCGGATACGGTTAAAATAGATGAAGTGTCCACCCTGGAAATGGTCAGACTATTCAATGAGGAAGACAAAAAGGTGGCCGGTGCCGTTTCCCAAAACCTCAATGAGATTGCGCAGGCTGTGGATGCCATTGCCTCTGCACTGAAGACCGGCGGAAGGCTGATTTATATCGGAAGCGGCACCAGCGGAAAGCTGGCGGTGGTGGACGCTTCGGAAATACCACCCACCTTCGGGATGGAGGACGGTGTCGTCGTCGGTATCATTTCCGGTGGTGAGGGCGCGGTTGCCGGTTGGAAAGAGGATACCGAGGATGACGAAGGTCTGGCGCTTGAAGACCTGAGGCAGCGTGGGCTGTCATCTGCCGACATCCTGGTGGGCGTTAGCGCCAGCGGCAATACCCCTTATGTCTTATCAGGAATCCGGTTTGCAAAGGAAACGGGCTGCAAAACAGTCGGAATCAGCTGCGCGTCAGGGGGCGCACTGCAAAAGCTGGCGGATATCGGCATCGAAATCCAGGTGGGGCCGGAAGCCATAGCCGGTTCGACCCGGCTTAAGGCCGGAACTGCACAGAAAATGGTCCTTAATATGCTTTCCTCCTGTGCCATGATAAAGCTGGGAAAAACCTATGGTAATCTGATGGTCAACGTACGTCCCATCAATGATAAGCTGAAGAAAAGAGTGGTGAAAATCCTTGAGACGGCATCCGGCCGCAGTTCGGTTGAAGCGCAAGAGGCACTGAACAGTGCGAAAGGAAATGCCAAGGCAGCACTATTGACGCTGCTGCTGGGTATAACTGCCCAAGAGGCGGAAGTTCTGCTGGAACGCTATGATGGAAATGTAAAGAAGGCGGTAAGGGGCGATTAAATGAAAGCGATAGTCAATGCAAATATTATAGCAGATCAGAGTATATTGAAAAATCACAGCATCGTTTTTGATGATAGGATCATAGCGGTAAGCGAAGGACAAGATCTATTAACCAAACAGTGCAGTGAGGTTATCGACGCAGAAGGCAAATACCTGTCAGCAGGGTTTATAGATATTCATATACACGGGTGTGCAGGTGCAGACACCATGGATGAAAATGACGAAAGCCTCGCTGTCATTAGCCGGAGCCTCACTGCAACAGGTGTTACCGCTTTCCTGCCTACCACCATGACCATGCCGGAGGAACGGATCGAGCAGGCGCTCAAAAATATCCGGAATGCCATGAAGAAGCAAGCCGCCGGTGCTGAAATCCTGGGCTGCCATCTTGAAGGTCCCTTCATCAACAAAAACGCCAAGGGAGCCCATGATGAGACCTTTATAGCCGCACCTTACTACAAGCTGATCGAGTCCTACGGCGATGTCCTCAAGATTGTGACTCTGGCACCTGAAACCGCAGGAAGCGAGCTGTTTATTAAAAGGTGCACCGAAAGCAATATCATCATCTCCATCGGGCATACACAAGCTACCTATGAACAGGCCATGGAGGCCGTGAGAAGAGGCGCACGCCTTTTTACCCACACTTTCAATGCCATGCCGCCGCTGCACCATAGGCATCCGGGGGCGGCAGGGGCGGCCTTGGACAGTGAAGCCTGCTGTGAGCTGATTGTAGATAACATACATGTGCATCCCGCTGTCCAGCGGATCGTCCTGAAAGCCAAAGGTACGGACCGGGTTATCCTGATAACCGATGCCATGATGGCCTGTCTGATGAAGGAAGGGGTTTATAACCTGGGAGGACAGCAGGTGACGGTAATGGACAATGCAGTGCGTCTGGCCAACGGACATCTGGCCGGAAGCATTTTAACCCTGAACACAGCAGTAAAGAATATCATAAGCAATACAGGACTGGATCTACCTGACGCAATCCGGCTGGTTACCCAAAATCCCGCACGAATGCTTGGGATCGACGACCGAAAAGGCAGGATCGCGGCGGGTATGGATGCAGACTTGACTTTGTTTGACGGAAATATGAATATTTATGAAACCTATGTGAAGGGCCAGTTAGTATATGGGAGGTAGTACCATGAGGATCTATGTATCAAAAGATTATGAAGAAATGAGCAAAAAGGCGGCAAATATTGTGGCTGCGCAGATTTATCTCAGGCCCAACAGTGTGATCGGCCTTGCAACGGGCAGTACTCCCCTATTGATGTACCAGGAGCTGGTCCGGTTGCATAAGGAGGAAGGCCTGGATTTTTCGGAGGTGGTCACCTTTAACCTGGATGAGTACATCGGACTCCCGGAAAGGGATGTCAACAGCTATCACTATTATATGCACAACCAGTTTTTTAACCATATCAATATAAGGCGGGACAATATTCACATACCTAACGGTATGGCTTCCAATATAGACAAAGAGTGCGTCGACTACGAGCGCCTGATCATGGTGCAGGGGGGCATCGACCTGCAGGTGCTGGGGATAGGGAAAAACGGACACATCGGGTTCAATGAGCCGGATGTGAAGTTTGAAACAGCCACCCATAGGGTGAAGCTGGACGAAGAAACCATCAATGCCAATGCCCGTTTTTTTCAATGTATCGAACAAGTGCCCCAATATGCCATCAGTATGGGGATCAAGACCATCATGCATGCAAAAAAGGTGTTGCTTCTGGCAAACGGCAGTGCAAAGGCGGAAGCGGTATTCAAATCAGTGTACGGCGGGATTACGCCCGAGACACCGGCGTCCATCCTGCAGCTGCATCAGGATGTGACAATGGTTCTGGATGAAGGCGGTGCCCAGATGCTGGGTCGCAGCCTGGCAAATTATAATATAGACAACGCGCTTAATAGATTACAGGCGCAAGCATAACTATTAAAGCCTCAAAGCGTTAGGCGTTGGCTAAATTATAAATCGCTTCATTTTAATAATACAATTAGTGCGATTTATATAGGAGGGATGAAGGATGATTACGGAAACGATGACAGTGAACAGGGCTGAAGGGCTGCATGCGAGACCGGCTGGGGAACTGGTGCAGCTTTGCAAGAAATTTCAGAGTGAAATTAAAATGGGAAAAACGGCGGCAAACATCCCGGCCAGAAGTATTCTGGCAATCATGGCCATGGGAATCGGCAGAGGGGAAAAAGTAGTTGTCAGCACGGAAGGCGCCGATGAAAGACAGGCAATGGATGCCGTCAAGGTGTTACTGGAGAAGGAGTAGATCATATACAAACTGTTCAAAAAAAAAAAGAAGTAGCTTTGAAGCTGTATAATCCTGTAGCCGGCAAAGGGAAACCGCTGGTGACCCCAGTGGTGATTACCAATGCCGATGAAATAATTCCAGATATAAAGAAATATCTGGAAGGAAATAATGTTATAATGGAAGTATCAGTAAAGGAATAAAATGCGGCCGGACCGCATTTTATCATGAAGAGGATAGAGAGGGTTTTGTTATGTTAAAGGGGATTGCAGCATCACCGGGAATCGGTATCGGAAAAGTATACAAGCTGGCTGACGAGGAGCCGGTCATTGACAGAAGCGTGATTGGAGAAGCGGCGGTGGAGCATGAAATAGCAAGACTGGAGACGGCTGTTGCACAGTCTAAGAGGCAGCTGGAGGTACTTTTGCAGAATGTACTTCGAAGCGGAAGCAAGGATGCAGCAGATATCTTGGAGGCGCATCTCATGATCCTGGAAGATCCCATGCTGCAGGACAATACCGTAAGTGGCATAAGAGACCGGAAAATCAAGGCGGAGAATGCCTTTTCCACGGCTGTGGACGGGTTGACCGCTGTTTTTGAGCAGATCGAGGACCCCTATCTGAGGGAGCGTGCTGCCGACCTGAAGGATGTTGGCAGCAGGGTTCTGAAGAATCTGCTGGGGATTCCCATCAAAGATGTTTCCAGCCTGGAAGAGGCAGTCATCCTGGTGGCGGAGGACATTACCCCTTCACAAATGGCTGCCGCCGACAAGCGTTATGTCAAAGGGATCGTGGCGGAAAAAGGGGGACTGACCTCCCATACCGCCATACTGGCCCGGATGCATGAGATTCCTGCCGTGTTGGGCTGCAACAATGCAATGGCTGCCATGCAGCACGGGGAAATCGCCGCAGTGGACGGTACCCAGGGAATCGTGGAGATTCAGCTGCAAGAGGACCGGATTGCCGTTCTGGAAGAGGCGATCAGAAGGCAGGCCGAAGCAAAGACAGCGCTTTTGAAGATAAAGAATGATCCGTCGGAAACGCCGGATGGGCACAGGATAGAACTGTTTGCCAATATCGGCAAGCCTGAGGATGTGGCCATTGCCTTGGAAAACGGTGCAGAGGGGGTTGGACTCTTCAGGACGGAGTTCCTGTTCATGGACCGGTCGTCGGAGCCCGGGGAAGAGGAGCAGTTTCAGTCCTACCGGCAGGCAGCGGAGGGGATGGCAGGAAAAACCGTCATCATCCGCACCCTGGATGCAGGCGGCGATAAGGATATCCCATACCTGGGACTTCCCAAAGAGGAGAACCCATTTTTGGGCTGGCGCGCCATACGGATCTGCCTGGACCGGACAGACCTCTTCAGAACGCAGCTGCGGGCGATCCTGCGGGCCAGTGCCTACGGCAGCATCTGGATCATGTATCCCATGATCGCATCCTTGAAGGAGCTCAGGAAGGCCAATGACGTACTGGGAGAGGTAAAGAACCAGCTGGAGCTGGAAGGCATCCCCTATGACAAGGGCATCAAGGCCGGCATCATGGTAGAAATTCCCTCCGCTGCCGTCATGGCAGACCAGCTGATTCGGGAAGCAGATTTTTTTAGTATCGGAACCAACGACCTGACCCAATATGCCCTTGCGGTTGACAGGGGGAACGGTAAAGTGAGCCACTTATACGACAGCTTTCATCCTGCTGTGCTGAGGCTGATTCAGAATACCATTTCTGCCGCCCGTAAAGAAGGAAAAACAGTAGGAATGTGCGGCGAGCTTGCCGGCAGTCCCCTTGCAGCGGTGCTGCTGCTTGGAATGGGGCTGGAAGAGTTCAGCATGAGCCCTTCCGCCATCCTGAAGATAAAGAAGATCGTCCGGTCCATTGATCTGGCTTATGCCCGGGCTGTGGTCCAAAAGGTCATGGCGCTGGAGGAGCCGGAGGAGATCAAAGCCTATCTTGGAAGGATACTGAAGGATTTAAAGCTGGATTATCTATTGGAATAGGGCAGTGGGATACTATGGCTGTATTGAAAAGCAAAGGGATTCCAATAATAGTATAGAATTCTTTAGAAGGCCTGATATATAAAAAATTAAAAGCCCCTCTTTTCTGCTCAATTCGGGCAGAGAAGAGGAGCTTTTGATTAATACTTAAAAGTTTTTGGACTTTTGAACCATTCAACATAATTGCTGATCGCTTCCGATTTTAATAATCCTGCCAGGCGGACCAGCTCCAAGGCAAATTCCAGATAAGCCTCGGGTTTGGCGGATATGACATTCTGATCGCTTTCATACATACTGCCGGTCATTTCTCCTGATACAGGCAAGTGGTCGTAATGCTTATCAAGCTGATAATAGCTGGTAAACCTGCGATTTTCAAGAATGCCTGCATATGCAAGATAATCGACTCCGCCGCAGATGCCGCCAATAATGGCATTTCGTCTCTCGCAAGCTCTGATCAAATCCAGAATATCTTCTTGTGGAATGGGCTTACCTCCTGGAATAATCAGAACATCGATTTCCTCAGGTTTTACTTCGCTTACCATCCGATCAACCAGAAGCCTTCTCCCATCCATGCATTTCACAATTTCCTGATTGCTTGCCAGAGTAAAAAGGTTTTCTTTGGCAAACAGCATGGTGGGGATACAAAGCTCAGTTTCAAAGTAGCCATCGTACAAATAGACTGCCACGTTCATTCTAACACCTCCAGGATCAGCATAGCAAATAAACGCTGACATATACCTGTCAGCGTTTATTGATATTTTTGTATAGCAGTCAGAAATTTTTTTCTGAGTTCCTGGACGAAAGGCTGTGGTTCCAGTATCGTGATTTGATTAATGTTCCGGATAGCTAATGTCTCAAAATAAACAAGGCGGTTGGTTCTGACATGTACCCTATAGCAAGTACTGTTTTCTGAAACGATGTCGGCATTTTTCAAGGGGCTGTCGTCTTTGACCAGACTGTATAAATTCTTATCAATGTCAAATTCGAGAAGCTGCCATTGATCATCTGAAACCATGCCGTTGCATTGGTTACTCAGTTCATCGTTGGGCATATCAGATAATAAATCGACAGACTGAATTCTATCTAAGCGAAAGGTTCTTTTCTGTGCTCTGATATGACAGTAAGCATCCAAATACCAGCCGCCTTCATAAAAAAACAAATGCAGAGGAGATATAACGCGTTCTCTGACACTGTTTTTTAATGGCGAATAATAATGAATCCTCAAATTGATTTGGCGGTCAAAGGCTTCAAGGATTGTCTCAAAAGCGCCTTGAAGATGCGGCTTTGGGAAAATATGCTGAATATCAACTGTGACATACTGAAGCATCTTTTCAAATTGCATGGCCAAGTCCTGGCATGCATGATGCAGCTTCAAATTCAGGGCATTCACGTTTTCACTGAAATCAGGAAGGTTCAGTTGACCGGAAACCTTCAGCAATAGCTTCAAAACAAGCACTTCACGTTCAGAGAGATGTAAAGCAGGCATGAAGTATGTCTCAGCAACTTCATACCCGCCATTGATCCCTTCATGAGAGGTAATGGGAACTTGCATCTGACTCAATGCATCAATATCACGATAAATTGTTCGAGGACTGACTTCAAGGTACTTTGCCAGATCGGATGCAGATTGTTTCCCTTTTTGCTTTAATAGCATAATAATCAATTGTAATCGTTCT
Organism: Calditrichales bacterium MX18-03; assembly: GCA_021083345.1. Lineage (GTDB taxonomy): Bacteria > Bacillota > Clostridia > Lutisporales > Lutisporaceae > JAJGRE01. The sequence continues at coordinate 36,542 of JAJGRE010000006.1, read as the reverse complement.
GATTTCTTCATAACACTTCAACGCCGTACTTTTTGCAGTCGGCCTCAATCGCATCAGGCAGCTGCCGTTCAACGACCCAGGCGTCAATATCCTTTAAATGAGCGAAGGTGAATGGCAGAACCTTGTTCAGCTTGCCGGAATCTACCAACAGAATCACTTTCTGGGCGCGGCTGACGACTTTTCGCTTCAGCTCGCATTCATATATGTTGGATACGGTAAAGCCGTTATCTACCGAAAATCCCGATGCGGACATAAAAGCAATGTCAATGTTGACGGCATCCAGAAAGGTCATGGCCCCTGGGCCTGAAACCGATAAAGTGTTGCGGTTCACAAGGCCCCCTAGGGTTACGACAGAGATATCAGGTTTCTTAACTAGCTCCAGGGCAATATTGGTGCCGCAGGTCAAGATGGAAAAATTCCCGTCTGACAGCAGCCTGGCCAGACACATGATAGACGTACCGGCATCAAAGTAGATGGAGCGCCCTTCCTCCACAAGCGCTGCTGCTTTTTCTGCCATCTTCAGCTTTGCCTCAACGTTTTCCGAAGCCCTTCTGGAATAGGCATCCTCTTCTCCGCTGACGGCATTCAGCTTTTTGGCGTTTACCGCACCGCCATGGGTCCTGATCAGCAGACCCTCGTTCTCCAGGTTAATCAGATCCCGCCTGAGGGTCATCATGGAGACATCAGGAAATACATCCTTGATTTGCTGCAAATGTACTTCGCCCTTTTTCTCCAATATGTGCAATATCTGCTGCTGTCTGTCATTGATCACAGAATCACGCTCCAAGCTCCAACCTGTTTATTTCATTTTGATGATTTCTTTTACCTTACCGGCTATATTTTCTGCAGTGAGACCGTATTCCCGCAACAATGCCTCGGGCTTGCCGGACTTGCCAAACTTATCCTCCACGCCGACTCTCTTCATCGGAACCGGGCAGTTTTCTACCAAAACTTCGGCAACGGCGCTTCCAAGTCCGCCGATGACATTGTGCTCTTCAGCCGTTACGATGGCGCCGGTCTCTTTTGCGGCTTTTATGATGATGTCTTTATCGATGGGCTTTATGGTATGGATGTCGATGACCCTGACGCTGATGCCTTCTTTGTCAAGCAGCTGCTTTGCTGCAACGGCTTCATGGACCATCAGGCCGTTTGCGATGATGGTTGCATCGGTGCCGTCAGAAATCTGAATGCCCTTGCCCAATTCGAACTGATAGGTTGCGGCATCATACAATACGGGAACTGAGAGCCTGCCGAGCCTGAGATAGACCGGACCCTTATGTTTGATAGCAGCTTCAACCGCACACCGTGTTTCAACGGCATCTGCCGGACTAATCACAACCATTCCCGGGATGGTCCTCATGATGCTGATATCCTCAATGCACTGATGGGATGCGCCGTCTTCCCCTACGGACAGGCCGGCGTGGGTAGCACCTATCTTGACATTCAGGCCTGGATATCCGATGGAGTTTCTGATCTGCTCAAAGGCTCTGCCTGCGGCAAACATCGCAAAGGAGCTGGCAAATACAACTTTTCCGCAGGTTGCAATTCCGGCTGCCGTTGACATCATATTGCCTTCCGCAATACCCATATTGATAAACTTATTGGGGAACTTCTTCTTATAGGTTTCTGTCTTGGTGGACTTTGAAAGATCCGCATCCAAAACCACGATATCGTACTTGTCGCCGAATTCTGCCAGCGCCATACCATAAGCTTCTCTTGTTGCTATTTTATCCGCCATTTATTCCACCTCCAACTTGGAAAGCAATGCATCCAATTCCGATATTGCCTGCTCATACTGCTCTTTGTTGGGCGCACTGCCGTGCCAGCCGGCCTCATTTTCCATGAAGGAAACACCCTTGCCCTTGACTGTTTTGGCCATGATCAGCGACGGCTTTCCCTTTGTTTCCTTGGCACTTGCTATGGCATCCATGATCTGTTGATAATTATGGCCATCAATCACAATGACATTCCAGCCGAAGGCTTTGAACTTTTCGTCAATGGGCAGCGGCGACATGACCTTGGCAATATCTCCATCGATCTGAAGGCCGTTGAAATCTACAAAGGCAATGAGGTTATCCAGCTTGTAATGGGCAGCGAACATGGCTGCTTCCCATACCTGACCCTCCTGCAGCTCTCCGTCGCCCAATACGGCGTATACCCGGAAATCCTTTTCATACAGTTTGGCGGTCAGCGCCATGCCGTTTGCGGCAGATATCCCCTGCCCCAAAGAACCCGTTGACATGTCAACACCCGGAACGCCCTTCATGTCGGGATGCCCCTGCAGGTAGCTGTCAATCTTACGGAAATTTTTGACGTCCTCTTTGGGGAAATAGCCCTTTTCAGCCAAAGCACCGTACAAGCCCGGCGAACAATGGCCCTTTGACAGTACAAATCTATCCCGGTTTTCGTCGTGAGGGTTATTGGCATCCACATTCATGACATCGAAATACAGAACGGACAGGATATCCGCAATGGATAGGGAGCCGCCGGGATGCCCCGATGCAGCATGATAGACAGCGTCCAGAGCATGCTTTCGGATTTTTGTTGCGGTTATGGCCAATTGGTTGATTTTTTCGTTGCTCATTCAGTTCTTCCTTTCTCATTTTGTATGATTAAACTCCCAGCTTGTTTGTGCGTAGCTGCTCATTTGCCGTAAAGTTGTTTTTTGCTGCATGCCCCTTAAGCGGCATGATCTTTTCATGGATGGCATCGATGAGCCAATCGGGCTGCGGGAAGAAGTACTCTTCCAATTCATAGGCCGGCGTGATCCAATTTTTTGCCCCTACGACAACAGGCGGTGCATCCAGATAATCAAATGCAAGCTCGCTGATGGTCTGGGCCATGTCCTTCAAATGGGAGCCTCTCTCGCAGGCATCACTGGCCAGGAGTATTTTACCTGTCTTTTTGACTGACTCGATGACTTTCTCATAGTTAAAGGGGACGATGGTCCTAGCGTCAATGATTTCTGCAGACAGGCCATAGCGTTCCTCCAGGATCTTCGCTGCATCCAAGGCGCGGTACAAGGTTGCGCCAATGGTCAGAAGGGTGATGTCTTTCCCTTCTTTTTTCACTTCCGGTTCTCCGATGGGAACCTCGTAATAGCCTTCCGGCACACCGTCGGAGCGGAACAGCTCACCCATATCGTAGAGGCGCTGGCTTTCAAAGAATATGACGGGATCGGTGCCCATCAGAGCACTGTTCATCAATCCCTTCGCATCATAGGGTGTTGCAGGGAATACCACCTTCAGGCCCGGAATGTGTGCACAGAGCGAGGTCCAATCCTGAGAGTGCTGTGCGCCATACTTGGAGCCTACCGATACTCTAACCACAACCGGCATTTTTAATACACCGGCACTCATGGCCTGCCATTTGGAGAGCTGGTTGAAGATTTCGTCACCGGATCTTCCAAGAAAATCGCAGTACATCAGTTCCACCACGACTCTGCCGCCGCACATGCCGTAGCCTACGGCGGAGCCCACAATGGCACCTTCCGAAATGGGTGAGTTGAAAAGCCTGTGGTACGGGAGTGCTTCCGTGAGGCCTCTGTATACGGCAAATGCGCCGCCCCAGTCCCTGTTTTCCTCACCGTAAGCAATCAGTGTAGGATCGGTGTAGAACTTGTCGATCAGTGCCTCAAAGACAGCATCTCTGAACTGATACGCCTTATTCTTGGAAACCGGCTTTCCATCCTGTGTGCCCAATCTTATCTTCTTGCTGATCTGCTGTACCCTTGGGTTTTCTTCTTTCGGCATCAGCACATCGCAATCGCGCTCTTCCATCTTTTCGACTCTGGCATTGGAGAACATCAGATCCCCGATCTGGTTCGGATTCATGACCAGGTTCATCCTTGGCGAGACCGTATCATCGGTAGCCAGGCGGCAGATCTTCGTTATCAGCTCCCGGGTGTTCTCAAGGATTTCTGCGAAGCTCTCATCCTTTGCTACCTGAGCTTTGATCAAGGCATCCTTGTAGCTGATCAGTGAGTCATGCTGCATCCAGGCTTCGATTTCCTCTTTGGTCCTGTAGCTGGAGGCGTCGGAAGGAGAATGGCCGGTAAACCTGTAAGTAAGGGTATCCAGAAGGACCGGCCCGCGTTTTTCCTCAAGTATGACCCGCTTGCGTCTCATGGCATCAATAACGGCCAGCGGATTGTAGCCGTCCACTCTTTCTGCGTGCATTTGCTCAGGGTTGACGCCGGCGCCGATCCGGGCGAGCATGTTGTAGCCCATTGTCTCACCGCAGGTTTGTCCGCCCATGCCGTACTGGTTGTTGAAGAAATTGAGGATGAACGGCAGACCGCCCTTGTATTCACCTTCCCAAAGCTGCTTGTACTGGTCCATTGCCGCCATACAGAGGCCTTCCCAAACCGGACCGCAGCCCATGGATGCATCTCCGATGTTGGCTATGACGATGCCCTTCTTCCGGTTGACCTTTTTGTAAAGGGCCGCGCCTACTGCGATATCGCCTGAACCGCCTACGATGGCATTGTTGGGATAAATGCCGAAGGGTGTGAAGAATGCATGCATGGAACCGCCAAGCCCTTTGTGGAAGCCGGTCTCCCGCGCAAAAATCTCGGCGAGGGTGCCATAGACCAGAAAGTCTACGGCCAGTTCCCGGATATCATTCTTGTTCTTCTGTTTTCCTTCAACAACTCTTAGAATGGCACCGTCGAAGTAATTCTCCATGATCTCCGTCAGCTCTTTTTCAGTGAGCTTCTCAATAGCAGACAGCCCCTTGGCCAGAATCTCCCCATGGCTTCTGTGGGACCCGAAAATATAATCATCCTTGTCGAGCAGATAAGCCTGCCCCACCGCTGAGGCCTCCTGCCCCAGGGACAGGTGCGCCGGACCGGGATGGTTGTACTGTATGCCGTTGTACTCATTGGTGGTCTTGATCAGATTGAGCATGGTCTCAAACTCGCGGATGATGGCCATATCCCGGTAGATTCTCAGAAAATCCGCTGTACTGAAACAGCCTTTTTCTTCTTCTATACTCCTATTGTACTGATTAACAGGGATATCGTCAAATTTAATCCAGCCGCTTTTTCTAACGTCGCTGGGGTTGATGAATTGTGATTTTGGCATATATTATTCCCTCACCTTTCTATTCATTTCAATTCAAAAAGGGCTTCCCGTATGATTTCACATACCGTAGGATGGGGGAAGACCAGTTCTTTTATGTCGTTCACCCGCATCTCTGTCTCTATCATCAGTGCTGCACCGTAAATGATTTCCGATGCATAGCTTCCTATCAAATGGACGCCGATCAGCCTTCGATGCTTTTTATCGATCAGCACCTTGCAGATTCCGTCGCTGTCCTCATTTTCTGCAACATATCTGCCGCTGTACAGCATGGATATTTTTGCAGTCTCAAAATCCAGCCCCTTCTGTTTTGCCGTAGCTTCCGTCTCACCGACGCTGCCCACCTCGGGGTTGGTATAGATGACCGAAGGGATGGCGTTATACCGCATGGTGTCCTTTTTGCCCAGTATGTTGTTGATGCAGACCTCAGCCTCGCGATAGGCGGTATGGGCCAGCATGGACTCGCCGTTGACGTCGCCTGCTGCATAGACTTCGGGGATATTGGTCTTCCCCCTTCCGTCCACTTTAATGCGCCCCTTTTCCAGCTCAATGCCAAGCCTTTCAAGGCCGATACCCTCTACCACCGGCTTGCGGCCGATGCTTAAGAGGACCTTTTCCGCTTCCACAATAGAGGTCTGGCCACCGGCTTGGTATACAACCGAGCCTTCGCAGATTTCAACCACCTTGGCACCCAGCTTGAATTCAACGCCCTTTTTCTGGTAGCGCCTCAAGAGGATTTCGCCGATCTCGCTGTCGGTATAACCTGCGATATGGTCAAGCATTTCGATGACAGTAACCTTGCTGCCCGCAGAGCAATAGTATGAGGCCATCTCAAGTCCGATGACGCCTCCGCCCACGATCACCAGGGAGGCAGGGACAGTCTTGAGGTCCAGGATCTCCCGGTTGGTCAGCACATAACCCTTTTCAAGCCCTTCCTTCACCCCAGGTATAGGCGGGATCACCGGCATGGAGCCGGTAGCGATAAGAAGGCGCTTTCCTGTATAGGTTTCGCCGTTGACCTTTACTTCATAGCCTTCGCTGCTTCTGCCTGCAATTTCGCCCAAGCCTTCTACCAGCGTTACCATATTTTTTTTAAGCTTGCTTCTTATACCGGACACAAGGGTCTTGACCACCTTGTTTTTCCGTTCTATGACGGCGCTGTGGTTTAGCCGCACATCACCAGCGATGACGCCGTATTTTTCACCATGCCTGGCACTGTCATACACCTTGGCAGAATATAAAAGGGCTTTTGAAGGGATGCAGCCCTCGTTGAGGCAGACACCGCCAACATATCGCTTCTCTATCAGCATCGTACTAAGCCCTGCCTGGCCGGCCCGTTCTGCAGCAAGATAACCGGCCGGTCCGCCGCCGATTATGATCAAATCATATATCATCATCTCACCTCACCTATAGGGCCAACATAGCGCCGAAGTTTTCCAGATTCGTCACCAGATCCTGCAGGAACCTGGCTGCCGGGGCACCGTCCAATGCCCGATGGTCAAAGGTAAGAGACAGGCCCATGGCCGGATAGAACTCAAGGACGCCGTCTTTTTCCCTTGCTCTCTGGAAGATGGTATTGACGCCCAATATGCCGGTCTGCGGCGGATTCAGAATGGGTGTAAAGCTTTCGATGCCCAGGGTTCCCAGATTGGTTACGGTAAAGCTGCCGTTTTTCATCAGGTCGGGATTGACGGCACCTGACTGGCATTCCCTGGCTAGTGCTTTGACTTCCTTGGATATCCCGTTCAAGGATTTTTGGTCAGCCTTGAATACGACCGGTACCATCAGCCCTCTATCGGTATCGACAGCGAGACCGAGGTTGACGTTCTTGAAATACAGCATCCGGTCATCCATAAAGTGCGCATTGAGCGCCTTGTGGCTCTGAAGCGTTCTGGAAACAGCGAAAAGGATCATGTCATTCAAGGTGATGTTCTCGAGACCCAGCTTATCCTTGCTATCCTTCAGGCCCTTTCTGAATTCCAGGATGGCAGTTGCATCAAAGGAGGTGTTCAATGTAAGCTGGCAGGTGGAAGAAATTGAATGATGCATTGCCTTTGCAATGACCTTTCGGATATTTGTCAGCTTGACTTCCTCATAAAGTGGTTCTTGAGATTGGATCAGTGGTGTCGCTTGCATTTCAGCTGCTTTGACGCTCAAATCGGCTGTCGTGATTCTTCCGCCCAAGCCTGTGCCCAAGAGCGGATGGACAGCTCCAGCCTCTGCGAAGCTTTCCTTTGCTGCAGGCGTCATGATGTATCCGGACTCCTGAAGTGTCACGATGTCCTTTTCAACGACCCGGCCATGAGGGCCTGTAGGAACTGCAAAGCGGTAATCGACACCGGCCTTCTCTGCATAGTGCTTTGCCCTGGGAGATATTTTTATCCGCTCTCCCTCTTTGACGTCAGCGGGTACGGTTGCTTCTGCCGGAACCTGCGGGGAAGCATCCTCAACCTTTTCTCCGGCGTCGCCTATGATGCAGACCGTTGTCAGGCACGGAACGTCGTCGCCTTCTGCAAAGAAGACTTGGAGAAGGACGCCGCTGACCTTCGCTTCCTCATCAAAGCTTGCCTTGTCTGTCTCATAAGAGAAGAGAAGCTCACCGGCTTGCACCGGCTCTCCCTTCCTTTTGTACCATTTGGCAATGATACAGCTTTCTACTGATTGGCCCTGCCTGGGCATAATAACTGATGTTGCCATAATGACCTCCTGAATTACTTTTTGTTTTATATTATATTAAGATCGATGACAAACCCTACTTTTCAATTGCCTGATCCGCCATATACGAGCTTCTGACAAGGGGAGAAGCCGCCACATGCCTGAAACCCATAGCCAGTGCTTTTTCTTTATAGCCGGCAAAAACCTCGGGATGCACATATTCAACAACCGGGTGATGCTGCTTTGACGGCGCCAGATATTGTCCTGCCGTCAGGAAGTCGCAGCCGGCTTTCCTGAGATCCGAAAATACATCGAGCACCTCCGGTTCTGTTTCTCCCAGCCCCAGCATGATGCCGGACTTTGTGAGCATGCTGCTGTCGATTGCTTTTACTTTCTCTAAAAGTGCAAGAGACCTTTCATAAACGGCCATCGGGCGGACCTCCGGATACATGCCCGGCACTGTCTCGATATTATGGTTGATAATACGGGGTGCGGCAGACACCACTGTTTCCAAAGAGGCGGTACTGCCCTGGAAATCCGGTATCAATACTTCGATGACTGTTTTTCTGTTTACGCTGCGGACGGCTTCTATGGTCCGGGCAAAATGTCCGGCTCCCCCGTCTTCCAAGTCATCCCGCGTTGCCGAGGTAATGACTACATGCCTTAGCTTAAGCGCTGCGACAGCTTGAGCGACATGGGCAGGCTCATCGGGGTCGGGCGGCTTGGCAACCCCTTTACTGACATTGCAAAAGGTGCAATTCCGCGTGCATACCCTGCCCAATATCATGAAAGTCGCGGTGCTTCTGCCAAAGCACTCCAGCAGATTGGGACAATTAGCTTCTTCGCAGACGGTATGCAGCGAAAGGCTGCTGAGCAGCTGTGCCACATCGTCCGTCATGCTGCTGCTGCGGGCTTTTATTTTCAACCACTCCGGTTTTGGCTGGTACATGCTTGCTTCACGCTCCAAGGATTTCATGATTTTTCATTATGATTAATTATAACATATTTAATGATAAATGTTAACATTAAATGTTAACATTTATCATTTTTTAAATTACAGCAGCCCCATCAAACTTTTTTTGGAAAACTGCGTATTGTGTTATGGAACGCAATGATGCATTTAATATATGGAGGGATTTTTATGGATAAGCGAAATATTTCTTTGGGGACGGGGTTGATCCTGCTGGGAGCCCTGCTTTTTGCCAATCAATACCTGGATCTGGACTTCTTCAGCATGGAGAAGCTGTGGCCGGTATTTGTACTGATACCCGGCCTGGTATTCCAAATCAGCTTTTTTGCCTCTGGAAGGAACCCAGGCCTTCTGGTGCCCGGGGGGATCCTGACCACCATCGGTATGCTGTTCTTTTTTGAAACCTACACCAACTGGCACTTTTCCGAGTATACCTGGCCGGTATATATTTTCGCGGTGGCAGTAGGCTTGTTCCAGTTATACCTGTTTGGCGGGCGGCACGCGGGTTTGCTGATACCGGTGGGCATATTGACCTTGGTCTCGGGCATGTGTTTTGCCATGATGATCTTCGGAAATCTGCTGACCTGGATCAACTACAGCACCGTTTTGCCGGCGGTATTGATCCTGGCCGGCGTACTGGTACTGGTAGGCCGTGGAGGTTATCACAAACAGCAGTGAGAATAGGACGCTTCGGCGTCTTTTTTTTTAGGTGCCAGGCACGCCGGTTAGCCGGTTATTGCTCTATCACAGTTGATTGAAATTCTTGTCACAAAATGGTAAAATATGGTAAATAATTACAGGAGGTATTTCTTATGTGAAGACCATGGCGGATGGAGTACCAAGGCGGAATTTATCATGTTATAGCCAGAGGTAATAACAAAGAATATGTTTTCAAAGAGGACATTGATAAGGGTTATTTTTTGAAGCAGGGGAAGCAATATGTGGAGGCTATGAACGATCGTGTTTTTGGATATGTATTGATGGATAACCATTACCGTAGAGGAATCTGACAGAATACAAGTTAAATTATATTAAAATGGCGTTATCCTATAAATATACGTACAAAGAAATAGGGAAAAATATTGGGTTAAAGGAAAGTTCCATAAAGGATTTGATATATAAATATGATAATATAATAATAACCGGCTAACAGGCGTGCCTGGCACTTAATAAGGAGCGAAGCTTATGAAGGCAAAAATACTGGTGGTGGATGACGATTACAATATAGCGGATCTGATCCGGCTTTATCTCGAAAAGGAGCAATACCAGGTCCAAACCTGCGGTACAGGGAAAGGTGCCATTGAAGCCTTTCACGTCTGGACACCGGACCTGGTCATACTGGATATCATGCTGCCGGAAATCGACGGCTTTGAGATCTGCAAACAGATCCGGAAGGTCAGCCGGATTCCGGTGATCATGCTGACGGCAAGGGGAGAGACCTTCGACAAGGTACTGGGGCTGGAGCTGGGAGCCGACGATTACCTGGTAAAGCCCTTTGAGCCCAAGGAGCTGCTGGCCAGAGTCAAGGCAGTGCTGCGGCGGACCTTGAGCCAGGAGCCGGATGCGGAGGAAGTGGTATATCCCGGCCTTGCCATCAACAAGAGCGATTATAGCATTACCTATCAGGGTAAAAAAACAGAGATTCCGCCCAAGGAGCTGGAGCTTTTCTATTTCCTCGCCAGCCATCCCAACCAGGTCTTTACCCGGGAGCAGCTCTTGGAAAAGGTATGGGGCTATGATTTCCTGGGGGATTCCAGGACAGTGGACGTACACGTCAAACGGCTGAGGGAGAAGTTCAACCACGAAGCCTCCCGCTGGGAAATCAAGACCGTATGGGGCGTCGGATATAAATTTGAGGTGAGATGACCATGAAGAAGAGCATTTTCAAAAGGCTTTTCATAACCTACGGCATTACGCTGGCCGTGGGCTTCGGCATACTGGCCCTGATGCTCCTGAAGCTCTTTGACCAGTATTTTATCGAAAATAAAAAGGCGCTTCTCTTGGAGCACGGAAGGAAAATCACAAAAGAAGTGGCAGTTGGCGTCTACCTGGGCAACCTGGATCAAGCACGGCTGAAAAGCGACCTTCACATCCTGGACCAGTTTCTGGATGCCCGGATATGGATCGTGAACCAGGAAGGCGTCATCTTCGGTGTGTCTGATCCCGAGGAAGAGCAGCTGCTGGGGGAAAGGATTGCGGAGGCCAAGCTGCTGAGCCTGGCCAAGGGCAGCAGCATCATGGAACGGGGGAATTTTGACGGAAAGCTTCAGGAGCCTTCTCTGACGGTAGGGTATCCTATCTATGTCAACGAGCGGTTCAAAGGCTGCGTCCTTGTGCATGCCTCTTTGCAGGAGGTGCAGAGGACCTCCAGGGAAATGTTCCGCCTGACGATGTGGGTCATGTTCTTTTCAGTGCTGATTGCTTTTATCGTTTTATATATACAGATACGGCGCATATCGCGGCCTCTGAAGGAAATCAGTGAAGCGGCCAAGACCATCGCCGGCGGCGAGTTTCAGAAAAGGCTGCAGATCAATACCCAGGATGAAATCGAAGAGCTGGGCCGAAGCTTCAATCATATGGCGGAATCCCTGGAGAAAATTGAGGAAAACAGGCGGAATCTGGTTGCAAACATTTCACATGACCTGAGGTCGCCCATGACCTCTATCCGGGGATTCATCGAAGGCATACTGGACGGCACGATACCGGCGGAAAAGCATGGGCATTACCTGGGGGTGGTTCTGGAGGAAAGCAAGCGCCTGATCAAGATCACCAACGATTTGCTGGAGCTTAGCAACATGCAGCAGGGTAAGACGGAGGTGCGGAAAAGTACCTTCGAATTAAACGAGGTTATCCGGCGGAAGCTGATTGCTTTTGAGCAAAGGATTACCGAGAAGCACTTGGATGTTTCTCTAGTCATTCACGAAGAAAAAACCCTCGTCTTTTCGGATCAGGTTTTGCTGGAGCGGATTATTTCCAATCTCTTGGACAATGCAGTGAAGTTCTCTCCACAGGACGGGAAGCTCAGCATCCGGACCTGGGAAGAAGAGGGACGAATTTTTCTGGAGATGATGAATACAGGCACCTCTATCGATTCGGGGGAGCTGCGGCGGATCTGGGAGCGGTTCCACAAGGGGGATGCCTCCCGGGGTGAATATAGGACGGGCTTTGGACTAGGGCTGGCCATTGTGAAGGAGATTGTGTCAAAGCTGGAGGAGCGCATCCGGGTGGAAAGCGGGAAGGATTTTGTGAAGTTTGTATTTACCGTCAAGAAAGCATAGAGGAATGAGCGCCTGCTCATTCCTCTATGCTTTCCACATATTTATTTTTAAAGTTGATGAATTCTTCTTCGGTGAAGCCGTAATAATCCTTTCTGACATTATCCAAAAAGTCCTCAAAAATTGCACGTCCCGCCGGATCCAAGTGGTTGGAATATAGGTTAACCGACAAATCATGCGAAATATAATCCTCACTCATTTCGACAAGGCCGATGTCCTTCGTCCAGGTAACCTGGCTTTCACTGTCCCGCGATATGACCCCTGACACCACATGGATTCCGTCAATAATTACGGTCATATACCGCTCCTTTTTCTCTGCCAGATACCGTTCGATCCTTCTATGGGTAACCAACTGGCTATAGCGGTTGTTTTTTCCAAAATAAATGCCTTTCAGCATAACGCCTCTGCCGATTGCATGATCCAAAACAGGGGATAGGTCGCCGATTTCTTCCTCCCATATGGAAACGGCGATCCTTTTTTTTGCGTCGGCGATTAAGAGCTTCAAAAGATTAAGGATGTTTTCCCGCCCATTGACCAGCGTCAGCTTATTGTCGTCCTGCTCCGCTGCATACAGCTTCTTCGTATAGTCATCAATACCATTCAGTATGGTGTTGAAGTCGCTTTTTAACCGGTTGACCAGAAGCTGTGGGTCCAGTGGTCGATAAACCGTATTTTTTCCATCTGTCTGCTCAAAAACGATCTGCTTGTTTTTCAGACTATCCAGAACCTCGTAAATTCTGGAGCGAGGAATGCTGGAGGACTTGCTCAAGGCATACCCGTTGACCGGATACTGCTCCAGAAGCTTCAAATAGGCCTTAGCTTCATATTCGCTGAGGCCCAGTCTTTTCATGTCTTCAATAATAGCTGATTCCGTACCCATCAGGTGCACCTCCTAAGTTTGTCGTATTGATTAAGACAATCCGAATTTAGAGATCAGCATGAAGAAGGTGACAATCACCGAGCCGAGGACCGGAATGATGATTCCGCCTCTCAGCCAAGCAAAAGCGCAAGCAAAGCCGATGCCGATAAGGGATGCATGGGGCATTTGAGGCGTAGCTGAGAAGACGCCGGGAATGATCAGCGCGCCCAAAGCGGTGTAGGGGATAAAGGATAGAAACCGGTTCAGCCGCTGCGGCAGCTTTCGTTCCGACACAAGTAAGAAGGGAAGTAAACGTGGGATAAAGGTGACAGCCAGCATTCCCAGAATCAACGGAAACAGATTACGCATTTTCAGTCACTTCCTCCTCTTTAATCAAGTAGGTCCCGATGCCCGAAGCCAGGACAATGGCAAAGATCATGCTCCATCCCTTAGGCAGAATCTGCAGATAGGTCAGCAGTGCATTGATCAACCCTGAGGACAACGCAAGCATCAGTATTGTATTGGATTTCTTAGCCATGGGTATCAGAAGCGCTGCAAACATGGCATAAATGGCGCCGGACATGCTGTCCTGCAAGATGCCCGGAAGAAAACTGCCCAACCAGTAACCCAGGACAGAACCGGTTACCCACGCAACGTAGGATACTGCATGCAGCGGCAGCAGAAACGCTTTGGTTATTGGCTCCTGCCGGAAGGACGTGACCGAAAAAGTCTCGTCAGTCAAACTGAAAGCAATTAAGGGTATGTACTTTTTCAAATCATGGGTCAATCTTGCGGCTAGGGAGGCACTCATTAAAAAATGGCGGAAATTCACCAGCAGTGTCGTCAGGATGATTTCTCCGAAACCAGCACCTACAGAGAGCAGGTTGAGAGCCATAAACTGGCTAGAGCCTGCAAAAACAACAGAAGAAAACAGAAAACAATCCCGCAAGGAAATGCCGATGGTTTTTGATAAAATTCCAAAAGCAACGGCAATGGGCAAATAGCCGATGACTAGGGGCAGTCCGGCAACAAAGCCTTCTTTAAAGCCGGTTCTTTTATTTTGGGTCACAAGCATAAACAGGCCTCCTTTGGTTTGAACAAACCGAATCAATTCAATCTATTAGTAGTTATTATAGTAGTTACTACATTGTGCTGTCAAGAAATTTCCAGATTAATTTTTGCAGTGTTTACAATTTGTTCATATTCTGTTCAAAATCTTTTATTATAGTGGTATCAGAAAGAATAAACGATGTTTCTTATTTCTGATTTTAGGGTTTTCAATTAAATGCTCTAGAGGATAGAAAACAGGATAAGGAGGAATGAAATATGAGTTATTTCGACGATGAATTTGAAGTAAAGCAGGAGCAGGTGCAGGATGAGATTATCGGGCAAGAGGAGCATGTCTTCTATACAGAGGTGGTCCGGAAAAAGAAGCCGCGGAAATCGACGCTTAGGCTGATTGCGCTTGTGCTGGCTGTCGGACTGGCTTTAGGAGCAGGCTTCGGCTACGGCCTGGACAGCATATTGGAAGGGCAGACGCCGGGAGTAGGGACCGTGTATGCGGCAGGCACCGATAACACCACCATCGTATATGACAAATCGGTTTCACCGGTGGTTCCCATCGCCAGGAAGGTTTCGCCGGCAATCGTTGCCATCAGCATGAAGACGCAATCAAGAGGTTATTTTGGTGATGTCTATGTCGGGGAAGGAACCGGATCAGGCATTATAATCGATAACCAAGGCCATATCGTGACCAACAACCATGTTGTGGAAGGGGCAAAGGAGCTGACCGTCATTCTGAAAGACGGTACGGAGTTAAAGGCGAGCCTGGTAGGCAGGGACGCTTCGACAGATCTGGCTGTGATCAAAGTGGATGCCAAGAACCTGACTTTTGCGGAGCTTGGCGACTCATCCAAGCTGGAAGTGGGCGAACTGGCCGTGGCCTTCGGAAGCCCTATGGGTACAGAATATGCAGGCTCGGTTACGGCGGGGATCATCAGTGGATTGGAAAGAAAGATATCGGTGGGTGACAGAAACATGAAGCTGATACAGACGGATGCAGCCATCAACCCGGGCAACAGCGGCGGTGCACTTGTCAACGCCGAAGGTAAGGTTATAGGGATCAACACCATCAAGCTGGCACAAACAACAGTGGAAGGAATGGGATTTGCCATTCCGATCAATGAAGCAAAGCCCATCATTGATGAGCTGATCAAGAACAAGAAGGTGGCAAGGCCGTACCTTGGGATACAGGGCTCCACGGTTACAAAAGAAGACGCAGAGCAGTATGAAGTGCCTCAGGGTGTTTACGTGCAGGCAGTTATTCCCTCCAGCGGAGCAGAGGAAGCAGGCATCACCAGAGGCGAGATCATAACCAAGATTGACGGAGAGAAAACCCTGACAATAGAGGACTTGGTGGCAATCATCAGGAAGCACAAGGTAGGCGACACTGTAAAGGTTGAAGTGTACGGCAAGTATGACAAGACCCGGACGGTTTCCATAAAGCTGCGGGAAAGCAGCGAGTAAGATAAAGCAGGCGGCAGCCTGCTTTAAACATTTTACAAGAAGGAAATAATGATATAATAGGAAATGATATTTGCAATTTAAGGAGAGATGACATGAGATACGAGGGAAGCATATACCGCCCTCCCAGTGAGGCGTACAGCTACATCCTGCAAGTGGCCATAGGCTGCTCCCATAATCAATGCACCTTCTGCAGCATGTACAAGGATAAGAAATTCAGGGTCAGGCCTATGGAAGAGATTCTGGAAGACATCAAGCTGGCAAAAAAACAATACCGCAGCATCACAAGAGTATTCCTGGCCGATGGAAATGCGCTGGTGCTGAAAACCCAGGACCTGAAGAGAATCCTGACGGAGATCAAAGAAGCTTTCCCGGAATGTGAGCGGGTGGGCATTTACAGCGCGCCCAAAGACATCCTGAGGAAGTCGGCTGAAGAACTGAGGGAGCTCAAAGAGCTGGGCTTGGGCATCGCCTACCTGGGGGTGGAGTCCGGCAGTGATGAAATACTGGGACGGATAAAAAAGGGAGTAACGGCTGAAGAGATGATACAGGCAGGTCAAAAACTAATGGTGTCCGGAATCCGGCTGTCCATTACCCTGATATCAGGGATCGGTGGAAAAACACTTTGGAAAGAGCATGCCATCGAGTCGGCAAAGGTCATCAGCGCAATAAATCCGCATTACCTTGGCCTTCTCACGCTGATGGTGGAACATGGAACGGAGATGCAGCAGCAAATCCGGAAGGGTGAGCTTGAACTCTTAAGCCCCAAGGAGGTCATGGCTGAAACCAGGCTTTTGGTTGAGCGCCTGGACGTGAGGGACTGCGTTTTCCGGAGCAACCACGCATCAAACTACCATCCTTTGGCAGGCACGCTGCCTCAGGATAAAAAGCGGCTGCTGGCCGAGTTGGACACCATGATCAACCATGACTTTGACTTTCGGGATGAATATTACCGGAGATTATAGTCGAAGGCTTCCGGAAATAACAGGAGTCAGGATGGAGAAAACCGCTGAATTGGAGGCAGGAGAATGGTAAAAATAGTAGAATATATTATACCATTCCAATAAACCCAAAATCAGGGGGGATGATTGTGTTCAAGTTTTTTGGAGCGGAACCCGCACTTACCAGGCATATGGGGCAGGTTTTCCGGGACCAGCTTCTGACGCCCAGCGGCGGACACCGGGTGCTGGAAAGAATATCGCCCAAGTGCGAGAACTGCGGAAACAGCGAATTTTATAACCTTTATGAAACCTACAGGGTGTTCAGGTTGTTCGGCATACCTTTGGGAAAATGTGATGCAACCTGTTATTTCAGCTGCCCCGAATGCAATGACGGCTTCAAGCTGAGTCCGGAGGAATATGAAACCCTGGTTCAGCTGGCACAAAACAATACAAAGTACATGGCCGGGAAAATAACCAAAGCAGAATTTGAAAGCAACTTGCGGAAGCTGCAGGCTTAGCAGGGTTTGAAGCTATTGTGAGAGCAATAGCTTTTGATATGTTGCATATTGAGGCGTTTAAAGGCGCAACCTAAAGGTATCAGACGGGTATCTGGAGGTGAAAGAATGGAAATGAAGCGGGCAGAATTCATCAATGACTGGCATGACTGGAAGCTGACGCTGAAAAAAGCGGTAGACATGGGTGAAACAGTAGGGCTTTCGGAGAATACCATTGAAAAAATCGGCGTCAAGGTAGGAAGCTTCCTTTCTTCCAATGTTGACCCTGAGAACCGGGAGCAGAGGCTGCTGCAAGAATTGTGGCGGGTTGGCGACGATGCCGACAGGAAAGCGCTTTCAGGCATGATCGTGAAGATGGTCCAATCGGATAAAACGCTGCAATAGGAAAGAAGAAAAAGCACACAAAGCAAAATCTCATGCTTGGTGTGCTTTTTCTTCAACGCGGCCTGCTGCCGGTTTTCCTGTGCTGTTGTGAGAGCCACTCACCCATTCGGATGCCTAGCCAGGTGCTTGCGATAGTCAGAAGCAGCACCGACATATTAAAGACAACCTGGCCTGATTCCCGAAAGGAATACAACCCCACCAGCACAATGGCAGGCAGGCTGAGCAGGAGCCCATTGATCCATCCGTAGCCCGGCAGAAAGAAGCCAAGCGCTGCACCGCAAAATCCATACACAGCCACAATAAGCAGGAAGACTGCCGCGATCTCTCCGTAAGCATCGCCTTTGTCTGAGAATACCAGGTTGAAAACAATGAAAAAACCGCACAGGATCCCTGCCAGAAGTGCTGCTGTGTATACAACATACTTTCTCAAATGCTCACTTCCTTTATACACTGAAGTAAACCGCGAGTTATCGTATATTTAGTGTTCCATTAGCAGAAAAAAATACCCCTATGGGGTGAGAAAATCAGTGGCCTTTTTTCTTTTTCTTCTTCTTTTGCTGTCTCAGTTCAAACTGCCGCTGCTTCTCGGCTTCATGGTTTTTCTTCGCTTGCAGCTTTCGTTGGGCCTTGTTTTCTTCATATTGGCGTTTTAAAGCCTCCTGAGCCTTTGTCCCCACCCCGGACGGAGAAACTGCTTTGCGGATTTCACGCTGCTGACGCTTCGGGTTGATCTTCCGGAGGCATATCTGGTCACTGTCAACCGGTTCGCTGAATCGGATGCAGTCAAATCGGTTCTTGATCATATCATATATATCATAATCCTTTGGCTCCGCTCCGAATACCACTTTGCAAACCTCATAACCGGTGTCGTTATGTCTTTCAAAAACGCCAACCCAAAAAGGTGCTTCAAAAAAAACCGTCAATTGAATATTCATTTAAATCCCCCTGTTCTTTAACATACAGAGAAGGGACGACCCCAGGGGGGGAAGGTTACTGAGACGCAATCATGAATTTCACCGAATTATGCCGCGTCCGTTTGGACTACCAACCAAACCGTGTTTTTATCCCTGCTATCCCTATTATAGCGTGGTGCATTAAAAATGCAATATTAAATGCATCAAAAAAAATACACCCTTTCGGGTGCTTGGCGCATCAAGGTATTATGAGTTGCCGTTTGTCAGATCATTGATCAGCTTGTCATACTCCCTATTGATCTTTTCATCGATTTTTTCCTTGTATTCGTCCAGCTTCTCTGCCTTCTTCCGGTTGACGGAGGCTTCCGTGTCCTTCACGAGGGCATCAATCTCCTGGTTTTTCTTCTCCAACTGCGCGTCCTTATAGGCATCCAGCTCTGCTTCCACATCCTGCTGTGTTTTTGAAATAATGCCGTCGACTATGTTTTTAGTTTTTACAGCGATGTCAGCCATTTCATTTTCTGAATCACCTGATATGCCATCTCCGATTCTGTCAAAAGCAACAACAACACGCGCAACAATGCTGGACAGCGCACCGGTGATGGAACCGGCATAAACCACGCTGTAGGAAGCAAGCAGCAGCAGAGAAATGATCAGGATAAGAGCTGTCTTTTTCCAGCTTTTTCTCACATTATTCACCTCTTTTAAAAGAAAAATATAAATAAGGGCAGTCTTTTTTAAAACCCGAATATAATTATAAACAATATGCGAAAAGGTGTCGATATGTCCGGCCCATGTAAATAAAGGCTCTGAAGCAGGCAGCTGCCAGGTTTTGAAGACATTGGCTCAAGAGGTGCGGGATGCCGCTTGGGGTGTAAAAATCCAGAAGAACAGAGTGGATATACCCGGTGAAATCAACTATAATGAATAGCGACAGGTATGCCGATCCTATTTTGACCGGGGGCGGATGTATGAGAAAAAAAAGACCAAAACCGAGGGCTGCGAGCAAGCCTATCGGACAAAAAAATGAAAGCAGCTTGCATGCTGCCTTGAAGGATTCCTATGCGCAGCCGGGCGACTGCATAGAGTGCAAGCTGGATAACTATGTTGTGGACATTGCACAGGAAAACCGGGTCATTGAGATTCAGACAAAAAACCTTTACGCCATGAAGGAAAAGCTGGATATGTTGTCTCAGGACCGTGAGGTGCTGGTTGTCTACCCCATTTCGGAAGAGAAATATATCAGCAGGCTTAATGGCAACCATGAACCGGTCAGCCGCAGAAAATCTCCTAAAAAGGGTAAAACCATGGATGTTTTCGGAGAACTGATGCGCTGTCCGAAGCTTCTGGATAAGGAAAACGTCAGTTTGGAAATCGTCATGATCAAGGAAGAAGAGGTCCGCTGTGAGGACGGCGAAGGCAGCTGGCGGCGGAAAGGTGTCAGCATCATAGACCGGAGGCTGCTAGAGCTGGGCCGGAAGACGCAGTATCATTGCGTCAGGGACCTTCTGACCTTACTGCCGGAAAACCTGGATCAGCCCTTCAGCAACAAGATGCTGGCAGAGCGGGCCGGCATATCGAGAGCATTGGCCGGGAAAACAACCTACTGCCTGAAAAAGGCAGGTGTCATCTCGGAAGTGGAAAAAAAAGGCCGGGAGCTTTTTTTCAAAATTGTGGATTAGTATCTTTAGTGGAGATTATTGAAAGTTGACAGGATACAGCATAACGATTATAATTAAATAGCTGAATTGATAAAAACATAGACCAACCGTTACTGACGGCGTTTATGTCCAAAAGTTTGGTCGTGCTAGACGGGGAGACTGCGGTGCCCTGTAACCTGCAATCCGCAATAGCAGGGTTGAATTCCTTTGCTAAGGCTCCCGCTTGTAGGGTCTGCCTCAGGCAAGTGGTGACGATGATTGGGTCCTGCGCAACGGAAATTCATGAACCCCGCCAGGTCCGGAAGGAAGCAACGGTAAGTGAACCCTTTCGTGTGCCGCAGGGTTGCCTGGTTGGAGCTAACTACCTGGGTAACGCTTGTAGGCGTGAGTCGAAGAAAGGTGCACGGCCATCAAATTTAAAACAAAGCTTGTTGAATAACAAGTTTTTTCTTTTTTTGCATGAACAGCGGAAAGCAGAGGCAGGAATGTCGAAAAATGTTGAATAACAAAGAATAAAACAGCAAAAGCAAAGAATTTTGTCGAAAACACCTACACAATTTTTTATTTTGATGTATAATAAGTGCATATTGCAATTTATTTCGATCTGAGAAAGGGATGAAGTTGCTTGGGTAGCTTGCTGAACAGTTTTAAATTGAAGCTTTTGATCAGCTTTCTGATAGCAGCCATTTGCCCTTTTGCCGCATCGCTGGCACTGACCTACTATACCGCAGATCTAAAGATGCAGACGGATTTCAAGAACATGAACCACACCTATGCCCAAAGCCGGATGGAGAAAATCAGGCTCACACTTGGGAACCAGGAGCAAACTCTGAGAACCATAGCAAAGGCATATCCTTACATAGGGACAAGCATTAATGATACCACACCCTACCTTAAAGAACAGCTGGCCGCTAATCCGCAATTCCTTAATCTTTTCCTGATACAAAGTGACGGCACCATTCAGCCTCATGACGTCTTGACAAAACCCCTTAAGGACTATTCAAAGCTGAGCAGCTACGCAAGCGCTGCCAGACGCAACGGCCTGACCTGGCTAGAACCGTATACCGACATCGTCAGCGGTAAGCGCTGTGTCGGCCTGGCTATGCCTGTGACCGGTGCAGGTACGCAGATTGAAGGGGTCCTCATTGCCAATATTTCCATTGAAAACTTTCTGAAGATGCTTGGGACCGAAAAAGGCCAGGACCAGGCGCAGGCATATATCATCAATCCCTCAGGCGATATCAGGCTTGCCCTTGGAGGCGGATACAACACGACGGCAAACTTGCGCGACGGGGATTTTATCCTGGAACCGGTTGCCGATGTTGTGATGTATATGAATGAAGGCTACAGAGAATTCGAGTCGGCCGGCCGGCGCTGGATATCCGTTTTTTCCGTGATCAATGCCAGCGGCTGGAAGATCGTGACCCTGACGGATGTCGACAGCTTCTACAATGGGCTTCATGTTGTCAATAAGGATACCAAGCTGCTCTTGCTATACCTAGGCATCGCCAGTGTTCTTTTTGCTATTCTGGCGTCCTTTGTGCTGTCCCATTCCATTTCGGAGCCGCTAGTGGCGCTGAAGAACCGTGCGAAAGCCATCGCAGCAGGAAACCTGGACAGCCGGATCGATATGCCGGGTGTCAACGAGATCAGGGAACTGGCGGAGGCTTTCAACGTTATGTCACTTAATCTTAAAAAAACCTACGTGGAACTGCTAAAAAGAACGGAAGAACTCAATGTCAATAACGAACAGATGCAGCAAGCCAACCTGGAGCTTGAGGCATCCTATGAGCAGCTGGAAGCAACCATGGTGCAGCTGAACGAATCGGAAGAAAAGCACAGGCTGCTGCTGCACAATATTTCGGATATGGTCTTCGTTGCCAATTCAGAAGACCGGCTGGTCTACGTCAACAGCAGTGCGGAGAAGATTTTGGGCTATGAAGAAAGAGAACTGATCGGAAAGCCGGTCAGCTCTATTATGGAAAGCAGCTATCCCGGTTTTCGGGAGCTGCTGGATGCCAAGTATGATTACTATGTGTACCGGAAGGAACTGACAAAAAAGGATGGCAGCCGGATCCTTGCTGAAGGCAGCATGAAGCGCGTCATGGAGGAAGACCGGGTGGTGGGAATACAGGCGATTGCCAGGGATGTCACCCAGAGAAAAGTCATGGAGGACCAGCTGCAAAAGAAATATGAGGAGCTGCAGGCATTGATCCGGATCAGCAAAGCAGTCACCTCGACAATGGATCTGACAAGCGTATTGAACGGGGTGGTCAGTCAGGTTGCCAGCATTTCTGATGCCGTAATGTGCACGATTCGGTTGACGGATGAGAAGAATCCCTATTTGCTGAATCTCAAGGCTGCAAAGGGTGAAAACCTCGAAGGCCTCAATATGAATCCAAAGGATAGCCGGTACGATCCCATAGGGTTGGCTCTCCGCAAGGGAAGGACTGAGGTAATAGAGCTGAGGGAAGGTGGGTTCCCGGATGAGTACATGGAGCGGCTTTATAGGGAAGCACAGGGGAAATATCTGATTATGATCCCCTTTATTGTCAAGTCGAAAGCTATCGGAGTCATGAGCACCGTCGTCAAAAAGCTGCCTGGCCCGGACCAGATCGAGTTTCTCAACTTGCTATCCAACAATCTGGCGGTTGCCATCGACAATGCCATAGTCTATGACAATCTGAAGCGTGCCTACCTGCAAACGGTGCAAAGCCTTGTATCGGTGGTAGAGGCAAAGGATGTATACACCGAGAGCCATTCCGTCAGGGTTGCAAAGTACGCTTCCTTCATTGCATCGGAGATGAATTATACCAAGGGTTTCGTAGAGGACATCTGGGTTGCAGGGGTGTTGCACGATATTGGAAAAATCGGGATCAGCGACGCCATTCTGAATAAAAACGGACCGCTGACAGCGGAAGAATATGAGGTCGTCAAGCAGCACCCTGACATTGCCTACAGGATCGTATCCAAGATAGGCTTGGATGAAGACATTTTGCGGGCGATACGCTACCATCACGAGCGGTATGACGGAACAGGCTATCCCGAAAGGCTGACGGCAGCCGAGATCCCCATGATGTCGGCAATCATCAGTGTAGCGGATGCATTTGATGCCATCACCTCGGACCGCCCTTACCATCACGCGAAGAGCATGCGGCAGGGAATAAGCGAGATCATCCATAATAAAGGCACGCAGTTCCACCCACAGGTGGTCGATGCCGTTGAGGCGGTATTCCGGATGAAGCCGGAGGTGCTGGAGCGGATCTATAGAAATGAAGAGATAGAGTTTTTCTAGTACACTGTCCACCCCGGCAATGGGGTTGCCAGTGTACTTTCATGTATAGGGAACGGGTTTTAGGACAAGATTAGGATTGAGGAACAAGGAACAACCAAGCTTTTCTTTTTTCTTGCTGCAAGATATGTTAATATAGTTTATAGATAATTTATCGAGAAAGCGCATCCCTGCCATAGGAGGTAACCATGTATACAGCCTTATATAGAAAGTGGAGGCCGCAGCTTTTTGAGGATGTTTGCGGGCAGAACCAGATCACCGTCACGTTGAAAAACGAGCTGAAAAACAACAAGCTGACCCACGCATATCTGTTTTGCGGAACCAGAGGAACAGGAAAGACCACGACGGCGAAGCTTCTGGCCAAAGCTGCAAACTGCAGGAATCCCCAGGAGCACAATCCCTGCAATGCCTGCGAAAGCTGTGTGAGCATCAATGAAGGCAACTCCATAGACGTCTATGAGATCGACGCTGCCTCCAACAGAGGGATCGATGATATCCGGAACCTGAGGGAAGCCATCAAATTTACGCCCACCATGGGGCGCTATAAGGTTTATATTATAGATGAAGTGCATATGCTGACCAATGAGGCCTTCAATGCGCTTTTGAAAACCCTGGAGGAGCCGCCGGAGTATGTGCTGTTCATATTGGCTACCACGGAGCCCCATAAGCTTCCGGCCACCATCCTGTCCAGGTGCCAGCGCTTTGATTTCAAGCGCATCGGTGTTGAGGAGATTACCGCCAGGCTGCAAAGGGTATGCAGCACGGAAGAGCTGACTGCCGACGAGAATGCGCTGCGTCTCATTGCACGTAACGCCGACGGTGCAATGCGTGATGCACTAAGCATCCTGGACCAGTGTGCGGTTTACGGCAACAAGCAGATTACAGTGGAGGCCGCTCTTGATGTACTGGGAATAGCCAACAACGAGTACCTGTTCAAAGCAGCGGATGCCATCCATAGAGCGGACGCGGGAGCTGCCATCCTGCTGGTGGATGAACTGGCTTCCTGCGGCAAGGACATGAACCAGTTCATCAAGGATATGCTGGTGCATTACCGGAACCTGCTGATGACAAAAGTGGTGGAGCGCTGCGAAGAAATCATCGACATGTCGGTGGAAGGCATAGCGCAGTTGAAAAAGCAGGCTGCCGAATACAGCAAGGAGAACATCATCCGCTGCATCAGGCTGTTGTCCGAACTGGAGAATGAGGCAAAGTGGACGTCCAATTCCAAGATCCTTCTGGAAATTGCCATTGTACGATTGTGCAAACTGGAAAGTGATGAAAGCCTGGAAGGACTGATGGCCAGACTGGCCAAGCTGGAAGCTGCCCTGGCGGGAGG
The DNA here is from genome assembly GCA_021083345.1 of Calditrichales bacterium MX18-03. Lineage (GTDB taxonomy): Bacteria > Bacillota > Clostridia > Lutisporales > Lutisporaceae > JAJGRE01. Next base: position 12,136 of record JAJGRE010000006.1, on the reverse strand, counting down.
AATCCCAATGGCCGTACTGCCGGAAGCAAGGGAAAGCGGCAGTCCTGCACCTGCCAGGAAGGAGAAGGCTGCTGAAGCAAAGCCCAAGGCAAGCCCTCCCGCGCAGCTTTCGGATACCAATTTCATGGAGAAATGGAGCGGTTTTATCCAGGAGTTGAAGAGCAAAGGAAAGATCAAGCTCCGCACCTATTTGGCGCTGGCAAAACCGGTGAGATTTGAAGGCGGGGTACTGGCACTGCAGTTTGAGAACGGCGATGCCCATTGCAAAGAAGCGATAGAGACCCCTGCCAACAAGAGCGACGTAGAAGCGCTGGCTGCAGTTTATTTCGGCACCAAGGTAAGGATCAGGTGCTTGTTGGAAAACGAGCCCCAGGCTGCTGATGACGTGGAGAACGATATCGTTGCTGCCGCCATCGGACTGGTTGGACAGGATAACGTTGAAGTCGTTGAAGAGGCGTAGTATAATAGGCTATGCAATAGATGAAAGTAATGTAAATAAATATAACGGAGGTATGCAAAAATGGCAAAAGGCGGCTACCCAGGCGGAATGGGAAATATGAACAATATGATGAAGCAGGTTCAAAAAATGCAGAAGGATATGGCAAAACTGCAGGAGGAAATTGAGCAGAGGAATGTTGAGGCCAGTGCGGGAGGCGGCGCTGTAACGGTTGTAGCCAACGGAAAGAAAGAGATTCAGTCCATTACCATAAAACCCGAAGCCGTAGATCCGGATGACGTGGAAATGCTGCAGGACCTGATCATGGCAGCGGTAAATGAAGCCATCCGGCAGGCGGATGAAATGATCAGCCGTGAAATGAGCAAGCTGACCGGCGGGTTGAATTTGCCGGGAGGTCTGTTCTAATGAGCTTTTATGCAGCACCGATAGCAAAGCTCATCGACGAGCTGTCGAAGCTTCCGGGCGTCGGAAGCAAGACGGCGCAGCGGCTGGCTTTTCATATCCTGAATATGCCGTCCGGGGAGGTCGAGCAGCTGTCCGGTGCCATCATCAGTGCCAAAAGGAATATCAAGCACTGCCGTATATGCTGCAACATCACCGACTCCGAGGTTTGCAGCATCTGCGGGAATCCCAAGCGGGATGAAGGCCTCATCTGCGTCGTTGAAGACCCCAAGGATGTGGTTGCCATGGAGAGGACCCGGGAGTACAAGGGCATGTATCACGTATTGAATGGGGCTATCTCACCCATGGAGGGTATCGGCCCGGAGGAGATCCGGATCAAGGAGCTACTGAAACGACTGGGACAGCAGGAGGTAAAGGAAATCATCCTGGCCACCAATCCCAACATCGAAGGGGAGGCCACGGCCATGTATATCTCCCGGCTCATCAAGCCTATGGGCATCAAGGTCACCCGCATTGCCCACGGCATACCGGTGGGCGGAGATCTGGAGTATGCGGATGAGGTCACACTGATGAAGGCGATGGAAGGAAGAAGAGAAGTATAGAGTATTCATCAAATAGGAATATTTTTGCAGACAGGCTTATATAATGTGATAGACCTGTCTGCTTTTTATTTGTAATGGGCAGGCTTATTGATCATGTTTTATTTTCATCTCCGGAATATTAATGTTAATAATTGGATAAATTATTAATGTACTGAGAGCTGTCAAGAGCGTAGAGCCGATGGTTTTCTGCAGTATTGAAAACGGAGGTGTAATGAAATGTCTACAAACCTGGCGCCAAGGAAACCGAGAAAGGTCAAAACGATAAATGAGCTGATTGCTGTCCTGTTGGATGGGGTACGCACAAGGGAAATGGACTCCGAGGAGGAGCTTTACCGGGTCATCGTGAGGGCAAAGCAGGAGATGCAGGATGCCGAAAATTTTTTTGACAACGTGTCGGATCCGGAACTGGTGGACCATGCCATTTACAAGATGGAAGCCGCCAAATCCCAGTATGTCTACCTGTTAAAGCAGGCAAAGGCCAAGGGCATGAAGGTCATCGAGAACGTTGTTTTCAAATAACCGCAGAAAAATGAAGAGAATATATGCATATACAAGCTAATATAATATAGGGATGATAAACTGCAAAAAGAAACAGCTATATATAAGAAACGGCTGAAAAGGGGGAATCAGGATGCCGCAGATCGATGTGTTTTCCATATTGGCGATTTTTCTGGCAATCGGTGCCGTTTATATCATCGGCATGCTGCTGGTATTGCCGATTAAAATTATTGTGAGGCTTGTCATAAATGGTATTGTGGGGGCGGTGGCGCTCTTTATCTTGAACATATTCGGCGGGATGATGGGACTGACTATCGGCATCAATCCCGTTACGGCATTGGTGGCCGGGTTTTTGGGAATACCCGGAATCCTGCTGCTGGTATTCCTGCAGTATTTTTTATGATCATTCGTAATACCACCAGTATTACACAATCCTCGCCTTGGTTTGCGGGTATCATACGAAAATTTCCCTCGCCGAGTAATGCAAGGTTTAAGCGTTACAGGGTACTAGGGCTGGAATTGGTATGCATAAATATAAGGTCAAATGTATAAAAAGTGCAATTTGTTTGAAATGTTAAAATTGACTGAAAATACTCAAAATATACGGCGTTCACTGAACCGGGCGGGGATGTGGAGGCTGTTTATTTTTATAAAAAATAACCTCATAAAATTGACATTATATTGAATGTTTACTATACTAGAGTTGGTGGATTTTTAAAAAGATTGTTAAATATTTGTTGGAAGCAGCTTCAATGCTTTTTAAAGTTTGTAAAAGGCAAGCCGGGTGCAGAAACCCATCATTGAAAGCCTTTATATGAACTTATAAAATCTACAAATCAATAGTATTAGGGGGTCTCAAAATGGCAAGAAAAATGAAAACGATGGACGGAAATACCGCCGCGGCGCACGTTGCCTATGCGTTTACCGACGTAGCAGCGATTTATCCGATCACTCCATCCTCCAACATGGCTGAGAATGTAGACGAATGGTCCGCATACGGACAGAAGAACATTTTCGGTCAGACGGTGAAGGTTGTCGAAATGCAGTCCGAGGGCGGTGCAGCAGGTGCCGTTCATGGCAGCTTGGCAACCGGTGCTTTGACTACAACCTTTACAGCATCCCAGGGTTTGCTTCTCATGATCCCGAACATGTACAAAATAGCTGGAGAATTACTGCCGGGCGTATTCCACGTATCAGCCCGCGCCGTTGCCGGTCATGCATTGTCCATTTTCGGTGACCACTCCGACGTTATGTCTGCAAGACAGACAGGTTTTGCACTGCTTGCTTCCGGCTCCGTTCAGGAAGTCATGGACCTGGGCAGCATCGCACACCTGGCAGCAATCAAGGGCAGAGTACCGTTCATGCATTTCTTCGACGGCTTCAGAACCTCCCATGAGGTGCAGAAGGTCGAAGTCATGGAATACGAGGAATTGGCAAAGCTTCTCGACTATGAAGCCTTAAACGAATTCAGGAACCGTTCCCTGAGCCCGGAGCATCCGGTCACAAGAGGTACGGCACAGAACCCGGATATATTCTTCCAGGCTAAGGAAGCCAGCAACAGATACTACGATGCAGTACCGGATACAGTAGCAAGCTACATGGCTGAAATCAGCAAGCTTACCGGCAGAGAGTACAAGCCGTTCAACTACTACGGTGCACCGGATGCCGAGCACATCATCATTGCAATGGGCTCTGTTACCGAGACAATTGAAGAGACAATCGATTATTTGACCGCAAAGGGCGAAAAGGTTGGGGTTGTCAAAGTACACCTTTACAGACCTTTCTCCGCGAAGTACTTCTTTGATGTATTCCCGAAGACCGTCAAGAAGATCACTGTTCTTGACAGATGCAAAGAACCCGGTGCGCCTGGCGAACCTTTATTTCTGGATGTCAGATCCATGTTCTATGGAATGGAAAATGCACCTGTTATCGTAGGCGGCAGATACGGCTTGGGCTCCAAGGACACAGTTCCGGCACAGATCGTTGCTGTATATGACAACATGAAGCTGGATATGCCCAAGAACGGTTTCACCATCGGTATCGTTGACGACGTGACCAACCTTTCACTGGAAGTCAAAGAAAACATCAATACGGCTCCGGCAGGAACCATCCGCTGCAAGTTCTGGGGTCTCGGCTCTGACGGTACCGTCGGCGCCAACAAGAACTCCATCAAGATCATCGGCGACGAAACCGACATGTACGCGCAGGGCTACTTCTCCTACGACTCCAAGAAGTCCGGCGGCGTAACCATCTCCCACCTGAGATTCGGCAAGAAGCCCATAAAGTCAACTTACCTCTTGAACGAGGCAGACTTTATCGCATGCCATAACCAGGCTTATGTGACACAGTATGATCTTCTGAAAGGTCTGAAGAAGGGCGGCACATTCCTGTTCAACTGCAAGTGGACACCTGATGAGTTGAACGAGAAGCTTCCGGCCAACATGAAGAAATACATTGCAGACAACAACATCAATTTCTATATCATCAATGCCACCGATATTGCAGCAGAAATCGGCCTTGGCAACAGAATCAACATGATCATGCAGTCCGCATTCTTCAAGCTTGCTGATGTTATTCCGATGGAAGACGCTATCAAGTACATGAAGGAAGCGATTGATCACTCGTACGGCAAGAAGGGCGGCAAGGTCCTGGAAATGAACTACAAGGCAGTTGATGCAGGAATCGAAGCCCTTGTAAAGGTTAATGTTCCGGCAAACTGGTCCGGCGTTCAGGAAGAAGCAGCAGCTGCCGTAGAGGCGCCTGAATTCATAAAGAACGTACTGATTCCGATGAACAGACAGGAAGGCGATTCCCTGCCGGTCAGCACTTTTGCAGATGCAGCAGACGGTACCTTCCCGATGGGTACTTCCGCTTATGAAAAGAGAGGTATTGCCGTTAATGTTCCTGAATGGCAGAAGGACAATTGCATCCAGTGCAACCAGTGCGCCTTCGTATGTCCTCACGCAGCGATCAGACCTGTCCTGGTAAACGCAGACGAAGCCAAAACTGCACCGGCAGGCTTTGAAACGTTAAAGGCAATGGGTAAAGGCTATGAAGGCCTGGGCTACAGAATGCAGGTCAGCCCGCTGGATTGCACAGGCTGCGGAAACTGCGCAGACATCTGCCCGTCCAAGCAGAAGGCGCTTATTATGAAGCCCATTGAAACCCAGACAGAGGTACAGATCCCTAACTGGAACTATGGTGTAGCAGTACCTGTCAAGGACGACCTGGCACCAAAGACGACTATAAAGGGCAGCCAGTTTGCACAGCCTTACCTTGAGTTCTCCGGCGCTTGCCAGGGCTGCGGCGAAACACCTTACATCAAAGTTATCACACAGCTTTACGGTGATAGAATGATAATTGCCAATGCAACAGGTTGTTCCTCCATCTGGGGCGCTTCCGCACCGGCAACACCGTACTGCAAGGACGCAAAGGGCAAAGGTCCCGCATGGGCCAACTCCCTATTTGAAGACAATGCGGAATACGGCTACGGTATGGCAGTTGGTATCAGACAGATCAGAGATAAAATCGCTGATGTGATGACTGAAGCAGTTGCTTCCGACATGCCGAAGGAATTCAAAGATGCCTTCCAGGCTTGGTTGGACGGCAAAGACGATGCTGATGCCAGCAAGGCAGCAACAGAAATGATCCTCCCGCTTTTGGCCAAGGTTGATACATTGTCCGGACGCGCGAAGGAACTCGTCAAGGATGTTGCAGACAAAAAAGATTACCTCATTAAGAAGTCTGTTTGGATCCTGGGCGGAGACGGATGGGCATACGATATCGGCTACGGCGGACTTGACCACGTACTGGCATCCGGAGAAAACGTCAACGTATTGGTATTTGATACCGAAGTTTACTCCAACACAGGCGGACAATCCTCCAAGTCAACACCCACCGGCGCAGTAGCCAAATTCGCTGCTTCCGGCAAGAAGATGAAGAAGAAGGACCTGGGTATGATCGCAGCCACATACGGTTATGTTTATGTCGCACAGGTTGGCATGGGCGCAGACAAGAACCAGTTCATGAAAGCCATTACAGAGGCTGAGAAGTACGACGGACCGTCCTTGATCATCGCTTATGCACCGTGCATCAACCACGGCCTTAAGGAAGGCATGGGAAGAACACAGGCCAATACGCAGCAGGCTGTTGAAGCAGGCTACTGGCACCTGTGGAGGTTCAACCCTGAGCTGAAGAATGAAGGCAAGAACCCGTTCCTGCTGGATTCCAAGGAGCCAAAGGCGAGCTTCAAAGACTTCCTCATGGGCCAGGTGAGATACACCTCCCTCATGGGTTCCTTCCCTGAAGAAGCTGAGGAGCTCTTTGCAAAAGCTGAGAAGGAAGCCAAAGATAAATACGTAGGCTACAAGAAAATGGCTGAACAGGCTTAAGTCCGTAAAGGCTAAAATAGAAAGATCAGTTCGCAGCGCGAACTGATCTTTTTTTATAGTATCCTATTGCATTTGTCACACAGATAGCATATAATTTAACTAACTGGTTAGTAAATTTTGGAGGATATATAGTGAAGAGAGACACAGCAGAATCAAAAGAGAGAATACTGGAGGCAGCGGAGGCTGTATTTGCTGAGACAGGCTTCGACGGAGCCAGAGTGGATGAAATTGCAAAACGGGCAGGCGTTAATAAAGCTTTGATTTATTACTATTTTGACAGTAAGGATGCGATTCTTGATGCACTGTTTGAGGAACTGATAAAAAAAGGCAGGCAGGTTCAGAACCGGACTCTGGCTGATTTTCCCGATGTAAGGCAGGATGATATCTTCAGACAAGTCTTTGATGGTTTTGTAGATTTTGCACTGCAGAATCGGCGCCTCATAAAGGTAGCTCTTGCAGAATCCATGAAGGCAGACCCCAAGCATGCCATCCTATTAAAAATGGGCGAGCAGATCATTGATACCGAAATAGAAAACATAAAGCAGGCCTACGAGAGCAGAGGCGGTGTGTTCCCGTATGAGAGAAGGGATCTTTTGGTGACGGAGTTTTTTACCGGGGTACTGCCGATTTTTAACTTTGCCGCCTTCTATGATGAGTGGATGGCTTATTACAGCATGAGTGAGGCTGAGCTAAAGGCGTATTTTTTTGATGCCTTTAAGTCAACCCATCTTGCAAGCCACTTGAGCCGTTATAAATAATATTTTAAATAAAATTAACTAAGTAGTTAGTTAGGGAGGGATAACATGCTTCAATTCAATTACCCAATCGGTTTCCACGAATTTCAAAAGGACGTCATGGTGAATTTCCAGCTGAACCGTTGGTACGCATCAGGAGCAGCAAGATTGGAAGACCTGATGGAAATCGGCGGAAGGATACAGAGCTTCGGAGACTGGCAGAAGGAGCTTATTCGGATTGCGGAGACAGCGGAGCAGGAGGAACGCTGGCTGAATGCAGCCACCTATTTCCGCGCAGCGGAGTTTGTGGCTGCCACCGGCGACCCCATGAAGGAGCAGCTGTATGACAGGTGCATGGCATTATATGAGAAGGCCTATAGAGATGAGCCCATAGAGCGTCATCAGATATGTTTCGGCAGCGGCTTCCTGCCGGTCATGAAGGTGAAGCATCAGGGAAAGAAAAAAGGCACCATCGTCATGCATGGCGGATATGACTCTTTTATTGTTGAATTCTATCCCCTGGTCAGGCTTATCTGCGATGCGGGTTATGAGGTGTACCTTTTCGAAGGACCGGGACAAGGAGAACCCTTGCACCACTTTGGGATGAAGATGACTCCGGAATGGGAAAAACCGGTTAGTGCAGTTCTAGATTATTTCAGCTTGTCGGATATTACCCTGATCGGCGTGTCGCTGGGCGGTTATCTTGCAGCCAGAGCAGCGGCATATGAACCAAGGATCAGCAGAGTTGTCCTGTATGATATTGTATACGACTTATACGGTGCAGCAACCAGCAAAAACCCGCCGGTAAAGAACCTCATTTTTAATCTGCTGCTGGGGCTCAAAGCAAAAAATGTGATCAATAAAATGGAGCGGAAAATCAGAAGCAGCAGCCTTTTTGCAGACTGGATGATCGGTCACGGCTGCTACGTATTCGGAGCAGCCGATTTGTACGGCTATGTGACGGCACAGAAGCAATACAATACAAAGGCAGTATCACCTCTGATCAGGCAGGATGTGCTTCTGATGGCTGGAGAGGATGACATCTATACCATCTATTTTGAGAAACAGAAAAATGCACTGAAGAACGCCAGGTCCACTGAAGGCCGCATCTTTACCCGGGCGGAGCATGCTTCCCATCACTGCCAGGTGGGGAACTTGAAGCTGGCCATCGAATATATTTTGGATTGGATTGATAGAAAGTCATAAATAAAAGCGCATGTATTGGTACAAAATATTCAAGATAACAAAAATAGCAAACACTGAAGGGAGGATACATTTTGGGCAAGCTAGTGGAAATACGATGGCACGGCAGGGGCGGACAGGGTGCGAAAACAGCAGCATTGCTTCTGGCAGATGCCGCATTCAACACCGGCAAATTTATTCAAGGCTTCCCGGAATATGGTCCGGAGAGAATGGGCGCACCTATCACAGCCTATAACCGGATCAGCGATGACCGGATCACCATCCACTCCAATATATATGAGCCGGATTATGTCGTGGTGGTAGATGAAACACTCTTGACCTCTGTGGATGTGACAGCCGGCCTTAAGGAAAACGGAGCCATCATTGTCAACACCGAGAAAAGTCCGGACCAAGTGAAAAAGTACCTAAAGGGTTATAATGGCAAGGTATGCACCGTTGATGCCAGGAAAATATCGGAGGACGCTTTAGGCAGATACTTCCCCAATACGCCGATGCTCGGTGCCGTCGTAAAAGTAAGCGGCATTATGGATGAAAAAGAGTTTCTCACCGATATGAAGTCATCTTTTGCCCACAAATTCGCCACCAAGCCGGAGGTCATCGAAGGGAACATGAAGGCAATAGAGCGATCCATGCAGGAGGTGCAAGGCCTATGAGAAACAAGGATGCCAAGACGATGACAACCAGCACCCCGTGGAAAGAGATTACGCCTGGAGGCGCCATCTATGATGCCGGCAATGCCGAGGATTTTCTGACGGGGGATTGGCGTGCCATGAAACCGGTTTGGATCATTGAAAAGTGTACACAATGCATGCTTTGTCCGCCCACTTGTCCCGATAACGCCATTCCGGTGGAGGACAGCAAAAGGCTGGATTATGACTATGACCATTGCAAAGGCTGCGGGGTCTGTTTCAAAGTATGCCCCTTTGATGCCATTGACTTTGTGAAGGAAGACGAATAAGAGGAGGTGAACGCACCGTAGGTGCGATAAAATGCCGATAAGAGAAAGATTATCCGGAAATGAAGCAATTGCTGTTGCAATGCGGCAGATCAATCCCGACGTGGTAGCGGCATTTCCCATAACGCCGTCTACAGAAATCCCTCAATATTTTTCTCAGTTTGTTGCCAACGGGGAAGTGGAAACCGAGTTTGTAGCCGTGGAGTCGGAGCACAGTGCCATGTCTGCCTGTGTGGGAGCGCAGGCGGCAGGCGGCAGGACAATGACGGCAACCTCTGCCAACGGCTTGGCGCTTATGTGGGAGGTGCTCTATATCGCAGCAGCTATGAAGCTGCCTGTTACGATGGCCTGTGTCAACCGGGCATTATCCGGTCCGCTGAATATCCATAACGACCATAGTGATTCCATGGGTGCAAGGGATTCCGGCTGGATCCAGCTCTACAGCGAAAACAACCAAGAGGCCTACGACAATATGCTGCAAGCAACCCGGATTGGTGAGCATAAGGATGTGATGCTGCCGGTGATGGTTTGTCAGGATGGCTTTATCACCAGCCATGCTGTTGAGAATATTGAGCTGCTGGAGGACGACAAGATCAAAGCCTTTGTGGGAGAGTATAAGCCGGAGCATTATCTGATGAATCCTAAAGAAAAAATAGCAGTGGGTCCTCTGGACTTGCCGGCACACTGCTTCGAGCACAAGCGGGAACAGGCTCAGAGCATGATCAATGCAAAAAAGGTCATTTTGGATATAGCAGTGGAGTTTGAAAAGCTGACGGGAAGAAAGTACGACCTGTTTGAGAGCTATAAGCTGCAAGACGCAGAGGTGGCAATCGTCATCATTAACTCTACCGCCGGCACGGCCAAAACCGTTGTGGATAAACTGCGGGAAGAGGGAGTCAAGGCAGGCTTGCTGAAGATACGGGTGTTCAGGCCCTTCCCCTCCAATGAGATCGCAGATGCCCTCAGGCACGTCAAGGTGCTGGCCGTTATGGACAAAGCAGAAGGCTTTTCTGCAGTGGGAGGCCCGCTGAATGCTGATATTAGGGCTGCACTTTACGGCAATGCGGACGGCATCAAAACCGTCAATTATATCTACGGCTTGGGCGGAAGAGATGTACGGTCGGATGATATCGAAACGGTTTACAGGGACCTCCTGGAAATCCAGAAAACCGGGAAAGTCGGAGCGGACTACCGCTACATCGGAGTAAGAGAATAAGGAGGTGGAATCTCTAAAGGTGCCATTGCATTTCACGTACATCACCTTTAGAGCTTATGTATGGCATATAATCTGAAGCAAGTAATGAACAAACCCGAGCGGTTGACGGGCGGACACCGGATGTGCGCAGGCTGCGGCGCGCCGCCGGTGGTCAGGACAATCCTGAGAGCACTGAAACCTGAGGACCATGCGGTATGCGGTGCGGCTACAGGCTGCCTGGAGGTTTCGACGTTTCTGTATCCTTATACGGCATGGCGGGAGTCTTTTATCCACAGTGCTTTCGAGAATGTGGGCGCTACGATCAGCGGCGCCGAGGCGGCTTATACCGCCTTGAAAAGAAAAGGCAAAATGGATGACACCTATAAATTCATAGCCTTCGGTGGTGACGGCGGTACATACGACATCGGCTTGCAATCGCTGTCCGGTGCCATGGAAAGAGGACATGACATGGTGTATGTCTGTTATGATAACGAAGCCTATATGAACACCGGAATACAGAGGTCCTCGGGCACACCGAAGTATGCAGATACCACCACAAGCCCTCAGGGGACCGTTCTGCCCGGAAAGCAGCAGTTTAAAAAAGATCTGACGGCCGTCATGGCGGCACATCATATCCCTTATGTCGCACAGACAACACTGACCTCCAATTTCAAGGACCTGTATGAAAAGGCCGAGAAAGCCATCTATACCAAGGGACCTGCATTTATGAACGTTCTGGCGCCTTGTCCCAGAGGCTGGCGGTACGACACGCCGGATCTGATGGCAATATGCAAGCTGGCGGTGGATACCTGCGTGTGGCCGTTGTATGAAGTAGAAGGCGGCGTGTGGAAGCTGAACTACAAGCCCAAGAAAAAGCTTCCCGTAGAAAACTATCTGGAACCGCAAGGACGGTTCAAACACCTGTTTAACAAGGAAAACAAACACCTTCTGGAGGAACTTCAAAAAGACATTGACATGAAGTGGGAAGATCTCCTAAGAAGATGCAATGAAGCATAAGTTCCTAAAAGAGCTGTATCTCATATGCAGCTCTTTTTTCTAGAAAAGCCCTTTTTAATAAAAACAATAAAACAAGGAAAAAATAATTTAAAAAGCAAAGAAGGAGAATGGTTGTGGAGACAAAAGGCATTTTTGACAAGAATCGGATTCTTATTTCAAACCCTGAGAAATATAAAAATGTAGAAATCAGGAGCCTGACCTATGATGACGGCGAGGGTCTGGCCGGCGGGTATAACGGCAACGTTATAATCGGTTACGGGGACGACGGCGAAAAGGATGTCTTTTTCCTCAGTGTCAATAAAATAGAAGAAGAGGGAATGGAGGCGGTTTGCGATAAAATCGAGGAATTTTTCGGAACGGATGAGCAGCTGATCAACCTGATGATTTATAATGGAGACAGCACAATCTACAATCTGAACGATTCCATCGATCCAAAATAGTATGGCGTTCGCACTATATAAGGAAAGAAAAAATGAGAAAAGTAAAAAACTTCCGTTTGACTTCAGGTTACAAAGGTGATAGAATCAATACTTGTCGCCCCGAGATGAAGCGAAACTTCATCAAAGGAGGTGGACAGCAGAAACGTGCAGCAGGGAAAACCGATCTCGGAGAAAAGCAGTTAAATATAGAAGCAACAGTCCGAGATTAGATGAAAGTACCAGTTGACGGTGAAGCGAAAAGA
>JAJGRE010000005.1 GCA_021083345.1 Calditrichales bacterium MX18-03 | reverse complement strand
ACCACACCCCTTCACCGGGAGCGGAGCTCCGCCAGGGGGAAGGGCTTCGAGGGTCCGGTTCAGCGGTGTCGTGAGTGCGGAACCGTTATGTGAAAGGTCACGCACTTGCGCCGTCCATGGCGCACTGTAAAGGATTTATACAAATAAACTATTATAGTTGAGAGGTAAAAGTATGAAAAAACATAATTTACGATATTTTTTGCCATTAGTTGTAACTTTGCCTTCAGTTGTTGTAGGAGCTATTGCAATGAAATTTAATGGTATTCCACAGATGATTTTTGCACAAAATTTAGCTTATTTATTAATTGCATGGTTAGTATCATGCTTTACAGTTTCTATTAGACATAAAACTAATAAGAAGATTAGCTTAAAAATTATGATGGTTATTTCACTAATAATTTATATGTTGACTTATATTGATGGAGGAATTGGGGGAGTACATAGGTGGATATCGATAGGTCCTATTAGATTATATGTATCAAGTATACTCTTGCCCGTTTTCATTATTCAGTTGGGGACGTTGTTTTCGGTGAAGAATGAAATGTTAGCCATAGTTATAACTATCATAGTTTCAATTATGCTCTTTTTGCAGCCAGATGCATCACAACTAACTGCGTTTGTTGTACCAATGATAATTATTATAAGTAAGGTCAATAGAAGTGTTTTAAGGCATATTGTTACTATATTGCTAGTAACTTTAGTTATACTTTCATGGTTTTTTCTGGATAGTCTTCCGGCTGTGCCTCACGTAGAAGAAATAGTTAAAATGGTATCTAATATGGGAATGCTTTGGCTTACTCTTGGTTATGCTTCGCTTGCCATGTTACCATCACCATTTATACTATTAGCTCCAAAAAGCTTTGAATTATTATCTAGGTGTGTAGGCTTATACTTTATAATAATAATTATATCTACATGGTTTGGAAATTTCCCTGTTCCGTTAATGGGCTTTGGAGTTTCACCAATAATTGGATATTTTGTTGCAATAACCTGGCTTATTAAAGATAAAACTGATTTACAGAACTATGTATAAATATTATAAGGCCGCGGCATCCTTGCCGCTCTTGTCTCTGGAGGCGAGACCCATCACATAACAATGCCCTCACGCTGCGGCACGGAAGGCAAGAGCAAGGAGCATGCGCGCCTTGGGTTGCCGGATGCATTTGCTTTGGAGCAGGAACAGGGCAACCACACCCCTTCACCGGGAGCGGAGCTCCGCCAAGGGGACAGGCTTTGTAGGTCCGGTTCAGAGATGTCGTGAGTGCGAACCCGTTATGCGACACACCCAATAGGAGGAGAATTATGGCTAAGCTTTATAGAGATGAGAGTATTAAACAGCAGATAGCAAAATCAATTGGCCCTGCACCCTGGTATTGGAATACACTCCCTGAGTTTATTGACAGCGAGGGAAATAAATTGACATGGAGTTTTTCAGGAACAGAAGGACCTAATGCATATTTAGTAAGCCTTTCCCAACATGATAATCCAAACAATCAAAAGCAGTTTTGAACACATATACTAGGGCGTTTTTCATTTCGCAGCGGTATCTTGGATTATGGTTTACTTGGAAGGGACTCATTCGCGTCAAATGCATAGACCTTGAGTTAACTAGTGACTTTGTATTAAATGATATTCCAGAAAGCTTTAAAGAAAACAAAGAGCCTTATTTTATACAAGGAAAGCCTATGAGTGAGTTCAACATTGACTCAGCTTTTGATGAAGGATTACACAGCTTAATTGTTCCAGATGAATTCAAAGCCATGAATGAGATCTTAATTGTTGTACCATACCGAGCTAGTTCGGAAGACGATGCTGCTTATGCCATTTTCGCAATAAAGCCTAAGTTAGGTATTGTTGAAGTGTTTCCTCAAAAGTGGTTTACACCAAAAAAGTTTGATATTGGCTATGAATGGATTACTAGGGTAACAAGAGACCAGGATACTGGAAGATTTATTGGAGATGGTATTAGAATTGGTAGTTTCGAGTTGGATGGAAATGGCACAAATTTATTAAGATTTATTTAAATAATAGAAAGTGAAAGGGTGCGATCGCATAACAATGCCCTCACGCTGTGGTACGGAGGGAAGGGACAAGAAGCAGGCGTGCCTTGGGTTGCCGGAAGCATTTGCTCTGGAGCTGAGACAGGGCAACCACACCCCTTCACCGGGAGCGAAGCTCCGCTGGGAGGAAAGTCTCCGAGGGTCCGGTTCAGCGGTGTCGTGAGTGCGAACCCGTTATAGGACAGATGAGGCGAGGTGCCGCGACCTCGTGTCGCGGAATTATAAGCTAATGCTTTGGAGTAAAATTTGAACTGTAGGTGATAGAAAGTATGGATATAAACAATATAATATCTTTGTCGATAGCTTTTTTATCCTTGATTATCTCTTATCTTGCTTTATACTTTTCTATTTTTAAAAGATGTAAGGAAAAAGTATATGTATTTTATGATTTTGATGATATATCACTTTCAATTGCAACTGCGGTAGAGAAAATACCTACTAGTTTTCAGATTGGAATTCCTATTATTATTAAAAACGTTGGAGCTAATCCACTAGTAATTAAAACAATTAACTGGAATATAGAAACACCTGAATTTCTTAAAAGTAGAATTACTTTTGAGCCGCAGATAGATAATTCGGAAGGATTTACTGTATTAAGACCTTATGATCAGACTATAGGTGTGTTAGGAATTGAATTCTGGATAGAGCGTAACAGCGAAGCAGATTTTGGAACTTGGCTCAGACATATTCAGAATAATATAGATGATTATAATTACTCAGCTATGTTTAGTTATAGGATTTATAAGAAAGAGAAAATAGAGATAAAGCACATTAAAGTTGATTTGAAGAATACTATAAAAAGAATTATGGTTATTGCAGAATAAGCTACAAACTCAACTATTGATTATATAGCAATTCTAGAGTCACTTAAGAGGCTCCCGACCGTGGTCGCCTCTAACTTCGAGGGGCCTCATCCATCTGATAACAACTTGTTTGCGCTACGGGTTGGAGAGCTAGATCGAGTAGTAAGACAACCACCATCCTGAGCCTAAGTGCAGGGGCACCCGTTTTGCACAAACCTAAGATAAGAGCTATCTAAGGTTTGTACTGCGTCTTAAGACTCAGAATGGTCGCAAACACGGAGACGTTATCTGAAATCCTCTGCACGACCGCGGCATCGTGCCGCGGATTATTTTAGGGAAGGGCTACGAAACTTACATTTTGATAACCTATGAATGAAGGAGGGTATTATGTTAGCTACACACATTTATATCAACGGGCAATGCAAAGAAGCAATTGATCTATATGTCAAAGCATTTAATGCTTCTGTCGAGAAGATTATTCAAGATCCTGACCAAGAGCATCTGATTATCCATGCTGAAATTCTTATTCATAATCAACTGCTTATGATGAATGACTTTGGTGGTAACACTGGCTTTTCCAAGTCAGGAGGATATCAATTATCGGTAACTTTTCATAATGAAAACGAGCTGAAAGATGTTTACTTAATCTTGAAGGAGGGCAGCACAACCGTGTTACCGATTCAGCCAACTGATTATAGCCCTTGCGTAGTCAGATTTATAGATAAGTATGATGTCAGGTGGGCTTTATGGGTAGACACTGAACTAGATGCTGGCCTTGAACAATAGTATATAATTGCAAGATATTATTTTGCTATAGGGTCGGGCGTCCGTGCCCGACTCTGATCTCTGAGGGGCAGAGGACTTCAGATAACAAGGCATTCACGCTGATGGAACTTATCGGCTTCATATACTAACATCTATGCATGAAGCCATTCACCACACCATTTCACCGGGTGGCAAGCACAACCAAGGGGATAGGCTACGGGGTCCGATTCAGGGTCGTCGTGAGCGCGAACCCGTTAGGTGATAGACCGCGGCATCGTATCGCGGATTGATAATGTCAGGAAAGGACTTCGCGGATCATTATTGTTCGCTATAGTTTGAAAAGACGAAATATGGATTATTTTTATTAGACTTATAGACAAAGGAGTTGACGACAATGTATGTTTATGCCAGTAATGACCACATTGCCGTAATAACAGATAAAATTGATGCAGATAATCACAGCCATCTAATGCTTCAAATATCTATTTCCTTTCACAATGAGTTTAATATATCGGTTGCTGAAAAACAGTTTGCCTGTAAGGGCATCATAATAAATTCAAATACAAATCACACCTTCTATAGCAATCAAGATGCACAAATTCTGTTTTTAATTGATAACACTTCTATGATAGCAAAACAATTGATTCAGCAGTATTTAAACGGTCGGTCATATTATTCTATTGATGATGAGTCAATAAATTTAGTTCGGTGCTTACTACAGCAGTATTATCACATTTTGGATAAAGAGCATTATCTTAAGTTTTATACGCAACTGTTCCAAATATTGCAGATAAACACAGATGCCAACGCAGTTATGGACGAGAGAATTACAAGCCTGCTGAGTCAGATTAAAAACTGTGCCAGTAATGAGCACAGTCTTGAAGAAATGGCAAAAAGCGTGTTTTTATCGCAAAGCAGACTATCTCATATATTTAAAAAGGAAACAGGTATGCGTTTAAGCTCTTACATGGTGTTGCATAAATTACAAAAAGCGATGTTCTGCATTTTTTCAGGCAAAAGTGTAACAGAAGCCGCAATTATGGCAGGCTTTGACAGTTCATCTCACTTTGCGGCGGTATGTAAAAAGACCTTGGGGATGTCTGCAAGAGAATTGAACGATGATAGCGTTTTTTTGAAAGTAACAACATATTAAATGACTTATAATCTGATAAAAGGAGGCGTTCATATGAAAAACTATTTAAAGGAAACGCATTTATTAGATTATAATCATCCGAAAATACAACAGCTTATTACCGAGAGAAAATGGGCTGAAAAAGATGAGTTTGAAAAAATTAAGCAAATTTATTATTTTGTAAAGAATGAAATTGTTTTTGGCTACAATTCAAAGGACGAATTTAAGGCATCAGAAGTATTAGAACAGGGCTATGGTCAGTGCAATACCAAGGCAACTTTACTGATGGCGTTACTTAGAGGTGTTGGCGCACCAACAAGGATACATGGCTTTCTGATTGATAAAGCCATGCAAAAGGGTGCACTGGTAGGCTTAACCTATATGTTAGCTCCAGCAAAAGTAAGCCACACATGGGTAGAGGTATACTTTAACGGCAACTGGATAGCCCTGGAGGGTGTCATTCCTGATGAGAGCTATTACAATGCGGTAAAAGGTAAACTGGAAAAGCGTGATGACGGTTACTACGGTTATGCTATTGCCATGAAAGACAAGTGTGCGGATAACCTTTGCTTTGTAGGTAAAGATACCTACAGCCAAAGCCTTGCAATTACCGATGATGTTGGTATTTTTGATTCACCAGAGCTTTTTTTAAAAAAATTCAGCAACATACCCTCACCTATAAAACAGTTTTTGTTTGAAAAAATATTATCCAAAAGGTTGAACAAGCGGTTGCAGAAAATCCGTAATAGAAAATGAACTATAACGACGCTCTTGATTTTTTTCGTGAATTAGGTAGTATCTTTGGAAAAAGCAGTTCACATTCTTTGTATATTGTGCAATAGTTGAAAGAAAATAGGGTTTTTGAGGCGCCGACATCCGTGTCGGCTCTGAGTTACGGGGCATGGTCCTACGGCTAACAACATGTTCACGCTTCGGGTGGCGGCGAATTGTGCGGGAAGGACTTTGAGTGTCTTGATGATTCTTTTTTATTAGTGGCATATGCTATTCTAATTTTCATAATGTACAATAGGTATAAGTTTAAGGATAGAAGTGATATTTCAAATAGAAAGGAGTAATCCAATGAAAGCAGTTGTATGCACAAAATATGGACCTCCAGAAGTTCTCCAACTTAAGGAAGTAAAAAAACCTTCTCCTAAGCAAGATGAAGTATGCATAAAAGTCTACGCAACAGCGGTAACAGCAAGTGACATCTTTATTCGAGGGTCTCAATTGCCTATCCAGTTTTTGCTGCCGATGCGGCTATTTATAGGATTGACAAAGCCGAGAAAATCCATAATAGGCTTGGTGTTAGCAGGAGAAATTGAATCAGTAGGAAAAGACATAAAACGGTTTAAAGCAGGTGATCAAGTTTATGGGATTACTGGTTTTGGACTTGGTGCTTATGCTGAGTACAATTGTATGAAAGAAGTAGACTCTACGTATGGATGTTTAGCATTAAAACCTGCAAAGATAAGTTATGAAGAAGCAACTGCTGCTGCATATGGGGGACTTTTAGCACTGCAAATTATAGAAAAAGGGAAAATCCAATGCGGACAAAAAGTTCTTATATACGGGGCTTCAGGGACTTCAGGAACAATAGCAATACAACTAGCTAAATATTTTGGAGCTGCAGTTACAGGAGTATGCAGTACTAATAATTTAGGATTCGTGAAATCTTTGGGAGCAGATAAAGTTATTGATTACACAAAAGAAGATTCTCTAAATTCAATTGAGCATTATGACTTGATACTTGATACGGTTGGAAAAATGAAAAGTTCAAAATTAAAAGAAGAGTGTAAAAAAGCTCTATCATCAGAAGGAAAATATATATCAATCGATGATGGAAAGTTAGAATTACAATCAGAACGCCTTGTTAAGCTCAAAGAGTTAATTGATTCTGGATACATTAAACCAGCTGTTGACAGAATCTATCCATTGGAGCAAATTGTAGAAGCACATCAATACGTTGAGCAAGGACACAAAAGAGGAGGAGTAGCAATAACAGTCGAACATTCCAACTAAATTATAACACAGTTGGATATTTTCTTTGTAAAGTGTAACTAGGAGAAGGGCTTCGATTGGTTTTGAGGGCAGCTGGTCCCTGACCGGCACCGAGTTACGGGGCTCAATACTACATATAGCAATGCATCTCCACAGAGGGCTGACCCAAAATCCTGCCAGAGTATGCGTGACTCTTCAAACGGTCAGCCACATCGCTCCACTGCGTCGAGGCGTCACATCAATTCAGCGACGTCGGAGATATCGTGATAATATTACAGTTTTTGATTTTGACGATTGTATCTGCAAATGAAGCACTATTAGATTTATGCAAAGTACTATGTTAAGATGTAAAAATTAACCTCTAGCAATTGATTTAAGCGGAGCACTATTCTTATATTGTGTATCAATTGAAAAGTGTGAGGGTGATTGAATGGATAAAATGAGATCAGAACTTATTGCCCCGTGCGGTATGAATTGCAGGCTTTGTATGGCTTTCCAGCGTGATAAAAAGAATTGCGGCGGATGTAAAAGTGATGATTGTACAAAACCAGCGTATTGTATAAGCTGTATTCTCAGAAGCTGTTTCACCATACAAAATAACAGTTCGGGCTTATGTTATGAATGTGATAAATTTCCGTGTAGAAGATTGAAACAGCTAGATAAACGATACAGCACCAAATATCACATGAGCATGATTGAAAATCTTAAGAATATTAAGCAGAATGGTATGAAAGAATTCCTGGAGAATGAGGAAGCTCGCTGGACTTGCACCGAATGCGGTAGTATTGTAAGCGTACACAGAAATGTATGCCTTGTATGTAAAACGCAATATATAACATAATTATAACTTTGAGTTTTAATTATTGAGTAAGGCGTTGAGGAGCATTACCCATCTTCTGAACAAGGCACTCAACTAAGAGAGTGACATAATGACTCAATGCCCCATTTTAATGAATATGTGAAATTCAAAACACCCGAAGTGGTGTGCCCGACAGGATTCGAGCTTGCAACCTACTGATTCGTAGTTGATTATCAGCAACAAGGTTGACTTTAGATTAACAATCATATAACATGAAAATATAAACAAAATACCACTTTTTTACAACAAATTTATCCATTGGGAGGGTAGAAATAATGAAAATGACAGTAAAAAAACGATTAACTTGGTTTTTACTTCTTGCTTATATTCTACTATTCACCATTACATATGCAGCAGAAGGCGCCTTCACCTATACAGCAGAGGCCCAAAAACTAAACGACTTGGGCCTATATAAAGGAATAAGCACCGAAACCTTTGACCCTGACCTTGGAACCGCTTTGAGTAGGGAAACAGGGGTTGTAATGCTGCTTAGAATATTCGGCCTTGAATCAGAAGCTGAAGCCATTACCGATGCAGATGCCACACTGGCAAAATTCACTGATGCTGCATCTATTTCATCTTGGGCAAAGAATGCAGTGGCTTATGCAGTAACAAATGGGTTGGTCCAAGGGTACCCGGATGGAACTTTCGGCCCAAAAGTAGCGCTGAACGGCAAGGCATATGCTACTTTGATACTGAGGCAGCTTGGTTTTACACCAGATTATAATAATGCACCGGCAGAGCTTTCCGATAAGGG
Source organism: Calditrichales bacterium MX18-03 (assembly GCA_021083345.1). GTDB lineage: Bacteria > Bacillota > Clostridia > Lutisporales > Lutisporaceae > JAJGRE01. Next base: position 271,723 of record JAJGRE010000005.1, on the reverse strand, counting down.
AGGACTGACTCCTGAAGAAGCAACATTATTTGCTGGAAAAGACCTGATAAAGGATGACTTGGTAGGTATGAGCTTTGGTACATTATCTGCTACCGATAGTGATGGAAACAAAATAATCGAAAAACTGGTTGCGGAAAAAGTTGTTGATGAGACCGCTGTTGTTGATGCAGGACTGGTAACTCCGGTAACTACTCTGATTCCTGAACCAACTCCAACCCCTGAACCAACCCCAACCCCTGAACCAACACGTACACGTGATAGACGGAGTGATAGATCGGATAGATCCACGCCAACTCCTACTCCTACACCACCCCCCCAGTCAAGTGAAGCAAAATTGAGCATTCTCCAGCTTTATAATATTGATGACCCTATTCCTATAGTAATCGAACCTGCTTTTAGTTGGGAGGCTACATCTTATTTCGCTTACGTTGATAATAGCGTGTCTTGCATAGTGTTGCACACAAGCGCAGCATCTAATGGAACATTAAAGGTGAACGAGATGCAAAGCGATGATAGTGTAAATATGGAAGTCCCCTTGCAAACGGGGAGCAATTCTATTGATATTGAAGTCACTGCTGAGGATGGACAGGCTACACTTACATATACCTTAATAGTATATCGCGAGTCGAACCTGGCTGGCATTGCTATCAGTACAGGCAGCATAAGCCCCGAGTTTTCACCTGATACAACTGTCTATGATATTACAGTTGGAGTTGAAACCCAATCAATCATCATTACCCCGATTCTTGCTGATGAGAATGCATCTGTGTGGTTTAGCCATGATCTGGAAATTCCTTTTGAAGAGAGAGACTCACTGGATATTAATCCTCAGCAAATCAATACATTCTATATTCGAGTTCTTGCGGAGGATGGCCTAACAACGGAACTTTATCAATTGAACATAATGACTCAGGCAGCAGAATAACTGTCAAACCGTTGTTGAAATATAGCAAATATGTATACTATGAGGCTATAGAATATAAAAAAGAGCTTATGACTATTCCCTATTAACATACCACAGGAAGAAAGGTGAAGGGCTATCATTAACTGGTAGCCCTTCCCTTTTAGTTACTATGTGATCAGCTAAGGTTCCAGGTATTCTGACTTGACAATGGCAAGGAAATTCAGCCTTCTGGCTTCGGCATTAACAATAGCAAATCATAAGAAGTTTTCACCCTTGGACAATCTGTAGAAGATGAAACCCAATAGTGCATAACATGAATACGTTGCGTAATGCAAAAGTTTGATTAGTATACCAATGAATGGTAAAATGTAATCAAATTTCATATATAGTAAGGGTTCACAAAACACATTTCGACTAATATTCTAAAACAGAGAGTTAGACGACATTGATGTCGTGGAGACATTATATGACAGGTGCTGCAATTTATTTTAAGTAATAAGTGGACTACTGAAGGAACCCAAAAGCAATCTGAATCCTCTCAGCTATACAAAGAACCGGACTTCGGCAATTCACAGGACGTTATGCGTAATCATTGTTTTAAAAAATAAACGAGAAATTTAGTTTGCTTAGGATTTTGGAGGTCAAAATGAAAATACGAGTACTACATAAATCAGATGCTGAATCCTATCAAGAATTACGTTTGAATGGGTTAACAACAAATCCAGAAGCGTTCGGTTCTACATACGATCGTGAATCAAAATTTTCATTGGATATTGTTATAGAAAGAATAGAACCAAATAAGGACAAGTTTGTTTTAGGAGCATTTAAGGAAAACAATTCATTAATTGGAATTGTCACTTTTGTACGAGAAAATGCTGTTAAAACATCCCACAAAGGAAACGTATTTGGGATGTATGTAACACCCGAAATGAGAGGAAAGGGAGTAGGCAAGTTACTAATGCTTGAATTAATCAGAAAAGCAAGAAAATGTGAAGGTTTAGAGCAAATAAACTTAACCGTCGTATCAAATAACGAATTAGCTAAAAAGCTTTATCAATCAATAGGGTTCAGGGTCTATGGTATGGAACGTAATGCTTTAAAACATAATGGCCAATATTTTGATGAAGACTTAATGGTCCTTAAATTATAGTTCAAATCTTTTTGACAGTCGGTTGAGGATTCGAATAATGTCGTAAATTCTCTCAGCCATTCAACTACACCCCTTCACCGGGAGCGAAGCTCCGCCAGGGGGTAAGGCTCTGGAGTCCGGTTCAATGGCATCGTGATGCTTATTTCTAAAGGGAAAAGCTTTAAAAAAAAGAATTCGAAGGAGTGAGAAAATGATTAGTAAAATTAACAAAAGGACCGCAGGTATAGGTATTGCTTTAACCAATTCTTTCATCATTGTTATAGAACTTTTCGTTATACTGAAAATCATGCCATTTAATATTATTGGTGGAGGAAGAGCCGCAAACTACGAAGCCGCTTGTATAACTGCAATTATAAGTATTATTATACTACTCATTGAAACTATGATAGTACTGGTAGCCAGTGAAATTATCAGGTCCAATCGATTTAAAAGAGCTATCCAAGTGTTTTTATGGGTATACTTTGCTTCGTTATGTCTTAACATTCTCGGAAACTTGCTTGGTGTAACGATATTTGAAAAAGTTGTAATGACATTGGCATGTCTAATCAATATTTTATTTGTTCTTCGTCTGGTATTAGGAAAAGATACTAATCCAGAGATATGATTGGGAGGTATATACAATGGAAATTCGTAAAGCTGCTAGTAATGATCTACCCTCAGTTATCTCACTTAATAATACTGTTCATAAAATTCATGCAGATGCCCACCCATACATATTCAAATATCCAATTGATCCTTCAGAGATGGGACTTTTCTTTTCACAACACATAGAAGTTTCGGAGCTGGGCGTATGTTGATGCAGCAGGTTGAAGAATATGCAAGATTACTACGGTTGCAAAGAATCGTATTAGATTCATGGATGTTCAATCAAAACGCATATGCTTTATTCATTCAGTAAAGGAGATAAAACATGGACATTAAAGTAAAGTACGCTACTATCATCGTTAAGGATATGGATGAGTCAATTAAATTCTACACCGAAGTTATGGGATTTGAAGTAGATAGCCATTACAATCCCCAGCCTGGTATTCTTATCACATTGATGAAAGGGAAAGGGGATGCTATGATAGAGCTCATAAAAGATACAATACATGACATTGGCATTTATTCTGTGGGAATGGATGTTGAAGACTTAAACGCCACGGTGAAAGAACTCATATCCAAAGGTGCTAAAATCACCATGGGACCAGTACCGACAATGGTTGGGAGCCTAGCCTTTCTAGAAGATCCAAATGGAGTCAGGATAGCGCTAATTCAACATGACTGATATGTGGTTAAATAAAAGCTATTCTTATTTGGGAGGTGCATTGTTTAAATGGAAAACGTCAAATTACGTAACGAAAAAGATTCAGATTATCGCAGCGTTGAAGAACTTACGAGGGAAGCGTTCTGGAATCATCATGTTCCCGGATGTAATGAACATTATTTATTACATATCATGAGAAATTGTGATGCATTTGTAAATGAATTGGATTTTGTTGCAGAGATTGAGGGGAAAGTTGTCGCTAACATCGTGTACGCAAAATCAAGAATAATAGGTGATAATGGTGAACACTATGATGTTGTCACTTTTGGACCGCTATCTGTTCTTCCGGAATACCAGGGCAAAGGTATTGGCGGTATGCTTATTGGGCACACAAAAGAAATTGCCAAAGAACTCGGATACAAAGCTATTTTAATATACGGTGACCCGGGATATTACAGCAAATTTGGCTTTGTTGAAGCTGAAAACTATGACATCAGAACTTCTGACAATATGTATGCTGCTCCGCTTCAAGCGCTTGAGCTATACCCAGGGGCTCTATCGGACTGCGCAGGGTGTTTTTTCGAGGGCTCCGTGTATGAAATAGATGAAAAAGCCGCAGAAGCATTTGACAGTACCTTTCCTAATAAGGATAAACAAAGCGGCTTACCGTCACAGGAACGATTTATCCAATTAGTCAATATGAGAAAACCAAGATAGAAGCACAACAATCACGCTGGCGGAAAACTGGCTATAGGTAGAGTATTATTTAGCAATTATTATTTATGCAATCGGAGGTTTCCACAATGGAAGTAATTAGCTATAGAGAACTATCGGAAGATGAAATAGACATATCACTATTTGCACACTTTAATCGCTATCAAGATGTAAGGAGATGTTGGCGTAAAGAAAATGAGGAATGGTCATTAAGAGACATTGCATTCACAGAACAGTGGGGTTTAGAAGATTATATACATTTGATAAAATGTCTGCAAAACACTATAAAAACTGGTGGAGCAGTATTTGGTGCTTTTTATAGAAATACATTTGTTGGATTTGCCTCTGTTGAAAATCAGTTTTTTGGCTCACATAAGCAATACCTACAACTTTCAAACGTTCATATTTCTTACGAGAACCGTGGCATGGGAATAGGTAAAAAACTATTTTCCCTTTCATGTAAAAAAGCAAAAGAACTTGGAGCTCAAAAGCTGTATATGTCTGCACATTCATCACAGGAAACACAATCATTTTATCAAGCGATGGGCTGTGTGGAAGCGAAAGAGTATAATAGTATGTTAGTTGCTGAAGAGCCATGTGACTGCCAATTGGAGTATAGCTTGATCAATAAGTAAAATGTACAATCTTCGACTAAAGTGGCGTTTTAATATGATTAAGGAGAGTAATTATGGGTTTTTCAATCATCGGATTATTTATATCTGCTGTAATATTTCTTCCAAATCTATTATTTATCATATTCCCACCTAAAAACGTTCCAGATGGATCAAAAGATGCTGGAGTCATATTTACTGTGCTTGAACGAATAGGTCAGGTAGGATGCATTGTAATTTTGGTATTTTCAAAGGATCACTATCAAAATTTAAGAATTAATACTTGGTTTGCTCTCATGGCACTATGCGTAATACTATACTATTACCTATGGATTACATATGTTGTAAAAGGACAGGACTTCTCGTTATGTTTTAAGCCACTTGGGTTTTTGCCAATACCTATGGCGGTTTTTCCAGTTCTCGCTTTTGGGTTCGCAGCAATATGGGGTAAATCATTCTATTTGGGAATTGCAGTGGTTCTGCTTGCAATTGGCCATTTTTCCAACAGTTGGCATACCTATAAACTCATAGAAATCGACACATGTCAGGTTCCGGGTGCCGGAAAGGATATAAAGCGATATTAGGAAATGGTTTGTGGGGCAATATACTTCAGATTATGAGGTTGTATTATGGACAAGCAAATGATTGATATGTGCTGAGCTTACTGTGGCGAGTGTGAATGGGGGATTTTATGAGAAAAGAACTAAGAGAACTATCATTATCAAAACCCCTGATAGTCGGCATAGGATTAATCTGTCTTGCTATGGTTTTTAGACTGTTGGATATTTTTGTTTTTAGATTGGATGATTTATTAGGTGAGATTATATTATCCAAAACAATAGGCTTCATTATTGTCATTGTCTTTGTGAAAATGATTGGGGAGGAAATGAGTGATATAGGCTTTAATTTTGATAATAAGCGGTCTATTTTTACTATAGGCGCTGTTATTACAGTCGGTCTATTGATCGTAGGATATGCTTTTGAATTTATGGTTTTTGCTTCTGATTCCAAAGCTGAATCGAAAATATTCTGTTAGAACGACAATAATTTTGCAGGGTTTGTTGTTCGGGATATGGCATATACCGTGGGCTTTCAAATGGTATATAAGTGGCATGGTGAGTGGGACAAATGGTTTTGTAATGGCATAGGTACTGAACTTCATTCCTATGGTATTTATGGGTATCGTTTTTGGTGTTATGTATTATTATACCCGTTCCATATGGACCTCTTGGATATCACATTTTTTGCTTAATTCAATACTTAATTTATTTCATGTCAATATCAATGGTGTATTAGATAAAGGTATGACGATCCGTATGGCTGTATTCCAATTTGCAATTTTTGCACTGATTCCACTTCTCATCAAACTCTGTAAGAGGCTGAATGAATATCAAGTCTAACTTATATGAGGTATTTAATAATTAAGCGAATACACATTATAGGCGCTTCGGGCTCTGGAACAACAACTTTACTGAAAAGAGAAATGCAGAAGAAAGGAAAAGCTAGAGAAAGGTGGTTAACAGATGGCAAAATATATTGCTTTATTGCGAGGGATCAATGAGATATCATTGCCAGTACACTTGGTAAAATGAATGTTGAAGTCCTGCCGGTAATGCTGGAGGTCCTCAATGATGGGGATGTTTGTGCTATTCGGGAGGTTATAGATGCGATAGGTTATATGTGTTCTTATTGTCATATTTCGAACGAGCGCTTTATAATCGAGAAATTGCTGAATTGTTTTGATACTTACAAGGATGACGAGATGATCAGATGGAAAGTGGTACAGGCTTTTTCTGCTTTCCATGATGAAAAGATAGCTGCTTGGCTTAAAGAGTGAGTGAAACTGATGAAAAAGTATTGATTAGAAACAAAGCAAGAAGATCTTTGAAGATACAGGGGGAAGGTATATGACAATTAGACAAATGGCGATTTCTGACTATGAGAAAGTATATGCGCTATGGTCAAAAACAGCAGGAATGGGGATACGCAGTTTAGATGATTCCAAAGAAGGGATCAGCAAATTCCTGGATCGGAATCCGACTACCAATTTCGTTGCGGTAAGTGATGACACAATCATCGGCGTAATCTTATGCGGGCATGACGGAAGGCGAGGCTATATATACCATGCTGCAGTAGACATTAGGCACCGTGGAAATGGAATTGGTAAACGGCTAGTTGATAGCGTTATTGAAGCATTAGAGAAAGAAGGCATTAACAAAGCCGCACTTGTTGTTTTCAAAGACAATGATATCGGGAATGCGTTTTGGGATGCTATCGGATTTGAGGAACGCATCGATTTGGTTTATCGGAACAAGAGCATAAACATAAAGAACATATAAATGCATTGGCAGCTAATAAGAAAGTGGGGGTAACAAATTCATGAAAATAATTAAACCCAATAAACTAAACCGCGGTGATAAGGTTGCGACCGTGAGCCTATCCTGGGGAGGTGCCGGCGACAGCGATATATTATGGCGCTACAATGTCGGCAAAAAGCGGCTTCAAGAGGAATTCGGACTGAATGTTGTAGAAATGCCGAATACGTTGAAAGGTACCGACTACATTTACGATCACCCTGAAAAAAGAGCCGAAGATTTGATGGATGCTTTCAGAGATGAATCCATAAAAGCCATATTCTCCTGTATTGGGGGATGTGAAAGCGTTCGGATGCTGCCGTACATTGATTTTGATGTTATACGGAACAACCCCAAGGTCTTTATCGGCTACTCCGATACTACAGTCACACACTTTATCTGTTACAAAGGCGGCGTATCCAGCTTCTATGGTCCTTCCATATTGGCCGAATTTGCGGAAAACGTCGAGATGCATGACTATACGAAGCATTGGGTTGAAAAGGCATTGTTCAGTGACTCCGTCATAGGAGCGATTGACCCCTCCCCTGTTTGGACCAGTGAGCGTTTGCCATGGGTGGAAAAGAACAAGGCCATCACGAGAACCTTGCAGCAAAATGACGGCTATGAGGTTTTGCAAGGAACAGGCGTAGCAAAAGGGCACTTGATCGGAGGGTGCATTGAGGTTCTTGAAATGATAAAAGGTACGGCGTTATGGCCTTCGCTTGACAATTGGAAGGACGCCGTCTTATTCCTGGAAACATCAGAGGATAAGCCAAGCCCCGTATATGTGGAGTATTGGCTTCGGAACTATGGATCTCAAGGAATCTTAAACAGCGTGAATGCCATTATCTTGGGCAAGCCCTATGATAACCAGTACTATGAAGAATACAAGAAAGTAGTCCTGAAAGTGGTAAGAGATGAGCTGAAGCTTTCGCATCTGCCCATTCTTTGCAACATGAGCTTCGGGCATACTGCACCCATGATGGTATTGCCTTACGGTGCAATGGCGGAGATCGATTGTGATAACAAGACATTCTCCATTATCGAATCCGGAGTTGTTTAGGCAAGGAGACAATCATGATGGAATTGTTGTTTTTACTGGCTTTTACTTTACACAATATTGAAGAAGGGCTATGGCTGCCAAGATGGTCGAAGTATGCCGGGAAATATCATCCTCAAGTTTCGAATAACGAGTTTCACTTTGCGCTAATGGTTGTTACAACAGCGGGATACTTCGTGACGTTTCTATTTTTGGTTTTTGGCCAATCGGTGGAGAGCCTCAAGTACCTTTACTTGGGCTTCTTGGCGATGATGTGCTTTAATGCGGTTTTTCCGCATCTTGCAGCTACGGTGATACTCAGAAGATATGCACCAGGTACATTGACAGGTTTACTACTGAATCTGCCGATAGGAATGACAATTATCCTGGACCATTTGAACTCCGGCCTGCAGTTGTACAAGCTGATCATATCATTTATTGTTGTTGCGGTTGTTACGATATCTTCATTACGGCCATTGTTTCGAATCGGAGGCAAGCTGGTAGATAAGTACTAAGTCTGTCGAAAGGAAGCTCATGATGGAAGATGATATAAAACTCTTTTATGATTTGACGGCAGAAAAAACAGCAGATGAATGGTATAGAGAAGAAATATTATACCCAACCATTCTGGACTTTGTATCTCTACTTCCGGATAAGCCGCATGTTCTTGATCTAGGCTGTGGTCCTGGGCACGAAAGCATGAGACTGGCTAATACCGGTGCAAGTGTTGTTGGGGTAGATTTTAGTGAAGCGTGTATTGAAGTCGCCAGAGAAAGAAATCCATACTGTACGTTTGAAGTAAGGGACTTTCGCTTTCTTGAAGAAAGCCTCGGCAAATTTGACGGTATATTTGCTTGCGCTTCTTTGATCCATATTGCGCCTGAAGAAATCTCAAGCGTGATGGATAGTATAAGGAAAGTACTGAAAGATAGCGGATTAGCCGCTTTAATCGTCGTTGACGGGGAGGGAATCAAAGAAGACTGGAGTTTGCTCGAAGTAGATGGAAAAAGCCTGAGAAGAACCGTTTATTTGTATTCTAAAGAAACCATTCTTAAGGAAGCTGAAAGAGCTGGAATGAAACTGGTCAGGGAAGGATACCTTGACTCAAAACTCACCGAATATGGCTGGAAGAATTATATCTTTATAATGAGCACCGGCTCTGGAGAACTACCTAACGCTGCTGCTGAAGGCTGCATGAATTGTGAGTTCTGTGAATGCAGGGACAATAAGATCAATTACTGCTCCGAACATGAAAAATACGTTAAGGATAATGACCCTCCGTGTAAGGCTTATGTAGAAAATGGTTCATGACAACTTGTTTGACGGAATTATTGCATTGCCTTCTTTCCCGCTCGTTCTAGTGTGTGTACCTTATGCCGTTTGGCATTGTATTTTATTTAATTGAGTGGAGGAAAAAAATTATGAAACATCGAATTTTAACAGGGACCATTATGTCAATCGTATTCCTATTCTTCTTCCCAGCTATTCTTTATGCAAATTCGTCCTGGCACTGGGTTACAGCCAGCCCCTTCGTGGTACTGCCCTTTGCGGTCATTTTCACGCTGCTGATTGAAACATTGGCAATAGCCAGGTTCGGAAAAATTGCAAACCTCAAAAAGGCTTTTACAATTGTGAGCTTCGCAAATCTTTTATCCTTTCTTGCCCCATATTTTGAGCGGGCATACCGGTTTATTCCCACAAGCGGCGGCTTTTCAATCATGGCCGCATTTAACAAGGGTCCGTACTATATCGTCTTAATGGGCTATTTATTGTTAACCCTCATCGTAGAATTACCTGTCGTCTACTTATTGCTAAGAAAATACACTACAAGCAAGAAAAAGCTTATTGCCGCTATTCTGCTTTCAAATATTCTGACAACATTGCTGGTAGCCGTTTGTGAGCGTATCATTTGCATCGGGCAGTGGTGACTATAGCAGGCTTAATTCTATTAATACTTTCAGTTGCTTGCAGTAGTAATGCTAAGCAAGATTTTTATGGCTCATACACTTTTGAGGAAGTCAGTTATTTATCACTTTTGTCCTCTTCTACTAAGCGTAATATCAATGGTTTACTTATCCATTTTAATAGGATAAAATAGTAAAAATGAGAATTTTATGCAATAAGGAGATCGATAAATGGCTATGCTATCCCCCGTCAATTCCCTGGATGCCATAAAATCTCGCCTTGCCGGGGAGCGCATTCCGCAATACGGACCCATACTGATGCTCTTTGCGCGGCCGGCTCTCATTTTACTCGTTCAGGGAATCCTATTTCTGCTTTTTCTGCAGATGAATGTCCAAAATGCCGCTGTCGCAGTCCGCAGCTGGTGGCCGGTATACGGTACATTGGTCGATTTAGGCTGCTTGGGGCTTTTAACCTGGCTGACCAGGCGCGAAGGAATTCGCCTTTTCGACCTGATCGGTTTAGTGAAAAACAAGCTCAAAACTGAGATTCCTCTAGGGCTGGGCATTTTTGTTGCCATTTTCCCATTGACTATAATGGGCGGTGGTATGCTGGCCATGCTGATTACTTACGGCAGCCTCAATCCGGTATTTCCCGAAAACACCTACATCCGTACCCTACCACTGCTAGCAGTACTGTATAGCCGTACAATCTGGTGGCCACTCTGGTCTGCTACAGAGGAAATGACCTATAATGGCTATGCCTTGCCTCGACTGATTGCATTGAACGGGTCCCCTTGGTTATCAATGGCGATAGTCTCCTTCTTCTTTTCGATCCAGCACAGCTTCCTGATGCTGGCCGGTTTCCAGTTTGGGTTCTATATGTTCCTGACATTCGTCCCCTTGACCCTCGCCATGGAGTTCATCTATCTGCGTATTCGTCGGCTCCCACCGCTCATTGTTGCCCATTGGCTGATGGATCTTTCGAATGTTTTGTTCTTGTCTCAGGTCGGATAATATGACGGCTTAATAATTTATTTTTACATGATAGAACAATAAAGCTGCCGTCCATGGCAGCATTTATTTTAGTCGGGCAATCGAATATCTAATCTCAAAAAACGAGTGAGGAATAAAAATGATTGATGCACATATACACCTTTTCCAAAGTAATAGCGGCAAATACTCAATGGAGCTCATTGACAGCTTTGTAAGCCAGGCACAGAAAAAGGGACTTTCAGAGATCTATCTTCTCGAGCATACGCACCAATTTCATGAGTTCAAGCAAATGTACAAGCCGATTGAAAACTACAATGAATATCAAAGGAACTGGCTTTCCGGTAAAATGACTGCCTCCATTGAGTCCTATGCAGCCTTTATCGAACAGATCAGAGGCTGCTGCTTCCCCATTTTAGTCAAGTTTGGCCTGGAAGCCTGCTACATACCCGAAACCGGAACCCTATTGGAAAGCATCATAAAGCAATACCGATGGGATTTTGTTGTTGGTTCCGTTCATTTCATTGATAACTGGGGGTTTGACCATAAAGCAGAATTTTGGAGGGGTATCAATGTAGATGGTGCCTATCATCGCTATTATGAAATCATGCTCGAGATGATCCATACAGGTATGTTTAGCGGGGCAGCACACCCTGACTCCATAAAATGTTTTGGGCACTATCCAACTTTTTCCTTGGATGATACGTATATAAATTTAGCTGCTGCGTTGAACAAAGCCGGCATGTATGCAGAACACAGCGGTGGCCTGGCACTAAACTACGGCCACGGGGAGAAAGGCATGAACACATGTATGCTGAAGGTGTTCAAAGAGTATGGTGTCAAAATTTTGACTGCATCCGATGCACACAGACCAGAGCACACAGGTGAGAACATAGTTGATTTAAGCGAAATGCTTCAAGATGGGGGTAAACGATTTGATTAATACGATTTTTTTAGCTGAACCGGATGTTCTGTACAGAGACGGATTTTTTACGATGGTGTCCGGTTATGAGAGATCAAGCGAGACAGATTACTATAATCTGTACAAGGAGTCCCTGGATGGGTTTGAGCAATATGTAGACTCACTACATAACTATGCGCAGGGAATCAATGTCCCGGAAGACTGGGTCCCGTATCATACATTCTGGTTAACCGATTCTGAGCAAAAAATCCTCGGCGTCATAAGGATCAGAACTTCCATGGAAAATGAGTATGTCCGGCAATATGCCGGCCACATTGGCTATGACATCTCCCCTTTACACCGGAACAAGGGATATGGGAGGGACATCCTTCGTTTGGGTCTTGAAAAAGCTCGGCTGCTAGGGTTGGATAAGCTGTTGCTGACCTGTGACCATGATAATAGTGGTTCAATCAAAATCATTGAAAGCAACGGTGGCGTTTTTGAATCTGAAATCTTCAACGAAAGCAAGAATAAGCTGATGCACAGATATTGGATTAACTTATAGGCAAGAGGAGGTTCGATAGACTTGGCGAATTATATTGGCGATTTAAGGAAGTTGGTAGGTACACGGCCCATCATCATGTGCGGCGCAAATGTGATTCTGCTGAATGAGCATGACCAGATCCTGCTGCATCATCGAGTAGACCGGGATTGGTGGGGTTTGCCCGGTGGTGCTATGGAGCTGGGCGAAAGCCTGGAGCAGAACGCCAGGCGGGAAGTGCTTGAGGAAGTCGGCTTGTTATGCGGGAAATTAGTTCTCTTCAATGTGTATTCCGGCGAACACCTATACTACAAGTACCCTGACGGAAATGAAGTATATAATGTGACTACCACCTTTATTTGTAAGGATTTTTCGGGAGAAATCCTTGTTGACTTGAATGAAGGCCGGGATGCCCGCTTTTTCCCGCTGGATAAGCTCCCTTCAAATCTAGCATCTCCTATAGCGGGAATTGTTGAGGAGTTTCTATCCAGATTTGATGAACTTAAGGAGCGGAGCATTATTTAATGGGGAGGTTCACGCTGATGGAACCTAAAAGTCCCTTTGGGATTACTTTCATAGGTTATTTTTATATTTTGGGAGCGATTGTTCTCCTGTTGACCTTGTTAACCAACTCAAGGATAGGGGAATTCGGAATTGCGGAACGGTTTGGGGTGCCTGGTGTCCCAGAAAGCTTAGCAAAGATGCTTATCGCCGCTTTAGCTTTTATCCTGGCTTACGGTTACCTTAGGCTGGAGAAATGGGGATATTGGCTTATGATCATCTATAGCATCTTTTTCCTGGTAATTAGCTTGTATTTGTCAACAAAATTCAATGCACAGCTTTTCTATGGGAATGCTTTATGGTCAGTTATCGTTCTTGCTTACACTTATAGAAAGCGCAGATATTTTTTACTGAAATAGATGGAGGTTGCCATGGAACAGAAAATCATCGGGATACTAGCCGGTATGGGCCCCCGGTCCACCACGCCGTTTTTGGAGTTGGTTCTCGATCAGTGCCAGGTGCAGTATGGCGCCAAATATGATATGGATTATCCGCACATTATCATATACTCCCTTCCAACTCCGTTTTATATCGATAAGGAAATAGATCACCCTTTGATGAGGGCAACCATCATCGAGGGCTTAAGAAAGCTGGAGTCAGCAGGAGCCGGCTTTATTGCCATGCCTTGCAATTCCGCTCACATTTATTATGAGGATCTGAAAAATTCTATCGGTACTCCGCTGCTCAATATCGTAGAAGAAACTGTCAGCTGTTTGCCCAATCTGAAGCAGCGCATCACTATCTTTGCCACTCAAACAACAGTAAAGTCAGAGCTGTATCAAAAGGGAATTCTGTCAGCAGGGCATGAATTTGTTTTCCTTGAGCAGTGGCAATCCAAAGTAGATGAGCTTATTGGCGCAATAAAGTTGAAAAAGGATAGGGGGCATATCCTCACGCTTTGGAATGAGCTGATCAGTGAGGCTAGGGAGCAGCGCATGGACAGCATCATCCTCGCATGTACTGATTTGAGCACTTTGAGTTCATACGCCGAGCTTGGACTGAATATAATTGATTCATCAGAGTCATTGGCGAAATCCTTAGTCAGAAGATATTTGAAAATAACCGAGATATAAGGGAGTTGATTAAGATGCTGCAACACAAAGGAACCGTTATACTGGAAAGTGAAAGGCTGATCCTACGCAAGTTCACGTTGGACGATGCAGAGGCCATGTACAATAATTGGGCCTGCGACGCAGAGGTTGCCAAGTATATGAGGTGGACCGCTCACAAAAGCATTGATGAGACTAGAAATGTACTGCTGAACAGAATTGAAAAATACAATAGCTTAAGCACTTATCACTGGGCTATTGTATTGAAGGGTACGGATACCCCCATCGGCAATATTGTTCTGATATGCGCCAATGAGTATGACAGGTGTGGTGAAGTCGCCTATTGTCTGGGAAGACAATATTGGGGCCAGGGGATCATTTCTGAGGCTTTGAAAACCGTACTCCGATTTGGGCTGACAGCAGTAAATTTCAATCGGATCGAAGCCTATCACTCTGTCAATAATATGGCCTCAGGCAAGGTCATGCGGAATGCAGGCATGCAGTATGAAGGAAGAATGCGTCAAAAGTATCTGAGCCATGTTGGCTTTGAAGACAGCGACATGTACGCTATTCTGCATGAAGATCTGGAGTAGGAAAGGTAAAACGCAATGCCGGTGAAGTGCACAAGCGGCTGGAAAGTCCCATTCGCCATATCTTCTTGACACCGCTCCAGGACACCATCCCTTATATTAATTCTACACAATGTATCGCTGTTTATGGAACCAAGGACCATTTGTTCAATAAGGCGATGGCAAGCCAGTTCCTGTTTTTTGATGAAAGAAAGATAATCGGGATCCCTGATGCGGATCATGGACTGGAATCAGAGAACGTCAAGGATAGCCTGCTGATCCTTCAATCGCTTGTTGAATTGTATAGTGACTTTCTGTGCACTCGTTGACGGGAGGGGAATCAAATGGCATTTTTCAATGCGTTAATTGCGCCCTGCGGTATTAACTGCGGTGTATGTTTGGCATATTTAAGAAAAAAGAATAAATGCCCCGGCTGCTTAAGCGTTGATTGCAACAAGCCTCAATATTGCCTTAAGTGCCGTATCAAGCATTGCGACAAGTTCAATGACTCGACATTTTCCTATTGCTTTGATTGTCCCAAGTTCCCATGCACAAGGCTGAAACGTCTTAACAAAAGGTATATAGAAAAATATTCATTAAGCCTCATTGGCAATCTGAATGACATTCAGAAGCATGGATTTGACCAGTTCATAAATAATGAGAATGAAAAGTGGAAATGCAGGCAATGCGGTGAAGTGCTGTGCGTTCATCGAAGCTTCTGTCTTCACTGTAAAAAAGAGCGGTGATATAGAATGAAAAAGAAAGGAAAAAAAGAAAAATCCCTGAAAGAGAAATTCCCCCCTTCGGAGCCGTGCAGCTGTGACATATGCCAGGGATATTGCCGACGCCCAGGTTGGTGGACGGTTGAAGAAGCACAGAGAGCCATAAGCGAGGGGTACGCCGATAGGATGATGCTTGAAATTGCTCCTGAGTTGACTTATGGGGTTATCTCCCCTGCTTTTAGGGGATGTGAGGGCGGTATTGCCTTGAACCTCTATGCCGATAAAGGCTGCAATTTTCTCAAGGATGGCTTGTGCGAGTTGCATGCCACAGGCTTGATGCCTCTTGAGTGCCGGTTCTGCCATCATGAACGGATTGGCTTGGGACAAACCTGTCACCTTGAGATTGAAAAGGACTGGAAAACCCCTGAAGGACATGCTTTGATCAAAGAGTGGGGAAATCGGATAGGTCTATGGGAGCGTTTAAGAAAAACCCGGGATGCGTATTAGCACATCGTTTGCCCCAAGGAACTGAATTAAGACAGTTGAAGAGTGGCTATACAGGGTAAATAAGGAACAACCCAGAATCTGAGTCTAGGAGGGATACATTGAAAAACCCAGGTAATTACAAAGTAGAAGTCTTTCCCTCAAGCAGAGTTGGAACCGTCGATATCGGCATCATGGGAAAGAAAAAGCATCATATAATGGCATTGATCGAGCTGGATGTAACAGAAGCCCGGAAGCTGATCCGGGAGAAAAAGAAGCTTGGCGAAGCGGTTTCCTTCAACGCTTGGCTGATCAAGTGCATCAGCCGCTCGGTGGAGGAATTCAAGCCGCTTCACGGGATCAGAAAAGGCAGGAAAAAAATTGTCTTGTTCGACGACATCGATATATCCATTGTGATCGAAAGGGAAGTGGACGGAAAAAAAGTACCCCTCCCCTGCGTGATTCGGAAGTCAAACAAAAAAACCATCTCCGATATTTTGAACGAGACAAGAGTCGGACAGCAGCAGTCCATTGAGGGTGCGGAAGATTATGTATTAGGCGAACGGAAGAATGATTTTCTGATGAGAGCGTACTCCAGCATGCCCGGTTTCCTCAGAAGGTTCATCTGGCGTTTTATTATCAGCAGCCCCTATCTAACCAAGCAGAACATGGGAACCGTCATGATCACCTCTCTTGGCATGGTGGGCAGAATCAGTGGATGGGTAATACCCGTCAGCGTTCACCCTCTGTGTTTTGCAATCGGCTCTGTTATAAAAAAGCCCGGCGTCGTCGATAACACGATACAAATAAGAGAGTATCTTCATATGACGGCTATGGTGGACCACGATGTTATAGATGGGGCACCTGCCGTCAGAGCCCTATCCAAGCTGACGAAGCTTATTGAAAGCGGATATGGACTTACCTAGCGTTTAGTCCGAAGAAATCATACATGGGAGGAAATCAATGGACTTTAATGTTGAAGCAGCCAACTGGGATAATGAAAGAAGAATAACCCGGTCCAAAACCATTGCGGATGAGATTCTGAGGTCAATACGAATAGAAAAGCATCATACGGCCATGGAGTTTGGCTGCGGAACCGGCCTTGTGAGCTTTAATCTGCATGACAGGTTCAAGCATATCACTTTGGTTGATACATCTTCGGGTATGATCGACAGGCTCAATCAGAAGATTTTGCAGTCAGGTGCTTTGAATATGACTGCACGGCAGTTGGACATCAATCGTGACACAACATCACTTGATAAATATGATGTGATCTACACGTCCATGGCATTGCACCATATTCTTGATATAGCTGCAACTATCGGACACTTATATGATTTATTGAACCCTGGCGGCTATTTATGCATTGTTGAATTAGTTGAGGATGACGGAAGCTTTCACAAGCAGGAAAAGGACTTCACAGGCCACAACGGATTTGATCCGGTTAAGCTGGAAAAGGTCCTCGCGAGAATAGGCTTCAGCAGCGTCGCATCACATGTGTTCTATAACGATTATAAACTGATTGAAGATGCTAAAGTCAAGTATTGTCTATTCCTGATGACCGGGAGAAAATAGCCTTGGTGATTTATGCAAGGGCGTTTTGGGAGTAGCAGGGCGAAATGAGCTCTGAAAGGTTATCATAAACTTAGCATTGGGAGGTCATCATGTCATATCGAGAAGAATACATTCAATCCGGCCAGTGTGAAATTGCACTTTCCATATGGGATACCGGCAGAAGCAATCCGTGTATTGTATTTTTACCTGCCACCATGGGTTATCCCGGCTACTGGAGCGACTTCCTGGAAAGGCTGGCAGCCTCGGGAATCAACGTAATCGGTGTCCACTTTACCGGACACGGAAAAAGCAGCCGGAGTATTAAGGATTACTCTTTTTCGGATATGCTGGAGAATACTGCCGACGCAATAACCTTCGCAGAAAAGAACTTCAATGGCCGTATCGGCGTTCTGGGAACAAGCCAGGGCGGGATTCTTGCCGTTGCGGCAGCCGCTCGGGATAAGCGGATCAAAGCCGTATTCTCCCATAATGTCATGCTGCCGGAGCTGAAAGAGTCCATCGGAATTACCCGTTTCCCTTTATGGTCTTATTCTCTTGTCAAAGGTCTGATGAAGTCTGGGGCAAAGCTGCTGCCGACCCTGCAACTGCCGGTACAGCTTTATCTGGATCTGAAGAAGGTTTTTCTTGAAGATGCCTGGAGAATCAGGTTCTTTGACGATCCGCTGAATTTGAAAAAATACCCGGTCTGCTTTTTGTACAGTTTGTTCACTGCAGATTTGCACGGGGTAACGGACGGGTCAATTCAATGTCCTGTGGTCATTTTTGCTTCAAAAGGAGACCGTCTTTTCTCGTTGGACTATACAAAGAAGGTGTTTGAGCGGATCAAAGCTGAGCCTAAGGAACTTGTGGTATTTGACACCGACGCCCACCTTATTTTCAATGAGTCTCTGGATACCGTCTTTCAACCGGTTGTCCAAAGAATCAATAGCTTGTTATAGAAAGGAATTAAGATTATGTATCTATATTGGGTTCGGCATGGTCAAACGAATATCAACAGAGACGGAAAATACCAAGGCGCCGTTGATAAGGAGATCAACGAAATGGGAAAGCAGCAAGCGGAATTATTAGGCAGGCGGCTAAAAAATTACATATCGATATCGTGTATGCCAGTGATTTAATCCGAGTCATGCAGACTGCCGGAATAATCAACAAGTACCTTAATACCGATGTCATCATTAAGGAAGAACTCCGAGAGATAGACATGGGGGAATGGGATACGCTGAGCCATTTCATGGGTTTGGAACAGCATAATTAGAATGCTAACCCCGGTCAAATAACGTCAGAGAGGCAGATAATGAAAAAACGCTTTTTCAGGTCTTTTACATTCCATTTTCTACTTGCAAGCTTATTGACCATTCATATACACTATATAGGTCAAGACTCCCACGGTATCGTATTATTCGAGTTGAACCCTATTCTGAATAATCTGCGGTACACCCATTTTGCCGAGGCATTTATCCAGCCTGGCCCCTCCATCGCTACCGGCAGTCTATCCGGTTCAATATCTATCTACTGGTATGCTGCGCATCTTCTTAGCTTTGGATTGTATGGATTTATTCTGGATATTATAAGACTTGGCTTTAAAAGGTGATTATATGAACACAGACAACAACCTCAGTAATAACGGACAAACTGCACTGGTAGTTGAAGGCGGCGCCATGAGAGGCATTTTTTCTACCGGTGTCCTGGATGCCTTCCTGACCCAAAGGTTCAACCCCTTTGACCTATGCATCGGTGTCTCTGCCGGGGCAACCAATATTGCAGCCTATCTGGCGGAAATGTATCAGCGAAATTTCAAGGTTTATACGGATTACTCCCTCCGTCCTGACTTTATCAGTTGGCGGAAGTTTCTGACCGGCGGGCATTTGATTGACCTGGATTGGCTTTGGGCTATCACCATCCGTGAGATCCGGCTGGACCTTGATAAAATATTCAGCACGCCAAAAGAGTACTATGTGGGCGTCACAGAAATCCACAGCGGAAAAGCGGTTTACCTGAAACCGGAAAAAACGAATTTGGAGGACATTATGAAAGCCTCCAGCTCGATACCCATCTTCTACAGGAAATTCCTGCGGGTGAATGAACTGGACTGTGTGGACGGCGGATTGGCCGATCCTATCCCGGTATTGGAAGCCTATCGACGCAATGCAAAAACGATTATGGTTATCCGCTCCCGTCCTTACTCTTATACCAAAAAATCAGAGTCCAACGAATTCCTCAGCAAGCTCTATTTCAGAAACTATCCGGGGCTGGCAGATGCTATAGGTCAAAGAGCAAAGGCTTACCAGGAAGCCGTCGTTTTTATGCGCAACCCGCCGCAAGGAATCCGGATCATTGAGGTGAATCCCCCGGAAAGCTTCCACACCAAGCGGCTGACCAAGGACCTTGACCTGCTGACATTGGACTATCAAAGCGGATTTCAGGCAGGTATGGACATCATGAAGCAGTTCAATCGCATCACAGCTTCATGATGCCTTCCCGCTCCTGCTTTTTGAGTCCTTTCAGCACGAGATCGTAGGACAAATCTATCAGCCAGTATAGCTTTTCCTCCGGGATGGACCCATCCGCCTCTATGGTATTCCAGTGCTCCTTATTCATGTGGTAGCCGGGCTTGATCGCCGGATAAGCGCTGCGCAGGTCACCGGTCATGCTGGGGCTGCACTTCAGGTTCATCCTGAAAACGTCGCTGTTTATATTGGTCAGTGCAAACATTTTGGAACCCACCTTGTACACCAGGGTCTCTTCATCAAAGGGGAAGTACGCCGTAACCCCTTTTTTACCAGAGCAATATGCTTTGAAAGCCTGTATATCCATTATATCCCCTCCCTTAAATTATAAGTCCAAAGCCATAGCGGCGCCGCTATGGCTTTTTGCGTTTTGTTTGATGCTTCATTTGAAGAAGCTGTTTTACATTATTGAGGACTGCCTCCCGGTCAACCTTTATCATCAGCCACTTTGTACCGTTAAAGGGTTTCGACGACAGGACCATCTCCATGACCTCTCTCTCAAAATCCCCATCCATGGCTTCTATGATGGGCACCAAATCCAATGTAATGACCACCAAAGCGATAAAGCCATCCTTTTCCGGATACAAGGTGCAAAGCGCTTTGCTTGAGACCTGGTACTTCACATTCCATCCTGGCTTGCCCGAGCAGATACTGTACATGATCTTAGGCGAAGCTTTGAAACTTTCCTGGACATAACCGTTGAAATCCTGCCACAAGCCCCTGCCGGGCTCCTCTATGTACGCTGTGATCTCCTGAAACTCAGGCACATAGCTGCTATCCAGAATCAGGTCTTTCATGGATATGCCTCCCTTTCTTTTGGTATCTTTACTTGAGTAAAAAGACAATTTTAGTCAGAAGCTCGCTTTCCGGTACATCCATGGGGGAATTGTAGTAGAACTCATAAACCACACCGGTGGGCATATGGCCGTTCTCACTCATCCACTGGCTCATGGCATCATAAGCAGGACCCATTTGCCCATACGGTCCCTTGTACAGACAGGTTGCTTGCTTGCCTGCCGGAATCTCTCCTGAGAGGATCTCCCCCCTGCCGGCGATTGGCTTGGAAACCGGGAATCCCATCTCCACATCCAAGTTCTCCATATCCATATTATAATAGGCTGCGAAGGCCGCGTCCACCGGTTTTTCACCAACCTCTTCCAGATAACCGATGATGGTTGTATAGGCTTTTCCCAGAGCCTGAGGCAGATTCCCCACTGATGTGACGGTGCGCATGGAAAGCACCGGCTGTGCAGGCTGCTCTGTCAGTTCAAATTGATAACTCATTTGTTTCCCTCCATTGTTTTTTCTTAATTATATCAATGGAAGATGACATCAGTATGTCATACTTCCGGCACTTTTTTACATTTTTCACAGTTTGCCTGGGTAGGTAACCGAGTCGATTGTACTGCATATTATGTACAAAGAAGACTATTCCATAAAGGTTGTGATCGTATGAATCGTATTGAAAAAAGACCCCTATGGTGTTCAAATGATGACTGTCCGGTTGATGTGAATCCTGCCAACCCCGCTACCATTCCCAAATTCGTCGATGAATTGCCTGTCGCACCAATTGCACGGCCTAAATGCGATGCAGACGGAAAAGATTACTATGAAGTTGAAATGGTGGAGACACTTCACCGCTTTCATAAATGTTTCCCCTGCAGCAAAGTATGGGCCTATGACGGTATATGCCCCGGGCCGACCTTTGAAGTTTTCCGGGATCAGACCATCCTGGTGAAATGGAAGAATTGCCTTCCGTTGAAGCATTTCCTGCCTGTAGACCATACCCTTCATGGCGCAATCGACACCTTTGACGGCAGATCGGTTGTCCATCTGCATGGTGCCAATGTGGACCCAGCCAGTGACGGGGCGCCTGAGGCCTGGTTCACAAGAGAATTTGAACTGACCGGCAAAAGCTTCAAGCGCAAGGTCTACGAATACACCAATCACCAGCAGGCTGCAACCCTCTGGTATCACGACCACAGCTTGGGCATCACCCGGTTGAATGTCTATGCCGGACTTGCGGGCTTTTACCTGATTCGCGACACCCTTGAAAAAAGACTGAAGCTGCCTAGCGGACCCTACGAGATCCCCATTATGATCCAGGACAAATCCTTCAATGCGGACGGCTCCCTCTTTTACCCGGATGCACCGCCATTTCCCGTCAGCGTGAAGCCCTCGGTAGTACCCGCCTTCATCGGCAATACCATTGCCGTCAACGGAAAAGTATGGCCTTACCTGGAGGTGGAGCCGCGAAAATACCGCTTCCGAATATTAAATGCTTCCAACACCAGAGGATATACCCTGCGCCTTTCCAACGGGCAGAGCTATTACCAGATCGGCACCGACGGCGGGCTGCTGCACCATCCGGTTGAACTGACATCCATTGAACTGGAGCCCGCAGAAAGAACAGATATCATCATTGACTTTTCAGCGCTTGAAGGTCAGAGCATTACCCTATTAAATGCCGCCGATCCCAGCCCCAACACAGGTGTCATCCTGCAGTTCAGGGTGGTGCTCCCCCTTAAAGGCACCGATCACAGTCAGCTTCCAGAGGAGCTGTATCCTATGGATCACCTGGATGAGGCCATGGCAGCAAAGCACAGGACAATGACCTTAAGTGCCACAACCGACGAATATGGAAGACCTATGCTGCTCTTGAACAACATGATGTGGCAGGACCCGGTCACCGAGAAGCCGGAGCTTGACAGCATCGAGACCTGGAACATCCTGAACCTGACCAACTTCCCGCACCCCATCCACGTGCACCTGGTGCAGTTCCGGATTCTTGACCGCAGACGCTTCAACGTGCAGCTCTATCAGCAGCAGGGCATTCTTGAGTATATCGGCCCGGCGGTAGAGCCGGAGATCTATGAGAGAGGCTGGAAGGATACGGTGAAAGCGGAGCCTGGCATGGCCAACAGGATCATCATGCATTTCAAGGATCATATCGGACAATTCGTATGGCACTGCCATATCCTGGAGCATGAAGACCACGATATGATGCGCCCCTTTAATGTCGTAGAGGATTGTGTACCGGTAGATATTCACAAAGAGCCTTCGGAATAGACCAAACGGGTGTGATAGCTATTAAGCTGTCACACCCGTATTGTTTCCTTCCTGCTATCTTATGCGCCGGATTCCTTTATAGGCTGGTATATATCCAGCTCGCAGTAGTTGTCGTTGGACAGGCCGGTATCGATCCGCTCAAACCGGAAGGTATCTGCGGACTTAAAGCCCGAATCGGTGATCCATTTTCGGTACAAGTGAACGATAAGGCGTCCCACCTGTCTTCCTTTGATATCGTCCGGCCGGAAGAAGCCTACAAACCGGAAAACCACATATTTATGAGGCGGTATGGCTATACCGGTCAAGCCCTCCGGTATGGCCTTCAGGTCGCTCACTTCCAACGAAGGGATATAATGGATGTACCCATCGTCATAACCGCTCCAATCCGTATATCCGTAGTATACTTTCGGATTGATTGCATTGGTGATCTTCCGGCTGCTGTTATAAAAAAAATCTTTGCCGTAGGCATTGGCGGTATTGTCACCGGATCTGCTCAGGATCTTGTGCTTGCAGCCCATGATACTGAATTTCTGCTTGAATATATAAAACGGCTTATAGGTAACCGAATTAGCAACAGACAAGATGTCGTTGAGGTTGATTTTCTCCGTGATCTCGATGGACAACTGCTCCGACCTAACCTTCAAAGGCGTATATCCGAATTTCTTCCGGAAAGCCCTGATATAGGACTGCTCATGGTCAAACCCGTATTCCAGGGCAATATCAATCATCCGCATATTGGTATGCACCAGCTCATTGATGCTGGAAGTGAGCTTGCGTGACTGTACATACTCGATAATGGACTCTCCGGTAAGCGATTTGAACATCCGGTGGAGATAATATTTTGATATGCCGGCATGCGCTGAAATCTCATCCAGCGTTATTTTGTCACGGAGCTTGTTTTCGATATAATTGACGCACCCCTCCAGGGCAACTCTTGTATTGATCATTTCTTTACCTTTCTTTATGGGCAGCACATCTTCATGAACAACGTAAAGTGCTGAAATAAAATCTCAAATTTTTGAAAAAGCAATATCTGTTCATTTTATTATCATTATAAATGTTATTCTGACATCAGTAAATAATATCCAATTAATTCTATTTGCAGGAGGAATAACGATGAGAAGACGTGTTGTCATAACAGGTATAGGCGCCATCACTTCCCTTGGCTTCGGAAAAGAGCCGCTGTGGCAGTCCGTAAAAAGCGGAAAATCCGGTATCGGCCTGATTGAACGGGTAGACGTATCCGATATGCCTACAAAAGTCGCTGCTGAAATCAAGGATTTTGACCCCAATGCTTTTATGGACCGGAAGGAAGCCAAAAGAATGGACCGGTTTTCGCAGTATGCGGTAGCAGCTACCAAGCAGGCTCTTGAGGACTCACGCCTGGACCTGGATGTTGTTGACCGGGGCCGTGTCGGCGTCATGATGGGTACAGGGATCGGCGGCGTGGAGACCCTTGAGGGGCAGTGTAAGGTACTGCTGGAAAAAGGCGCCGGGCGGGTAAGCCCGTTCTTCATCCCGATGATGATCCCCAATATGGCAGCCGGCCAAATCGCCATCCAATACGGTGTCAAGGGCTTCATCGAGTGCGTTGTCACTGCCTGCGCTTCATCAACCAATGCGGTAGGAGACGCTTTTAAGGTCATCCAGCGGGGAGCGGCAGATGTGATGATAGCAGGCGGTACGGAAGCTCCGATCACACGATTGGCTCTAGCCGGCTTCTGCGCCAACAAGGCCATGACGCCTAACCCTGATCCGGCAACGGCCTGCAGGCCCTTTGACCTGGACAGGGACGGCTTCATCATGGGAGAAGGCGCCGGCGTACTGATCCTGGAGGAGCTTGAGCATGCGCTCCGCAGAGGTGCCGATATCGTCGCCGAGGTGGTAGGCTATGGCTGCACCAACGATGCCTTCCACATAACGGCAGTAGCGGCAGGCGGAGAAGGTGGTGCCCGGTGCATGCAAGAGGCCATTGACGATGCCGGCATCAGGCCTGAGGAAATAAGCTACATTAATGCACACGGAACCTCTACCGATCTGAATGATAAAAATGAGACCGCAGCCGTCAAGGCCGTTTTCGGTGCATACGCCGGGCAGCTGCCGATGAGCTCCACAAAATCCATGACAGGTCACCTGTTGGGTGCTGCAGGCGCGATAGAGGCAATTATTACGGCATTGGCTTTAAAAGAAAGCTTCCTGCCCCCAACCATCAACTATAAAACACCCGATCCGGAGTGCGATCTGGACTATGTCCCCAATGTGGGGCGCAGTGCAAAGCTCAGCTATGCCATGACCAATTCCTTCGGCTTTGGCGGGCATAATGCCACTTTGATCCTCAAATCCATATAAAGCGAAGCCCGTCACGCCATTCTGACGGGCTTCTTTTCTACCTGGTCTTTCTTAATAATATAAAGGTGTTCAATATGACGAAGGTGCTGCCCAGTACGCCCAGGCACATGAAGGCAAACGCCAGGGAATACCGGTCCCCCAGCAAGCCTATCAGCGGAAACAGCGTAATCATAAAGAAACTGAAAACCATGCTGGCAAAAGAAAGAATGGTCGCCCGGCTTTCACTGGGAATCATCTTGTTGATATAGTCGCTCATGGCGACATAGATAATGCTCTCTGTGAGCATCAGCAGGATAAAGAATGCGTAGTGATAACGGCTCATGGCCACACCCCAGATGCAGCCTATGGTTATAAAAGGCATGACAATGAGGATACCCTTCTCTTTAATGCGCCTTTCAATTCTGTGGACCTGAGGTGCAATCACAGCCGCTCCCAGGGCTGAAACGGCATAAACCAGCCCTATTGTCGCTTCGCTATAGCCGCCCGCTTTCATATAGTTCTGTAGGTAGAAGAAAATACAGGTGCAAAAGGTCAGGATGACCTGACAGAATACGATCAGCGCACCGATTCTGGGGTTGCTCCTGACGACGGCAGCACTCTCACGGAGCTGTGCAAAGAAAATATTCCCTTCCTCTTTTGCCCGCTCCCTTTTTCCGATGCTTGGCTCTCTAAAGGTCATGGATTGCAGCAGTGACGCAGTCCCGATGATGATGGTCAGTATAAAGGCTACCGTATAGCTTTTGGTTGCCAGGTAACCACCCACCAAAAAGGAAACCGTGCTTGCAATCTGATAGAATACTTCCTTGTTTCCTGCGACCCGCATGAACTGAGCTTCCTCGTCGATTTCCTTCAGGGAATCATAAACCAGTGCATCCCCTGCACCGGACTCCAGATTATAGGACAGTGCCGTAAAGACAAAAGAGATGGCGAACCACAGGAAGCTGTCTGCAAGCAGCAGCAGTACGACGCTGATCAATGAAAAAACCCTTCCCAGGACCCTGCTGGTTTTTCTGCCGAATAGATCGGCTACCGCGCCTGTGGGTACCTCCATGGTAAAGGAGGTCAGATGAAAAACCGTCTCCAGAAGGCCCAACTGTGTCAGGCTCATCCCTTTGGAGGCAAGGTAGATCATCCAGATACCTCTTGTCAGATCCACATTGCTGATAAGTGTGAACAAATAGTTTTTGCTTATATTTTTCTTTAACTGAACATGATGTTCCATGATGCATTCCCCCAAAATATGATTTTTAACCGGTTTTGACGCCCTCCCGCCGAATGCATCCAAAAATAATGAAAACCCCCAAGCAGTGTCTTTGCTTAGAGGTCCTATCCCTATCATCACTGAAATGCAAAGCGCTACCTGTACAGGTTTACATAATATCCAATTTTGGACGCAATACTCCCTTGTACGCCAAAAACGGATATAACCGCATGGGTCTCTGCCAAATAGGCCATCATGCTGAACCTGCCAACGGCTGTCATCTCTGCACCTCCCTTTTTAGTCTATTTCTATTTTATGCTATTTACAGAACCACTTCAAGTGGTTTCTCTTTCTTAATAAATGACAAACCTAAGAATAAGAAACCTTCATATCCTCGCTGCATATCATCAGAATATTGATCCCGTTAAGATTTGTCTTCAGTGCAGCCTTATGCCCCCACAGCTCTACTACATGCCTCAGCGTTTTTTCCGCATAGGCCTTATCCAGCTCTCTCCCGTCGAACACATGCTCCAGTGTCAGCGTCCTGTCCCGGTTTGACATGTCAGCAACCTGGATCAATGGAACCATACCCATGCCGGCCATGCTGCTGAGGCTATCCCTTATCTTCATCCAGCCGTCCTCATCGGATACTTCGCTTATGACATAGTCATTCTTTTCCTTTACATATTCGAACAAATGCAGCTTCTCGCAAAGCGCCCGTGTCAGATACCGCTTGATAAAGGACTGGTCCCGTTCCAAAGCCCTTGCCTCAAAAACTTTTTCCCCGCCATACTGCTCCTCTAAAGCCTTGAACATTTCAAAGCCCAGATAGTAGGGGTTGAGGCTCCCCCTGACCGGTGTTACAACGCTATTGTGCCGTTTGATAAATTCCAGGTACAGTGCATCCGGCAGCTCCAGCTCCTTCAGGATGCGGTAATGCCAGAAGCTGGCCCAGCCCTCGTTCATAATCTTGGTTTCAATCTGCGGGATGAAATAGCCTGTTTCCTCCCTAACGATATCCAAAACGCTTTTTTCCCAAGCCTCCAGCTTTCCATACTCTGAAATGAAAAGCAGCAGGTCTTCCTCCGGCTCCAAAGGTATTTTATTGATATCGGGCGGCATGATTTCCACATAGGGCTCCAATATATGCCGCTGCGAGGCCTTCCTGTTATAGTCCTCCATGATTTGTTTCTTCAGTTCCTCCTTGTTTCTTTTCCGCAAGCCTGCAACCCTGGCTGTTTGCAGCTTGACAGCATGCGCCGCATCCAGGACCCGTTCCACCTTCTCATAGCCGATGCTGGGGTCATTGACATAGGCTTTGATCATATCCGCATGGTTCTTAAACATCTCCAGGGTGTACTTGGCATCCGTCCCGTCCTTGAAGAGGCGGTTGTTCCTGAAAAAGTCGTTATGCCCGTACACATGGGCAATGGTGAGGATCTGAAGCAGTAGGGTATTGTCCTTCATCAAATACGCCAGGCAGGGGTTTGAGTTGATTACCATCTCATAGGGCAGGCCGGTTAGGTTGTATTGGTAAAGCGTCCTGAGCTTTTCGTAAGCCTTGCCGAAGCTCCAATGAGGGTAGCGAGAGGGCATGCCGATGTAGGCTTCATAAGACAGCATCTCCTTGTAGCTGATGATTTCAAATTCCTGTGTATAAAAATCAAGGCCTGCTCCTTTCGCAATCACTTCAATCTTGTCGCTCCAGCCCTGCAGCTCGGATAGTGTGTAGGTCATGCCATCAACCTGCTTTCAATTCTTTTTTTAAAATGGATTTCAGAGCGGGCCACAAGTCTTCTTTCTTTTGAATGGTTGCGGCAATGTAATTGGAGGATGTTACCGTTGCTGCAAACTTGCTTTTGATGGAGGTAATAAAGGTGCTGGGCATCACTTCTGCAAACCCGAAGAGGTTGCATACGCCGCAGAGCTTTTTTGCCGCTTCCACTGCCTTGTTATTGTCATCCGTCCAGTTTTCGCCATCGCTGACATGGAAGGCGTAGATATTCCACATAGCCGGGCTGTATTGCTGCGCTATAAGCTCCAGGGCCTTTTCATACCCGCTGGAGATGCAGGTCCCGCCTGACTCCCCCCTATGGAAAAACTCGTTTTCGCCTACCACCTTTGCGGTGGTGGTATGGGCAATAAATACAACCTCCACGTTGACATACTTCAGTTTTATAAACTGATGGAGCATGAAAAAGAAGGACCGTGCCAGATATTTACGGGTAGCATCCATAGAGCCGGACACGTCCATGATGCAAAGCACCACCGCATTGGACTCCCTTTTTTTCGACTCCTTCATCCGGTTATACCTGAGATCGTCTTCCTTGAACGGAAAACGCCCTGCCTCCCTTCCGGCTGCCGATAGCTCGCCTAGTTCCGTTTGATCCATGCCCTCAGTCTCTGCCGCCCGCTTTACTGCCTGCCTCCTTTTCAGCTTCTCCACCACCGAGCGTTTTTTTGCCAGCCTGGGCGGTATCCCATTCCGCTGATAGCCGGAACGCTTTCTGGCATCCTCGGATAGGATCTCGGAGAACTTCTTCTTATCCAGATCCGGAAGGCTCAGGTCATCAAAGAGGTAGCCCAAGATATCCTCTACGGTTACCTCGGTTTCGTAAATGTCCTCCCCTTCCTCGTTGCCGGCACCTCCGCTTCCCTGCCCTCCCTCTGCACCACTGCCGGCTTTGTCGCCCCGCTTTTCGGAACCGTCTCCGCTGCCGACGCCGGATATGTTTTTACCGTATATGAATTGATATTCCTTTATGCCGCGGATGGGTATCTTGATTTTTTTGTTTTTGTTTTCACCAATCAGACTCTCCTCTGCCACGATATCCGCCAGGTTCTTTTTAATGGACTCCTCTACCAGCTGCCGGTGCCGCCTTCTGTCCTCCACTGCCCTGTCGTGATCAACGGGATTGAAATCCCTGAAAATCGCCATAAAATCAATCCTTCCACAAATTGTTGGCAGCATACTTCAGTATCACATTGCAGCAATGGTCACAGTAGCCGTTGGCCTTCATTTCCTGCACCATGGCGTCGAATTTATCGTCCTGTTCCTTGTCTCTGACGTTGGCCTTGGTAATCACACGGGACAGTTCCCTGACAGAGGCTGTGAGCTTCTTTTCTATGGCTTCCTTCAGCGGCTCGTAGGAGGCATAATGGATCTTGCTGCCCTTCCGCATCAGGTAAAACATATAGGAGGTAACATCTGCCCGAAAGCCATTTGACGCGCTCTCCGAAATACCGATCTGCTCCTCTATGGAGCGCAGGAATTTCAGGTCGGGTTCCAGCTGCTCGCCGGTCGACTTATCCTTCATTTTCGTCTTGTTGATAAAGGCCTCGGCATGATCCAGGTAATTGTTGAAAAGTGTCTCGGCCTGCTCGCTGTAGCTATGGATAAACGCCTTTGTAATCTCTTTTTCCAAAACCCTGTTATATTCCTTGCGGATGGTGTCCTGCAGGAAAGCCAGCTGTCTTTTCTTCTCAGCCTCAGCGATATCCGTTTCCTTGACGGCCCGGATCAGACTTTCCATAACACTCAGGGGATTGATGCACTCATGCTCCGAATTGGTAAGGGCTGTATCGATGGCCTTGATGACAAACCGGGTGGATATGCCCGACAGGCCTTCCCGCAAGCCAGCTTCCTCCCTCAGCTCCGTTACATCTATCTTTTTGGTCATGCCCTTTTCTACGATTTCTTCTCCATTATAAATCTTCATTTTTGCCAGTGGGTCCACCTTGTTTGAAGGTGTCAGCCGGGTCAGGATGGCAAACATAGCGCCAATATCGATGGTATGAGGTGCAATATGGGATTTGAAGCTGCTCTTTTTCAGTATTTTTTCATAGATCTTGATCTCTTCGTTCAGCTCTAGGCAATAGGGCACCTCGATCTTGACGATCCTATCCAATATGGCTTCGTTGGTGTGGTCCGACTTGAACTTATTCCACTCCGCTTCATTGGAGTGAGCCAGGATGATGCCGTCAAAGTAGATCATGGACCCCTTGCCGGGCGTGGGAATGGACTTTTCCTGAGTCGCCGTGATGATGGCATGAAGGTATTCCACATCATTCTTGAAGACCTCTATAAACTCAACGACACCCCTGTTTCCGACATTGAAGGCGCCATTCAGTGAAAAAACACGGGGATCATCCTCCGGATACAGGTCCATTTTTGAAATATCCACCGAACCGATCAGGACGGAGGTATCCTGATTATTGGGGTCAACCGGCGGGACCACGCCGATACCCTTTTTTGACCGTATGGAAAAATCCGTACTGATCACAGGGAATCGTTCATATTGGGCTTGATATTCCTCCTTCAGGCGGTAACGGCATATGGGACACAAGTCTCCCTCGATCTTCACACCCAGGATTTCTTCGAACTCCCTCCGAAGGTGCTTCGGGATCAGATGCAGCGGTTCCTCCCGCATAGGGCATCCCTTTAACGCATAAATGGGTTCGCTGCCCTCCAGTGCTTTCTTCAGCGATTCCATAATGGAAGACTTGCCTGAGCCCACCGGACCTACCAGGTAAAGCACCTGTCTGGCTTCCTCTCCCATCATGGCAGCAGAGTGGAAATAGTCCACCAGCTTCATTAGCGTCTTGTCGATGCCGTAAAAATCCGGCCTGAAGAACGCATACCTGGTAATGGTCTGGTTGCCGTGAAGCTTCCTTATCCTGTCATTTTCCTCCGGTTTCAGCACTTCAAAGCCCTTCTCGATGATGATATCGTGCATTCTTTTATGCGCCAGCTTCACCATGGACGGGTTTTTCTTTACCAACTCGAGATAGTCCAGGAAGGTCCCTTCGAAGGACAGCTTCTTATGCTTCTCTCTATCTTTATGAATCAAATCGATAAACTCCATAGGCCTTAGCTCCCTCCCTCTCATGCTAATATTGTATTCGTGGGACGCAATGTAAGATACTCAGGTAACCTTATAAATATTTATATGAGTGAGGAAGGCATAATAAAACGCCAGACGAGCCTGCTGCAGCTGTTTCGTTGCAGAAAGTAAAAACCTCCTTGCTGCAGGAGGCTTTGATATGGAGGTTATTAATAATGAACCCTGACCAGCCAGAAGCGAATGCTGGAGTTGCTCCACCCAAGATCCCACGGGACCCTGCTCCTATCGGTATTATGACAGCTTACCAGCGCATATCCTCTTGAATCGGCATCTGTTACAACCGAAATATGGGTGATGTCTCCTTTTTTCTCATAAGCCACAAAATCACCCGGCAGCAGCTTGTAGGATGCCTTATATACCTTCTCATAGCTGCCGTAGGCTATGACGGAGGCTCTCCCGCTGTTGACCATATAGCTTTTGAAGCCGTCTGCATTGACCCAAGCCCGCGTTGCACCATTGCGGTCATGGTTCCAGGTCTTGTTCTTCCTGAACTTGCCGCCTTCGAAAAGAATCTGGGATGCAAAGTTTGCGCAGTCGCCGCCCTGGGAGTTGTAATTCCGGTATTTCTTGTTATACTTATGCCCATATTGCTCTTCACTTGCAGCGCCGCAGTACATATCGGCGTAAGCAACGGCATTTCTTCGCCTCTCAAGGATACCGGACAAGTCGCGGGGCCCTTGTGAAAGGATATGCTGCTTAACAGTCTCCTCATTCAGTCTATTCAAGTTGAGGGAATCGGCAAACGGATCCTTGTACCATTCCTTTGCTATGATCCATGTATTTTCTTTTTTCATGATGTCCAGAGCATGATAGGTTCCGATGCGGCAGCTGTTCAGTTCCTCCGGCTTGTCTTCGTATATGTATTTATATTCCGTAGAACAGACGATATTGGCGGAAAATCTGTCACCTTTATCCTTCAAGCTCCGGATCATCACATTGGGCGTTATCTCGATGAACTTGACGCCTTGCTTCTTTTCCCAATTATGTATA
Organism: Calditrichales bacterium MX18-03; assembly: GCA_021083345.1. Classification (GTDB taxonomy): domain Bacteria; phylum Bacillota; class Clostridia; order Lutisporales; family Lutisporaceae; genus JAJGRE01. Next base: position 239,390 of record JAJGRE010000005.1, on the reverse strand, counting down.
TACTTTACCTTTCGGACCTCATATTCGTAGGCCCAGGTTCCATATTTCGTCGCCGTATTGTACATGGATTTCACCGATTCCAGATCGCCGTTTATGATGGCTTCATTCCTGACTGCAAAAATGTAACGGATGGCATCCGCAGCTTCATCATTAGGTTCAAAGACACTTATCAGCATCCCTTCGGACATGTTCAGGCCAATAAGCACCAGTAATGCAATTGGAAGCAGCCATTTTACGACGCGGTACCTGGTTTTCTCAGCAAAAAAAATCCTCACGCTACAAAACCCCTGCCTTTAACGCATTATTTATCTTATTTAGTATATTGCACCCCCCCTATAAAAAAGAACTCTTTTTTGAGAAAGGTCTGTCAACTTGACAGACCTTTCTCAGCTGCTTAACCGTGCTTTTAAAATGATCTCAGGACGGTACTCAAAATGCAGTATGTCAAAATGTCCCCATTTCCCGCCCCAGATGAAGTTGTTCTTTTCAAAGATCTCGACAATCTCTTTGGGATAAGAAGCCAGCCTTTTCTGTCCCTGTTCCCGGGATGCCCATTTCCAATAGTCTCTCTTGTCCCGGGCCAGGTCGATGGCAATGCCGAAGGCGTGGGGGCTCAGGCGGTTGGTGTCCGCAATATACCGGTAGTTGTACGTGCCGCTGCAGGGAAAAACACACGCCCTGACATCAGGCCTTGTTTCGGCTAGCTGCGCCAGCTCCTGCATGGCAGATTGAAGAGCTTTTGCCGCTTGGTTTTCCCTGTTGAATTGGAAGAACCTTCCTCCAGCTTTCACATTTATCAATTTTCCTTCAACCTGCTGCTGTGAAGCGCCGTATACCTCTTTCAGAAGCGCATAGACCCTTGCTCGCCCTGGGTCATCGTTTTTCCCTCTCAGCTTCTGGTCTGTAAACAGGCTGTACTCCTGCTCCATCATATCCTGCAGATCAGGATCGGCTATTTTTTCTTCGGCGCTTTTTTCCCGCTTATCATCATAAAGGATTCTTATGCCTGACTTCATGACCAAAAATACATTTCCTTCATCGCTTTTTTCGACGCCTTTGATATATTCGGGATAGGCCGCCATGAGGCACTGTAAGTCCTGCTTCATGGTTATCTCATAATTTTTTGCCCTTGCATTGAAAAAAGCACTGCCTGACAGGGGTTTCTGTCCGTAATAAAATGAAATGGCAATAGCGCTGAGTATCAAAATAGGAAAATATCTTTTTTTCATAACATCACCTCAGCTTTATTTTCTCCAATCGGACTTGTCCCCATATTCATCAAAGATTTCCGGTTTTGCGTTGTGTCACGCTTTCTGCCGTACATTGGAAAAACAAATAAAATAAAAAGGCTGCAGCTGAAGCAATCGATAGAGCCCCAGCATTGCCTTTCAAAACAACCTTCACTTATTTACGGCCAGTGCGCTGCCTTCACGCTTTCCTTGCCATTCTTCTATCCAGCAGTCCCGAAGTCAAATAAACACCCAGAAATACGAGCAGCCCGCCGATTACTTGAGCTGCGGTTATCCTCTCCCCCATCATCCAGCTGATGGCTGCCGTGAAAACCGGAATCAGGTTGAGAAAAATGCCTGCCTTGCCTGCACCGACCTCTCTGACGGAAATATTCCAGAATATGAAGGAACAGATGGATGGGAAAAGGATGATATACAGGATCCCAACCATGGTAAAAGGACTGATGCTTCCGGCATCAATGCCCTGTGCCGCTGCAAACGGCGCCATTATCAGTGTAGCTATCAAAGCTGATGCCGCTGTAGCCGTGACAGGCGGGACAGCTGTGAGGCGCTTGCCTATTATGGAGTACAAAGTCCACATCAGGATGGCCACCAGCATCAGCAGGTCGCCCCTGTTGAAGTCCAATTGCAGAAGCTGGTGCAAAACACCGCCGGTCAGCACCACAAGGACCCCCGTGAAGGAAACGGCAATTCCCAATACCTGTATCCGCGATATTTTTTCCCGCAGCAAAAAAGCGGAGAATACCACCATCACGCCGGGGTTCAGCGCGCTGACCAAAGCAGCATTTGTTGCAGATGTATAGTTAAGCGCCGAATAAAGCACGGTATTGTAGCCTACAATTCCTAGCAAACCCATACCGGTCAAGGTCGGCCATGCCGCTCCCACGCCGCGCCAATCCGGCTTTTCGTAGAAATGTGCGATACCAAGGAGCAGCAGTGATGCTGCCAGCCAACGGGAGAAGGTGATCCATAGCGGCGTCATTTCTGCAACGACATATTTCCCCAATATATAATTTCCTGCCCAGAACAGATTGCACAATGTCAGCAGCAGCCAAGCCTTATTCTTACCAGCCATTCATTCCACCTCCAGTTACGAGTTGTTGTATCCCATTATACCATATCCCCCTGCTGTATAAAATCATAAGGCTGCGCGGCCTGTTTTTATAGAAATTTCGCATATTCTATGCTAGCATGATATTATAGAGGTGTCGTTTTTTATCGGTATACTAGTAGATGGGAAAAAGTTGCAGACTTATTTCCCTGCAAGATATCCAAAATGAATTATTGGGGGTACATGCGATGCTGGATAAGGCTATTCTGTGTGTGGACGATGAGAAAATCATACTGGACAGTTTGAAGTCACAAATCAAGAGACGCTTCGGAAGCAGTTACCGGTGCGAAATTGCATCCGGTGCCGATGAAGCCATTGAGATAATCGAGGAACTGGTAGAGCAGGGCGTCAAAATCGTTATCATCGTATCTGACTGGCTGATGCCCGGTATCAAGGGCGACGAGTTCCTGATTGAGGTCCACCGGCGCTTCCCCGGAATTGTCAAGCTGATGCTCACAGGCCATGCCGATACCGCGGCCATCGAGAATGCTCGCAAGCATGCCAATCTGTACTGCTGCATCCATAAGCCCTGGCAGGAGGAAGAGCTTTTTGACATTCTTGAAGCGGCATTGAAGGAGGCTGAGCGATGAGAAGGCAGTCCATCTTGTGTGTCGATGACGAGAAAATTGTGCTGAACAGCCTTAAAGAACAGTTAAAAGGCCGAATCGGCATGGATTATAACATAGAGGTTGCGGAAAACGGTGAAGATGCATTGGCGATCCTGGACGAGCTGCATCGGGATAATGTTGGTGTGCCTTTAGTCATATCCGATTATATCATGCCGGGAATGAAGGGCGACGAACTTTTGAGCCGTATACACCTGAAGCATCCCGAAACCATGAAGATCCTGCTGACGGGACAAGCCACCCTGGATGGCGTTACCAATATCATCAACCGCGCCAACCTATACCGGTATATTGCAAAGCCCTGGGAGATGGAGGACCTGTTTCTGGCTGTGACAGAAGCGGTAAAAAGCTATGATAAGGACAGAAAAATCGAAGAGCAGAACAACGCGCTGCAGCAGCAAAACATGGAACTTATTGCCTGGACGGAGTCATTTGTCGAGACAATGGGTGCAACGCTGGACACCCGGGATACCACCACTGCCGGGCACTCTAAGCGCATGGCCTTATACGCCGTAAGAACCGCGGAAGCGATAAACCGCGTGGACTATGGCTGCTTTAAGGACGCCAGCTTTTCGGAGAATGAGATAAAGGAGCTATATTATGCCGCACTTCTTCACGATATCGGTAAGATAGGCGTAAGGGAGCAGATCCTTCTTAAAGAGCAGCGCATCTCCCTGGACAGGCAAATGGCGATAAAGTACAAGCTGATCTGGTACCGGTCCTACCTTTGGGAAAAGAAGCGAATACAGCCCCTTGATGCCGATGAAAGCAAACTGCTTGAGAATCTGCAGGATTACCTGCACCTGATCCTGACGGCCAGCAGCAAGGAACAGCTTGATGAAGAAGAAATCAGGAAGATCAAAGAAATAGCCAGAATAAAAATAACCGACGTGGACGGAAATGTAAAAAATCTGCTGGATGAGTTTGAGGTCAAGAACCTCACTGTTCCCAGAGGCACACTGACGGAAGAGGAAAGAAGCGTTATCCGTTCCCATGCCGAGTTTACCTATAATATACTCAAGCACATTCCCTGGCCGGCGCATCTGAAAAACGTGCCCGCCATCGCATCCAGTCATCATGAAAGGCTGAACGGAAGCGGCTATTACAGAGGACTGCGCAGTGAGGAGATATCCGTCCCCGCCAGGATCCTGGCCATACTGGATGTCTATGAAGCGCTGACATCACCGGACAGGCCCTATCGAAAGGAAAAATCAAAGGCTGAAGCCCTGGCCATCATCGAATCGGAGGTACGCTGCGGAAATCTTGACAAGGATATTTTCGAGATTATCGTAAAGGAGAAAATCTATGAGTGAAGCCATTTTGGAACTTGAACAGCAGCTTCAGCAGGCAACCGATCCCAGGGTCAGAATCGACTTCATGAACCGCCTGTCATGGGAGCTTCGAAGGCTGGACAGCCAGCAGTCGCTGAACCTGTCGGCAGAGGCCTGCCGGCTGTCGGCGAAAATCGGTTATGAAATAGGCAGCGCTGAAAGCGTACTGGGTATGACGATCCACGACGCTTATGCGGATCTTCACGAAGAAGCCCTGATCAAGTATCATACCATCCTTGAGGTATTTGAAAAAAATAGCTATACCGATGGAAAAATAAAAGTCCTCAATGCAATTGGCCACTCTTACGGCAAGCTGGGCAAGAAGGAAAAAGCGCTGGAGGCTTATCTCAGTGGGCTGACCCTTTCCAGAGAAGCCGGCAATGCGCCCATGACGGTATTCTTCTTGAACAACATCGGCGAGATTTACAAGGATGTCATCAATGTCTATGAAGAAGCCCTGAAGTATTACAATGAAGCGGTCCATTACTGTGAAAAATCCGGCAGCACGATCTACGGCATTATCTTGAGCAGCATCGGAGAGTGCTACCACAAGCTGGGGGATAACGGGAAAGCCCTGGAGTATTCGCTGAAGGGCTTGCTGAAGGCTCAGGAATCCGGTGACATGAACACCATCGGCTACTGCTACTATGCCTTGGGCCGGATCTACAAAATTATAGACGATACGGATAAAGCCCTGAAAAACCTGGAGCTGAGCTTGGACTGCCGCAATAAGACCAATAACAAGTACGGCCATGCAGAGGTACTGGCAGAGCTGGGCAGCCTTTACCTGACGCTGGGCGACTATCCCAGAGCCCTGAGCAGCCTCATCGCAGCCTTGGATCTTTCTACCGAGATCAACGCCGCCTTCCTTTTGGGAAACATACACAAGCTGATTGCAGAAGCTTATGAGAAATCAGGCTGTTTCGAAAACGCTGTGCATCACTATAAAAAATATATTGACCAGAACAACAAAATCGTATCCCAGGAGCTGGAGACCAAAATCAGTGCACTTTCTGCCGATTCCAAGCTGCAGCAGGCAAAAAAGGATGCTGAAATCTATAAGCTGAAAAATGTGGAGCTGAAGGAATCCTACAACAATATCGCCGTCATCAGTGAAATCGGGCAGAAGATCACGGCATCCCTGGACATTGAAACCATCATGAACACCATTTACGATACCATGAATACACTGATGGATGCCACTGTATTCGGCATCGGCCTGTATGATGAGACAAACCAGCAGGTTGAATATAAGATATTTATTGAGGATTCCAAAAGGCTCCCATTGTTTAAAGCATCCATTCATGATGAAAACAGCATAGCCGCAGAATGTATCAGGACACGGAAAAATATTTTCATAAACAATCTGGCGGATGACGGAACTCAAACCTTGATCCCCGATGATGATACCGATGCGGTAAGCAGACCTGCACGGAGCTTGATCTATTATCCTCTTATCATAGAGGATAAGGTGCTGGGAACCATCACAGTCCAAAGCTATAAGGAGAACGCCTATACGGAACAGAACCTGAACACCCTAAAGGCTTTGGCTTCCTATATTACCATCGCTATAACCAACTCACAGAAAACAGAGCAGCTGAAGAACACCGCTGACGAGTTGAAATATACCCTGGACCACCTGCAGGAAACCCAGGAATACCTGATCCAATCGGAGAAGATGGCAGCGCTGGGGCAGCTGATTTCCGGCATTGCCCACGAGATCAACACGCCTCTGGGTGCTATCCAGGCCTCTATCAACAACATATCGGAGTACATGCACCATACCATCGGCGAGAAGCTGCCGGCGCTTTTCAGGATCCTGGACTTGCCGCTGCAGCAGCTGTTCTTTGAGATGCTTCACAGCTCAATGGAAAAGGACATAACGATTTCATCCAAGGAAGAGCGTATGCACCGCAAAAGGCTTCAGGAGCAGATAACGGCTATGGGTCTGGATCACTGCGATACCGCAGCCGACAATCTGGTTGATATCGGCATTTACGACCATCTGGAAAAGTACCTGCCGCTTTTCTCACATCCTGAATGCCATTTTGTCATGCAGGTATGCTATGAGCTGTCCGGTATCCTGCGTAATGTTAAAAATATGGATATGGCAGTGGGAAAGGCCTCCAAGATGCTCTATGCCCTTAAGAATTATGCGCATTTTGACCGCACCGGAATACCGGTAGAATCCAGCATCACTGAAGGGATCGATACCGTACTGGCGCTGTATCACAATCAAATCAAGCAAGGTACAGAGGTCATCAAAAACTACAGCCCTCTGCCTGCAATAAAATGCTTTCCTGATGAATTGAACCAGGTATGGACAAACCTGATCCATAATGCATTGCAGGCCATGGATTATAAGGGAACCTTGGAAATAGACGCCTGTCAGGAAGGCGGGTACATTACCGTCAGGATTACCGATAGCGGCACCGGGATACCGGAGGCCATCCATGACCGGATATTTGATCCTTTCTTTACAACAAAGAAGCAGGGGGAAGGCAGCGGCTTGGGTCTGGGAATCGCAAAAAAGATCATCAGCCGGCATCAGGGCGATATTACCGTCGAGAGCAGACCGGGAAGGACCACCTTCACCGTCAGGCTTTCTGTAAATCTGGTTTAGCCTCTTATACCATACCGGTGCAGTTTCCCGCTGACAGCAGCTCTGCTTTGGATTTGCTCAAGCAAACATACGATACGGCAAAGGTTGCCGCTTCTGCCAGAGGCGTCGCCAGCCATATTCCGGTCTCCCCGATAAAATGCGGCAGCACAAGGATAAACAGACTGATCAATACCAGGCTTCGAAGCACCGAGATCAGAGCTGAGGTTTTGGCATCCCCTAAAGAAGTAAAATACGTCGAAGCCACCACATTATATCCATTGATCAGGAAGGTCAAAGCAAAAATCCGCAAACCGTATTTCGCCGTATCGATAAGCACTCTGTTGCCGTGGGCGAATATACCGATGATTCCCTCCGTCGCCGCAAAGGACAGGCAGAAGGTTACAGCCCCAACCAGAAGAGACGCTTTGACCCCGACTGTCAGCAGCCTTGAAATGGATTCCCTGTCTTTGGCGCCATAACTATAGCTGACCAGCGGATGCATACCCTGGGCGATGCCTGTCAGCACCATATACTGGATCAAGGAGAGGTAGCCTACTATCGTAAATGCGGCAACCCCATTGATACCGATCCTGCGGATGATAACAAGGTTAAAGAGGTAAGTGGTGATACATACGGCAATCTGGCCGATAAATTCGGAGGAGCCGTTGAGCAAAATATTCTTAAGGTCTTCCGGATCATAGGACCCTCCCGCAAACTTGAAAACAGACTTCCCGGACAGGAAGTAGAAAACACTCAGGCCGAAAGCAAGAATGACAGATAAGCCGGTTGCCAAGGCAGCCCCTTTCAAGCCGTAGTCAAGACGAATCACGAATAGGTAATCCAGCAGAATGTTCATGCCGTTGGCTGCGATTCCGATCAGTAATGACAGCTGCGGCCTTCCTCCGCTGCGGATAAACATACCCAATGTAATGTTCATCATCATGAATCCATAAAAGAACACCATGGTCCCCAAGTAGTCTTTTACATAAGTGAACATTTCTCCTTCAGCGTTCAGCAGATGCAGGACGCGGTCCAACTGCAATGCAACCGCTGCTATGACCAGTATATTGACAATCGCATTGAGCTTGACGGTAAAAGTAAAGCGTTGATTGGCCCTTGCCGGATTCCTTTCCCCCAAGCTTTGCATGGCTAGTGTCACACCGCCTACCCCCACCATAATCGTTAATCCCAGCAGCAGGTATAGAATCGGGAGCGTCAGATTAACGGCGGCCAATCCTCTTTCACCCACCTTCCAGCCGATGAACATGCCGTCCACCACCGTAATAAAGGAAGTCAGAAACATACCGATAATGCAGGGAACGGCGTAGCTTAAAAATTTCTTGAGCAAGCTTTCATTCTGTATCTTTTCACTCATATGGGACACCCTCTCTTTCTTTTCTTCGTAACCATTTTACCTGCCCCAAAGAGAAAAAACTTCTGAATCCGTGCTGAAAAAGACAAAAAAACAGGGACCCGTTCATATCAAGTCCCTGTTTTCAAGGCCAAGCTTCAAAACCTGCTTTCCGTAATCGGCACACAGATCTCGACGTGCATTTTCCCTTCCTCATCCAGAGGGGACTGGTACAACTCAATGGGGAGCCTGCGGGGCATGCAATCGATGCAATACCGTGTGAAGGGCATCCACAGCGCAAAAATTTCATTGAAGGCTTTGCCCATATGCTCCAGCTTGTCATAGAAATCATAGCAGGCATATAGGCCTGCCTCCAGTGTATGGGCATTTACGTGCCTAATATGATCCACTCTCACGCACATATCGTAGATGCAGTGGTTTTCATCTGTAATCAGGGGATCATCATAGGAAATCCCCATGAACTTATTGGCTTCGCCTAAGGTATGTCTAAGACTTACCTCATTGCAGAACTTCTCCCAGGCTTCCTTCAGGTCGCCGTACTTGCCTATGAACCGTTCATATTCCAGATACATCTCCGGAAAATGCCTTATGGTTATCCTGGAATCCACTTGTTCAAAATAACCGTCCCTTTTCTTCATATTGGCGATATGCTCGGCAATATCCCGGTAGGAATCCTTGACCGGGACCTTGTGGTTTTTTCTGAAATCGGATGCGCTGATGCCGAAATAGTCCCTAAAGGCGGTGGCGAAATTAGACGGGCTGTAGCCCACCGAAAGTGCGATATCCGTTATGGCCATCCGACTGTTTGCCCTCAGCTTGAAGGCCGCGGCCTCCAGCTTCAACCTCTTGATAAAGGAATAAATGCTTTCATCGACTATTGATTTGAAGATCCGGTTGAAGTAATACTTGGAAAAACAGCAGTGATTGGCGATCTCCTCAACAGTCAGATTCCGTTCAAGGTTGTCATGAATATAGTTAATGGCCTGGTTGATCCGCATCGCATATTCATTTTCCATGATATCAACGCTCCTTTGCTTTCAGTATATCAACACCCGTACACCTTAACAATAGCTTTCCCTTTTGGGTGAAAAAAAATGGCACCTGCCGGAGCAGATGCCATTTGGAGTCCTCTTATATGATTTCTTCTTTTTTAAGCCGTTCGATCAGATCATTGACGAGATGACCGGTATTGGCCTTTTGCGTGAAAAGCTTTGCTTCGCTCACCGTCTGCAGCGCTGCCGCTCCATCCTTTGTTCCGTAGCCGCTTTCATACAATACAGGACTGCCGCCCACCGGCCAGAACAGGCTGTCGCCCATCTGTGCTGCTGCATTCCGATAGAATGGTACTTCGCGGGCTATCTGGCTGAATATTTCCTCCGGCTTGCTATACTTCATATTCACGCCGAATGCCGCACAAAGCTTCATCAGGATATCCCAGTTCTCCACGCCCGATATCGGTGCAATGGCTCTTCGCAGCTGCTGGATCCTTCTCTCGGTGCTTGTAAAGGTTCCCTGGGACTCGGCAAAGCCGATTCCGGGGATGACTACGTCTGCCTGCTCAGCTGTCTTTGTCAGGTGCGTATCCTGAACCATCAGGAACTCCAGCTTTCCAAGCGCCATGTCTTCCATATCCTCGCCGAACACCAGCATTCCTTTGACTGCTCCCGCATTGACTGCATCCAACAGCTCGCCGCTTTCGGTACGGATGCCCATATCCACAAGTCCCTGGCTGTTGCAATTGGCCTTCAGCTGAATGATACCGCTTCTGGGCTTGCCGATATGTCCCGAAATTACCGCGATGTTGGCCAGCATGCTTGCAGCCTCTGCGGTCAAGTTGTTCTGCGCAAAAACGATCATGGCTTTTTTGGACTTGCCGTAAAGCTCGGCAATTTCCTTTGCTTCTCTTCCTGCTTCGATGCCTGCCAGGGATGCCTTCAATTCCTCAAACCCGACCACTTTACCCTTAGGCGCACATCCCATATCCAACAGCGCTTTTGCAATCTCTTTCAGCAAACCGAAATCTTCTGTCATAAAGCGCCGGTATGCATACTCATCCATATCCGTTTCTTTCGGATTAACGGTGATTAGCCTGATGCCCTTCCTGATCGCTTCCTTCAGCTTCAAGCCTACAATGGTATGCTCCTGCATGATGTCTGACCCGACCAGCAGGATGGTTTCTGTGGATTGAAGCTCTTCCAGCGTGTTGGCAGAGGCGTCAAAGCCCAGCACCGCTTTCAGGCCCGACGGCACACCATTGACGGAATAAAGCTTATCTGTCCCGATTGCGTCGGCTGCCAGCTTGTTGGCCAGGAAAAGCGCCTCATTGGTGTAGCTGTCGGATACGGTAACGGCGATGCTGCCGCTGCCATAACGCGAAGATAATCCTTGTACCTTCTTAACGGTGTACAGCAGCGCTTCTTCCATAGATACTTCGGTCAGCGTGCCGTTCTTCCTGATCAACGGCTTCCTGAGTCTTGTGCCTTTTGTCGTTATATCGAAACCGAACCGGCCCTTGACGCAAAGCAAACCGTTGTCTGTCTTGCTGCCTTTTACCGGTACGGCACGTACCAGCATGTCGCCCTTTGTATTCAAGTCAACCTTACAGCCCACGCTGCACATGGAACAGACCGTTTGGGTGCTGTCCAGCTTCAGCGGCACGGATTTTTCGATGTTCAGCCTTTCCTGCAGTGCGCCGGTGGGGCAAACGCTGATGCACTGACCGCAGGAGATGCAGCCGGTTTCCTTCAGCGGTTTGTTCAAAGCCGGTTTTACGATGCTGTCAAAGCCTCTTTCCGTCAAGCCTAAAGCCGATATGCCCATCACTTCGTCGCAGACCCTAACACAGAGACCGCATAGGATGCACTTGTCCGGATTCCTCAGCAGATACGGATGGTTGTCCTCGAAATCCCTGTGATGTACTTCGCCCTCAAGACGCTGCGGCTCAACTGCATATTGGTTAGCCAGCTCAAGGAGCCTGCATTCAAATACATCGTGGCAGCCGCATTCAAGACAGCGCTTCGCTTCCTTTACAGCTTCCTCTCTGCTGAAGCCGAAGTTGACCTCTTCGAAGCTGCCGCAACGTTGTTCGGGTTTCATATGAGGCATATGCGCCCTGGCCTGCTTGGGCTTGTCTGCAAAGCTTTCCTCAGTCAGATCCTTGCGCTCCACATAGAACGGCGCTTTGTACGGAATCATCTGTCCCTCCAGGTAGCTGCAAATCGTATCGGCAGCCTTTTTGCTGTCGCCAATTGCCTGGATAGCGATGCTTGCACCCTTGTTGATGCCGTCTCCACCTGCGAATACGCCGGGAATGCTGGTGCTGAAGGTATTTTCATCTGCACTGATGGTTCCCTTTTTCGTCAATGCCAGTTCTTCCAGTCCACTTGCATCCGTTGCCTGGCCGATGGCGGAAATGACGGTGTCAATTTCCAGTATTTCCTCCGCTCCCTCTATCGGTACGGGAGACCTTCTGCCGCTTTTATCCGGTGCACCCATCTGCATCTTCTGAAGCCGGACAGCTGATGCGCTTCCGTTCGCTTCAATGATTTCCATAGGGCTTACCAGGAACTTGAATATGACGCCTTCTTCCTTGGCTTCCTTGATTTCGATCTCCTCAGCAGGCATCTCCTCTTCCGTTCTGCGGTACAGCAGGTACACTTCCTTTGCACCCAGCCGGACTGCCGTCCTGCAGGCATCCATTGCCGTGTTTCCGCCGCCCACGATAGCGACCCTGCTTCCCAGCTCGATCCGCTCATTCAGTGCAACCATCCTGAGAAAATCGATGCCGCCGATAACACCCTTCATATCCTCGCCCTTGCAGCCCATTTTGGCGCTGCTCCATGCACCGATGGCCACATAGACCGCGTCATATTGCTCTCTCAGGTGCTCCAAGGTTATATCTTTACCTATTCTCACGTTATTGATCAGCTTGACGCCCATTTTTTCAATAATGCCGATTTCCTTGTCCAAGACTTCCTTAGGCAGTCGGTACTGGGGTATTCCATAACGCAACATGCCGCCCATCTGGGGCATTGCATCATAGATCACAGCACTATGGCCTTCTACAGCCAGGTAGTATGCGCAGGTCAATCCGCCCGGTCCGCCGCCCACAATGGCTACTTTTTTACCCGTTGGCTGCTTCAGTTCTGGAATGAACGCCTCCGGCTGCTTCAAATCGATATCTGCTACAAAGCTTTTCAGGAAGGCGATGGAAACAGGTTCCTCCACCAGCTGCCTTCTGCAGGCCTCCTCACAGGGATGGGGGCATACTCTGCCGATGCTGGCCGGTAAGGGCAGCTGTTCCTTGATCAGCTGAAGTGCCTGATCGTATTCCTCATTGGCAATAAGGCCTACATAGCCCTGACAGTCGGTGTTGCCCGGACAAGCCAGTACACACGGCGGGCGGCAGTCGCCTACATGGTCGGAAAGCAGCAGCTCCAAAGCAACCTTTCTGGATTCCCGCAGCTTGCCGGTATCTGTTTTGATGATCATCCCGTCGCTTATTTCCGTTGCGCAGGACCTGAGCAGCTTCGGGATACCTTCCACCTCCACAACGCATAATCCGCAGGAGCCATAAATCTGAACTCTTTCATCATAGCAGAGCGTCGGGATGTGGATCCCGTTTTCCTGTGCTACCTGGAGTATGGTTTGCCCCTTTACTCCGGTCACTTCCTTGCCATTTATATTCAATCTTAATTGTGCCACAAGCATTTCCTCCTATCCCCCTAATCTACCGTTACGGCGCTGAAATTGCATACGTCAAAGCACTTTCCGCACTTGATGCATTTTTCCTGATCGATGGTATGGACTGCCTTGCGTTCGCCGGCAATGGCGCCTACGGGGCATTTCCTTGCACAAAGCGTACAGCCGGTGCAGGCATCCTTGAGGATCTCATACCGCAGCAGGCTCTTGCACTGCTTCGAAGGACATTTTTTATGATGGATATGCTGTTCATATTCATCACGGAAGTACCGCAGGGTACTGAGGACCGGATTCGGCGCCGTCATGCCGAGACCGCACAAGGAGCCTTCCTTGATCTTATTGGCCAGATCCTCCAGCAGTGCGATGTCACCATCCTTGCCTTTGCCTTCGCAGATCCTTGTCAGTATCTCCAGCATCCGCTTGGTGCCCAACCGGCAGTGAATGCACTTGCCGCAGGACTCCTTCTGCGTAAAATCGAGGAAGTACCGGGCCATATCCACCATACAGGTGGTTTCATCCATAACGACCATCCCGCCGGAGCCCATGATGGCACCTGTCTTGGTGATGGATTCATAATCCACCGGCGTGTCCAGGAGTTGTGCCGGAATACATCCGCCGGAAGGACCGCCCATTTGCACCGCTTTGAACTGCTTGTCTCCGACGATGCCGTTTCCGATGCCAAAAATAATCTCTCTCAGGCTGATGCCCATGGGGACTTCAACCAAACCGCCTTTTTTAATTTTGCCGGTCAAGGCAAAAACCTTGGTTCCCTTGCTCTTCTCCGTGCCAATGGCAGCATATTGATCGCCGCCTTTATCCAGGATCCACGGAATATTGGCAAAGGTTTCAACGTTGTTGATATTGGTGGGCTGCTGCCAATAGCCCTTCTGCGCCGGGAACGGCGGCTTCAGCCTGGGCATGCCCCGTTCTCCCTCCAGGGAAGCGATCAGTGCCGTTTCTTCTCCGCACACGAAAGCGCCCGCCCCTGCCTTGATACGGATATCAAAGTCAAAGCCTGTCCCTCCGAAGATGTCCTTACCGAGAAAGCCCTTCTGTCTTGCCTGCTCGATGGCTATATTCAGCCTTACGATGGCAAGGGGATATTCCGCTCTGACATAGATAACCCCTTCTTTTGCGCCGATGGCGTATGCGCCTATCATCATGCCTTCCAGCACGCTGTGGGGGTCGCCTTCCAGTATACTTCTGTCCATAAATGCACCCGGGTCTCCCTCGTCTGCATTACAGACCATGTATTTCACATTGCTCTGGGACTTGCGGGCCGCATCCCACTTGAACCAGGTGGGGAAGCCTGCTCCGCCCCTTCCTCTCAGGCTGGATACTTTCAGCTCATCGATAACCTGCTGCGGTGTCATGTGGCGCAGGCATTTCTCTATGGCTGCATATCCGCCGCCCGCTATATACTGCTCTATATCCTCGGGGTTGATATTGCCGCAGTTTCGGAGTGCAATCCTGGTCTGCTTGTCCAGTATGCTCTTGTCCTCCTGCGGAATGCTCAAGCCGTCCAAAGCCGCCTTATCTCCAGTGTAATTATTGATAATATCGACAACCGATGCTTCCGTCACCCTGACAAAGGTGCTTCTTTCACCGGCTTCATTGATAACCTCCACGATGGGTTCCAGGTAGCACATGCCGACGCAGCCGGTGGACTCCAGCCGGATATCCAGTCCCTGCTGCTTGATCAATTGATCGGCTGCTGCGTATACCTTGTTGGCACCGGCAGCATTTCCACAGCTGCCCTGCCCCACGATCAGTCTCATCATGCCGTCACCTCCGCGCTCTTGCTTTCTCTTGCCTTGAATTCCCGCAAAATTTCTTTTGTTTTGGCTGGCGTCAGCTTCCCAAAGGTCTCGCCGTTGATCATCATGACGGGCGATAAGCTGCAACAGCCGAGACAGGCAACATTATTCAAAGTGAAGAGGTTGTCCGATGTGGTTTCACCCTCTTCAATACTCAGCTCTTCGGTGATGGCTTCCTTCACCGCATCTGCGCCGTTGACATGACAGGCTGTTCCCTGGCATAAGAGAATCAGGTATTTGCCTACAGGCTTGAGTCTGAATTGCGTATAAAACGTAGCAACCCCATGAACCTTTGCAGGCTTGACGCCTATATTCTCAGCGATGTAGTCCATCAGCTCCATTGAGAGATAACCGTACAGCTCTTGTGCTTCCTGAAGCACGCTGATCAGGCTTCCCGGCTTGTTCCTGTATTTTTCAAAAACAGGATTCAATTTTTCATAGCCTTGATTGTGACATCCATTACAACAGTTCATCCATGCATCCCTCCGTATTAAGTGATTGTCTTGGGCATACAGCATCCATTATATTCATTAGTATAGCACAATGTGTCGATTCTGTTTTATTTGTTATATATCAAACAATTTTGATTCTACATTAATCATCATTATCTATTTTTAATGATTATCTACTGTTTTTTTATAAGCGCACGGAACGGTAACGCTTAAGCAGGCGCTGCGTATAATGACTATAAGAGCAAAAAAAGGAAGGGATACTCGTGAAGAGTGCAATTGGACCGGAATCACCCTGCAAAAGGCTGCCTGTCGTGCTGGCGGACCTGGACGGCGACGGTGTTCCGGAAATGGCTGCAGCCTACATAAGAAACGGGAAAACCGGCCTTGTCATACTGAAAAGCTTTTATGGCATATGGCAGCCTATAGCCCATATCAAAGGCAAGGGCGGCCGCATCCATTACCTGAAAGCGGCAAGGATTTCCCGAATGGACAAACGCCACTTGGTCATTGGCTGGCAGGATGACGACCTGGGGTCCAGACTTGAGATACTGGAATGGACAGGTGAGAGCTTTGCAAACATACTTGGGGAAGAAGATGATAGACTGGTGAAAGTAGGCGGGGCAGTGCCGCTTTATCCTGCTGCACAGAGGACTTCAGAAGGTGCCAAGTGGGGATACCTTGACAACCAGGGCCGTTTTGTCATCCAGCCGCAATATGACAGCGCCATGGATTTTCAGGATAACGGGCTTGCCATTGTGGGAAAGCCCGAAGGTACCGGTCTCATTGACCGGTCCGGCAGATTTGTTGTCCCGCCGGTATACAGCAGCATTCTGCCATTCTACGAGGGACGTGCTGCCGTTATAGATGATGCCGGGTTCAAGGTCATTGACCAATCCGGAACCGTTATCACGCCCAGAGCATACAGCTTTATCGGTAATTATCAGGAAGGCCGGGCCTTGTATGCCGACACCGATGCTCAGGGAAATTACCTTTATGGCTACCTGGACCGTCAAGGTAAAGCGGTCATCCCGCTGCAGTACGAGTCAGCCAATAACTTCATAGCCGGAAGAGCAGTCGTCAAGCTCAAGGAAAATCAATTCGCGCTGATCGGGCTCAATGGTGAAGTGCTGCACACCTATCATTATGGTACCGTAGGCAACCTCGGTGACGGACTTTTGCCTTTCCAGCAGGATTTCAACAGTAAATATGGATATATCGATATCGTCGGAAATGTGGTGCTGCCGCCAAAATATGCAATGGCACTGCCTTTCGACCAGGCAAGGGCCGAAGTAAACCTCTCCGAAGGCATCGACAACCAGTATGGGTTAATCGATCCAAAAGGCAATTTCATCATACCTACCCAGTACAATTACATCAACAGGCTGGGTGAGAACCGGGCCGCAGTTGGAAAGGCTTTGGACCCGCAAAGACCTTATCTGGGCTCTAAATACGCCATTGCAGACATCGTCAACGGTGCACTCCTTACAGACTTCATTTATACGGAGGTCAACGACTATTCGGAAGGCTATGCCTCAGCCGCCACTGAAAAGAAGACTTTTTTCATAGATCAGAGCGGAAAAATTGCAAAGCTGCTGCCCGTCGTCAGCGGCAGCGGTACCTTGTCCTTTACAAGGGACTTGATCAGAGCCAATATTGATATGCGGACCTATTACATGGATCGTACCGGCAAGGTGGTGTGGCACCCCAACTATATCATCCCCCTAGCTAACCAATACAAAGTGATTGAAGGGAAATACAAACCCAATATGGATTATCTGGTCTATTACCCTGAAGTATCGGGAATGAAAAACAGCTCAGCACAAAAAAGCGTTAACAACAAGTTGAAAAAGCTGTCGAAGGTAAAACCGGTAGAAAGCAGTGCACAGCTTGATTACAGCTATACCGGAGACTTCTCGGTGGAATTCTTCAAAAAGGACTTGCTGGTGCTGCAGCTTTCCGGCTACAACTTTCCCTTTGGCGCTGCTCACGGTATGCCGACGGAGATTTATCCCCATATTGACCTGGCAAACGGCAGCTTCTACCGGTTGAAGGATCTATTCAAGCCCGGCAGCAACTATGTGAAAGTGCTGAGCGACATTATAGGCACGCAGATAAAAAACATTCCCGAGTATTCGTATGTATTCCCGGATGCCTATAAAGGGATAAAGCCGGATCAGCCCTTCTATGTAAAGGAGGATGCCCTTTACATTTACTTCGAGCCTTATGAAATCGCGCCTTATGCTGCCGGCTTCCCAACCTTCCGCATCACCTATGCGGAAATCATACCCATTATCTATACCGCAGGGGCATTCTGGAAGGCTTTCCATTGAAGAATAAAAAATCCCAGACCATTTTAAGATGGTTCGGGATTTTGCTTTTAACATGCAGTTTATTTGCCCAAATGCTTTTTCAATTCATCCAGAGCCTCAATCACTTTTTTAGAACAGGTATTCATCATTTCCAGCGCTTTCTCTGCGGCCGCCAGATCGTTCCTGGAATAAGCAACGGCAGCTTCCTTTGCCAGTTCGTGCAGCTCTATATGGGGTTGCTCCATGGCCTTGAAGGTGTGATTGTGCTCTAAAAGGCTCTTGCCCTCCGAATAGTACCACTTGCCCAGCCTGCATTCCTGATGGGTGCCGATGGTGTTGACATCGATCTTGTCATAGCCCAGAATCATGTTGTAGACGCGCCACCGCCACATCAGGTGGTCTGTTTTGCAGATATCCAGCATGTCGGCCGCTGCCAAACCTGCTCCTTTGCTCAACATGCTCAGTCTCAGTTCGTTATTGATCTGGCTCAGCTTGAAGATACCGGCTCCGGTTTCATCACACTGGGTGAGGATATAGCCAGCTGCCAGCGAGGACTCACTGGTTTTCTGCGCGAACTCTTCTGTAACTGCCGTCTGCTCCTGAGTGTTGGCCGCTATCTGGAGGATTTCCTCATTAACCTTTTGTATCGACTTTACAATCTCATTATTTGAAACGATGACGTTATCTATCAGGTTTTTCCCTTTTTCAAGACTGGAGGCAGTTTTGTCGGTATGTCCGGAGGCTTCTGTCAGTCTGCCCTTCAAGTTGCCGATTTTGCTCTGGATGCTGCCAACAGAATCCTTTGTATTCTCCGCCAGCTTTCTGACTTCACCGGCAACCACCGCAAAACCCTTCCCCTGTTCTCCTGCCCTGGCCGCTTCAATTGCCGCGTTCAGCGCCAGCATGTTGGTCTGATCGGCAATCCCCTTGATTATATCAACAATCTCTTCTATTTGCTTCATGTTTTCCATGAGACCGGTCATATCCTGATTGACGCTTCTGACAGATTCAAAAGCGCTTTGAATAAATGCAAAGGTCTCTTCCATGCTCTTTTTTCCGTCCTGTGCCCGATTTGCAGAGTCACGGGCCAAGGCAACCACACTCTGTGTACGGTTGGCTACATCGTCTATGGAGGCGCTCATCTCCTCTCCGCTTGCTGCCATCGTATGCAAAGCCTCATTCTGCGCCCTCACCTGGCTGATCATATCCTTTACATAGGTCATGTCCGTCATGTAACCCAACATACCGTTCACTGAAAGTACGCACTTTCTTTTTTCCTCCATGATGCTATCCACCATGGCATTCCATGCCTCAGATGCCTCTTCGTCCCCCAACGCATCTTTTCCTGCGTATGTTCTTTTCCCCTGTGTCATGTCCTGGATCAGCGTCAACAACTGGTTGACCCATGTTTTTGCCTGTCCCGGGTTCTCTTGCCTGACTTTTTTCTCCCCAAAAACACCTTTTAACATCTTTCCCTCCTTGTAAAAATTGTCTATTTTTGTGTTATTCCGTCGTTTTCTGTATATATATACTATCAAATTAGTAAACAATTAACAATAAGAAAAGCGAATATCATACTCCAGTCCTAAATAGCCTGCCGTCCAATCCGCGGCAACTAAAAAAACACCAGGTTGGATTGCAATCACTGCCCTCCTACCTGGTGTTGGTTCTCATAGCCCTATTTATTGTTTCTCAGTTCGTCGCCGTAAGCATCCAACCGCATGCTGAGAATGTCCGCCAAGCCGACAAACTCGCATCCGACAAAATATCCATCATCGGTCTTTTCCATCCGGATGATCTTCAACACGGCATAGAAAAACTTATCCTCCGTAAGCTGTATCTTTGCATCAAAGTAGTAGTTGAGGGGCAGGGCATGGGCACAAGTAAAACCTACGCCTGTCTTGGAAATGTCCTTGACCTCGATGTTCTCGTTGATGCCGGAAATCAAATCATAATCCTGCTTAAATAGTGAAGAGATGGTCAGCTCAAGTTTCAGCGGGAGCCTGTCGAATTTTCTTTTTTCTTTCATCGTTTGATGATCCCTCCATGCTTTTCTTTGGCATACCTGCTAATTAGATTATAACAGAATAACATGATTTTACCAGCGGCATTTTCTCTCTTCCATCAATTCAGTGCTGCAGAATGACTGTAGATGCTTTCTTTTTCCTTATCCTTCAGCATTTTCTCTGTTGCAAAAGCAATGAATGCAATCCCCGGAAGGTTGATCATGAACCGGGTCAGCATGAATTTCCAGCCCATCGCTGTCGTCTCAAACAGGAGCATCGGTATTTTGGTCGTTGACCAGGCACCGATGAAAATCAGAACATTGGAGAATTTGCTGCCTTTCTTCAAAAGGACACCCGCTACCGGAAAGGCTGCATACAGCGGACCTGCGGCTGCCGAGCCCAAAAAGAATGCGATGGCGGCTCCCGTCAGCCCTGATTTTTCTCCCATCAATCTGATCATGATTTCCCGGTCAACCCAGACATCCAGCAAACCCAGGAGGATAAAAATCGGCGGTATGACTGACAGCATTTCCAGTGCATTCTGTCCTGTAAGGCCTAAGGCTTTCCACCCGATAGCCGGAGATATGACCAAGAGAACGAGGTTTGCAGCAGCCAAAATCAGAAAAAACCGATATCTTTCAAGCAATTTTTTCATCCCAGCACCACCCCTATTGCGATTGCGACTACATATGAAAATGCAAAAGCCAGTATGTTTCTTACTGCCGTCGCCTTTTTTCCGAAATACCTGATTTCAACAGGCACCGTCACTATTCCCACCATCATCAGCGTTGAGATAAAAACCGCAATCTGCATAAAGCCTGCACCGCTCTGCAAAAGAGCAGAAGCCAGTGGAAAAGCAACAAAGCCGGGTATTAATGTAATGGACCCTATAATGGAGGCGATCACCATGCCAGCCCATCCGGACTGGGCGCCGATCAGGCCGGAAATGGTCTGAGGACTCAGTATCGCCAGCATGATGCCTATGATAATCAGTATTGAAAGCAGCTGCGGTAGTATGTTTTCAAAGGATTTCCACGCTTTTTTCAGTGCGGTCGCAGTCTTTCTCCTGTCCTTCAGAAAAGAAAGCAGCAGCAGTCCTGCCGCCAACAGATACAAAATACCTGTAAACATGGTTTACTCCTTGTGGCCATGACAATTGCACTGGTGCTGTTCATCATGCCCATGACCATGGCATCCGCTATCGCTCACTTTTAATGTTCCTTCCAGAAATTTCTGTACGGCCTCGTCCACTTGTCCTGTTGCTCCCGCTACGATACGGATCCCAAAGGTATTCAGATTGTGTCTTGCACCTTCTCCCATCCCGCCTGCAATCACAGTCTCCACGCCATTTGAAGCCAAAAAAGGCGGCAGCATGCCATGTCCGTGTGCTTTAGTGTCCAACACTGCTTTCCCAACGACCTGATTCCCTGCCGTTTCAAAAACTGTAAACTGCTCACATTTTCCAAAATGTCCCGATACATGACCATTCTCCGTTGCTACAGCAATTTTCATTCCATATTACCTCCTTCACAATCATCCCTTTTATTGCACCTATTATCTCTGCACCTTCTGCCGTGCTCTTTGCAGCAAGGCCGGTCATTCATCACCTCATAGTTTCCGCCCTCAATCCGGATGGTTTTCCCATGTACAAGCGCATCAGCCACCTTTTGACGAGCCGCATTAATGATCCGTTGGAAAGTCCCCCGCGATACATCCATGCTCTCTGCGGCGGCATCCTGCTCCATGTTCAGGAAATCTGCCAGCCGTATTGCTTCAACCTCTTCTATGCTCAAGACTACTTCTTCAGTATTTCCTAAGTGAGGGTGAAAACATGGATTACGTGGTATATACCCTACCATTCTGCATTTTCTCGGTCTTGGCATCCAATCACTCCCGTTCGTTATGTGCATATGCACACTATAATCGTACGCCTCATCATCCATTCTGTCAAGGCCTTTTGCAGATTTGCAAAAAAAGCCGGTAACCGAAATCAAATGACGTTGTTTCAGTACCGGCATTTTTTGATTATGTTATTTTGCTCCGAGGCAACGCGTACACGCATCATACATTGCGGTGCCTTACTTTTTTCACTGTTTGCATCTTTCCCTTTATGGTCATGCCCTGAAGCTTTCTTGCGATGAGGTCTCCGTTCCTGCCGAATACCTCGACATAAGTGCAAGTATCCTGTACGTCGATGATGCCGATGTCATCCGCACTGACGCCTTCTATGCCGGTGATAGCCCCGACGATATCCCCCGGGCGCATTTTCTTGTTCTTGCCGGCATTGATGCGGAGCTTTGTGATTTCCCGGTTCAGCCTTTCAACCTTCTGTACCTTGGCCTTGGGCTTGGTCTTGAACGCCCATTCGGCAGCTGACCTGCCTTGTTCGGCTTCAGCATCAGACGGCAGCTCTCTCATGGGAATCATGTGCCCCACATAGGCCTCTATATCATGCAAAAATCTCAGCTCCCTTGGTGCTGCAAGGGTTATCGCAACGCCTTCGCTTTCCACCCTTCCGGTTCTGCCGATGCGGTGGACATAGCTTTCATTTTCCATAGGGACCTCGTAATTGATGACATGGGTTACGTCATCGATATGAAGTCCTCTGGCTGCTACATCGGTGGCAATGAGAAAATGAAACTCTCCCCGCTTGAACCGCTGTATGGCGTCCAGACGCCGGCCTTGTTCCATCCCGCCGTGCAATCCCTCGCAGTAGAAGCCTTCCTGCTTCATTCTTTCCAGAAGGTCGGTCACCTTTTCCCTTGTATTGCAGAACAAAATACAGGACTCCGGTTTTTCTGTATAAATAATCTTTTTCAGAAGGCTGAACTTCCTGCTTTCGTCGGTTTCGTAATAATACTGCCGGATTTTTTCCGTTGTGGTCACTTTGGAGGTCACTTCGATCTTCCTGGGGCTTCTCATGTATTTGCTGCAGATTTCCTCTATCTTATCCGGCATCGTAGCAGAAAACAGCATGGTGGTCCTATTCTCAGGCAGGAGCTTGATAATGGCCTCTACCTGGTCGATGAACCCCATGTCCAGCATTTTATCCGCTTCGTCGATAACCAGATGCTTTATTTCTTCCGTTATCAGATTCTGCCGCTCAATATGATCAAGGGTCCTTCCCGGCGTGCCTACCACCACATGCACCCGCTGCCTTAACTCCCTCCGCTGCAGCTCCATAGGCTGCTTCCCGTAGACAGCTGCACACCGGATCCTTTTGAAGCGGCCAAGGTGCGAGAAATCTTCCTTTACCTGCACGGCAAGCTCCCTGGTAGGTGTCATCACCAGGACTTGGGGAGCCCGCGTCTCCAATGCGATCCTTTCACATAAAGGAATTGCAAAGGAGGCTGTCTTTCCGCTGCCGGTCTGCGATTTTACAATGAGGTCAGTGCCTCTGAGGGCCGGCAGGATGACTTTCTCCTGAACTTCCGTAGGGCTTTCGTAGCCCAACTTGCTTAAAGCCTTGACGGTTTCCCTGCTCAGTCCGAATTGCTCGAAATTATTCTTAGACATCGTCTCTATCTCCCATAGCCGTAAGATATGATGAAGCCTCTTAGTACCTTGAAATGATTGCCAGATGCTCAGGTGACATCTCCGGACATACCTCCAGGATCTTGTCTACCACATAGTCGATGTTTTCGTCATCTACCTTCTTGGCATTGACTGTTTCTCCGTTTAAGATTTCCTGGCTGTTCAGATGGTCATAGATATCGCTGATGACCGGCGCCTGCATCACATCGGGCGTCTCGACGCAGTTTTCCGAGAAATACATGCAGCCTTCATTCATAATAAACTGCCCGTAAGCATATTCCTTGCGGCAGCCTCCGGGTTTGTCCTTGTCATTGCACTCGTACTTGGTATGCTCCACATGCTTGAGATCAAGAATGTTGCTTTCTTCCTTGCGCGTCAGAACACATCTTGTTCCCAGCTCCATCAGTCTTTGCTTCATATGCTTGGAGAAATCTTCGCCAAACTCAGTAACAAACTGCTTCATCGATACTGTTTTTTTCATTTTATAGTTCTTTTTCACCGGATACTCTCCTTTATTCTACGTTTTTGCGTTGCATATACAGTCCGTCACAGGTGTGTCCCATAGGCAGAAAAAAGCAAACCACCTTTTGGAAGGTGGTGTATTTCCATATAGGTATAGTATACCATATTCAATGAAATATTATAGGCGATTTCTCAAAATAAAGCAAACTACCATGTTTTGGATGACTTTTCCCAATAGCTTCCTCTACTTCTGCCCCTTGTTCTGGAAGGGCAGCAGCTTTTGCTCCTTCATTTGTTCCAGCACATCCGATCCGATTTCCAGCATTTCTGCAGCATGGTAATGCAGACCGAAGCGGTAGTGATACTCACCATACTTGTTTTTCTCGCGGATCTCATTCAATGTGGCTTCCGTTTCCTCTGGGGAGTATGTCGTCAGCAGCGCCTGCCGAAGGGTTGACAGTGTTTCTTCCCTTACTGCGGGTACCTTCGACAGTTCCCGGTCCAGCGTACCGTGCTTTTTCAAGAAGGCGCTTTCGATCTCTTCATCACTCAGTGTGGGATAGCTTTCATCAAATACCGTCATCTCATAGGGCAGTTTTTCACGCACTTTAAGCTCACGCTTGGGATATCCCAAGGACAGGATGACAACGGGATATGTATGCTCAGGAAGCTCTAGCAGCTGAGTTAACTGCCTGCCGGCATAATTGGAGGTGCCGATATACACCGAGCCTATGCCCATCAGCCATGCAGCCGTCTCTATGGTCTGGGCCGCGCACATCACGTCTTCCACACCGATAATGAAATGCATATAGCTTTCATAGGCGGTATAGGGTGCTTTCTGGATTTTCGCCAGCCTGCCGTTTTTGTACCAATCCAGCAGGAAGACCAGATTGACCGGCGCTTGCGCCATAAATTCCTGATCCATGTTCAGCTCAGCCAGTTTCGCCCTTTTTTCCTTATCCTTTACCACAAGGATGGAGTATGGCTGGAGATTGCCACCGCTTGCCGCATGTGTCCCTGTTTCAAGAATGGTTCTAAGGATATCCTCGGGAATATCCTGTGGGGAAAAGCTGCGGCAGGATGCCCGCTTCTGCATCCTTTCCAGTGCCAGTTTTCCCAGATCTTCGTTCCAATCCATGTCGATTTCCTCCATTTCAAATTCTTCTTCCGGTATGCAGGGTGTATACTTGCATACCGTATTGTATCCTGCCAAGGTTTTACATATCCATAAGAATACTCTATAATAAAGAATGAGACATTCTGTTTCATATCTGAAAAGCCAAAGGAGGGAATCGGACAATGCGAATCATCTTCTACCTTTTATCTGTCATTTCGGGTATTGCATTGACCACGCAGGTTGGTATCAACGGCAGGCTCCGTTTTTTCGTGGAAAGCCCCGTTCTCGCTTCCGCCATAAGCTTCGCAGTCGGAACCCTGGGCCTTGCTGCAGTCTATTTTATCACTGTATTGTATAAAGTGCAGCCCATTCCGTCCCTAGCCGGCATCAAGCAAGCCAGTTGGTGGATGTGGACAGGGGGGCTGCTGGGCGGCTTCTATGTCTGCACCGCCATTATCGCTTCACCGAAAATCGGATTCGCCAATATGTTCAGCCTGGTAATCGCAGCGCAGATCACCTTGGCCGTTATCTACGACCATTTCGGCATTTTCGGCAATCAGCTGCACCTCTTTAACCCTTACAGAGCTTTGGGCATCCTTATGCTGGTTGCCGGCGTTTATATCATTCAGACCCACTGATGCCGTATCCGGAATAAACGCGTCCGGCGGCATCGGTGCTGCTAAGCTTCCGGGTCGGCATGCTGCAGAAGCTTCCGCCTTAAATCTTCCTCACATAAATTGCATTTCAGTTCATACCCGAAATACTGGTTCCTGCTGGCCCATTCGCACATCAAGTCCAGTATGGGAAGTGCATCGCGGCCTTTTTCCGTAATGGAATACTCCACTTTTGGCGGAACCTCTGAGTATACCTTTCTTTGGATCAGCCGGTTTTCTTCCAGCTCCCTCAGCTGCTTTGTCAGGACCCGGTGCGTCACTTCCGGCATCAGGTGCTGAAGCTGACCGAACCGGAGCGTCCCCAGCTCGCCCAGGAACCAAAGGATCAGAGGCTTCCATTTGCCGCCCATCACGGCAAAGGCCACTTCAATTTCACAGGTCGCTGTCTGCGGCTTCTTCTTTTCCAGCATATGTTTCCTCCACGCATCCTTAGTATCCTAAAGGTTACTATCTAACAATAAAGTGCATTCTTTTCCAATGGGCCTACAGCCATTATACTATAAGTGGGCAAACGTTTAAATATCAATGAGCATCCTATGCAAAGACATATAATATTATTTATGAAAGGAAGTTGTTTTATGGAGAATTTTATCTTCCAGAATCCAACGAAAATTATTTTCGGAAAAGATATGGAAAGGCAGGTCGGCGCTGAGGCAGCACGTTATGGCAAAAAAGTACTGCTGCACTATGGCGGCGGCAGTATCAAGCAGAGCGGACTTTACGACAAGGTTGCAAACTCATTGAAAGCTGCAGGCGTCGATTATGTGGAGCTGCCGGGGGTAAAACCCAATCCCAGACTCAGCCTGGTCCGGGAGGGCATCCGGCTGTGCCGGGACCATGGCATAGCGCTGGTTCTGGCCGTTGGCGGCGGCAGCGTCATTGACTCGTCAAAGGGCATTGCCATGGGCGCCCTCTACGAAGGCGATGTCTGGGATTTTTTTACCGGAAAGGCGGAGCCTCAGGCAGCCCTGCCGGTGGGCACCATATTGACCATTCCGGCTGCCGGCAGCGAATCCAGCACCGGCTGTGTCATCACCAACGAGGAGGGCTGGTATAAGCGGCCTGTTAATTCCGAGCTGATCTATCCCAGGTTTTCCATATTGAATCCTGAGCTGGCCTTTACGCTTCCCAAGTACCAGATTGCCTGCGGTGCATCCGATATTCTGGCGCACCTTATGGAGCGGTATTTCACCAATACCCTCCATGTGGAGCTAACGGACCGGCTGATAGAAGCAACCATGAAAACCATCATCCATAATGTGTCGGCCATCATGGAAAACCCCAGTGATTATGATGCGTGGTCGGAGGTCATGTGGGGCGGGACAGTAGCCCATAACAACCTGCTGAACACAGGCAGGGTAGGCGATTGGGCTTCTCACGACATCGAGCATGAATTGAGCGGCATATACGACGTGGCCCACGGAGCCGGTTTGTCCGTTGTCTTCCCTGCCTGGATGAAATACCTGTACCGGCATGACATCAACCGGTTTGCCCAGTTTGCTGCGAGAGTCTGGAATGTGGACTATTCAGTATGGTCTCCTGAGGAGACTGCCCTGCTCGGCATCAAACGGCTGGAGGATTTCTACAGGTCTCTGGGGCTGCCGGTTACACTGGCAGAGCTGGGCATTACCGATGACAGATTGGATGAAATGGCCGGCAAGTGCACCAACTCGGATACAACGACGGTTGGAAATTTCGTTAAGCTTGGAAAGGCTGATGTCCTCAGCATTTTGAAACTGGCACGAAAGCAATAGAATCTGGTATATGCAACCAAAAGCCGGCAAAATCACTGCCGGCTTTTATCTTCAATGGAACCTGCCGGAATGAATTTACGTCTGATTGTATTGGAAAAGAAATCTCTGGAGATTCTTTATTATACGAACAGATACGGGAGGCAGAATAATGGTGAGAAAAGGTTTATTATTTGGCATGGCGCTGCTGGTGGCATTATCGGTGGCAACAGGCTGCTCTGCAAAAAACAGTCAGCAGATTCCAGAAGATAGCGGAGCTGTAAAGCAGGAAATAACAGAAAATTCGGCAGCGGCTTTGGAAGCGAAGCAGAAATCCATCATAAATGCATTTGATGGGTTGCTCGAAAAGAGTGCGGCTTTAACTGAGATTGTGGCGTTTGTGGATCAGAATATATCAACGCTTTCTGGAGAAAATGCTTCCATTATGATCAGCAGGCTGGAAGAAGTGCAGATTCAGAGGCTGCCTGAAATGGAAGAAAAGTTTTACAGCAGCGACATCCAGAACACGCTGGCTGCGGCGTATTCTCCTGAATTTGACATCAAAAAGCTGAACAACATCGAAGACCTTCAGGTGAGAACCCTTTTGACAGAAACAAAGGATAGCGGATACAAAGTGGAAACGGCTGAGGGCATGTTTTTTCCCATCCTTGATTATGCTTCGTACAGGAAATACAATGCCCACGTAACGCCGGATATGAAAGCGTACATCCACATCCTGGCTGCCGAATCGGATCAAGTCCCCGCCAAGGATGCCGCATTGGTCATCGGCTGGGACGAGGTATTGGAGCGGGCCCTGGAGCAGGAGGAATTCATCCGTCTGTACCCTGACTCTCAAAAGATTAAGGACATGGAACAATTGCATGCAAAGTATTTGACCTTTATATTCTTCGGCACCAATAATACACCTCTCTTCAGCTATGATACGAAAACCATGGCGGACGATGCCAAGAATATTTATTTGAATGCAGTCAATGAAGACGAAAACAGCAAGCTGCTGGCGGTTCTGAAGGACTACCTGGAAATACTGAAAAAGAACGATTACAAGTTAACCGATGAAGTAGAGAGATTCCGTCAGACTGCGATATCCCTCCGCTGATAAATCAGGTAGGATGCGATGGTGCACAGGAGGATAACAGCTGATATGATTCCGATATAAATCGGATTCATGCTTCTACTGACGACGATCTCTACTGCATCCACATATTCATATGGGGTAATGTACTTCAAATTTTCCAGCTTGTCTGATACGCCGGACAGGATATCCATGAAATACATGACAAAAACCAGCCCCAGCGAAATGGAGACAATGTTCCTGCTCTTGTTCATCCGGCTGGACAGCAGGAAGGAAATGCTGGCAAAGACCAAATGAAGCAGGAGCGGTGCAGCGGAAAGCAACAGGAAAACGCGGAGGTCGAACTCTGCTTCAGCCAGCCAGAAGCCCAGATAGTTTGCTGCCGTGATGACCAGGTTAAAAATAAGCAGGTTGGTAAAAACAGCCAGCAGCTTTTCCGTTACGATGCCGCTTCTTCCAATGGGCTTGGAAAGTAAAAACTCAATGGTCTTTTCATTATGCTCCTTTGAAAGCATGTTTCCGGCCAGCATCACTGCGTAGATACTGCCGAAGAGGATGATCATCAGGTAGCCTTTTGTGGCGTAATAGCCCAAGGGATCTGCCATGCTCAGCTGATCCATGCCAAAGGCCTTTATCAGACCGGGGGGCATCTGCTTGATAAGCTGGTCTATGGCTGCCTGCTGTTTTGCTACATCCGGAAACATCAGCAGGTTCAGTATGGCAATGCCGCTGATGACCAGCGTCCATATGATCAATGCCTTCCGGTTCCGGTTCATTTCACGCCGATATATCAACATGTCTTTTCCTCCTTAATGCTCATAGTAATGCATGAAGACCTCATCCAAGGACGGTTCTTCAATGAGCAGGTCCTTGACTTCTGTTTCGTTCAGCATCTGCAGCATATTTTTGATTTCTCCCCCATAGAGAAGCTGCAAAGTATCGCCTGACCACTCCGGCTTCCTTCCTCCCTCGATTTTGAAGGTCTTGCCCTTTTGGCCGCTAAAAGTAATGGTCACCTTTTTGAACTGGTTCCGGATCAGGTTTTCAATGGTTTCGACCTTGATCAATTCTCCTTCCTTGATGATAGCCACTCTGCTGCACATGCTCTGAACCTCGGAAAGGATATGGGATGAAAAGAATATGGTGGCTCCCCTTTCATTCTCTTCCTTCAGAAGCTCAAAAAATGCGCTCCTTATGAGAGGATCCAGCCCGCCGGTGGGTTCATCCAGTATCAGAAGCTTTGGCTGGTGGAGCAGCGCCTGTATGATACCCACTTTTTTCTTGTTCCCAAAGGAAAGGTCCTCGATCCTTTTATTGAGGTTCAGGTCCAGCCGGTCGGCCAGTTCCTTCATTCTCTTCGGACTGCCTTTTTTATAAAACGCATAGGAAAATCTGAGAAGCTCCGACACCTTCATGTCATCATAATAATAAACCTCGGAGGGGAGGTATCCGATATTTTTACGGATATCCAGCGAGTCCCTGGCTGCATCCTTGCCAAAAACGGCTGCTTTGCCGCTGGAGGGATATATGAAATTCAAAAGGATCCGGATGGTGGTGCTTTTGCCTGCGCCATTGGGCCCTATAAAGCCGAATATTTCCCCTTCCTTTATATCGAAAGAGACGTCCCTGATGCCTCGCTGTTTGCCGTAATATTTTGTAAGCCCCTGTATCTCAACTAGTGCCACAACAATTACCTCCTATAAAACAAATGTGCATCAAAACCATTCGAAAACGATTCGGACGCACACGGACAATTTTGTACCTGATTATAGGCTTTGCATTCTAAGGGCTAATATTCGTAGGAATTTCTGTCTTATTTCCTTAATTTTACTTTGTTTTTTATGATGCCGCGGACCTTGTAGTACCCCCGGATCATTCTCACCAGCGGCTTGAAATAAAAGCCCTCCAGGTCTCTGGAAACAGCTCTCAGATGCTGGCGTATCGGCAGGCTCTGAGGGCAATGCTTTTCGCACTTGCCGCAATCACGGCATAAAGAGGCATGGGAGGGCTTCCTGCCGTCATAGCCGCTGGTAAAACCTATATACTTTGCAAAAACATAAGGATCGCCAAAGAGGTGTTTATCGTTATAGCTTTCGAAACACCTGGGAATGTTCACTCCTGCCGGGCATGGCATGCAGTAGCCGCAGCCCGTACAACCGACTTTCATCATTCGCTGAAAGGTTGCTTTCACATGGCTGACCAGCTTCAGATCATCAGCAGAAAGGGAATGAGGATGTGCACTGTTTGCAATTCTGACGTTCTCGGCAATATGTGCCTCCTCGTTCATGCCGGAAAGGACTACCGATACTTCAGGATGGTTCCAAATCCAGCGTAATGCCCACTCAGCGGGTGTTCTCTTTACCTTGGCGCTATCCCAAAGATTCTGTATCTCCCGGGGCATCTTCCCTACAAGGAACCCGCCCCGCAGCGGCTCCATGATCACGATACCGAGATCCTTGGAGGCAGCGTACGCCAGCCCTTCCTTCCCGGCCTGGTAGTTCTCATCCATGTAGTTGTACTGAATCTGGCAAAAATCCCAGGGATAATCGTCTACAATACGCTTGAACTGATCCTTTTCTCCATGATAGGAAAACCCGATCCGCTTGATCCTGCCTTCTTGTTTTGCTTTCTCCAGGAATTCCTCAACGCCCAGCTGCTTCAGCCTTTGCCAGCCTTCCAGGGTCATCACGGAGTGCATCAGATAATAGTCGATATGATCCGTTTGCAGCCGTTTCAGCTGGTTTTCCAGGATAGTATCCATATCCTTTCTGGAATGGACCAGCGGCAGGGGCAGTTTTGTCGCGATCATCACCTTGTCCCGGTAGCCTTTAGCCAGTATTTTTCCCAAGACCGCTTCACTATTGGGATAAATATAAGCCGTGTCAAAATAGTTTACGCCCTGCTCTATAGCAGATATGATCTGCTTTTCAGTCCGCTCTTCGTCTATCCTGCCGTCTTTTCTCGGAAATCGCATGCAGCCGTATCCCAAGACGGAAGTCTTTTCTCCTGTTTTGCCCAATTCTCGGTATAACATATCAGACCATGCTCTCTTCCCAGGCGTCTGGCTTGTCAATCCCCAGCAGAGACGTGACAGTCGCCGCTACATTGGCAAGGCCGTAGCTGCCTGTCTTGATAACATGGGCTTGCTTTTTATCATAGATGATAAAGGGAACGGGATTCAGCGTATGGCTGGTCTTTGCTTTAGCAACGCCGCCTTTGGACTTTTCAAACATTTCGTCAGCATTTCCATGGTCTGCTGTAATCAGCAGGATAGCATTTGTCCCGTCTACGGCCCTCAGCACCCTGGTGAGACACAGGTCAACCGCTTCCACGGCAATCCGCGTAGCATTAAAGCTTCCTGTGTGGCCTACCATATCGCCATTGGGATAGTTTGCCCTCAGGAAGTCGTAATTTCCCGATTCCAGCGCAGCAATCAGCTTATCGGTCACTTCCGCAGCCTTCATCCACGGCCGTTCGTCAAAGGATACTCTGTCTGACGGAATCTCTTCAAAGCTTTCCAGCGCTTCATCAAATTTTTCACTCTTGTTGCCGTTCCAGAAGTAAGTCACATGCCCATACTTCTGTGTCTCAGAAACGGCATACTGTCTGATATTGTTTTTCACCAGCAGCTCTGACAGCGTATTCTGAATATCCGGCGGGGTCACCAGATAGTTCTTGGGCAGGTTCAGGTCTCCGTCATATTGCAGCATCCCGCAGTATACAACGTTGGGGCGGGGTCCCCTGTCAAATTTGTCAAAGTGGTCATAGTCAAAAGCCATACTGAGCTCAATAGCACGGTCACCTCTGAAGTTAAACAATACCACGCTGTCGTTATCATTGATCGTACCTACCGGGTTGCCGTTTTCGGCGATGACAAAGGCCGGCAGGTCCTGATCGATGACGCCCGGCAGCTCATCCCTATAGACGGATATGGCATCGGAGGCATTGTCAAACTGCCTGCCTTTGCCCAGCACGTGAGTCTCCCAGCCCAGACGCACCATATCCCAGTTGGCTTCATAACGGTCCATGGTGACCTTCATTCTGCCGCCGCCGCTTGCGATCCTGCCATCAAAAGCCTCATCTGAGAGCGTACGGAGCAGTTTCTCCAGATCATCCACATACTCCAGTGCGGAGGTTGCCAGAACATCCCGCCCGTCCAGCAAAACATGCACTCTGACTTGCTTTACATGATCTTCTTTGGCCCTTGTAATCATTGACTTGAGATGTTCGATATGGGAGTGAACGTTGCCATCGGACAAAAGACCGATAAAATGCAGAGTAGAGCCGTGCTCCACGCAATTGCCGGTTAATTTGTGCCACGTATCCGAGCTGTACAGCTTCCCATTGGCAATGGATTCGTTGACCAGCTTGGCACCCTGGCTGTAGATCTGTCCGCAGCCTAATGCATTATGTCCTACCTCGGAATTGCCCATATCGTCGTCCGAGGGCAAACCTACGGCGGTTCCATGGGCCTTTATGGCGATATTGGGATAATTGCTCATCAGCATATCCAGTGTCGGGGTATTTGCAGCCTTGACTGCGTTGCCGTAATCGTCCTCATTGATACCGATTCCGTCCATTACCACCAGTACAACAGGTCTTTTTTCCATTCCAACCACTCCGTTCTATCTTATCCTTCCCTTCCGGGACATTTTTTAGCTCACCGGGTCAAATTTACTTATGGTTATTATAGTCATTTTTTTGCCTCATGTCAATTATCCAAACATCTTCAGGCTGCCGCTCATACCCTTACCATCCACCGGCTGTTATAATTTTAGCACAACTATGATATGATAAATATAATCGCAAAAGAAAGGGGGTTTTATTCATGAAGCTTATTCAAGCTGGCGAACAGGCACCCGACTTTTCTCTTAAGGACCAGAACGGTCAGGTTATCCGGCTGTCCGAGCTGAGAGGAAAAAAAGTATTGCTGTCCTGGCATCCCCTTGCATGGACAGCAGTCTGCACCGACCAGATGCGGTCACTGGAAGTCAACTGGCAGGCCTTTCAAAACCTCAACACCGTACCCTTAGGCTTCAGCGTGGACGCGCCACCCTGCAAGAAGGTGTGGGCTGCTGCACTCCTCATCAATCATGTCAGCCTTCCGGCAGACTTCTGGCCCCATGGCAAGGTCGCACAGGATTACGGCATCTTTATCGAAGCCAAAGGCATATCCGAGCGTGCAAATATTATCATTGATGAGCAAGGCATCGTTAGATGGGTAAAAGTATATCCCATTCAAGAGCTGCCTGATATTAACGAGGTGCTGCAGGTCTTATCCGGTATGTAAAAAAGTGCAGGGTGCTTTTGAATACACCCTGCACTTTTTTAACTTTCTTTCAATTCTTGGGGACCTTGAATCTGGGTAAAAAGCATTCCCAGCAGCATGAGGGCGCAGCCGAAGTAGCCTCTCATGCCCAGGTTTTCTCCCAAAATGAGGGTTCCGCCGATAGCAGCGAAAACGGCTTCCAGGCTAAGTATGATGGCTGCATGGGAAGGCTTCGCATGTTTCTGCGCTACAACCTGAAGCGTATAGGCCACCCCCACGGACAGCAGGCCGCCGTATAGTATGGGCACCAATGCCTGGTACAATGCGTACATCGAAATCTTTTCGAATACAATCGCTGCCATAAGGCTGAGCACTGAACAGGCTGCAAACTGGACAAAGGACAATTGCAGTGCGTCCACTTTCTTTGTGTAGTGGTCAATCAGCAGGATGTGGGTTGCCCAGAAGATTGCACCGATGATTTCGATGAGGTCCCCCTTGGCTATGGTGAAGCTTTCGGTAACGCTGAGCAGATAGAGTCCGATAATGGCCAGCACCACGCCGGCCCATGTGATGTATCGGATATGCTGCTTCAGGAATATGCCAAATAGCGGCACCAGGACAATGTACAGCCCCGTTATGAAGGCAGCTTTGCCGGCTGTTGTATAGGCCAGTCCGAGCTGCTGCAGGGAAGCTGCCAGAAAAAGCACGCAGCCTGCCAGGATACCGGCTGGTACTGCGTCCTTGAAACTGCTGCTTATTTCAGTGCTCTCATCAGGTTTTCGCCGCATAAATAAAAGCAGCGGCACTAAGGAAACACTGCCTATTGCAAACCGGACACCGTTAAATGTAAAGGCGCCCACATATTGTGCGCCGATTCTTTGGGCTACAAATGCAAATCCCCATATGGCCGCGGTCAGCAGCAGAAGCATACTGGCTCTAAATTCTTTGTTGTTCATGTCTATCACTCTCCTCCTCAATGATAGCATATTTCTACGCCAGGCCGCTTTTTTCCTGCTGTTTTACATAATTAACCCTTGTAGAAACACACAACCTGGATGCTGACACTTGTCATTTTTACAAAAGGTCACATGGCAACAAAAAGAAGCATGCTTAAAGCCCATCGCTTCATTCATGCTTCCTTACTCTCAGTTTTTTTGATTTTCAAGCTGTTACGCAGCTATGCGTTGGCATTTCCGATCGTAACAACCATATTTACTTCTCCGCCGCTTTTTTCGGCCTCGGAGAACATGGTTTTGATGCTGTTGAACACGTCTTCTTTCGATCCATTAAGCACTGTATTCATGGAATTGACCGTATAATCAATCCGGCCACCCTTCAATGTATTGATGGAATCATTTATTACTTTTGTTGCATTGTCAGTCTTAAGGGGATATATTGCGACTTCCGCCTTAATCATATAAAAATCACTCCTTAATCACAGATTATGATATTATTGTCAGTATAAGCTCTGATTTTATTCCGCGATATATTTGTGATTTTTGTATATCCATATGAAAATTGGATTTTTTTCTTGCGGACAACAAGCAGCCTATTCGGTTTACTCCCTTTGCAATGCATTCTCAATGGCTTTCAGATAGGCCTTGCAGGTAACGGTGGCCCCGGCAACACCATCCACCTTGTTGGTCTGCTTTTCGATTATCCTACTGATGATTGCCTCAGTCCATTCAGGGTTGGGATATTTAACATCCTTCACAATATCTACACTTACAATCTTATGGTCTTTAACGGTAACCTGCACCTCGTTGGTCCACCTTCCCGCCTCATGCTTCCCGCCATAGGTGCCGTCTGCCAGGGCCGATAGGTTCACCTCATTTATTTCCATCTGGCGTCCCGCATCCAGGCCCCTGCTCATAACAAAGACTCCAACCCCTGCAACCAGTACAAAAAGAATCAGTATCGACAACACAATTTTCAGAAACAGTTTCATTTTATACACCCCCCTACATATTTTTGCTCATTAATATTGAAAACCTGTCAATTACCTTTTCGGAAATCAGGAAAAGGTCTTTTTCATGCCTAACGTATATAATACTTGACCTGGTCGATGGGTCTGAAACTCAGCTTTTCATATATTCTACCTGCGGCCATGTTATCATACTGCAGATATAACGACTTCCCTTCGAACAGTAATTCATGGCACAACACCTGAAGGCATTTGGACGCCAGTCCCTTCCCCTGAAAATCGGGGTCGGTGGCTACGCCTACAATCAGCGCCGTGTCCTGCATCTCAAACTCACTTTGCACCACACTCACGATCACGCCGTTATACCGGATGCATACACCTCGTCCCCTGCCGTTTTTCAGCTTCTGTTCCATGACTGCTGCCGGGCTGAACCCGCTGAATACCTTCCCATACAACCTGACAACCTGATCCAGATCATTAACCCCCAAAGGCTCCACCTCCGGAAAAAAAAGCTTGGGCAAGCTGCCATCCAAAGCCCGCTTTGCAATGATGGCTCCATTGGTAGTCCTGGTAAACAGCTTCCTGTCCAAAAACCGATCGCAATAAGAGCTTGGACCAATCACTGCTTTGAAATCCATTTCACTTATCTTTTCTGCAAAGCCCTCCACATCAAATCCTCCTGGTGCATAGAACTGCAAGTTTCCGGTTTTCCTTTGAAAGAGCACTGCCTTTAGTGTACCGCTTTCATCCCATTCTCCAAGAATCTCTTCGAAAGGTGTCTCATCAGCTGTCAAACCAAGACATACAAAATAATTGCGTGCACAGTCAAGCATTACCAGCTTTTTTACCTCCGGAAGCTCCTGTTGCTGTACAGGTCTGATCAAATTCCTCACCCCTTCAGCATATGATGTTCACCTGTATTATAGCAGATTCATTGCCTATAGGCCATCTCCGGTTACTAAAGAAAGATGAGCTCCCCAAGAAGCCCACGCCGCAACCGCAGTTGTATATGAAGTTCAGTCCTGTCGGTCTGAAGAGTTATTTTATCGGTCCTGGATGAATATATTATAGCGAAGCTTAAATGCTGGAAAGATATGGGTTAGAAAGGAATGGTAATCATGGACGATCTGAACATGCTTCTTGCGGTGGGCGGCTTTGCTGCATTCTTGTTTTTTATCCTTGGCGTTGGTCTTTATTTACTTTTTTCCATCGGTCTTTACGGCTTGGCAAAAACGGAACGAACGGGCAATGATTGGTTTGCATTTGTGCCGCTCCTTCAGCTCTACATTGTAGGCAAGATCCTCAAGGAGATCAAAATCAGCAACTATACAGTCCCCATGCTGGAACTGGTCCTCCCTCTGGCACCGATAGCCGTAGGCATAGCCGGGGGTATCCTGGAAGCGGTCCCGCTGCTGGGGACCCTGCTGCAAATGCTGCTGAACCTGGCATACGCAGTATTCAGCATTATGGTGATGTACCGGTTCTATAAGCGCTACAAAGGCGATCAGGCCACAGTCATGACGGTATTGAGCGTTCTTCTCTTCTTTATGGGCCCGATTTACGTTTTCAATCTCAGAAAGGCCCGGCCATTATAAATAGCCTACATTTCATAAGGGGCTTCACGCAAGTGAAGTCCCTTATTGTATCAGACCCTATTACTTTATTCGTTCCGTATATGTTAACAGCTATCGGCGTATTTTATAATAAGAAGGTATTCGTCTGGCGAATACAACATTTTCAGCGCAGGAGGCGTTTACATGAACAGTTCAAATAAGCGGTTTAGAGGAAGGCTTATGATGCTTATGCTGCTCATCACTTTTTCCTCACTCTTTCTCATAAAAGCAGAGGAATATCCTTTTATATTGATTCCTAAGGAAAGCACTTCCGTGCCTGCTGCTGAAACGGAAAATCCAGTTGAAAGCATGGTAAGAACTGAAACTGAAGGTTTTTTCTATAATGCACCTTCTGTAAAGCCTGAAAAAGTGCACATAATTATCCACAAGGCAGAAAGAAATTTGGAGCTGTATGGCGATGGCCGTCTGATCGGCAGATTCCGAATTGCGCTAGGCGCTTCTCCCGTAGGACATAAGCAGATGGAGGGGGATTCAAAAACACCGGAGGGCAGTTATTATATCTGTACAAGGCTGAAGGAGAGCAAGTTTACACTTTTCCTGGGATTAAGCTATCCCAATGTCCAGGATGCAAAACAGGGCTTGGGCAAAGGGGCTATTGACCGGGATACTTCCGATAAGATCAAGTACGCAATCGAGCATCGGGAATGTCCTCCCTGGAATACATCCCTCGGCGGTGCGATCGGCATCCATGGCGGCGGTAATTCCTATGACTGGACACTTGGCTGCATTGCATTGTCTGATGACGATATCCGAATAATATGGCAATATGCTTCCATGGGAACTGCTGTGGAAATCATTCCCTGATTCTGAATAAAAAACAGGAACGTGAGCTATCTTCACCGTCCCTGCTTTTATGCTTTTCTTTTCTTTTGTAGGAGCCCTTTCCTTTTCCTGCCTTGTGAACCTTGGGCGCTGCGTTGTCGGGATCAAAGTTCCTCACTGATTTGACCACCAGATTGGGGTTAAAGGTAAGGGTTATCTTATTGCCCTGCTCCGTTACTTTTACGTTTTGCTTTTTCTTCATCGGAACCGCCTCCATTAACTGGTATATAAGTAGTTGTACTCTTATTATACCACAAATGGAAACCGATTTCTCCATTACATGTCTATGCTTTCGCCCGTGCTTCCCGGATCTTCTCAACAAACTGCCTGGCTATAACCGTAATGGATTCATAATCACCCTTCTTGGCACCGGCTGTCAGGTTTCCTCCGACACCTACGGCAACGGCACCGGCTTTGATCCATTCTCCGACATTTTCAAGGCTGACGCCGCCGGTGGGCATCATGACCGCTTGCGGCAGAGGTCCTTTAA
Organism: Calditrichales bacterium MX18-03; assembly: GCA_021083345.1. Lineage (GTDB taxonomy): Bacteria > Bacillota > Clostridia > Lutisporales > Lutisporaceae > JAJGRE01. The sequence continues at coordinate 201,064 of JAJGRE010000005.1, read as the reverse complement.
ATGCTTTTATGATGGCCGGGCCAAACAGTTCGCCCGGAAAGATCTTTACAACGTCCGCGCCTGCCTCCATACACTCCACCACTTCCTTTACCGTCATGGCGCCGGGCATGCATGCCACTTGGTAACGCTTGCAGAGCTTTACCGTCTCTGCATTGAGGCATGGGCTGACAATGTACTCTGCTCCGGCCAGGATGGCTGTTCTTGCCGTCTCCGGATCCAGCACCGTCCCTGCCCCGATAATGATCTCTCCTGATTGATACTTCTGCTTCAGTTCCTTGATCAGCAGCTCCGCCCCCGGAACGGTGAACGTGATTTCAATGGCAGCAACCCCGCCGGCAATACAGGCGTCCGCTATCCGAAATGCCTGTTCGGAGCTTTCAGCCCTTACAACTGCTACCAGGCCGCCTTCCTTTATCCGTGATACGATCTCTTCTCTGCCTGTCATATGACCCATCCTTTCAGTTATTATCACTTAATACCTGCTTTGTCCTCACCTTTGTACTCTTGCACTTCCGCCCTTCATCAGGCTCTCAACCTCTTTCAGGTTTGCCATGGAGGTATCCCCTGGCGTTGTCATTGCCAATGCACCGTGAGCGGCACCATAGTTGACAGCCTTCAACGGGTTCCCTGTGGTCATCAGCCCATATACAAGGCCGGATGCGAAGCTGTCTCCGCCGCCTACCCTGTCGTAGATTTCCAGATTGTCATAGTCATTGGCCTTGTAAATCTCTCCGTTTGCCCAGCATATGGCGCTCCAATCGTTGATGGTTGCCGACTTGACGGTCCTCAGTGTCGTGGCCACTGCTTTGAAGTTGGGATAGGCGCGTACCACTTCGTCGATCATTTTCTTGTACCCATCCAGGTTCAGTTCCTTCAGGTTTTCATCGTTTCCTTCCACTTCGAAACCCAGGCAGGCAGTAAAGTCTTCTTCATTCCCGATCATGACGTCTACGTATTTTGCCAGTTCCAAGTTGACTTCCTGTGCTCTGGCCTTTCCGCCGATGCTGCTCCACAAGGAGGGGCGGTAGTTGAGATCATAGGACACAATAGTCCCATATTTCTTTGCAGTCTGCACTGCATCGAGTACCACTTCCGGTGTCGTATCCGACAAGGCTGCGAATATGCCGCCTGTATGGAACCATCTGGATCCCAGTTTCCCGAAAATATACTCCCAGTCAACATCGCCTTTTTTTAGTTGAGAGGCAGCTGTGTTTCCCCTGTCGGACACACCCAAAGCACCCCTGACCCCAAAGCCCCGCTCAGTGAAATTCAGGCCGTTTCGCACCGTTCTTCCAATTCCGTCATAGGGTACCCACTTAATCAGCGATACGTCCACTCCGCCCTGCAGGATGAAATCTTCAACCAACCTTCCTACGTCGTTATCTGCGAAAGCAGTGACTACAGCGACGTTCATGCCGAAGCATTTCCTGAGTCCCCTGGTCACGTTGTATTCACCACCGCCTTCCCATACCTTGAATTCTCTTGTGTTCCTGATCCTCCCGTCTCCCGGGTCAAACCGCAGCATAATTTCACCAAGCGATATGCAGTCGTACTTGCAGCTATCCTTTGACTTGACATTGATTACCGTCATCATGAATCCCCTTTCTTTTTACTCTATTTTGTTTCACATTATGAAATCCTGTTTCACTTTATTGTGATAAAAAACTAATGACCCAGACGCTTTGAGATGTTTGCAGCCGTTTCCAAAACCATTGTGGCCACTTCCTCTTCTCTTTCTTTTGTGATGCTGGATGAGGTACCCGTTACACTGAGCGCTGCAATGACATTTCCCCTGTAGTCCATAATCCCGGCGCCAATGCACCTGACATCGTTCTCATGCTCTTCATCATCCACTGCCCAGCCTCTTCTTCTGACCTCTCGGACCTGTCTGATCAGCTCTTCCTTATCCGTCACGGTATGATCGGTATACCGGACAAAGCTGTAAGCCTTGAGTCTTTTTCCGATTTCACCATCGGAAAACCCGGATAACAGGCACTTGCCAAGGGATGAGCAATGCACGGGGATGCGTTTGCCGATCTGTGAGTATAGCCGGATACTGTTGACCGTATCGATTTTCTCGATGTAAACCGCTTCATTGCCGTCCAGGATCGCAAGGTGCACGATCATGTTCAGCTTTGAAGCAAGCTGCCACAGAAAGGGCTTGGCTTCTGTCTTCAGCTCGACGCTGTTGAGGTACACGCTGCTGAGTTCGACAAGCTTCAGGCCAATTTTATACTCCCCCCGGGTCTTGGTCTTCTCAAAATAGCCGCGCTCCGCCATGGATGCAAGGATCCTGTGAACAGTGCTTTTATTCAGTCCAAGACGGTTTGCAATTTCCGTCACACCAAGTCCGTCTTTTTCAACCGCCAGCAGCTCCAATATATCCAGTGCCCGGTCTAGCACTTGTACCCCTTTATTCATCATCTGCTTCATCTCACATTATGAAATATTATTTCCTATTATAAAACTATCACACGCATTCAGAACCTTCAATACCTTTTTAAAAATTCTATAAATATCTTGACATAAGAAGATCAATATTCTCGCGTTGAAGTATACAATGTTATTGCATTATTATTCATTTTTTGCTATGATAGTCAGTATATTATTAAAAAGCAGGTGATTGATATTGATTATTCGAAAGGCCATACTGGCTGATGTGGAATCCATTCACGATTTGGTGAATTATTATGCAGATAAAAGCATGATGCTTTCAAGAAGCCGCAGCATGCTATATGAGAACATCCGTGATTTTGTCATTATTGAAGCGGAAGGTGAAGTCATCGGTGCAGGGGCACTCCATGTACTGTGGCAGGATTTGGCGGAGCTGAGGTCGCTTGCAGTCAAGGACAGCTTAACAGGAAAAGGAATAGGCCGGCAGCTGGTGGATTACATGCTGAAGGAAGCAAAAGCGCTGGGCGTTCAGAAGGTTTTCACCCTGACCTATCAGCCCGGTTTTTTTGAGAAGCAAGGCTTTTGCATCATTGATAAGGAATCCATGCCCCGCAAGGTGTGGACCGATTGCATCAACTGTCCCAAATTCCCCAACTGCAATGAAATATGCATGGAAATCAATATAGTGTAAACAAGTAAGAGCTATGGGAGCCTATCCCATAGCTCTTATCCTTATGGCTGTGCGATGATGGGTTCGGATCGCCGATCAACTACAACCTGACTTTTACCAGAAGCTTGCGTACCTTTTGCGGCTCATTCCGGAGCCTGCAGCAGGCTTTATGGGCATCATTGGGGTAAAAAACCGCTGCCATGCCCGGCTTCAAATGAATAGCAACCTCTCCTGTCTGATCTTTAAGGTTCTGTTTGTCATTCGGCGGGTTATAGTCGCCATCTGCCTCCATACGGCAGAACTCGTTGCAGTAAATCAGTTCCTCCCCGCTGATAAGGCACTGAATATCAATATAGTTCCGATGAACCTCATATTTGCTCTCCCCATGCTCCCTTGTCGCATAGGTACTGACAACAACATAAATATCATCACCTACTACCGGGTATTTTCCATCTTCCATGGTCTCAAAATCGATTTCCCCCAGGTAGTCTATGGCAAGTTCCATGTTTCTGCTTAACGCCTTGTAGGGCGTTAAGCTTTTCAAATCCGCTATGATCATAATAAACTCCTCAGAACTTATTTCAAGTACTGCGCATAGTAGGTATTGATGGCCTCCAGAATTGCAGCATCCGCTTCTTTGGAAACCATGCCAAAGGGCTTGCGGCAAGGTCCTACCGGCTGGCCGATCAGGTTCGCTGCCCTTTTTACGATGGAATTGGGATTGCCGTATTTGAAGCAGTCCCGGATGGGCCTTATGGCGTCCTGCGCTTCCTTCGCTTTTTCAAAGTTTCCTTCACACCAGTATTGATAGATGCTCACCATGATCTCAGGCAATATGTTGGCCACTGCCGTTACACCGCCTTTACCGCCTGCCATCAGGGTCCACAGGATCAGGGAGTCATTGCCGGACAGCACTGAGAAGCTGCTCTTATCTGTGCTTTCGATATATCTCAGGATATTATCGAAATTCCCGCTGCTGTCCTTGATGCCCCTGATATTCCTGTATTTGGCCGCCAGCTTGGCTACGGTTGTGTATTCCAGATGGTTTCCTGTCCTCGCAGGCATATTATACAGGATAATGGGCAAGTCCACCGATTCAGCCAGTGCTGCGTAGTGCTCATATATCTCAGTCTGATTGATGGCTGCGAAGTAGGGAGAAATGACAGAAAGTGCATCAATACCGATCTCCTTGGCTTTTTCCGAAAGTTCTATGGTATCCCGGGTGCCCACACAGCCCGTTCCTGCATATACCGGCACACGGCCTTCCGCTTCTTCCACGAACAACTCCATCACCCTGATTTTTTCTTCCTTACTCAGGATATAGGCTTCTCCGTTGGTACCCAGACAGAAGATTCCGTTTGCACCTGCATTGATCTGCCTGTTTACCTGATTCCTCAGCTCCGCCTCATTGATTGAGCCGTCCTCAAACATCGGCGTAGCCATTGCAGGGATAATTCCAGCTATATTCAAGATCATCACTCTTTTCATTCAATAATTAGTTCTTTTTCAAAGCAATCCAGCGCATTGGGATGGTCCGTCCGCATATGCGTTCCCCGGCTTTCTTCCCTTAGCAAGGCTGCCTGAAGCATCAGCATTACGGAGACTACTGTCTGATAGGTTTCGGTATCCTTCTTCACATCCTCTTTTTCGCGTAGCGCTTTCATCGCTTCAAGCGCGCTTTTCAGCATATTACCGTTGCGGTAAATGCCCAACGCCTTTGCCGCCAGCTCTCTAACCTGTGGAATATAGGTTCCGGATACCGTTTTGTCCTGTGAATATTCAATGGGGAATTCTTTTGTCTTTGTATTGTTTTTCTTTTTCATGATGCCCTCTGCACATAGCAGACCCGACAGGGTTGCCTGACTGGCGGCATTTCCCGCACAGCGGCAGGCGCCATGCACACCGCCGCAGGCTTCTCCCACGGCATAAAAGCCCTCAACAGTGGATTCATACTGTGCATCCACATAAACGCCGCCGGAAAAGCTATGTGCCATAGGCCCTACTTCAATCAGATCACGGTTGGGATCTACGCCGTTTTCCATCAGCCGGTCATAGAACCATGGGTAGGCTTTCAGCGTTTCGGAAGGAATGTGCCGCAGATCAACGTATACCCCGCCATGGAGTGTGCCCTTTCCGGCATCAACCTGCTTCCAGATCTCCTTGTTGATCAGTGTCTTTGGAGATCCGGCTTCTCCTTGAGGTCTTACCTTCAGCATAAACCGTTCTCCCTCGGTATTCAAGAGATGTGCGCCCTCTCCCAGCATGGCGGTTGGACAGGGTTCACCCACAGCACCTGTCGGACTCATGATTACCATAGGTTCATATTCCAGGAATTCGATATCGACGAGCTTGGCGCCCGCTTCTCTGGCAATGGCAAGGGTGTTGCCTTTGATATCCTGAGGATAGGTGGATTTGCCGAACAAGTTTCCGACGCCGCCCCAGGCTGCCACAACGACAGGGGCATAAGCATTGAAGCAGCTTCCCTTGTCATCTTTCACTGTGATGCCGTGGATCTTGCCGTCTTCCGACAGCAGCCCCACACATTCACAGCCTCTATTGATCAGAACCCCGCATTTTTGCAGTTTTCCTACCATTTTCCTGATAATTTCCGCTCCGATCAAATCTGTAGTGCAGCAAAGGGATCGGGGATAAGTATGACCAGAAACATGGCGGAGCTTTGTGGAGCCGTCTTTCTCTGTGGCAAATTCGATATCCCACCGCCGCAGAAGCTCATAGCCCCTAAAGGTGTTGGATGTCATGTCCTGGACAAGCTTCTTGTTGTTGATCCGGTAGCCTGCCTGCAGCATATCCTCATAATACTGCTGTGACGTGTCTCCGTATGGATTATCCGGGAGCACGAAATTAATCGCGGCTATATAGGGTGTGCCACCGAAATCCGTCGTATAAATTGCGATATTCTTCTTCCCCAGCTCATGCAGCCTTGCAGCTGTCGCAAGAGCAGCAAGGCCGGAGCAGGCTATGATTACATCATGCTTTAACATTCTGTTGCAGCCTCCTGCCCGTTTTTCTTTGCCTTTTAAAAAATTGCATATTATGCCTCAAGTTCTCTGAGTGCTGCTTTCTTGTCCCTCTGTGCTTTCATGTAGAAGAAGACTGCTACGACAGCACCTACACCAACACCTATTATCGTCGATAGCGTCTCCGGTACAATGATCATGACTGCTATTACGAACAAGAAAATCCGCATCCAAACCGCCTTGACCGGCGTAAACAGATATCCTGCAACACTGCCTGCCAGGAAGAAAACGCTTATAGACATTACAATTGATGCAATAATCGTGTCCGTCACAGTGCCCAACAGCAGAATTTCAGGCTGGTAAATAAAAACATATGGGACCAGGAATGAAACAATGGCATATGCAAAGGCCGTCCATCCCGTTTTCCATGAATTCGCCTTGGCAATACCCGCTGCCGTAAAGGAGGCCAGGCATACCGGCGGTGTAATCTGTGCAATAACACCGAAGTAGAAAATAAACATATTTGCAGGCAGCGTGGGAACACCCAGGCTGATAATGGTAGGGCAGAACAGGATATTCGCTATAAGGTAAGCCGCTACCGTAGGCAAGGCCATTCCCAGAAGCAGACATCCGACCATCCCGATCATCAAAGCAAGCAGCAGATTTGCACTGCCTACGGATGCGATAATCGTTGTCAGTTTGTTGGCAACACCCGAACGTACGACTATGCCGATCATGATGCCGCAAGCGGCAGTCGGAATAGCGATCATTGCAGCCTGTTTGATGCCGTCCATCAGTGCCTCCAGCAGTCTGCTGCCGTTCATGCGCGTTTCAGTGGAAAACATGCTGACTGCTATGGAAAGCACCGTTCCTACCAAAGCAGCACGTGTCAAGGATGCGCCCATAAAGATCAGGGCAACAACAGCCAGGATCGGAGCGAGCTGATATAGTCTCGGTATGATCGGTTCTGATACATACTTGACTTCTTCCTTCCCGACCGTCTCAAGCTTTCTTTTCTTCGCCAGGTTATGCACCAGAAGAAAGACCGATGCATAATAGGCAAGTGCAGGAATCACTGCCGACAAGGCAATCTGAGCATAACTGACGCCAATCATCTCAGCCATAATAAAGGCGCCGATACCCATAATAGGCGGCATGATCTGCCCCCCTGTAGAAGCTACCGCTTCAATGGCACCTGCCTGTTCAGGCGTATAGCCCGCTTTTTTCATCAGCGGTATGGTCAGCACGCCGGTTGACGTTACATTGGCAACAGCGCTGCCGCTGATCATGCCCATCAATCCGCTGGATACGACAGCAGCCTTTGCAGGACCTCCGGCTGTCTTGTCACTTAGCTTCATCCCCAGGTCGATCAATACCTGTCCGCCGCCGCATTTTGAGAAGAATGCGCCAAACAGAAGGAAGTAAAAAATGGTATTAACGGATGCAACCAGCGGCGTGCCTAGAATACCGTCCGGAGACAGCAAGAGCATCTCGCCGAATTGCTGCCAGCTCATCCCATAGTAACGCAATGGCCCTGTCAGATGCTGGCCCACAAAAGCATACGCAATAAAAATCAGAATGAATACAAAAAGATTCCAGCCCATCGTCCTACGTACGATTTCCAAAATGACAACCAACATAAAGTATGCGCAAAACAAATCCAGCGGAAGCATCTCATCGACCATCATGATTCTATAGATGAGACGGTCAAGGTTCGTTACAAAGTAGTAAACCGTTGTTAATAAGCCGGCAAGCAAAGCGCCGTCAATGATCCATAACCATTTTTTCTTGTACATGTCCGCCAGCGGTTTGTATAGAATCGCAATGGCCAATGCAAGGCATATATGCAAGGGCGTTGATATATACGCATCCAAAGGCTTGACCGCTCCGATATAAACCTGAAAAACCAGGAAAACCACAGACAATACTGCAATGACCGTGGTACGATGGTTTGAGATTTGCCCTTTCACCTCTAACGGATCGTCTTCTGTAGCCGCCTTTGCAACAATTTTTTCTGCATACTTACTCATTCAGACACCTCTTCTCATTTTAAGAAAAGAGGACCCATGAAAAACCAGGGTGTTCAAGGGTCCTCTTTCAGCTCTCACGGATATTATTGCATATAACCCATTTCCTTGAAATACTTTTCTGCGCCCGGATGAAGCGGAACATTGCCGACTTTCTCCGGCTTCCAGCAAGTCTTGGGGTCAAAAGGCTCCAGGGATGAATACTGGTTTACCAGATAATCTCTCTTTTCACAAATGCCTTTTGCAAGGGCATAAGCCGCTTCGTCGGACATATCAGCTGCAACGAAGATGCAATCCGGTGTACCGGCATTGATGATTTCCTTGTCCTGTCCCTTCCAGGAGTTTGCAGGGACCTTTATGCGTTCAAAGCCTTGTGTTTCAAAATACTTGAGCAGGTCTTCGCCCCATTGGGTGAACTGTATGTCGCAGGTCATTGCAATCTCAGTCATTGTTGAGGACTGTGCGGAGGTATGGTCAAGCATAAAGTCCAGCTTGCCGTCTCTGACAAGGGCTGACAGGTCGCCGCCACCGCCATGGATGACGTCGCCGCCCCATGACTTGATATCATCATAAGTAACACCAAGATGCTCAAGCATCATGTTGACAACACGCTCATCCATTGAGCCTTTAGGGCTGCACCCTATCCTGATCGGAATCTTCTTTTCAATAACTTCTTCGATTGTGCTGACGCCATACTTTTTCATAAAAGCTTTTGTCATGAAGTTGACCGCCGATACATTGGTCATGCTTCCGACAAGTGCCCTGAACTTCTGTGTAGCCGGTTTTCCCAGTGAACCATCTTCATAAGCCCACTTTGCAGGTGCTCCGTTTACAAAAGCAATATCTGCCTTTCCTTCTTCAAAAAGGTATGGTGCACCCATTCCGCCAGGCGAGATAGGCTGAATGTCGATCATGGAACCCGTCGGGAGATAGTTCTGCCAGAGTGTTCCTAAACCTGCAGAAATGGTGTAGTTTGATGAACCAACCTGGTAAGTGGCAAACAACAGGTTTTCGGGTTTTGCCGCTGCAGCTTCTCCTTCTGCGGGAGCTGCCGGAGCCTGTGCTGTTTCTGTCTTGCCGCAAGCCGCTGCGGCAAACATCATGACGATGACCAGAGCGAGAGCAATCAGTCTTCTTGTCTTGAACATTTTCATTATAGTTCCCCCATTCCCTTTTTAGTTTTTGTTGTTTGTTGCTAATTGAACACCATAATGAATGGCGTTAATTAAACTTGTTTCATTTGCCAGCCCCTGCCCGGCTCTGCCGAAGGCTGTCCCGTGATCTACGGAGCTTCTGATGATGGGCAAACCCAGGGTGATATTGACCCCGCTAATATCGCTCCACCGTTTTGCCTTGTTGTCGTAAACAAAGCCGAGAACCTTCAATGGGATGTGTCCCTGGTCGTGGTACATGGCCACCACAATATCATACCATCCGCCTCTTGCTTTGGAGAACACGGAATCTGCCGGAAGCGGTCCTTCAGCAAGGACCCCTTCAGCCTGGGCCATTTTTATGGCCGGTTCAATCTCATTCTTTTCCTCTGTTCCAAACAATCCGTTTTCACCTGCATGCGGGTTCAGTCCGGCAACACCGATCTTGGGATTGTCAATCCCCAGCCGCTTGCATGCATCGTGGGCAATCTTGATAACATCGTACACTCTTTCTTTTTTTACTCTTTCACATGCTTCCCTTAAGGATACATGTGTAGAAACATGTACCACCCTCAGGTCTTCATGGGCCAGCATCATGGAGTAATTTCGGGTGCCGGTCAAGTCGGCATAGATTTCCGTGTGCCCCGAATAATGATGCCCGGCCAGGTTGATGGCTTCCTTATTCAGCGGATTTGTAATAGTGGCATCAACTTCCCCTGCCAGAGCCAGTTCAATGACTTTCCTGACACACTGGAAAGCCGCCTCTCCCGCTGCGGCAGATACCTTCCCATACTGATGCGTGCTCATATCTACAAGATCAAGATGCAGGACGTCGATTATGCCGAATTGGAATTTTGCATCCTTCACATCGCCCACCTTGTGTATTTCAATATCCTTTGCACCTACAACCCGGATAGCATCCTTCATCATACCGGCGTCACCAATGACGATGGGGTTGCACATATCGTAGATCTCTTTTCTCGCCAGCGCTTTAACCGTTATTTCCGGGCCGCAGCCGGCAGGATCACCCATGGTGATTCCCAGGATTTTTTTGCCTTTCATTTGATTAACCTCCAAAACCATTGCAGCTAGTACTCTGTTAACTCTAAACTATGTATTACTCGGCGAGGAAAATTTTCGTAGGACAAGGCGGAGGAGTGAGTAATACTCTATGTATTGCGAGTGACGACAACGCAGTACTACGGAAATTTAACCGGCGATAATATATAGAATTAGGGTTAACAGAGTACTACATTACTTTTTTATATATTTCTCGGATATCGTCCAGGCTTAGCGCCTTCATGTTGTTGACCAGCAGCCTTTGCTGGCTGCTTCCTGCTTCCACCAGGAAATCAATATCCTCCGGTCTGACACCGAACTGTGCCAGACTGACAGGTATCTCCGTGAACTTAACGATATCGACGATGCGCTCTATCACATATTGTGCCTTTTCACCCACAGCCTTGTATGCCATCTCCGGGCTGATGGCGTCGCAGAGCATTGCCAGCCGCTCTGCACAAGCATCTTTGTTAAATGCCATGACATGGGCAAAAAGGATGGCATTTGAAACGCCGTGAGCAATGTGGTATTTCCCGCCCAAGGGATAAGCCAGTGCGTGCACCGCCGTTGTTCCAGAGCCGCTAATGGCTGCACCGCCGTAAAATGCGCCTAGCAGCAGGTTTGCCTTTGCCTCCATGTTGCCGCCATCGGCATATGCCTCTTTCAGGTTTGCAAAAATCAGCTTTGCCGATGCCAGCGCATAGGTATCGCTGAAGGGTGTGGCTTTTTTTGAGGTAAAGCATTCGACCGCATGAGCCAATGCATCAACCCCCGTGGCTGCTATGATGGCCTTGGGCAGCTTTGCGATCATACCGGGGTCCAATATCACGTAGTCCGGTATCAGATTGTCATTGACGATCCCCTTCTTGGTACTTTCCTCAGGAATGGCGACAATGGCGTTGCAGGTTGCCTCTGAGCCGGTCCCGCAGGTGGTCGGGATCATGACGGATTTCATCTTCTTCTGGGCCAATGCAGGATCATTCACCAGGTCAAACACAGTATAATCTGCTCCCATCAGGACTGAGGCCAGCTTGGCAGCATCCATGACACTGCCGCCGCCAATGGCAACGATCAAATCACCTTTTGCACCCACAACCTCTTTCATCATGGTTTCCACATCATAAATGCTGGGCTCTGGCTTCAGACTGTCAATGATGTCAAAGGCAGCACCGCTTGCCGTTATGATGTCCAGCGCCGCATCGCAAAGGCCTGCACCTCTTACGCCTTTATCGGTAAAAGCGATGACCTTCCGGGCTTTTTCCTTGGCGACGATGTCCTTCAGCTTATCCACACATCCCTCACCGCCGTACATACAGGAAGGAATCTTCATTTGATAGTTGATCAACTTTATCACTCCCATCCATGTTTCGTTTTTTAATCACTGCGCAGGTATTCGATGATCCGGATCATGACATCCTCGGCACCGAAGCCGCCGGATTTGGTCACGATCAGCGTTGAATCCGCCTGGCCGCCCACCATCTTCCCCACCGGGACACCCGGCATGATCTCATCCATCAGCTCAATGCCCCAGGCATCAAATGCCTTGCAGATCTGAAAGGAAGTATCGCCGCCGGAGCAGATAATCGAGTGCGGACTGATTTCGCCATATACCCTCTTTACAATATTGCCCAGTGCTTCTACAATGTTCAGGGCCTGTCCGTATTCCTCGTCGCTGTTTTTCAGTACCAGAGCATATTCCTCAAACAGGCTGTCTACTGCTACGATAACCAGGTCTTGTCCTTTTTCCGTCTCTTGCAGAAGTTGCTTTGCACACCGATCCGTCTCCGCCTGCTGCATCCCGTCAATAATTTTCCCTGTTTCCACCTTTATAATCGGTACTCCGTAGTATTCGGAAGCCCGCTCTACCTGCAGCGCCGTAACGTTGGTCCGGGATCCTATAACAACCATTACGACGCGATTTTTATCTTCCATGCCGGGATGAGCAGCACCACCCTGCTTTTCTGCCGCACGGTCCATGCTCAGCTGCTTTGCCAGGCCCGCGGAGCCGCATAGCACTTTTTTTCCCTCAATCAGCTTGGAAGCGTCTTTAATGATTTTTAAGTCCTCGTCCGTACAGGCATCCAGTACAAACACCTCTTTGCCCTCGGTCTGATGCAGGACGATATGCGCCATAAGCTTCTCTGCACCGCACCGCACCGTATCCAAATGAATACCTTGCACTTTACGCTTCATACCTTTTGAAAAAACCTCCACCACATTAATGCTTCTTTCCCCCACCGACAGGATGCCGTCTTCGATCAGCCTTCCGGTTTCCGGGAAGCTTGGTGCGACGATGGCCAGCCGGCAACTCATGGCATCCATTACCGCATCAAGCTCGGAGCCCGGATTTCCTCTCAGGACAGAGTCGATTTTCTTGTAAAGGCAATCCATGCTGTCATCGGACACTTGTTTTGTGATGGCATATACTTTTTCATATGCCTTTTCGCTGCTCAAGGGTCTTGTATCGGCATTGATGGAAAGAATATCATAATCCTTGCAAAAGCCGCATTCGTCCTTCGCCCCGTGTACAACCTTCACAATGGTGGAAAAACCGTATTTTTTGTATTGTACGGCGGTATCATTGGCCCCCGTCAAATCATCTGCGATAATAATCATATGTAACAGCTCCGTTCCTCCTGCAATAAAGCCCCATCCAACATTATGGGTGCGTTCTTTGCCGTGTCTCATATAACTATAAGAGCAAGTTCCGTGCCAGCGTCGTGCCCATGTAAGAAGGCACCATTGTTTCCGTTTATATACAAAAATCGGCCGGGTTTCAGGGCAATTCTGCCCAAACAAACCCAGCCGCTCTTCATTCATATTCTTCGGGACAATAATCCGTTGCTTATTGCAACTTGTTTTATTGCATTTTGCAACTCAGTTTCGATATGCAACATCACTGTGGTTTTTTCATTTTGCGCCATAGCGTGGTTCTATCTATTTTTAATACTTCACAAGTTTTTGACGTCGAATTCCCGTTCATGCCGTATACTTTCGAAATATAGCGTTGCTCCAGCTCCTGCAAGCTGGGCATATCCTCTGCAAGTCCGGCTGGAATAAGGTCGCCGGCCGCTTTTTCCCTGACAGCCTGTTGCTCAGCCTCTCTGCTGTTCAGATCACTCCTTGTCACCATGGTATCTTCACAGATGATGACCGCCCTTTCAATCATTCCTTGAAGTTCCCGGATATTTCCCTCATAATCATGACTGTTTAGAAAATCCGTGGCGCCCTTGGTGAAACCGTCGATTTTCTTGGAATACTTTTTACAATACCGCTGAAGAAAATGCCGGGCGATGACCTCTATATCTTCTTTGCGCTGGGCCAAAGGGGGTATGTAAAAAGACAAGGTGTTGATCCTGTAAAACAAATCCCGACGGAAGGATCCCGCTTGAACCATTTCTTTGATATCCCGGTTTGTTGCACAGATGATGCGTACATCAAGGGGTACCACCTTATCGTCACCCAGGCGGACCACCTCCCTCTCCTGCAGCACGCGCAGCAGCCGCCCCTGCACATCGACGGGCAGCTCACTGATTTCATCCAAAAATATCGTACCTTTATGAGCCAGCTCAAACACCCCTGCCTTGCCGCCCTTTTTACTTCCGGTAAAAGCCCCCTCCACATAGCCGAAAAGCTCGCTTTCAATCAAAGAAATAGGCAAGGCTGCACAGTTTATCGCTACAAAAGGTCCCGTTTTCCTTCTGCTTTCGTTATGTATGCTTTGCGCGAAAAGCTCTTTCCCAACGCCTGAGTTGCCTTCGATCAAGACGCTGGAGTCATACCGGCTGAATTTTTTTGCTATGGAAATACAGTGTTCAATGGCTGCGCTCTTATGAACAATAGACTCAAAGGTGTGCTTGGCTACAAACCCCTTTTGCAGCAGCTTTACCCTTACATTAGCTTCCATGCTCTGCAGCGTCTTGATGTTTTGGAATACAGCCACCGAGCCCTTCCCTTCATTATTCACTTCAATGGGGATATTGCTGATGGTCACCAGTGTCTCCCTGATTTTCCGCACCTCATCCATCAGTGCTTTGCCTTGTGCAACCTCTTCCAGGGCAGTACCCAGCCCGATATATTCCCCAATATTGCGCCCGATGGTGTCTTCTTTGGGTATGCCTAAAATCTCTTGAGCTACCGAGTTAAAGAGCAAAATGCGGTTTTCATTGTCTGTTGCAATAACACCGTCATGAACATAGTCAATAAGCGCCATATAACGCTTTGACCTCTCTATTTCGTTCTTCGAAGCAACCAGTATCCGCTTAGCTTCCTCTATGGCGCTTCGTATAGAGTCCCGTCCGCTTTCCAGCAGGAAGCAGGTATACCCCAGCTTATTGCAGGCATTATTCACAACAGCATCGCCTACAAACAGCCTGATGCCGTCCTCCGCACACTGTCTGATCTTTTGTTCAACGCTTTCACCCCGCTCGATATCTACCTTCTTTACCTGCTTTACAAAGTCCTTGATCAGGTCATACCCGTAGATGATATTATTATGCCCTACGATAGCAAAAGGCTCATTCTTCCCGACGATATGCTTCATGTTGGCAAAGACGTCGTAAGCACTGGTCTGAATTTCCACGACGGGCACATTAATGGACTCTTTGATCAGTGTAAAGGTGCCACCCCTTGAAATCAACACCTTTGCGCCGTTATCCACAGCTTGGTGCGCTGCTTTTACCCCTTCATGCAAATCGCCCCTTATAGCCTCTGCATTGCTGTATCCATAATGCTCAATGAGTTCAACTGACAGATGGTACATATTCTCATAGGGTGCAATCAAAACAATTTCCTTCATGCCCTGACCTCCCATCCCTTCGCTGTAAGGAAAGTGAACTGCCCTTGATCCCGCTACAACGATGTATGACTATACTATATTTTGTTTTAGAAAAAAAAACAAGCTTATCCTCGCGGCAAGCTTGTTTATGGTCTTATAGAAGCTTAATAGGGGGCAAAGCCTTGGTCGTTCCACCAGTCCTCCTTATACCGGTTGTATTGTGCGTTAAACTGCTGCAGATGGACCTTTTCCCAGTATATGAGCATTTCATAGAGCTTTCTGGCGTTCTCATATTGCGTACCCTGTTTTGCCTGCTCGTAAAAATCGATTGAGGCTTTTTCCATCTGAACTCCGATTCCAAACACGGATAATGCAAGACCGGTCTGCTGGTGTCCGATTTTTTCCCATTCGAAGATTTTCGGGGACGGCGCTGCGGATAAGAAGGATAATGCGAAATCATCTTCCTTTCCGTCCTTGATTTGGTTGAAGAGTTCTCTCAGGTACCCTGCATGCTTCAGTTCTTCATTTGCCAGCTCATTGAAAGCCTCTTCGCTTTCCTTGCTCTCGGCTTGTCTGGCGGCCATCCTGTAAAACTCATATCCTTCAATTTCGTTTAGAATGGCCTGTTTGATGATATCCAGTTCTTTTGCATTCATGATGGATCACTCCCTTTATAAATTTAGGATCCGGAAAGGAGATTATTCAAATATATTTTATTAACTAGTAATTATTTTCTATTAATTGTATAATATCATAACAAATTTGGTAAGAGAAGTCAAACTGTGCAAAAGGTTTATACCATAAATAATGCTGATCCGGTTAAAATATAAGAGACACAATTTTATATGTCAGCATGGAGGTAGTTCCATGATCATACTGTTTTTATTATTGATCACTATTGCACTCTTGATTCTTTTGTTGTTTACAGTCGCATCAAGAATTGAATTTCATTTTGATTCTGCTGCTGCCCGGTTCAAGCTGGCGATTCTGTGGCTTTATCCTTTTCTGAAAGCGGAAGTATCGTCAGAAGACAGCGGGTATACGCTTCAGCTGTTTCTGTTCAACAAAAGGATCCTTAAGAGAATCATGAATGTAAACAAAAAAATCTCTGGAAACATGTACGATATCCAGCGCCTTCACCCGACAAACATTGCTATAAAGGCGCAATATGGATTTCAGGACCCCTATTTCACAGGCATGTTCTGTACTGTGATCAGCATGATTTCACAGTTTTTTTCTGTGGATTCGTTATCCCAGCAACCCGATTTTCTGGCCTTTGATACTTATATCAACATTGATGCTACAGCAAGGCTGAATCTGGGCCGGTCTCTCTTGGCGCTGGTATAACAAATTGTTATGAACCAAAATAAATTTCTAGGAGGATGTCTTATGGAAATAAATTCTACGATGAGCCAGAATGTTGATACGTTATTCTCAAATATCGAGAGCTTCACACAAAACGAGGGGATGCTTGGCAAACCCGTTTCTCTAGGGGAGAAAACGCTTATACCGGTCGTTTCTGTTACCATAGGCTTTGGTGGAGGCAATTCCAGCGGAAAAATGTCACAAGGCAGTACGACGACTAGTACCGGGACAGCTAATACCGGCATGGACGCATTGGGATTGGGTGCGAAAATCAGTACGGATGCAGTGGTGCTTGTAGACGGAAACAATGTCAGTGTGCTCCCTGTCAACAGTGCAACTGGCAACATGAGTCAGTTGATCAATCAGCTTCCGCAAATGATGGGCAAAGGTCAAACCGGACAACAACAAGGACAGCAAGGACAGCAGCAAAGCCAGTCAGGCCAGCAGTGGGGGCAGTCATAACACCGACACCTTAAAAATAAAACCCTGGGGTTCACATTCCCCAGGGTTGATTTTTATTGCTTCGGCTTTCCTGCCTCCACCAGATCCTTGCTGCCGATCAGGAAAAAGCTTTGGATGAAGAGCAAAACGCCGGTTCCGATGAGCAACCACTCGATCCGGATAATATCGGCAGTAGGCCCGAATACCAGCATGCCCAAAGGCATCATGGCACTAGAGATCATACCCATGACACCAAATACGCGCCCCAGGAAGTCCGGCTCAACTTTTTCCTGCAGCAGTACGGTTGAGGGCGTATTGAAAATGGGAATCGAAACACCGGTAAGCACCATGAAAAACAGATAGATCCAGAATATCGGGATGATGCCCAGCGCAAAGGTGCAAACGCCGATGATCAAGCATGCAAAGGTCATGGTGTGGACCTTGTTCTTGAATCCGCCCCACGAAGCCATAAGGATACCTCCCAGCATCATCCCGATGGAAAAGCTGATCTCTATGGCAGTCAGGCGCCACACATCGTCTCCAAAGCTTCTTGTGACCTGAAGCGGGGTCAGGAATGCTGCCGGGGCTATCAGGAAAAAGAAAAAGGCGCAGAAGACAAAGAACTTTCTTACATAGGTATGATTGCCGATATAGACGATGCCGTCATGCAGGTCCCTGAAGTAGCTGATCTCCTGCGGGGTTTGCGCTTTGGCATGAGCCGGCACCTTAAGGAAAAAGAGCAGTATCACTACTGCGACTGCAGCGGTAACGACATCAATGAAGAAGATTGTCTCAATGGTAGCCATCGTAAGGAGTGCCCCGCTCAGCATCGGAGAGACCAGCATGATCATGGCCTGAATGCTGCTGTTGATGCCGTTTACTTTGGTCAACTTATCCTCCGGTACGATTTGGGGAATAAATGCCCCGATAGCGGGCAGCTGAGTCCCGGAACCGATTGCCCTGAAGGAAGACATCAGAAACAGCAGCCAGATGGAATCATAGCCAGCATAGAATAGGACGGCCATCAGCAGTGTTGTCACTGCAATAAATGTATCCGCCAATATGATCAGCATTTTCCGGTTATAGCGGTCTGCCCACACCCCTGCGAAAGGGGATAGGAAGAATGTCGGCACAAATCCGCAAATAATGGAAATCGTCATCATGACCCCCGACTTGGTGTTGAGTGTGATATACCACATGATGGCATACTGTACCAGCGAGGAGCCAAAAAGCGATATGGTTTGCCCCGCCAAGAACAGGAAGGTGTCTTTTTTCCAATTATTCTTCATTTGTAACTGTCACTCCAATCCGAATGCATGCATTTATCCTGCATTTCTAGTATATTATAACACTTGCAGCATAAAAAGTATGTACAAGAAAAACCTCCTGTTAACAGGAGGCCACTCAAATACGGTCATCTGGCGGTATCAATTCCGCTATGCAGTCTCGAAAAAAACGTCCTCTTGCTTTACTGACTGCTCTTCCAATAGCTTGACAGTATCTTGTACCATGGCTTTTGAACCGCATATATAAATCTTATAACCTTCCAGCTGCATATCCTTCAATACATCCGTGACATATCCCCTCCTCATATTATCTTCCTTCGGCCTGGAAGCAACCTTGATATATTCGAACCTTACATTTTTTCGGCTGCAGCTTTCAAAATACGGATCGTAGATAAAATCATCCTCTGTCCGAGCACCGTAAATCAGTTTTATTTCATGAATATTGCTTTTTGTGCGATTCAGCTCCTCCACTATGGGAATAAAGGGGGTAATACCAATGCCGTTTGCTATCAATAAAACCCTTTCTGCTGATTTATCGACAACCAATGCTTCACCTAAGGGACCTTCAAGGTCTATGCTATCACCAACCTTAAACTGATTGAAAATGATGTTCGTTCCATATCCGTTTTGTGCCTTTTTTATGATAATGCTAAGGTTTTTGCCTTCTCTATCATAGGATGCGATGGAATAAGCCCGATACATGACGGGATCATCCTGAATCTTAATTAAAACGAATTGTCCCGGCTGATACCGAACCACTTGCGGCTGAACAAACTCCAATATATATTCATTCAAATTCAAGCCAAGCTTTTTTATTTCTCCAATTTTCGCCTTTATTTTCTGCCTGCTATCATAGCCTTTAGTATCTGTATTTTCACATAGCTCCTTTGCCCCGGACAACTTATCCAGTGTCAGAATACCTGCAGGACAGTTTTCTATGCATGTAGCGCATCGGATACACTTTTCATGATCAAATTGGTTCTCTTCATTGAGTTCCAAATACGGTTCCAACTGCATTGGGCAGACGCGTGCACATTTTCCGCATAGATGGCACATTTTCTTGCTTGCAATAGTGATTTTACCATCTGATTTTTGGGTTACCCCTAATCGTTTGCCTAGCCTGTAGGAAAAAATCTGTAATAGCCCCATAGGACAAATATGACACCAGGATCGCGGACTGTTAAACAAGCTCAATGTACCCCCCACAACCAATACCATCAGATAGCTGGACACAAATATAAATCCTAGCTTATCCCAGAAGGAAGCCGTTCCAAAAGCACCTGCAACCTTAATAAACTTGTTGAAAAGCTTGACGGCAAACCATGAAAAAAAGAGCACGCCTGTTATTCTTGACCTTAGGACCGGATGAATTTTTTTGTTCCTGCTCCAAGGCATAATCACTGCATCAAACAGGCTTCCGTGAGGACAAAAATTTCCACACCAATAACGTCCTTTAAAAAAAGAAAGCACTGTTAAACTAAGCATGATGGGTATTACGACAAGCCCTAGTTTGGGGTACCACAATCCGCCTATTGCCACAATAACTGTAATAATCCATGCATGTTTTCTAGTCCATGAAAAGACTCGATTTGTCTTAATATAGAATAGTTCCATTCTTAGTATGACTCCTCCCTAAATAATCAGATTCTAGTTCCGGAATCCCCTGTTCCATCTACGCATACCCGGTACAGGTACCCACATACTAAGATAACTTGTTTACGGCATTCTGTCAAGTTGTGTTAAGTAATTGATTAAGTGACAGCTTTGCATTTGATTATCAACAGTTTACTTGCAAGAAACGCCGTTCCCTTATTATCGGAAACGGCGTTTCTCTATTGTCCCCAGAATAATTCCAATTCTTCACCTACGGCTTCAAATCCAAGTTTGCCATACATTTCCCTTGGCGTGTCATCTTTCGCGGTAACCAGGTATATGTTTTCCACGCCATAGCCCATTGCATCCACAATCATTCTTTTGAGTAATGCTGTACCAAAGCCCTTCCTTTGGTATGTATTCAAGACATCGAAATCTTCAATTTTTGCATATCCATCCCTTATATAAAGCTCGCACTTTCCGATCAGGTGACCTTGATGGTTGCAGTGATATGATAACAGCCTGTTTTTTGTATTCTGAAATACTTCTTTTTTCCTTAAGGCCCTTCTCATAGCAAATTCTGCCGGCATGCCTGCCTGTATGCTGGTTTCAAGGTCAAGCCTCCTCCCTGCTTCCAGCTCTTCTTCCGTTTCAGCAGGCTTAACGGTACAGTCTTCATTGGCTCTGAAGCTTGTTGCCTTGCTGCCGTCAATTTTCATATACAGGTTTGTGTTGGCTTCAAAGCCCATGTCCAAGAAATTCGCCACATCATATTCTGTGAACGCATGCTTTGGGTGGAATAGGATATTCATGAATTCCCTTCCGTTCAGCTTCGCTTGATTAAGGCAGTTGAATACGAAGCTCTGAATGGCATTCTGATTCATGGTTTCTTTTACCAAAATACAATTGAAGGCATACATATCCGGAAGCTTTTCATCCCGAAAGATAATATGATCACCTTTATCCTCTTTAATTGAAAAGTTCTCCAAGTACCTGTTCTCTATTTCTCTATAGCTGCTCATCATGCAAAAGCTCCTCCTTCTCACGACTCAAATTGTTTGGCAGCTTAATGTTCCCGCCAAAGACATGAACCACAAGGCCTGTCATCACCAATAATGCGCCGATGAGCTGCCGGAGTGAAAATGCTTCTCCCAGCAATATGGCGGCACTACTCATGCCAATGATGGGAACCAATAAGGCTAAAGGCGAAACCATGGATGCCGGATACCGGAAAAGCAGCTTTCCCCATAGGCCATAGCCGCAAAGGGAAGCGAAGTAGGCCAGGTAAATGATTGATGCCACGGTTATCCAGGTAACGGAATGCCAGGCCTGCTGCCAGGCGGCAAACCCTTCTATACCTAGGGACAACAGGCTCATGGGCAGAATGGCCACTGCACCCGCCCATACCACCAGAGCCAGCATGGAAAAAGGCGGAACCCCCTGGGTGGCCCGTCGCATGATGATGTTGCCCGCGCCCCAACTGACGGCTCCCGTAATTGTCAGCCAGAAGCCCACTGCCGTCATACTGCTTCCCTGTTGGGATGCAATCACGACCATACCGCCGCCGGAGATGATCAGACCCAGCAGATTGTTCCAATGCCATCGCTCACCTATGAATAGGACAGCAAGTATCAAGGTGAAAAAGGCTTGGGACTGATGGATCAATGAAGCCATGCCGGCCGGCATTCCCAGCTTGATTCCCAGGAACAGAAAGGCAAACTGCCCCACGTTCATGGTCAGCGCCAGGGCAATGAGCCAGCGCCAAGCTACCGGCGGCCGTGGCAAGAAAAAGATAGCGGGGATGCACACAAAAACAAACCGGACTGCTCCCAGCAAAAATGGCGGCATATTCCCCAAGCCCAGCTTGATGGCGTTGAAGTTGAGACCCCAAAGAATCACGACGATTAATCCAATGCCCAGATCGCGCCTGCTCATGTTATGTCCTCCTTAGAAAGCCTGGTAGTATATCTATACTATAACAGTATTATCCTCTCTGTCAAAGCCTGAATATGATTTCTCCCGCCAGGAAAGCCGCTTGCCCGGCGCCTAAAGAATTGCAAACTGGCAAAACAAATGATATAGTTTTATTATAAGAAGATATTGGTGAAAATTGTCGATATATATCTTTTTACATACTCGGGGGTGTAACGTATGAATCCTACAGCTTCTATAGATGCTGTCATTACAACCGCAAGCTTTTATCATACGATTATCGACCGTATGATGAATGCTTTTGCGCTTCATAAAATCATACTGGATGACAAAGGCGAACCTTGTAATTATGAATTCCTGACTGTGAATCCCGCATTTGAGCAGATGACCGGCCTGAAAAAGGAGACCATTGTCGGGAAAAAAATCACTGAAGTCATTCCGGCAATAAAGTCCGATAAAGTAAATTGGATTGAAATCTACGGCAAAGTTGCATTGAACTGTGAGTCCATCAGTTTTGAGAGCTATTCCGAGGCACTGGAAAGGTGGTATACCATCAACGCCTACTGTCCCAAGCAAGGCTATTTTATAACTGTTTTTAACGATATCAGCCGGCTTAAGAAGGGCGAATCAGACTTGCGGGAAAAAAACACAGCGCTTTCCGCTTCAGAAGAAAGATTGCGGCATATGGCAGAATATGACCCGCTGACCGGTCTTCCCAATCTGTCTTCTTTCTATATGGATATGTATGCGCAGCTGTCCGCAGCACCAGATAGCAGAATGGCCTTACTTTATATCGATTCCGACAATTATAAGCTCATTAACGGCCGATTGGGGCATCCTTTTGGGGAGATGCTGATTCTGGCTGTTCAGAAGCGGCTGACCACGCTGTTCCATAGCAATTATCCCATCTATGCCCTGAGCGGGGCCGAGTTCATTATCTGCCTGAACGACTTCAGCTCCCAGACAGAAGTAGAAGCTTGCGCAGAGAAGATCATTCAAAGCTTTGAAGCACCTTTTCAATTAAAAGGCAACAAGCTGCATATGACCACCAGCATCGGTATCGCAGGCTACCCGGAAAACGGAGCCAACCCGGATGAACTCTTGAAAAACGCACACATGGCATTATATATCGCCAAACAAAAAGGTAAAAACCGATATGCTTTCTATGACTCGGACATGCATTGCAAGCTTGACAGGCAGCTGAATATCGAAAGGCTTCTGCATACCGCCATGGAGAATCATGAATTCAGCATTCATTACCAACCGCAATTGGACCTGCACACCAATGAAATCTGCGGCTTTGAAGCCTTGCTTCGCTGGAACAGCCCTGAACTGGGCTCTGTCTCTCCCTCAGACTTCATACAGATTGCCGAGTATTCACACTTGATCATCCCCATCGGTAAATGGGTGCTCCGGAACGCCTGTTATTTTATTAAAAAGCTTCAGATCCGAGGCTGCCCTGGTTTTGTTGTTTCAGTCAATGTTTCTGTATTACAGCTGCTGCAAGAGGATTATGTTGATACGGTTCTTACGCAATTGGCACTCATCGAACTGGATCCCCGATATCTTGAGCTGGAAATCACAGAGTCCATGTTGATTGAGTCCTACGAGATTATTTATAGGAAGCTGGAAATCCTGAGGTCCCATGGGATAAAAATAGCCATGGACGATTTCGGCAAAGGCTTTTCGTCTCTGAGTGGGCTGCAGAGCCTTCCTATCGATATCCTGAAGGTGGACAAGGTATTTATTGACTCCATTGTGGAGTCCAGCCGAAGCAGCTGTATTGCGGACATGATCATACAGATCGGTAAAAGGATGGGACTGCGGGTATTGGCAGAAGGCGTTGAGACTCAGGAGCAATTGGACTATCTCATCCGCAACGGATGTGACGTCATTCAGGGATACTTGTTCTCCAAACCGGTTCCTGAAGAAAAAATCCCGGCGCTTATTGGCAGTTGCCTGGAAAAATCATATGAATTGTACGGGTTTGATTGGAAGGACGATTATAGTATCGGCATTGAGAATATCGATGTCCAGCATAAAAAGCTTTTCGAGCTTGGCAAGCGGCTGTCCGAGCTGGTTTTTTCCATTGATTACCCGATTAACGGCGGCCAGATAGAAAATATTCTTATGGAGCTGAAGAGTTATACAACGATCCATTTCAGATATGAAGAGTCCTTAATGCGGATGCATGGCTACGCTTATCTGGAAAACCACATCAACGAGCATGCGGCATTGATTGTAAAGGTCAATAAGGTCAACAAGGAGTTCGATCAATATGCACTGAAGGATTTTTACATGTACCTGATCGATTTCATTTCGGTCTGGATAACGAACCATATATTAAAAGAGGATATGAAGTTCGGCGAATTTGTATCCAACCTTTAAATCCATTGAGATGATAAAAGTAATCCCGCTGCAAATCCTACCCTTTGAGGTATGATTCGCAACGGGATTACTTTTCCCCTGATTATAGTTTATGAATAACCATGGTATAAAAGCTGCATGCGTCAACAATCTTATCTACTTCACAGTTTTCATTGCGGCAGTGTGCCAGTTTATACACGCCAGGTCCAAATCCAATGGTGGGTATGCCCATGCTGACAGTTGTTACTGCATTGGTGCTGAAATCCCAGTAATCATACCCTGGTTCACTGCCAAAGCGCTCATTGTATGCTTGGATGCAAGCCCTTGAAAGCTCATGGTTTAAGTCAATCTCCCATGCCAGGTGGAAAGGCTCGTAGCAGATCTCCATTCCGGTCCAGCTTTTTCTGGCGATTGTCCCTATTTCCCATATTGCGTTTTTGCCCTCAATTATTTTGTCCATTTCTGTTCTGATGGTTTCCTCCGTTTCTCCTACGACCATTCTTCTATCCAAATAGACTTCGCATTCCGACGGCACTGCATTCAAGGATACACTGACGGATGATATCCGGGACATGACAAGGGTTCTCCTTGGGCCATCCATTCCCATGAGGGCCTCATTGGTCTTCTCAACACGCTGAATGATTTCAGCCATTTCGTATATGGCATTTTTACCTTTTTCAGGTGCTGAGCCATGGGCAGATATCCCTCTTGTTTTAATGGAAATCTGTGCTTTACCTTTATGGCCGGTCACAATTTTATTGTCGGAAGGCTCACAGGTGATAAAGTAATCCGGTCGGAGCTTGCATTCCCTGAACAAGTGCTTCAGGTTTTCTCCGTCGCAATCTTCCTCAAAGACAGTGCAGGAAACCAGGATCGTCTTTCCGGCATCCAGCCCCAGACTTTTTGCAAGCGCACCGGCATAGATTGAAGCAGCAGCTCCTGACTTCATATCCACCGATCCTCTGCCATAGAGCTTCCCATCCACTATCTCGCCGCTAAAAGGCGGGACCTCCCATTTGTCTCCATCCTTTACCTCAACCGTATCAACATGGGAATCAAACATGATCACTTTTTCACCATTTCCGATCCTGCCAAGAACGTTGCCCATCGCATCAATCAATACTTCATCATAGCCAAGCGCATTCATTTTTTCAGCAATGAAACGGATGATTTCCTCTTCCTGTCCTGAATAACTTTTTATCCTGACCAAATCCTGCGTAAACTTCACCAGATCCTCTTTTACAGCAGCCAACGCGTCCATAATCTGTTTTTTCATACAAACCACACTCTCCTTATTGAATGATTAAGCAGACGGGCACATGCCTTCCCACACGATTTCCCTATAGCCTTCGGGATCCGTATCTCCTTCGGTGCTAATGACCAGTATTCTTGAATCCTTGTTTATATTCAGTTTCTTTGATATTTCTTTCAAGCTGCTGTCCTGCAGGATCAGGCTCAAAATTCCCAGCCCCACTGCACCGGATTCTCCGGATATGACTTTGGGGTCTCCCGCTAAAGGATTGCCGAGTATTCTCATCCCTCTGGCCGTTACATAATCAGGGCAGGATATGTATATATCGGCATAATCTCTCAATATCCCCCAGGCCACAGTGCTTGGCTCACCACAGGCAAGCCCTGCCATTATGGTCGGCATGAAGCCTGTTACTGCATGCGGTTTTCCATCGCCTGCTTTTACGGATTTATAGATGCATGCCGCTTCATCGGGCTCTACGATAGCCGTAACCGGCCGGTCTTCTCCAAAAACAGCTGCCAGATAGCCTTGTACACTTCCGGCAAAAGACCCTACGCCCGCTTGAAGGAATACGTGGGTCGGCTTATCTTTCCCCTGGTCTTTTATCTGCTCTATTGCTTCATCAATCAGTGTCGCATATCCCTGCATGATCCAGGTCGGAATCTTTTCATAACCTTCCCATGCACTGTCCTGTACGATGACGCCATTGTGTTCTTCAGCATACTTATTGGCTAACCTCACTGCATCATCGTAGTTAAAGTCTGTTATGGACGCTTCTGCACCTTCCTTCTTTATATTGTTCAGTCTTATGGCTGAAGACCCTTTCGGCATAAACACGACTGCTTTCTGGCCCAGTTGTCTTGCAGCCCAGGCAATCCCTCTGCCGTGATTGCCGTCTGTTGCTGTCACAAAAGTGATCTCTCCGAGCTTTTCCTTTATTTCTTTGGACCTCAGCTTCTCAAAGGAAAGTTCTGAGATATCCACATTCAATACTTCCGCCAGATAGTTGCCCACCGCATAGGATCCGCCCAGCACCTTAAAGGCATTCAGTCCGAACCGGAAGGATTCATCCTTCACCCAGATACTGCTGACACCTAGCTTCTTTGACAGCTCATCCAGGCTATGGAGGGGTGTTAATTGGTATTCCGGAAAGGTTTTATGAAAGTTTCTGACCTTTTCGACGGCTTCCCTGCTTATAAATTCTACAGGTGATTTGGTATGATCCTTTTTCCGCGCATTTTCATTTGAGATAAATTCAATGCCCTCCACATTTCTCATTTCACTCACTCCTTGTCAGTTTATTCAAAGTTTTTCTGAACAGCAAATTTTTCAATGCCATATAAGTATGTTATTATTATATTGTATGTTAACGGTGTTTTCTATCATTTTATTCCCGGTTAATATCGTGATATTGCTTTTTAAGAGGTGAGATCCATTGCAAATAGTTGATATTCAGATAACCAGTGACTTGCATGAGCTGACCATGCACGGCAATGCATCATTTCCAATAGGTGTGTACACAACACAGATAAGCCGGAATGTGTACGGATATGTCCCTTTGCATTGGCATGACGAAATACAATTCGTTCTTGTCACAAAGGGCTGTGTCTGTTTTACTGTAGATCAGTCTGCCTATCTTATTGAAGAAACAAACGGCATTTTTATTAATTCCAGCTGCCTTCATTCTGCCAGATCCCACAATTCGGAGGACAGCGCTTATATCTGCTTCGATATAGCTCCCAGTTTTCTTGCCCCCGCAGATAGTATTATCTATCGAAAATATGTAGAACCGTTTTTAAAATCAAAGCTCCATTCCGCCATTGGTTTTTGCCCTTCAATTCCTTGGCAGAGCAATGTACTGGAAGCGCTGAACAGCCTGTACACGCTGCATACAAGTCAGAAGTTCGGCTATGAGCTGAATATGTATGCCGCTATATTGAATATATGGAACCTTATCATCAGCAATACGCCTGACTATTCTGCAGAGGTCGGTACAAATGCTTTTGTTGAGGATAAACGGATCAAAGAGCTGCTGTCCTATATCCATCAAAATTACAAACATAAGATTTCACTGGATGATGTTGCACGGGCGGCCAATGTCAGCCGGTCCGAATGCTGCCGGTTCTTCAAGCACATGACCCGGTTGACACCCTTTGAATACCTCACTGCTTATCGGATCAATCAGAGTATCCTCCTCCTGAGAAAGAGCAATCTGTCCATTACGGAAATTGCTGATGAGGTTGGATTCGGCAGCGTCAGCTATTATATCGAAAAATTCCGCAAGCATACGCGCTACACACCAAAAGAATTTCGCAGTCTTTGTGCTGCGTTACCTGAAGATCCAAACGCTCAATAGGCATGCTGATCTATATAGCATAAAGTTAAGCTGACCGCCTCCTTCAATTTATCTCCATTGACTGCTTCAATGGTATCGTATGGACTGTGATATCCATTTTCGAAATCCATATTGACAAGGCACACCGCAGGTATATCATAGTATGCAAAAGAAGTATGATCGCTTCCTGACTCATAAATCGTATTATACGCTATGCCCAATTTGTCTGCATACACGGTCATGTCTGCTCTCAAACTCCTGCTTCTGGCCGTAGTACTGCTGCTTGCGTACATGGCAATAGACAGCGGTATGCCAGAGGCGGCTCCCACCATATCCAGATTGATCATGACCGACTTGTAGAGCGGATAGAGGGCATTCTTCACATAATAATTCGAGCCGTTAAGACCGCTTTCTTCACCGTTGAAGGCAATAAAAAGAATCGACTGCTTCGGTGCAGCAGGGCTCTCCCTGATCACCCTGGCAATCTCAAGTAGGGCTGCAACTCCTGATGCATTGTCCAAGGCTCCAGGGTTGTAAGTACCGTCCATATTATCACCCTGTTGGTCAAAGTGGGCACCGATGATGATAAAGCTCTCACGGAGAACCGGGTCGCTGCCCGGAATCAAGCCTACGACATTGGCAACCTTTGTGCCGTAGTCCAGCTTGCTTTTGCAGCGGAAGCGCAATTTGTGACCTGCTTTGGAGGCGTCTTTCAATTGGGCAAAGGTATCGCTGTCAACATGGATAAAAGGACTATATTCCATATTATTGAGCCATGAACCGATCCTGGGCGTTACCTTCAGATGCCGGTACCCCATGCTGTTCGCGGATAAATCAAACTCACTGACGGCCAGCTCGGCGCCACAACGTTTTGCAATATCATCCGGCCAGTTATGTTTGCCGAACAGTCCATAAAACTTCCACGGTACAAGGACCGCCTTACCTTCGGTGTTTTTGCTTTTACTGCCCAGCTCAGGATATTCCTCAACATGATATAGCGGCACCTGGATATCAATTTCCTCTGTCTTGCTGGAAAGCCTGCGCATCACAAAGTTCTCGGGATAATCAAAATCGTCGAGCACTTTGCCATTGCCGTCCACAATCTGCAGCACCGGTTTTTCTTCCAATACGATGGTCGGTTGAGTATAATGCTGTAAATAGCCGTCCAACCGCTCCGGACTCTCCAGGCCCAATGCCTTAAAGCGCTCCGCAAGGTATTGGGTTGCTAGTGTATTCCCTTCCGTTCCCGGCAGCCTTCCCTTGTACTTTTCCGAGGTCAGCTCCTGAACAGTATTCATCATACTTTCCTTGTCGATGCTTTCTTCCTTCAGGTTGACAAAGTAGCTTACGGCGGGCAAAGCGGGTGTTTCATTACTGACCGCAGCCTTTGTTTCGGGCGCGCATCCGCCCATTATATTGCAGATCAAGAGCAAACAAATCAAAATGCAGAGGATACCATTCTTCTTTGTATTCATGTTAACCCTCCCCCAACTCATGTGGTATTTTTCTGCTTGATTAGAATTATACGTTATCTCTATAAATAATGGAATTTTTGTATAATATTTCTCCCAATGACAAAAAAGATATGAGATACTGAATTCAGGATGAAAGTCCGGACAGAAAAAATGATTGGAACTTATGCTCTTTACACCACGTCTTACGAGTATAACAAATAAGTAAATAGGAGGAATTGAAATGAGTAAAAAGATTATATTAATATGTGCTTTAACCTTTGTATTTGTCTTTGGTGCCATTGCAGGCGGTTTCTCTTTCATCAGCAATGCTGACGACCCGCAGGCAGAGACCCCGCAGAAAACAATTTCAGTTAGCTCAGAGGGCACCGTAAAGGTGAAGCCGGATATGGTTTATATCAATGTCGGTGTTCAGACAGAAAACCAAAGCTCAAAAGTTGCCCAGCAGGACAATGCAGCAAAAATGAACAAGGTCATGCAGGTACTGAGAGACCTGAAAATTGCAGAATCTGATATCAAGACCTCTCAGTACACCATCTACCCGATGGAAGCTTATTCTGAAAAAGATCAACGTTCCTATATAACAGGCTATAGAGTAATCAATACATTGGAAGTCACCATCCGGGATATTTCAAAAGTCGGTGCAGTAATTGATGCTGTAACAGCCAAGGACGCAAACACCGTATCAAATATCCGCTTTACAGTGGCTGATCCGGACAAATATTACTTGCAGGCTTTAGAAAATGCTACCGTAAAGGCAAAAGCAAAAGCTGATGTATTGGCAAAGCAGTTTGGCATAAAGATCAGCCTTCCGTCACAGATCAACGAAACAAGCGGCGGCTACAATCCTCCGATTATGTACTCAAGAATGGAAAGCGCAAAATTCAGCGCGGATACTGCTGCTGTGACGGATATCTCTTCCGGAGAACTGGAGATCAGAGCTTCAGTAGGCTTGGTCTACAACTACTAATTATAACAGGGACGGTTCTTTCAGCTTGGAACAAAGCTGGTAGAACCGTCCCTTATGTTTTATTTTATCAAACCAAGCACAAACTCCATTTCTGCATCTCTATTGTTGATATAATCCTCAATTGTCGGGGTGATCAGATGATCAGGAATTATTCCCCTGCCCGGCGTCAATCCCGATACAGCTACCTTCCAGGGTGCTGTTGAATAGCGAAGCCTCAGCTTGGTATTCACTAAACTGATTTCTCTGGAGCTGTCGGTACAAACAAACGAACCTCCCGTTTCATCTCCAATGAAAGTTCCGACCTTATGGAACTTTAAGAGTGAACACAAGTGCCCTGTTGAAGAAAAGCTGGCACCGTTTGTCAAGACGTACAGCTTTCCCTTGAAGCTGTGTTCAGCCGGCATTACCGGTTTTTTGAGGTCAGCATAATAGCTCCCCGCTTCCTGGGCGAAATACGGGCTAGGTTCGCTTATTAGGTACGAGAATAGATGAGAAGAGC
Source organism: Calditrichales bacterium MX18-03 (assembly GCA_021083345.1). Lineage (GTDB taxonomy): Bacteria > Bacillota > Clostridia > Lutisporales > Lutisporaceae > JAJGRE01. The sequence goes on along the minus strand of JAJGRE010000005.1, from coordinate 170,496 downwards.
AGTAAGGGTCACCGCCCCAGTTATCCCGGAGATCCAGTATCAGGTTTGCGACCTCGCTTTTTCTCAGATCATTAAAGAAATCGTCAGTAAATGCCTTGAACTTTTTTCTCTCCGTCTCATCATAGAACCCAAAAGACTTGATCGTCAAAACGGCATGGTTTTTTTCAAACGTCCCGGAGTACATTTCACTTTGCTGCCTTGACTCAGGTGACAAGTTGGCTACGGCATTCTCCAACTGCTCTTTGTTGACTGCAGGCAGCTCATTTTCCAAAGTCTTGCCATCCGCCGGGTTAATATATGAAATGACAAATCTTTCGGGGCTGTCTATGTAATTGTAGTATTGATCATTGAACCAGTGGTTCAAAACATAATATTTTTTCGAAGTGTTGGAACCATCAGCCGTTAAATTGCTTAAACATATACTGATAATTTCCTGGGCTGTTTTCCCGTTAATGCTCAAAATCTCCGAGCCTTCAGGGATGTCCTCCGACAGGGGGCACTGGTTGACATATGCCCTGTCTTCGATAACCTTAACCGTAAAGGGCAAATACCTCCCGTTTCCATGGACAAACGCCTCATACCCCTTTGAAAAACTCAGATTTGTATGGCCGCAGTTCAATTTTGCGATGATCGGTGATAAAACCCTGTAGAATGCCAACTCCTCCATATTGTCTTCCAGCAGCTCATATTGGGTTTTGAACAATTGAGACAGCTCTTCCTTGTTTGTGTACAGCATCGGGTGCTGTGCTTCGATGGTATTTTGAAACATTTCAAAGTCAGCCTGCAGTTGCGATAAGGTATAGGTCTTATACGGAATCATACTGCCGGTTTCTATTGTCCCATTTTCCGCATTGCAGCCTGTGAGCATAGATGCCGACAATAGCAGAATGAGCGTAACTGCTAATACTCTTTTCCTTTTCATCTATTAACGCAACCTCCTCCTAAATATCACCAGGGACAGTTCTTCTGCTATTTACTCAAATATCAAGCTTGACCCCTATGCTTTTCTCACTTGCCAATGCTTTCCCATAAAACGCATTGTACACCAGAAATGCCCCGATAGTCACAACACATCCTGTATATACAGCCATCATAGGTGCTATCAGGTACGCACCTAAAATAATACCGAACCTGCCCAACATGTCTCCTCCGCTGAAGGATAAGGATCCGAATGCCATATAGGAAGCTCTTTTGTCATCGGGAATCAGCTTTGCCTGTTCCGCCATATGAATGGGCGCACAAATCAACTCCCCGATGACTGCCAGCAGACCGAAAACCAGTATACCGTACCAGGTATTGGCGACATTCAGCACAGTATAGCCCAGCCCATAAAGCGCGATACCGATTATGTACGCCTTTGGTTTTGAAATCCGCTCCATGAAAGAACTGATCAGAAAAGTCAATGAAACAACGATCAGCGTATTTTCAATCGTAATCGCACTCATCATCCGTATCCCATCAATCTCAAATCCGAAAAAGCTCACCGTATTGAAGGTTTCCTTCAGCCGGATCCCAATATAGTTTGACACAGCAAACTCTAAAGATAAAAAGAACATCCACCCTATAACAAACATCAGGAACTTTTTATCTCGGATGGCAGTGGCATAGTTTGACAGGATATCCTGGAATGGATTGGTATGCGTCCGCTTCAGGAGGTTTATCTGATTATCCTTCAAAAAAACCATATAGATCAAGGTCGTGATGATTAGCGCCATCGATAGCAGTATGAACAACTCCAGCCGATGGTTTTTGTACATCAGGCCACCCAATGCGATGCCCACAGATATTGAGATATTGTCCAGCCAGTAACTCATGACATAAACCCGCTTCCGGTTATCCTCATCTGTGGAATCCAGGATCAGCGCATTCATGGCTGGTCCTCCCATGCTGCTGACGATGCTCCATAACAGGTAGAAGGCTGCAAAAGCGTAGATGAAATCATTGGATGGCAGCAAGCAAATGGTCATTAATACCATCAGCACCGCGCCGGCAGTATTCGACGCAACCAACACGTTCTTTCTCCTGGTCCTGTCGGCTATGTAACCCCCCCAGAGTCTGAAAATGAAGCTGGCTAGCGTTGTAACCAACAGAAAGCTCCCTGCAAAGACCTTCCCCAGACGGTCAGAAAAAAACAATGCCATGAAAGGCATGATGGACACACTGATAATCCTCGTATAGAAGGAAGTAAGCAGCCTCACCTTAATATTTCCCGGCAAATTTTTAAACAAAACACACACCTCATTTCTATTTATATCCCCTAATGAGAAAGGCGGTTTGGCCGCATTTCTCAGCCCATGCACCATTAAAGTCATACTTTCCCATACAATAATAAAGATTCAGGCAATAACGGATAATTCCTTAGCATCCTTATATTACCACATAGACTCTTGTTCTTCAAATATAAAACACACCCGGCTTTGCTGGTGCGCTTCAATCTTAACCTGTATTTGTCAGAGCTTGTAAAATGGTATAGAATGAAAGGTGTAACTCGAAAAGGAGATGTTGAAATGATTGATTTACATATTCACACGACTTCATCGGACGGTTCAGATGAACCCGTAGAAATATTGAAGATGGCGCAACTATCGGGGCTAAGTCACATATCTATCACGGACCATGACTCGATCGGCGCTTATGAAAAGTTGAGAAAAATCAAGATGGCTGACTATTTTGAAGGTAGGATTATTCCCGGCTGTGAGTTTTCTGTTGCTCATAACGGAAAACCCATTGAGGTGTTGGGCTACGGTATAGACCTGGAAGCAATCCACTCATCCGGAATCGTTTCAGATGAGAAATTCCTTGAAAGAGAGAATGGATATCTAGAAAAAATGAAGGCTGTTTGCAGGAACCTGGGACTGGCCTATACGGAGAAGCTTTCAATCAGCCGCTCCAAATATTTTGCATCACAGGTCATGCACGCCGACTTAAGGAAATACCCTGAGAACGAAAAACACTTCACAAAAGAAATATGGGAAAGTGTCAACGCCTTCTACCGGACCTGCATCAACAATGAGGGCAGCCCTTTTTTCCTCAATCAAACCAAAAACTATCCCACCGTGCAGGAGGCGGCCAAGCTGATCAAGCAAGCAGGGGGCAAATCTTTCCTTGCCCATCTATATGTCTATTTTTCTGATGACTATGATGCTTTGTTAAATGACATTATTTCTTTGAATGCATTGGACGGCATTGAGTGCTACCATTCGCTTCATTCAAGAGAAAGGACAGATTTTCTGCTCAATTACTGCAAGGAACATAAGCTTTATGCATCGGGCGGAAGCGATTACCATGGAGACTTCAAACCTAACGTAAAACTTGGCGAAATCACCAATGGCGCAAAAATCCCCTTTGGAATATTGGAACCGTGGCTTCCTATGCCAGCGCCAGTTGTTATATAATACAGGTAGGGCTAATTGCCAATTGCATTAAGGGAGGGCTGAAGATGCTGCCATCAGTAAAAAAATCAGATTCCGAGCTCTATGAGATTGTAGCGGAAGAGTTTACCCGTCAGAGAACAGGGATTGAAATGATCGCGTCAGAAAGCTATGTGCCTGTGGAGGTTTTGGAACTTCAGGGAAGCATCCTGACGAACAAGACCTTGGAAGGATTCCCCGGGAACCGTTATCATGCAGGACATAAGGCCATTGACAAAATGGAGATCTTGGGGATCGAAAGGGCTAAGGCTTTGTTCGGGGCTGAATATGCCAATATCCAGGCACTTTCAGGGTCAAATGCAAACCACAGTGTTTATGCAGCGATACTTGAGCCTGGAGATACCGTACTCGGCATGAGGCTCGATCAGGGAGGCCATTTGACCCACGGAAGCAAGGTCAACTTCTCCGGCAGGGTGTACAATTTCATATCCTATGGCGTCAGTAAAGAAACAGAGACCATCGATTATGCGGAAGTTGAGCGGCTGGCAAAAGAGCATGCCCCAAAGCTTATCGTCGCGGGCGGAAGCTCTTATCCCAGAGTTATTGATTATGAACACATAAGCGATATTGCCAAGTCAGTGAATGCGTATTTCATGGTAGATATGGCCCATATAGCCGGCTTGGTTGCTGCAAAGCTTATTCCAAGTCCTGTCCCTTATGCTGATTTTGTTACATCGACGACAACAAAGACACTTTCCGGGGCTAGAGGCGGTTTTGTATTGTGCAAAGCAGCGTTTGGCAAGAAGCTGGACAAAGCAACCTTTCCCGGGGTACAAGGCTCCATGCATCCACAGGTCATGGCAGCCAAAGCTTTTACCTTCAAGCGGGCGATGACTGAGGAATACAGAGCATGCATGGCACAGGTCATAAGAAATGCACAGAAATTAGCGCAAGTGCTGGGTACCTATGGCTTTAGAGTCGTAACCGGCGGCACTGACAATCATCTGTTGATCTTGGACTTGCGTCCGAAGAATCTGACAGGTGCTCAATTCGAAAATGCTTTGGAGTCAGTGGGGATTACAGTAAACAAGAACATGATCCCCTTTGATCCCCAAAAGCCTTTGGTCACCAGCGGCGTAAGGATTGGTACCACTGCTGTGACGTCCAGGGGTATGAAAGAAAATGAAATGGGCTTGATCGCGAATATGATGAAGACAGTGGCTGATAACATTGATAATGCGCAAATCATGGAAAAAGTAGCTAAGGACGTTCTTGAATTAAGCTCAAGGTTCCCTTTGTATGAAGGTTACTTTGAATAAGCATCAGAAATAGGAAAGCAGAAGAGCTTGTCTCTTCTGCTTTCCTATTTCTGATGCTTTTACAACGTCACACCGTCTTTGAAAATTGCAATTTCCCTATATCCGTTTTCTTCATTCTTAGTCCGGATATCCCCTGAGGCCACCTTCAGAACGAATTTGAAGAAATCCATTTTTACTTGCTCCATGCCGTTTCCTTCCAGAAGAGATCCGGCATTGTAGTCTATCCAGTTGCGCTTTCTTCGGTAAAGCTCAGAGTTGGTAGATATTTTAACGGTCGGTACCGGCGCCCCCAGCGGCGTCCCGCGCCCTGTGGTAAACAGAATGATATGTGCACCTGCTGCCGTCAATGCGGTTGCTGCTACGATATCGTTGCCCGGCCCTTCAAGAAGATTCAATCCCGGTTTTGTTACCCGTTCTCCGTAGTCCAGCACGTCAACCACATGACCGGTGCCCCCCTTTTGCGTGCAACCCAGGGACTTTTCCTCCAGCGTTGATATGCCGCCCTTTTTATTCCCCGGAGAAGGATTCTCATAGATTTCCTGGTTGTGCTTCATAAAGTATTCTTTGAAATCATTTATCAAGTGCACCGACTTTTGAAAAACCGCTTCATTGATGCATCGGTTCATCAGTATCGTCTCTGCGCCGAACATTTCCGGAACCTCTGTCAGGATGCTTGTTCCGCCTTGTGCAATCAACAGGTCGGAAAATTCCCCCACCAGAGGATTACCGGTAATACCGGAAAAAGCATCGGATCCCCCGCACTTAAGGCCAATCACCAATTGGTCAGCAGCACACTCCTGCCGCTTGAATGTCCCGGCATACTCAACCAGCTCACCGATCAGCTTCAGCCCTTCCTGTATTTCATCTTCGGCTTCCTGAGTCACAAGAAACTTAACGCGGCCTGGGATTTGATCGCCCAGCACATTCCTGAACGCCGGTATATTGTTGTTTTCGCACCCAAGTCCAAGTACCAGCACACCGGCTGCATTGGGATGCTTCACCAAACCGGCTAATATCTTTTGTGTAGCCAAATGGTCATCACCCAACTGTGAGCATCCATAGGGGTGAGGGAAGGCAAAAATGCCGTCTGTCTTTCCGGCAAATGCCATATTCGCTTCCTTGGCCAGTATTTCAGAAGTCTTATTGACGCAGCCCACCGTATTGATGATCCATATTTCATTTCTTATGCCCACTTCACCATTTTCTCTCATATACCCCATAAAATTTGAGGATAAGTGGGTCGCTTTTTCATTCAAAGCGGGTGCGTAGCGATAGTCCAAAAGCCCCTTCAGATTCGTCCTTATATTGTGAGTATGAATATACTCGCCTGCCAGTATGGGTCTTACAGCATGGCCTATGGGGAATCCATACTTTATAATATCTTCGCCTTCAGCTATATCCCTTAGCGCTATCTTATGCCCACAGTCTATATCTTCTCCGGCTTTAAGAGATATGCCATCGAAAGACATTGTATCATTTTCCCTGATATCCTCCAGTACAACGCCAACATTATCTTTTTTATTGATTCTAAGCAATTTGCCATTATCGATCATACCAAGACCTCACTTCAGCAGTGCTGCTATTTTAACAATTCGTTAATTGCTTCCTTCATCCCATAAGCTGCTATTCCATACAGATAGTCAGCCACAGCGGGTGCAAAGCCAGGCAGGTCATTGAGGTCTGCACCCCAAATATCCGTTTTTGACAGTACTTCAGATACCAGTTCCCGGCTGCCTTCTCTACTCCCGTCACAGTCCCTCCAGAGTCCGGCGAACCATTCAAGTACGGGTATATCGTCATTAATCTTGTACTCATTTGCCGGCCTGTTTCCTATGAGGGAGTTTTCACGTATCTCTGTGCCCCTATAGAATGCAATCAATGCAGCCATGGAGAAGGTCAGCACTTTTGGCAGCTTTCCTTTTCTACTGACATATTCCAAGATGGAGGGAAGCACTCTCGTTTTGAATTTGGATGTGGAATTCAGAGATATACTGAGCAGCTGATGCCTGATGAAAGGATTTCTGAACCTTTCGCCGACAGCATTCGCAAAATCGATAAGTTCTTTTTCCGGCAGGTCAAGGGTAGGAATGATTTCCTCATAGATCCCCTTCTTCATAAATGTGCTTATTAATGCGTCGTCCATGCACTCCTTAACCGTATCCAATCCGTAGAGATAGGCTGCCAGCACTGTCATGGTATGTGCTCCGTTCAGTATTCTGACCTTTCTAGTCCGATAAGGGGTCATGTCATCCGTCCATACGACATTTAATCCGGCATGGATAAGTGGAAGTTCATCGGAAAACCTTTTGTCCCCTTCAATCACCCACAAGTGAAAAATCTCAGCCGTATCCAACAGGTTATCCTTGTACCCCAGCTCTTCTGTGATTTTTTCCGCTTCATCACTGGGGTAGCCTGTTACAATCCTGTCAACAAGGGTGTTCAGGAAATAGTTTGAGTCCTTGATCCAGCTAATAAACGCTTCTCCCATTCCCCATTCCTTTGCAAGCTGCAGGACAATTTTTTTGAGGTTATCACCGTTTCTGTCAATCAGCTCGCAAGGCATCATAACCAGTCCTTTTGCTGCATCCCCGTTAAAATGCAGGAACCGCTTATACAGCAAAACAGTTAATTTACCGGGGAAAGAAGCTGGCGGCATGTCATCCGGCCGATCCTTTGCATTATACGCTATGCCTGCCTCGGTGGTGTTGGAGATGATAAATCTCAATTCAGGATTTTCCGCACATGTCAAGTATTCATCAAATTGCGTGAAAATGTTGATGCCCCTGCTTATCGATGAGATGATGCCCTTTTCCTCCACAACTTTTCCGTCCTGTATACCCCTTAAATAAAGGGTGTATAAGCCGTCCTGCCTGTTCAGCACTTCCACAAGCCCTTGTCCGAGGGGTTGTACCACGACGACCCGTCCATTGAACAATCCCTTTTCATTCATTGCATGGACCATCCAATCAACAAAGCCTCTTAAAAAGTTGCCTTCACCAAACTGCAGTATTTTCTCGGGCACTTCCTTAATGGCATTTATTTTTAGATCTTCGGGAAGCTCCAACCCGCTCCTTACTAGACTCTCACTTAATTCTTTCATATCCACACCTCCCTATCTTACAAGCCATCCGCCGTCAACGGCCAATACATGCCCGTTGACATAGTCCGAGGCATGGCCGGCAAGAAATATTGCAGCACCCATGACATCGGAGGGCTGCCCCCATCTTCCCGCAGGTATCCTGGCCGTGATTTCCCGGTTCCTGTTTTGATCGGCCCTTATAGGCGCTGTGTTTGCTGTTTCAATATAGCCTGGTGCGATTGCATTTACCTGAATATTGTAATCTGCCAGTTCACTTGCGAAAGACCTGGTAAGTCCTACGATTCCATGCTTGCTGGTTGTGTAGGCCGGAACAAACTTTCCGCCCTGGAAGGAAAGCATGGATGCAATATTGATGATCTTGCCGCTTCGCTGCTTTGCCATGATGACCGCCACCTCACGGCTCAAGCGGTATACCGCGTTGAGGTTTATATCCATTACTGCGTCCCAGTCCTCATCTTTATACTCCAGAAGCGGTGCCCTTTTTATTGTACCGGCATTGTTAACCAGGATATCAATTTTGCCATATGCCTTGATGCATTCACTGACTGCATTTTTCACCTGGGTCTTATCTGTCAGATCCGCTTTAAAGAACACGGCCTTTCTGCCTTCTGCCGCCACCAGTTCTCTTGCTTCATCCCAGTTTTCATTGTGCGTTATGACAAACAGGTCTGCTCCTGCTTTGGCAAAAGCAACGGTGTATCCCAGTCCAAGGCCTGTATTGCCCCCGGTAACGACAGCAATTTTCCCTTGCAAAGAGAAAAAGTCCATGGAAAAATCCTTCATTAAGAATTCCATTGTCATGCCTCCGATCCTTCACATATTTCATTAACCATGGTCAGGGATACTATCTCAGATCAATGGTTTTTATGGCGTCCATATCATCAAAGGTCTGATTTTCTCCTGCCATGCCCCATATGAACGTATAACTGCCGGTGCCCACACCGGAATGGATCGACCAGCTTGGAGAAATGACAGCCTGTTCATTTGCTACCACCAGATGCCTTGTCTCACTTGGTTCCCCCATCATGTGAAATACCCTGCTGCCGCTATCCATGTTGAAGTAGAAGTATACTTCCATACGCCTGTCATGGGTATGGCAGGGCATGGTGTTCCACACACAGCCTGGTTCCAGGATGGTCATTCCCATAAGCAGCTGGCAGCTCTTGCAAACATTGGGGTGCACGTACTGATATATCGTCCTCTTATTTGAGGTCTCAAGGCTGCCCAGCTGAATAGGGTTAGCCTTGCTGATCTCAATCTTGACAGTGGGATAAGCAGTATGTGCAGGTGCGCTGTTTATATAGAATTTGGCCGGGGTTTCATTATCCTCCGAGCGGAAGCTTACCTCTTTGATTCCTGCGCCTACATATAATCCATCCCGATTTTCAAGCTTATATTCCACCCCATCCAGAGCAACGGTTCCAGCGCCTCCTAGGTTGATGACGCCTAACTCTCTTCTTTCAAGGAAATACCGGGCCCCTAACTCCTTGCCTGCATCAAGGCCGATTGTGTTTCCCACAGGGATAACCCCTCCGAATATGATCCTGTCTACATGGCTGTAAGTCAGACTAAGCGCTCCAGATACAAATACTTTTTCCACCAGGTAATTTGCTCTCAGCTCATCTGTCGTATAAAATTTCGAGTCCTTCGGATTGTTTCCATACCTTATGTCCATGACATCTCCCCCCATAATATTTCTTCTCTGTCGATATTTTGTATAATAACAGGAGTGCCTGTTGAATTTTCCAACCTGATATCCTTAAGCACCAGCTTCTTTATGTTATTGAAGTAGAAGCCCTCCTTGCACATGGGTTCTACAAAGCTCAGCATTTCAGGATAATCTGCTTCTGCAGAGACATCAAAATGGATGTGGATATGCTCCAAGACCAGCTCCTCAATCTTTCTCTCCGGAAGGCCGTATACAAATCCCGCCGCTACCTGTGTATCGGTGCAGGAAACATCTTGGATATGGATGCTGCCTATATATGGGGTCCTATCATCCACCGGCAGTTTCTCCTTACTCCATACATACTCTGTTTTGCCGTCTGCATCACAAAAATAGAAACAATTGACTGTGAATGGCGTCTTTACCCTGTTCATCATGATGTTCGAAGCATGTATTTCATCAATGACGCCGGTAGCACCCCGGCCTCTCCTTGTTTTTATCCGGATTCCCCTGTCGGTGCTGTTGAACACGCATCTTTCTACATGCACATTCCGGACACCGCAGGACATCTCACTTCCGATAACCACTGCGCCGTGGCCAAACTCCATCAGGCAATTTCTTATGTAAATATCCTCCGATGGGACAAGGTACTTTCTGCTTGTGCTGAATTTGCCGGACTTTATGGCGATGCAGTCATCCCCCACCGAAAACCTTGTTCCCAACACCCACACTTTGCTGCAGGACTCAGGGTCAAAGCCGTCGGTATTGGGTGCATCCTTGGGATTCTCAATGACGGCACCAATCAGTTTGATGCTCTGGCACATCAGCGGGTGCAAGGTCCAGGAGGGAGAATTCTTTATGGTGATCCCCTCTATCAGGATATTTTCACACTGGTTAAGGAAAATTGTTTTAGGCCGCCATGCCACCTTTTTGTTTTTCACATCGCGCCACCAGTTATCATAATCTGCATTACCATCAATGACGCCTTCACCTATAATACTGACGTTTTTTACATGGATCCCTGTGATAAGGCTGGCAAAGCAGTCGGCAGCCTCCCCTTCCCATGAGGCCAGATACGCATCTTTACCCGTAATATTGGATGCAACAAGACCCGGCAGGACAGGGTATTTTTCTCTATCCTTTTCGCCAAGCAGTATGGCTCCTTTGCCAAGTTCTATGGTGATATCGCTCTTTAAAAATAACGGGGATGCCAGATATGTCCCTTCAGGGAAATATACCCGCCCCCCTGGCAGGCAGGCCGCAATGGCTGCCTGAATAGAAGCCGTATCCGCGTGTACCCCGTCTCCCATTGCTCCGAAATCCTGTATATTAATAACCATTGTATCGCTTTTGGTCATGACGGTGATTTCATTGCTGGTTTCTTTTGATACGCTATCCTCTGCATAAACAGTGTACTGGGAGTCTGCCTTCAGGTTCCGGATCACAAAAACATTGGTACCTGTCTCTCCTGACTTGACTCCATTTATATACATATCGATTTTATTTTTCGTATAAAAGCATTCCTTGTTCTCGATCTCAAATGACATTGTACTGGATGTTACCGAGATCATATTCAGCTTTATCATCATTATCACTCCATCGTACTTTATCCTTTTATCCCGCTGGTGGAAATCCCCTCCACAAAATACTTCTGTGCAGAAAGGAATAAGGCGATAGAAGGAATCAAAGCAATTATAGACATCGCTATGATCTGGTTCCATTCAAATGCACCGCTGGTTGTATCCATCGCCATTTTCAGCGCTATGGCTACAGGATATTTTTTTACAGTTGAGATATAGATCAACGGCCCCATAAAATCATTCATTGTCCACATAAACTGGAATAATGCCACCGATATGATAGCCGGCTTCAGTATCGGTACGATAATTTCAATCAGGATTCTGAAGGGTCCGCAGCCGTCAACGGTTGCTGCTTCATCCAACTCCCGAGGGATGCTCCGCATGAACTGGATTAGCATGAATACAAAAAAAGTATCAACGGCAAATCCCGAAGGTGCTACCAAAGGGACGAACCCATCCAGCATGCCAATTTTGTTCCAGAATAAATACATTGGAATCCTCGTAACCACATGGGGTAAGAACAAGGTTGATATCAGTATCGCGAAAAGAATCTTCCTGCCTGGGAATTTAAACCTTGCAAAGCCATATGCGGTTAAAGTGGCAGAAATAACGGTGACGATAACTTTAGGGATGACAATCTTGAAGGTATTGAGGAAGTAGGTCGCGAAGGTATACTCGGTGCCTGTTTTCCATCCATTTACATAAGGTGTGAAGTCCAATCTCTTGGGTATAAAGCCTATGGAGCTGAATATTTCACTGTTGCTTTTAAAGGACGCGCCAATCAGCCAAAGGATGGGATACAGCATGATAAACGCGACAAAGGTCAGTATGATATATCTTATGATCAGATTGAGCCTTCTCCTGATGTGCCTTTTTTTATACTCTTTGTTGGTCATCAGATTGAAGCTTTTTTCAGTTGCAAGCTTACTTCCGCTATCCATTCGTTTTTTCACCTGCCTCATCAGAATAGTAGACCCAGTAGCTGGACGACTTGAATACCATCAGGGTAAAAGCCATGATAATGACAAACAAAACCCACGAAATAGCACTGGCATAGCCCATATTGAAGTACTTGAATGAATTATCATAAATGAGCATTGAGAACAGATAGGTCTCTTTCATCGGTCCGCCGTTTGTGATCATATACGGCCCGTTGAACTCCTGGAAAGCGTGAATCATCTGCATCACTAGGTTAAAGAAGATAATAGGCGTCAGGAGCGGCATTGTCACTTTGAAAAATGTTTTTACCTTACCTGCACCATCCACAGCAGCTGCATCATATAAGTCTCTGGGAATCTCTTTCAAGGCTGCAAGAAAAATCAGCATGGCGGAACCAAACTCCCAGATCCTCAGTAGGCTTATGGTGACCATTGCGCCGAAGGCTGAGGAAAACCACGGCAGCGGCTCTGCTCCGAATACCCCCACAGTCTGGTTTATCAAGCCGTTGGTTGAAAACAAGAACCGCCACAGCACCGAAATCGCAATGTTGCCTCCCAGGATCGAAGGGATATAGTACGCTGTTCTGTATAGATTGATCCCTTTCAATTCAAAGTTCAGAATGAAGGCTATGAACAAGGCAAATGCCAGCTTCAAAGGCACGGTAAAAAATACATATTTGAAGGTTGCAAGCATTGAGCTCCAAAAATCAGGATCCTGGGTGAACATGTATATATAATTGTTGAAACCGGCAAACGCCGGGGGATCTATTATATTGTATTCTGTAAAGCTTAATACAAACGAAGAGATAAAGGGATATAACGTAAACATCAGAAACCCGATAAGCCAGGGGATTATAAACCATAAACCAATGTACTTCTTACTCATTGAGCCCTCCTTATCTGAACAAGAATCCCGTTATATATGTTTTAAGAAATTGCATAATCCTGGGATTATGCAATTTCTTAAAATCATGAATGACCAAACAATATCTATTTCACTATTTGCTTTAAAACCAATTGTACATTATCATACATATACTTAGCTGCTCCATCGACGTCAAGCTTGCCATAGGACAACTGCTCAATGGTCTGCTGGTACACAGACTGCAGCTTGGCATTCTCAGTATATGGGCTTAATGGAACGCCTGGATTTTTAACCAAATACTGTATGCCTTCATATTCAAGCCCCTTAACCTGGCCAGCTGCTTTCATAGCCGCCAAACCGGCTTGGCTTACCGGTATGCCTCTGTTGGCACCCATTGCCTTGACACCTTCCGGATCATTCAGTATGAAGTTCAGGAACATGGCTGCTTCCTTCGGATTTTTGCAATTCTTATTGATCGCAAACATCATGGATGGTTTTACAATTGCTCCTGAATCCTTGTGGCCTGCTATCATGGGCAAATATCCGCATACCATCTGCATATTCTTTTCTGCTAACGGGTTTGCAGACTTATTAATTGCACTGGTCCATTCAAATATCCCTGCATATTTACCTTCTAAGAAGCTGGGAAGTTGGGCTACAGGGGTCAAGCTGTTGCCGCCTTCGGCAGTCCTCACCTGTATGGTTTCGGCAACCTTCTTATCGATAAGGCTCTTGTAGAACTGCAATCCTACTTTTATATCATTCTGAGTAAATATCAATTGTCCTTCATTGCTGATAAACGGTTTGCCGGTACGTTGCACCACATAGGTCATCGCCAATAACCATGCATCATAAGCACTTAAGTCCAGGGGATAATAGCCGTTTTCAAACTTCGCAGGCGCATTCAATATTTCACTCCAGACTTTAGGAGTGGACAGGCCGAATTTTTCATATATCGTCTTGTTGAAGTAGAATACCCTTCCTGTCAGGGCAACAGGTATGGCATTCAGCTTTCCTTTTACCGTGCCCGTATTGAGCATGGCTTGCGTAAAGTTTTGCAATCCGACTTCCTTAGATACTTTTTTCAGGTCGTAAAAGCCTGTGCCAGTCTTTGAGTACTCGGGCAGCCAGTTCCAGTTTATCTGCATCACGTCGGCAGCAGTACCGCCGGCTATCTGTGTCGTCTGTTTATCCTGATACCCCGTCCAGCCGGCATATTCAGGCTGGATCTTGATGTTGGGATATTTGGCTTCAAAAAGCTTGATTGCCTCAAGGGTCGCTTTATGTCTTGTATCATCTCCCCACCAAGAGAACCTTAGAGTGACCGGCGTGCTGGCAGCGACAGGTATATATGCTGTAAAAATTGATACCAGCATTACAATGGCCAGCATTAACGCGATAGACTTTTTCATTGACTTTTCCCCCTTTAATGTTAAATCAAAACTTAATGGTTGACCTCACAAACACCCTGATTTTATCTTATTGCCCGCTCTCATAAGCACCACCTCCCATAGATAAATTAAACCGTACCTCACTATAGGCCATTAGCAATGCGCCTACACCTTTCGGGTCGTTGGAAACTATTTTTTCAGAGATATAATACTCAAAGCTTCCATCTCTGTAGGGTGTATTTCCCAAGCCTGCTACACCGCATATACCTGCAAGCACTGTTTTATTTTTTTCAGTCATCATAAGATACTTTTCAACAGTCCCGTTAAAAGCATCAACGGCATGTTGCTTATATGCCTGATCCAGAAAACCCAGTCTGCAGCCCTTGAGGATGCTGTATGCAATCATCAGCGTTGCAGATGTTTCAAGATAATTCCCTTCAGCCTGACCTCTGTCCAATACCTGGTACCACATGCCGGTTTCCGGGTCCTGATACTGCAGCAGCGCATCTATGGCATCACGGAGCATGTTTTCAAGCTCTTTCCGATGCGTTGGTTCTACATCATCCATTTCCTGCAACACATCCGCTAAGGCCATTACGAACCAGCCTTCAGCGCGTCCCCAGAAATTTGGGGATAAGCCGGTGGTCTTATCCGACCAGGCTTCCCGTCTGCTCTCATCATAGCCATGGTAGTAAAGGCCTGTTTTGCTGTCCAGCATATACTGACGGACATTGACAAACTGATTGACGATGTCCGGAATATGCCTGCCTTTGTTGAATCTCTTTTCATATTTTATGTAGAAGGGCATAACCATGTACAAGCCGTCCAGCCATACCTGATTGGGATAGATGTCCTTGTGCCAGAAACTTCCATTCTTTGTCCTGGGCTGGGTTTTTATCTGCTCATAAAAGCGACTTATTGCATTGGTCAGGCGTTTTTCCGGCAATATTCCAAACAAATCAAACAGGACTTTTCCTGAGCTTATATCATCTAGATGATGTCGATGAGGCTCATATCCTTTGATATTCCCATCCTGATCAATAAAGGCATCCATATAGCTCAGCACAAAGTCTCTGCAGTTCTTGGCACCTGTACTGCCATACAAATCCCAGGCCCCTTTTAGGACACAGCCATCTTCATAACACCAGCTGCCCTTATGGCTTTGATATTCGTGCAGATACGCTTGGATGAACGCGTCAAGCATTATGCCCACCCCCTGAAAATAATCTTAAAATTGATTTCATGCACACGTTAACAATTTTATGAAAAATGATTATGGACAGGTTACCGACTCCCTGATGATCAGCTCAGTGGGAATATAGATCCTTTCCCCTTTTATAGCATGACCCTCCAACATATCCATCAACCGTTGGGCACCTTCCGTACTCATTTCTCTAATAGGTTTTTTGACTGTTGTCAGCGCTGGTGTCACATATTTGCAGAATTCACTGTTGTCAAAACCGATGATGGAAATATTCTCAGGCACCTTCAGCCCAGACTCATGAACGGCCTTTACTGCCCCCACCGCCATATTGTCATTGGAACAAAATACCGCAGTAGGTACGTTTGGCAGGTTCAATAGCTTTTTCATTCCTTGATAACCGCTTTCGATATCGTAATTTCCACCTACCATGTACTCCGGCCTTATCTCAATTTTGTTTTCGATCAGGGCCTGAAAATAGCCGTCCTTCCTGTTGACGGTGGATATAAAGCCTTCTTTGCCTTCCAGTATGGCGATATCCTTATGGCCGTTTTGCACCAGGTATTTCAAAGCGGAATAAGCCCCCGCTTTTTCTGCTGCCAGAATATTGACGACCGAATCAAGATTCGACTCCCTGTTCAATATCACAAGAGGAATGGATTTTTCCGCCACTTTATAAATAAATGCATTGTCACGGTCCATCTGGCTCATGATGATAATGCCGTCAAACCGGCTATTGTCCAAAGATGAATAGTCACTATAATCATCTATTCCCTGAACCAGCAGGTTATACTTGTTCTTGATGACATTGTTTACTCCTATGATGGTTTCGTGAAAAAAGGTTGAGGAAGTCCCCTTGCTGATGGTTGAGAAAAACAGTCCGATATTGTGGGATTTTTGAAGAACCAGGCTTTTAGCGTTGAAATTCGGAACATAGTTAAGCCGCTTTGCGATTTCCAGTATTCTGTCTTTCGTTTCCTGGTTGATAAAAGGGCTGTCGTTTAATGCTCTGGAAACTGTCGTATGTGAAACCTTGGCCATCTTTGCGATTTCTTTAATCGTAATTCCCATTTTTGTGTCTTATCCCCCTCTACCTTCCGAATTGTGTCTGAGAACCGCCTATAGCTTGAAGTAGTTGCTGGCATTGTTAAATGAAATATCCTGCACCATTTTGCCTAATAGCGCCATATCATAGGGTGCTTCACCGTTTTCTGCCCACTCTCCAAGCATGTTGCACAGTATTCTTCTGAAGTACTCATGCCTTGTGTAGGATAAAAAGCTCCTTGAGTCCGTCAGCATGCCCACAAATCGGCTCAGCAGCCCTGTACTTGCCAATGATTTCATTTGCTCCAGTATGCCCGCTTTGCTGTCATTGAACCACCAAGCGGATCCGAACTGCAGCTGCCCTGCGATTCCTCTTCCGCAGAAATTCGCCAGCAGCGAAGCAATGACATCATTATCTTTTTTATTTAAGGTATACAGAATCGTTTTGGGGAGGCTGCCCTCCCTTTCAAGAGAATCCAGGAATTGTGACAACGGTACTGCCATACTGCTGTCATTGACGGCATCATATCCGGTATCGGGGCCTAACGCTCTGAACATCTTGGAATTGGTATTTCTCAAAGCATTGATGTGAAGCTGCATTGCCCAATCCAACCCGGCATATTTTCCTGCAAGGTACTTCAGGGTATATGTCTTATACCGGAGCTCCTCGATCTCACTTATTTTAAAGCCGTGTTTTGCAGCTTCAAATATATTGCTGACCTGATCCAGGTCCGCTTCCTCGTAATACATACAGTCAATTGCGTGGTCCGATACTCTGCAGCCTATGGAATGGAAGAACAGGATCCTTTCCTCAAGAGCTGATAAGAAGTCGTTATAATCGCCGATAGTCCGGCCTGCCGCCTGCTCCAATTTCCCAACCCATGCTGCAAAACCTTCATTGTTGATTTGAAGCGCCTTATCGGGCCGCATTGCAGGCAATACCTTTACATCAAGATCCGTTTCAGCCTTGAGCTTTATATGGTATTCCAGCGAATCAATAGGATCATCCGTTGTACATATGACCTTTACGTTGGACTTCTTTATCAGGTTCCTTACGCTTAATTCATTGCTGTGCAGTATGTCATTGGCTTTTTCCCAAATGGCTGCTGCCGTTTTTTCACTTAAAACCTCATGGATTCCGAAGTACCTTTGAAGTTCCAGATGCGTCCAGTGATAAACCGGGTTTCCTATCGTAGCCGGCACTGTTTCCGCCCAGGCCAGAAATTTGCTGTAATCATCGGCATCTCCGGTGATATAGTGCTCATCCACACCGTTGATCCTCATCAACCGCCATTTATAGTGATCGCCGCCCAGCCAGACTTCGGTCAAATTGCTGAAACGCTTATTTTCATATATTTCCTTGGGACTGATATGGCAATGATAGTCTATGATCGGCATTGAAGCCGCGTAATCATGATAAAGCTTAACGGCTGCAGGATTCTTAAGCAGAAAGTTTTCATCCATAAATTTTGTCATGAATACAGCCACCTCTTCCATATCGTCCTATAATATTGTTAACGTTAACAATTCCTGTTATTTTCATATTACCACTAATGAAAATTAAATGCAATTGCGTTAAGATAATATTTTAACATTTTTTAAATGTTTAAAAGCAAAGGCGTCGGTTCCTTTGCTTTTGTAAACTGGCTAGTAGACCGGAGCTTAACACTAGGACCGGAACTTGCCAAACAACATCAGGTCATAATAGGACTGACCAATGAAATAATAGTCTTTTAACCGCCCCTCCAGCTCAAAACCGTTCTTTTCCACCACCCGCACCGAGCCAATATTGGCATCAATCACGCGTGCATGGAGCTTGCGGAGGTTAAGTGAACCGAATGCAAAATCATTCATTAAGGCAGTCGCTTCTGTGCCATAGCCTTTGCCCCAATGTCTGCTGTGAAAGACATAGCCGATCTCCGCATGCTTCGCCTCGTGGTCGAAACTGAAAATCATTGCTGTTCCAATAATCTCTTGTGTTGATTTAAGTACAATGGATGCATATAAATGTGTGCCCGCTGATTCACGCCTCACCATCTCTTCAATATAATCCCGGGTTTCATCCAAAGTCTTCATCAAAGGCCAGCCTATAAAGCGCTTAACATTCTCATCCGAAGCATAGCTGTGTATTTCTTGCGCATCATTGGCATTCAATGCTTTGAAATATATGTTTTCGCCTTCCAGCCCATGAAACAAATCCTTACTCATTTAATACCTCCTCATCAATATTTTTCAATTACCATCAGCCATGTGAAATTAACAATATGTCTGCATGTGACACGCAAGCCAAGGCTTTTCACATATTCTGAAAAGTTTTCCAGGTTTGTATAATGCCTTTTCTCTATTACTTCCCACAAATCAAATTGATGCTGAGCACACAGCTTTTCCCTACAGCTCTCTCTCTCACTGTCATTGGTGAACATAAAATCACCAATGATGATTTTCCCCTTTTCATTTATGAACTCAAGCATGTGATACAAAGCGATTTTCTTTTCTTCATTGTTTAAGGTATGAAAGGCAAAGGTTGAAACTACGACATCGAAGCGGTTCGTATCGAATGGTTTATCTAAAAAATTCCCTAGCTTCAGCTTCATGTTTTCATACTTTCTCTTTGCCTGCAACAGCATTTCCAAGCTCTGATCCATGCCTACCACTTTTATCTTACTACCCAGGCTGCCGCACAAGTTTCCCGTGCCACACCCTATGTCAAGGACTTCCTGAGCCTTATGCTCTATTATCATGCATCTGATTTCTTCCAAAATCTCATCATATTTTTCAAACAAACCCAGTTCGTCATTGGCCCTGTCATTTACCATTTTATCGTATTTCATCGCCTTGTTGTCAAAGCCCCATTTGTCTATCCACTGCCTTCTGACTGCCTTATTCGCTTTCAGTGTTTCAGAAATATTATCCAGAAAACGCGTCTGATTAAGCTCCTTATCAGACTCCAGCATTCTATCAACACTTTCCTTCAAGGTGCTCCTGATATTGTCCAGCTCTGCTATCTTGCAATCTATTGCTTTATATTGAAGGTACAGGCTGCGCGTAAACCGATTGTTGGCGTATATGTTCCTGTCTGTCAGCAGCTTTATTTCTTTTAAGGAAAACCCGATCTCCTTGAGTAACAATATCTCTCTCAGTTTCAGCAAGTCCTCTTCGCTATAATTCCTGTAGCCGTTAGCTTCCCTTTCCGGTGTAATAATACTGCAGGCTTCATAAACCCTCAGTGCTTTTTCCGTCATGCAGAGCTTTTTACATACTTCCTTTGTATTCATATAACTGAACACCCCCAATTAAATAGTAAACCCTGCCCCTTGGGCAGAGTCAATACTATTTTTGACATTTGCTTTACGTGATTTCGATTTCCTCATGCAGGTCATCCCCCGGATTCTTTTCGGAATGTACTTCTAATAGTTCTCCAATTGAATTGGAATTCCTGCATTTGTTTCCATTGTCCGATTAGTTTGGCACGAAATATATGTTGCCAGACTCGTGTTCGAATCTCATAGTCTTGTATAGCCAAAAGGACATGAATACACTACCGCGGCTCAGATCCGATAAAAGTAGCAGGGACTAAGCCGCCACATGCTGATTTATGAATGTACAAATCTCTTCCATTGCTTGTGTCGCCTCCGGAAAAAGGGGTGCCATCGCCGGATAGCAGTGGAACATTCCCTCTCCCACCCTTAAGGTGACATCTACTCCTGCTTTTTTCGCCTTCTCCGCAAACTGGACGCCTTCAGAGCAAAGGGTTTCATCTTCTCCTGCAAAGATAAGCAAGGGTGGAAGCTGGTGAAGCTCTCCATATAGAGGTGATATATACGGCAAACCCGGATCCATTTCACCTGCGTAATGCTTTGCAAGCGCTTGCCCCATCCCCTCCGGCGACAGGCACACCTTGACTTTCGTCCGGTAGGTCTCCCCGTTGCACTTGAAATCCGTTACGGGAGAGTACGCTGCCGCTGCAGCCGGAAGGGGCGTGCCTTGATCTCTGATGGCAAGCAAGGTAGCCAGGCATAAACCGCCGCCGGCAGAGTCTCCCACAAATACGATGTTTGAGGGCTTTATTCCCTGGTCAAGCAGCCAGTGATACGCTGCTAGAGCATCTTCCAAGGCAGCCGGATGGGGATTTTCCGGAGCCAACCGGTACTCAAAGAGCAGCGCCCGTATCCCGCTGTTTTTAACAAACTTTGCGGTTATGGCGCGGTGGGAATTGCATGTACCGGATATGTAACCACCGCCATGAAAATACAGGATTGTCTTTTCCCTTTCGCAATGGGCCGGCGCAATCCATTCGGCCTTGAGACCGTCTATATCTACAGGCGTAATCTGGATATCCTCCGGCAGCTTCCCGAACCTTTCAGCCCCATCTTCAACCTGCTTTCGGAAATTAACGATTGCTTCATATCGACTCCAATCGATGATTTCCTTCTTGAATTGAAGCTGAAATAAATGACGATGCTGCAATAAAAACTTGATCAATCGACCTCGCATACTGGGCATTTTTTACATCTCCTTTAATCAATCATACGCTGTTTGTGTTACTCCTGAAAAAACATACTGGTTAGAATTGCGGCGTCAGGCGCCTTGAACTTTTCTCCATGGACCGCCTTGTATATGGCCAGCCCGTTAATGGATGTCCAAAACACCAAAGCCAATTCCTTGGCATCGTAATTCTTAAACGAACCATCTTTTTGACCGTCTGTGATAATTCTTGCTATCACTTCATAGGAAAATGTGTTCTCTTTTTCTATGATAGCTTTTGCCTCCCCTGGAATGGCCTCCGATGCAGCTGCCTGTGCGATCAGCAAATGGTATCGTGCAGCATCTTCGTCTTTCTCCAGAAGCTTAAGCAGCTCCTGGATAGCAAATGCGATCTTCTCCTTCGCCGTCATGGGTTGGCTTTCCAGCCAGCGGCATGCTTCATTCATGCGCTCAAAGGCAGTCCCGATCAATTCAGTAAATATTTCCTCTTTAGACCTGTAGTAATGGTATATAAGCCCTTGAGAAATACTCAATGCGGAAGCAATATCTGTTATCTTTGTTGCTGATAGGCCTTTCTTTGCATAGAACATCAGCGCTTTTGACAGTATTTGTTCTCTGCGTTCATCCTTGATCTTCTGATTCATATCTTTATTTCTAGCCAAATAACACCCTTCTTTAATTGGTTGAAACTTCATTCAATGTAATTCTACTACAGAGTTCACCTTTTGTAAATACCAAATGGCGAAATAAACCAAACTTTAATCAATTTTTCACGACTATGAAGAAAATTAGAGAGGGACCTCCCCTTGATCCCTCTTTGTGGCCTTTGGCCAGATCACATATTGATCTCTTTATGCTTGGGCATATAAATCATGGCTTTGAACAAGTCTCCATCGATTTGTATAGAGAATCTGCCTCTCTGAATATCGATCAGGCTTTTTGCAATAGACAGCCCCAATCCACTGCCCTGACTGTTCCTGGCTTCATCGCCTCTTTTGAAGCGTTCCATCAGTTCATCTGCCGAAATGTTCAGCTCATAGGCTGAAATGTTTTTGATGACAAGCAGTATTTCATGGCTCGAGTCTTCTATATCAATATATACCCGTGACCCTCTAAGCGCGTATTTGAATATATTGGACAGCAGGTTCTCAACCGCCCGCCATAACAGCTTTCCATCCGCTGCAATATAGACAGGCTGCTTCGGGTGAGTTATTCTAAATTCCAAATCGACTGCTTCAATTTTATCATGAAGCTCCCCTAATCCCTGGGTTAATAAAGATACAATGTCTATCCGCTCAAAATTGACGGGAATATTGCCGCTTGAAGCTTTTGCCGCTTCAAACAGGTCGTCCGTCAGTGTTTTCAGCCGTTGTGATTTCTGATCCAGCACCTCAATATACTCTGCTGCTTTTTCCGGGTCCTTTTCCTTTTTCAGCAGGTCCACATAGGTGATAATGGAAGTCAGCGGTGTTCTTATGTCGTGTGATACATTGGTGATCAGCTCCGTTTTCAGCCGCTCGCTTTTCAATTCGCTGTCAACCGCCTTTTTCAATCCGTCTGTTATGCTGTTTATGTTGGCAGCAAGCCCTCCGAACTCTCCTTTTCCATCAACTGCGATGATATGATGGATGTCTCCTGACTTTATCCGCTCGACACCCTCCTTTATTGCATTAAAGGATTTGATCCGCTTATGGGCCAACCAGGCTGCTGCGCCTATCGTTATTGGGAACATGAAGAAAGTCAATGCAACGATAAACGGGTAGCCTACCACCAGCAGTACCGTCTTTATACCAACGCTTCCACTGTCGTATACACCTCTTGCAAATCTTATAACGCCGTGTATGATGCTATAGACAAAGGTATGCCTCAGAAAGGTTTTGTTCTTAATATGCTTCACCATAGAGAGAATCAGCATCAAACCGGCAGAGGCAATAGGAATGGTCACAGGGATTATCAGCTTATGGATATTGTCAAAATCCATGTCTTCCAGCACACCTACCCATAATACCATCAGCCCTATGCATAGCACGATATTGATATCATTATACAAACGGTCTGCCGGATTCAAGTGCAGCTCACGATCACCAAAGGTTTTTCTGCCTATCACAAATACCAGATAGGCAAAGGTCATAATAAGTCCCAGCAAAGACACGGCCAGCCAGTACAAATTGTAGACAGCTATCGCTTTATCTGCCTGCCAGGCTTTCATTTTTGCGTTTAGTAATTCTTTAGTAAAGGCCATATATAGGACATGGCTCTCCGGCTCCAGTGCATCCAGCTTTTCCGTTATCCGGTGCAGATGCCCATTTTTTGTGACTTCCTTAGGGTAAATCTCCGTTTCATATTTCTCTGCCATGATGTATGAGGGATATCTGTTAAGCAGTTCTCTGCCTAAATATGAGTAGTTCGTAAATACGTTTGAACCGTCGCTGGCAAAATATAATATGCCTTTGTATCCCCTTAATTTTTGCAGCAGCAGATTGTATTCCTTCAGATCATCCTTGATCAGTCTTTCCCTTGCCTGCGTGATCTTTTCGGCATATTCTGCCCTGAACCTCTCATAATTCTTTTCTTCTCCCAGGTCAGGGTCATAACTTCTGGAATTGCCTCTGAACTCAGAAAACAAAACATCTTCTTCGTTTTTTATTTCATCTTCAGTAACTGTCTTGCCCTGCATAATGTACGCTTCATTCTTGTATTCAACCAATAGCCGTGTCAGTACACGCAGGAGATCTTCAGCTTCCCTTACATAGGACCGGCTTTGATAGTAGTTGTCTTCATACACGATATCGAAATCGCCATCATTCAGCACCGCTACATTTACAAAAGCTGCAATAGCCCCTGTAAAGCATGCAACCGCCACAACAAAGGCGATTACTTTCGTTGTCATCAGATGACTATAGTTTTTCCACTTTATATCCAATTCCCCACACCACCTTCAAGTATTTTGGTTCCTTCGGGTTAATCTCTATTTTCTCTCTGATTTTTCTTATATGGACTGTTACCGTGTTTTCAGGGCTGAAAGCCGGCTCATTCCAGACCTTCTCGTAAATCTCCTCAATGGAGAATACTCTTCCGGCGTTTGCGGTAAGCAGCTTCAATATCTTATATTGCACCGGCGTAAGGTATATTTCCTCACCGTCTACGGTTATGGTTTTGCTCTCATCATCGATAACGAGGCCCCCGCTCCTATAAACATTGCTCTTTGCTTCAAGGCTTCCCAGGGCCGTATATCTTCTCAGCTGGGATTTGACCCTTGCAATAAGCTCCAGAGGATTAAACGGCTTGGTTATGTAATCATCAGCACCCAGATTCAAGCCGATGATCTTATCCGCATCCTCAGATTTTGCTGAAAGCATAATCACCGGGATATTATTTTCCTCCCTGATCTTCATGGTGGCTCGTAAACCGTCCAGCTTCGGCATCATGATATCCATGATAATGAGATGTATATCCCGGTCTCTGATGATGTCAATGGCCTCCACGCCGTCATAAGCCTTAAAGACTTTATAGCCTTCATTCTCAAGATAGATTTCTATCGCAGCTGCAATTGACTTATCATCATCACAAACTAAAATGTTCAAGGAAAATCACTCCTAAAGATGAATTTGTACATATTATACCACCTCTTTACTATTTGTTCTAAACTTATGATACCAGTCAAATCTTAATAAAGGCCTGATGCAAATCTTAATATTTTCTTAAGGATAAAAGCAGCTCCACTTTGACCGGAACCGGTTATTACACGGCGGGCGGCTGTGGAAATGCGGCGAAAAATATTATATACTTAGGATACCCCCTTATTACGCCCCCAGGAGTATGGCAGGTTATGCGCCGCTGTATTAGAATGGGCATATAAAGGCAGACAGACTTCTGCCAAAGATAGGAGGATTTTCAATGTATTACGTAGGTATTATCTTATTTGTCGCCTTCCTTGCAGGCTCCACCCTTCTTTCCGGTCCCCTGGCCACATTTATTGACTTTCCCAGCATCTTGATCATCTTGGCTTTCAGCCTGCCGATGCTCATGGCCTCCGGACTGTTTCCGGATTTTTTCCGCAGCTTCAGGATCATGGGTCAGCGGACCAATACTTATTCCTGCTACGAGATCCGAAAAACCGAAATTTCTCTGGGGCTTACGATAAAGCTTCTGCTTTTTTCAGGCCTGGCGGGCTTCCTCATCGGACTCATCGCCATCCTGTCCGGCATCCGGGACATGGCCTACCTGGCCCCCGGCCTGGCAGTGGCAACGCTGACCCCCTTCTATGCCGTTATTCTTGTTTTTATTCTGCTGCCTGTGCAGGCCAAGGTAAGAGCCGTATTACTGACCATGGACAAGGAATATCTTTATGAAGAAGACAGTCGTTAAAGCGGTAGGCTTTCTCTGCTACATGATCCTTGTGGGCGTGCTCTTCAATTTTGACTGGCCGCTGCTTTTTCAGCCCAGGCCCTTTTTCTCGGTGCTGCTGGGGATGGTGCTGCTGACGGCCTCACAGTACAAAAAGACATACTCCCGAGACGATATCCTTGCCAGCACCGCTTGGAACCTGCTTTTCGCCAGCTTCCTGACAACACTGGTATCGTTGCTGTCCACCGTACCCTCCCGCAGCCTGGCCGATATGACGGGCCACCAGCTGGCTGGCGCCTTGTTGCCGATGCTGTACGGTAGCATGCTGTACCTGCTTCTGAATCTGATCCTCCGAGAGGACGGAAACGCCGGCAGTGCTCTCCGGGAAGCCCCCGCCCGGGGTGAAGTGCAGGCTTTGATCTCCGCAGCAGCATCAGAGCAGGTTTTTAGAGACTTCGGCCTCACCGGAAGGGAATGTCACGTAGCCTTAAAGCTTCTGGAGAATATCTCCAACAAGGAAATCGGAAGTCAGCTTTATATAAGCGAAGCCACCGTAAAGAAACATATCCAGAACATATATCAAAAGGTTGGTGCAACTGACCGTAACAGCTTCAGAGAAGTTTATCTCAGTAGTGCCAAGCAAAAATAAAGAATAAAGCAATCGGGCAGTCCCGATTGCTTTATTCCAGTCCGTACTTCTTCATTTTCCTATATAGTGTCGATCTGCTGATTCCAAGAGCCTGCGCTGCCATATCTTTGCCTTGGGTATCAGCACCGAATTGCTTAAGCGCTTCCCGGATGCTAACGATCAAATAGTCATCCATACACTGCACCGTTGCCGGGCTGCTGGTTAGGGCAGGTGCCGTATTCCGGATATGGATATCCTTTAACCGGATGTAATTTCCATCTGCCATGTTCACAGCATATTCAACTGCATTTTGAAGTTCCCGGACATTGCCTTTCCATGAGTACTGCAGCAGCACTTCCCTTGCGTCCTCACTAAATCCGGATATCCTCTTGTTCAGCTTAGTATTGTACTTTCCAAGGAAATAATCCAGCAGAAGCGGTATATCGCCCCTTCTCTCCCTCAAGGGAGGAATGTGCAGCGGGATGACATTCAAACGGTAGTAGAGGTCTTCCCTGAACTCACCTGTCGTTACCATCTCTTCAAGGTTCTGATTGGTGGCAGCCACCACCCGTAAATCGATGGGAATGGTTCCTATACCGCCCAGCTTCTCGATGCAGCGCTCCTGCAGGACCCGCAAAAGCTTAGCCTGCAAATGCAGCGACAGCTCCGCAATTTCATCCAGAAAGAGGGTTCCCCCATGTGCCAGCTGAAGCTTGCCCAGTTTTCCGCCTCTTTTGGCACCGGAAAAGGCACCTTCCTCATAGCCGAAAAGTTCGCTTTCCAGCAAGCTGTCGGGGATGGCAGCACAATTCAACGCAATAAACGGTTTACCAGGCATCGCACTGCAGTTATGCAGCGCCCTGGCAATCAGTTCTTTTCCCGTTCCGCTCTCGCCTGTAATCAAAACGGTGGATTTGCTCTTTGCAATAATGATGATCTTTTTCTTCAGGCTGATGACCTGTTCGCTTTGCCCTATGATATCATCCAGGCCTGCCTGCATATCGGCGTTTGAAAGCTGGTTTACTTCTTCGTAGATATCCGATATCTTTTTGATTGTCAGGATTGCCCCGGCGCTTTGATTCATAAAGATAACAGGCCTTCCGCTGATCAGTGCATGGACTTGCCTGCCGTTCTTTGTAAAAAGGACTTCCTTGTTCTTAAAATCCTCACAGTTTTCTATTAGGCTTCGGACATACGGCTTTTCGATCAACCGGTGAAGGGGTGTCTTCAATCGTACAGCTTTTTCATCCAGGAAGTCAAACACCATGGAATTAAAGAAGGTGGGTATACCTGCTTCGTCAACTGCAATGATACCGCTGTCCATCGACTCGATAATGCTGATAAGCCTTTCCTTCATGACCGATAAGGCCGTATTCTCTTCGTACTCCCGGACTTTGCCGATCAGCAGCTCCGACATCTGCTGGACAAACTGCTTGAAATACTCCAGTTTCTCATGCATTGCCTTTTGTGCCGCCTCATTCTGCGCTAACAGGCCTATTGCCCCAATTGCCTTGCCATGCAGGACAATGGGCATTCCAACCATGGACCGGACCTGGCACCTGCTCCTTTTGCTGCAGGACAGGCAGCCTATATGGTCATCCCTGTTGCTGATGAATACGATCCTATTCTCTTCAATCACTTCATTCAGTAAAGATGTTTCACTGATATAGCTTGGCTCCGAAGCGGGCTTGTCTTCGCTGTCCCCCAGTATCCTATAATGATTGTCGCATATGATGACCTCAATATCCAAAACACTTGCGATGATTTCCGATGTCTTTTGAACATAATCCACGATATCGTTGAGCAGCGCCAAAATACCACCTCTTTACAAATGAAGCTATTAATACCATGCTAACACACCAAACGGCCAACTACAATCATGCAGCCGGCCGAAAGGTGCATTAGCTGAAAATCAGAAGGGACCTACTTTAACATATTCAGCTATACCCGTCATGATCAATGCCACAACGAGAAGGATACCCACCAGTGGCAGCACCCATTTGAACCATCTCTGGAAGGGTACGTTTGCCAGCCCCAATGCGATGATCAAAACATTGTAGAACGGCATAAGAAGGTTGGTAATGCCGTCACCAAACTGATAGGCGATGACTGCCGTCTGCCTTTGGATACTCAGTACGTCTGCCAAAGGCGACATGATCGGCATGGTTACGACGGCCATAGCGGATGAACTGGGTATTGTAAGGTTGATCAGACTCTGGACAAAAACCATCAGAGGACCTACCAGCAGTCTGGGCACATAGCTCAAGGGCACTGTAAGACCATATATGACGGTATCCAGTATCAGGCCTGACGACAGGACTTCCCTGATGCCTCTGGCAAAAGCGACCATCAAGGCTGCAAAGAGCATATTCTTGGCACCGGTCACAAACTCATCGGCTATTTTACCGAACCCATAACGGTTTACGAGCCCCACCAGAAGTCCGACAACAAGGAAAAAGGCCGTAAGCTGATCGATCCACCAAGCCCACTTCATAATGGCAAATATCATAAAGGCGAAACAAGCTCCGAACACTGCCAGAACAGCTTTGTGCCTGCCGGTCATCACAATCTTTGCCGGATCGTCTTGAATGACAACATGGCTGTAATCCAGATCGGCAACGATGCTTTTGGAAGGATCCTTCTTGATCTTTTTTGCGTACCTCAAAACCCACCAGGCTGCAACGCTGTAAATGACGGCAAATATGATCAGCCTGTACCAGAGCCCCGAGTACATAGGCAGCCCTGCTATAGACTGGGCAATCCCTATATTGAAGGGGTTCGTCAGGGAGGCTGAATAGCCCAGTGCGATACTCAGCACCAGGGTCGCAACAGCGATGACAGCATCATAGCCCAAAGCAATTGAGAGTGCCACCAGAAAGGGTGTGAATATCATGGCCTCTTCTCCCATCCCGAAAAAGGCTGCGCAAGAGAAGAAGAAAACCATAAGAAGCGGAAAAACCCAGCGGCTGTAGGTCTTCCCTGCAAACTTGGTTACGATCTTTGCCATCAGTGCATCAATTGCGCCGGTTGCGGTGAATATTCCAAAGGCGCCTCCGATGACCAGAATAAAGATAACGATTTCAGATGCATTGACCATGCCCTTCTGCATATTCATCATAAACTCAACGGGGCCTATGGGGTTGGATTCTATAATATGATAAGTTCCTGCAACGACTATTTCACGGTTTGTCTTTTCATCCATCACCCGGTCAAACTGTCCGGCGGGTATTATCCAGGTCAGGATAGCGGCAGCAAGCATCAGCATGAATATGATGGTATATGGGTGAATATTCCAGTGCTTTTTCTCTTTAGGCGGTGTCCCGGCCTTTTCCTTTTTATCGTCTATTGCCGTACTCATGATCAAACCCCCTTTTCCCTTACATATTTTTTTATTCCGGTTATCGCATAAGCCATGATCTCCGAAGCGGTCATGCCTTCCATTCGAAGGTTCTTCATTGTTCTTCCGCAGGTCGTGAAATCTTCACCCGTGAGCTGCTCAGCCAACCGGATAACCAGCTCCATCTTATCGACACCGACGCCCAGTTGCTTGCCCAGTGAAACCAACGGAACCAATCCCATTGGGATATCTTCGTACAAATACCTGGTTTTCAGCGATGCCGGTCCTGAGATGTCCGCGTAAGCCTTTACATTCCTGACAACCTCCGTTATGGTATCCCCTGCGGCAGCATATTCTGCCAGGTACTGCCTGAAAATATCATTCAGTTCCGAAGCTCTGTCCAGCCCCAAAGCTGCACCTACCGCCAGCCGTTCCTGATCCATTGCAGTAATGAACCGCCCTATGCTTTCACTGATACCCTGATGATAATATTTGAAGTCCTGTCCCGATTCAATAAACGCTGTACTGAGCAAGGTCGGAGCCGGATGAAAAATGGGGTTGGTGTTGTCAAAGCTAGTTATCATGACATTGGACGCCCCGTCTATTTCCGGGAAGGCTTCTTTCAAAACTCCGACCACTCTGAGGTTATCCGCAGCAGGGACCGTTGCAACCAGCAGCCGATCCTTTTTCCCGCATAGCTGAACCAGCCCGGCCTCCATGGCACGGCAAGCGAATATCAGGGTATTGCTCTCAGCGATGCTGACCAGCCGCTTACATCCATTCTCTTCTAATTTCTGTTTGAAATCAAGAGCGCCGAAGGTTGAACCGGGATGCAAAAACACGATCTGGTTGTCTTTCAGATGGGGTGCACAGGCTGCAGCCAGCTGTCCGTGATAGATGGCAGGGTTAACGATCATCACCACATCGGCGCCTTCAACTGCCTCTTTAATATTTGCTGTGAACATCTCCGGGTATGCCTCGTTGGTGTTCCCATCTTCCACCAGAG
The DNA here is from genome assembly GCA_021083345.1 of Calditrichales bacterium MX18-03. Taxonomy (GTDB): domain Bacteria; phylum Bacillota; class Clostridia; order Lutisporales; family Lutisporaceae; genus JAJGRE01. The sequence continues at coordinate 140,218 of JAJGRE010000005.1, read as the reverse complement.
TGATTCGTCCCCTCTTCCGGAGTTTGTCAATCTGCTCATCTGAGTAATCATATAATCTGACACTGTATCCGGATAAGCTCAGATGTCCCGCAACCGCCTGCCCTCCGTTTCCAGCGCCAAGAATGGCATACCGTGTCTTTTTCTTCGTCATATCACACCTCGCACTTAAGAGTATGTAGCTGCGCAGCTATAACTCCTATATGAGCAAGAGTTGTGCCAAAGGTTCGGCATAGAAATCTATAAGCATTTGCAAGGGTTTTCAGGTTTGTGAATTACATGGCTTCTTTTTTTCATACTGAAATCTCCGCCTGATTTCTCAAGTCGTGATTTTCGTATTGAGAAATTAATTCAAAATGAGAAATATACATATTATGTATAAAATAAGAGGGACGATACTTTTTGCTTATTTTTAAAGCAGAAAGCACCGTTCCTCTTATTTTATTTTGCTATTCCAAACCTGATAAAGCTTGTCAGGTTTTCAGCAAACTCTTCAATGCGTTCGCTCAGCGTCTCCTTATTGTTTTCAAAGCTGCCCGGCAAAAGATTGGATGCCAGGATATGAATGGACCTGGCAACGAACTTCACATCTATACCGCTTCTTACTTCTCCTGCTTCAATGCCTTTTATCAGCATAGACTCATAAAAGCTTGACGCATCAAGCGCTTCCGTCCCAAATAATCCGTTGACAAGCTCCATGTTCTCATACATTTTGCCTGCCAGCTTTTCATATTCCGGTTTTGCAGCTGCAAACTGCGCTCCAGCCCGAAAAAGTGCTCTGAACCTTTCATAAAAGCTTGCTTGCTGCCTCTCCAAAGCAGGCACCATGTATTTCATTTTCTCTTCCCGGATCATGAGAATTATATGCCGATACAGATCCTTCTTGTCCTCAAAGTAGTCATAAAAACTGCTTCGGGGAATTTTTGCCTTATTGATGATATCAGAAATTTTCACTTCATTAAAGGTATACACAGAGAACTCTCTTATTGCGACCTCTATAATTTGCTCCTGCTTTTCGCATGTCAGATTGAAAAATGTCTGTTTGGGCATGTTTTCCTCTCCTATACAGATTTTATCATGCTGCAAGTATGGTTACATGCGAAGCTCCTGCACTTTCTCAATATACTTAGCAGCGTTTAGAAGTCCATTTTCTTCTCTGATTATTTTCTGAATCTGTTTTGCATTTTCAATTAATACTGCGCTATCCATTTCTTTAAAGGCTTTCACCAGATCCGCTACCTCCAGGCTTTTTTCCTTCAGAGGCTTCATTGCATATCCTTTGGAATGCAGGGTATAGGCCCAGAAGGGTTGATCCGTGGCAAAGGGCATAATCAATTGGGGGACACCGCTGAGAAGCGCTTCAGACATTGTCCCGACTCCCCCGTGGTGGATGACTCCCTTTGCAGCCGCGAATAAAAGCCGGTGCGGCGCTTTCTTTACGGCAAAAATGTTATCCCCATCTGCAAAGGTCATTCCGCTTGTTCCTGTTAGCACCACAGCTCTGTCACCTGTCTCTTTTAAAGCCTTAGTCAGCTTTTCTCCAAAAGCCTCAGGATTCTTAAGGGGCATACTGCTGAAGGAGACAACAATAGGCTTCCTACCTCTTGTGATGAATCCAGCCAGCTTTTCATCCAATTTGGCCTCCCCTATGTCCATGAAGAAAAATCCTGGGACATAAACTCGGTCTTTCCAGCTCTTTACTTCCTTAAATAAATATGGGCTTATCGGATAGACGATTGGGATGTCTTTGCCATTTATTCTGAACGTACGCTCCCCTGCTTTTCGCTCGGGAAGATTCAATGCACTTTTCCTAAACTCATTAATATCCTTCATATATGAGGATTCTCCCAATGCAGTAGCTTTATAAGTCAGCTTGTTTAGAGCTGCCCCGAAGTTTCTATTTGATGCTATTGCAAGATTCGGGAACTCCGTAATCGGAAACAGAATGGGCACAGGAGGCATACTAACACAGGGAATGCCCAGATACTCTGCTATATCAGCCGCACCAAGGGCTTTAGGGTGATAAATGATCATGTCCGTTCTTTTTGAGGCTTCCAGAAAATCATACATGCTTTTCCTGTAGGCCGGGGTAATTACTTCCTTCGCATACTTTAGCATTTTAAAGATATTGAAGCTGCCGCCATTGAATATTCTTTTTCCCTCTTCACTTTCCAATATGGCCATCAAGTCGGCAGAGGCTTCATAGAACTCAACGCCGTTTTCCTGCACGAAGTTTTTGAAGCTGCCGCCCGTACATATCTGCGCCGTATGCCCGTTCTTAATCAGTTCTTTAGCTAATGCCAGGTATGGCTGAACATCACCTCTGCTTCCTAATGTAAGAAAGGTAACTTTCATATTCAGAACCTCCTATAAGCAGTCGTTAATAAATTATTCCGACGACAGTGTCGTCGGAATATATATACAGTATCACTTCATAGGATAAACGTCAATCTGAATGTTTGCGGTAAATAAAGCCAAGATGTATTAACACATTACGCTTCCTGGCTGCTTTGACACTTTTTCTTTCCTTCGGCTAGCTTCTGCTATGACCTTATATTAACGCTGTGCTGAAATATCTTTCAACTCTGTCGGGCAAAATGGTTGCAATGTTTTTATCCGGGCCATACTTTTGTGCGGCTATGATCGAAGCCCAGACATTGGCACCTGAAGAAGTCCCTGCAAGGATGCCTTGGACCCTGGCCAAATCCCTGGCTGTATTAATTGCATCATCATCTGTGACTTGTATTACCCCATCTATGAGCGTTGTATCGAGGACATTGGGGATGAAGCCATCACCGATTCCTTGAATCTTATGCAGCCCCGGCTCGTGCCCAAGAAGTGCGGATACGTTTTTAGGTTCTACTGCAATGATCTTAGCCTTGGGATTTTTTTCTTTAATGAATCTGCCGATTCCTCCCAGCGTCCCTCCACTGCCCAAACCCGAAACGAACACATCGACTTCACCGTTCATTTGCGTCCAAATTTCCGAGGCTGTAGTCAGATAATGAATTTGGGGGTTGTCAGGGTTCTCAAACTGCTGGGGGACAAAAATATTGGAGTCCTTTGCCTTGTGTCTCTCAACTTCAGCAATTGATCCGCCGATGCTTTCTTCCGGATCAGTCAGGATGAGTTCCGCACCCAATGCCCATATAATCTTTTTTCTCTCCTCACTCATATTTTCCGGCATAACAATTACAACCCTATATCCCTTTTGAACTCCCGCTAGAGCTATGCCTATCCCCGTATTGCCCGAAGTAGGTTCCATAATTGTCATACCTGATTTCAATATCCCTTTCTTTTCCGCCTGTTCAACCATATATTTTGCAACCCGATCCTTAATACTCCCACCTGGATTCAGGTATTCTGCCTTAGCAAAGATATTCAAGCCTGATAGCTTTTTCAGGCTAACCATAGGCGTATTGCCAATGACATCAAGGATGCTTTCAGCGATCATCACATCTACCCCTTTATTTAACAAAAATATCTATCCTATATCTTATTCATATATATCCAGGATAGTGCGCATGCCTTGAAAATGTAATCTGTAGCAAAATTGACAGTGCCGAGTACAGTGGTTGGCGTCTTAAGATCGGAATAAGGGCATCCTGCTTAAGTAAATATGTCTTCAAAATCTATCTCTACTTCAGCTATGCTCTTGTATCTTTTTTCAATCCCCATAAGCTTTTTCAGGAATACCAGCTCTTTGCCGCCTAAGGTCAGTTCTTCATACCATGGCTTGCTTTTCTTTGTCTTATCCAAATACGATGTGTAATAAAGATATATCAAAAAATCTCCGAAATACGAAAAGTCTATGTCCGCCTTATATTTTCTATCATCGATCCACCTTGCCAAACCAAAGTCCACTAAGTAAATATGCGTTCCGTCGAGTAATGTATTAGGAACCCTTATGTCTCTGTGAACGACTCCTTTTCCATGCAAATAGCTCAAGATACGAATCAACTGCTTACCTGTACCGTATATTTCACTTCGCGTAAAAATTCGCTTTTGTTTAAAGATCATAGCCTCAAAGGTTATGCCTTGCTTATATTCCAGTACATATCCCACAAATTGCTTATTCTCTATCTTCATTACAAATCCGGGAATTGCGTCATGCTTCAGAGCTTTAAGAATGTCTTCCTCGTAATGTGCCTTCAGCAGATTTTCCTGGTACAATCTTTTCTTAAGCTGCTTCAATATGTAGAGGTTTTTATCATCTGTTATAAGGTAGCATGTCCCATACCTACCCTCTCCGATTCTATTTACGATCTTGAAACCTTCAAGATACTGTCCGGCAGAGTATTTTATATCAGTGTCCAGCAGCTTCATAATCATATTTCTAACTGGAATGCCGCTTTTTACGGCATTTGCAGCGGCGCTTTGAACTCCAGGATGAAGACGATGAACAGGAGGAGCAAGAGCCTATAAAGCTTTCCAAATCGCTTAAGGCCTTCAATATTGCGTCAAAAATGCTGCAGCAGTGTCCATGTGAACGCTTATAGTGCCTGCTTCCTCTTCTTTTGCAGCAGTAGTACCTGCTTGAGCTCGAAGAAGATGATGATGAGCTTGAAGAAGATGATGATGAGCTTGAAGAAGATGATGAAGAAGAACTCATATTTGTCCACCTGCCTTGCTTTTATACATCCATATAATCATTATATCCACCGGAAAGGGCAAAGGTACCAAAAAACAAACTACCCAAAAGCATTGGTATGTTTAGCTTCAGGGTAGCTTCATGACTTTTGAGAAAATACCTTTATTTATATCAGGTTTATTGATATAATATACCAAATATTTCTTATTTGGAGGGGCTTTAATGATTCGAACTGTTCTGGGGGAAATACAACCGGCAGAGCTAGGTATTACTTTGATGCATGAGCATATCATATGGGATTGGAACGGAGCGGAAAAGAATGGCCGCGTGCCTTACAGCAAAAAAGAGATAGTCGACACAATGGTACCCTATCTTATTGAGCTGAAAAGGTTAGGATGTCAAACATTAGTGGAAGCAACCACTTATGGAGCCGGAAGAGATGTAGATGTACTTAAGGCATGTGCCATGAGGACAGGTCTTCATATCATTACAAACTGCGGTGCATGGGACGGCGGAAAATATAGAGGAAAGTTCATACCTGACGAAATTAAAAACATGGATGCGAACAAGATTGCAGAAGCATGGGTACAGGAATTTCAGGCAGGAATAGATGGTACAGGTATCCGCCAGGTTTCATCAAGCTTGCATTAGGTGATGAGGGCTTTGTTTCAGAGATGCAGGAAAAGCTGCTGAGAGCTGCAGCTAGAACAAGTCTTATCTCAGGATTACCTATAGAATGTCATATAGGCTCTTCTACAAGTGCAGTTAAAGCAGTTGAAATCATAGAAGAAGAAAATCTTCCCTTCAATAAGTTCATTTGGGTTCATATCGATTGGTCCAATGACTATCCAACTATTTTGAAGCTAGCAAGGAAAGGTATCTGGGTGGAAATCGATGCAATTAGTGCTTTTCCAGAGCCGTATGAGGTGCAAATAGGCCTGCTGCAAAGCCTTATAGAAGATAAACTGTCGAATCAGGTACTGATATCACAGGATGCCGGTTGCTATGAAATAGGTGAGGTTAAGGATACCAAGCTTAGGTCCTACAATAATATATTTACCAAATTCATCCCTCTTTGCAAATCAAAAGGCATACCGGATACCGTGATGAGTCAAATACTGATTGAAAACCCGGCGATGGCATTAGATGTCGCAACTCATACACGCTAATGTGCTCCTTTCGATGCTGCTTTCATGTTTTTTCATGTTTATCTTGTTTGCACCCGAAAAAAAGTGCGGTGCCTGGCATTCTATTCTCTTTGAAGAAAACGCCGGCACCGCGAACCTTAAAATCTTTTAAGCCATTCCAATAAACGATCTACAACCGCCTATCTAATTTCCCGCTCTTGCTCTTTCCAAAGCTTCCAAATCAAACTTCTTCATTCTTAGAAATGCCTCGGTCATCCTTTGAACTTCATCCTTTGTGCCATGGAACATGACATCATCTAGATTTGCAGGTACAATCTGCCATGAAACACCGAATTTGTCCTTGATCCATCCGCATTGCTCCGCTTCCGGAACGGCTGAAAGCCTATCCCAGAAAAAGTCGATCTCCGCCTGATCCTTGCACTTCACCATAAAAGAAAATGCCTCATTGAAATTGAAATCCGCACCAAAAGCATTGTCCATCGCCGAGAAATCAATGCCGCAAAGCTTGAAGGCTGCATAGTTCACCTTCGCCTCGGGCGACATTGCTTCCCCTTCTCCGTATCTGCTCACAAATCCAATCTCAGAATCCTCGAAAACCTCAACATAGTGCTTTATTGCTTCTTCTGCTTTCCCGCAAACATCATTGGAAAAAAGCAGGTTGGGCGTTATCTTCTGAACCTGCTGCCCACCCTCGAAAAGCATCAGCTGCCAGGACAGACCATAACGGTCCTGAAGCCATCCGTATCTCTTGCTGAAGGGATATTCGTCCAGCGGCATCAATTCGGTTCCGCCTTCTGACAATGCGCTCCACTTCGCATTCACTTCTTCTACAGATTTACAAGCGACTATAAAAGATATCGATGGGTTGAACTTGAAGTAGGGACCTGCACTTATTGCTGCGAATGGCTGTCCAGCTAGTTCGAAATTCACAATCTCTGCATCTCCTGAAGGGGTGTTCTCTAGAATCGTCGAATTAACGAGCTTGGATTGATCAAATAGGCTGATATAGAACATGGCTGCTTCCTTGGCTTCCTTGTCATACCATAAATGAGGTACTATTTTTTGCATAGTTGATCTCCTTTCAGAATGGTGGTTGATAAGATTTTTATTTTGAGTCATTTAAGCTATGCCCTTTGCATTAGAGTATTATCCCAAATCCAACCGGTTCCTTTTTCTAAGATAGTGTCCCCAACACTCTGTAATGATTTTTCTGCCGGCAAACAGCGAAGTAAGTGCAGGATCTAATCCGGGCGCAATCTCCACGACATCAAAACCAATGATCGGCAAGTCAAACAACCCTTTGAGCAGATTCAAAAGATCTCGGGCGTGAAGACCTCCAAACTGGGGTGTTCCGGTTCCCGCGGCATAAGCCGGGTCTAGGCAATCAATATCCAAGGTCAGATAAATCTTATTGAATGCCTGCATTTGAGCTTTTACCGAATCCAATACCTGACTGACTCCAAAGTTATGAAACTCATGGGCATTGATGACATGAACCCTATTATTTCTCATGAATGCCATCTCATCCATTTCGATGGAGCGGATACCAATAAAGAAAATATTTTCCGTTGAGGTGATATTATTGAGTTCAAGGGCTCTACGCTCGGTGGAACCATGGGACAACGTGTCTCCTTCCAGCTCATTGCAAAGATCAAAGTGAGCATCTATGTGGATGATTCCGAAGGGCTCATTCAAAGCCCGATTGATCCCTCTTTGCACCGGGATAGTCGTCGAGTGGTCCCCGCCAATCATTGTAAAGAACTTATTTTGTCTCACAAGCTCGCATACCTTATCTTCAACTTCAGCAAATAAATCCTCCCGGGTCGTTGCTTCAAAGTCACCGATGTCCAATATCTTGAGTTCAGAAATATCTTCAAAATACTCCGTAGTAGGCGCAATGGTATAAGTGATGCCTCGCAGGGCAGCCGGGGCATCTTTTGCCCCGCTTCTGAAACTCACACCGCCATCATACGGAATGCCAAAAACAATGATATCGGCACTCGGCAAGGATAGATCCGGTCTGTTAAGACCAGCCCAGATGGCTGACTCTTGTATCATTTCTTCTGTTTTTTTCATAACTTCACTCCTTATTATGGTACTAGTTACAGCACATAAGAACTTATTTATAATATTTAAGACAACGTATTCTTATCTTTTGTACTTGGCAGCATGCTGTTTACAACGATCTGGGCCGGCTCCAAATCTAGCGACTCCGCCTTTACTACGATCTGTCCTGCGGTGGTGGTTGTTCTAAGGTAAGCAAGAAGCTTCCCATTACATACTTTTCTTGTCCTGGAGCTATAGGGTTCCAAATCCTGCGCATCGCCGTTTTCTATCCCAATTATCTCCCCTGGGCCTTCTGCCGTCAGCTTTATTCGATTATCCGACAAATAGACCGGCTTTCCTCTTCCATCCATTATTTGTATCTCAATATGAGCGATGTCCTGACCATCAGCGGTCAGCTCTGCTTGATCAACTTTCATCGCTAATCTTTCAGGTTCTGAGGCAGTATAAAGTTCTGCGGAGCAGATAACAGCGCCACTACATTTGGCAATAGCTTTCAATGTCCCTTCTTCAAAATCAACCTCCCATGCTAGATAACACTGGGAAGCGTCCTTGAGTTTTTTAGTTCCCAAAGATCTATCATTTATAAACAGTACTGCTTCTTCACAGTTGGTATAACAAATAACCTCGACTTGTTCTCCTGCACTCCAATTCCAATGAGGCTCACCGCCATGCCATCTGCTGTTTCCCTGATAAGCCGGATCGTCTTTTCTCTTTATGGAAAGGTGCAGCATGGGCTCTTTACACCATATACTCTGGCGATAGAAGTATTTTGATTTTTTAAAGCCCGCCAGATCCAAAAATCCCGATTGTGAAGCGCGCACGGGCCACCCTTTTGCCTCCCCCATATAGTCGATTCCGGTCCAGATAAACTGAGCACATATATAATCATTGTCCCTGACAGCAAGCCACGAATCCAAGAGCGAACCGTTTTCACTTCCGTATGTGACCCTGCATGGATTATTTTCATGGGCTTCCTTATATAAATGTTCCTTGTAGTTGTATCCTACCACATCAAGAACCTGGGCAAGCCCGATAATGTCTGACAGCTCAGGAAAAGCAAGTGCCGCCGTAACAGGTCTTGTCGTATCACACTCCTTTACATATTTGACAAGGCGTTTTGCTATGGTTGTAAGTCTTTTTGCATTGGGTTTGTCCGGATCGTATTCCCTTTCGGCTGCCGGTTTGTTTGCATCATTGTTCCCAGTCATGGTTTTGAAATGAGGATGGCAATAAGGATCATTGGGATAGTCCACTTCGTTTCCTATGCTCCATAAAATAATCGAAGGATGGTTTCTATCTCTTAAGACCATTTCCTTGATGTCGATTTCACTCCATTCCGGAAAATATTCATAATAGCCGAAATGCTTGGGTGGGTATATATTATGCCCCGTCGACCATTTGTTCTTTACGCCTTCCCATTCATCAAAGGCTTCGTCCATAACCAGAAAACCCATGCTATCACATAAATCAAGCAGGTTGGCTGCCGGCGGATTATGGCTTGTCCTTATAGCATTGCAGCCCATTTCCTTAAGTGCCTTAAGCCTTCTGATCCACACCTTTGGGGGAACTGCCGCACCCAGACAACCTGCATCATGATGAACACAAACACCCTTGATCTTCAGGTTAGTACCATTTAAGAAGAAGCCCTTGTCTGCATCAAATTCAAACCATCTGATTCCGACAGGTGTCCTGACATGATCGATTACTTCCCCATTTTTTATTATCTCTGTCAGTAGGGCATACAGGTAAGGCGTATCGGGAGACCACAAAACCGGAGCTGCTGCTGTTATGGCCTGATCAATTTTCAAGCTTAAGCCTGCCTGAACAGCCCTTGAATCCAGTACCGCATCAATAACTTTCTCATTTGCGTCATATAGTGTATTTTTTATTTGTATGTCTGCATCTTTCGCAGCTTCATTCACCACGTGGACAACAATAGCAACAGTTGCCTGCTCTTTTGCTGCATTTGGTGTAGTGACAAACACCCCATATTTATCTATATGTACGGCATCCGTAATTGTAATGCTCACATCCCTGTAAATCCCTGAGCCGGTAAACCATCTGGAGTCGGCAATATCTTTATGATTTACCTTGACTGCAATAACATTTTTCACATCACCAAAAGCTGCGAAATCAGTGATGTCGTATGTAAAGGAACTGTAGCCGAAAGGTCTTTTTCCAATGTAATAGCTGTTGCACCAGGTTTGCGAATTATTGTAAACGCCATCAAACGTAATATAGACTCTTTTACCCTTCAGTTCTTCCGGTAAAGAAAATGTTTTTCTGTACCAACCGATACCGCCCGGCAAGTATCCGGTTCCGCTTGAATGCGCTTCACTGAAAGGCTCTTCGACAGACCAGTCATGGGGTAAGGTCACATTACGCCAGTTCGAGTCATCCAGGCCTTTATACCATGCTCTTGGCTCGTCCCCTCTTAAAAACTTCCAGTCCAGATTGATATTTTTTACAATTCTACCCATTGCTTTTTTCTCCTGTAAAAATTACTTGATTGATTGAAATACATCGATCTATTTTCATTATAAGGGATTATTGCAATTGATAAATACATCTTCTGCTGAAAAATTCACCGAATTGCAGCCATTTGCGGTACAGTTCCCTGCAGCTGCAGCAAGCATTGATAGTTTTTTATTAAAGTTTTAAAAAACAAGTGAAATGAACATGAATTAATGCTAAAATAATACTGGATAAATAATATAAAGTATATAACATAACTTAAGTAGTATAGCTCGAAGTTTAACAAATACTTTTTAGAAAAGGAGTTTTATAATGAGTAAACCCATTCTATCCGCTCACTTTGAATCAAGGACACCTTCAGATGTCCGTCTGGCACAAATGAAGTATGAGGAGCGTAAAGTCAAACCCCAGGCTGTTATCAATGTAGGTATCGGTAATGTTTCGCTTCCTACAAACCCGGCTATGCAGAAAAGAATGTTTGCACTTGGTGCACCTGAGAGCCCCTTTGCGAAGGGTGTTGTAAGATATACAACAACTGCCGGTACTGTAGAATGTCAGGATGCTTTCAAAAACATCCTGAAGTGCGAAGGTTTCGATACAAGCAAATTGTTCGTTCAGATTACAGACGGCGGGTCTTCTGCTATGGAATTGCTGTTAATCGGTGTATGTGGTCCTGCAGGTACCAGTGAAAGGCCTCTGATGGTAATCGACCCGGCTTACACCAACTATATTTCTTTTGCAGAAAGAGTCGGACGCAAAATCGTTACCGTAACGCGTAACTTAAATGAGTCCGGCAAGTTCAGCCTTCCGGAACTGAATAAAATTGAAGAAGCGATTAAGACAAATAATCCTGGAGCGCTTCTGGTCATTCCTTATGACAATCCTACCGGACAGTACTATGATTATGAAACAATGAAAGAATTGGCTAAGTTGTGCGTGAAATACAACCTGTGGATGATCAGCGATGAAGCTTACCGTGAGCTCTTCTATGAAGAAGGCGGCGAGCTGGTGAGCATCTGGGGCGTTACAGATGCAGAAGTACCTGGCATCGAAGGCAGGAGAATCAGTATCGAAACTGCATCTAAGGTATGGAATGCCTGCGGTTTAAGAATCGGCGCCTTGATCACCGACAGTGCCGAATACAACAACCGCTCCGTAGCTGAGTATACTGCTAACCTTTGTGCCAATGCAATCGGCCAGTATGTATTCGGTGCACTTGCACATGAAAGCAAGGAACAAATTGCCGAATGGTGCAAGAGTATCCGTAGTTATTACAAAGAACAGATATTCAATGTGTATAACGGCCTGAAGGAGCAGGAACCTGGTTTGATTGTATCCAGCCCTGACGCATCCATTTACACGGTAATTGACGTCAGAAACGTCGTAAAGCCTGGGTTTGATGCAATTGACTTCGTTTTGTACTGCGCTGGGGAAGGATCTGTTAACCTCGACGGCGTTGAAACAACGCTTCTGGTAGCACCGATGAAGGGATTCTATAATGTTAAAGCCGGTGAGAAAAACCCGGGAAGCACCCAATTCAGGATTTCATTCGTAGAAACACCTGAGAATATGGCAAAGATCCCTGAATTGTTTGTCAAGCTTTTAAGACAGTTTGAATCACAAAGATAAATAATTAAATATACAATACCCGTTTTGAATCATGACCGCCGGTTTAGCCGGCGGTTTGCTTTTGCGCTTCGAAGGTTTTTACTATGATTCTATTCCTCATAACATATAATAGGCGTTCCATCTTCTATATTGTCATAAATTATTTTAGCTAAATACACTGGCACATTTACACAGCCATGGGTTCCATTTCTCTTATAGATGTCCCCTCCAAAGGAATATCTCCAGCTTGCATCATGTATTCCTATATTCCCGAAAAAGGGCATCCAGTAAGTTACCTCAGCTTCATAATCCGGACCAACCAGGGTCGCCCCTTTTTGCTTATAGTTCAGCATGTAAGTTCCCAGCACAGTAGCGTATCCTTTATTGGGATTCCCTGTAACGACAGCGCCCCGGGCTATTAGCTTTCCATCCTTATAAAACCATAAATACTGTCTTGTTACATTTATTTCTACATATGTATTGCCTATTTCATTTCCACCCCTGAACAAAGGCTTTTGGGAATATATCGGTTCTTTTTCAAGTACTTCACCAAGCTTTATATTTTCTATTAGCGCTTTTGTTTCAGCAGCACGGTTGATTCTCCATCCATAAAGCCCCCCCTTAACTTCTACTGTTTTACCTATAGAGGTTATAAATTTCCTTGCTGCCCCAACTGTATCATATTTCAGGCTCAAGCCCCCAACGTATCCCATGACTGCTTTATTGTCTATCACTACCTCCAGGTCTTCATCAACACTAAGCCATTTGTTTATTACATTTCCATCCAGGGTCTCTCTTTCACTCCCAAATAGATAAGTGATTTTTGCTTTTACATAGTGATCAAGTCGGTTTTTAGTTACAGAAGTCTTAACAGAGTTCAGAGTGAATCTTGGATTTTCGTAACAATGCTTTTCATTTAAGTCAAGCTCTGTTTCTCCTCTAGAGATGCTCATTTTTATAGCTTTACTTAATTTATCCTTATATACCTTGTTCCCATATATTTCTTCAATCGCTTCATAAAAACCACCTGAATACTTGAAGCCTACACTTTTCGGTTCGATGATTTCTTTATTCAAGCAGTTCAGCTCATTAATTCTATTTTCTAAAATACCCCTATCATATGCAATTAAATCATCAACATAATACTTCTGTTCCTTTAGTAATGAGCTGATCCATAAAGTTGAAATCTGCAATTGATAAATTTTCTGAATACTATTTTTTTCATGGTATTGCAATCCAATCTCTTGTCCTGATATCTCTTCTGTTTCACCGTCTCTTTCAATTAACCTTAGCTTATAATCTTTAATATGACTTTTGATTATATCATCTACATCGTCATGCGCCTTTAATGAAACATCTACTCCGTTTATTACTGTCCTGAAGAAGGTATGATAAGTAAAATAGAATGAAATAAAGAAATATACGAATGCAATTGAAGCTAGTAATGAAATTATTTTTCCTGCTGCCTCACTTTTAAAAAGCTTATATATATTCTTCATCCGGATTTATACCTTTCATGAGAATTACATTCATCTATGTATAATAACTAATTTATACTATGTTTGAATTCTTGATTTTAAGCCTGACATTTAGATAGCATATAGTCTATTACCCTTATGTTTAGTTATTTTAGAATGACTTCCCTATCAAATTAAAGAAGCGGCCTATAAGCATTGATGCATCTTGCTTATAGGCCGCTTCTTTAATTTGTGATAAGGTTCTGCGTAACGGTGGTAAATGCGAAGGCTTGCCCTTATTAAGTCCTATTCACCCAGTACAACCTTGTTCCTGCCGCTTTTCTTCCCCGCGTATAATGCTTTATCTGCCTTGGCAATACAGCTTTCAAAGCTTGCAGTACCATCAAACTGGCAAATACCAAAGGTCATTGTTATACTGATACTATTGTTATCTTCCAATAAGCTCATATTTTCTATGGATTTCCTTATCTGCTCCACAATCTCATAGGCTTTATGCCCTTCCGTGTTTTTAAGCAGTAATAAGAATTCCTCCCCACCCCATCTTGCTACACTATCATCCGGCCCCACAGCGCTTCTTAGAAGGTCTGCTATTTTTTCCAGCATCTTGTCTCCCACACTATGTCCGTAGGAATCGTTCACTGCTTTAAAATGGTCAATATCACATAGGATAACGGAGTATACCATTGAAGCTGCATGCTGTTCTTTTTTTTGCATCCGCTCAAATATGTCCCTTCTATTAGAGAGCTTGGTGAGGTAATCGGTTTTTGACATTAATTCAATCTTTTCGTATGCTGCACTTATTTCTTTTTCTGCTCTTTTATGCTCCTCAACCTCCAGGGCCAGTTGATCCATACTTTCCTTCAGATCCATGTTGCTGCTCTCCAGCTCAAGCATCAGAGCGTTCAGCTCCTCCGTCCTTTCTTCAACTTTTCTCTCGAGGCCTGCATTCAGCTCCTTTAGCTCCGATAGAATGCTTTGGTTCTCAGCCGTCAGCTTCTCCGCTTCGTTAAAAGCGCTTGAAAATTTGGACGCCAGCAGGTAGGACTGGGAAAATATAAACAGAAATACCCCAATGGGTACGATTGAGCCAATGCCGGTCAACTTATTTTGATAAATCATATCATTTACTACAGTAACCCCAATGGCTAAAAAGCCAACCAATACAAGTCCGGCATACCGGGTTCTCCTATAAAATGCTAACAGCAGCCTTATCAAGGCATACAGCAATATCACGGCAACAAGAACAAAAAAGGGATTGAGAAAAGCATCATAGAATTTTCTTGATGTCAGTAAGGTGACTGATGTCAAGGCAATGCCTACGTAATTCGTTATTCTCACAGCCTTTTCCCAAAGCAGCTTGTTAATTGTTTTATCGAGAAAATTGATAAACGCGGGTAATCCCATAAAAGCACTGATATAGCCTATCTTGCTGTACACTTCATAGGGTAGAAAAACGACCTGTTCTAGAAACCGTTCTCCTGTCACCAGAGTCCTCAGAGCGATTAATAAACACAACAGCCCGAAATACAGGGGTGCCTTTTCCTTCCTCCTTTTGGCAAAAAGTCCGAAATGGTAAATACTCATAATAAATAAGCTGCCAAACAAAAACATATCTTTACCTAGGTTATAGCTTGCCTGCTTTTCAATCTGAGTATCCGACCCAAACACAGGGCTTCTTATTGACAAGTCATTCAGGTGAAAATCCGACGCATGGTATATGATTTCCACTTCATCGCCGTCCTTTTGAAAATAAACCTGTGAATTCATATAGTACGGCTTACTTTCCTCTTTGCTTGCACCGACCTTACCCACTTCAGCCTTGAATTCATCATTCACAAACACCTTGTATGATGAAAGCATGATGTAAGTTTTTAAGCCCAGCTTTTTGCCCAAATCATTCAGTTTTACGCGGAGCCGGAATGTCGCATACGCCTTATTATTAATAGCAGGATCCAGTTTTTCAAAATCTCCGCCGGTTGCCGGAAACCGTATATACTCAGGCGACACAACTAATCCATTTTTGAAATCCTCTGGGTCTATGAATTGATTAAGGTAAAGCTCCCATTCTCCGTTTAGCAGCACTGGCCCGTTCTTCGTAAAATCCCATGAGGTCAAATCCAGCACACCTTTCTGGGCCATGGGCATATCACTGTTATCCATTGCATAGCAAAAACTGATCGCTGTTACTAAAATTATCAATATAATAATGGCATATTTCGCTCTCACTATATTCACCCTCTACTATACAAACTCTATATAACTCCCATCCCTTAAAAACATCCTGCAAGTAAAAGGTAGCGCCCCTTCACCTGAGAAATCCTTTGGGGCGTAGCTGTTGCTGACATATCTGGAAGAAAGGATACCCATACTCATATATGTATCCGAAACCAGTTGACTGCAAAAATATGTTGTTTTGTCAGCTGTTTTATTTGAATCCCTTCCCTCTAAATAATCCTTTAAAAACTTTTTTGTATCAGGAAAAGGTAAATTGTGCACCTTGTCAATAAAGCTTTTTAGTGCAGTATACATCTCATCTGTCAAGGCGCCATCCAAATACCTGATCTGAAAATCCGTATCGTACTTTTTTGTAATATCCACCGTAAGCCTGTCCTTTAAAGGAATCAACATCGGTCCGTTTGTTTTGCATTGCTTCAGGATAACATCCTTGATCCCGTCGGAAGAAGATGTGGACTCCCAGAACAAAGGACCCTTTGTATTTTGCAGGCCTATATCCTCCGGAAGTATTATCATTCCTACATGAGACCAGTGTGACCATTCAACCGCCTCAATGATATGGCTTTCTGCAGCCGTTCCGTGACATAGTACCACGTCACCGGTTTTAAGGCTATTACTTATTTCATCAAAAGATAATCCTCTCTTCACCTCAACAAACCCCCTGTTTTTCCATAAATATCTATTAATGCTATTATACCGTTATGAAACATCGTTTTCTATGTTTTTTGACGGGTTTTGAAATTTTAGTCACATTGTGTCGATATTCTGGAAAAATTGTGACATTATATCCAACATAGATTCCAATGAAGAACAGATTAAGCAGCCCCGAAGCATTGGTATATCTCGCTCCTGGGCTGTTCTTTGCATTTACTTGTGATACGGTTCTGCGTGATGGCGGTAAATGAAATCGGCTTAGCCGGTATTTATAGGCTTTTCCCCCGGCTTGTAACTGGTATTTTATCTTCGACTCTGCCATTTCGAACCAGGTATAAATGGCTGTGGAGGTTCATGGTAGTACAGCAGTGCCCTGGAATCAGCATGAGCTTATTCCCCAGGACGATACTATGCTCTTTGACTGAAACTGTACTGTGTTCCTCACTCATATCAACGGGCAATTGAGGGAACTCCTTGAAAACAGGCGTCGCCTGATCAACAGATACGGATTTTTTACCTGCATCCGCAACGATTAAATTTGTATTTGTGCTGATTACCGTGGTTAGAACAAAAAGAGCGTTTTTGAAATGGAGATTTAAAGAATTATAAGCTGCATCCATAAATATATAGCTTCCAGCCTGAATTTCCGTATAGACACTACCCCCTTTACGGAATTCAACAGTTCCTGTACTTACACCACTCACTTCTTTGACATGTAATCCTCTCTTCTCAACATAACCACGGAGTTCTGCTATTCTTTGTTCAATTTCTCCAACTTCGGATTTTCTTCTTTCATAGTCCGTTTCATGGGAAAGATGGCCAGCATAGGCCTGAATCCCCTCAAAAACAAGGTGCGGGCACTTGCTGATCAATTCAGCTAACTCATAGAATTTTTTAAATGTATCGACGCCGCACCTATTCATACCGACCTCAAACTCCACTAAACAGTATATGGTAGAACCCTGTATTGAAGCAGCTTTTTCCAGCGCATAGACATTATCTGCGTTGTCCACGCAGACAGTTAAATGGCAGCAGCCGGCAAGATATGCCACCCGTGCAATTTTAGACGGCTGTACAACCTGGTTCGCAATAAGAATGTCTTCTATGCCAGAATTGGCCAGATCCTCTGCCTCTCCAAGCTTAGCGCACGTGATCCCCTTTGCACCCGCTGCAATTTGGCGGTGTGCGATGTCCGTACACTTATGGGATTTATAATGCGGCCGCAGAGCCAATCCCGCAGGCCCTAAAAATTCCTTCATTGTCTTCATATTTTCTTCAAAAATGTCCAAGTCCAAAATAAGTGCCGGTGTTTCCAATTTTTCTAGCCACATAAAGAGACCTCCTTTTTCTTTCATCCGTTGACTCAGGGAGCTTATATCTATTATATCAATAATCAGCCTGCGATCCAATATTTGGTACTCCAATCTGATAAGTTGACAGCGTTGCACTTGAACTAATATTATCTGAAATCATGGTAATTATAAATAGTAAATAAATATTTATAAAGGCTATGAGGTGGATTAATATGAGTTTTTATAAAAGCTACAGGTTGGTGGAAGATGTTAAGGGCTATACCCTTGAGATATATCTGGATCCTGACTCTGAAGAGTTTTCCTCTGAACTTTTAGCAGGTGATAAGGAAAATACACTTCGGCTTGATGAGCAAATCAAAAAACTTATACAGGAAAAATTCTCAGATGTTAAGATCAACTCTGTGAAACTGATGATCGGCACCATTGTGGTTGGGACCCTTTCCTTCCTTCCAGGCATTAACACATTTGCTGCTACAACCGCAGCTACCACATACTCTGATGCAGTATCACTCGATACAACAGCAACAGTCACAGCCAGCAGCTTAAACATGCGCAGCGGACCGTCAACAGCCTACTCAATTATGCATGTGTTGTGGAAGGGGAATATCGTTAAGATTATAGGCGAGTCCAATGGCTGGTATCAGATAAGACTATCAGACGGAAGAATCGGATGGGCAAGCGGTCAGTATTTGAGTCTGAACCATCAGGAAACGACAAGGCAAGAAAAAGTGGATGCTGTCATTGCCTACTCCAAGTCTTTTCTTGGTACACCCTATGTTTATGGTGGTGATTCTCCAAGTGATGGGGGATTTGATTGCTCAGGCTTTACGCAATATGTTTTTGGGAAATATGGATACACCTTAAACCGTATATCCAAGGATCAAGCGTTAAATGGAACCTATGTACCTAGAGGATACACACAGCCAGGCGATCTGGTTTTCTACTCCTTCGAAGGAAATGGAGTCATTAGCCACGTCGGTATCTACCTTGGAAGCGGCAAGATGATAAACAGCCCAAAAACAGGAGATGTTGTTAAAATAACGGATGTAACCACAAGCTACTGGACTAGCCGTTATGTAACGACCAGAAGAATCATTCAGTAAAATCCTTGAGACTTTGAATCAAAATCTTTCAAGTATAACTCTCAGTCTTCAGCCTCATAATAATAATAAGGTGATAACTAAAATCCCAGACAGCTATTTTGATTAAAACTATTTAGGAGGTGCTTTATATGCAGGGTGTCGTAAAGTGGTTCAACGCCGAAAAAGGCTTTGGCTTTATTGAGAGAGAAGGCGGGGAAGATGTGTTTGTACATTTTTCCGCAATAAAATCCGAAGGATACAAATCACTTGAAGAAGGCCAAAAGGTACAATTTGATATCGAAAAAGGACAACGTGGACCTCAGGCTACAAATGTAACTCTTTCTTAAAATGGATCTTTGGAAATGGAATTGGTACTTTTGTTTACTATTCCATTTCCATTTTTTATTACTCTCTGGGGTAGGTCTCTGCCGCATTGTTTAAAGCCTGAATCGCTTGTTCTGCAGGTATCTTTTCTAGAACTGCCGCACACTTATTGCAAAGTATTTTGCCTTTACCTTGAAATACCCCACTACTTCTTACATCACAGCAAGGGTTACGGAATACAGGCACATTACACAATTCACATCGTTGGTATTCCTCATGTTGACCATGTCCTCTCAGATTGCTTTGGTCATTTAGCTGTCTTGGCTTGTTAGACTTCATTAACTCACTCCTTTTTAATATGTTTATTTTATTGAAAACTACTTTCTCGTACTCTTTTTAACCCTGTCTCTTTTATGCCATCGTTTATCCGTTGATTCTTTTTCATCGGCTCTTGAACCGGCTTTCAGATCAGGCTTTGCTGTTGCAGCTTTTATATAAGACTTTTTTTCAAGAGCTCTATTCTGCTCGATTACCATATTCATGAGTGGATATGGATGATCTTTGATTACCTCGATTGGCTTTGATATGAGTTTTTCAATGTCCTTAAGAAATGGTTTCTCTTGATTATCACAGAAGGATATTGCTGTTCCTGTCATACCAGCCCTGCCGGTACGGCCAATCCGATGTACATAAGTTTCCGGTATATTCGGCAAGTCAAAATTAACTACATGTGATAATTCGTCAACATCAATACCTCTTGCTGCTACGTCCGTTGCAACTAAGACCCTGAATTCCATATTTTTAAAACCAGTCAGAACCCTTTGCCTGGCATTCTGTGACTTATCTCCATGAATAGCTTGCGCCTTAATCCCTTCTTTTTGGAGCGCTTTGGCAACTTTATCTGCTCTTTGCTTTGTTCGTGTGAATACCAAAGCGGATACAATCGATTTGCTTTTTAATAGGTGGAAAAGCAAGGTAATCTTATCTTTTCCATCAACAAAATATAAAACCTGCTTAATCTTCTTGGCAGTGGATGAATTATGTTTCACATCTATTTTAACCGGGTCTGTCAAAATAGAGTTTACAAGCTGTGAAACTTCCTGCGGCATGGTTGCAGAAAATAACAAGTTTTGCCTTTTTCTAGGCAGCTGTGCTATTATCCTTTTCACATCTTGTACCATTCCCATATCCAACATACGGTCTGCCTCATCAAGTACAAACAGTTCCACGCTGTGCAGCTTAATATACCCCTGATTGGTCAAATCAAGCAGTCTGCCTGGAGTTGCAACCAATATATCAACACCGGCTCTTAACGCGTCAGTTTGGTTATTCTGTGATACGCCGCCGTAGATGACCACAGTCCTAAGGCTTAAATATTGTCCATACGCTTCAAAACTATCCTTGATCTGGATAGCCAGTTCACGGGTAGGTGCTAATATCAATGCCCTTATTTGATGAGCAGCCCTGGTAGTTCTTCTTTCTTGTGAAAGGATCTGTAATATAGGGATGGCAAAGGCAGCCGTCTTTCCAGTCCCTGTCTGAGCACACCCAAGCAGGTCCCTTCCTGCAAGTATGGATGGAATAGCTCTTTCCTGTATAGAGGTAGGCTTATCATATTCTTCAGTTTTTAAAGCCTTCTGAATGGGCATGATTAGGTTTAAGTCCTTAAATAACAACTTTTTATCTCCTTTTGATTAGATACTTTGTTAGTTTTCCCATTACCCAGTTAAATATTTAGTTATAGGGTTATCATTTCGGGGTAAATAATCGCTAAAGCAAAACATCCCAGAAGCATTGATACATCACGCTTCCGAGATGTTTTCGCTTTTACTTGTGATACGGTTCTGCGTAACTATTTAGTCTGCAATTTATACTCAAAGAAATAGGCTCATGCCTATCCCTTTATATCACGAAGTCCCGAAATCTTCCTCCCTGCTATCTCCTCATAATTGCTCCGTTTGCAGAGATGTTTGTGTAAATATTTGGTTATCATTCGCTTCAGTGCTAGTCCTGTTCTTATTATATCATAAGTACATTAACCTCAAAACAAAGAAGCCTGTTCATATGTCTCGTTTTTCATCTAAAATCTCGTTGAAGTAAGCTGAGTCCCATGTTGCAGATTGAATCTCCGCTAAGTCCCGCAAAGCATATCAGCTATAACCACAAGCTACTGGACCAGCCGCTATGTAACTACTAGAAGAATAATTCAAAAAAACCCACTGGCTTCGGTAACTGGTACCAACAACTCCGACATTATATTGATTTCTCTATATTTTGATTGCTTTCCATCATCGTGTTTTCATTATATTTCAATTTGGAACTTAAGCCCAGTGTTGCAGCACAAATAACCGGTAATAGAATCAAAATTGCTTTGATAGAAAAATTCACCGAAACAAATGTGCCTAAAATGGGAGAAGCCAGCAGTCCTATGCTTCCTACAGTGCCCTGATATCCAAAGAGTATTCCTCTGTTTTCAGGGGCTGTTTTTTCTGCAGTAATCGATGTTATAAGCGGTTCAACGCCGCCAATAAAGAGGTAAAAACTTATATAAACGCATGTAAAGATAGCAAGATTTCCTGATAAATTTACAAGTATCGATAATAATGTGGAAGCAGCTAGTGATACGATAAGTATCAGCTTTTTATTGTATCTTTCCCCAAGCTTTCCAAATACAATACCGGACATGGCAGTAATAAAAGCAACCCCTCCATTAATAAAACCGGTAACTGAAGCGACCCCCGAGGCAGAACCCAGGTTTTCCTGAACAAATAAAGCGATAAAAGGAGTGAAAACAGATCTCAAAATCCTATGGAAAAACAGCACAAATAGGAGTGAGACAATAAAGCTGGTAAAAATACCCTTCTCTAATTTATTCCGTTCTGTTTGTGTTTTTACAAAGCCATACGTGGATTTATCCTCGACCAGCAGCAGCTGCACCAAGGCGAATCCGAGAAACATCAATATTCCGCCAGTATAGAAGCTGAACCTGTATCCTGCAGTCTCAGCAAAATAGCCACCAACAATCGGACCTATGGCAAATCCAATAAAATTAGCCGATGACATAAATCCCAGTGAGGAAGACATTTTGTTGGAAGGCGTATTTGAGGCAATAAAGGCATTCGCCGCAGTTATCGTACCGGTAAAAATCCCCTGAAATAGCCTTAGCGCCACAAGCTGCCATACTGCATTGACCATACCCATTCCTGCAATAATCAGGCTTGCCGCAAACATAGCCCTAAGAATCATAAGCTTTCTTCCAAACATATCTGCAAGTCTGCCCCAAAAAGGCGACATTATTGCCATCGTAATTGCTGGCGCTGCACTTAAAATCCCTGTGTAAAATTTTATTTGGTTCGGATCTGTTATCCCAAATTCCTGTATATATAATGATATAAAAGGTAAACCCAAACTAAAGCTAAGAAGTGATATTACCTGTGATGTCCACAATATATATAGGTTCTTTTTCCATCTAGGCATTGTTAACCCCCTGACTCAATATATCCACGCCAATTTTATGATACTACAATCCATTCTGATAAGCAAAGGGCTCAGAGTTTTATCTATTCGTTTTGTAACCTGGCACCTAAATCCCTATGGTGAAGCCTGTCTGTACAAAGCGAGTTAAGCTTATCTAGTGGAAAGTAATAATCAGTGTATTGTCTCAATACCATGCCGGTCGCCGCGCGGCAGGGTATTACCTCTTGGCAAAGCACTTCTGAGCGTATTAAGCTTTCCGGCTCATTTATTCCAAATAGTAACCGCATACCTGTGGAACTGCTGAATCTGGGATTTATTTCGAAAATTACCGGCATTCCATCTTTGAGGCGCAATTGAATATTTATAGCCCCATACGCTCCCAGTGTACTTGCAACTCTGGCACAATAATCTGCAATGTCGTGATAACCACCAGAAACTGCAGCAATAGAAACTCCTTCCTGCAAATACCGCCTTAAAGCGATTTGGGAAATAACCTTTCCTATTTGATTAATACAAATCCCCACGGTAAACTCTTGCTCCTCATCTGTGAGATATTCCTGTATAATTAGGCTTTTCTTACCCTTTACATTTCCAAGCAGCTGCTCCTTATCCTTGACCAGAACGACACCTTCTGAGCCACGTCCCATACGCGGCTTGACTATCAAGGGAAAACCCGAACTTTTTATAAATGAGGAGAGCATACCAGTATCTTCAGGATACCTGATACTTGCAGGAACCTGAAAACCGTAGCGTGACAAATGGCACATGGTCAGCCACTTATCGCTGCAAATCTCCAAAACTCCGGGAGAATTTACAAACACCTTTGCTCCTGTAGACCT
Organism: Calditrichales bacterium MX18-03; assembly: GCA_021083345.1. Lineage (GTDB taxonomy): Bacteria > Bacillota > Clostridia > Lutisporales > Lutisporaceae > JAJGRE01. The sequence goes on along the minus strand of JAJGRE010000005.1, from coordinate 116,930 downwards.
TTCAAGGGATTCTCTATTTTTTGCATAAAATGAAAGCTCCGCTGTAGAGCCGATAAATATCGCTTCAATCTGATGATCTTTACAAAGGTTTTCAATAAACATATAATAGCTTTCTTCAGCTGCTGCCCGGGGAGCGATAAAGCCTTTGTCGGCAAAAAATAAACCCAGGGAATATGGGTTAACGTCAATTGCTGTTATTTCAACAGGCAGCACCGATGCTTTAAGTGCCTTGATAATACCCAGCCCGTATACCGAACCTGCCCCTGTAACCAACACACTCAGAGGACTATTGATTTCATGCATATTTTTGTAAGCTGCTGACAATGTAATCAACCTCCTGTTCTGTTAATCCCGGGTGAACGGGAATTGAAACTACCCTTTCGGCAGCTACGCGGGCATTTGTGAAAAATCCGAGGATTTCTCCCTGCTGATACAGGGGCTGATCAGGGATAGCTGCGGGATAATGAATGCCATACCCAATACCCTGTGTTTCCAAGAACTCTATGAAACTGTTCCGGTTATTGACCCAAAGGGTATATTGGTGATATACATGCTCAAAGCCCGGTAAGCATACAGGCTTAATAAAAGCAGGGTTGGTTATCTCCCTCGAATATCGGGCTGCAATCGTTTTGCGCCTTTCATTAAAGCCGGTCAGCTTGTGCAGCTGTTCTATGCCTATTGCTGCATGTATATTGGTCATCCTGTAATTGTACCCAAGCACATCATGCTGGTATTTGGCTGTCTGGCCATGGTTTATCAACCTCCTGGCCCTCTCAGCCAGCTCTTTGTCCCAGGTCGCAAGCATTCCGCCTTCTCCGCAGGTCATGTTTTTTGTAGGATAAAAGCTAAAAACCCCAAAGTGCCCAAAGGTTCCGACTTTCTTGCCATTGATTGACGCACCGTGAGCTTGTGCGCAATCCTCTATCACTGCCAGATTGTATTTATCGGCTATCACCATTAGCTCTGCCATATGCGCGGGATACCCGTAGAGATGAACTATTATGATTGCTTTTGCATCAGGATGTTTTTTGATGGTATCCAGCAGCTCTTGAGGCGAAATGTTGTAATCCTGCAAATCAATGTCACAAAAGACAGGAACAGCTTGTACATAAAGGATGGCATTTGCAGTTGCAATAAATGAGAAAGGTGTGGTTATCACTTTGTCCCCCGGTTTAATACCCAAAGACAGCAGTGCCGCATGAAGGGCCGAGGTTCCTGAAGAGGTGGCGACACAATGCTTACTGCCCTGGAATACGGCAAAGTCCCGTTCAAACCTTTCCACATATTCTCCCTGGGCTAACTTTCCACTGGAAAGAACTTCATTGACCAGTATTTTTTCCTCTATACCAAGCATGGGTTTAGCCAAAGCAATCATCATTACACTCCTCAAAAATTTTTTTACACAGCTCTAGATTTAACCGGTGACCGGATCTGAAGCCTATCACATGTCCCAGTACCTTTTTCCCAAGCAAGCCAAGGTCTCCGAGAAGGTCCAGCACTTTATGCCGGGCAGGTTCATTGGGCCATTTCCACGACCTGTTTTCAGCCCCGGATTTGACCACCAATACATTTGAGCTGACTTTTCCAGTCAGGTTTACAACTTCTTCTAGCTCCGACTCAATTATATAAGAGCGGGCCTCCGCTAACTCTTTGATAAAGGTCTCTGGGGTCACGTTCATTTCAGCTATTTGTGATAATTGCGGCAGATTAGGATAATCAAGTACATAGCTTAATTTAAACCCATCGTAGGGAAGAGCAATCAGCAGCTTTTCATATTCTCCTTCCTCTGAGCTTTCACGCTTGTAAATAATAATGGGCTTATGTATTTTTATCTTCTCTTTCTTCGAGAATTGTTCCGCTACCCCAGCTCCCATGAGAGCCCGAGTAAACTCTTTACTGCTGTAATCCGGTGTCACAGGCAAACTGGGCTGTTCCAGCTCAATAAACAAATTGTCCAGTTCTAACCCTGATATAGCAGCTAGAGCATGTTCTGTGTGTTCAATGCGTATATCTCCATCAACGAGGGAAGTCCATCTGTATTCAACCTTTGCTTTTTCAAATGTGCACTTTATTTGGGGGCGACCCGGAAGGTCGTTGCGTATAAATACTATGCCTGTATCTGGTGGGGCCGGATAAAAAGAAACCTTTGCATCAGTCCCACCAGTTATGCTGGTACCAATTATAGAGACCTTATCATTGATAGTAGTCTGGTTGAACATATCGATTCCTTTCAGCATAATTGCATAAAATTCAAAATTCGATCTGCGCGCTCCTTATAAGTGTGTTTAGTGTACACCTCCGATTGTCCGTTTCGTGCTATCGCCTTACGTGTTTCGTCATATTTCAAAAAGTAATCTACCAGCCTGACAGTATGTTCTGGAGAATCTGAACATGTCAAGTGAACATTGTTTGTAAATAAATTATTGACAGACCGAGTGGGCACTGTCAGAAGAAAACCACCCGAACCCAGCACTTCGAAGGTTCTGGAGGTTAACATTTCCTGGTCATTTTGAAGTCCCAGTATGATTTTTGCTGAGTTATATACCTTATTTGTTTCCTCATAGGGCAGCTCCCCTTTTATCATGTGCTTCGGGATCTTAAAACCCATCAGCTCTTCGTTGAAGCGATTCCATCTGCTACCCCAGATCGCGACGTCATAGCCTCTTTCGACCAAAGGCTTAAGCAGTATCTGTACACTATCCTTGCGGTATGACTTCCAGGCTTTGCCACCATTTCCGACTAAGACCACATCGTAAGCATATTTGCTGCTGGGAGGCTCAAACTTGTTGAACTCCGGATTGCAGCCAAAATCCAGGTGTCCGGCACTAAGCCCCAGCGCATGGTATTTACTCACACTATCAGGATGTATGCTAAAAACCGCGTCAGGTTTATATATTTCAATACACTTGAAAGAACATTCCTCCGTCCATCTTGGATCTTCAGTTGCCCAATAGACATGTTTCACCTTGTATTTAGCAGCTCTTTTGACCAGCTCGTCTATATGCTCACGTTTATGCCGGCGGTAAGCCCATCCCGTTGATATCATAAGGTCAGGCCTAAAGTGGTCAACTGCCTCTTTTATAGAACTTCTACTTAAATCCCTGAGGACAAAAACAGGGCAGTTCAGTTCCCTAAAGCCCTGCGGCAGCCCAAGAATATATTTCGAGTCATGTGAAAAAAAAAGTACCCTGATCATACTTGCACCTCGCTCAACAAAAGCTTGCGTGTGCCCTCCGCCCCACAGTTAAATAACATATCAACTATAGACAGATTGGGGATAAAGCTGCCCCAAAGCTGCGGATATGTTACAGGCTGATAGTCCAGATATTCCAACTTGATGCCTTGTTTTTCAAAAATCTCGGGTTGATTATATGCCCTCCCGCCAATACCGGACAGGTAACAGTCAGCAGAAAAGTGGCGGCAGATTGCAGCTATCAGTTCATTTTTTCTAAGATCGACAAATTGAGGTAAAGCTGACAAAAAAACAAGCTTTGTTTCCAGTCTGAGCAGGTCACATACAAGCTTGATAAAAGCTTTGTTGGTATCTATAAGATACCCGGTATCTTGCAATACCTGCTCCAGCAACGGGAAAACTTCTTTAAAACAAGGTGCCTTTGCGTAGTTTACTTGGAGTGCCATAAGATGGTTCCTTTTCCAACCCGGTATAACCATAACTTCATCAAATCGCTGCAAGCCCATGCCTTTGCGTTTGACCGGCACAGTGAGCATCTGAGCCCCTTGCGGAGTTTTGATAAGATTCCTATTATCCAATGAACTGCCTGTTTGAAACTGGGCAGTATCTAAAATAAAAAAAATATCACACTGTGCCATCTTAACAAAATATCCCGGCCAGGGAATATAATTCGGTTGATGACCTGCTAATTTCATTGCCCTACCCCACTAAACTATTTTTTAATGTTTACGGCATACAAATAACTTTCCCGTAACACTCCATGCCCACCAAAGCCTTCTTTGAACTGAAACAGTCCGGCATTAACCCTGCTTCCTTTTCCCTCAGTGGAAATACCCCAATCCAAATAAAAAAAACCGTTTTTTCGCCCCCACTCCATCAGATAACCAAAAACAAGGTTTAGAGGCCGCATTTGCTGGTATTGGTTGTCATGGGCAATATAAAAACAGTTTATTGCTCTTTCGTTTAGCAAAAACACCAGAGCACCCGCTGTAAGAGTTTCCCCCTTATAGGCTGCAAAGAGCTTGATCTTATCAGGGTAAAGCTCTTTTAAATGTCTGATTTCCTCAAATGTATGTGTAGGCTTTGCATTATGGCTAAGTTCAAGCTTATTCTCTAATATAGTCCAATAATCATTTATATCCGCATCCTCAATAACCGAAAGTCCGCTTTCCAGTGCCTTTTGATAGTTTCGAAAAGCTGTGGAACTCATCACCTGCTTTAAAAAATGTACCTCGCCTTTCTTAAGCTCAAGGGCTGTAGCCAGCTCTGTATACTCAATTTCAAACCCCGAGAACCTTAATGCAAAGTCAAGTTGGTCCGAAAGCCCACTATGGTAAACCCTCGGAACAGGTTTTAGCCGTATATAGTCAAAACCGGTCATGGCACAATATTCAACAAGGGCACTTACTAACTCCAAGCATTTTTTAGTGCTTAGACTGGACTTGATAATCAGCCCTCCATGGGAAGCGCCGGGGTGAGAATATAGGATGCGTTTATTCTCTTGCTGTACTACGGCAGCAGGAAGAACGGCAATGATTCTCTTATCCTCCATAAATATCAGGGAATGATCTGAAAACTTGTCTGAAGGATGATAACCCAGGAATTTTCTCTCCTGCATAAAAGTACCGTTAACTGAGGAACCGACAAATCCCTCCCATTCATTCTCAAGTTCTTTCGAATAGCTCTTTACAACCAACATAATTTCTACCACACTTACCTGATAATAATACTTACCGTCTCCATCAGCGGATGATGATTTTTTCTCCGCCTTTTGCAAGAGAGTCGGAAATGCAATCCGTTATTTTTGCCACAAAATTTATATTTTCTCTGCCGCTAAGGGGTTCCTTGTTTTCTCTAATGCATTCGATAAAATGAAGACACTCCTGTGTCAGAGGTTCCATATTCTCTTCAACTGCCAAGAAATGCTCCCGCTCCCCGTTAACGAAGATTTGGACTTTTCTATCGGTGGTCTGTGCATCATCAAATACTAATTTTGTTTTCGATGCCACCAGTGTAATTCTCCTGGTTTTTTCGCTATGAATGAAGCTTGCAAATATAGAAGCTATTTTACCATCCGGGAAACCCATCAGTATATTAATAACATTGTTATAAGGACTTTGATTATAACTTTCCCCATGGGCAGTTACCCAGATAGGGTCGACCCCTATCAAGTTGCGGGAAAGATAGATATCATGAACTGCCAGATCATGAAGAACATCTACGTCGGGAGCCTGAGAGGCCGAACTGGTTCTAGACATGTTCAAGTAATATAGCTCATCAATAATATCTTTTTCTTCCAGGAGCCCCTTTATCTTTTTGACGGCAGGATGGTAAATCAATGTGTAACCAGCCATCAATATGGTATTTTGAGCAGCCGCCAATTCAATCAGATCATTACTGTCTCTCCTGTTAATCGTCACAGGCTTTTCTACGAGAACAGCTTTACCTTTGTTTATTGCTTGCTTCGCCAGCATGTAATGGCTTTCAGGTGTTGTGGCTATAATAACCCCCTGTACCTCACTGTCATCCAATATATCTGCTTTGTTTTCAGTGAACCTCGTCTGCAGGTAAACAGGAGCGGCCTGATTTAGCTTTTGATCGTCAAGGTCACAGACCCACTTCAATTCACAGTCCTCTATTGCAGCTAAAGTTTTCAGATAATTCTTTCCCCATTTTCCACAGCCTATCAAAGCAAGCTTGATCATTGCATTTCCCTCTCAATTACATACTAGATTATATGTGGTCGCACCATATACTAGTATATTCATCACTCATGAAAAGGGCTACTTACATTGAGCATCCTCATCTGAATAAGCGCAAAAAAATAAAAGGGGCTGCCGCCCCAATTTCTTATATTCCATCTCATTCCATCAACCATTTTTTGTATTTTCCTTCAAGCCTGAATGCCTATATAGCAAAACAGTTCGGAAATATTCGTGCTTCTTGCTTCTAGGCTATTTTCGCTTTATTTATGATACGGTTCACCGTTACATCAGCAAATACGAAAGTCTTTCTTATTAATTTTTTTAACTTTATTCATTGCTACATTTTGAAGTCCATAAAGCCTCCAACAAAGCTTTTTACTGTCTTATTTCGTTCTACCCTTAAAGAATTTCTCAACTACTGTATAAAATTTGTTTACATCAATTGGTTTTGTTAAATAATCATCCATTCCTGCTTCTAGGCACTTTTCTCTATCACCCTGTAACGCATAGGCAGTCATAGCGATAATAGGTGTATGCTTTTTTATTTGGCTCTCTATTTGTCTTATCATTATCGTAGCATGAAACCCATCCAAAACAGGCATTTGAATGTCCATAATAATTACATCAAAGCTGCGGCTTTTATATGCGTCAATGGCTTCTTTACCGTTCTCAGCCAATGTAACTAGCCATCCCTTTTGCCTTGCTAAACGCTCTATAACTATCCGATTTATTTCATCATCCTCAACTATGAGAAGTCTCAGTGCACTTTCTTTCGTTATATCTTCATTGTTTTTTGTTACTTTTTTCATGATATTATCTTCATCATCATATTTATCTAGTACACAAGTAAAATAAAACCTGCTACCTTCACCTTCTTTGCTTTCTGCCCAGATTTCTCCTTTCATAATCTCCACTAGTCCTTTACAAATGGTTAGTCCTAATCCAGTCCCGCCATATCTTCTGGTTATTGAACTGTCAGCTTGGCTAAAGCTATTGAAAATATCCAAAATTCTATCCTGGCTTATTCCAATTCCTGTATCCTGCACCAACCATTCCAGCTTGATTTCATTATTTGCATTTTCAAATATTTTTCTTATGACAAGATCGATCTGCCCCTTATGGGTAAATTTAATAGCATTACCTATAAGGTTTAAGAGTATCTGTCTCAGCTTAAAAGAATCACCGATAAGCTTATGAGGTACATCATCCCCTATATGTATATTCAAGACCAGCCCGCTATCTAAAAGAGAAGGCTTAAATATAATTTCTATATTACTGATAAATTCATAAAGATCAAATTTAAGCTTCTCAACCTTTAATTTCCCCGACTCAATCTTTGAATAATCGAGGATATCATTTATTACCTTTAGCAGCGAGTCAGATGATGTCTTGAAAGCTTTAATATACTCAGCCTGCTCCTCCGTTAATTCAGTCATTTGCATTAGCTGCAGCATTCCCATAACCCCATTCATGGGAGTTCTGATTTCATGTGACATATTTGCCAAGAATTCGCTCTTGGCAATATTTGCTGCATCCGCTGCCTCTTTACTCGCAGCCAAGGCAGCCTCTGTTAGCTTTATACTGGTTATATCCTGTGAAATAATTTGTATGCCGGTAACATTATTGTTTATGTCATGTATTTTGTTGAATGTACTTAAAAACCACATATCACCAATTGGCAGCGCTACCTTATCCTCAAATACCAACTTGCTTTCAGAGGCTGCTGCCCTTTTTATCCTGTCCATATATACATCCGCATCCCGTTTTGGAAACACATCAAATATGGATTTCCCAACGAAATCTGCGGGCATTCCTCCCATGTTTTCTGCCGCTATTTTGTTGTATGAAATAATGGTCCCATCCAATTTGTAGTATCCTATACCAACACCTGCAGTTTCATATAGTGTCCTGTACTTCTCTTCACTCTCAAGCAGCTCTTCTTCAGCTTGCTTACGGTCTGTAATATCAAGAAACATCACTATTCCAGCCGTTAAATTGCCTTCCCTATCCTTAATCGGCGCAGCATTTGCCCATACTATCCTATCCTGCATATTACCTCTTCTTATTTTAAATTCCTCGCTGCAGGTTTCCCCCCTTAGAACTGCCCTGGCCAAAGGCACATCCTCCGGATTGTAAGGCGTATTATCAAGATGCAGTATATTCCATATTGATGTAAATTTTTGAATATCTACGTTTTGAATAATTTCTTCTTCCGATGTGTTACTTATTAAAAGTCCTGCTTTATTGACATACCGCAGCCTTCCATCGGGAGCATCAGCTATTACTATACCTGCTTGGCTGTTATCAAATGTGGTTTCTAAAAGAATTTGCTGCTCAGTGACTTTTTTTTCAAGCTCACTGTTGAGTTTTATTACCTCCTGCTCAGCTTCTTTTCTTTCGGTAATATCTATAAAACAAATAAGATTTGCTTTTTCATTCTTATACTCTGTTTCAAACACTTCCATAAGTGCAACACCCGGACTACTGTTCTTTCGAAAAATGTCGACTTCTGTTTTTCTGCCTAATTCAACAGGTATTCCAAAATCTTGTCCAAGCAGTGCTTCTATTTTGCGATTGAACAGCACCTCACACGCAGGATTGGCATACTGGATTATCCCTTTTTTATCAGTAAGAATAATACCGGTTGGAATCCTTTCAATCAACTGTCTGAAGTCAATATTGGAACAAGATAAATATTCATTTGGATTTTCGTTATTCACATTGACCTACTCCTCATATTTCTCTATTATGCTTATCCTGCCCTTTTCAATTTCATAACGATAGACTTCCTTACTATGTTTGCTTCCCCTTAACTTCAATATATTCAACATCTTCTTAACACTTTGCCCCCTTTCAACATACAATAACAGGATAATACCATCTGTAATCGAACTGAGTCTCATATCATTTGTCATTATATTGCTCATTAGTTGTCCCTTAACTGCACCAAAGCTGCTTCCAGTTAAATAGTTCATGATGCAGGTTACCCCTTTTTCTTTAAAGAAGCCGGATAGTTGAATCAAAAACTGTCTTACCTGCTCTTCATTCATCGAAGCTGACATTAAACTTGAAACGGAATCTATAACAACTCTTGAGGCACCTATGCAATTAACGGCATTCACAATTGAGTAAAGCAATCTGTCATTTCTGATATCTATTAAATCTGTACTGACAAAATCTAATCTACCCTCCTTTTGGAAGCGTTCAAAATCCCATCCATGATTTTTCGCAGTCTTTTTAAGTTGTTCAATTGGCTCTTCCAAAGCTACAAAAACAACGTTTTCTCCTTCTTTGATTCCGTTAACTAAAAACTGCATGCCAAAAGTAGTTTTTCCTGTTCCTGTGTTGCCGGAGAGCAATACCATATGTCCCTGCGGTATACCCCCATATAACATCCTATCCAGTTGTCTTATTCCAAACTTTCTTCTAATGCTGTAATCAGTATTCATTTCAATTTTCTTGTACGGTATTTTGGGAAATACTTCAATACCCTCAGAGGTAATATCAAATTCCATCAAGCCGCTTCTATAATTTGTCCCCCTTATCTTTCTAACACAAATAGTCCTGAGAAACTGTTGCTGTCCTCCTACTAAGTCCAATTCCAAAACTGCATCTGAAACAAACTCCTCAATCCCATATCTTGTATGCCCGCTTCCATCACTTGTCCGTTCACCACTTATTAAGGTTGTAACTCCTAAACTCTTTAAATGAACTGCAATCTGATTAAGTGATGACCTTACAGCATCCTTGTTTAAAAATCTTGCGAAGAATGCATCAATGCAGTCTAACACTACTCGTTTGGCACTTACTTTTTCTATAGCATGTTCTATTCTTTTAAAAAGGGGTGTGAAATCATAATTGGTGCCAATCTCCATAATCACATCATTTGGTGAAACATCTACAAATGCGAGCCTTTTATTTTCAACAAGGGATTTATAATCCCATCCAAAACCTTGAACATTCAAGATGATATCTTGAGGAGTCTCTTCAAAAGTAACATACACTCCATTTTCATCATACCTTGTAATTCCTAAATATATAAAACTATTTAAGAAAACGGTCTTTCCTGTCCCTGTAGGCCCTGTTATTAAGGCAGCTCTACCCTTTGGAAGTCCTCCCATCAGCATTTCATCTAATCCCTTAATTCCAGTGTTAAGTTTGCTAATTCCTTTTCTTATTTCTTCCATACTTTCACCTCAAAAATTTATTAGCCTTTGGTTACTTAGTAGTAAAATCCAAGCCCAATAATATCTTTTTTTTGTCTGTCAATTCACCAATGATCTTTCTTACTGGTGGAGGCAGTATTTTAATCAATGTTGGTGTCGCCAGTATCTTGTCATCTTCAGCTAGTTGGGGATGCTTCAACACATCAATAATCTTTAATTCATACATTCCATGCAGTTCACTATCGAGAATCTCCTCCAAAAGCGTTATAGTCTTCCTGGATGTCTGCGTCTCACCGGTTATATATAGCGTCAGAATATACCTGTTAGCATTATCCTCCATTTGGATCCCTCACTTATGATATTTTTTTTAAATAATCGGCTTCCATTTGCTCAGTCGAAACCTATTTATATTCGACATTATCTACTAAAATTCTATCATTTTCGCTATTATTTTACAACGACTAAGTGCAAAAAGGTTTTCAATATTCTGACATGTATTGTTGGACTCCAAGCTGCCAATTTCATTGATATCTCCCAGGCAAACTATCGGCATATGAAAAGGACTGAGGGTTCTTTCCCCAGTCCTGCCTTACTTCTTTCATGGTATATCCTTGTAACTACTTCTTATATCCTCTGGAATCTTTTTAACTGCTTCTCCAATGACCTCTAAATTCCTTACTACCGTATCCTGTACAAGTTCATTTCTTATAAGTAAAGTTGCATCTCATCCATCTCAGCTTCCAGCATGCACTGAACTTCAGAACTTTTTGGGTCTCCATGCATTAACTATATTCTTTGTTTGGTCACCTGGCACCTTCAGTTATAATCCACCCAAACAGACCCGTTGTCTGCAGAGCGTAAACAGTTTTCGATAAACCTTACACCTTCTACACCATCATGAATATTTGGATACCATAGGTCCTTCACTGCTTCATTATTACCGTCTATTTTAGCATGTATGGCAATGCAAAACCTGCGATATAGATTTGACCAAGCCTCAAATAAGCCTTCAACATGACCTGCACCTATTCGGTCGCCCGATACAGCCTCATCTTCATTATAAAGATAGCCCATTCCTCTTTCTAACAGCTGTGCTGGCTGACCTTGAATTTCATATTTAAGCTGATTTGGTTGTTCATCCCACCACTCAATACTTGCCTTAGAGCCAATCACTCTAATTTTTTGTTGATGCATTGAGCCGGCATTCACTGCACTTGCCCAAAGGGTTCCAACAATACCATTTTCAAAATTAATTAAAACTGTTGCATTATCTTCGAGAGGTGCTCTACTTTTGACAAAGCTTTGTCTTGTACAAAGAAGACTTTTAATTTTTAGATCAGGTACCATAGTTTGAGCCAAAAATAGTGCGTGGGTTCCCGTATCACCTAAAACATAACTAGGCCCTGATGTAGCAGGATTTACCCGCCACTTTGTTCCTAAATCATTTTTTTCTACTTCTGTACTATGGTAACCATGAGCAAACTGCATATTAATAATACGAATTTCTCCAAGATCTCCTCTTTGTATCATGTTTCTAGCTTGATGTATCATTTGTGCACCCGTATAACCATAGGTCACACCAACAACCTTATTATGCTTTTCAGCAAGCTCTGCAAGCTCCTCTGCTTGTTCCGTAGAAAAGCACAGTGGTTTTTCACATATAACATGAAGGCCCTCTAGAAGAGCAGTCTTACATATTTCGTAATGGGTAAAATTAGGTGTTGCTATGGAAACAGCTTCAATACCATCCTCCCTTTTACCTTCCGACTCAAACATTTCTTTATAGTCCTTATAGCATCTCTCTGGTGCAACACCAATGTTTACTCCAAACTCTCTGCCTCTTGTCACATCGACATCAAAGGCACCTGCAACAAGCTGAAAGGATCTATCTCTTAGTGCTGATGACCTGTGTATATATCCTATTTGGCTTCCTCTTCCGCCACCTACCATAGCCCAGCGAATTGGTCTATCATACTTTAGCTCTTCATTAAACATAATCTTTTCACCTCAACGGCACGGATCCCATGCTTTATTTAACTTAAATACTTTCTTAGCGGCTTAGATACTTATCTAAAACAGCACTTGTTGTATTTGCTACTAGCTTGGTATCTGCTTCCCAATGCTTTCTACTTACAAGCTCATAGGACCAATATCCGTCATATCCTGTAGCTCTTACTGCATCAATCCACTCCTGCATATCAATAGAACCTTCCCCTGCATATACTGCCCTTAAAACTTCTTCATCACAAACAGTTCCTGGGGCATTCCTATTGCCATCACAAAAGTGAATATTGCAAATCATATTCTTATCTAATGCAGCGACTTCGCAAGGCTTCGTCTCATTCCCATACCATAAATGCCAAAAATCTATAACCATAGCAAGATTATCTCTGCCTGTGTAGGCAATAAAATCAAGGCTCTGTGACAGGGAGTGTATTGGTGACCAGGCTACTGGCTCCAGCTGAAAAACGATATCATTTTCTTTCCCAATATCAAGTACTTGATTTACACTGCTGGCTGTAAGCCTTTTGACTTCATTCCAGGCTTTCCCCTCATGGGCGCAAAGGGGTACTAACTGAATATGTTTACAGCCTACATCTTTTGCAAACTTAGAAAACACTTCAGCCTCATAGCACATTCTTTTTACCGATTCTGCATCTGTTCTTTCAACATGGGCAATATCTACAATGCTGACCATTTTCATATCATATTTATCTAGCAGCGCCTTTGCATCAGCTGATGTATAGCCTGCCTCCAAAAAATTCATTATTTTTGTACCAACCATTTCAACTGCGTCATAGCCTGCTTCTTTAGCAATTCTAATATCTGATATTAAATTACTTCTGTATATTGTTTTAGTGTGAAGTGATTTTTTCATGGTTTTTTCCTTTCTATGGCTTTATAGTCCAAGTTTTTCGCCCATGAATTTACGAGCTATAATGGCATATTCAAGAGGATCAGCAATTGCTGGATCTTGCTCTGCTTCTACAACGATCCAACCTTCATAATGATTATCCCTAATAATTTTAAAGATAGCGTCCCAATCAACCATATCTCCATCGCCTGGAACTGTAAACAAACCTTTTTTAATGCCCTGTAGAAAGCTTAGGTCATTTTTTGTCACTTGCGCAAATATATTTCTCCTCACATCTTTAACATGAATATGTCCAATTCTGTTGATATACTGCTGTATTACCTCCACAGGGTTTTCCCCTGCAAGAGTTAAATGTCCAGTATCAAACAAAAGGAACACAGTTTCCTTATCTGTCAATGACATCAGTCTGTCAATTTCTGCCTTAGTTTCAATACCAGTCCCAACATGGGGGTGAAAGCATAATTTCATTCCTTTATCCTTTGCTCTTTTGCCAAGCTCGTTTAAACCATCAGCTAGATTTTCAAACTGCTCATCATTCAAAATAGGACGATTTTTGAAAAGGGGTATTTCTTCATTCCCGTGAATAGTAATGCCACACTCCCCAGCACCAACAACTCTTGCACCTAGTCCATAGGTATAATCAAGATGCTTGTCAAACCGCTCGTAGGTATCTTCGTTTTTAAAAATTGTAAACTCAGTACTAAACCACATATTGCAAATTGTTATACCTCTTAAATCAATTGCTTTTTTAATTACATCAAACGCCTTTGGATATTTAATACCGCCTTCACTGCCTGTAAAGCCAGCTAGGGCTATTTCACTTAAACATTGTTGATAGGTAAGCTCTCCACCAAGGCTTGGCAGATCATCATTTGACCAATTAATCGGTGCACAACCTAATTGAATACTCATATTACACCCCTTTAATACTTTTTTAAGCTTTTCACCTTATTTGCTAACTTTTTAAAAGCTTTAACAACGTTTTCATTTTCCGCAACGGATGCTGTTCCAACTCTCCAGAAGTTCTCATATCCTTCTGTCATAGTACCTGATAATACTTTAATATCGATAAGGGTAGAGATTGTTTGCTTTTTACTGTCTATAATTGCAGACTTTAGCTCTTCCAGGTTTCTAACTCTATATGCCTTAGCACCATATCCCTCTGCAATTTTTGCAAAGTCAATTGGTACATAGTCACCGGATAAAGTTAAATTATCTCTATATCTAAATTCTGTAGCAAAGGAATCAATACCCTGAGAACGTTGGAGATTATGGATACACTGGTGCCCATTATTATCAAATAAAACTACATTTATTTTCTTCTTTTCTTGTAGGCTTGTTATAAATTCAGAGTGTGACATTATAAACACACCGTCACCTAACAGAGCATATACCTCACAGTCAGGATGAGCAATTTTTACACCTAGAGCAGCAGGTATCTCATACCCCATACAAGAAAAACCATATTCAAGGTGATATGTTCCAGGTTTTTTGGGACGCCAAATTCTTTCAAGATCAGATGGCATACTGCCGGAAGCAGAAACAATAATATCATTTATGCCCAGCATGTTATTAAGCTCAATTAGAACTCTTGTTTGAGATAGCCCTTCATCACAGCTAATACCGCTTAAACGGTCAAGCTCTGATTGCCACAACTCTTTTGCTTTCTCAATATCGTTGGTATACCCGGACTTATAGCGTCTTTTCTTTAGCACCTGTCCTAAGGCCTCTAGTCCTAGCTTTGCATCTGCTACAACTGAAGCAGAATCCATCTTTAAAGAATCTTTTAAGTTTACATTTATTGAAACAAGCTTTACATTTTCCATGGCGAATGCACTTTTAGATGATGTAACAAAATCATTAAGCTTTGTGCCCACTCCAATAACCACATCAGCTTCTTTTGCTATTGTGTTAGCGCACAAGGTGCCACAGACACCAGCACAGCCTAAATTTTGAGGAAAGTCAAAGGATACCTCACCCTTTCCTGCTTGTGTTTCTGCAAAGGGAATATTAAATTCTTTTGCAAAATTCATTAGCTCTTTGCCAGCATCACTATATCTAACACCACCACCGGCAATTATTAAGGGTTTCTTACTTTCTTCTATTATCTTTGCGGCTCTTTCAATTGAACTCATTGAGGGCACTAATCGATTAACATACCATACTCTTTTTTCTAAAAATTCTACAGGGTATGCATAGCTTTCACCCTGTACATCCTGAGGTAGGCATATTGTTACAGCACCTGTTTGTGCAGGGTCAGTCAGTACCCTAAAAGCATTGAGCATAGCAGTCATAAGCTGTTCCGGTCTAACAATTCTGTCCCAGTACTTGCTCACTGCCTTAAATGAATCATTTACACTAACAGAATAATCTCCTTCATTTTCAAGCTGTTGAAGTACCGGATCTGGCTGTCTGTCAGCAAAGGTGTCTCCAGGAAGCAATAGAACGGGAATCTTATTTACAGTGGCTGTTCCTGCTGCTGTAACCATATTCAAAGAGCCGGGACCTATAGAAGCTGTGCAAGCATAAATTTTTCTTCTTTTACTTTGCTTTGCAAAGCCAATACATGCATGGGCTATATCCTGCTCGTTTTTACCTTGAATATAGGTTATCTCATTTTTATATTGCTCAAGGGCCTGACCAATACCAACAACATTCCCGTGACCAAAAATACCCATTACACCTTCTACAAACTTTGTTTCCACGCCATCAAAATTTACATACTGTGCATTCAAAAATTTTACAAGTGCCTGTGCCATTGTAAGTTTAATAGTTTTCATATTTCTTCCTCACATTTATAGATGCTTTATATTTCTGGCCAATATTTTGCGCCAGGCTTTTCTGTCCATAGATGCTCCTCTTCAAAGGTAGGGTTAATATATGGATCGCCATCAAGATGTCTTATTATCCAGAGAAAATACATTGCATAGCCAGGTGCTGCAACCTGTGGATGTACATGATTGGGCATTATTTTAACAGTATCGTTATGTTCCAGTAGGATAGCTTCATCACCATGCCTTAATAATCCAAAGCCATTCTCTGGATGGAATTTATAGTAATAAATTTCTGGTTGTTTGTGATGATGAGATGGAAAGCCTGCCCATCTGCCAGGAATATGTACATCCTCACCAAGCATGATGTTTGATTGGGGGGATAGTCTTACATCCATTGCAGTACGAACAATACGTCTGCCTGCATCCATCATAGTGTTTGCCCCACGCACTTCATTAACTATCTTATCTTTTTCATAAATAGCTGCACCAAAAGTTCTGCTGTTTTCTGTTCTTACAACAGCAATCTCACTGTTTGTGGATAAACCTCTGATTTCAACCATAGTATCTTTGTCGGCATTTAAGCACCACAGATTAT
Source organism: Calditrichales bacterium MX18-03 (assembly GCA_021083345.1). Lineage (GTDB taxonomy): Bacteria > Bacillota > Clostridia > Lutisporales > Lutisporaceae > JAJGRE01. Next base: position 100,622 of record JAJGRE010000005.1, on the reverse strand, counting down.
CATCAAAGCAGTTGTCTCGAAAAACCTTTACGCGATTATCCTTCCAGCTAACCTCTGTTTCACCGGAAAGTAAAATATAAACCTTTTCAAGAGGCTTATCATCCCAGAAGCTTTGGCCTTTTTCAAGTTCTAGTATTCCAAAATCCATTAGCATATCACTATGCTTACCATTTAGTTCTGTTATGCTGTTGTAGCCCTTTGCAAAGAGCTCTTTCTGCCGAAGTCTCATAATGTTATTCTCCTATCTTTATTTTAAGCTTGTAATTATCTCCAGGGCTTTTTTATAAACAAGTTCTCTTGGTTTTTCCATAAGCTTAAGCCTGTCAAACTCCTTTGGTTTTTCTAAAAACTCTTTTCTTAGACTTTTCCCAAATTCTTGCCTGAGTACTGTGCCTATGTTGATTTTACCTATGCTATGTTCCTTAAGTCTAATAAGATCGTCTTGATGTATTCCACTTGCTCCATGTATTACCAATGGGACAGTACAAACTGCTTCGATTTGTTGAAGCAAGGCAAACTTAATGTTTACCTTAGTGTCTGTTAATCTGTGAACATTTCCAACAGATACTGCCAGCATGTCAAGTCCGCTTTCTTGCTCTAACCTTTTGGCTTCCTCTGGCAATGTATATTCAATTTTTGTTTCAGCTTTGTCGCTGTAAGGTACATATCCTACCTCTCCCTCAACATATACTCCATGTTTATGGGCAATGCTTACAATATGCCTTGTGTTGCTTATGTTTTCGTTAATAGACAGCTTGCTTCCGTCATACATTACAGATGTATAACCGCTTTCTATTGCTGTGAGTATTATCTCTTTATCATCGCAGTGATCAAGGTGAACACCAACTGGCACCTTAGCCTTTTCAGCAATAGATCTCAAAAGTGCTCCCCAGTGCTCTACATTCATAGCCTTACAAGCATCCCTATTCGTCATCAATAGCACACTTTGCTGTGCCTCTTCAGCTGCTCTCACAATTTCAAGGGCATCCTCATAGCCAAATACGTTAAATCCAGCAATAATCTGTGCGCTTTCTTTTGCTTTTTTTATTATATCTAAAGTTCTCATTATCCACTGCTTACCTTTCTAGCTCATAAAATTTGTCATGATCCTAGGTCTCTTAAATATTGGAGAAGCTCAAATTTTTTTCAGCCATGTACCTAATTACCTGGTCATATTTAGGCATACCATCTGCACAGCTTACTGTTTTAAGGGCGATAGATGCACAGGCAGATCCGAATTTCATGGCATCTAGCAGCTCCATATCATTAAAAAGCCCATACAAAAGCCCAGCTGCAAAGGCATCACCTGAACCGAAGGTTTTCAAAGCATCTGTCTTAATTATTCCGCATCTTATTGGTTCCTCATCTTTAATAAAAGCAATTGATCCTTTTTCACCTTCTTTAATAATTACAAGGCTTGCATTGCTATTTAGAAAAGTCTCGCCACTTTTATAGTTGTCCCGATTATCTCTCATTGTCAAGTATTCAACGGCATTAAATTCTTCACGATTTCCGATTATAATGTCACAAGTCTTTAAAGCAAGATTATAATATATCGCAGACTCTTCTAAGGATTTCCACCCATAGGGTCTATAATCAATATCAATTATTACTTTTGTTTTATGCTTCTTAGCATAGCTAATAATCGCAAACATTGCTTCTCTTGATGGGCTTTCAGAAAATGCAGTGCCTGAAAGCAAAACTGCTGCAGCATTTTTTATATAATCCTCCGAGATTTCCCGTGGCTCAAGCAAAAGGTCGGCTGTGCCGTTTCTATAGAAGAATGAGCCACAATCCACTGGTGTCTTAATATATGTCATTGCAACACAGTTAGGTGCTCCTGTTTTATCGAAAACAATTCCATTGGTATCAATTTTAGCACCATCAAGGGTTTCTTTGATGTATTCGCCCATTCCATTGTCTGCTATCTTACCAATAAACCCTACCTTTACTCCCAGCTTTGCAAGTCCCTGGGCAATATTTGCAGGGGATCCTCCTACTGATTTTGTATAACCACTAATGTCTTTAAAATCACAATTAATATCCATTGTATTAAGGTCAATCCCTGCACGTCCTGCAACAATAATATTTATAGGTCTACTTAAATCAAATTTAATGCTAAACATGATTTACCTTCTTTCTTTTTGTTTCGTTTTATTTTTATTTATTACGCTTTCAATTTATCATAATATTATTATAACTGTCAATAGTTTCATTTTCTTATTTCTCTTATTATTACTTGTTGACAAATCGAAACTAATCGTAATACAATTATAACCATCAAAGGGGTGTATTTATGTTAATAGATAGAATAGAGGATATAAAACGGCAGCTATATACGAGTAAAAAGGTTTTCGTAAAAGACTTAAAACGGAAGTATGGTGTAAGTGAGGTAACAATAAGAAAAGACCTTGATACATTGCAAAAACAAGGTCTTGTAAAAAAATTTCATGGCGGCGCTATTCTACTTGAAAAGAAATCCATCAACCATCCTGAAAAAGATTTTTATAACGATGAAATAAGAAATGCCCTTGCTGAGCTTGCTTGCAACGAAATCAAAGATGGTGACAGCATTTTTGTAGGCTCCGGTAGAACCTGCTGTGTTTTGGCTTCAAAACTTAATCGTTTTAAAAATCTTACTGTCGTTACAAATAACATTACAGCTTTGAGCGACTTGCTGACTAAGGTCTATAAGGTTTATTTAATTGGAGGCGAAGTTACCTCTGTTGATGGAAATACTTTGTTTTCCAGTGTGGAAAACCCAATAAAATACTTTGAAAACATTTTTGTTAACAAAGCCTTCACAAGTATTTCTGGAATAGATATAAAAGCCGGACTTACTGTTGATTCTATTATAAGTAGTTATATATATAAAAGCATTCCCGAAATAACAAATAACTGGTATGTTATAGCTGACAATGAGAAATTTGACAAAATTTCAATGTACCCAGTATCGTCACTTTCACAAATAAGCTGCTTTATCTGTAATAAGCTGAAGTCCCCTTATAAAGAGTACCTTTCGAGCCACGGGATAGATTATAAATTACTTTAAGAACAGGATTACCAACTTCTTGAAAAGGGAATACTCAAGCACTTATTTAAACGACAAAAACCTCAGTTGATTAATACTCAACTGAGGTTTTTACATTCTACTCTTCCTTCGTAATCACCAGTGTTACTGCCTCACTATGCGCATTATGTGGAGGCACTTCACCATAGCGTTCGGCTCAAAAGCGTTGGCATGCCACGCTTTTTGGCTGTTATGGCCTTTACTTGTGATACGGTTCTGCGTAACATCGGCAAATGCGAAAGTTATGTTGAATCAATGCAATTATTTATAACTCTCTAACCGGCTACCTAAGAAACCGCTGAGAAAATAGACTCTTTGACATAAAATTATACCATATCTTGAATTCAAAAAATGCATGAATACATATGGTATAGTTTTATTTCGACCAGTGAGTTTTCAATATTTAGCCCTTTAGTAGGAAAGTTGCTTTTGCAGTTATAAATTAAGTTGATGCAATCAATAACTACCTATCTATCTGTCTGGTCTGGCCTTTACGGCACCTCAGCTTCAGCTTAATCATCTTTCCTATAAGCACTCACAATTTCACCAAAATAAAGCACATGATAATCTTCATTTGCGTAAATATTCTCTTTGATTTTGCTATCCAGTTTTGTTTTATCTATGAAATGCTTATAAATAATTTTGCACTCCAAATGGAATTCACATTCATCCAAAATAAACGTATTTGCTAAATTACCTTCCTTTAGGGAGAACCTGCACTCCTTTATTTTATCAATATTTCTTCCGGACATAGTCCCACATACAGCCAACTCATTCTTTAACTGTCCACTAAAAGGAAAACTTACTGTATAGTTTTCTGATTCTTCCATAAGCTCATATGTATATCTAGAGCCCCGTACCATAATAGTAAAAGTAGGCTTCATCCAAGTAAAACCAATTGATCCGCATGAAATCGTCATGACATTGAGCTTTTCCTTCGATTTGACGATTAGAAATGCCCCTTTGTTAAGTTGATTTAGTAAGTCTCCTGAAAACTCCGTAATACTCATTTCTCTATACATGAAGTATTTCTCCTTTTTTTGTCAAGAAATTTTATCAGAAGAAACCGAAGGTCTCCTCTTCAAATTTCTGTAGCAATTCATCCATAAAAACAATTCTTGCGTTGGCAATCTTCCAGGTTTTTTCAAGTAATAGTCTATTAGGTAGTTTACATCTGCGATCCTTAATAATTGAATAAGCCTTTCTCAAATCCTTAGGATTCTTCGAAACTTCTCTTAATACGCCTACTGCACCAAAAAAATCTAAAGCATCTGCGTCACTTAATAGGATTGCTTCGATTGAATTATCCAAAGTTGCAGAATGATGATATTCAATACATTCCAATACAATTCCTATCAAATGCTTTTCACATTGGTTTTCAGTTAAGAGCTCTTCTGCTATTTGCCTAGACCTAATTGCATGATCTACTTCTGATTCAATCCATTTAGGATATGCACCCCAGTCATGTAGGTACGCTGCAAGCATTACAGCTTCATTATCATACTGCAATCCTTCACCTATTATTGAAATTATCTGCAAAATACGTTTGATATGGTTTACACCCCATTGTCCACCATATTCCTTTGTTAATGACATGACCTTATTAGCTAAAATTTCCATAAATATCCTCCCTTATACTTTAATCTGACATCTGATCTTTCCATCGATTCAGTTTTTATATCATGATTTCAGTATATCGGGTACACTTCAGTAAATGAATTGTAAATAGGAAATACTTGTATTCAAATAGGAAATTTTTCTCTAGAATCTCTAAATTCCTTGCGGTATTGAGTAGGTGAATACCTGGTCAACTTATGAAATGTCCTATTAAAATGAGTGCTATCGCTAAAACCTAACCTTTCTGCTATTTGTGATATTGCTATTGATGTGTCACTCAGCATTAGCGTAGCTAATTTAACCCTCAAAGCCATTAAATATGCTATAACCGATTGACCTGTAGCACGAGTAAATTGCTTCTGCAAGGTTGTTTTATTGGTGCTGAACATAGAGCATAACTCTGAAACAGTAATTCTTTTCTCATAATTTGAACTGATATATAGTACTACATTTTTTACTAAATCCGACGAGTTTTTAATACTACTATCAGCCTTTGACTCCGGAGCTTCATATACCTTTATCAATGCAAAAAGAAACTCCAAAAAATAGGATCTCGCACAGCATGACCAAGTATGGTGTGACTGTTCTTCTATCTCATGTCTCACACAATCGAACAATTCAGCGATTCTATTCATTGTTATAGAATCTACATTCAGTAACCCTACATAGTCTTTATCTTTTCTCATAAATGGTCTGAACAAAAAAGTATCCTGTCTATTAGTGATTAAATCTATTTCGCCTGTTTCTCTAATATTATCAAAGGTTAAATTTCCATTTATATACATAGGGTGAAAATAAATCGCTTTTGCGACCCAGTCAACTTTAACTTCCATACTGATATTCTCTTTTTCATTGATGCAAATGATTGCAGGTGCAATAATTGAAAGTCTCCTTTCATCGATACTCAAGATCCCAGTACCCCTTTGAACCAGTACTACCCTTAACCTTTCATCTGTTCCATTTAGTTCTTCAAATTTCTCATTTAGATTGAACCAGATAGGAATTCTTTTTTCTCGGTAAAATCTGATTGCATCAGTAAATAATTCCATAAAATCACCTTTTATAATATAATCTGGCACAGCAACAAATCAGTTTTTCTATATAATTTATATCGCTCATATATTCACCTAAGCGTTGATATTTCTATATTTATTCTATACAACGTTACACTTTTTTACAACCACAGAATTTGCTGCATATTCATAAATCAACAGCCCAGAAGCATTACTAATCAACGCTCCTGGGCCGGTTTCGCATTTACTTGTGATACGGTTCCCCCTTGATGATCCGGAACCCCCGGTACACCTGCTCCAGCAGCACCACCCGCATCAGCTGATGCGGAAACGTCATCGGTGAGAACGACAAGGCGTAATCCGCCCGCTTCATCACTTCGTCGCTTAAGCCCAAGGAGCCGCCGATGACGAAAGCGATGCTGCTGCGCCCCTTGATCCCCAGCTGATTGATCAGATCAGCAAAGCCTTCGGAGGAGAGCATCTTCCCCTGTATCGCCAGTGCGATCACATAGGTGTCCTCCTTTATATGGCGCAGGATCCCTTGTCCCTCTTTTTGCCGGACAATAAGCTCCTGCGCGGCGCTCATGCTCTCTGGCGCTTTCTCATCCGGCACCTCGACCATATCAAGCCTGCAGTATTTTGAAAGCCGTGTCGCATATTCCGCCACGGCTTCCCTGTAATGCTTTTCCTTCAATTTTCCCACGGTGACCAGTGTAATGTTCATTATCGCAGCGCCTCCGGCATTTCTATCAATGTAATATCCATCGCGTCCTCGCTGCCGTTCCTCAGATACCTGACCCGGATCACATCGCCAGGATCCCGGTTGTACAGAACGGATTTGAACTTGACGAGGGTATTGACCACCTCGCCGTCAATGGACAGGATAATGTCCTTTGCCCTGAGTCCTGCCTTGTCGGCTGGTGTATCGCGGTTGACATTGTATACGTAGATGCCTTTTTGGATCTCGATTTCCGTTTCATAGTATCCCAGCATTTCGCTGTCCAAGGGCGTGATCCCCATATAGGTGGGTACGAATTCGCCCTTTTCTATTAGCTTCTTTGTAATGGGCTTTGTGATATTGACCGGTATGGCAAAACCCAGCCCCTCTGCAGAAGCCTTTACCGTGTTGATGCCTATTACCTGCCCTTGGCTGTTCATCAGCGGACCGCCGCTGTTGCCGGGGTTGATGGCAGCATCTGTCTGGATCAGGTCTTCCATGACCGCACCTTGCTCAACCATAATGCTCCGGTTCAGCCCCGAAACGATGCCCTGGGTTACCGTCCTCTCGAATCGCATGCCCAAGGGGTTGCCAATGGCTATCGTCGTCTCCCCAACAACCAGCTTATCCGAATCCCCCAGCTCCGCAGCGGGCAGATTGGCTGCACTGACCTTTACCACTGCCAGATCCAGCAGTGTATCCTTCCATAGTACTTCCCCGTCAAGCTCCTTCCCGTCCTTGAAGAAAACCTTCAGCTCCTCGGGGTGCTCTCCCACCACATGGGCATTGGTCAATATGTACCCGTTGGGATTGATGACGACACCCGAGCCAACGCCCTCGTAAGACCGCTTTCCGAAGAACAGGTCTCTCTCTACCGTAACTGTGCTGATACGGACCACTGTCGGCGTGACCTTCTGCGCAACTGCCGTTGCTACTGTAATATCTTCTGTGGGATTGATGACAATGTTCTGACCCATTTGCGCATACTCCTGCTGAGGGGGTGTTATCCGGCTGTAGAAATACCGGGGTGCCATTGCCGCTACGATGCTGCCGCCGATAATGGCTCCGATAAGTCCCACTGCCAGGTAAGACATACCCGACGGCCGCCTGTATCCATTGTCTTCCCTGTCGCGGCGTCTCGGCTCAGTATCCCGCACCTGCTGCTCCATTGTTTGTGCTGTTTCCTGATGTATGGGCTGTATGACGCTTTCCTGCGCATCGCCGTTGCCCGTCATCCTTTGCTTCTCCTCGTGATCAAATCGATCCATCGTTTACCCTCCCTTCCTTGCTAACCAGAATAGGATATGTATTAAAAAGACTCTCCAGATTAATATATCCAATCAAAGCAATGCAATGCATAGCAAAAACGGACTGCATGCACCGGGCATGAGCAATCCGCCTATTCTTTCCATGTCAAAACCTGACCTTATCCATTTTCAGTTAGTCGATATGATAGCACTTGCTGACTCCGCTTCTCGGCGCCAGCTCTATCTGTATGTCCTTGCCCACTGTCACATCCTTCTGCTGCAATACACCCTTCACTGTTTCAAAGGCCAGTTCCGGAAAATTGTTTTCCTTGCTCAGATGCCCCAGCAGCACTTCCTTGACCCCTGTTTTAAGCAGCTCATAAACTGCCAGACCCGCCGCTTCATTGGACAAATGGCCGTGGTTGCTTAGGATCCTTCGCTTCAGGAAGTAAGGATAACGGCCTACCTTCAGCATCTCCACATCATGGTTGGACTCCAGCAGTACCAGATCCGAGCCGCTGATGCATTCTTTGACCGAATCGCTGAAATAGCCAAGGTCGGTGGCGATGCTGACCTTCCTGTTTCCGGAGTAAAAGCAATAGCCCACGGATTCCGCCGCATCGTGGGGCGTGCAGTAGGACTCCACCGTTATTTCCTCCAGCACAAAGTCTTCTCCGGTTGTAAACACCTTCATATTCTCAGCCCGGATGTCACCGATATTGCCGCTCATCTGATCCCAGGTCTTCAGGTTGGCATAGATGGGTATGTTCAATTTTCTGGATACGATCCCCACGCTCCGGATATGGTCGGAGTGCTCGTGGGTAACAAGGATTCCTTTTATGGTGCTTGTGCAGATGCCCAGGTTCCTGAGGTTGTTGAGGATTTCCTTGCCGCTGACGCCGCAATCCACCAGAAGGCCTGTCCGGTCACCGCCCACATAAATACAGTTTCCGCTGCTGCCGCTTGCCAGAGAGCACAGTTTTATTGTCATAAGTTCCTCCAAAAAGACGATACTATGGCGATCATTCTTCTATCCGCCTGATTTCCGCTCCCAGGCTGCTTAGCTTGTCAACAAGTCCTTCATAACCCCTGTCGATATGCTTCAGGTTTCCAATGGTGGTTTCGCCGTCTGCCGCCAAGCCGGCAATGACCATCGCCGCTCCCGCACGCAAATCGGTTGCAGTCACCGGTGAACCGGAAAGCCTGTTGATGCCATCAATGATGGCGACCCTGCCTTCCACCTTGATCTTGGCTCCCATTCGCTTCAGCTCATCCACATGCTTGAACCGTCCCTCCCAGATGCTTTCAGTGATGATGCCGGTACCGTCTGCTATAGAGAGCAGAACACTCATGGGCTGCTGCAGATCGGTGGGAAAGCCCGGGTAAGGAATAGTCTTGACATTGACAGCCTTCGGCCTGCCGTTGGCTTTTATATTGACAGCATCCTCATATTCCAGCACCTCTATGCCCATTTCCCTAAGCTTTGCCGAAACAGACTCCAGGTGTGTCGGGATGACGTTCCTGATCAGCACATCGCCGTGGGTTGCTGCCGCCGCAATCATATATGTTCCGGCTTCCATCATGTCGGGGATGATGGAATGCTCACAGCCGTGAAGCTGCTCCACGCCCTTTATTTTGATGACATCCGTGCCTGCGCCTTTGACATTGGCACCCATGGCGTTCAACAAGTTGGCTATATCAACGATATATGGCTCTTTCGCCGCATTTTCTATGGTTGTCAGCCCTCTGGCCTTGCAGGCAGCCAGCATGATGTTGATGGTTGCACCCACACTTACAACGTCAAGATAGATGGACGCGCCCACCAATTCTGTGGCCTTTGCCTTGATAATGCCGTGCTCCACCTTGATTTTGGCGCCCAGGGCCTCAAAACCTTTAATGTGCTGGTCAATGGGCCGGATGCCGATATCGCAGCCTCCCGGAAAGGGCACCTCTGCCTTTTTGAACTTCCCCAAAAAAGCGCCCAGAAAATAATAAGAAGCACGCATTTTTTTTGCCAGCTCGAAATCCACCTTATGGCTCTTAATGGTGCCGCTGTTGACGGTCATTTCACCGTCCGCCCCGTGAACCTTCGCCCCACAGTGCTGCAACAGCTCCTTCAGGTGTCTAACGTCGTCTATATCCGGCAAATTCTTAATGGTGCAAATCCCATCTGCTAAAATCGCTGCCGGAATGATTCCCACCGCAGAGTTTTTAGCTCCGCTGATGCTGATTTCCCCGGCCAGTTTCCTATTTCCTCTAATTACTAGTTTTTCTTCCAAGATTGAAGCTCCTTTATCCTGTGGTATTCTATTATGGTAGACTGCATGTATCACTATTATAACACTGTTTTATACATTTGATAATATGTCTGCATCTTATTGAAAATTTTCATTCAATCAGACCCGCTGATCATACAGGCCGCACAAGATGCAAACAGTCCGGATGCAACACACATTGTATCCGGACTGCGTTCTATTGATTATTTTGTTGGCTTTTTTTGTTTTCAAACCTATTCTTCATAGACGATAATAGCTTCCTTTGTACTGTTGATCCAATCCACCTTGCAGTTCAGATTCTCTGCTGCAAACCGCACCGGTACAAAGGTCCTGCTGTTCTTTGATGCGGGGGCTACATCCATCTTTTTTGCCACGCCATTAATGCGGATATCTGTTTTTCCCATCCACATTTCAACAGTATTGCCCCTGGCTTTCAGCGTGATCTTCTGTGAAGTGCCGTCCCATTCTACCGTTCCGCCCATGGCTTCAACCACGGACCGGATGGGCACCATGGTCCTGCCTGTGATGGTCAGAGGCGCTGTCCCTCTGCCCGGATCCACTTCCTGGCTGATGCCGTCAATGCTCATGCTGGGACTGTCCAGCTTCAGCATGATAAAATGCTTGTAGCTGCCCGGCTTGTAGGCCTGGTCGCCGGTCTTTACGGTAAAAGTGGCGATGGCGCTCCCAAGCTTTTCCTCAGTTCCGTTGAAAGGATTTGCCTCTGCCAATACGGGCTTCACAGTATAATAGTAAGTGGTATTGGGTTCTACGTTGACATCCGCATATGAAGTACCGGTAATATAAAAATCGGTGACGGAGATGCCAAGGCTGCTCTTGGACTCCGATCTGAAAAGCCTGTAGCCAAGGCCGGCTGACGGCTGCCACATGATCCTTGACCCGGATGCGAAGGCTTCTGCTGCTGTGCCGGTCATCGTTGGCGCTGCGGCTGCCGGAGTCGGTGCCGTCGCTGGCGCTGTTATTGATATCGGCGGTGTCTGGGCAACGGCTCCAGTACTTCCTGCATCCCGCCACTCATAAATATACTCCGCCATATAGCCGGTTCCCAGAACCAGCTGTATTGTTCTGGTCCTTCCTTTAGTGCCTGCTTCAATGGCTTTCTCGCTGGTCAAGACCGTCCTGATGTTGTCGCTAAGGTATCGAACCCCCTCGGGTGTCGAAAAATTCACTCCCATGCCCTGATTTATGTTGGCACTGTTCTGCGACGGCTTTGTCCAGCTTCCCGTTGTGGACAGTATTCTGATCTCATAATTGATGGATATCTTTTCTCCCACCCTGATATAGCTGGGCGGGTCCGACCAACTTACCCCGTAGGTTATCCCATGAAGGAGTTTTCCGGTGCTGTCGTCGTACCTGTTGTAGGTTATCTCCACATCGCCTTTTTCCCCTTTGTACTTGATGACATTTGTCATTGTAGCGGAGGTTCCCATCAACCGATCCGGCGTAGTAGCGGATACATCTCTGAATTTGTAATTGATTAGATACCAACCTGCTTCACCGGCTACTGCAGGTGCGGGCGGAGCTGCGGGCGTGCTTCCCGTATCTCTCCATTCATAGATATACTCCGCCATATAGCCATTCCCGAATATCATCTGTATTGTTCTGGTTTTTCCTTTTGTACCTGCTTCAATGGCTTTCTCGCTGGTCAAGACCGTCCTGATGTTGTCGCTAAGGTATCGAACCCCCTCGGGTGTCGAAAAATTCACTCCCATGCCCTGATTTATGTTGGCACTGTTCTGGGGCGGCTTTGTCCAGCTTCCCGTTGTGGTCAGTACTCTGATCTCATAATTGACGGATATCTTTTCTCCCGCTCTGATATAATTGGGCGGATCGGACCAGATTACCCCGTAGGTAATCCCGTGGAGGAGCTTTCCGCTGCTGTCATCATAGCGGTTGTAGGTTATTTGGATATTGCCTTTCTCTCCGCTATATTTGATAACATTCGTCATCGTTGCGGTAGTCCCCATTAACCGGTCGGATCTGGTACTTGTCGCATCTTTGAATTTATAATCGATAAGGTGCCACCCCGAGCCTTCTGATTCTGCCACTGTACTTAGCACAACACCCATGCTCATACAAGAAATGATAACCAAGATAACAACCCATGACAATAATCTTTTCATAACTTTCTCCTTCTTCATTTGATAGAGCTGCAGCAGGCCTTATTAGAAACAGTTACTGAAAACAGCCGGATGTAAAATCCTATTCTTCATAGACGATAATAGCTTCCTTGGTGCTGTTGATCCAGTCCACCTTGCAGTTCAGATTCTCTGCTGCAAACCGCACCGGTACAAAGGTTCTGCTGTTCTTTGATGCAGGGGCTACATCCATTTTTTTTGCCACGCCGTTGATCCGGATATCTGTTTTTCCCATCCACATTTCAACGGTATTGCCTCTGGCTTTCAGCGTAATCTTCTGTGAAGCACCGTCCCATTCCACTGTTCCGCCCATGGCTTCAACCACAGACCTTATGGGCACCATGGTCCTGCCTGCGATGGTCAAGGGCGCTGTCCCTCTGCCCGGGTCCACTTCCTGGCTGATGCCGTCAACACTCATACTGGGACTATCCAGCTTCAGCATGATGAAATGCTTGTAGCTTCCCGGCTTGTAGGTTTGGTCGCCGGTTTTTACGGTAAAAGTGGCTATGGCGCTCCCAAGCTTTTCTTCAGTTCCGTTGAAAGGATTGGCCTCTGCCAATACAGGCTTCACAGTATAATAGTAGGTGGTATTGGGTTCTATGTTAACATCAGCGTAGGAGGTACCGGTAATATAGAAATCGGTGACGGAGATGCCCAGGCTGCTCTTAGACTCGGACCTGAAAAGCCTGTAGCCAAGACCGGATGTCGGCTGCCACATAAGCCTTGATCCGGATGCGAAGGCTTCAGCTGTACTTTCTGTCGCCGGAGAGGCTGTCACTGCTCCCTGTCCGGCTTCATCCGGCGCATCCATCAGCTCATAGATATAGCCGTAGCCCAAGCCTCCTGCGTAAAAATTACCGCCGAAAATATAAAGTGTAATATATTTATAGTCGTGGTTTTCATCCAGCTTGTATACGAACTCTCCCTGGAGATCGTCATTATCTGCCAGGTAATAGTTTTCTCCTGCCTTTTGCTGCATATTGGCCGGGTCATCCCCTGCAAACAACAAAACCTGAAAGGATCCCAGACTCCCTGAGGGCGCTTTGTTTATACCCTTCCAACCCAGGGTGAAGGGCACTTTGACAGAGGTTCCGGGAACGATTCCCTCGGGCTTGGAGAAGAGCATCGTCAGGTCCTCGGTAATCTTGTCATGGGGCGGGTAAATCTTGCCGTCATATTGATGCTGGATATGGTAGTAGAATTTCCCATCCTCCATATACCAGTCATAGTTAAAAAACATCCCTTTTGCAATTTCCTGTTCATAATATCCCTTCATCATTGCGACCCGGTCTTCATAGGTATAGCCATCTATTGCAGCTTCAACGATCTTGGTCAGCACGTACCGCTTTCCGTCTGCAGCTGCCGATACGGACAGTGATTGCGGCAGCATTAGCGCAGCCGAAAGAGCTACCAGCAGCAAAAGCCTTGCCATTCTTTTCATGCGCAGCATGATCCCATCTCCTTTTAATATTTTGGCTCACACTTGTATAGTAAGCTTTTCACTTCTGGAAATCGTCACCCAAAAAGGGTGATTTATGCAAAGAACCCCCTCACCCGAAGGGTGAAGGGGTCCATATCCCATGATATTCTTTAATACCTTGACGGTACCTTTACATCGCTTTTCTGAAGCCTTCGATCATCAGATTGATGGCATTGATATAGAGTATGCCTCTATCGGTGGACACCTTCCACACCGGGAAGGCAGTACCGACGACAACCTTGGAGACATCCAGCTCGGTGTTTTCACCGGTGCTGAAGTAGTATCCCTGCTCTATGCTGCTGATCTTAACCGGCAGCATTTCGTTTGCCTCCATAAACCGATGTGCCTTCAGGAGCGCATCGGTAGGCGACATAATCTTGGTCTTCTGCTTCACCGGCTCTACCGAATTGAACCAAACCAGCGTTGCATCGCGGATACCGTATTCATTGGCAGAAAAAAGCATGCGGCTGTTGTATATGGCCAGCCCCTTGTACCGCTGCTCATACCTCAATGTCAGGAACCCGTCCTCTATGGCTTTGGACCGCTCGAACTTCTCCTTGTGCTTGATACCCAATGCATTAAGCTGGTCATCAATCAATCGGCGTGTCTGCTGTTCATCCACCGTACCTGCTGAAGGCGGGATGGATGTGCGTTCGAAATGAAGCTCAGTACCATTTCGGATACTGGCGGCCGTATCGGTGCTGATCATGCTGATAAACGCTTTCCCTTCGGCTGCCGTCACCTTTTCTTCCGGCCTGAACAGGCACGCCTGCGCCTCTTCCGTTTTGAACTGCTTGTACTGCACCGTCAGCGCCGGTACATCCAGCTTCCGGTAAGGAATCTCGCCCTCTACGTGAACTTCCTTCGTTCCCAGGTAGGAAATCACTTCAGCGATCTTTTCGCGGTCTACATAGCTGATGTTGCCGATCCTGTTGCTGAAAACCTGATAGCCGAGAAAAAGATTGATGATGAGAAATACTGCAATGAGTATGGTTTTTGCCCTTGCCCAATCCATCCCGATGCCCCTCTCAAAGTACTATTTGTCCATGATGATACCTGTTTCACCGTTTATAATGTAACGCATCCGCTGATGCATGCTGCTGTCTGCTTTTTCCACCGTCACATCGGCTACCCATACCGGTATGTAGTTAATCCTGTCCTGAAAGCGACGCTCAAAATAAGCGATGTACAGGTCGTTGACGGCAATAATATTCTCGCCGCTGAAGGCTGTAATTTTTTTGTTCAGCAGGATATCCAGTATTTCCACCGAACTCATGACTTCTTTAGCCTCCAGGACTTGGGTTACGCTGCGTACCACACGCTTATATCGTTTGACCTCTCCTCCTGCGATCTCTATTTCTATAGCCTCCGCCCCCGACGCTGAGTCCAGTACCACCGGAATCCCCTCATTGCGGTATTTATAACGGATAATATACTTGTCCCCCTGCATGGTCCGGATGATCTCCGAAAGAACCGTGTCTTTGGGGAAGCCAAAATGACGATTGATGAAAGCTGTGCTGATGTCGATGGCATCAGCCACACTGACGCTGCTTTGTGCCTGACCGGGGATATTGTAGCGTGCATACTCGAAAAGGCCGTTGCTGTACAGCTTCACGACCTGGTCTTCACGGTCGGTATAAATCGTCGTACCTTCCGTATTCTTTATGATGCTTAATGCCGATACTTCTTCATTGAATAAAGCCGCAATGCTGTCGGGTATTGTATCCTTTGGCGTCCTCATCTCATTTACCGCTTCCAGTACTGCAATGCTGTTGGGCTGCGTCCAGGTGGGCACGATAACATTCCGTCCATACTGCCGGGGATCGATCTTACTCAAGAACACCCCGGTATCCGCGTCTCCCTTTTCAAGTCTGAATAGAAGATAGCCCAGATCGGTCAGTGTATCCGGTATAGAATACGCAAAACAGCTTTCAGTTCTGTTGTCCAGAATGTACAGCTTATCATCTGCTGTGGAAATTTTTACGGCATCGATGCCCTTGACGCCCTGAAGCTTGATATTGCTTGCGCCCAGCATACTCAGGAATGCATCTGCCTCTATGGAAGACCCATAAAGGAATGCTACGCCCCTCTGGGATCTTACTTCATCCCATTTCTCCAAAGACAGCTTTTCTCCCGTAATGGTCTGAGCGGCTGAAAATGCACTGCGGATCAGGGTCTTTGTCTCTACAAACAAGCTGGTATACATCGTCTCATGGCTGCCGTCATTGGTCAGAAGTGCCTGCCTGCTGTCGTAGGTGATAACCATTTTATGAGGCTTCAGAAAGTTGTCCTTTCCGTAAGTCTCCAGCCCGGCCGTTTCCGCCGGCTTGTTTTGGGGCATAACAAAAATACCCTCAATGGAAGTAAAAAACCATATTCGGGTAGTCAATACAAAGCTTGTTATTACCAATAGGAACAAAAGGATAGATTTAAACCGTTCCCAATTCAATATAATCACCTTTAGTATCTGCCGTATATTTATTTTTGTCCGGGATTCTCGATGGCCTTGTTGATATCTTTAAAAACATAGCTGTTGATGTGCTCTTTAACCATGGCTTCTTCCTGAAGCTCTATTTCCCAAACCCTTTCAGCCTTGTTGCCGGCCGTATCCGTTATGTTCAGAACCAGCTTATTCTTTCCGATCTCCAATGTAACGGGTTGGACAAATATGCCGGAAGGGCCTACCTTCCATTCTGCCGTATCCTGATGGAGCCACTCGCCGTTTATCGCGGCACTGCCCGTTTCCTTCTTCTTTGCTATGATGCTTTTCCCATTATCCGCTTTAAACCAATACAAGGACAGGGAGAAGCTGGTGCCTTCCCGTGCACTTCCGGATATGACCTGCATCTTTTCGAAGGTCTTGCTTTCCAGATTGTCCTCAATGAGTTCATAGGCCGGCATGTCTTTTTGGGCTGCCATAGCTTTGTCCGCCTGGGCATAGACCGCTGAACCCGATGCAAATATTGCTGCAAAGATAGCTGTAGAAACAAGTATTTTCTTTAACATGGAAACTCCCCCTGTTTGGATAGACTGCCTGATAAGCCATAATAAGCCTTAACAACATTATACATGGAATATATTACAATAGGATTACAGACTAATTAAGCTTATTTTACATTCGGATCAGAAAACGGTCATTTTTCCAAATCGGTTCGCAACGCTAATCATATGCCTGATACTATTATATTATGCACTGCAGGGGAAATTGATAATAACATCCGTACCTTTGCCATATTCACTTTCTATCCGAATGCTGCCATTATGGGCTTCCACAATGTTCTTTGCGATGGAAAGACCCAAACCGGTTCCGCCCATCATCCTGGAGCGTGCCTTATCCACGCGGTAGAACCTTTCAAACAGCCGGGGAAGGTCCTCTTTGGGTATTCCCATTCCGGTGTCTGCAATCCTGAGCTCGATCCGGTCATCCTCCGTCCTGCCTGCTGCAACCGATATACTACCGCCCTCAGGGGTATACTTGATGGCATTGCTTAGTATATTGATGATGACCTGCTCCACACGATCCTTATCGCCGACCATTTTCAGCCCTTCTTCATCAAGACGGTAAGTCAGGCTTTGCTCCTTCTGTTTTGCCGCTATTTCCATCTTGAATACACATTCCTTGATGATCTCCGGCAGTTTGATCTCCTTCATATTCCATTCCACTTTGTCATAATCCAGCTTTGAAAGCTGCAGCAGGTCCTTGACCAGCCGCGTCATCCTTTCGGATTCACTGTTGATGACATTCAGGAAATTCACTGCGATGTCACGGCTGTCCAAGGCACCATCCAGCAAGGTTTCCGCATAACTCTTGATTGTTGTCAGAGGTGTCCTCAGCTCATGGGATACATTGGCCACAAACTCCTTGCGCATTTTATCCAGACGCTCCTGCTCGGTTACATCCTGAAGCACAAGAATTGCGCCTGCGGTCTCGTTCTTTTCGTTTTTGAAAAGCACGACGTTCAGCTTGATGATCAGGTGGTTAATGGATAGGATATTGAAATTCCTGTCGCTGTCATTGAAAAGATCCTCTATGGTGATGCCTAGGTTTAGGCTCTCGGCAATTTCATCAAAGTCTTTTTCATACAAATCCGCTTCCCTGACGTTGAATATCTTGTATGCAGCCGGGTTTGCATGGATAACATGGCCGTGCTTGCTGACGGCGATGATGCCGTCCGTCATATGGGTCAGGATGGTCTCCACTTTGTTCTTTTCGCTGTGCATTTCATCCAGGGTGCTTTTCAGCCGGACGGTCAGGTAGTTGAACATCTCCGTCAGCTGGCCTACCTCATCCTGAGACTTGACGGCGATGATCTGTCCGAAATCCCCCTTGGCAAGCCGCTCAGCCTTTGACGTAACTTCCTTGATGGGACCGGTTATGGTCTTTGCCAAAAAATTGCCCAAGAGAGCAGTGACGCACAGCGCCCAGATCGTGGCATTGGTCAGGATATCCCGGATGTTCTTCATATTGCTCTGAACAGCCGATATGTCCGCGCCGATGTAGATAGCGCCCAGCACCTCGTTGTTGGAGGTGATGATAGGAATACCAATGCTTTTGTAGAACTCATTGTTCTCGTCGTTCCAATATTTTTCCTTCCGCTGCCGTATAGCCTCCTCCACGACAATAAGCCCCCTCAGGTTATCCTTGATGGAGGCGTCGTAGCTTTCCTGGCTGGCAACGCAGATGTCGTTCTCGTAGACATATACTGCCTTCACATGCTTTCCCTGCCCCACAAACCAGTTGGAGACGATCTCCTGGATGTTGGGGGCTCCCACGGTTTTGTCCTTTATGTTGTCTGCCAGATAATAGCCTTGCGACACCACAGTCCGCAAAGCGCTTTCTATCTGATCTCTCTTGATGGCTTCGGTAATGTAAACACCGACAATGGACATGGCAAGCCATACCAGCAAAAAAGAGATGATGACAAGCTTCCATTGGATGCTTTTCAACATTTACTTACATCCTCCTGAAGTAGTAGCCTACACCGCGCTTTGTCTGCACATACCTGGCATTGCTGGGGTCATCCTCAACCTTTTCCCGCAGCCTTCTGACTGTTACATCCACCGTCCTGACATCGCCGTAATACTCATACCCCCAGACCTCTTCCAGCAGCGTCTCCCGTGAGAACACCTGCTCGGCATGCAGCGCCAGGTACCTCAGAAGCTCAAACTCCCTCAGGGTCAACTCGATGACTTGGTTCTCTTTTCTCACCTCATAGCGGTTCAGGTCAATGATCAGCGAGCCTGACCGGATGACCTGCCCCGAGCCGTCGCCGCCGGTGGATGCAAAGTTGATGCGGCGTATGTTTGCCTTTACCCTGGCCATCAGTTCCCTGACGCTGAAAGGCTTGGTCATGTAATCATCCGCTCCCAGCTCCAGTCCCAGCACTTTGTCCACTTCTTCCTCTTTGGCCGTCAGCATGATGATGGGGGTCGTCATATTCTCCCTCAGTTTCTTGCAGACGGTAAAGCCATCCATGATGGGAAGCATGATATCCAGGACAATCAGGTCCGGCTTGTGTTCATAGGTCATATTGACAGCCTGCTGTCCGTCCTCGGCAACAAAGACCTTGTAGCCCTCCTTCTCCAGGTTGAACTTGATTATATCGGCAATCGGTCTCTCGTCATCCACGACCAGTATCTTTTTGTTATCCATTCCAATACACCACCCTTAACGATTCATCGTCGTATTCTCGTTTCTTTTCATTCCTGCCGTAACAGTACTTCATATCTATTTTACTACGATTGAAGTGATTGCGCAACTACGGGAAATCCGGGCCCCGTCTGCATCCGCAGGTTATCGCTGCTGCTTCATTAGGGACTTTAGACCTATAAATATAAGACATGCTGCTTATACAAAAAAAGGAAAGCAATGATTAAAATATAATTATCTCAACAAAATAGTTTTATATCCCCCCGGATATAAGAAAACAGATTGATTTGTTTGTTTTCTTTTTTTTTATCCTTCCCCTGCAAAGCCGTTGACAAATGCATCAGCCGTAAAGCCGTAAACAGCTTCAAAGGCCTTATCGGTTCCATTTCCCTTCTTCAGCTCTCCCAGAAGCTTTATGATCTTTTCCCTTCCATGGTCCTCTGCCAACATTCTTACCATTTCAAAGGATTGCCTGTAAGCCTGATATTCATTCAGTTCTCCGAAGCTCTGCCGCAGCTCCCGGCTTTTATACCGATGATCATATTGAAAACCGGGTGCCCACTCCACGCCATTGACGGCATATTCCTCATACAGCGCCAACCCTTCCGTCAGCCAGTTCTCTACATTGCCGCCGCTCAATTCATCAA
This sequence comes from Calditrichales bacterium MX18-03, assembly GCA_021083345.1. GTDB lineage: Bacteria > Bacillota > Clostridia > Lutisporales > Lutisporaceae > JAJGRE01. The sequence continues at coordinate 80,748 of JAJGRE010000005.1, read as the reverse complement.
TAACAAGATGTGCGTATTCGTGCAGGATGGGTCCGTTTTTTTCATAATCCTGCATTTGCTCTTCATTTTCTTCAAGATAAGCACCCGGCGACAGCACATGGATGATCCCCATATCATAAAGTCCCAAAACAGCTTGTCCCCGGACAGCCCATTGGTAATTCCACATTTCCCGCTGGCTGGCATATAGAAAGACCAGTACCGGCTTGTCCGGATAATATCCGTATGCACGTCCCACGGCTTCATAGCTTCTTTCCAGGACCTCACCCACCCGAGCGACATTTTCCCGGTCAGTCGCTTTGAATTTTATATTGAAATGCCCTGTCTTGAAGCTTTCGAAACCAGGAATCAACTGGCGGCTTCCCGCCTGTGCAAAGGCCTTCAGCGTATTGTGTCCGTATATTTTTGCCGTGATCCGGCTCCTGTCGCTGGTGAAAAAAAATAGTACCGTAAAAATACTGAGTACTATCAGAAGCCTCAAAGGCCACTTCTTCAATTTTGTCATGATCCAATTCCTCTTTTCTATGGAAAGTAGAAACCGGATTCATTATACCATAATTTTATGTTAACTTCATTGGCATATTATAGGGGCGCTAGTGACATCCGCTGCAACCGCCGCAGCTTCCGCTGCTGCAGCCTCCACCACCGCCTTTGCCGCCGCTCCCGAAGCTGCATTTGCCTTCAAATACCTGTTTGACCTCCTTGCTGCCGCACTTGGGACACTGCACCTGGTCTCTATTTGAAGAACTGACAAGCTCAAAAAACTTCGCGCCGCATGCCTGGCATTTAAAATCCAATACCGCCATATAGATCCCTCCGTTCTATTCATTAATACCTCTTTATTAATCCTTATACTAAATATATATAGTATTCACCAATCTTTTTCAATATGCATACTATACTAATAGCCTGAAAAATTTAACAGCTTTCACTGTGCAAGTTTGGAGGATGTCTATGAAACCGCTTAAAGAAATCATAAAAAGAATCCCCTTTTCAGCATATACAAAAAAAGTCGATAGTGCTATCCGTTTCAAAATGAAAATCGAAAAAATCAAGGTCCTACCCGTCATCATCACCTTCAGGACTGCTTTAGATGCCGATCTGGAGGCTAAGGTGAAAAGGCTGGGGCTCAAGGTCAAGTATCACCTGCCGCTTATCAACGGCCTGAGCGGCAGGATCCCCATGCATCAGATCGACAGCTTTTCAAGCCTTTTCGAGATCCATAAGATCTACTATGACGGGAAAGCCCAGCTGGCTGGTGCTCAATCTGCGGGAGCACATCCGGCAGTCACCGGCCTGCCGGAGCCGGTTCCCCAGGAGCAGCGGGCCTGGGAGATCAAGAGTTCCTACCTGAGCGGCAAAGGCGTCACCGTCGCCTTTATCGACTCCGGCGTGTACCCGCACCCCGACCTGACGCGGCCCCGGAACAGGATCATCGCCTTCAAGGATTTCATCCGGGACCTTGAAGCGCCATACGATGATCACGGCCACGGGACCGCCTGCATCGGTGCGGGCTTCGGCGCCGCCATGGACGGCCGCTTCAGGGCGTTTGCATACGATGCCAATATCGTATGCGCCAAAGCCTTCGACAGTCTCGGGAACGGCTTCTATAGCGATATCCTGGCCGCTATGCAGTGGATCGTTGCCAACAAGGAAAAGTATGCCGTCAAGATCCTGGTGCTTCCCTTCGGCACTGTGCTTTGCGACCGCAATTTCGACGTACTGCGCCGCGGTACGGAGGAAGCCTGGAAGAGCGGCCTCTTTGTCTGTACCTGTACCGGCAACCTGGGTCCCTCGGAGGGCTCCATCACCAGTCCCGGCTCCTGCAGCAGCAGCCTGACGGCGGCCGCCTGCTCCACTGAAGAGCTGCAGCCCAGAGCGGCATCCTTCAGCGGCTGCGGACCTCTGCCGGGAAAGGCTGATAAGCCCGATGTCATCATGCCGGGCTGCAGGGTACAGACGCTGGCTGCCGACACTGCGTACCTGCCCAAGGGCCGAGGCGGCTACAACATCCCACCCCTCAGCCTGAGCTACCGCGAAGCCAGCGGCACCTCCGTCTCGGCAAGCCTGGCGGCAGCGGCCGCCGCTCTGTTGTACCAGAACCATAAAGACCTGAAGCCCGACGATGTCAAAAGCATCCTGAAGACCTGCACCCATTCCATCAATGAGCTGAAAAGAGTGCAGGGCATGGGAATGATCCATATAAGAAAGCTGGAGGAATTCAAGAAATGAATTCCTCCAGCTTTCTTATAACGATGTTTTTTATTTCAAATAGGACAGCGGGTTCTTGGGAACCCCGTTCTTCCTGATCTCAAAATGCAGATGGGGACCGGTGCTTCTGCCGGTATTGCCCACTGCCGCAATCTTCTGTCCTTTATACACCTTCTGCCCCACGCTGACATAGTACTTGCTCAGATGTCCGTAGTAAGATATGTATCCGGCGCCATGGTCTACCTTTACCAGCTTGCCGTACCCGCCGTCGGTACCGACCCAAATGACCACACCGCCGTCGGATGCCCTGACCGGCGTCCCTACGGGTGCTCCGATGTCGATCCCCTCATGCCGCCTGCCCCAACGCAGTCCGAAACGGGAAGTGATGCTTCCCCTGGACGGGAATGAGAAGGTGCCTGTTCCTTTTTTGGGCGGCAGTGCTTTGGTTCCCTTTACAATAATCTCGGCCTTGGGGTCCTTAAGCGGCTTTTCCGACAGGATGGTCCGGCCTGTTTCAAGACCATTGACCCGGATGACATCCGCTACGACTTCTTTTTCGCCGTACTGCCCCTTCACCTTGACCCTGGTCTCATCCTTATACATGGTATCCGTCAGCTCAACCTTTTGCTCGTAAGGCACATTCTCTATGGCCGTCACCGTTTCCACCGTCTTCACGCTGACCAAGGGCTTCGGCATAATCAGGTTGAGGGTCTGACCGATTTTTATTTTTTCGGAGTCTACGCCGGGATTGGCCCGCTCCAGCTCCTGCAGGCTCATCTTATATTTCTTTGATATACTCCAGAAGCTTTCCCCCGATTCGATGGTATGCAGCTTGATCTCGTTGGTCCCCTTGGCCAGATAGGATACGGTATCTTCCTTCTCCATGATTTTGCCAAGCTCAGTAAACTCCGCCTTGACCTCCACCTTTTCAGCAAAGCCTATTTCCTTGAGCTTTGTCTGGTCCACCGTCTTCAGGTAAATGTCCTGTATCTCCTTAAGAACGGCATCTGCAATCCCCTTGGATTTAAGGGTGGCTACCGGGTTACCGTTTACATAGATGCTGAAAGCCTGCAAGGAATATTTCATGCTCTTCTTCAATGCTTCTTCCAGCTCCGCTCCCTGCAGCAGCTCCTTTTTCGATGCTCTGGACTTGGTATAGGTGATGCCGCTGGTGAAGCTGATTTCACACTTGTTCTGCTCCTGAAGCTTCTGCTTGAAGGTCTGGATTGCTGCTTCGGCAACCTTCTGGTTCTTGACCTTTCCTATCTCCACATCATTTATTTTCATTGCATAAGCCGTTCCGGAAACCCAAATATAAATCCCGATGACGGCAAGCAGAGCAATTGAGCTGCAGCTTATTAAAAAGCGTTTTTTATTGACTATTTTCTTGCTGAATCTATTCTTAAGCGCTTGCGAATGGTTGATGTCAAACTTGAATGCCTTATTGACGACCGTCTTTATCTGGCTGAAGGTTTTTGAAGCTGCCTGCTTGATACGATCCAAATGCGTTCCAGCCAGTTTGCGATTCTTGTCAACCTCCATCTGTTCAACTCCTTTCAATTCCGACTCGACCCCGTCCTGGCGGACGAAGCCGGCAAAAATTCGCCACACTATAGATTTTACAACAAAATGTCAGATAGTTCAATTCTTTCTGTGACGTATATGTGTTTCCGGACTGACAAATGGTTGCCAACTATAATGCTTTATGGTGGCATAGCATTTCCAACGCAGTATTGGCGAAAACTAGCCGCTTCAAAATTGGGAATTTACTATTTAGTTGTTCCTTAATATAATTATGCCAAATATTGGCTATATTATTTATGACAGCACCAAATGGCAATTGTGGTATAATTATGATATATTGTTAATGATATACCCCAAGAGATAAGAGGTGAACCCATGAACCTGTTCAAAGTCAAGCTCAATCACGAAGATTTGGGCCATACCTACATAGAAAACGCCTTTGTGAGCCATTACATGCCTTTTGCTCCCGGCAACCATGTGAAGGTGTACCTGCTGGGTCTCAAATACGCGCAGAGCTATGTCAATAATTCACTTTCCAATGAGACCATCGCAAAGACCCTTGGCATTACAGCCGAAGAGGTTATGACCGCCTGGAAATACTGGGGAGAGCAAGGCATCATCAAGCTGCTGCCCTATAGCGTGGACAACAAGGACGGAGATTATACCGTCGAATATTTGAGTATAAAGGAAATCGTTCTCAATATCAAGGAAAAGAAGGAGCCCGCCGGCAAGTACAGCCCCGAACGCATCATAAATGCCCGGAGCAACAGCCAGATCCGTGAGCTTTTTGATTATATCCGCAGGGCCTTCGGACGGGAGCTGTCTCCCAATGATCTCTTTGCCTTTCTGGATTGGCTGGACGATTATCACATGACGCCGGAAACCGTCAAAATGATCGTAGACGACTGTCTGTCCAGGGACAAAAAGGACATGCATTACCTCAAGCAGGTAGCCAAAAATTGGTTTGACGCCGGTATTACCACAGCCGACAAGGCGCGGGAGTATGCTGCAGGCCACAAGGAGAAATGGCACAAGTACGGCAAGGTGCTGAACTTTCTGCGCATTGGGAGACAGCCTACCGCCATTGAGGAAGGCATGATGCACAAATGGTTCTACCTGATGGGCCTTAGTGAGGAGATGGTACTGAAAGCCTGCGAGATGACAGCCAAGACACTGAAGCCCTCCTTCAATTATATTGACAAGATACTGGCCGAATGGCATGAAAAAGGTCTCTCCACCCTTCAAGAGGTAGAAGCGTACATAGTGAAAACAGCATCCAACGACACCCCCAAGTCCGGCGGCAGAAGCAGCAAGACTTCCAAACCCTCCTTCAACAATTTTGAAAGCCGCAATTATGATACAAAGGCCTTGGAACAGGCACTGCTCAAAAAAAGCAGAGGTGAACTGAGTGAATAAGGTGCAAAGCATTATAAATGAATATGAAGCCGTCCGCGAAAAGGAACGGCGGGATCTGGAGGCTCGAAAGAAAGTCCTGTATGCCCGGGTTCCGAGACTCGCAGAAATAGAGGATGCACTGGTCCGTCTCAGCATTGAAGTCACCAGAAGCATCCTTTCAGATCCCCATAAGCGTGAGGCGCTTCTGGAGAACCTGAAGAAGAAGCAGATGGATCTCAAAATCGAAAAGGCCGAGCTGTTGTCTGCCTGCAAATATCCCATTGATTATCTGGATATGCACTATCAATGCAAGTATTGCAAGGATACCGGCTTTGTAGAGAATAAGAAGTGCCGCTGCTATATCCAGAAGGAAATAGCCCTCCATTACAGGCAATCCAATTTGGAAGCGGTATTGAAAAAAGAGAACTTTGACCAATTCCGCTTTGATTTTTATTCGGAGGAAAAAGGAGCCGACGGGGTATCGCCACGGGATAATATCAAGACCGTCTATCAGAAATGCATCCGCTTCACAGACGGCTTTGACCAGCAAGACAGCAGCTTGCTCCTGATCGGCAGGCCGGGACTGGGAAAAACCTTTCTCTGCCATGCCATAGCCAAGGATCTTCTGGACCGCGGCCGAAGCGTGATTTATCAGACAGCACCGGATCTGATTGACCTGATCCGGAAATATAAGTTCGACTTTGACAATGAGGACATCAACGCACCTTACCTTAACGAGTTGTACAGCTGCGACCTGTTGATCATCGACGACTTGGGCACCGAGCTGTCCACACAGTTTTCCAACCTGGCTATCTATAATATTCTGAACAAGCGTATGCTGTCGGGCAAGAAAATGGTCATCGCCACCAATCTGAACATCGATGAGTTCATCAAGCTCTATTCCGAGCGGATCTTCTCAAGGGTCCTGGGCAACTTCGACATGTGCAAGTTCATCGGAGACGATATACGCCTGAAAATGCACCGTATCATTTAAGGTACCCTACATGGCAAAGAACAAAAATCTCAATACTTCAAAATAGTCCTCCGCCTCGTAGGCAACCGTATTTGCACCGGTTTGCCTGGCTCCCGGATAGAATGAGCCTTGATATGCCCTGTAGTGGTTTCTATATTTTATCTCTACATTAAATCGTTCTGGAAGCTTGATTTGGTATTTTGACAAATCATCCTTCAATACTTCGGTTATTTTTGCCTTAATGCTTCTAACCGCTAGGCAGGGATGCATCGATACGGAAGCATTCCCCTTGCCCTCGCTGACTGCTACAGTACCGATATTCCCGTTGATTCCTCTTGCCTCTTCACACACCATCTTATCACCGCTTAGGAACAACACGGGCACTCCGAACCATGCTGCCGTGAACGCATTCAGAAGGAATTCGCTGGCAAATTTTCCATTAATCTGTATATATTCATTTTCACCGTTCAAGGTATGGGCAAGCGGATTACCGTCTGTACCGGCCGCTGAATGATATCCGATAAAAAATACGCCGGCAAAAGTGCTATCCAACCCACTCATCATGACAAAGGGATTTTTTGTCCATCCCCTCAATATTTTGACCTGTTCAGGGAGCTTGGACGGATCAATATTCCTGCCGGTACTATGCGCATCCTTTACCAGGATGTCGGAAATACCGGCTTCAATGGCCGCTTCACAGGCCGCATTTACTTCCTGTGTCATCTGTTCGCAAAAATACCTGCTCATAGGGTTTTCCAGCTTCGTTTCATCCCAATGAGCAATCCCGGTTACACCTTCCAAATCGGCACTGATAAACAACTTCATACGCGATCTCCTCTATTCTGTATATGATAATGCCTTTATGTACGACCATTCCAATCCTATTACAAGATCTTCATATAATACCCGACATTTGCCTTTGGAGTAAATGTCGGAAATATGCACGGCTGTTTTGCGCTGAGAACCGTGACAACACCCGGTCCGTGACCAGCCCATACGCAGTCACTGTGTACAACAACGCCGATGGTAACGGCACCTTTCAGATAACCCCTTCCATATGTGTTGTCACAGTCTCTTAGAATAACAAAGTCACCGAATCTAAGCCGATCCAGTCCCAATTTCTTTATTTCCCGCTTATCTCCTGTCATGATATCGTAGTCGCCTTTGTAGGATGTTTCTGCGCCCATCCCTGACCCCATCAGGTAAGCCGGAACTTCCGCTACGACAGGCACCTCTATCCCGTCATTTCTTTCAACTATTTCCATCGTTTCCAGAACATCCGGGGCAATGCTCATCACTTTGATAGCCGGATAATCTACCAGTTTTAAGCCCATTCCATACGCTTTTATTTGAATCCTGTCTCCCACACACAAAAGCTCCAGCTCATTCTTGTCAAAATGCAGAATCGTATTGTCCCTTCCGCCATGTTTGCCTGTCACAAAGCCTTTGATGCCTTTTCCGTCACCGCTCACTACCTTTGCCTCATTCCCAATGCAGGCAAGCAGCAAGAGCGCATTATTCTCAATATCCGAGGGGTTTCGGATCGATACACCGGGCTCCATATGATCTGCCGCCCATCCATAGACGCTGTCGCCGATGCCTACATTATAGGTGATTGCACCGATTCCGGGCAAATGCTCAATGGTCCCCTCCTGGCTCATGACATAATAGTTCTGCTTTCTAGGGTGTGCAATTTCTCCCAGAACCGATTGCATGACCAAGCTGTCTCTATTTGTTTTAATCAAATTCAGCCCTCCTTTTCGTCAGTCAGCACAAAATGCTCCGACTCAACTTCAATCCACTTGGGGGGATAGAGATCGTACTGATGCATACTGGGATCGTAAAATGCTATTTTTCTGGTCCTTTCCAGCCTGGGATTCGGGATGGGAATAGCAGAAAGCAGTCCCTTTGTATAAGGGTGTACCGGATTATTGAAAAGCACCTCTGTTTCTGCAAGCTCAACAATTCTGCCCTTGTGAAGAACAGCAACCCGATCGGTTATAAAGCGGACTACTGACAAATCGTGAGCAATAAACAAATAGGTTAAGCCAAGCTCTTTTTTTAGATCATTCATCAAGTTTAGAACCTGTGCCCTTATAGATACATCCAATGCAGAAATGGGCTCATCCGCAATAATAAGCTCCGGCTCCATAACAAGGGTGCGGGCGATACCGATACGCTGCCGCTGTCCGCCTGAAAACTCATGGGGGAAACGGGATGCGAATTCAGGCAGCAAGCCGACGCTTAAGAGCGCTTCTTCCACCTTTTGTTTTCTGTCTGCTTCGGAGCTATAGTTTTTGGTATTATATATGCCTTCCGACACAATGTAATCGATTTTTGCCCGTTCATTCAAGGATGCCATGGGGTCTTGAAATATCATTTGAATTTTTCGGATGACCTCCTGATCAAGGGCTTTATCAATTTTTCCATTAATTTTTCGCCCCTTGAAAAGGATATCGCCGTGACTGGTTTGGGTGATGCGGACAATCGCTCTGCCGATGCTGGTCTTTCCTGAGCCTGATTCTCCTACCAGTCCAAGGGTCTCCCCTTTATAAATATCGAAACTTACATTGTTGACGGCTGCGAATCTATCCCTTTTTCTACCGAATTCAACCCGCAAATCCTTTATTTCCAAAAGCTTTTCGAGTTTACTCATTATAACACCCCCATTGTGCACGGATTGCTTCGATGGATTTCGGGCGCTCTGCCTTTGGTGCTCTTGGGTCCAACAGCCAGGTTTTGGCCTTGTGGGTTTTGCTGACTTCAAAATATGGCGGGCGCTGTTCAAAATCAATTTTTAAGGCTTTTGGATTTCTCGGAGCAAAAGCATCACCCTTAATTTCCTTGAATAAGTTAGGAGGTGTACCATGAATGGTATATAGCCGCTCTCCTTTTATGCCGAGCTGCGGCAACGAGGATAACAGCGCCCATGTGTACGGATGCTGCGGATCAAAGAATATTTCCTCGGAAGTACCTATTTCTATAATATCGCCCCCATACATCACGGCAACTCTGTCTGCAACATGTGCAACAACACCTAAGTCATGTGTGATATAGATGATAGTAAGGTTGTATTTATCCTGAAGGCTTTTCAGAAGCTGCAGAATCTGAGCTTGAATGGTAACGTCCAGTGCCGTCGTCGGCTCGTCACAAATGAGCACTTCCGGCCGGCAAGCAATAGCGATGGCGATGACAACACGCTGGCGCATACCGCCTGAGAACTCGAAGGGATACTGCTTGTAACGCTTTTCCGGATTGGAAATACCTACGTCTGTAAAAATTTCCATAACCGCACGTTTAGCGGTTTCCCCTTTTAAGCCTTGATGAAGCTCGATTGCTTCTTGCACTTGCTTTCCAACGGTTTTTAGCGGATTGAGCGAAGTCATAGGGTCCTGGAAAACCATTGCAATTTCTTTACCTCTGACTCTGAGCCAGTCCTTTTCTGTTTTATATCGGGCAAGATCCTCCCCTTTGTAGCATATTGAGCCTGAATCAACCCAGCCATTCTTGTCCAGTAGTCCCATGAAAGATTTTGTGAAAACGGATTTGCCTGAGCCTGATTCACCGACAATCGCCAAGCTTTCCCCCTTATACAGGTCCAAGGAAGCTTCACGTATAGCCGTAAGCGTCTTTCCGCGCAGATTAAACCGGATGACAAGATCTTTCACCGATAGAATTCTTACGGGTGTCTCCATCTTTCTACCTCCTATACGTGATTTCTGGGATCTGCTGCATCGCCAAAGGCATTTCCCATTACATAAAATGAAATTGTAATGATTGAAATGACAATCGCAGGGAAGAACAGCTGATATCTTAAGGAGGAACTCATCATGACCAGCCGGCCTTCGTTAATAAGGTTTCCCAGGGAAGGTGTATCGACAGGCAAACCTAAGCCGATATAGGTTAAGAATACCTCCGAGCCGATGGCAAGCGGAATGGCAAGCGCGATTCTCAGCATAATGACCGATACCAAATAAGGCAGCAGATTTTTTGTAATAACCCTGCCGGTCGGCGTTCCAAGGCAGCGGGAAGCCAAGTTGTACTCCCGGTCTCTTATGATGACGATAAGATTGCGGATCAGGCGCGATACATTAAGCCATCCCGTGATACACATCGCAAATATCAGTGTTGAAAGAGACGGCCGCATCATATAGGTCAGGAGCACCAGAATTACGGTGGTGGGAATATTGTCGAATACATTGTAAATCTCCGTGAAAAAGCGTTCCAGCTTGCGTACATAGCCCCATAGTGCACCGATTATGATGCCGATTATTGCTGTCAGCAATCCTACCATTACACCAATGTAAAGCGATGTCCTAGTGCCGCTCCAGATGCGGGCCCAGAGGTCCTGCCCTATCGAATTCGTACCGAACCAGTGCTCTGCACATGGCTGGTGATTCCTCAGCTGCATCTTGGTAATCGGATCCAAATAGATCTCAGTCGGCAATTTTTGATAAGGTAAATAAGGTTGTATCATTGTAAAAAGCAGCAAGCCGGTAATAATAACCAGCAAGACGAAAGCAGCTCTGTTCTTAAGAATTGCCTGCCAGGTTGAGCGCCAGTAGGCGTAATTGGAATATCCCCCCAGCTCTGCTGAGCGGGCATCGTATTCTGCAAAGGTGAAAAGCGTTTCGTCGATTCCGTCGGCAGCTATATCCATCTTTTTACTCATTACCGGCTACCTCCCTGATGCTCAAGCTTGATTCGAGGATCACACAATGCCATAAGCAAGTCACCTAAGAAGAGACCAAGAATGCTGATAGAAGAATAAATCAATACCAGTGCCTGGACAAGCGGATTATCCTGCCTCTGAATCGCATCTATTAAAAGGCCGCCCATTCCGGGTATGGAATATAAATATTCGATGTACAGGGATCCCCCGATCGTCAGCAGTATCGAGGTCGGCAAATACTGCGCCATCGGAACAAAAGCATTACGCATCACATGCTTCACCATGACTGATCTGTTTTTCAAGCCTTTGGCACGGGCAAGGCGGATATAGTCCTTGTTCAGCTCATCCACCATATACCGTCTCATCCACATTGCATAGCCGGCCATACTGCCCAGTGACATGGAAGCAACAGGCAGTATCCAACTGATTGGCCGGTCCACGCTGAAGAGTATGGGAAGCTTAAACCAGGATGTCGTATAAAGCTGTATAAACAGATAGTACACCGCTGCCGGTACAGCATTTATCACAACAATGTAGGCTGTTCCAATCTTGTCCCAAAGTTTTCCTTTATACTGTGTCATCAGAATCCCCAACGTAATGCCGCAAGCAAGAGAAGCACTGATAGAAGCAAGGCCTAACCAAAGCGAATAGGGTACTTTGCTCTTTAAAATTACTGAAACAGGTACTTTGGGGCGATAGATGATGGAAGTACCCAAATCCCCGTGCAAAAGCTTACTGTAAAAGTTCTTTAACTGGATATGCAACGGGTCTCTCAGACCCATGCTTCTAAGAATATTCTCTTTCTGTACTTCATCAAGTTTTTCAAAGCCGCTGCCAAAGTATCCTTCTTCAGGCATCAAGCGCATGAGCAGGAACACGACTGTTACAACAATAAAGAGTGTTAGTGCGGACTGCAGTAAGCGTTTCAACGAATACTTTAACATGTTATGCCTCCTTCTTTTCAAGGTAAGAGAAGTTTATGAAACAAGGACCATTTTGCAATCGTCCTTGTTTCATTACGTGTATCATTCAAAATAGCTTTAAGGGTTTATTTTACCGCATTTTTAAGTGCTGCTTCTCTTTCTTTCTGCCATGTAGCATAGGCTGCATCCCATTCTTCCGTACTCATCGATTTTTCGTGTATTCTCTGCCCCTTGTAACGCAGATAGGATACGCCAAAAGATGAGAAAGGCCCTTCCAGGGGGTTCAGCTTGGAAGCTGTAAATCCGCCGCCGCCTAAACCGTAGGGAACAATAAAAGCCTGGTCGATAAGATATGCTTCTGCATCGGCAAATAGCTTATATCTCAGACCCATATCCATTAATTCACTTTTTGCTGCAAGAACCATTTTTTCATAGGTTTCAAAAAGGTTCTGCCCGTCTTCACCCTTTTCCGTACATTTCTCAGGGAAATTGTAGTTTGTTCCTCTTGAGAGGGGGTCGGTATAGGTTTCGGGATCAGCATAGTCCGGACCCCAGTTGCATTCCATGAATGCATAATTTCCGGCTCTTCTGGTTGCATTCAGGAAGCCTGTAGGAGGATACGGTGCTATGATTATATCAATGTAGTCCAGTCCCAGCAATTTCTCCATTTGCTGTTCAACAACCTGTGCTCTGTTGGTCCACTCTGTGGTACCGGCATTGTAAGGCATCAATACCTTCACAGGGAATGTTGCTTTACCTTTAAGCTCTTGCATTGCTTTCAATTTGAAATTGAGTGCTTCGTCTCCGTTGAAAGTGTCTTTAGCAGCCATAGCGGCAAGATTGCCGAACTGAGTATAGTCCTTACCATCCGCTGTTGCAAAGTTTGCAGGTGTGACGGTATTTGTAAGCCTCTTTTCCGGGTTGTAGGGCTCCGACGTCAACATGGCAGCCTTACGATCCAAGGCATGGAAAAGAGATTTTCGAAAGCTCATGTTGTTCACAACGGTTTTCCAGTTTTCCGGTTCTAATGCAGCTTCAAATTTTGGATCAAAGTTGAAAGCATAGAAATAGCTATAGGAACTTGTTCGAATGGGGTGTATCATTGCCTTTTTTTCAGGATCCTTCATCCACTCATCCACTGTAGAAGAAGGAATTTTCTCAATGTATGAGACTTCGCCTCGCAAGTAAAGCTCAGTTTCCAAGGTAGCTGCTTCTTTATTGTATTTATAATTGAGCTTCGTAATATGGACATTATCCTTATCCCAGTAGCTTTCATTTTTTGCCAGCACTCTCCTTGTCTGAGGTTCAAAGACTTCCAATACGTAGGCACCGTTGTAAAGCAACGTTGTATTGTCGGTTCCGAAGCGGTCACCGACTTCATTCAGAAAGGCCCCGTTAACCGGAAAGAAGCAAACATAGCTAAGCATTGACAAGAAATATGGGACAGGCTTTGCAAGCGTATACTCCAATGTAAGGTTATCCAGCGCTTTCACACCAACTTGGCTGAAATCTTTGATTTCACCGTTGTAAAACGCTTCCGCATTTTTTATGACCCCATAAACGATATCCGCTGTAGAGGAAGCCTTTGCCGGGTCCAGTATATATTTCATGGAGTCGACGAAATCCTGCGCTGTCAACTGCGCGTAGACTTTTCCTTCATGGGTCACCCACTGTACATTCTCACGAAGCTTGAAGGTCCAGACAAGCCCGTCCGGGGAGACCTTCCACTCTGTTGCCAGGCAAGGCTGGATAACACCATATTTGTCATAGTCAACAAGCGTATCTACCAAATTTCCTGCCAAGCCGTATTCAATTTCGGTAGCCGTTGTTAAGTAGTTGAGAGTCGTTACTTCACTGGCATATACAGTCGTAAATTCTTGAAGTATCTCCGGTTTTTGGGTCTCTGCTTCCGTTGTCGTTGTTGTCGTTGTTGTCGTTGCTTTACTGCTGCAGCCGGCAAAGGATGTAATCACCATAAGCATGACAAGTAATAGTGACAAAGTTTTTTTCACTGAGAATCCCTCCTTAAATAATTCATTACTTCCCCTCTGATGATCCCTATCATTGCATTTATCTATCTTTTCTCATAACAGACCCCCTTTTCCCAGTTATTCCTTATGCTACTTTCTTATCGACTTCCCAAGCTTTCCATTTAATATGTCCTTTCCCTTAACAGCAATTTGTCCATTTACAATAACATATTCGATTCCATCCGGCGGCAGTACCGGGTCGGTGAAAGTCGCGTTATCCCGGATTTTTTCCAAGCTGAAAAGGGTTATATCCGCATCGCTTCCGACGCTGAGATGCCCCTTGGACTTCAGTCCAAACCTTTCTGCAGTCAGGTACGTCATTTTCTCAATTGCCTGATACAAGGTCAGTACCTTTTTCTCTTTGACATATCGGTGCAGTACTCGTGGGAAAGTTCCGCTCGCTCTGGGATGTCCCTGCTGCTTATGCATAAAACCGTCACTTCCAATCAGTACACCCGGATGGGCAATGGCCATATCGACTTCTTCCGCTTTCATCACATGCCCGATGGTGACAAGCTCCGGCTGCTTCCTTCTAAGCCTATGAAACAGTTTTTCATCCAGCCTTCTTCCTCTAAATTCTCCTTCAGCAATTTCAATGCTGCCATAAGATGTCTGGTACCGTTCCAAAAAACCTTCATCATATGTCGTTTCACCCAGTTCTGTACTGAATGCATTATATGGATAGCAGTCCATTGCTATATCCAGCCCGTTGGCCTTACTTTGGTCCAGCTCCTTCAAAAGGTCGTTCATCTGTCCGTATGCACCCATGCTTCCGATATGGGATACCTGAACGGGTATTCCATGCTGCCTTCCGATACGGATCAATTCCTGTGCAGCGGTCACCACATTTCGGGCATCATCACGTATATGTGCGGATATCGGCCTATTCCCTTTTTTGAGCGGTTCGCTTACCGTCATCAGCTCTTCCTCATCCATCCCCGGAATATACCGAATCCCAAAGGAAATCCCCATGCAGCCTTTATCCAGGTATGCCTCTGCAAGAGCTTTCATCCTTATGATGCTTTGAGCCGCTGCCTTTTTATAGCGATCAGTCTCACCAATCTGCCGCCTTAAAGCCCCGTGGGGTACAAATATGCCGAAGTTGACGGGCAAGCCGATCCGGTCAACAGCATCAAGGTATAAGTCCGGTCTATCGGGGCCGCCCCCGCAGTTGCCGCCTATAGCTGTTGTCACACCCATTCGCAGCAAACAATCAAAGATGCCGGCTTTAAACTCATCCTTTACAGAGTCAAAGGGGTCCTCATGCATGTGTGCATCGATAAATCCCGGGCAGACAACCAGCCCATTTGCATCGATAATAATCTCTCCGTACAACTCATTTCCGGTTACAGCTATGATTTTGCCTTGATGTATTCCGATATTGAGTTGGGAATAAATTCTGTTTTTCGGATCAATGATAAAACCGTTTTTTATAGCAATATCCATAAACCGCTCCTATTTTAAAGATAATCCTTGTCGGCAACAGATCTGGCCAGTCTCCTGAAAACGGCAAACAGCTTGAATGCCTGAATATAGTCATCACAGACATAAGCCGTTGTCCTTTCATCAACCCGGAAGACACCGGGGACAAACATGCAGATTTCTGCCATGGCAGCCGTATTCCATACATATTCCATTGTGATGGGTGCTTCTGTTTTATACAGGAAACCGTATTGCTCAATGTTTTCAGTCACTTTTTCAGCCGCTTCCCTCAGCCGCTCTCTCACGGTATCCACCGGCAGGCATATGGCAGAGAACCTTCCTGTGCTTCTTTTGACCTCAACCGTTTCAATCGTCGGGAAGGACTTTTTAAACTGCGCCATGGTTGTACTGTCTCCACTTGCCATCAGCACCGGCACGCCATAATAGCCTGCTACTTCGGCATTGATTTCTGCCTCTCCCACCGGAATGCCGTTTATTCTGAGTTCTCTCAACGTGGATGGGCTGTAGGTATGGTCCATGACTGACATGGGGGTCCCGAACCGGGCATGATAACCAAGAAAAATAACACCACTGCAGGTCTCGTCAATACCGTCCATCATTGAAAGTGCTTTATCATCCCCGCAGCAGAGCAGGAAGTCACCCTTCAAGCGTTCAATCGGCATATTCAGCTGATTTCCGTGGGAATCCCCGACAATTGCCAGCGCGCCTGCTTGGTTTATGCCTTCAATGACTGCATTAGCTTCTTCTACCATCAGCAGCCTTGCTTCATGGTACAATGCATTCTCCACAATACCCGCTTGTCTGGTGCTGACAATGCCGCCTATCCCCTCCAAATCTACCGTTACAAAGATTTTCTTCATCCTCTATTCCTCCATTCCAAAAATTGTAGCTGCACCAAGGAAAGCATTTGCCAAATCCCCTCTATAGTCCACACTTTCGGGATTCAGGCTATTAATCAATACAAAGCCTTCTCTTCCAGTTGAATGTACATAACGTCCATCGCCCATGTATACGGCTACATGCCCCGGAAAGAAGAGCAAGTCTCCCGGCTTTGCATCCTTCATTTCTACCGGTTTGAGATACTTCTGCTGTGGTCCTGCGTCTCTCGGAATCAGGTAGCCGTTCATCATATAGGCCATGGACGACAAGCCCGAGCAGTCGATCCCGAGGGGTGTCTTGCCACCCCAATGATATTGCGTATCCAAGTAATCCAAAGCGGTTTGCACCAGTTTCTTCCGGATCGGCTCTTCATTCTCAGTAAGCGGCAGCCGAACCCTTTTTTGCGCAAAGCCCTGCCTGATCCAGCCAACGCGCCCATCAGCCAGCTCGATCAGTTCCCACGCTCCCTCAACCTTGCCGGAACCTTTTACGATACAGCCTCTGGTCAGCATAGCTATCGGATTGCTTCTATAGCCTGGCGCCGACATGACGTTCACGATCTTCTTCCATAGGACATAGTCCTCATTTTCCCATGCTTCGGCCTTTTTATTGTCAATCAGGATGTCGTCCCTGTGAATGTACCCATCGTAGTCGTAGTGGGTCCTTATGTGATACCATTCCGGGTTCTCTTTCTTAACAATCTCCAACACCATGCCGTGAAGCACCTCATCGGCAACCTCGCTTTCCATACATGGGTTCAGCTTTATGGATCCCACATTCTTAATGACAAGCCCTTTTTCGGGCATAACAGATTCCATCCTTTCCACCTCCTATGCTTTCAGTCCGATAATACCGAGCCCAAAGCCTTCCGGCATAACCAGCGAACTGCCGTTAACCTGAACGCCGCCTTCAACCGGGTCTTCCGCCATCAAGAATACAGCATCCAGATCGGCTCTGGTTATATTCAACTTTCCACATCCAAAATGTGCAGCTGCCGTGATTCCAATTTTACTTTCAATCATAGAGCCAATCATGCACTCTACGCCGCAGCTCTCAGCCATGGCGTTGATTGTCAAGGCATGGTGCAGTCCGCCGCTTTTCATCAGCTTGATATTGAATATATCGGCTGCCCTCAGCTTTAGAATCTGAAAGCAATCCGCCGTTGAGAACAAGGACTCGTCTGCCATAACCGGTGTATCCACGTGCTCTGTTACATACTTCAGGCCTTCAATGTCATAAGCTTTGACCGGCTGCTCGATCAGCTCGATATCCAGCCCCATGTCCTCAATCTTCCTTATGGTCCTTACTGCCTCCTTTGCACCCCAGCCCTGATTGGCATCCAGCCTGATTTTGACCCTGCCACCCACCGCTTCCCTTATAGCCTTGACCCTGACAATATCCAATGCACTATCCAGTCCCACCTTGGTCTTCAAGGTCGTATACCCTTCCTGTACGTAAGATAATGCATCTGCTGCCATCTCCTCCGGGGGATTCACGCTAACTGTAATATCAGACTCAATCTGTTTTCTTGCCCCCCCGAACAGCTTATACAGCGGCAATTTGAAATGCTTGCCGAACAGGTCATAAAGTGCGATATCTACTGCCGCCTTGGCGCTGGTGTTTTTATGAATGGCAGTGTCCAGGCATTTCAAAATGACCTCCAGCTCTTCGATGTCCATTCCCCGGATGGCAGGTACGATAGACTTATCGATAGCCCCTTGGACCGATTCCAGTGTATCGCCTGTAATGACTGCCGTCGGCGGAGCACCTCCATAACCGATCTGACCATCGTCTCCATGAAGCATTACGATTAGGTTTTCTGCAATGCGCAATTCTCTTAAAGCGGTCTTAAACGGCTTTTTTAAGGGTGTACTGAGTATTCTTGTCTCAATATGGGTTATTCTCATTCTGTTTCCTCCTTGACCTCAGTCAGATGACTGAAAATGATCTTTGACAACCGGGCTATGTATTCACTGCCTTCGACATTATCTTTTAAGCCTGTTGCAAATACCCCCAGCAGATAATCTACGCTTCCCATAAAGAAGATTCCGATATCATGATTCAGATTGTCCAATTCACCCGTTTTCCGGGCAACCCTGACCTCAACAGGAAGGTCCCTTATCAGACCGTCTTTCCGAATGACAATACTCATGATATCTAGCATTTCACGGCATGCGTCCGGTGTCAGGATCGCATTCCTATACAGCTTCTCAAAAATCAGCTGCATATCCTTAGGTGAGGTCATGTTTTGCCTGCCCGCTTTCACGGCATCCAAGTCCATCATTTTTCTTCTCAAAGCGGTATTTGATAACCCTATGGACCAGGCAGTCTCATTGATTGGATCCATACCCAGCCTGTCAATCAAAAGGTTTGCAGCTGTATTATCACTTATGGTCATCATCAGTGTAATCAGGTCCCCTATCGCGTATTCTTCCTCTTTCATTTCAGTAATCAGACTGAATGAGACCTTGTCTTCCTTTTTTACCCGAAGCTTTTCCTTCATGTCCAGGCATCCCTTGAGCATCCTCCTGAAGGCCTCCACCATAATCAAAACCTTGATGGTACTGGCTGACGGCAGCTGTCTATCCAGATCTCTGGCGTAAAGCACTTCATTCTTTGTCAAATCCTTTAGGATAATAGAAAAACAGCCGTCCATGAATTCCAATTCCTGGTCGATTAGCTTACCAAGCATCTTCATTACTCCTCTCAAAACCAAATGCTACATGGTATAGGTATCTATATAGGCAAATTCTATTTTACAATTCAGCCGCCATATGATATTTTATTTTTAAATATCACTCTTTAGGGGGAATTCCAATGAATTATCCTGAAAGTACATTGTATATCGTTGGCAACTCCAAATCACAGCAGAACAATCCTATCACACAGCTTTACGGCCAGTTTATGATGGGTTTCCTCGTAGACAGTCAGACCGGTAATATTATTGAGGTTGAAAGTAACGCAATCTTAGCACTTACCAATAAATTCATTGAAGACTTTTTTATCGGGAAAAATATGGTATCCGACTTTGAATCCATACGAAACAACATTATCGGGTGCTATCTCGGATCTTCGCAAAAAGCCATTCTTGTGGCATTTAAGGACGCTCAAAAGAAATACCTGGATTTTAAAAGCGGTAAGCCTATCGAGCTGTAGCCGTCATAGCACAAATAAAAAAATCGGCAAAAAAGGGCAAGCCCTTCTGCCGAATTTCATCTACGAAAGATAAATGACGCAGCAAATCTTCAAATTCAAATCATTATGCCAGAACTCGCTCTAACATAAGTGTTCAAATTTTTGATTTATATATTATAGATATGCAAGCTGTAAAGCAGTTATTCCGCAAAACCGAACGCTATTTACGAAGCTCGTAATCCATTATCGTTTGTATTCGTCCGCTTTTCCGAACCGATTCCGGTTATCTGGAATCATTGCTCGTTCCGTACCAGGTCTTCGTA
Organism: Calditrichales bacterium MX18-03; assembly: GCA_021083345.1. Lineage (GTDB taxonomy): Bacteria > Bacillota > Clostridia > Lutisporales > Lutisporaceae > JAJGRE01. The sequence continues at coordinate 61,243 of JAJGRE010000005.1, read as the reverse complement.
AGACTCCCGCTTGATTGCTATCCGCGGCACCCCGTCCTTGATCATGACCAGCGCCGGCTTCCTGAGCCTGTTGTAGTTGCTGGCCATTGAGTAGTTGTAAGCGCCTGTTGTCAGCACAGCCAGTATATCGCCCGGCTGCGCTTCCGGCAGTTGTATCTCCGGTATCAAAATATCCCCGGATTCACAACATCTGCCCGCTATTGTCACCGTCTCCGTCTCCGGTTCCTTTGCCCTGTTTGCAATGACAGCCTGATAATTCGCCTGATATAAGGCGTGCCTCGGGTTGTCTGTCATTCCTCCGTCGACACTGACATACTTCCGGACGCCGTTGATGGACTTTACCGAGCCTATTGTATAAAGCGTTATCCCTGATTCTGCCGCAAGCCATCTGCCTGGCTCGATCAATAACCTCGGAAGCTTCAGATCCAGCGCCCGGCAGTTTTCAGAAACAGCCTCCATGATTGTCTCAATATACGCCACGATATCAATATGTCTGTCTTCCTTCATATCATAAACCGCAAAGCCGCCTCCCATATTAAGCTCTTCAATCTCTATGCCAAAGTCCCGCTTAATGGTTCTCATGAGACCCGTCATCCGGCCGGCGGTATCACGGTATACTTCTCTGTCGTACATTTGCGAACCGATATGGCAGTGGATCCCTGCAAAATGAATGTTGCCACACTGCAGGATTTCTTCTACGGCAGGCTCAACCATCCCTGCATTAAGGTGAAAACCGAATTTTGAATCCGTCTGCCCTGTAGACATGTAACGGTGCGTATTTCCCGAGACGCCCGGCGTTATGCGGAGAAGCGCCTTCACTACTTTTCCCTTTTCCTGCGCCAGCTTCTGGATACAGCGCATTTCGTATACATTATCAATGACAAAGCAGCCTATGCTGTTATCGATAGCAAGCGCAATCTCCTCCATGGTTTTGTTATTTCCGTGGAAATACACCTTTTCCATAGGAAAATCTGCTTTGATCGCTGTATAAAGCTCTCCCCCCGACACCACATCCAAGCCCAGTCCCTCTTCTTTGATAATGCGGTACATGGCTATGCTGCTGAAAGCTTTGCTGGCATATAAAGCCAGGGTATCAGGGTATTTATCCATAAAATGCTTGCGTACATACTTGCAGCGGGCCCTTATATCCCCCTCATCCAGCACATAAAGCGGCGTTCCAAATTCCTGAGCCAGCTCTACCGTATCACAGCCGCCGTGGACAAGATGTCCAAGGGCATTGATCGTTAGCTCCTTTCGCATTTTCTTCTGCCTCCCATTTTTGCTTCTTTGTAAAAATAGAGTGCAAGAGCTGTGCCAAAGTCCTTAACAGCGGCCATTATAACCGATATTTCTTTAATTTTTCATAAAAACCTGTCTTGCCGATATCCAGCAGCTTCATCGCCTCCGCTTTGTTACCCTCCGAAATGCGCAAGGCCTCTGCAATGGCATTCCGTTCTGCCTGCTCCAATACGGCAGATAAAGTTACGCCACAGTACGAAGGATTTACTCCTCTTTCCTGCTTCAGGTTGAAATGCTCCTTCAGCAGAATGCCACCTTCTGCCATATTGACGGCTCGCTCCAATGCATTCTCCAGCTCCCGGACATTGCCGGACCAGGCCTTGTCCGTCAAGAGGCGTATGGCCTCTCCTGATATCCTTTTTTCATTGCAGCCCACCCTGATGCATATCTTCGGTAACAAGTCGTGTATCAGGAGAAAAATGTCTTCCCTCCTCAACCGCAGTGGTGGTATGTAGATGGGAAACACACTGATTCGGTAAAACAGGTCTTTGCGGAAGCTCCCATCCGCCACAGCAGCCTCCAGATCCCGATTGGTTGCCGCTATGATCCTGACATCCGTTCGAATGTCCCTGATACCGCCCACGCGGCGTATGTTCCTGCTTTGCAACACATGCAGCAGCTTCACCTGAAAGAACGGCGGCATATCCCCTATCTCATCGAGAAAAATCGTCCCGTCGTCTGCCGCTTCGAATAGCCCTGCCTTTCCGTCCTTTCTTGCACCTGTGAAGGCCCCGCCCTCATAACCAAAAAACTCGCTTTCCAAAAGGTTTTCCGGTATGGCAGCGCAATTCACATAGATAAAGGGGCCTTTTTTCCTTTTTCCATTCTTATGGATGCATTCCGCCACCAGACCTTTTCCTGTGCCGCTTTCTCCAAGAAGAAGCACCGTGGAGTCGGATTCCGCGGCCTTTGCGGCTAGTCGCTTCACCATCCTGATGCTTTCGCTTTGTCCTGTTATTTCCTTAAAGGCATCCTCCTCCGAATGCTTCATCCTGCTCCTGACGGCGTTCAGCGCGGCAATGGCGTTATCCCGCTCCTCAATCACATTTTTGAGCTCGGTAATATCCTCAACCTTCAATATGGCGCCGGCAGCCTCGCCTTCCTCCCTTACAAGAATAAGAGAGCACCGCGTCAGATAGCCGTTGATTTCCTTAACCTCTTTGCTGTAGGCAATTTCCTTCCCTTTTGCCGCTTCCAGGAATTCGATGATGTTGATATTGAATTCCCTGGGGTGTACATCAAAAATACTCCTGCCCAGCACATCCATTTCAAGGGCCCCCTCGCCTTTGGCCTGATAGGCCTTTCCCTGAAGCAGGCTTTTTATATCTTCCCTTCTGGCCGTATAGCCGGCAGACTGGTAGAATTTGATCCGGCCCGTTTCCGCGCAGACCGCCGCCATATGCCCGATGCTCTTCAAAAAGGAATAGGCAAAGCTTTGCCCATCTATGACAATCATTGCCGTTTGCTGCATCAGATCGATCCAAACCCGAAGCTTGTGCCCTTTTATTTCACACTGCTCCTGCAGCTTGTCGGCACCTTCCGGGTTCTCAAGATAAGCGATCCTGCCTTGCATCTCCCCGCCCAGAATGCCCACTGCAACAAAAGCACTCCCGCGGGGAATCGAAGTGCTGATGCCGATGCAGCGCAGATCCTCAGCGGTCAGCCCGCCGTCATCCGTCCCCAAACTGTTGTCCGCAATGACGACAATATCACCTTCCTCCAGTTTGCCACTGGCATGCCCCACACCTTGGATGCTGCTGATGCCGAAGATTTCCCGTGCTTTCCGGTTGTAGCACTTGATTTCGCCGTTTCCATCAATGGCAATGATGCCTTCATTGACCGAGTCTATAATCTTCCCGTAAAGTCCTGCCTGCCTGTCCACGCCCTGCACCTCCCGACTCCCATAATCTGTTAGCATCATTATATCACCAAGCAAGGAAAAAAGCACCAATACCATCAGGTACCGGTGCTTAGCGGACTATTTCATTCAATGTCGATTCCGCCAAGCGCCAAGGCATTGGATTCTACCCATAGGGCATGACCATTAGCGTTTCAGCATAACGGGATGGTTAGGCGCAACGGCGTCCAGTTCCTATTTGTGGGAAATTTCTTGTATGACCAGAGTCCATGATTTCAGACCTTCAAGGCGTGCAGGTACATAGATAGCTGCTTTACAAAATGTTAATTATTAGCTTAACTTCGTCTGTATTTATATTATTGAAATCAAAATCACTTTTTTGTATTTTAAATACTTTTGATACACCCGCCACTACAGTCTGGCCTGAGATCAGTTCATACACCGTGCCATTGTAATCAACCTTTATATTTACTACGCCGTCGACTTTAGAGGTAATGGGTATATCCACATATTGTATAACATCCTCAAAAATATAAGCTCTTGCGCTTGCACTATCAACCATTCCAAGTTTGTTGAAGGCAACTTTGTAAGCTGGCTTAGGGGTGTTGTATTTATACGGAATGATATTGAGGACATAATGGCCATCTGCAGTATTTTTACCTGTCATATCCTTGCCATTCCATATAATTCGGCTGGATCCTGACTGCCCTCGCAGGTTGTTTTCTTCATAGACCAACTGCCCGTTTTCATCCTGGATATTAAAATCGTATCTGCCCGTACCATCAAAGTCTACATCAAAAGTAACGGCGTCATTGATGTCAACTGCGAGTTCCAGTGTTTCCTCATTTATCATGTCTGTAAATACAAAGCCCTCTAATGCATTCGCAGCAAATGCGCTGTAACTGATATAACTGAAGCCGTTATTTCCCCATCCCTCTCCCCAAGAACTGACTACTTTGAAGGCACCCGAGCCGTCTGAGCTGATGAAGTTATCGTCATAGCCCAATACGACAAAGGCATGCTTGTAGCGTGTATCATACTCCCTGGTGATAATACTGTTTCCATATATATCTTGGGCAGGATACATAAACTCGAAACCGATCAGGTTGCCGGCAACCACCAGATCGCCGGTGTTTAAATATTGCCTGATTTTATCTATGATGTCTTGGGCTGAATCATTGTAGGTATACAGCGACGTCCACTTCCGGACCCTATGGGGATAGGCGCTTTGGACAACTGCCGGACTTGGCTGGGTACGGAAATCTGATGCATAATATGGAAAATCTGCCAGGGTGGCTGCACCTATATTCATTAGGAGGCTGCAGGCGCTTGTGATTTGTGAGCCCTTATCCACCCCGTTATTAATTTGATTATAGATAAAGGAAGGACTGAATATGTGGCTGTCAATTCTTACTCCGTCCTCCTTTACCTTCCAGCCCATATCCTGGGCTTGCTGGTAGGTTCTCAGGTAATATCCCGTAGCCCATCCGACGCAGCTGTTCTGATATCTTTGATCCCCTGCCGGTGGTAAAAAGACTGAATTTGAATAATCTACTACCGGTGGCAGTGAAGCTTCTCCCAAACCATAGCTCATCAGCTCCTTGTCAAGAGCGGCGGCAAGCTTTTTGTCCCCCACCATGTCAGTTTTCTTTGTTTCCAAGCCTGTCCACCTGGGATAGATGGTTCTGGTGCTCTCGATAATCCAATTGCCATTGCTTCTTTCGAGCTTCTTCAAATAGTAATCTTCGTTCAACTGGGTGAATATTTCTGTATGGTTCTCATTTATTATTCTTTCTTCAACAAGTACTTCTCCAGCTTCTAAAGGATATATCTGATCCGCATGGATTTCATTAGCGCAGATTATTGACAAGATAGAAATAATGGCAATCAGCGTGTATGCGGTTATTTTCCTTATAAATAGCATAATCATCCTCCTCGTTTATCCTTAATGATTAAGAGTACTACGCTCCTCTTCCTTGTGATGTTTTTGGGACAAGTATTTGATAAAAATTCAGGGTGGGTGCAAGACCCACCCTGAATTTTTATTCAGCATTCTTTACTTTAAGCTATTTCTTACTGTGCTTTGAAAGGATCAACTTCATGGTTCAACGGGTTGCAATTGTCATCTTCCATGAGGATATCACCGTTAGGTTCGTTCTCAACCACTTCAACGTAGATTTCCAATCCGTCTTCGAGTAAATCAAGGCTGGGCAGATACAGTCTTACGACCTTGTTCAACGGATAAGTCGGATTCGGATTCTGATTCGGCTGTAATGGTGTTGTCCCAACAGTAGCAGTCGTAGGCATATATTCATTTCCGTCCACATAGACTACGAAGTTGTCTGCAGCTGCAACTCCCAGGTTTTCCGGATTTCTTGCCGGGTCTGCTGTATACCGTACCGGCTCATTGAAGGTCAATTCTATTTCATGTTCACCGATAACGATAGCTTTTTCGATAACAGGTCTGAAGTTTTCGTCGATATCCAGGTGTACTTCAACTGGCGTCATGGTGCCGCCTGCTACATTCTTAACTCCTGATACCTCGAACAGATAGTCTCCGTCTACGCTGATTGTGTCGTATGGAAGCTTGATTACGGCGAATTTCCTGATATCGCCATTTTCAGTCCATTCGTTTTCTTCACTTTCAACATATTCAATGTCATCTGAAGTCATTCCCATAGTGTCGAGGCTTCTGTCATCAAGGACATAGTTGCTGGGATCCTTTAACGTATCCAGGTCAATTTCACCGCCTGTGAATTCTACCCAGATTTCATTCCTGTCCTCAACCCAGTTGATCAGTTCCTTACTTGTCTGCGGCACAGCATCGTCCGGTTCTACTACCGGTGCTGGAATCTCTTCGACTTCCAGAGTTACCTTTTCAGATACATATTTGTAACCGTGAACCATATAGCTTGCATGGCCGTCTCCTTCGAACCAACCTGAGGGGATAATTGATTCTTTTCTTTCATAGCTGTTATTGTTACGACCTTCTGATACATACAGAATGTGATCATCCGGAACAAAGAACAGCGCGTGTCCGTCTTTCACTTCACCGTCGTAGAAGTCGTAAGCTTCAATGTCGTGATTGTTTCTGTCGGCAAAGTTGTATGCATTGAATTTGGCCTGGTCTGCGAAGTATCCATCCGGTATCTCAATAGTGTATTCAACACCGTCAATGAGATCGCCGTTTTCATCGACAAGGTCCTTGTACCAGGTATTCGGGTCATCATCGTTTGGAGTAAGGTCGATTACCAGCTGCTGGTCGTTGAAGTTATACGCTATTGAACCGGGGCATCCATAGTGGCGTCCGGATTCGCCGGGGAAGTTGGCAAACTCGTTCAGCAGGCATCTGTTGGATACAACTGCAGTACGCTTCACATTTCCAACCTTGTATGATACGACTATCGGGAGTAAGTCGAAGTCCAGCGGCAGATTAACCAGCTGTTCAAGTAATGTCTCATCACCCATGTTATACAGTTCTGTAGCAGCTTCATCTATTGAGTTGAAATCAAATACGCCATACGGGAGATTGTTGAATTCCCGCTCGAAGTTCCAATCGTAAAGCATTCCGTATACGGGCTGCCCTGCCTCTTCCCAAGTGCTGGGAACTACATCCTTGACATCAAGGACGATTTGGCCGTCCGCATCATCGATCTTTTCCCATTCAATCATGTCAGGTTCTACAACAACCGGAGCATGGATATCCTTCTTGATAAAGTAAGGATCTGAACCATCGTACATGCGCTCATAGGATTCTCCGTCCATATGCCAAATGCCGAATCCTGCTTCAACATCGAAGACTCTTAATGTACGCTTCAATGTATCCTGCAGATCATATGCAAGCAGCTGGTCGTTCTTTACATTGACACCTATGGACTTTTCAAGGTCAACAGCGGGTACATAAACGTCTTTGTACCACTTCATTTCATTCTTGACCTTAACTGGCATGATATAACCTAATTCAACTTCGATCAGGCCATCATCACCGTCGCCATTCCTGATTTCGAAGGTGCCTCTTACATCGGGTCTGTTCATGTATACTCTGAATACATTGTCATGAATCTGTTTTACGTTGAGTATTGCAGGGGGATCAATTACTATCGGCTCATCTCCGCCCGCGTCAATAAGATTTACATCAAATTCCAGAACCTGTGGATCTGTTTCGTTACCGGCCAGGTCTGTAATGCCAGTAATCTTGATTGTATAAGGATGGGTCGTTGCCCTATAACCGTCTGTATATAATCTTTCAATTGCTGCTTTTATGTCCAGGTCAACAAAGCTTGCCTGTTCATAACTATCATCTGCAGCCATGTAGAATTCAAGTATGCCGCCCAGGTTCTGGTCGTTTGTGGAGGCAACCTTCTGGTCGTCAACTGAAACTTCAACGCTATAGTGACCATGGTTATTGATATCTCCTACGCCCAAACCATGCGTATTGAATACTGGCTCGTCAAATTCCAATCTGATGTTCTGTGAGTAGTCAGTGAGAATATCAAGTACAGGAACACTTGCTGCACTTGTCAGCTGATCACCATGACAGCCTTGCTCTACGCGATCTACCTGGTAAACATCTGTCCATGAGGGTCTGTCTTCGTCTTTTATAAGCATGGCCTTTACGGCAGTGTCAATGGTTCTCTGGCCATTGAGGTCACGGATATTCCTGATTGCGACTTCCACTTCTTTGCCCTTTGTCAGGACATCGAAGTTAGCCTGAGGACCATGTACGTCATTAGCCATGTTTACAAGTATGCTCTCTTCGTCATCTGTCCATGCCTGCTCATCAAAGCCGAATGGACCGGTCCAGGTCGAGTACCAAGGAATCTGCTGGATGTATTCATTTGCCGCATCCCAGGATATGAACTGCGGCAGGAAGTCCGCTTCATTTGTGAATCTGCCGTCTTCCGGTAGATAGATATCTACGACTGTTTTATTTCCTACATTCGAAGCTACTAATTCCGCACCGAGTGTATCCAGCTGGTTGGATGCCGGCAATACTGCGCCGTAGTCAGCTGTTCCTTCATTGATGAAGAAGTAGTAGTTGGATGCATCTTCTGCTGACTCTAGGTCAACTTTGCCGTTGAAGAGTACCTGGAAGTGACGATAGTCGTCAAACAGCACTCTGTCAACTTTTACCTGTGCAGGCTGCGGATTCCAGGTAACGCCAACTGCGGTATATGATTTTCCATTGTAAGTAAATGTATAGTCGTGAGTTCCGGCTGTCAATTGCTTGGGAATGTTTGCAGTTGAGTCATCGGAAAAAGTTACGAATATGCTTGTGCCTGCTTGATTGGCTACAGCACTCTTAACTGTTAATTCCTCTACGCCGATAGTTACTTTTGTTCCATCTTCCTTCATAAAGAACATGGGATTTGCTGTTGCTGAATTCAAGTCTGCCCATGCATTGTAGTTCGCTACGCTTTGTGGATCTGCTGCAGCTGACTCATAATAGTCGCTTAATTTTCCTGTTTTTTGATTGAAGTCCAGGATTACCTCATCAGGATCAGCGTCAATAAATTCGCTGCCGAAGGTTGATCCCGGAGCATTGATATAGCCCAATGAATAGAAGGTATCGCCTAAATGTACACCATTGTAGTTTCTACCATCCAGTGGATACGCAAAAACACTTCCCATTGAACTAAACATTAGTACCAATGCTAAGCCTAATGCCAGGACTTTCTTGGTTTTTTTCATACTTTTCTTACCCCTTTCTTGCGATTGATTATTGTACATTTACATTCACCGTAGTCTTAAGCTCCGTTCCAACATATGCTTTAACCGTCACTGATGTTCCACTTGTAAGTGCTGGAAACTCAGCATAGGCGAATGTCCCATCAGAATACCTCTCAGCTTCGTATGTTTTACCACTAAAGCTGACTTCCACTTTTGTAACACCGTTTGTGTATTTTCCTGTTATTTCTGTCGCAACTGTGGTGCCGGCTGCTTTTACCTCCGTAATGTAATCCGTAACCACAGGTCCGCCTGCTGTCACTCTTTCAGTTTCAACAAGTTCCGTTCCCACGTAGGCTTTTACAGTTACTTCTGTACCGCTGGGCAGCTGGAACAGGTTCGCAGAGAAAGCTCCGTTAAGAATCGGCTCTATCACATCTGTCCTGCTTCCATATATCAGCTCTACCTTCGTTACTGCTGCAGCGCATTTTGCTGATATTTGCGTGGATAAAGGCGCATATACTGCCTTTACCTCCGTGATGTAATCTGTTACCACAGGGTCACCTGCTGTCACTTTTTCAGTTTCAACAAGTGCTGTTCCCACATAAGCTTTTACAGTTACTTCTGTACCGCTGGGCAGCTGGAACAGGTTCGCAGAGAAAGCTCCGTTAAGAATCGGCTCTAACGTATCTGTCCTGCTTCCATATGTCAGCTCAATCTTTGTAACAGCTGTAGCGCATTTCCCTGATATTTGTGTGGATAGGGGCGCATAGACCGCTTTCAGCTCAGTAATAAAATCTGTTTCTGTAATTTCTCCCGCCCTTACTTTATCAGCGTCCACTACTACATTTCCGATATATGCTTTTACGGTTACTTCTGTACCGCTGGGCAGCTGGAACAGGTTCGCAGAGAACACTCCGTTAAGAATTGGCTCTATCACGTCTGTCTTGCTTCCATATACGAGCACTACCTTTGTAACAACTGCTGCACATTTTCCTGAAATCTGTGTAGACAGCGGCGCATAGATCGCCTTAACATCCGTTAACTTCGTATCATCTTCAGCAATTGTCATATCATCCGTATCTACCAATGTATTTCCGACATATGCCTTGATTTGTATTGTCGTTCCGACTGCAAGACCGCCAGGCAAGCTGCAGCGGAATGTACCATTGCTCAGTGTAGCTTGCAATGTTTGGCCGCCAACGATGACTTCTACCCTGCCGACATTGCTCTTGCAGCTGCCTGTTACTTCTGTTGCACCGACGACCGGTTGAACAACTGTCGCTGCTGCTTCGTCCTGCTTCGGTGTTGTGCTTCCACCGCTGCTGCTTCCACCGCCACCACCACCGCCATATGATGCCGCACTAACAACGACCTTGAAAGCAACTACGCCGTCTTCCAATCCATCCTTCTTACCGGTTACGGTAATGGTTGCTGTCCCTACTTTCAAGCCCTTCAGTTTAAGTTCGGCGCCATTCAAAGTCGCTTCCACAACTTTGTCATCGCTGTTTTGGACTGTAGCTTTGGCATCTGCCGGTGTCATTTTTAATGTTACAGGATATGTTGATCCGACCGTAACTGACTTGTCAGTTACTGCCTCTATCTTCACAGTTCCTGTTTTGAGATTGAATAATCTATGCAAAGTTACCACGGCTTCCGCTCTGGTAATCCTGTTTGTGGGTTCGAATTTCCCACTGGGATATCCGTTCATGACTTTTGCTTTAACCACTGCACCGACGGCGCCTTTATTTGCATCCAAGATCATGGCTGCATCTGCAAAACCATTTGCTTCCGCTGCGCTATCCGGCAGGGACTTCACTTTGGCAGCGATTGCAGCAACTTCCTGTCTTGTGATAAAGCCATTGGGATCCACTGTTCCCGTATATCCGCCTAAATAGCCGGCTTTCGCGGCCTTTGCAAACTCTGCATGGAACCAATCGCTTTCCTTTACATCACTAAAGGGAACGGGTGCCTTTTCAGAAAATGCAAACAGCCTGTTGACGATTGAAATAAACTCGGCCCTGGTAATGGTATTGTTGGGTTTAAATGTGCCGTCCGGATAGCCTGTGATGAATCCCTGCCCCATCCATGATGAAATCTCCGCTTTTGCCCAATGACTCTCAATGTCAGGTGCACTGACAGCCTGTGCAAATACGCCCGGAATGCCCAGACTCATAATCATAATGGACAAAAGCAGCAAGGATACGAAGCGTTTTGATCTGTTTAAAATCTTGGTCATTACTTTTTAGCCCTCCTTCTCAACAGTTTGTATTTTTCTCATGATACCGCTGTTCTTTAAACCTTCATTTGAACCATCCTTTCTTCTTTTTTTCATCGTGTGATTGGCGGGGTTTCCGGAAAAGGAAGGTCCATTGCCCCTATTCCGCAATAGCCAATAATGGATCTCATCCTGCTGCCGTCATTAAGGCCAAGCCCTGCTTATCTCATTTACCGACATCGCCTTTATGCTGGATAAGCATTGAATCGATGAAGCATATTGGATGATTGATGAGGGATGTGCCAGCATTTATACTGCTTGGATAATACACCCAGCCCATTATTGGTAATATTCCCCTTCTGCACAAATATATTCAAATATCACGAGTAAAATACCAACCTTGTACAAAATTTTATTTTCATGGTAAATGATGCTTTGGATGCCTCAAAATGGACGCGCATCCAGGTTACGTACCCATTCCCAAGTATATGTTGCGGGCTTTGCTTTTATGATTTTCCTATTGATGAAGTAATGGCGAAAAAATACCGCCCTTTGAAAAGGCGGTAAAATCCTGAACTAAACGGAAGATCTCAAACCGAATAAGAATGCATGCAATTGCTCTCCTGCATCAAAGTGACTTAAGAAATGGGCTCTGGGATTTGCACTATTATTGATATGTTATATAATGGAAGAAGTAACATCATATTTAATAGAAGCGGAGGTGCTTTATGAGAAAGTACAATGTAGGACTATTAGGCTGTGGCGATATTTGCGATATATACTTCAAAAATTGCAGAGATTCCGAAATACTCAATGTGGCTGCTTGTGCCAGCCTTCATGAGGAAAAGGCACATAAGAAGGCAAAGGAGTACGGTGTTCCTAAAGCCTGCAGCATTGATGAGCTGATCCATGATCCAGCGCTGGATATCATTCTGAATCTGACTGTACCGGAGGTGCATGCAAAGTATAACCTGGCAGCGCTTGAAGCAGGAAAACATGTTTATTCAGAGAAGCCCTTGGCTGCAACCATGGAAGATGGCCAGAGAATTATTGAGCTTGCCAATGCCAAGAACCTTAAGGTGGGCTGTGCACCAGATACCTTCTTGGGCGGAAGGCTGCAGACCTGTCGGAGGGCTATTGATGAAGGTTTGATCGGTGAACCTACTGCTGCTGCTGCATTTGTTGTTAGTCCCGGTCACGAATGGCATCATCCTAATCCGGACTTCTTTTACAGGCCGGGAGGCGGACCGTTGCTGGATATCGGACCCTATTACCTGACTGCACTCGTATCCTTATTGGGACCTGTAGAAAGCTGTAGCGGCTTTTCCAAAATTACATTTCCTGAGCGAACAATCCCCACTGGTCCAAAGCGTGGTGATACCATCAAGGTGGAAGTCCCGACACACATTTCCGGTACAATGGCATTCTCCAGCGGTGCAATAGGTACGATAACAGCCAGCTTTGATATCTGGGATTCACAATTACCAAGAATTGAAATCTATGGCACTGCCGGTACTTTGTGCATACCGGACATCGATCCGCTGGACGGTCCCAACTTGTTTGGCGGACCTTTACTTATTAAGACAAAAGAAACGTCGCGTTGGCGCGGTGTGCCGAGAAAAACAGAGCTTGAGAATTGGGATGTGCTTCCTGCGGTTCATGGCTTCAATGTAAATTCCCGTGGTATTGGGCTTTCAGATATGGCCTATGCCATAAGAGATGGACGATCGCATCGGGCAAATGGTGAAATGGCATATCATGTCCTGGAAATCGGTTATGCACTGCTCGAATCAGCAAAAAACAGGCAGTACTATCACCTCTCCAGTACCTGTTCCAGACCGGCTCCGCTGCCGATGGATTTCTCGATATAGTTGGACTAAGCTTTATAGAATGATAAAAGCGATAGAGTTCTTACATACAATCTTCAGACTGCTGTAATCCTCTATCGCTTATTCTTACATTTCACTGCTTCTTTAATTCCCGTAGCGCTTCCTCCAGTTCTTCCAGCTCATGTATCAGGTACGGCTGGACCGAGTGATAGGGAAACCGCTTTTTTACTTCTTCAATCTTACGTTTCAGTTCTTCTTCCTTATCTTTTATATCAGTCACTAGAAATCATCCCCTTTACTTCTATACCTATATACGGCACTGATCAGATGATTTTGAATTTGTTAATTGATTCCAGCAGCACTTGTGCCTTACTGTTCATTTCTGCTGAGGATGCAGCTACCTCTTGCGATGCAGCATTAAGCTCTTGGGAAGTCGCTGAGATTTCTTCCGTCGATGCCGATATTTCCTCAGCTGTAGCTGCGGTAAACTCAGCACTCCTTATCATGCTTTGCTTGTCGCTGTCTATATCAGCTATACTTCTATTTACGTCAAGTATTTGCGGCATTATTTCACCTATGTTGTCTATTATCGCTTTAAAAGAATGCAAGGCTGTGTTAACCGCTTTTACTTGACTCTCAAATTTGCCGTTCATCTCTTCTGAAGTTTTTGCTACCATTGTACTATCATTTGTAATGTTGGTTATCAAGTCGCTTATGCTTGAAGAAGATGTCTTTGACTGCTCTGCTAATTTCCTGATTTCTTCCGCCACTACTGAAAAGCCTCTGCCTGACTCCCCTGCTCTTGCTGCTTCTATTGCAGCATTTAGGGCAAGCAGGTTGGTTTGGTCGGATATGGCCTTGATTACGTCCGTAATGTCGTTTATTTTGGACAACTGCACGCCCAAACCTTGTATTTTCTCCCTTACGTCTGCAAAGGACAAGCTGATGGCTTGTATCGAATCTTCAAGTACCTTCAGGTTGATGCTGCTATCTTTTGCGTTTGACTCCACCAGGCCCATCTTTGCATTTATTTTCTCTGCAGCGGCTGCCGCCCGCTCAATTTTAGTCCCTACTTCGTTCATTTTATGACTCATGCTCGCCAGCTCGCCAGCCTGGTTGCTAGACCCTATCGACACTTCTTCCACTGAGTTGGCTGCAACCTGCGAGGATGCCGTCAACTCTTCCGATACAGCCGACAGCGTCTCGCTATGCCGCATCACGACGTCAGATACAGCTTTGACCAATTTTAATGTTTCCGATGTCTTTTCCCTAAAATCATTAATTTCTGCAGCAATGATCTCCAATTCATCCTTGCTATCAACCTTCAGCGGAACTGTCAAATCCCCTTGCTTCATAGCACTTAGTACATACTTGATCCTATTTACATTAGAAGTCATTTTTTTGGAGAAATATGCCGAATACAACACAGATAACAAAATGCAGACGATTGAAGCAATGATGCCATCCTTAACAATCCAGTTTTTTATATATATAAAGCTTGCAACATCCTTGTCGACCCCTACTATTGCTATAATTTCTCCTTTTGAATTCTTGACCGGCGCATAACCGGATATAAAAGTACCATATTCATCAATCGTGGGATTCTTGTCAAATGACGAAGTTCCCTCAAATGCTGTTTTCATCCCGTCTTCCAGGTCATACGCTTCTCCCAGTTCCGACTTATCTTCCATTGCAGCATCCACAAGAATATAGGCACCATCACCTTCATCCTTTGCTAATGTATAGAAATATTTGATATTACTGTCCGCCTTGAACCGGATCATGGCTTCTGCGATTTCATTATATTCGCTGATATCCATTGACTTGCTTTCAATTACCTTTTCCAGTTTATCGCCGTCAACCACCTTTACGGCTTCCTCTGCTATTTTCTTTGCATCGATCTGCAGGTCTGAGTAAAGCATTCTGAACACGATCAGGTTCATTAGCATTAGCAATGCCATAGATATAATTGAGACAATCGCCATCATTCTTAAAATTTTCATTCCTAGTTTGCTCATAATCCCTCTCCTTGCCGGTTCAAAATTTGAGATTCATTTACCTGCATATACAGGAATCGTGTTAATAAAAAAGCCAATATAAGATAAATAACGCTTTAATCGTTATTTATCTTATATTGGCCGGTTGCACTGCTAACTCCGAATTTCCCTAAGTGCCCAAATAAAAGAAATCCATCATAGTATCCAACACTATTATTGCATCAATATTCATATTTTTGACTGAATATAACAAATTATATCAAATGATTCTATATTTCACAAGCTATTTTTATTTATGCCCTGCCGCATATTGACCCCTTTGTATCCGTTTATTGGCTTCCTAAGCATAAAAAAAGCACTGCAATCTCTTGCAGTGCCGGTTTACAAAATGGAGCTGGTGATGGGACTCGAACCCGCGACCTGCTGATTACAAGTCAGCTGCTCTACCAATTGAGCTACACCAGCTTAAATATGGCGACCCAGAACGGGCTCGAACCGTCGACCTCCAGCGTGACAGGCTGGCATTCTAACCAACTGAACTACTGGGCCATGTTTAAGTGTTTCCTTGCTCGCGCATCATTGTGCGGCAAGATTTATTTTATTATATTTTTGACGTCCTGTCAAAGGGTAAATGGTGGGGACAATAGGGCTCGAACCTATGACCCTCTGCTTGTAAGGCAGATGCTCTCCCAGCTGAGCTATGCCCCCATAAATGGTGACCCATAGGGGACTCGAACCCCTGTTACCGCCGTGAAAGGGCGGTGTCTTAACCGCTTGACCAATGGGCCATGATGGTGACTCACCGGAGAATCGAACTCCGGACACCATGATTAAAAGTCATGTGCTCTACCGACTGAGCTAGTGAGTCATATAGACAACATTCTCTAAAGCTCAAAGCACTTTCGCTAAGAGTCTGTAATCTATTGTGTGAGCGTTTTTGGGGCTCACATTTATACATTCTACAACTTTACGGACTGTTTGTCAACAGTATTTTTTGATTTTCATAATTTACCGTTTCTCTTGATGTCTTGCCTGAGCTTCCCGCCGTATTGGTATTATAGCACGTTGTTCACCGAAGTTCCAGTGCAATAATTCATCCAATTTTATAAGAATAAGTCAGTTCTTATAACTAGAACTCCTCGATGACGATGGTCTCATCCCGCTTCGGTCCTACTGAAACCAATGAAATCTTGGTTCCGCAGAGCTCCTCGATCCGCTCCAGATAGCGAAGCATATTGGTCGGCAGCTTGTTGTATTCCTTAATGTGGCTGACGTCCTCCCAGCCTTCGAATTCTTCATAGATAGGCTCACAGAATGCCAGATCCTCGATGCTGGCAGGGAAATCCTTGATAATCTCTCCATTCAGCTTATAGCCAACGCAAATCTTGACCCTGGGAATATCAGCCAATGTATCCAGCTTTGTCACAGCAATGCCGGTGAGGCCGCTGATCCTCACAGCATACCGCACGATAACGGCATCGAACCAACCGCAGCGTCTCGGTCTTCCGGTAACCGTTCCAAATTCAAAGCCTTTTTTGCGGATATACTCGCCTGTCTCATCAAAAAGCTCTGTCGGGAAAGGTCCCTTTCCAACTCTTGTGGTATACGCCTTTACAACACCGACTGCTTTGCCGATCAAAGCTGGTCCGACGCCTGCGCCGATGCAGACACCGCCCGCTACCGGATGAGAGGATGTAACATAAGGATAAGTACCGAAATCCAAATCCAGCAGCGTTCCCTGTGCGCCCTCAAATAGTACGTTCTTATCCGCCTTAATGGCATTATAGACAAGCACGGAGGTGTCATCAACATAAGGCCTGATCTGTTCGGCATAGGCCAGGTATTTTTCAAGCATTTCCTCATAGGAATAGCCTTCAAATTCAAACATTTTCTTAAGATAGCTGTTCTTTGCTTCCAAGTTTTCCTTCAGCTTGGCAGCAAAAACATCCTTCTTCAGCAGGTCGCATACCCGGATACCGACTCTTTCGGTCTTATCCATATAGGCAGGCCCGATCCCTTTTTTCGTCGTTCCCAAATCATTGCTGCCGCGCTTCAATTCCGACAGCTCATCTATTTTCTTGTGGTACGGGAATATGACATGGGCTCTGTCGCTGATTTTGAGATTAGCGGTTGCAACACCTCTATTCTCCAGATTCCTGACTTCGTTCAGAAAGGCTTCAGGATCCAGCACTACACCGTTTCCGATGATGCACAGCTTATCCGAATGCAAGATTCCAGAAGGAATCAGCTGCAGCTTATACTGTTCATTTCCTACTTCAACCGTATGGCCTGCATTGTTTCCACCCTGATATCTTACAACGACATCGGCCTTTTCGGCAAGAAAGTCGGTAATCTTCCCTTTTCCTTCATCTCCCCACTGGGCGCCTACGATTACCATTGACGACATTTACAACACCTCTTTCAAATTATTTACCTGCTTTACCCGCTATATCCCTGGCGACGACCACACCGGTAACCGAAGCCTGCATCAGACCTCTTGTGATTCCTGCCCCGTCTCCTATGGCATATAAGTTTTCTACCTTGGTCTCAAAGTTATTATTAACCTGCACCTTACTGGAGTAGAATTTGCATTCCACGCCATAAAGCAGTGTATTTTTTGAATACAATCCCGGCGCAACCTTATCAAATGCCCTAAGCGCCTCTATGATGGAAGTCAGATGCCGGTTGGGCAGTACATAGCTCAAGTCTCCCGGTATGGCGTTCTTCATTGTAGGGATGGTGGTGGACTTGCCCAGTCTGTCCTTGTCCGTCCGTCTTCCCTGCAGAAGGTCTCCCAGGCGCTGAACCAATATTCCCCCGCCGGTCAGCATATTCGCCAGCCGCGCGATATATTTGCCGTATTCGATAGGCTCTTTAAACGGCTCGGTAAAACGTGTGGAAACCAGTACCGCGAAGTTGGTATTCCCGGTCTTAAGCTTGTCATCCGCATAGCTGTGTCCGTTGACCAAAGCAATGCCGCCCTCATAGTTCTCCTGGGACACAACGCCGCCCGGGTTCATGCAGAAGGTCCGGACCTTATTGTCAAAGGTATCGGAGTAGTAGACCAGCTTGGCTTCATACAGCTCCTTGGTCAGATGATCCATGATGCTGTTGGGGACCTCTACTCTGACACCGATATCAACCGCATTATTGACGGTTGGGACATCCAGCTTCCGCATCTGTCCTGTCAGCCATTCTGCGCCGCCTCTGCCGGGCGCTGCTATGATATAGCCTGCCTCGACCCTGATGGGTGCTTCACCCTTGCGCTGCAGGTCAATGCCTACAACCCTTCCTTCTTCTACAATGATATCCACGGCATCCGTCAGTTCGCTGAATTCCGCCTTGGTATTTTCAATCAGGTAATTGTACATGCCCTCCAGAACGAAAAAGGACTTTTCTGTTCCCAGGTGCCTGACCGGACAAGGAATCAGCATGATATTGTGCTTGGATGCCTCGTATTTGACGTCGTCGATCACCCGGTGGTTCAAGCCGTGAATTTCCTCCTGGGCGCCGAACTTCAGATAAATGGAGTCCGCATAGCCGATCAGCTCCAGTGCCCTATCCTGTGTCATGTAGTCCGTAATGTTGCCACCCACTTCAGGACTGAGGGACAGCTTTCCGTCACTGAAAGCACCGGCACCTGCCCAACCGAAGGTAATGCCGCAGGGATCGCAGCCGACGCATTTGTTCAGTGTCCTTGCCGGGCAACTTCTCTTTGCGATGGAACGCCCTCTGTCTATGATAAGGATTTCCAGATCCTTATTCTGTCTTGTCAGCTCCAGAGCTGTAAAAATACCGGCCGGACCGGCCCCAATAATGATGACATCGTAACTTTTTTTGATTGCATGATTCATTTTTATCACCTGTTTCGAATTAGTAAGGCAAATTACCCCAGAATCATCCTAACAGAATAAGAATTTTTAGTCAATAGAACAATTTTTTTGCTTTGCCTGCAAAGCCGTTTATTATATCTTATTCGTAGTATATGTACATTTATATTAAAATATTGTGGACATACTGGCCATGCCGTCCGTGACTGGCAGACTACAGAATCTGACAGCATGTTGTCATTTTTTCCAATAATATGTAAACCTGTTTTAAAAGTAAAAGTCTGAGCCCTGAAAGCGTTAATAATCCTTATATTTAGAAATTACAGAAAATTCTGATTCACATTATCCACATTATCCACAGAGATATGCACATATGTTCGCTGTTTTCCCCGATTCAATTGTACCAATTCTTCTTTCAGGGCTTGTTAAGATTATGTTAATTCTTTTCAGTGACTTATCCGTGTTATCCACATTATCCATAGGTTATCCACAGAAAGTTGTGCACAATAAACGAAAATGCCTCATTCTTTGCTGAATGAGGCATTAGTTATACACATTTTTTTATAAATAGTACTACAATCCTATTGTATTTTTTTTCTAGAGGCTGTTGATAACTTTAGGCAGACATATATTTTTCCTTGTTCACAAACTTTGTGAACTGACCCAACCATACCAGCTCAACGGTTCCGGTGGGACCATTTCTCTGCTTGGCTATGATGACTTCACCGATGTTCTTCTTTTCACTGTCCGGATGATAGTATTCGTCCCTGTACAGGAACATGACCACGTCGGCATCCTGCTCTATGGCACCCGATTCACGAAGGTCGGAAAGGATGGGGCGGTGATCCGCTCTCATTTCAGGGGCACGGGAAAGCTGCGACAGCGCCACTACCGGTACGTTGATCTCTCTGGCTAAAGCCTTCAGGGATCTGGATATGTCGGATATCTCCTGCTGCCTGCTGTCATAACCGCCCTTGCCCTGCATAAGCTGCAGGTAGTCGATAACAATGAGGCCCAGGTTGTGCTCCAGCTTCAAACGCCTGCATTTGGCGCGCATTTCGGTAATGGAGATCGCCGGCGTATCATCTATGTAGATGGGGGCATCGGATAGCGGTCCCATGGCCCTTGCCAGCTTGACCCATTCATCCTCGCTGATATCCCCGGTCCGGAGCCTGTGCGCATCTATCAATGCCTCTGCGCATAAAAGCCTTTGCGTCAGCTGTTCCTTTGACATTTCAAGACTGAATATGGCTGTCGTCACTTTGTCACGTACACCCGCATATTGCACAATATTCATCATCAATGAGGATTTCCCCATTGACGGTCTTGCAGCAACCAATATGAGATCGGAGCGCTGCAGGCCGGAAAGCTTATCATCCAGATCGGTGAATCCGGTGGGGACACCGGTTATTTTACCTTTGTTCAGGTATAACTCTTCTATCTTGTCGAAGTTGGCATTGAGGATGCCCTTGACATGGACAAAACCCTGGGTTGAGCGGTTGAGAGAAATGTTGAAAATGCCCTTCTCGGCATCGTCTATGATGCTCCCAACCTCCTCCGTGCCGCTGTAGCTTTTGGAAATAATCTCATTAGAGGACTTGATCAGCCTGCGAAGCAGCGACTTGTCCTCAATAATTTTTGCATAGTATTTGACATTATGGGTGGTGGGTACGGCATTCATCAAACCGGTCAGGTAGGTTATGCCGCCCACTGCATCTAATGTATTCCTGGTTTTGAGCTTTTCTGTCAGGGTGATGAGATCCACCGGCTCGCCTTTGTCATAGATCTCTACAACCGCCTCAAAGATTTCCTTGTGGGCTTCCCTATAAAAATCCTCTCCGTTTATAAGCTCGGTTGCAGACGAAATAGCCTCTCTATCGAGAAGCATGGCTCCCAAAACGGATTGCTCCGCCTCCAGGCTGTTTGGCGGTATTCTCTGAATCCCATCGTTCAAGCTGATTCACTCCCTTAGTGCTGACTTCTACAGCGGATGATAGCGCGCAGATTAAGACAGCGCATGTGTTATTCAAAAATAAACCGGATCACTTCTTCAATATTGCCTGCGGAAATGATGTTTATTCCGCTGATTTCCTGAAGCTCATCCTTGTTCTCCTCCGGCACGATCACGTGCTTGAAGCCTGCTCTTCTGGCAGCATGGACCTTTTCGACCGTACCGCCTACGCCCTTGACCTTTCCGCGGAGGGATATTTCCCCTGTAATGCAGGTATCCTGCCTGGCAGGCAGTCCCGTCAATACTGAATAGATCAGGCAGGTTATGGCCGCTCCCGCCGAGGGACCGTCCACTTTTCCGCCGCCGATGCAATTGACGTGAATGTCATATTGGTTGGGGTTCTTTCCGGTAATACTGCGAATGACAGATAGTGCATTGAACAGCGAATCCTTTGTCATGCTGCCGGCTGCTTCATTGAAGCGGACACTGCCTGTCCCTGCTTCTGCTTCGAAACCTACGGCCTCGAATTCTATGACATGACCCAGAAAGCCGTTGACACCCAACCCGTTTATTTTTCCCGCTTCCTTCTCTTCCCGGCCTTTTTTCCGATTGACAGGAACAAAGCGGCCCTTGCTTATGACGCATTGGATGTCTTCCATTGTCATCTCCGCTTCATTCAGGCTACCGCATCGGCTCAGCATGCTGCTGTAGCAGTCTGCCAGAATATTGACGGCTTTGCGGGCCTCGAAGGTGTAGCCGCTGATTAAACGTGCGCCCTCTTCGCTGATGCCGATTTCCAGCTTCTCGGCTGCGCCCTTTACAATATTGACGATATCTTCGCTTTCCAGCGGGTTAAAATAGACCTCAGCACACCTGGACCGCAGCGCCGGATTGATTTCTTCTGGCGATCGGGTTGTGGCACCGATCAAAACGAAATCCGCCGGTGCACCTTCCTGGAAAAGCAGCTTGATGTATTGCGGAATGTTTTCATTATTAATATCATAGTAAGAGGAATCAAAACGAACCTTCTTGTCCTCCAAAACCTTTAACAACTTGTTCTGGAACATGATGTCCAGTTCACCGATCTCATCAATGAAAAGGACCCCGCCATGGGCTTCTGTTACAAGCCCGGGCTTGGGTTCCGGAACGCCCATCTCCGCCAGTTCCTTGTTGGCACCTTGGAATATAGGGTCGTGAACCGAGCCAAGCAGCGGGTTGACCGATTCCCTGGGATCCCAGCGCAGGGTTGTTGCATCCACTTCAACGAATTTGGCATCCTTCATAAAAGGCGTGAACTTCTTCTTTTTCGCAATCTCCAGGGCAATCCTGGCTGCGGTGGTCTTGCCCACACCGGGCGGGCCATAAAGGATGACATGCTGAGGAAAGGGAGATGCTATTTTGGAAATCAGCGCGGATACGGCTTTCTGCTGGCCTATGATCTCGCTCTCCTTGCCGGGCCGCAGAATTTCCAGAATGGATTTGGACAGCTTTACCCGCTTCATTTTCTCCAGCTGTGCGTATTTTTTCAATGTGGCCGCGTTTTCCAAGCCGGTATGTTTCTTTATGACCTGAAGCTTCATTTCGTTCAGGTATTCTTTTTCTCGGGTCTCAATCCGGTTAATGACTTCCCGTTTTATGCCTTCCTCTATATACCGCTTTGCAGCCGTATCGGACAGCTTGTCCCGAATCTGCGCCATCCAAAGCGTGAATTCTTCATTCTCCACTTCTTTTTCCGGTGTTTTCCCGAAAACGATTTCGTGCAAGGCACATATTTTTTCCTTATGGTCACGGATGTCGTCAAGTTTTTTTGTCTTTTTATCCTCATAAAGCTTTTTCGTATAGTCGACCAGTACGTCCAGCTCTGCATCTGAGCTCTGTATATTGCTGTGATTACAGCCCACAAAAATCCCTCTTCCGGTGCGAAACAACTAAATAATAAATTCCCAATTTTAAAGCGGCTATTTTCCGCCTTGGTTTGACGGGTGTCTTTACGAAAACTATCTCGCTTGAAAATCGGGTTTTAGTATTTCATTGTTCCTGGCTTATTCTTCTGATATTTTTACATTGACTTTAGCAGCTACCTCGGGATAAACCTTGACTTCAACCTGATAGTTCCCGATGGATTTGATGGGATCATGCATAACGATCTTCTTTTTGTCAATCTCGATTTTGTGCTGCGCTTTTATGGCATCCGCAATATCCTTTCCGGTTATGGATCCGAAAAGCTTGCCATGTTCCCCTGCTTTTGTCTTTATGTAAACTTCGACCTTGCTTATTTTATCGGCAAGATCCTTCGCCGCCTGTAGTTCCTTATCTTTCCTGTTCTTTACCGAGTTTTTCTTGTCTGCTATTTCCTTAAGCTTTCCGTCAGAAGCCTCCACCGCCAGTTTCCTTGGAAATAGAAAATTCCTTGCATAACCGTCGCTGACATTGACGATTTCTTCCTTTTTGCCCAAATCCTTTACGTCCTGTAATAATACAACTTTCATTTATCTTTCACCTTCCTTAAGATATTCGTCTACTGCGTTTTTGACTTTTGCCATGGCATCCTCCATGGATATGCCGGACAGCTGCGCACCGGCCACCGTCAAATGACCGCCGCCTCCCAGCTTTTCCAGTACAACCTGTACATTAATATCTCCCAGGGACCTGCCGCTTATGAATATGTCGTCATTTATTTTTGACAGGACAAAGGAAGCGGTAATGCCCTTGATGTTCAACAACTCATCTGCAGCTTGAGCCGCGACAAGTGCGGGGCTTTTCGCATGCTGTGGTATGACCGATATGGCAATATTGTTCCTGAACATCTGCGCGTTCTTGACCACCTCAGCCCGCATCAGGAAAGTACTCATGTCATCCTGGAACAACTGCCTGGTCAGGGTGGTGTCTGCACCCACCTTGCGCAGATAAGATGCCGCTTCAAAAGTCCTGACACCCGTCTGGAAGGAAAAGTTTTTCGTATCGATGAATATGCCTGCCAGCAGTGCTTCTGCCTCAATCTGCTTTACCTTGGGCTTTTCAAACATGTATTGGAGGATCTCGGTTACCAGCTCGCTGGTGGAGGAAGCATAGGGCTCGATATAGGTTATGACGGCATCTTCAATAAACTCGGTTCCTCTCCGGTGATGGTCGATAACCGCAATCTTCTCGGCTTTATCCAGCAGCTGGCGCGACTCGGTAAAGCCCGGCCGGTGCACGTCGACTACCACCAGCAGCGTATTCCGCTTGCACAGCTGAACGGCTTCCTGGGAGTTAACGAAGACATTGCCGTACTCCTCATCCTCCTGCAGCTCGGCCCACAAATTGGTGATCCCCGCATTGACCCTGTTCAGTACGATATGTGTGTCTTTATTCAGGCTTTTGCAGCAGCGGTATATGCCAAGGGCGGAACCCATGCAATCCAGGTCGGGCATCTCATGGCCCATGATCAGCACATCCTCGGATTGTTCGATCAGCTGCTTCAATGCATAGGCGATGACTCTTGCTTTGACCTTGGTGCGCTTTTCCACCGCCTTGGTCTTTCCACCGTAGAAGGACAACTTCTCATTATCCTTGACCACCGCTTGGTCTCCACCGCGGCCCAAAGCAATATCCATCGCACTTCTTGTAAATTTCTGCAAATCCGCATAGTTTTTACCGTTTACCCCGACACCAATGCTCAATGTGATGGGGAGTCTGTTACCGGCACTGATTTCACGGATGTTGTCCAGAATATCAAAGCGTTTTTCCTCAATGGCAACAAGCTGCTTGTGTGTCATATGCAGCAGGTATTCCCCGTTAGAATACTTTTGTATAGATGCATTGTTGAGGGATGCCCATGCACTGATGCGTCTGTCCACTTCTGCAATCAGCACCGGCTTCACGGATTCCTCCGCTTCCTTCAGAGCCTCGTCATAATTATCCACCTGCAGCATGGCGATTACCGGTCTTTCTTCATTATACCTGTTCTTCAGGCCGATAAAGTCCGTTTTATCCACCAGATACATGATGATGATGTTGCGCCCGCCGCTGTTTTCCTGCAGGTTGATCAGGTTGCAGTATATATCGTAATAGCGCTCCTTGACGTTGATGTTTTTGAACTCATCCATCTTGTTCTTGAGGATCCTGCCGATATCCACGCCGCTTAAGTAGGTGGACAGCTTTTTGTCCAGGATGTACTCCCCTTGAAAGATATTGGAAAAAAGCATGTTGTACCAGTTGATGATGCCATGCTCGTCAATGATGACCAGGGGAAAAGGCAGGTTCAAGATTGCATTCTTGGTTGCCGTATCCACACTTTCGGACAGATTCTCTATATACAGGCGCAACTCTTCCCTTTTCCTGGTGGTTGTCTGCAGATTATGATAGATCAGATACCCCAAGAGCAGCGCACCGGCTATACCCAAAGCGATGTTGTAATACCCTATGATCAGCACTGCAACAGCAATAATCCATTGTGATATATTGATATCCGGACCCCATATGCTGGAAAATTTTTTGATTTTCATCCTACACCTCCCGAACCTGTACTGATTGCCGCAGAGGACAAAGTCCTATTTGTGCTTTCTCAGGTATTCATTCAAGTCGGATAGATCGCCGTACCATTTTTCTGTTTCATGTTCTTCAATCATGCCTATTCTTATTTTTTCCATTATTTTCGAATCAATAAGCGAATATGCAATGCCAAGCCGTTTTCCCAGCAAATAAGTGACCAGCACCAAATTCGCCAGTATATCCAATATCATATCCTGCCCGACCTTGGTCCCTTTCAGCAGATTCTGATAGAGGGCAGCGACTGTCGTCAAGAGCTCACTCTTCAGAAACTCAATGACCCTGATATTCCTGGTTATGTCCGTATCCTGATTTTGCATCCCAATCCCCCCAATTGCTGATAAAGTAAGCTATCAACCTTATTTAATTCTTCAAAAAATTGATTTTTCCTTCTTCTTTTCCGAAGACAAAAAAAGCGCGCCCTGATTTGCGCATTGCACAATTCTATCCATTTATATCATATTAACACACCGGCTAGCTTCAGGCAACTTTTGATATCGCCTGCAGAAAGCTTCCCAAATACAAAAGCCTCAGGAAAAGTCCTGAGGCTCTTATTACCGGCGGTTAGCCGGTTTATCGCTTTTTAATCTGTTGTGTACGGCAGGAATGCGATATTCCTTGCTCTCTTTATTGCGATTGTCAACTGTCTCTGGTGCTTTGCACAGTTGCCGGAGATTCTTCTCGGAATGATCTTGCCTCTTTCCGTGATGAATCTTCTCAGCTTGTTGACGTCTTTATAATCTATGCATTCAACTTTATCGATACAAAAGTTACAAACCTTCTTCTTGGGCTTTCTCATTTTGCCGCCCGGTCTTTCGGATCTTTCTCCGCCACGTCTGTTCATCTATTTCCCTCCTATCCTGTTAAAATGGAAGATCGTCTTCATCATCGGCAGGGTGGAAATCGCCAAAGTCATCACCGGAATCTCCGCCAACCCCTTGCCCTTTTGAATCAGAACCTCTGTCCAGGAAGTCCACCTCATCGGCTATGACCTCTGTGGCATAATGCCTCTTCCCTTCCTGGTCATCCCAGGTTCGGGTCTGAAGCCTGCCTGATACGGCTACCAATCTGCCCTTTTTGATATATTTCCCGCAGTTTTCGGCTGACTTGCCGAATACCACAATGGGAATAAAATCTGCCGACTGCTGTCCGTCTCTCTTAAATGTTCTGTCCACTGCTATAGAGAACTTTGCGATGGCTGTCTGGTTATCAGCTGTGTATCTGACTTCCGGATCTTTTGTCAATCTGCCCACTAGAGCGACTCTATTTAACATATTCACACCGCCTAATGAAGAATCCTATTCTTCAATTTTTATGATCATGTGTCTCAGAATGTCTTCGGTAATGCCGAATACTCTGTCCAGCTCCTTCGGCACATCATGTGCTGCCTTGTACTTCATATATACGTAGAAGCCTTCTGCGTAATCGTCGATCAGGTAAGCGAGCTTTCTTTTGCCCCACTCATCCAATGTCTCAATTTCACCGTTTGCTTCAACGATGGCCTTGAACTTTTCCTGCAAAGACTTTACAGCTTCTTCTTCCACGTTGGGCTTAACGATAAAAATCGTTTCATACTTATTCATAAATTCACCTCCTCCCCACGGACTAGCGGCCCTATCAGCGAGATAGAGCGAGGATATTTGATAATACGACATAGAGAATGAAGTAAAAAACGTTCTCATATGCGGTATTCTCACGCAAATATAAATTATATCACTCTATCAGTGATATTTCAACTGTTCTCCCCAATATTTTCTTCAGGTGCCGCGCTTTTTATTACTTTTTTTACAGATTTCTCAAATTTGGGTCTGGGTAGCATGATGATGCGGCCGCAGCCCAGGCACTTGATCTTGAAATCCGCTCCTACTCTGACGACTTCCCATTGACTGCTTCCGCAGGGATGTTGCTTTTTTGACTCTATTACATCACCCAGATAGAATTTTTTCGGATAATACATGGCAGCCTCCTGTCTCTTCCTTAAGTTTGCTCTTTGTTGACGTAGATCCTTCTGGGATAAGGAATCTCGATGCCATTATGCTTAAATGCATCCAGTACAAGCTTTCTGACTTCCCTTTCCACTTTCCAATGCAGCAGCGGCTTAACGGCTATGATGGACCGGATGACCACCTCAGACTCTGCCAGGCTGATGATGCCGAGCACCTCCGGATCCGACACGATCATATCCCGGTGCTTGTCATAATACTGCTGTATGACAGACTTCAGAATATCGACGGCTTTTTCCTGATCTGCTTCGTATGCAGTCTTTACATCGATTATGGCAAGTGAGTTCCCACGGGAGTGGTTGGTTACCGTTTTGATCTCTCCGTTGGGTATGATGTGCAGGTCGCCGTTAAAGGAGCGGATTTTAGTGATCCGCAGCCCCATGTCTTCCACTGTTCCTGTCATGGCACCGATAGTCACATAATCGCCTACGCCGTACTGGTCTTCAAACAGGATGAAAAAACCCGAAAACACGTCCCGCACAAGGCTCTGTGCACCGAAGCCGATGGCAATGCCGCCAAGACCTGCCGTTGCAATGACGGCTTGCGTCGGAATACCTATGACGTTCAGGATGGATATTCCCATGACGGTGTATACCGTATATTTGATCACACTTTTTAGAATGCCCGTTAAGGTGTTCACCTTTTTCTCATCCGCTTTGAACTTGGGGTAAACCCTGAAGAAATTGACAATGAGGCGGTTCAATATCCCCGTGAATATTTTAGCCATGATGACGATTATCAGTATCTTAAAGAGCATGACGAGATAATCACCCAGATAAAACCCCTGTATAGACGCAAATTCAATTAGCTTCTCATATGTATTCTCCATCTGAAGCGCTCCTCCTGGCTATCCCAAAGTGATGACTTTTGCGGCTGCATGCATTTTCTCAATAATGCTGTACATGTTGCCGATGGATCCTACCTTGAGTTTATCCTTCAGCTGATAGAAATCCAAGCAGGTTCCACAGTTGATCATTTCCACACCCATTCCGGACAGCTTTTCCAGATTCTCCAGCACCGGAGAGCCCTCAGATGTCAGCTTGACGCCGCTGTTCAGGAATAGCATTGTCTTGGGAAGCGGTGCGATTTCAGTCAATGCGTATGTATAGCTCTTCATCAAAAGGCTGCCAAGCGCTTCATCTCCCTGCCCCAGCTTATCGGTTCCCACTATGATGACAATAGCTCCGCCGGAATCCTTGACTGCCTCTTTCCCTGCAACCTTTCGAATCCGTATGAAGTGACACCCTTCCTTGTCCGATACTTCGAAGGTGCAATTAAGGTTTGCCGCCAGTCTCGACACGTTTTCCTTCGCAGTTATATTATCCACAATAGCGATTATTTCGCCTTCCTGGATCTCCTCCAGTGCTTTCTTTGTCAATATGACAGGCTGCGGGCATGTAAGCCCCCTTGCATCCACTTCTTTCATTTTTTTCCCTCCATTTGTGTTACTGATTACAGACAGCCCTCGGCTGCATACAGTGTCTTAGCTATATAATAAGTCATTTGACCGTCATATTCCATCTTTAATTGTATTTTTCATCGATTTCCTGCAGGCTATTAAAAATATCTATCGAGCTTATATTTTTTAAAAAATTTTAAAACAAATCCGAAAAAAATGAGTATTATAAGATAGATATATCTGAAGCTTAAATAAATTAATAAGACTGTTAAAAATATAAAGCATGTAGGGGGGTGTTGCTTAAGAATATTTAGCAACACGTTGACTAATTTGATCTTAACCGGTCAACTTAATAAAAACGAATTGCATTGGAGGTATGTGTATGAAAAAGGAAGCCTTAGGTCAATGCCCTGTTTGTCAAAAACCCGTAGAGGTAACGGAGTTATCCTGCAAATCTTGTGATACTACTGTCAGAGGCCATTTCAAGCTATGCAGATTCTGCAGGTTGGCATCGGAGCATAAGGAATTCGCTGAGGTCTTTATCAAAAATCGGGGCAATATCAAGGAGATTGAGAAAGAGTTGGGCATATCCTATCCCACAGTGAAAGGAAAGCTTGATTCTCTGATCGAGGCACTGGGTTACAAAAACACGGTACCGGAGCCGGCGTATAAAAAGGAAATTCTTGAAAGGCTGGACAGAGGCGAAATCAGCTCAGAGGAAGCCATCCGTCTGATGAATGAATAAGGAGGATAATAATATGGAAGAAAGAATGATGATCCTGAAGATGCTGCAGGAGGGGAAGATTACCGCGGAGGAAGCCCATAAGCTTTTGGAGGCACTGGATAAGGTCGGTGGAAAAGCAGCCGGCAGCACCGCCGGTACTGGCACAGCAGGCAGCCGGATAGAGGATCTGCGGGAAGAAATCACTTCAAAGCTTAGCGATATGAAGCTGGATGAAAAGCTCAACAAGCTCGGTGAGAAGGCAACAAAAATTGCTGAAACACTGGGCGAAAAAGCCGGAAAACTAGCGGGACAAATCGGTGAAAATCTGAATAGCAATTCAGAGCGAATCGGCGGCAATACCAAAGAATTTACAGAGGACCTGGCCAAAAAGATGGAAACTCTCGGAAGCGACATTGCCGAATCAGCAACCAAATTTGCAGAACAGTTTGCCAACCAGTTCGGCTCCTTGTTTGATTTCGGATTTGAGAAATACAAGTATGCCAGCACGTACTCCTATCCAGCCGCCGATGGCTGCAGCATTGCCATTCAATGCAGCAATTTCGAAGTAAAGGCTCTGCCCTCTGATACGCCCAACGTGGTTCTGAACATCCACGTAAACTCCAATATACCGCAGCTGAATCTGGATGAGCACTTTAATGCCATCCTCGACTCAGACAGCTTCAGCTTCAATACCCAATTCCCCGGCAGGACCTGGGGACACATTGAGATGCTGGTACCCAGAAACATACGCGGTCTGGCCATACAGACCGATAACGGCAAATGTGAGATCAGCGGACTTCAAGCCGGCTCCTTCAAGTGCCATACCTCCAACGGAAAGGTGATTGTTACCGAAAGCAGCTGCGACGATATCAATATCTTGACTGACAACGGCAGGATAACACTGGATAAAGTGGAGGCGGGACTTGCCTATATCCGGACCTCCAATGCCAAGATTGAACTGGAGTCCTGCAAGATGGACAATGTAGATGCCAAAACCAGCAACGGCGCTATTCAGCTTGGGAATATAGGGAAGCGAAGCGTCGTCGAGGCTAAGTACAACTTATCAACCTCCAACAGCAAGATCTCGGTGGGGCTGGCAAAGCAGGAAGAGTGTGGCTATATGGTAGATGCTTATACGTCCCTTGGCAATATTTCCATTGTATTGCCCGAGCTGGTATACACAATAGATAGGAAGAGTTCAGGCATGCAGAACAGTGCACAGGTCAGCAGCACCAATTATGACACATATGAAAGCAAATTCTACATTAAAGCGACTACCTCAAATGCTTCTGTCTCTGTTGAAGAGTAACAATAGCCATGCATAGAAAAGGACGGTTTCACACCGTCCTTTTTCATGTCTTTCGCCTGTTTCCAAGACTTTTGTACAGGACGCCGCTGCCAGCCAGAACCAGCAATGCCGGCAGCAAATAATCGCTAAACACGTGTAAATCAATAGCCAGAAGGTTCAAGCGCGACGCCAGTAAAAGCAACCCGATAAGAATCATCAGCGTTCCGGCTGCAAGAGGCCGGCTGCTGTGTCCCCAGTAGGCTGCGAAATAAATGAGATAAAAGGCAATCCCTAGAAGGATAAAAAAAGCAGGTTCCACCCGGCTCTTCCCAAAGACATGCTCCAGAATCATATATGTGCCCAATGCCGGCAGTATGAATCCAGGATAAACAAAGCCCCTTGAGCCCCTGCTATAGTAAATGTACAGAAAGACCAACCCGGAAAGGATCAAAAACACCTCAAAGTAAAAGTCGTTCCTGAATAGCCTTAGGTCATCCAGTAAGGACAATGCTCCAATAACAGTGAAAATGCCGCCGAATATGAGAAAGGGCTGCTGCCTCTTTGTCCGGTATAGATAGAGTAAAAATGATCCAAGAAACAATACAAAGACATCCGAAGCAGAAACATTAAATTTTTTCAGATAGAGCGATACGCCAAAAAGTATAAAGGCGGTACCGATAAGCACATTCTTACGCTCCATGTATAGCACTCCTTCATTTTATAATATCCAGCGCCGTTGCCCAGATCCAACCCAAAATAAAATTATAGGTGTAAAAGTACTGTGCCAGCATCGAGGCTTTTATACCGTTGCTTACCGGTTCCATCACCTGCAGCGCTGAGACGGGTGTTATAACGGCAAAAATCAGAAGCAGTATAATAACCGATTTCGCCAGTCCTAGAGCCGCACCACCCAGGCGGTTCAAATCCCTTAGGCCCGGCAATGCCGAGAGACCTGTAAGATAGCTCTCTGCAACTGCTAAAGTTATACGCGCCGCCAAAAAAATGCATATAACAGCTATTGCATTGATGATCAGAACAGAGGCAAAGGAGTTGAAATCAGAGGCAAAGCTGTCGCTATAGGAGAAAATGGGATTCCCCTTCGTCATTCCATGCAGGAACCCGCTCATCGGGTTTTTCTCCTGTAGAAATTTCAGCGTTTTATCCTCCAGCGCCGTTTTGCTGATCAGAAAAAGGGCAACATCCTTATAATAGCTTTTTGCGATGTATATCGCGGCTATGATGCATGCAATATTGGACACCGACAGGATAAAGCCCTTTCGGAGTCCTGAGATGACGCTTAATGCGATGAAACCGATGATGGCATAGTCAACCCAATTCATAAAAGCCTCCTTATCTGTACTGCAGAAGCTGAAGTTTCTTATTGGATGATATATAGATCTGATCATTGGCCGTCATATAAGCCCTGCTGATATCCATGTTGGCCTTGTAGCTGCTGATTAGCGACCCTTTGTCGGAAATATGCTGAAGCGAATCCTTTGTATATACAAGGAAACTGTTTTTGCCGGCATGGATACCCTGAGGCATTGATTCGGTATTGAACTGACACTTCTGCTTCAGCGTTTCGTCAAAGCAGCTGATGACCGTATTACCTTGCTTCTGCGTAACCGTTACGATAAGCTGTTCACTCATGGCTGTGTGGATTGGCTTACCGCTTAGCACCATCTCCTGCATGAGCTTTCCATCACTCTTGTACTTATACAGTTTGGTTTCGCTTACGACAGTCAGACTGCCGTTTTTGTGGTACTGGATGCTGGAGAGGATCTCATCGTTGTAATTATTGGCCCATAAAACGTCTCCCTTGCTGTCATGCGTCAAGATCTTTGTTTTCAAGGTCTCTGAAGACAGATCCAGAACGATGATAGAAAATGCACTGCTATTTGCAGCAAAGCCCAGAATGTGCGCATTTTCCAGTGCAATTCCGCCAACCTTACTGCCGTTTGGATTGAACACTTCTGCAAGGCTCCCTTTCAACCCTTTGTAT
The DNA here is from genome assembly GCA_021083345.1 of Calditrichales bacterium MX18-03. Classification (GTDB taxonomy): domain Bacteria; phylum Bacillota; class Clostridia; order Lutisporales; family Lutisporaceae; genus JAJGRE01. Next base: position 28,648 of record JAJGRE010000005.1, on the reverse strand, counting down.
TCCACCAGTATGTAACCGTTCTCATCCCCATAGGTATCGATCACTTCGTTGGAAAGTGCTGTACGCCATACCTGCTTTCCCTGAAGGTTATAACAGCATAGGTTTCCTCCCTCATCAAAAACGCCTATATGGCTTCCGTAGCCGACAACTCTGCTGATTACGGAGGGCATCATGATATTCCACGGGCTGCCTCCCTTCACGGGCTTCGCCTTAAGGTTCCGCCCCTGCACCTCCAAAAGTAGCCCATCAACGCAGAAGACCATGCTGCCGCTCATTGACTCCGGCATGAGTTCTTCCTCCAGCATCAGCTGCTTTCCGCCCTTCCCAACAGACAATGAAGGTTTTCCTTCTATACGGTTAGCCAAATACAGTCCCAGCAAGGTAAGCAGGAGGATTCCCCCCAGAATGGCAATGTTTTTTCCATGTACCCTCTTCTTTTGCATATCTGCACCTCTCATTAACATATACGCAGCCTGCGGCAATTAGTCTCACTAATCTTTTATTTTCATATGGGACAATTCCTTTTTTTTGGTTCTAATCGTTACTGCTAGTGATTATTATAGATTAAGACCTCGCTAAAATCAAACAGATCCTGTCGTGCTATTTTTTCCGTCCTTGTATTTAGACATTCGCAGTTGGCAATACTATGCCTATATTATACTGCAAAAGGAGTTAACGATTTTGAATATAAAATTTGAAAAATCCATCGATATAAACAAACCCTATGCATTTTCCTATTTCTGCAACCATCTGGAAGAATGCCTCAATGCATTTTACGGAAACAATTACAGCGATATCGTATTTGTTTGCATTGGAACCGACAGAGCTACAGGAGACTGTCTAGGACCCCTTGTCGGCTATAAGATCAGGGAGATGCGGTATGATAACGTGCATGTATACGGTACATTGGAGGAACCGGTGCATGCGAAAAACCTGCAAGAGTATATGACACTTATAGAGCAATACCGCAATCCCTTTATTATTGCCATCGACGCCTGCCTTGGCAGGCTGGAGCGGATCGGCTGTGTCAGCATCAAGGAAGGTGCGCTGACACCTGGTTCCGGCGTCAATAAAACACTGCCGGCTGTCGGAAATATCAGTATAACCGGCATTGTGAACGTTGGCGGCTTTATGGAGATTATGATCCTTCAAAATACACGGCTTAGCGTCGTGATGAACATGGCTAACCTGATAGCCAACGGTATAAAATATAATATGTGGAAGCTGATGCGCAAGAAAGCCGCCTCTCAAATGGCCATTCTGGATCATCAAATTGCCACTGCAGCCGGCAGTGACCTATATATGAACAAAGATCTTTAGAATGATTTCCTTCTCTTAAGATATATATTAAGCTACATCATAGCTTTGTGATGTAGCTTAATATTTGTATCGATTCAGTTAAAACAGCCTCTGGTGCGAAACTGCATTGCGTCCTCTGCTCTTGGATCGGTATAACCCGCTGTCTGCGGCGGAAATCAGTTCCTTCACCGTTGCGCCGTCCTGTGGAAAGGTGGAAATACCGATGGATACGGTAAACCGGGGGTTGCTGGTTTCGCTTACTTTGCTCCGGAAACGTTCTGCCACGAACTTCGCCTCACTTGTTGACAGATTGGGCAGCACGATGATAAATTCATCTCCCCCATATCGGCCCAGGTAATCCATCTCCCGGATATTGTTGGTTGCGATATTGGCTAGTGTCTTAAGGCACATGTCACCGGTAACATGCCCCAAGGTATCGTTTATGGTTTTGAAATGATCGATATCAAACATCATAATAGAGAAGATCGTATCCTTCTTGCTGATCAGCTTTTCTATCAGATTCAGTATAGTGATCTTATTGTAGGCTTTTGTCATAAGGTCTGTCTTGGACAACTCCAGCAGCTTTTCATTGGACCGCTCGATTGCATACGTCCGCTTCTTGACTTCCACATTCAATGCCCGCTCCAGGGAATCTTTAAGGTTTTCCGTTTCTGCAACCTTGCTGGCGTAGCGCTGGTTTACCGTATGACTGAGATAGGCAAAAAACAGAAAATATGCCGCCGTTCTGAAAAGCATGTATGCCTCTGTCATATAACGGTGCTCGGAAAACAAGTTCAAAACCATAGAAAATAAAAAGGAGGCAAATGCGCCATATAAGCGCGGCTCGTTGTTTTTCTGCCGCTTCAGCAGCAGCAAGGATGACAGGATTAGTAGGATCTCTATGATGCCTTTTCCCTGAACCAGCAGTGATGCCGTATACTGGCTCTTTGCTTGTATCAGATAGAAGGATATCACAACCGGAAGTATAAAGTAACTGGCTTCTCTTATTCTTTGATTTCTGTCTCTTTTGATATCGGCGACAGCTAAAAGCAATGCTGCCAGCAGCAGGGCATCACATAAGCGAATAAGAGAAAAGACAGCCGTTTGCATTGGGAATAAGAATGCAGTGGTGCAAAGGCAGAACGGGATAAAAAAAGCCACTCCCATCAGCTTCATTTTGTTTGATTTATTATGCATGCTAAAAACAAACGCGTAGTTCAGGAAGGATAAACATATAGTGGACAGGATCAGAATGCGGGAATCTATACCGTTCATCAGCATTTGAATACCTCTTTATCCATATTTCTTAGGCGTCTGGTACAAAACAATTGGTCATAACACTATATTTATATAAATATCGGAAAAAATCAATCTCTTCTGTATAAAAATTTGATGATTTATGAACAAATATGTCTATTCCTTCGCATGCCAGTACCGTATGAAATTATTTTAACCGTCACAAAAAGTTGCCAATCTTTGAAAAACAATAGCTTTTGACCCCCATTTTGTGTAGAATAGAGGAAATAACTTTTACGGCTGACAAGGAGGCTGGAATATGAAGATGATCCGAGTCGGCATGCTGGGCCTGGGGACAGTGGGATCCGGCGTGTATAAAATATTGACTGAGGACCAGAGTCAAATACAGAGTAAGTTGGGCTGTCGTGTCGAGATTGCCAAGATACTGGTCAGGGACAAGAAGAAGTTTAGGGATTTCTCTGTTCCAGAGGATATCCTGGTGACCGATCCCAAGCTGATCTTGGAGGATGAGACCATTGATATTGTCGTGGAGCTGATAGGCGGAATAGACCCTGCTAAAGCGCATATCCTGAAAGCAATCGAAAACGGCAAGCATGTGGTTACAGCCAACAAAGCGCTAATATCGCAGCACGGAGATGAAATTGAGGATGCAGCTCAAGCCTGCGGCGTCACGGTCAGGTATGAAGCCAGCGTATGCGGTGGCATCCCTATTCTGAGCACACTTCAAGAAGCACTTTCTGCCAATAGGATTCAAGAGGTATTTGGTATAGTGAACGGTACTACCAACTACATTCTGACAAAAATGTCCAACGAGAAGGTGGACTTCAAACAAGCGCTTGAGGAAGCCCAACAAAAGGGATACGCAGAGGCAGATCCTACATCGGATGTTGAAGCCTTTGATGCACTGTACAAGCTGCTGATTCTTGCAAAGTTCTCATTCAACACGCAGGCTGAGCATAGCCTGGTTTACCGTGAAGGCATCACCAATATATCCATTAATGATATCCAATATGCTGAAGAGCTTGGCTATAAGATCAAGCTTCTTGCCATAGGCAAGGAGTCTGACGGACAGATAGAGCTGCGAGTGCACCCTACATTAATACCTAAGGAGCACCCACTTGCAAGTGTCGGGGATGCATATAACGCTGTATACGTTAAGGGCAGTGCTGTCGGAAGTCTGATGTTCTATGGCAGAGGGGCCGGCAGCCTTCCAACAGGCAGTGCCGTTGTGGGTGATATCATGTATTTGGTCAATCATGAAATCGGTAATGGCTGCCACATCTACAATAGGCCTGCTGCGGCAATCAAAGCATTCAAGAACATGCGAGACACCAAGTCCACTTATTATATCCGTGTTATTGTGAAGGACATTCCCGGTGTTCTGGGCAGGATTGCCACTGTGTTTGGGAAGCACAGCGTCAGCTTGGCATCCATTATTCAGAAAGATGTTGGCTCGGATCAGGTTCCCATTGTTTTCCTCACCCATGAAACGCTGGAGGGCAACCTTCAGAATGCAATTGATGAGATTACCGATATCCCGGAGGTTCATACCATCGGCAATATCATACGTGTCGATCACCTATAAAACTAATTTGCAATGAGATATTTTAATAGAAAGAGAGCCTCGGACCTTGTGCCGAAGCTCTCTTTCTATTTGCAGACGAGCTGATAATCCTCAAAATCGTTTTCATGATCCGACAATAGATCAAATTTGCTTGTTGTTTCAACAGATATAACCCGGGCTCCCTGGTTTTCAATAAAATACACAGCCTCTTTTGAAGCTCTTCCTGCTATGACGAGAATATCTGCTGCATTCAAGTAATTCAAATACTTCAAAGCAGCCAGAACACGGATTCCTGTTTTCATCTCCTCCGTTACCAGAATGACGTGCTTTCCGCTTAGATTATGCAGTTTGGCAGCACCTATTCGCTCCCTGATTTTTGTTATTTTCGCCGCACGCTCGAAGATTTGTGCTTTTATGTAAGCATTGTCAATATCAAGATAGGCAACCGCTTCCTCGTTCAGTACAAAAACCTTGTCTTCTGCAACTGCACCGATGCAGATATGCGCCTGTCTGGGCGCTTCTATTTGACCTGTGATGACAAAATCCGCACTGCAGTGGATCCCGTCTGCAATTTCATTTACCAATTCTACGGTACAGCTTGACACCGCTACCAATACAACATCATCGCAGGCCAGCTCGTTCATCTGACGCCTTATCACGCTTTCCATATTATTATAGCCCTGCATAAGAGTCCTCCCTCGATATACCATTACAACAATCATTCTATGCTAAAAAAGCGGGCTGTAGACTCTTTTGTCAAGTATCTCCAATATTTCTTCCAGGGATTTGTTTGCCGCATTTACAATCAGTGCGCCATAGACGGCATGATTGTCGAAGCCCGAGGTAAAAGCAGACGGCACATTGTTGACCTCATAGTAAGGATAGGAATTGGTTTCTCTATAAACGATGGCGTCCACCATTTTGTTGTCTCCTATATATGATACCTTGTGTCCCCTGTTCTCCAGTTGTCCCTTTAGCTGCTCTAAACCCTTCTGGATCGCAATATTCATAAAAACACCTCCACCGAATGCTAACCATTAGAAACTCTTGACCCACAGTGTCATCATGCTGATTAGAGCTTCTTATCGTTAGTATTCAGTGGAGGCCTGCTTTTTATTCTAGTTTGTTGTATTTTTCAGGCAGCGGTTGAGCACCAGCTCTTCCTCTACAGACATTGGATACTTTGAGCTGCCTTTGACAATTGGCTTGGCATATGTAAAGGATTCATTGCGTCCGTATATTCCCGTCAGTATGATGCCATCATTGAACTGATCCAGCAGCGCAATAGAGAAACTTAAGTCACTTCCGGTATCATTAAAGGCGTTATACCGGACAATGTGGCATTTTTGTATGCAGCGGTCCATCTGGTTCTTCAGCTGGACCACATCGTCATTGACCATGTTGACACGGTCTACGGCAGATTGGATGTTTTCCATATACTCTACTAAAAGGCCCTCAAAGTTTTTCCCAGATGATCCTCTCATGAACTTTTTATATCGCTTGCTCAACTTAACCAGCTTTGCAGAGATCACTATATTCCAAAGCAGCAGCCCTAGAACAGCCACAGCCAATCCCGCTGACAGCATGCCAGAATAATCCTTTATCAGTGCGTTTATGAATTCCATGACTTTCTCCTTTTATACTAATATAAAGCTGCCGGCTATACTTCCTCTACGATTTTTTGCAATGCCGTCAGTACCTGATCTATCTCTTCTTCAGTATTAAAGTAGCCGAGGCTAAATCTTACCGTTCCCTGTTCCAGGGTATGCGTCGTTATATGTGCCATCGGCGAGCAATGAAGACCCGGCCGTGTTGCTATTCCGAAGCCTTCATCCAAATAGTAGCTTATTTCCGAAGACCCTCTGTTTTCAACGTTTATTGATACCACTGGCGCCTGCATGCTCAAGTCCTCCGGCCCATAAACGTTGATTCTCCGTATGCTGTGCAGTCCTTCCAACAGACGGGTGGTCAACTTTGCCTCGTGTTCCCTAATCAATTCCATTCCGGTGTCTTTAATGAAGTCAAGTCCAGCCAGCAGTCCTGCGATTCCTGGCGTGTTAGGCGTTCCACTTTCATACCGGTCGGGTAGTATCTCCGGTTGCAGCAGCGATTCTGAACTGCTTCCTGTCCCGCCTAACCTCAGCGGCAGCAATTCTATGTCGTTATTGATATATAGCCCACCCACCCCTTGAGGACTGAACAGACTTTTGTGTCCCGTAAATACAAGCAAGTCGATATGCATTTTTTGAACATCTATATCGTAGATGCCAGCCGTTTGGGCTGCGTCCAGCATGAATCGCACTTTGTGTTTTGCAGCTATTTGCCCGACCGCCTCTACCGGTAGGATCGTGCCGGTTACATTGGAAGCGTGTGTCAGAACAATCAATTTTGTATTGGACTTAATTTCTTTTTCTATATGCACAGGATCCAATTCGCCTCGCGTACTGCATTGGACCACTGTCGTCTCTACGCCATCCGATTCCAGGCTTTTCAACGGCCGCATCACTGAGTTGTGTTCCATGCTGGTGGTCACAACGTGATCTCCGCTTTTCAAAAAGCCTTTCAGGCCCAAGTTTAGTGAATCCGTTGCATTATGTGTGAATATAACTCTTTCACTATGCTTGATATGGAACAGCTCTGCCAAAGCTTCCCTGGCCTCCATTATGGTCCTCGCAGCCTTTAAGGAAAGCTTATGTCCGCTTCTGCCCGGATTTGCGCAATAGCCTCTGAGACATTCATCCACTGCTTGATACACGACATCCGGCTTTGGGAAAGTCGTTGCTGCATTATCCAAATATATCATTTTGAACTCCTTTGTTTCACGTGAAACATTTTATTAAATCTCTTCAATTCGCTCAACTATAGCCCTCCCACCAACAAAAACCCGGCCGTCGCTCTTCATAGAAACAAAAATGTTGCTGGGACTCTGCATGAAATAGCCCTGCTCAACCTTATAAAGCTTTTCCACTTCCATTCCAGCCTTATGTTGCAGCATGTAATATAACATGGATGCATTGGATGTGCCAGTCGCACTTTCTTCATCTATGCCCACAGCCGGGGCAAAATTTCTGCAGCAAAAATCAGAATCCCTCTCAATTGTTTCACGTGAAACAACATGCATGCCGACAAAGTCCTTTTCACAACAGTAGTCTACCATTTCTGATCTTTTTATACTCAACTCCCGCAATGTCCGAAGTGAATCTACTTCAACAATGATATCCCTCAAGCCGGTAGATACAACATCAATGCCACCATCAGGATTAGGCATTATGGTTTCCGGTCGGAGATTGGTTATCTTCAACACATCTTCCTTGGGGATCTGCTCAACCCGCTCCGGATATTTCATTTCGATAAGAATGATGTCTCCTTTTGCCTGCACTTCCAGGCTCCCTGCTTTTGTCAGGTGATATACAGGGTAGGATTGCGTAAACCCATCTTCTCTCAAAGCATAAAATGCAGCCAGAGCAGCGTGACCACAGATGTCGACTTCCTCCTGCGGTGTAAAATAACGGATAGAAAAATAACCAGGCTTGCACTTAACCAAATCCACAAAAGCAGTCTCAGAATAATTATTCTTCCTGGCTATGGCTTTCATTGATGCTTCGCTCAGTCCCCTATCGTCAAAAACAACTCCTGCCTTATTACCGCCGCCATTTCCTGATATAAAAGAACTTAAAATATATTGTTTCACATCTATGCCTCCCATAGCTGAATATTTCGTCGCTATTCAATTTTTCGTCTCCATAATGCAAAGGTATTGCTTGGTCAAAATTATAGCGTTAAATCCAATTTTAAAAAGCCCTTATTTTTCCATAAATTCGATTATCCGGTCCAATTCTTCATTGCTGTAATACTCAATTTCTATGGTGCCTTTACCCTTTTTATGACGAATCATAACTTTCGTACCCAATACCGCCATGAGCCGTTCTTCAATTTCTTTTATCTCAATTTCCACTTTGGAACTTTTAGATGCTTTTGCTGTACTCTTTTCTTTTTCCTGAGCCAGTTTCTCGACCTGTCTGACATTCAACTGCTGCTCAATGATCCGCTCAGCAATTTCAAGTTGCTTTTTTTCGCCCTCGATAGCCAGCAGTGCTCTCGCATGACCCGCCGATAGGTTTCCATTCATCAAAAACGTCTTAATACGATCCGGTAAATTGACCAGTCTTAATGAATTGGCTATTGCCGGTCTGCTTTTTCCAATACGCTTTGCAATCTCTTCCTGTGTCATCTTATACTCTTCCATCAGACTCCTGTATGCATATGCCTCTTCCATTGCATTCAGGTCTTCCCTCTGAAGATTCTCGATGAGGGCTATCTCCATTACCTCCACGTTGCTGCAGTCCTTGACTATGGCCGGTATGGCCTTAAGTCCGGCAAGCCTGGAAGCTCGCCATCGCCGCTCTCCGGCAATTATGCCATAACCGCCGTCAACTTTCTGCACAATGATAGGTTGCACGACACCATGCTCTTTTATTGACTCCGATAGCTCCTTCAATGCCTCATCACTGAAGTGTCTCCTCGGCTGCTTCTCATTGGGTATGACCTCCGTCACCTTTATCTGCATGACGCTGTTTTCCGCACGTTCCTCGGTTTCCGGTATAAGGGCACCTAGCCCTTTTCCCAAGCCTCTTTTGTTCACTTATATCACTTCCTCACTGCATTCTATGAATTCTTCCGCCAGCTCCAGATAAGCCTCTGCTCCCTTCGACTTCTGATCATAATGCAAAATAGATAGTCCATAGCTAGGCGCCTCAGCCAGTCTGACGTTTCTGGGTATCATCGTCGTATAAACCTTACCTTTGAAGTATTTCTTGACCTCTTCAACCACCTGTATCGATAAGTTGTTCCGTCCGTCGAACATGCTCAAGACCACGCCTTCAACTTCCAATTCAGGATTAAGGCTTCTCTTCACCAGCTTTATGGTATTCATCAGTTGGCTTACACCTTCCAAGGCATAATACTCGCACTGAATGGGAATCAGAACGCTGTCGACCGCCGACAAAGCGTTTATTGACAAGAGCCCCAGGGAAGGCGGGCAATCCACAAAGATGACATCATATTGATCCTTAATCCTTTCAATTGCCTCCCGCAGCTTCAGCTCCCGCTGATTCTGCGATGTCAGCTCTATCTCGGCACCAGCCAGCTGAACACTGGCCGGTATGATGTGCAGGTTTCCAACACCGGTTTCCATGATGCACTTTTCTGCCTCAATACTATTGATCAGCACGTCATATATTGTCAGCATCGGAATGCTTTTATCCACCCCAATCCCACTAGTCGTGTTGCCTTGGGGATCAATATCGATCATCAGTACTCGCTTGCCTTTGCTGACAAGACATGCCGACAAGTTGACAACCGTTGTTGTCTTACCGACACCACCCTTCTGATTAAAAACCGCTATAGATTTTGACATTCCATACACCTCTCTGCGTCCGCATTTTATCGCTTTGTTCCAAATACCCATAACCAAAATGTCTCTATTTTAATAATATAATATTCTATTAATATAATGAAGCAATTTTGAATAAATATATTGTGACACCGCGCACAAAACCACTGCCCATATATACAATGCGGCAGCAAAACAATTGCTCAAGGAGGACATCATGCTGAAGTCGATCCTATATACCTTTTGCCTGGTATTTATCGCTGAGTTAGGTGACAAAACGCAGCTTGCCACCATGCTGCTATCCGCTAAATCAAACTCTGCCGTGGCTGTATTCATCGGTTCCAGCCTTGCACTGGTCTGCTCATCTCTTATTGGTGTTTTTGCCGGTATTTACATTACAAGATACGTGCCGCCACAGTTTATTCAAACTTCTGCCGGCATACTGTTCCTCTTTATGGGCATTCTGATCCTGTCCGGCAAAATATAAGACGCTCTTAGAGGCGCTTGAATATAGAGACATCGCACACATTTAGTGATTCTTAGCACTACTACCCATTCTATCATAATTTGCAGTGATTACAAAATAAAAAGCAACCGTATTGTCTACAGTTGCATGAATCATTTGATTTAAAGGTTCTTTGGTATCCTTACTTTCAGCTCAACATATTCTCCTGTATCCGTCTGCTCATACTCTGCCTTGCAGCCAGCCTTGACAATCTCCCTGCAGGCATTTTTAATGGTGTTAATAAATATATTATAGCTGATCTTTCCCTTAATCCTGTTCTTCCTCGGTTCCTCTGCCGTAATCGCCACTTCATCCAGCACCTTCTCTATCATCTCTTCCGCTTTCTTTACATTCAGCGATTTCTTGATGATGGTCTGCAGTGCCTTCTTTTGCAGCGTATCCTCAGGAAGCTTCAGCAGAGCCCTTGCATGCCGCTCTGTCAATCCGTTATCCAAAATCCCCTTTTTTACATCTGTAGGGAGCTTCAGCAGCCTCAGTTTATTGGCTATGGTGGATTGTTTCTTTCCAACTTTCTTTGCCAGCTCTTCCTGCGTCATGCCATGGTCATTGATCAGGTTGAAATAGCCTTCAGCCTCTTCCATGAAATTCAGATCTTCCCTCTGCAAGTTCTCAATCAATGCAATAACAGCGGAATCCTGTTCAATAACCTCTATGACAACAGCAGGTATATATGCCAGATTTGCAAGCTTTGAAGCACGAAGCCTACGTTCTCCTGAAACCAGTTCATACCCGCTATCCCCTATTTTTCTCACATTGATCGGCTGCAGTACCCCATACTCTCTTATAGATGCCGAGAGTTCTTCCAGCGCCGAAGCACTAAACTCCTTACGCGGCTGGTACGGGTTCGGGGCAATTTGCTCCAAAGGAATATTTTTAATTGACATATTTTCGCTCAATATTACCATCCCTCTCCCAGATTGAGTTTAAGCCCTATCCCTTCAGTCAGGACACTGCTCTTACCAGCCTGTCCAAAGGCTTTCCAGTATATTATTCGCCATAATCTCATTTGTTCCTTCAATTATAGTCTTTATTTTACTGTCCAATCACCGATTATTTTCCTACAAAATTTTCGAATACTTCTTATACAATGGGGCTTGCTGCCGGTTTTCCCGGTTTTCTGGGGTATTTTGTCGGAGTTTCCGCAATTTTTTTAATAACAATAATCTGATGTGTAATGTCGCTAAAAGGCAGCGTGAAAGTGCATATCTCAGCAATCTCTCCGCCCAGCAGCCGGATTGCATTTTTCGCCTCACTCAGCTCTTGCGTACAATCCGGTCCTTTTTGGCAAATAAAATATCCGCCCGGCTTTACAAACGGAAGGCAATACTCACATAATACGTTCATTGCTGCGACCGCTCTTGATAGCGCAATATCATAAGCTTCCCGGTACCTAGTGTCAGAGCCTGCCTCTTCAGCTCTTCCATGCACAAGCGTCACATCAATCAGGTTCAGCCTCTCAACCACCTCATGAAGATAGGTTATTCTTTTATTCAGCGAGTCCAAAAGCGTCATATGCGTATCCTGAAAAAGTATCTTTAATGGAATCCCAGGAAAACCAGCACCTGTTCCAACGTCGATCAATCTCATACCCGCTTTGATATATCCCGTTTTCAGGCAGGTTGCCGAGTCGATGAAATGCTTTATGTAAACATCCTTCTCCTCTGTGATCGTTGTCAGATTGATCCGTTCATTCCAATCCAGCAAAACATCCTTGAAGGCCGTCAGTTTATGAATTTGCTCCTCTCCCGTTTCAATGCCTATTTCACGGAGCCCGTCAGTCAACAGTTTTATGTTTTCCAGAAGAATCACTCCTTTTTTGCTCTTCTCATCTGCTCAATATAAACCATCAAAACGGAGATATCTGCCGGGGATACCCCGGAAATCCTCGAAGCTTGGCCTAAGTTGGTAGGATTGACTTCCTTCAGCTTCTGCCGCGCCTCCAGGGATAGACCCTTAATACTGGAATAATCCATATCCTGAGGCATTCTTTTACTTTCCAGCTTCTTGAACTGTTCAGCTTGCAAAAGCTGCTTCCTGATATAGCCTTCATACTTGATCTGTATCTCAATTTCCTCCGCCACTTCCATTTCAAGCTGCGGCATTTCTTCATCGATCTGGTCTAACGTGAAATACGATATTTCCGGCCGGCGTAAGAGCTCATAAAGGCTTATCCCGCTCTTTATATGGGCGCTGCCGTATGACTCAAGGTATTCCCGTACCGGATCATTCATGGATATTGTTTTTTTCTTCAGACGCTCTATTTCCTTGTCTATTTGCGTCTTTTTCTCGATAAACCGCTGATATCGGTCTGCTGAAACTAATCCTACCTCATAACCCTTTTGCGTCAATCTCAGGTCCGCGTTATCTTGCCGCAGGATCAACCTATATTCCGCACGAGACGTCATGATGCGATAGGGCTCATTGGTTCCTTTTGTAACCAAATCATCGATAAGAACGCCTATATAAGCTTCTGAGCGATCCAGTATCAATGGCGCTTTCCCTTTCAGCTTCAACGCTGCGTTGATGCCTGCCATGATGCCCTGGGCCGCTGCTTCTTCATAACCGGAGGTTCCATTGATCTGTCCGGCAAAATAAAGCCCTTCCACTCTTTTATGCTCCAAACTAAGCTGCAGCTGCTGAGGATCGATGCAATCATACTCTATGGCATAAGCTGTTCTCATCATATGACAATTCTCCAACCCCGGAACACTGTGAAGCACGTCCAGCTGAACGTCCTCCGGCAAGCTGGAGGACATACCCTGAACATACATTTCCCTTGTTTCCGTACCTTCTGGTTCTATAAAGATCTGATGTTCGTTTTTATCGGGAAAATTTATGATCTTGGTCTCGATGGAAGGACAATAGCGCGGCCCAACACCGGTTATATCTCCGGTATACAGCGGCGAGCGGTGAATGCTTCTGCGAATGATCTCATGGGTATTGCTATTGGTATAAGTCAAATAGCATGGTAATTGGTCCAGTCTCAATTCACCTGTCATAAATGACAATGTATTGATATGTTCATCACCAGGCTGTACTGTCATTTTCTCAATGTCTATCGTTCTGCTGTCAATCCTTGCAGGTGTGCCGGTCTTGAAGCGCATCAGTTTTACACCCAAGGACTCAAGGCTGCCTGATAGCTGCATAGCGGGAAAAAGCCCATTGGGTCCCCCGTCATAACTGACTTCACCGATAACGATTTTCCCTTTCATATAAACACCGGTTGCTACGATCACACTGCGGCACTTGAAAATCGCGCCCAGGTTTGTCACGACACCGGTAACCCGCTGATTCTCTACCAGGATCTTCACAATTTCAGCCTGCTTGATCTGTAGGTTATCTTGAATCTCCAAAACCTTTTTCATTCTCTCCTGGTATTTCTTCTTGTCCACTTGTGCCCTAAGCGACCTGACAGCCGGTCCCTTCTTGGTATTCAGCATCCTTATCTGAATCAAAGTCTTATCGGTATTGACACCCATCTCTCCGCCCAGTGCATCCAGCTCTCTGACCAGGTTTCCCTTTGCCGGACCTCCAATAGATGGATTGCATGCCATCATGGCAATGCTGTCTAAGTTCATGGCGGTAACCAGCGTCCTGAGCCCCATCCTTGCACTTGCCAGCGCCGACTCGCAGCCTGCATGCCCTGCACCGATTACAACGACATCATATTCACCTGCATAGTACTCCATTCATATCACCTCTACTTGCCAATGCAGAATTTGCTGAAAATCTCTTTCATGATGTCTTCCTCAATGGTATCTCCCGTAATCAAACCCAGTTTGCTCCAGCACTCTCTAATATCCACCGACACCAGATCCACCGGAACACCCTGTTCCAGAGATTCTGCAGCCCTATTGATGCTTTCATATGCTTTCACCAGCAAATCCTTATGCCGTATGTTGGTCACCATTCTATTATTATGGATGCTTAACTGTCCATGCAGAACCAGTTCTTTTATCTTGCTCTCCAGCGTATCGGTCCCTATACCCTTCTTGACAGACATTTCCACAATAGCATCTTCACCAAAGCGCTGTCTGAGCTCTCCGATATCCAACTGGACTCCCAGATCAATTTTGTTCGCTGCAATCATGACTTTTTTATTGCTGACCATTTCCAATATGCTACGATCTTCTGGTTGAAGTGAATTGGCACTATCCAGAACAACGATGACCAAATCTGCTTCGTTTATAGCCGCCTTTGTCCTTTCAACCCCAATCTTCTCTACGATGTCATCCGTCTCCCTGATGCCTGCAGTATCAACCAGCCGGATCAGAATACCGGCAATATTGAGATATTCCTCAATAATATCCCGCGTAGTACCGGGCACATCGGTTACAATGGCGCGATTCTCCCGGAGAAGTACATTCAGCAGAGAGGACTTTCCTACATTCGGACGTCCTACAATGGCAGTGCCCAGACCATCCCTGACGATCTTACCCTCCTCAAAGCTCTCTACCAATGACTCAATGGAGGATTCAACCTCTAAAGCAGCCGTATGAAGACGTTCCAATGTCAGTTCCTCAATATCGTGCTCCGGAAAGTCAATGGATGCTTCGATGTGTGCAATCATAGAAACCAATTCACTCATGATCCGCCCGACCTCTTTTGAAAGCTGACCCTCCAGTTGATTGACAGCCGCATTTAACCCTGTCTCTGTTTTTGATGTGATGATATCTATAACTGCTTCCGCCTGAGCCAAATCTATTCGTCCATTGATAAAAGCCCGTTTTGTAAACTCTCCCGGTTCAGCCAGCAACGCACCCTTGGACAACACCAGCTCCATAATCCGCCTTACGGGAACAATCCCGCCGTGGCAGTGTACTTCAACTACATCTTCCGTTGTATAGGAAAAAGGTTTCCTCATGATGATAACCAGTGCTTCATCAATTATCCTGCCTGTATCTTCAATGATATGCCCGTAAGTAACGGTCTTGCTTTCCAGCTCTTCCACCTTATTTCCCCGCTTGGGCTTAAATATCCCGCTGAGAATGCCGATGGCCTTGTCTCCGCTCATTCTGACAATTCCTATGCCCGCTTCTCCTGGAGCCGTTGCAATCGCAGCTATCGTACTGTCCAACATTCGCACACCTTCTCTTTTGTAATATACATCAATTCCATTCTCAGGCTGTTTCTATTGTAACCTACTTCTATGTATTGATACTGCCTTTTCCCTGACTCTCAATTCAGCTTAAATATGTGATAAACCCAGTATTTGCATACTGGGTTAGATTCATCCGTTATTTATGTGCAATAATAACCTTCCTAAATGGTTCTTCACCTTCGCTGTAGGTTGTGATTTCGCTATAGTTCTGCAGCGCAGAGTGTATGATCCTTCTTTCGTACGGATTCATCGGCTCCAGCTCAACCTTCTTGCCGCTCTTTATCACTCTATCAGCAAGCCTGGTAGCCAGTCTGTTGAGGGTCTCTTCCCTCTTCCTTCTGTAGTCTTCCGTATCCAGTACAACCTTTGTAAAAGTATCCTTTTCCTTATCCTTATTAACAACCAGACTGACCAGATACTGCAGCGAATCCAGCGTTTGTCCTCTTCTGCCTATGATGATTCCCATCTTGGGTCCCGAAAGATTAATATAAAGCCCCTCACTGTTCTCCTTGATTCTGATCTCTGCTCTAACATCCATTGAGGTCAATACGTCTCTGAGGAATTTCTTTGCTGTCTCTTTATCTTTGGTGAAATCTGCGGGTGGTCTAGACTCCCTCGCATCCCTCGGCTGCCTTATCTCTCTTACTTCTCTCTTATCCCTGATATCTCTTTTTTCAAATGCCGGCTTTTCGTTTTTAACTTCTTTTATTACTTCCTTCAGTGTGACCTTGACTTTAGCCATTCTCGTTCCGATGATACCGAAAATCCCTTTGGCAGGCTGCTCCGTAATTTCAACTTCAACCTGTTCCCGATTTGCCTTCAATTCGTCCAGTGCAAGTTGTATGGCTTCATCTACCGTTTTGGCTGATTTTTCAACAAACTTCATTTCTTATTTAACCTCCTTGCCTGCTTTCAAAGGTTTCAGTATAAAATACTGCTGTACGATGGAGAATATATTGCTTACAACCCAATATATTGCTAAGCCGGCGGGTACCTGCAGCGTGAACCATGCGAACATGACAGGCATGATGTTGGTCATCATCTTCTGGCTGGCATCCACTTTATTGCCGCTGGGCGTAATCATCTTCATCTGATAGTAAGTCGTAACACCTGAAAGGATTGCAAAGATCGGTATGCCGAAGCCGCCTATCCGGATCAAAGTAGAGGCCATCTCCGTCTTGCCGATGTCAGTCAACCACCAGAAGCTTTTTGTAATGCTGTCGAAGGTGGCTGCATCCAAAAATACATACTTGATCGGGTCCTGTATGACATAGAATAATGCAAACAATATGGGCATCTGAATGAGCATCGGCAAACACCCGGCTGCGGGATTGTAATTATGCTCTTTGTATAATTCCATCAGCTTCTGATTCAGCTTTTCTTTGTCATTCTTGTATTTTTCCTGTATCTCTTTCATCTTCGGGCTTATTTCATTCATTTTCTTACTGGATTCCGTTTGCTTGATATTAAAAGGAAGCAAAAGTACCTTAACGATTACTGTAAAGATAATGATTGAATAGCCGTAATCTCCTATAAAATCAAAAATCATCTTCAATAATGCGCCTAGCGGTTGTGCGATAAAATCCAAATTCAAGCTTCTTTCCCCCTTATGTAGGTATATATAAAACTATTGTTTCTTTTCCATTTCAGGTACCGGATCATATCCTCCTGGATGCAAAGGATGGCATTTCAGAATTCGCCTGATGGTTAAATAGCTTCCGTATAAAGCGCCGTGCGTATTCAACGCTTCCAGAGCATATTGCGAACAGGTTGGAATGAATCTACATTTACCCGGCGATAAAGGGGATATGAACACACGGTAGGCTTTAACAATCAAAATTAAAAGATGTTTCATTTACTCATCTTCTCTTAACAATTTAGCTCTCTTTACGACAGCCGCCATATTGCTCTCTATATGCTTATAGGTAGCATCCGCACTGCCGGCTCTAGCAGTAAATACGATGTCGTAACCTGTCTTGATCCGCCCGTTCAAACCTCTGTAGCACTCTTTCATCAATCGTTTCAATCTGTTTCTTGTTACACTCTTTCCTACCTTCTTGCTGGCTGAAAAACCTACTTTATTAAGGTTACTATGATTTTTAATCAAGTACATGACCAGATATTTATCTGCATAATATCTGCCCTCTCCATATACCTTTTTAAATTCATAATTCTTTTTCAGCTTTTGTAGGACTACCATTCTTTCCTCCGGTTTTCAACTACAGAAAAAGGCCACACGCCGCGGCCTTATACTGTCAGTCTTTTTCTACCTTTTCTTCTTCTTCTCTTTAAAACATCTCTGCCTGTTGAAGTGCTCATTCTTTCTCTGAAGCCATGCACTTTCTTTCTCTGTCTCTTCTTCGGCTGGTATGTCATCAACATCACTTACACCCCCTAACACATAACATTATATCATAAAGCATAATACACCACTTTACTATTAAAATTATAAAGAGAATGAAAGTGCATGTCAACAAAAATATTACTGCACACCAGTATTTATCACTCATATAGGCATCAAAGACCATTAAATTCCACATCTTCATTTCGTCTTCTTGTGGATATTAATATCTACAGTTTGATTATTTGTGGATAAGTCTCTAAAATTTATTGTATTTCCTTCATTCTTTTGCTATTATATTAATATTACTGTGTATAACTTCTAAAGCTGACAATAGTTATGCACAACTGTGTATAAAGTGTGTATAACATATAATTTCTGTGTATTTACTATTCATAAATTGGAAATAATATAATGATTATCTCACTTCTTGCTGTGGATATCATTATTTTTTATGCTGTTGACAACCTGATTGACTTGTTTTCCTTTTATATTTATATTAACAATTTATTAACAGTTTTATTCATATGACAAGCATGTAGAATAAAACACCCATAATCAGCAGTACTGTGTATAACCTTGTTTATATTTCTTACTAAGGAGGACGCTTATGAACCCTCAGATTTCAGAAGCCTGGGACAAAACCCTCGACATCATAAAGGTCGAATTGACAGAAGTCAGTTTTAATACATGGCTTAAGGCAATCCAGCCTATTTCAGCCAACGACAGCGTTTTTATCTTTTCTGTGCCCGATGATTTTACAAAGGGTATTTTGGAAACAAGATATGTCGCACTGATCAAAAACGCACTGAAACAGGTTACCTCGAAGTATTTTGACATCAAATTCGTGATTCCCACCGAGGACAACCTTTCAACACTGATGCGTGAGGATTCCAATAAGCAGCCTCCCGAAGAAACTGTTAACTCATCATTGAATCCAAAATATGTATTCGATACTTTTGTAATCGGCAACAGCAACAGGCTGGCACATGCCGCTTCCGTCGCCGTAGCTGAATCACCTGCAAAGGCTTACAACCCTCTTTTTATTTATGGAGGTGTCGGACTGGGAAAAACACACCTGATGCATGCTATCGGGCATTATATACTCAAGCAGAATAAAAAAGCAAAGGTTGTCTATATCTCTTCAGAGACCTTTACCAACGAACTCATTAACTCCATCCGTGACGACAGAAACAACGAATTCCGAAGCAAATACAGAAGCGTTGATGTTTTGCTGATTGACGACATTCAGTTTATTGCCGGCAAAGAAAGAACACAGGAGGAGTTTTTCCATACCTTTAATTCCCTATATGAAGCAAACAAACAAATCATCATATCCAGTGACCGGCCGCCAAAAGAAATACCCACCCTTGAGGACCGTCTCCGTTCAAGGTTCGAGCAGGGTCTTATAGCCGACATCGCACCGCCGGATTTGGAAACCAGGATCGCTATCCTTAAGAAGAAAGCAAAGGTAGAGAATATTAATATATCGGATAATGTCATGCTATTAATTGCAAAAAAAATCCAATCCAATATACGGGAGCTTGAAGGCGCACTGATCCGCATCGTCGCTTACTCCTCCCTGACCAATGGGGAAATAAATGAAGACCTGGCTACAGAGGCCCTGAAGGATATCATATCCAGCACCAGACCCAAGCTTTTGACGCCAAATGCCATCAAAGACATCGTAAGCCAATACTTTCATATTAAAATAGAAGATTTTAACGCAAAAAAGAGAAACCGTACCGTGGTCATGCCCAGGCAAATTGCAATGTATCTTTGCAGGGAGATGACAGACCTTTCTCTGCCTCGGATCGGAGAAGAATTCGGAAGGGATCATACCACCATCATGCATGCTCATGAAAAAGTATCAACCGATATAAAAGTCGATTCGAATCTGAGAAGCCTTATAGAAGAGATGAAAAACAAGCTGGAAGGGTAGTTATTTTAAAAGAGACCTGTTGATAAGTATTGCATATCCTGTTTATAAAAAAATTCAGTTTTTTAAGCTGACCTTATTATGCACAACCTTATCCAGTTTAACTTCTGTTTTATAAACAGTTGCTTTTGTTATTCTTCAAGCCTTTCAAAGGGTTTTGCACTTTTCAACAGCCCCTATTACTATTACTACTAAAATATTTTATTATATATCTATTCTAAAAAAGCCGGAGGTTATCCACAATGAAGATTATCACCACACGTTCCAACCTTTTGGACGGTATCAACACCGTGCAAAAAGCCGTCCCTTCAAAAACCACGCTTCCTATTCTGGAAGGCATTCTTTTTGATGCGAAAAACGGTAAGCTGAAGCTGACGGCAACCGACTTGGAGCTGGGTATAGAGACTGTTTCCAGCGTCGATGTGATTGAACCTGGCAGGATCGTATTGTCATCAAAAATCGTCGGAGAAATAGTCAGGAAGCTGCCGGATGCCGATGTGGAAATAGAAACGGTAGAAAACAATCTTGTCTATATAAAAAGTGAGAGTTCAAGCTTCAAGATCATCAGCCTACCTCATGACGAGTATCCGGAATTGACCAGCGTAAAAAAGGAAAATGGCATAACCTTGGCACAGGGTACTTTCAAGGACATGATCAGGCAGACGATCTTCGCGGTATCTACGGATGAAATACGTCCTATTCTGACCGGAGTTCTTTTTGACATTACAGGTGAAAAGATGACCCTTGTGGCCCTTGACGGCTTCAGAATGGCTGTCAGATGGAAAGGTATCATGAATGACAACAGCTTTAAAGCAGTCATACCCGGTAAGTCTCTGTCTGAGGTGGGTAAAATATTGAATGATAACGAAGAGCCTGTCAGCATCTATTTTACAAAAAACCACATATTGGTTCAGATAGCGGAAACAATAGTAGTATCAAGACTTTTGGAGGGGGAATTCATAAATTATAAGCAGATCATTCCCTCGGATTATAAAATAAAAGTCAACGTTTCAGCGGACAAATTGATGGATTCATGCGATAGAGCAGCTCTGTTTGCCAAGGATTCCAGCAACAATATGATCAAATTCGAGATATTGGATGAGTTGATGATCATCATGTCCAACTCGCAGAACGGAGATGTTCATGAAGAACTGAAGATAAAGAAGGAAGGCAGCGATATTGAAATCGCTTTTAACGCCAAATACTTTATGGATGTTCTGAAGGTCATAGAAAGCGAAGAAATAACCATTGAGTTTACATCCAACGTCAGCCCCAGCATCATAAGACCCTGCGATGAAACAGGCTATCTGTATCTTGTACTTCCTGCCAGATTCAAAAAAAATAGCTAAGAGGATCGTCAAAAGTACAACGGCAGTTGTACTTTTCTTAGTAAGGACAAGAGGAAAACCAAATGAAAAAGGAAGGTGAGATAATGGAAAAAGTAAGGATTGATACGGATTTCATCAAGTTGGATCAATTCTTGAAATATGCAGGCATCACGTCTACGGGGGGAGAATCCAAGAATATCATCTCCGACGGCTTGGTCAAGGTAAACGGCCAGGCAGAACTGGCCCGGGGAAAAAAGCTTCGGAAGGGCGATACCGTAGAGATCATGCGGAAGATTTATGAAATCGTATAAAGGATGCTGGGGTGCTTAAATTGCATATAAAAAGTATCTTGCTGAAAAATTACAGAAACTATGAAGACCTCGATATCCGGTTAAATAAGGGGATTAATATCCTATACGGACAAAATGCTCAAGGAAAGACCAATATATTGGAGTCCATACACCTACTTTCAACCGGAAAGTCTCATCGGAGCCAGAAGGATTCAGAGCTTATCAGATGGAATCAGGATGACGCCCGGATAAAAATAGCCTACGAGAAAGAAAACGAAGAGCAATCTATTGAGATGTATCTTCACCGGAATACTAAAAAGCAGATAAAGCTGAACGGTGTAAAATTAACAAAAATAGGAGAACTGATAGGGAATCTCCACACGGTCATTTTTTCGCCCGACCACATGAAAATCATAAAAGAAGGCCCCTCAGAAAGAAGAAGGTTTGTAGATATTATTATGTCCCAGGCAAAGCCGGGCTATTATTACCATCTTGTACAATACCTAAAGGTACTGGAGCAGAGGAATAATCTGCTGCTTGAGGGAAAGAAAAATGAAAAACTGTTGAAAACCATTGATGTATGGGATGAGCAGTTAGCTGAGTTTGGAAGCAGACTCATTAAAAGCCGAGCGCTTTTCATCAGGCGGATAAATGAATATGCAGAAGAAATTCATTACAGGATAACAAGGGATAGAGAAAAGCTGGATATAAGGTATAAAAGCTCAGTTCCATATGGGGAAGAAAATGAAACGGAAATAAAGAAAAGGTTCAGGGAAAACTTATATGACTTCAGGGAGATCGACGCCAGAAGGGGGTTGACCCACAAGGGTCCGCACCGTGACGATGTATTGATATACATTGACGGAAATGAGGCAAGAACCTTTTCATCACAGGGGCAGCAGAGAACAGCCTTATTGTCGCTGAAACTGGCGGAATTGGAGTATATCAAGAATGAGACAAATGATGTTCCGGTGCTGCTTCTGGATGATGTTTTTTCAGAACTGGACACACAGAGGCAATACTTCCTGATAGAGTTCATCAGCAGTATTCAGACCATCATTACCTGCACGGATGTGGAGCATCTGAATAAATTTCAGATCACGGACATGTCTGTTTTTCATGTAATTGAGGGAAAGATTGAAAAGGAATCTTTTAGTTTAGACGATAAAAGGTTATAATATTTTTATGGGCTTGTTTTTATAATTTGAATATTTGAAATATAAGGGAGGACAAGTTAATGTTCATTCACCTTGGAGGAGATGTTGTCATATCCTTGAAGGATGTCATATCCATCATGGATATTGAATCAAGCAATATGTCCAATCATACCAAAGAGTTTCTGAAAACTGCAGAAGATGAAGGTTTCATCCGCAGGATTTCCGATGATGAACCCAAATCCTTCGTCTTATCCGAAAAGGGAAAAAAGACTATCATATACATGTCTCCCATTTCTTCTGTAACATTATACAAAAGAGCCGGATTCATAGACGATATTTCATTGAAGTAGAATGGGGGTGCTGTTATGGCAGAAGATATAAAAAAGAAAAATACGGCCTATGAGGCAGAACAGATTCAAGTATTGGAAGGTTTGGAAGCAGTCAGAAAAAGACCGGGGATGTACATCGGGAGTACAGGTGCCAAGGGTCTTCATCATCTGGTTTGGGAAGTCGTCGATAATGCAATAGATGAAGCATTGGTAGGTGTTTGCAAAAACATCAATGTAACCATCCACCCGGATAACTCCATCAGCTGTGAAGATGACGGGAGAGGTTTTCCCGTAGGGATTCACCCCAAGCTGGGCAAGCCGGCTGTAGAAGTTGCATTAACAGTATTGCACGCAGGCAGCAAGTTTGGCGGCGGCGGCTATAAGGTATCCGGCGGCTTGCATGGCGTAGGTGTTTCAGTTGTCAATGCACTGTCAGAATGGCTGGAAGTGACAGTAAAAAGAGAGGGAAAGCTCTTTCAGCAAAGATATGAAAGAGGAACACCGGTTACAGAGCTGAAAGTAATAGGAAAATCATCCGCAACCGGAACCAAGGTTTCTTTCAAGCCAGACCACCAGGTTTTTGACGAACTAGATTACAGCTTTGATACATTGGAGCACCGCTTAAGAGAACTGGCTTTCCTCAATAAGGGAATTAAGATAAATCTGAAGGATGAGAGGGAAAATATTGAAAAGACCTTCCAATATGACGGCGGTATTGTATCCTTCGTCAAATATTTGAATAAGAACAAAGAGGTCCTTCATAAAGAGCCGGTTTATTTTGAAGCCAGGAAGGATGATGTTGAAGTTGAAATAGCACTGCAATATAACGATAGTTATACGGAGAGCATCTTCAGCTTTGCAAACAATATCAACACTTTGGAAGGCGGAACTCACACCAGCGGCTTTAAAACGGCTGTTACAAAGATCATCAATGATTATGCCAGAAAATATAAAATTTTAAAAGATAACGATGCAAACCTCCTCGGTGAAGATGTCAGAGAGGGTTTATCCTCGGTCATAAGCATCAAGCTTCCGGATCCGCAGTTTGAAGGGCAGACCAAAACAAAGCTGGGCAATCCTGAAATAAGAGGGATTGTTGACGCTATTGTCGTGGAAAAATTCGAAGCCTATCTGGAAGAGAATCCTTCCAGTGCCAAAATCATTGTTGATAAGGCACTGACTGCAGCCAGAGCAAGAGAAGCAGCAAAAAAAGCCAGAGAGCTGACGAGAAGAAAAAGTGTACTGGAAAGCACGACCCTTCCCGGAAAACTGGCTGACTGTTCCGAAAAAGATCCGTCATTATGCGAAATCTATATCGTTGAGGGAGATTCCGCAGGCGGCTCCGCCAAACAGGGACGGGATAGAAAGTTCCAGGCAATCTTGCCGCTCAGAGGAAAAATATTAAACGTTGAAAAGGCGAGATTGGACAAAATTTTATCCAGTGAGCAGATAAGAGCAATGATTACTGCATTTGGAGCGGGAATCAGTGACGATTTTAATATTGAAAAGATGAGATACGGCAGAATCATCATGATGACAGACGCCGACGTAGACGGCTCACATATACGCACCTTGCTTCTGACATTTTTCTATCGCTATATGAGGCCTTTGGTAGAAGCAGGCTGCGTCTATATCGCTCAGCCGCCGCTGTACAAGGTTAAGAAGAAGAACAAAGAATATTATGCTTATAACGATAAAGAGCTGGAGAACCTCTTCAAGCAGATAGGAAGGGAAAACTACAGCATCCAGCGTTACAAAGGCTTGGGTGAAATGAACCCGGAGCAGCTTTGGGAAACGACAATGAACCCGGATACAAGAATCATCCTTCAGGTGACGATGGAAGATGCCGTTGCTGCAGATGAGATTTTTACGATTCTCATGGGAGATAAGGTAGAACCGAGAAGAGAGTTTATCGAGCATAATGCAAAATATGTCAGAAACCTGGATATATAGGGAATTGATTTTGGGGTCATATAAGAACTTCTGGAGGTAATGGATTTGGAAATTGAAAGACAAAGCATATTGCCGGTCAATATAGAAGATGAGATGAAAAAATCCTTCATTGACTACGCAATGAGTGTTATTGTACAGCGTGCACTGCCGGATGTAAGGGATGGTCTGAAGCCGGTACACCGGAGAATTTTATTTGCAATGAATAACCTCGGCTTTACGCCGGACAAACCGCATAGAAAATCAGCAACCACAGTCGGGGAAGTATTGGGTAAATATCATCCCCATGGCGATGCTTCCGTGTACGATACCATGGTTAGAATGGCACAGGATTTTTCATATCGTTATATGCTGATTGACGGCCATGGAAACTTTGGTTCAGTTGACGGCGATAGTGCTGCGGCCATGCGTTATACCGAGTCAAGGATGTCAAAAATTGCAGTTGAGCTTTTAAGGGACATAGAAAAAGAAACGGTCAATTTTTCTCCGAATTATGATGAGAGCTTAAAGGAGCCCGATGTTTTACCGGCCAGATATCCCAATTTACTGGTAAACGGTAGCAACGGTATAGCGGTGGGTATGGCAACCTCAATTCCCCCTCATAATCTGGGAGAGGTTATCGATTCTGTTATTGCAAACATTGATAATCCGGATATTGAGCTGGATGATATACTAAAAATCATGAAAGGCCCTGATTTTCCTACCGGCGGCATGATCATGGGGAAAGAAGGCATCAAAAAGGCTTACGCTACCGGAAGAGGAAAGGTCACAGTAAGGGCCATCGCAGAAATTGAAGAAATGGGTAATAACCGACAGCGAATTGTTGTCAGCGAGATTCCTTTTCAGGTAAACAAAGCAGCAATGATCGAAAAGATTGCAGACCTCGTAAAGGATAAAAAGCTTGAAGGAATTTCCGATCTCCGGGATGAGTCCGACCGCAGCGGTATGCGGGTAGTCATTGAGCTTAAGCGGGACGCTAACGCCAATGTGGTGTTGAATCAGCTCTATAAACACACCCAAATGCAGGAAACCTATAGCATTATCATGCTGGCACTGGTGCAGGGACAGCCCAAAGTTTTGACCCTGCAGGCCATCATCAAGCATTATATCGATCATCAGAAAGAGATCATTACGAGAAGAACACAGTTCGACCTGAGAAAAGCAGAGGCAAGAGCACATATTCTGGAAGGCTTGAGGATTGCCTTAGATAATATTGATGAGATCATCAATATACTAAGAAGCTCAAAAAATGTGGCCATTGCCAAACAGAGGATGATGGAACGGTTCGGCCTCTCCGAAATGCAAGCGGAAGCCATTGCCGAAATGAGACTGCGCAGCTTGACAGGTCTGGAAAGAGACAAAATAGAAGATGAATACCTGGCTTTGATAAAGGATATTGAGTATTATAGATCCTTATTGGCCAGCGAGCATAAGATTCTTATGGTCATCAAGGATGAGCTTCTGGAAATAAGGAAGCGTTTTGCGGATAAGAGACGTACCAGAATCATGGCTTCGGTAGAGGAGTTTAACGAAGAGGATTTTATCGATGAACATGAGGTAGCAGTAACCATAACGCATTTCGGCTATATCAAGAGACTACCGGCAGATACTTATAAGAGCCAAAGACGCGGTGGAAGAGGTATTACCGGACTTCAGACAAGGGAAGAGGATTTTGTAGAGCATTTGTTCATTACCTCTACCCACAATTACATTCTCTTCTTTACCAATAAAGGAAAGATGTATAAGCTGAAGACTTATGAAATACCGGAAGGCGGAAGGCAGGCAAAGGGTACGGCCTTGGTCAATTTGCTGCAGCTGGCTCCTGATGAGAAGGTTAACGCGGTTATCAAAATCAAAGATTTTGAAGACGGCAAATACCTCATATTCATGACAAGACGCGGCGTTATTAAGAAAACGGAGCTGAAGGAGTATGAAAGCTCTCGTAGTACAGGAATAACAGCTATTACGCTTTTGGATGTAGATGAGTTGATTGGCGTGAAATTGACCCGCGGGACGACAGAGCTTATTGCTGCGACCAGACATGGTTTATCTATTCGTTTCCCAGAGTCCGATGTAAGGGCAATGGGTAGGTCAGCTCAGGGTGTCAAGGGTATAACCCTGAATCCCGGCGATTTTGTTGTAGGGATGGATATTGTTGAGGAAGGCGCTGATTTGTTGGTTATCAGCGAAAAAGGCTTTGGAAAAAGGACTTTGTTGGAAGAATACAGGGTTCAGACAAGAGGCGGAAAAGGGATACTGACCTCCAAGATAACCGGAAAGACCGGACAAATCGTCGGCATGAAGGTTGTAAAGGATAATGATGAGATCATGCTGATCAACACGTCGGGTATCATCATCCGAATCAATGTGAATGAAGTGTCCCAAATGGGAAGAAGCACACAAGGCGTTAAGCTGATGCGGATACAAGATGATGACAGCTTGGTATCCATAGCCAAAATAAGCCCTGACCTGGATGTAGAATAAAGGATTGAACCATAGAAAAGATAAAAGCAGAGAAGTCTGTTTTTATCTTTTTTAAACATTAGAAAAATCGAGAAAAAGGCGATTTTTCATATAATCCTATCTAAAATTTCCTAAAAAAAGAACGAT
Source organism: Calditrichales bacterium MX18-03 (assembly GCA_021083345.1). GTDB lineage: Bacteria > Bacillota > Clostridia > Lutisporales > Lutisporaceae > JAJGRE01. The sequence continues at coordinate 1,565 of JAJGRE010000005.1, read as the reverse complement.
ATAAGATTATATAGCAGAAATGGGGGGATTGCACATGGCTGAGAAAATGTTGGAGGTGCCTGTAGCTGAGCTGCTGCCTGGGGATGTATTGGCAACAGATGTCTTTAATGCTGCAGGTAAAATACTGGTTATAAAGAATACAATCGTATCGGATAACCTGATTGTAGGCCTGAAGAAAAACTATATTGACTCCGTCTTCATCTATAGGGATATTAGTGAAGAGCACCATAGCTTAAGTGTCAGCATAAAAGGAATTATGATGAAAGAAGCGGAAGAAATCATCGATAACCAGATTCTGAAATATATAAAAAAGGATAAAAATATTAAAGAAATCAAGACAACGATTTTGGAAATACTAAAGAGCGACAGAGTCATCAGTTTGTTGATGCCGCTGCGTGCTTTGGGAGAGAATCTGTTCCGGCATTCGCTGAGTGTTGGCATATACGCAGTAGCAGTAGGAAAAGAAATGTTTTTTCCCCAGCATCGACTTTTCATTCTTGGTACGGCCGCATTATTGCATGATGTAGGCATGCGGGAGGTTCCCAAAGACATTCTGCTGAAAAACAGTCCTCTGACAGAGGAAGAAAAGCTGATCATTCAAAGACATCCATGGTACGGCTTCGAGATTGTAAAGGGCGTGGAAGGATTTTCTGCAGAGATTTATAATGTTATCCTGGAGCACCATGAAAGGTATGATGGAACTGGTTATCCAAATGCACTGCCCAATGAAAAGATTCATACAATGGCAAAGATCATTGCAGTATGTGATGTCTATGATGCCTTAACCAGCGACAGACCGCACCGCACCAAGCATAAGAGAACGGAAAGCATAGAGTATCTGCTGGGTGCAGGCAACTTCTATTTTAACCATGAGATTGTCAAGGCTTTGATCAATACCATCATCATATACCGTTACGGCCAATGGGTTGAGCTTAACACCGGCGAAACTGGAGTGGTTATCGAAGAAGAAGTCCAGCCTTTCAATATTAAGCCTAAAGTAATGCTGTATTTTGATGAAGAAGGAAAACAGCTGAAGGAACCGAGGTTGATAGACCTATCACTGAGGGATAATATAAACATATCCATACAGCAAACGATTTGATAAAGTGAGAAATAATCACGCATAAAATTATATTGGAAAAATTTTAAAGGGCGATAAGGCAAAAAGGCTTGTATAAAAGCCTTTTTTATTCGACACAATAGAAATATGTGAGATTACTTATGTGAAAGTTAATCAAATCAGATTAAGTACGTCATCCAGCAGCAAATCGCATATATAAGGAAGCTTCAAGCATCCGGCTAGATGGATTTGACAGTTGACCCGGACTGCGAAAGGTGATAGAATCTATTCTTGTCGCCTCGTGAGACGAGCGCGGCAAGGGACCTGAAACTTCCAGTTGACGGTGAAGCGAAAAGATGATAGAATCAATACTTGTCGCCCCAAGAAAGCGAAGAAAAAGCAGACGAAGGGATGCGGCCATAACAGAAAGAACGCTTCACGGAGAGGCTGACAGCAAGACAAGACAACTTATAAAGCGTGATTCAAAAAAAGTGGTAATGGTTAA
>JAJGRE010000004.1 GCA_021083345.1 Calditrichales bacterium MX18-03 | reverse complement strand
TCTGTATTTCTATTTTGCCATAAACAGTGTGGTTGCTACTTAAGAAAATCTACAGCTTTATCAGTCCTTCGCAACCCAAGGTACGCCTTCTCCTTGCCCCGTCCCTCCGTGCCGCCGCGTGAGGGCATTGTTATCTGATGTATGGTGCCCCGCGGAGCTTTTCCCTAATATCTTTCTATAACGTTTCCGGTATCCGGGACCTTACATGAGTCGCTCCTGAAAATATTGTCTCTCTTGGGTTTAAATCTTTATCAAACTCCGCATAGGAGTTTGTACCTTATAAGAATAACGTTACATATAAATAATTTATTTTCTTTGTACTTGTTGCATATATAAAGTGTTAGGATAAAATCCTAGTTTCTTATAAAAGTTAATAGTAGATTCATTTTCTTGAGATACTGTTACCCCAATAACTTTACAATTATTTTCTTTCATCCATTCAAGATGTGTACCTACAAGTTCTTTCCCAATACCTGTTCCTCTCTTGGATTCATCTACATGAAGTGATTCAAGTTCTCCTTTCTCTTCAACTATAGTTGATATACAATAACCGATATACTCATCATTATCTTTAGCAACCGTTATTTTAAGCATATCCTTATCAAATTCTCCAAATGCTTTAATTCTCTCATCGAAACACATAGAGCGATATGTCTCACTAAAATATTCTGAACTAACTTCATGGTACTGCCGATTCTTCTCCCATAAGTTTTTTATGACCCCAATCTTATCAAAGGAAATATCAAAAATCTCACTCATGATTAAGTCTCCTTTTTGCAATTCTACTTGCGATTATATAATTCAATCTGCACCATATGTCAGATAACGGGTTCGCACTCACGACACCGCTGAACCGCACCTGCAGAGCCTGTCCCCTTGGCGGAGCTTCGCTACCGGTGAGGGGGTGTGGTTGCCCTGCTTGCGCTTCAAAGCAAGTGCATCCGGCAACCCAAGGCACGCACGCTTCTTGTCCCCAGCCCTACGTGCCGCAGCGTGAGGGCATTGTTATCTGATGTATGGTGCCCCTCAGAGCCTTTCCCGAATATCTTTCTATACTGTTTCCGGTACCCGGAATCTGGAATGAGTCTATTGTGTAAGTATTGTCTCTCTCGGGTTTAAATATCTAACATACTCCGCATAGGAGTTTGCACCTTATAAGAATGTTGTGTAGCAACTATGATTTCCTTTTATAAAGGCTACTTTTTTACATATTTTTGTCCATTTCTTTATACTTACTTTTCTTAATATACCTAAACCTTTTAAATATATATACTGCCATAAATATTAGAACTACTGAAATAATAAGCCCTGCTTCAGGTATAAGCCCAAATCCTGTAAATATATTTCCTTCCAATGATAGTTTTATTGCTGAATTTGCTTTACTCAAAATTAGCTTCTGAGTCAAATCCCAGGCTAAATGATATCCAATAGCTAACATTAGAGAACCACTCTTTATAACTATTACACAAAGTAAAACTCCAATTAATGCCGCATTTATTAAACCAATCCAAATATACTGTACACCAGCATATGGCATAAAATGGAGGCCTCCAAATATTACTGATGAAATTATCATAGCACTGACTGGTGAAACTTTTCTTGCTAGCTTAAAGAAAATATAGCCTCGAAATAACGCTTCTTCAAATAATGCAACTGCTAGAAATCCTATACCATTTGAAATGAATGAGATAAGAGTATAAGATATTTCAGCTGCGTTAAGTGTGATTTCTCCCAAACCAAGCACAATTACAAGCAATGAATATACTATAATAAGTATCATCCCTAAGATAATGCCTTCTAAAAATAACTTCATACCTCTTTTATCTGTATGAATAAGAAAAGAATCTAACCCCTCGTTGCTAAAGGATCTTCTTATAGCCACTACAATGCCAAAAAGTATGAAGTTAATAATTGCAGTAGCTAAACCATCGGCAATCATATTGACCTCCTATGTTCAAATAATTTCTTTAAGTGATTTTTATGTTATCCTTACTTCATAATATGCTTCTGATATAGAATATAAAAATAGTACTTCTTGAATAAACAATCTGCACCATATGTCAGATAACGGGTTCGCACTCACGACACCACTGAACCGGACTCACAGAGCCTGTCCCCCTGGCGGTGCTTGCCACCCGGTGAAGGGGTGTGGTTGTCCTGCCCTTCTCCATAGCAAATGCGTCCGGCAACCCAAGGCACGCATGCTCCTTGTCACGACCCGCCGTGCCGCAGCGTGAGGGCATTGTTATCTGATCGTGCAGTGGCCCTCGAAGACTTCTCTAAAGAAAGAATATACAATAACTCAATTATCGCTTCATCATATTCTTCCAATAGTCTCTTTCCAAGCACAGCTCATTAGCCAAACCATAAAGCTGCGCTAACTGCTCATCATCAGCATATATCTGCATCCATTCAATCCCATTAGATGCTGGGAAACAGATACATATTAAACCTTCTTGAGACTTTTCCTTACACAGTTTTACTGCAGATACTGTATTGCCTGTATTAGGGTTATCAATAATACCTGGTCTATAGCAAAACGGAAATATTCTAGTGAAGTCAATAGTATTTGGGTTTGTTATTATAACAACTGACCCTCTTGCCCAATTTGTGGAGTTCCATAATTCTTCGCATCCAGTGATAACTTCTTGAGATAAATCCAGCTTGTGCTTTCCTTTATGTTTAATCAAGATGCTTTTATATTTCTGCAATAGAATAGAATCTTCTTTAAGCCCGTATACAATACACTCCAATGCAGAGCGAAGTATTGGTTTAATCACATTTTCATGTGCAGGTAACGTATCACATACCTTAAACGGTACCTTATTCAGTTTTGAAAAAAGACCTACACTCAGATGATTCATAAATTACTCCTTATTTTCTATTCTCACTTCTGTATTTTACTCATGCGTTCACTGCATGTCAGATAACGGGTTCGCACTCACGACACCACTGAACTGGACCGCAAAGTCCTACTCCATGGCGGAGCTCCGCTCCCGGTGAAGGGGTGTGGCGGAGCCCAAGGCACGCCTACTTCTTGCTCTTTCCCGCCGTGCCGCAGCGTGAGGGCATTGTTATGCGCCGTTCAGTGACCCCAGCTTCAGACTTTGCCATGGAGGGCAAGCCCTTAAACAGAACTACAGCCTGTGTACATACTCAATAATTGATTTATCTTTATCATCAATCATTTCGATATTTATTTCCTCTATTACTGTTCGGAATTCTACATCAAATTCAAATAATGATCTGACAATCTCTTGATACTTATCAGTATCTAATAGCCTACCAATAGTCAAATGCGGAGTGTAAGGAATAAATCTATTGTGATATTCCTTAAGTAAACCTTGATAGAGCTTATCATGTATTTCAATTATCTTGTCATTACCAATCTTCACATCAAGAAAAATATATCCATCTGAAGCACCAGTTACACCTTTCATGACAAGCTCAAACTTCCCAATTCCAGAAAGTTGGTGTTGAATATGTTTTACTAGCTCGCTTGTTGGAATATCACTCCCAAAAGGAAATACTAAAGTTATATGGGGAGCGATATAATTATACAGTGGATCATATTTCTCTCGAATCTCATTAATCAATTGAACATTATCAAACTTAGGGAATATTACAATTGCTCGATTAATCACATTAATACCTCACAATTCTATAAATTGCCGCCACGGATGGCGGCACAAACACTGAATGGCGTATAACGGGTTCGCACTCACGACGTCCCTGAACCGGACCATATAGGAATCCCCCCTGGCGGTGGTGACACCCGGTGAAGGGATGTAAAACTAAACCTTTAATAAGAGAGCCTATTATTTATTATGTAGGTTCCCTTATGGAAATGCCACGTGAGTGCATTGTTATCTGTAGTATGGCGCCCCTAGCTTCAGAGGTTGACATGGAGGTCAACCACCCTAGTAAATACTGTAGTTAATAAGTCTCGTTGAGTATATTAATAATTAAATTTGGAGTGCCTTCATCTTCCTAACAAGGTCTTCTCCAATGCCTATCAAACATCCATGATGATTCTCACATAAAAGCCATGAATACTTTTTTGATACTATATAGTATTCAAATGCATAACATTCCTCAATGACTTCTCTTATTGAAGAGATAAGTCCCTCATATATCCACAGCTTGCTATTATCTTGGGCTAAAAACCAAACAGGCTGACTATTATCAATAAGGTTATCAAGGTATACAAAAGCATTGTCTTTAGGAAAACTGATATTAAAATAATCTCCTTTAAGATGTTCCCAATAAGGCATCATAGATAAATTATGAGCCTTTCCAACTATAAAAGTGTCTTCAACCGTCTTTTGTATCTGCTCCCATTGATATTTGCTAACTTCTTTGAACTCTGTATCTGTAATATCTAATGAATCAGTTGCAAATTTAATTTCATCTCTCAATCCCTTGTTTGTATTCAATCAAATTCCACCAGCCTTAACCAAAATTATATAGTAATACGAACATATAGAATACTTCTCAAACAAACCGGGCACGGACGCCCGGTATCGCGCCATATTACAGATAACGGGTTCGCACTCACGACACCTCTGAACCGGACCTGCAGAGCTTGTCTCCCTGGCGGAGCTTCGCTCCCGGTGAAGGGGTGTGGTTGCCCTGACCTACTCCAAAGCAAATGCATCCGGCAACCCAAGGCACGCATGCCCAATGCCTCAACCCGCCGTGCCGCAGCGTGAGGGCATTGTTAGCTGATGGATAATGCCCCGCAACGCTTTACTTAATAACCGTTCTAAAACGCTTCCGGTACCCGGGACCTGACATGCGTTGCTTGTGTAAGTATTGCCTCCCTTGGGTTTAAATATCTGACAAACTCCGCATAGGAGTTTGTACCTTACAAGAATGAATTTAACCATATATTTAGTATGCAGGTGAACCCATCGTAAGGCTTCCAGTATCTAGGTCAATAGAATACCACCAACCGGAAAGAGGAGACTTTATTGCTAAACTATCTGCTTCGTTACAAGCAATTTGTTTTCCGCTCAAGTACCAGAAACTATAATGCTCTGGAGGTGCAACTTTAAACAACAAATTGCCTTCTAAGTTGAATCCATACAAATAGTCAGTATCTCGGGAATCTCTTGTCAATATCAATACCCTATCTTCTTTTGAAAAAACGCTTACAGTTTCAACTTCACCCAATTCATACCTAGCATTGTCGCTTGTAACATAATTAAAATCCTTACCTTCTGTTGAGAAATGGAACTTATCATTTACTCCAAAGAACATTCTTTCACCCCTCATATAAAAGCAGTTCTTGTTTTATTGTATATAATACAAAAGTAATGTCTCTATAGTAGACCAATCTGCATTATCTGTCAGCTAACTATCGACTTATCGAAACTGTAATTTCGTTAATCCGTCCATTTTGGAGTTATTCCCGAACCTGTTTCGTTAAACTCACTTATGGTGGTGCTTCAGCACTGCCTATAAGACAGCCCCGGCAGACTTCCTGTTTTGACAATTATATACATCTATTATACCATTATCTGGTTGTCCGGTATATTGAGAAAAATTAAAAGCGCCATTTGCACAGCGCTTCTTCCAACAGGTCTACCAATATGAATAATGTAAAGCCAAGGAGGCTTATGAGGATGATGCCGGCGTACATGCTCGGGTAGTCGATGCGGGTCCAGGCATCCATGATGTAATAGCCTAAGCCGTAGTGTGTACCGTAGGCTTCAGTGAAGAAGAGGATCGAAAGAGCCGTGCCGATACCAAGCCTGAGGTTGGTGAGCAGCTCCGGCAGCACAGCCGGAAGGGTGATATACATCAAAATCTGGCGTTTTGATGCGCCGAGGCTTCTGATGGGGTTATAGATTTCCGGAGAGATATTGATGATGGCATCTCTTGAGGATACGATAACCTGAAAAACGATGATAAAAACGATGAGGAGGATCTTTGATGTATCGCCCAGTCCGAACAGCAGCATCACGATGGGGAGCAGTGCTGTCTTGGGCACGGGATAGGTGAAATACACCAACGGATTTAGTATTCGGTTCCACAGCTTGGAGTAAGCCATCAGCATACCCAGGGGGATGCCGACTGCAAGGGAAATGCCCAAGCCCGCTGCTACCCTGTAAAGGCTCGCCAGTATGTGCATGCAAAGCTCCATACCATAAAGCCTGTCAAGGTTAAAATATACTTCGGTGGGCTTGGGAAGAACCCGCATGTTGACAATAACTGCCAGCAGGTACCATAGCAGGTTCAACATGATAAAGCCTTGCAGGAACCCGTATAATCGCTTTAATGATTTCATGGTTTTCATTCCTTCTGTCTATGGAATTATAATAATCTCAGCACTTCACTCAAAGCGGAAGTCATAGCATCAATATCTTCCTTGCTTATGACCAGCGGGGGTTGGAAAGCCACGACATCCCGGTTCCAGCCGTTCTTGCCAACCAGGAAGTCACGATCCTTCATTCCTTCCAGGATCATGTCCGTTATTTCAGCCGAGGTCAGGTCCAAACGGGGGGACTGTATCTGCATGCCCAGCATCAGGCCGCAGCCTCTGATTTCCTGTATAAAATCGGAGGATAGCTGCTCCAGCTTTTCCCTTAGATACTTACCCAGCTCATCCGCTTTCCGGACAAGGTCATGCTTTTCTATATAGTTGAGCACACTCACTGCAGTACGCGCTGCAACCGGATTACCGCCGAAGGTTGAGGCGGAGGACCGGTTGAAGGAGGCGGCGATAGCATCGGTGGTGGAAAATGTAGAAATCGGAATGCCGTTACCTAAAGCCTTGGCAGTAACCATAATATCCGGAACGACATCATAGTGTTCTATGGCAAACATTTTCCCTGTCCTGCCGTAGCCTGTCTGCACTTCGTCAACAATAAGCAGTACACCGTACTTTTCCAGCCGTGTTTTTACTTCATTCAAATAATTGCCGGGATACTTGATGATCCCGCCATTGCCCTGGATGGGCTCTGCCAGCATGGCGCATATCTCGCTGCCGTGCGCTTCCAGCACCGCATCCAGCTGCGCCAGCGACTTCGCCATTGCCGCTTCATAACCGGTTTCTGCCGAATACGGCCTGTCGATGAAGAAAACCTTCTCTTTGTTCAGGTTGTCATCGATCCGCCACATGGGCAAACCGGTCACGCTCATGGCGAGGTACGTGCGGCCGTGCAGGCCGCCTGTCAAAGCGATAAAGCCGCTTTTCCCGGTGTGCAGCCTTGCCAGCGCCATCGCCCCTTCATTTGCTTCCGACCCTGTCACGCAAAAGAAGGTCCGCTTGATGTCGCCTGGCAATACTGCGGCCAGCCGCTCGGCCAGCTCAACCATCGGTTGAGTAAGATAGAGTGTTGTCGTATGCTGCAGCTGGCTCAGCTGATCAATGGTATCCTGTAATATTTCAGGGTTGGAGTGCCCACAGTTCATAACCGATACGCCGGCAAAGAAATCTGTATATTTCTTTCCGTTATGGTCGTAGAGGTATTGCATGCTGCCGCTGACGATCTGCGGCGGATTCTTGTAGAAGTGGTAGGTGGCCGGATAAAAGTACGATTTTCTTTTGCTCAGGATGGCATCAGGTCCGATATGACTCATACAGTATCGTCCTCCTTGTTTATCTTAAAAGATAACGCGCCAGCGGTAAAGCCGGCTCTCAGGGGCTTCAGGCGCTCAAACAGCTCCTTGCAGCGGGAGGGGTGGGCGATAGCCTCCTGATAAACCTTTATAATACTTTCCAATTCCGCCACGGTGTAGGTCTGTCCCTCAATGCGGAAGCTGATGGGCTTACCGAAATTCAAGTCACCCAACAGCGGCAGCAGGCACAGTTCCTTTGCGGAATACAGGTGATTTTTGCGGTTCTGATCCAAATAGACAGGATTTTCACCATGATCCGTCATAAGCACCAGTATATCATTGGGCACATGTGCATTATCTCCTTGGCCGACAGGTTCAAGAACCTCGGCGTTTTCATAAAGGTCATGATCCAAGTACATCATTTTGACCGGACCATGTGCAATAAGCTCCACAGGCTTTTCGCACAGGCGGATGAAGGTGAGCAGCTCGCTCAGCTTTGCTTCAAGGGAAGCGATGAATCCGCCTACGCCAAGGCTTTGATAGAACTCGGCAGCCTTATGGTTATAGACATTAAGGTTGAAATTGGCAATCATGGGATAACGGTACTTGTACTTATGAGCGGCACCCAGATTGGAAACCAATAACCCGTCAAAAAGTTGCCCGTACAGGCTCAGGTACTGGTCAATCCTGTCAAACTGCAGCTCATTCATCATTTGCGGCAGGTCAAGATAGATCCGGGTGTGGCCTTTCATATCATTCAGGTCTTGCAGCTGTTCCAAGGTCATAAACGTATCGGGCTGTAAAACCTCACAAGGCAAATAAATCCGGTCCACACCCAATTCGATGCAAAGTCTGGCCTGCTCAAAGTTATTGACTTTCACAGACAATGGATGCGTTGGTGCCGGATTGACTGGTTGCTCCTTCAATGCCGTTTGAAGTTTTGTAATCAGATCTGGCGTCAGCTCCGGCTCCTCAGTAGGGGTGGAAAACACTTTGCCGGTAGAATAGAACTTACCTGTACCCTCGTAGCGGAGATTGATAAAGTCCAGGCCAGGCTTGCCAAAGGCATAGGCTGTTGTAAAATCGCGCTTGCGGTTTTCGTATAAGGCATCCCAGTTCTTTCTGCGGTCAAAACCCATAGGGTCTTCGATATACCGGTCAATCGCCTCTGCGTAGGTATTGACCAGATTGACGATGAAATCCGTATCCCGCATGCGCCCTTCAATCTTGAAAGAAGTGACACAGGCCTCGATCAGCTCGGGGATGTACTCGTACATGCACATATCCTTTGCTGCCAGAGGGTATTCCGTGGGGTAAATATTACCGTCTTTTTTCACACGGTAAGCCCAGCGGCAGGGCTTGAAGCACCGTCCCCTGTTGGAGCTGTTCCCCAGGACGATGGAGCTGTAATAGCAGTTTGCGCCGTTGACGGTGCACATATCGCCATGTACGAAGTACTCGGTTTCGATACCTGTCTGATGATGAAGGTCCTTAAGCGTTTTCAAGTCCATTTCCCTGGACAGGATGACCCTGGATACGCCCGCTTCCTTCAGCGCTTTTACAAATTCCACGTTATGGACGTTCATCATGACGGAGGCGTGGATCTCAAACTGGTCCAGCTTCTGCTCCCGGCATAGCTGCAGGATCCCCAGGTCCTGAATAATGATGCCGTCTACGTTGCCTCTCTGAAGAAAGTGCAGGTACTCAGCGGCTTCATCCATTTCCTCGTCCGTCAGCATATTATTGACGGTGACATAAACCTTCTTGCCTGCATCATGGGCCATTCTGGCCGCTTCATATATCTCATCATCGGAAAAGTTGAAGCCTTTCCGCATCATTCTCATGTTCAGTGACTTGCCGCCGAAGTAGATGGCATCACAGCCTGCCTGCAGCATCTGCCTGAAGGTCTCCATGGTGCCGGACGGTGCCAATAGCTCGATTTTCTTGCCGTTAAAGAATCGTGACATAGTTCCTCCTCTATAAGCGCCAACCATTTTTGATAATGCTCCGGATATGACCGGATAGTTTGAGATAGTCTTCGTTCTCCCGAAGGTTTTCAGTGTTGAAAAGCGGGTTGTCAATGATTTCCACAAGGGTGCCCGGGCTGGTGGACATGATGACGATCTTTTTACCCATGTAGATAGCTTCTTCAATGCTGTGGGTAACAAAAACCGTGGTTACCTTGTACTGGTTCCATATAGCGATAAAAAGCTCCTGTGCTTCCTCACGGGTAAGGGCATCCAGCGCAGAAAAGGGTTCATCCATCAACAGGATGTCCGGATTCATGATAAAAGACCGGGCAATGGCAGCTCTTTGCCTTTGTCCGCCGCTGAGTTCATTGGGATATCGATGCTGTAGTGAGGCGATATCCAGCTTTTCCATTATATACGTAATTCGTTCCCTGACCTTGCTGTCGATACCGACTTTCTTGATGTGAAGGGACAGAAGACAATTCTGCTCAACATTCTTCCAGGGAAGCAGCCCAAAATTCTGAGGAATGAAGCCGATGCTGTGCGTCTTGGGACAAAGAGGCTGGCCCTTCAGGAGGATCTCCCCGGAATATTTGACGATAATTCCGCTCAGGGCGTGCAGCAGCGTGGACTTCCCGCAGCCGGATGGCCCGATGACGGCATAGATACCGCCTTCTTCTACAGACAGGCTGATGGGTCCCAAGGCATGTACCGGATGCTGTTTTGACTGATAGTGCACATTTAAGTCATTTATCTGGAGCATTTGCTTCCTCCTGGCTATTTAACCCCTATATCGTTGACCAGATTTGAAGGCTTCAAAGTGTCTTTGGCTAGACCCTTCTTTACAGCCCAATCGATGGCGGCTGCAAGCTCCGAATCAGTTGGCAGTATGGTTTTTCTATATTCGGGCAGCTCTATTTTGCCCTTCATGTCTTCCGGATAACCGATAGTCTTGATGACGATCGCTTCATACTCAGCAATGGGTGTCTTGTTGACATATTCTACTGCCTCATCATAGGCTGCATAGAACGCGCTGATTTCCTTGCCTTTGGCATCAATTGCCTTCTGTGTAAATACCGATACGGCAGGGAACATGCCTTCACTGTAAGCCGTGTCTAAAAGCAAGGCGCCATCCTTCAGTGCAAAGGTTGCAAAAGGCTCCGGCAGCAATGCGGCATCCACTTGGTTATTTTTCAACATTTCAAGCCTCACCGGTATGGCCGGAATGGCGACTTTTTCGATTTCTTCAGGCTTTATACCGTTCTTTTCCAGCATTTTGTCCAGCGTGTACTCGATGACGGTTTTCTCCGAAAGGGCGACCTTTTTACCCTTAAGTGCCTGCATCGACTGGATACCGGAATCCTTACCCGCTACAAACAGGAAGTCACCATCCGTCATGCTGGTGATCTTGACATCAAAGCCGCCATTCTGATAAAGGCATACACCGACGATATCGGACAGAGCACCGTCCAAGGCACCGCTCTGGAAAGCGGCATCCCGGTCTTTGGCGCTCTTGAACACTTCAAATTGGATGTCCAGGCCCTGCTTTTCAAAGTAGCCGTTTTCCTTTGCGATGATAAAAGGGATGGCGTCTACTGCAGGGGTGAGTCCTACTGTCAAAGTATTCTTGACTTCAGGTTCGTTTTTGGCAGGGCTGGCAGGCGCACATCCGGTCAAGGCCGATGCCAGAAGGGATACGATGGATATGAAAATTAATATTTTCGACAGTTTCATTATTTTCCTCCGTTTTTTAAACTATAAATACGCGTCGATCAGCCCGAATACCAGAAAGGTAATGCTGACCAGCTGATTGATGCTGTAAGATGCGATTTTGACGTTGCCCAGGTTGTCCGGTGAAATCATCCGGTGCTCGATGACAAAAAGCAGGGAGATCAAGATGATCCCGATATAGTAAATCATGCCCAGATGGGTGCTTAATAAGCCCACTATCAATAAAAAGGCCAAGGTGACGGTATGGAAAAAAGCTGCGATATACAGCGCTTTTTTCACACCGAATTCCGCCGGTATGGAGTGGATGCCGTTCCGTGTGTCAAAGTCATAGTCCTGTGCACCGTATATAATGTCAAAGCCGGCAACCCACAGCGTGTTGGCCGCTCCCATAAAGAGCGGCAGCCAGGAGATGCTTCCCGTTACGGCAATCCATGCCCCTACCGGCGCCGCGGCAGAGGTGATCCCCAAAACCAGATGGCATGCCCAGGTGAAGCGCTTGGTGTAGGAATAAATGATCAGCAAAAATAGCGCAACGGGTGAAAGCAGCATGCACAGCGGGTTCAGCATAGCTGCCGCAAAGACCATGATTGCAAAGCACACAGCGGAGAAAACGATGACTTCCTTCTTGTGCATCAGTCCTTGAGGGAGCTGCCGCACCGCCGTCCGGGGGTTTTTTGCATCGATTTCCGCGTCGATGACCCGGTTGATGGCATTGGCACCGGTCCGTGCCCCCATAAAAGCCACCAGTATCCAGAAAAAGACGCTGGGTGACGGCAGTCCGTTGCCGGCAAGCACCATGGAGATAAGAGCAAAGGAAAGTGAGAAGATGGTGTGGGAAAACATCACCAGGGTTCCGTAGTCCCGGACCTTTTTGGACAGCTTACTCAATACCATATTCCTGCCATCTCCTCGAAACAAGCTCCTTTATGTCAGCCGACATTTCGATGTCGTCGGGCCATTCACGGTCGTGGCCTTCACTGGGCCATTTCTTGGTAGCATCGATGCCCATCCGGTGCCCGTAATGGGGAAGGATGGAGGCATGGTCCAGGGCATCCAGCGGCCCTTCCGAGATCACCACATCCCTCTTGGCATCGATATTGTTGAATACTTTCCATGCCGTGGTGGACAGATCATGGGGATCGATATTTTCGTCCACCACGATGATCAGCTTGGTATACATCATTTGGCCCAGACCCCAGATGGAGTTCATGATTTTTTTGGCATGCCCCGGATATCTCTTTTTGATGGATACAATCGCACAGTTGTGAAAAACGCCTTCAAGAGGGAGATTAAAATCGACGATTTCCGGAAACTGCATTTTCAGGAGCGGCAGGAAGATTCTTTCTGTTGCCTTGCCCATGTAGCAATCCTCCATAGGGGGCTTGCCCACCACAGTTGCCGGATAAATAGCATTCTTTTTGTGGGTGATGCAGGTTACATGGAATACGGGATAATAGTCTGCAAGGGAGTAATAGCCGGTGTGATCACCGAAAGGACCTTCCAGCTTCAAGGGTTCGTTGACATCCACATAACCTTCTATGATAAATTCTGCATCCGCAGGGACATAAATATCGTTGGTGATGGATTTGACCATCATGACCGGCGCTTTCCGGAGGAAACCGGCAAACATCATCTCATCGATCATCTTGGGCAGGGGTGCCGTTGCAGCATAGGTGACGGCAGGGTCGCAGCCCAGTGCCACTGAGACAGGCATCTTGCCGCCTATGGCCTTGTACTTGTCGTAGATTTCCCTTCCATCCTTGTGCAAATGCCAATGCATGCCGGTGGAACGCTTATCATATACCTGCAAGCGGTACATGCCGGTATTCTGGATTCCTGTTTCAGGATCCTTGGTCATAACCAGAGGCAGTGTCATGAACCTTCCCGCATCTCCCGGCCAGCATTTCAGCACAGGCAGGGTATCCAGATCCGGTTCCATTTCCACAACTTCCTGGCAAGCGCCCTTTGTCGGCAGCTTGATTGGGAATACCGTTGCCAGACGGGTCAATTTGGGCAAGGACTGAAATTTCTTCATGAGACCCAGGTAGTTGGACATGTCGATGAAGTGTTCGATATCATTTCCGATATCGTCCAGCTGTTTTACCCCCAGCGCCATACTCATCCGGTCGTAAGTGCCCATGGCATTGATCAGAAGCGGATAGGGGGAGCCCTTGACTTTTTCAAACAGGAGGGCAGGACCGTATTTTTTCGAAACTCTGTCTGTGATCTCGGTGATCTCCAGCTCGGCATCCACTTCCGCCTTTATTCGCTTAAGCTGTCCTTTTTCTTCCAGGTGCTTGATAAATTCGTGCAAATCCTTATAGGCCATTTTCATTCTCCTTGAGTGAATAGATTTCATTAAAAGTATAACATCTGTACTAATAATATTGTAGAACAATATTGGAATTATTACTATGAAAAAATGTTTTTCTCGGTTAGACCATTGCCATTTCCTCTGAGGGAGGGCAACGTTCCTCAAGCTGCGGTGGAACAAATTACTTGCGTTAACATTAATTGCATTTTGTGGTATATTAATAATTATCGATAGGAATTTTAGCATAAAGATGTTTAATAGAAATCAGTAAAAACTTCTAAATAGAGCTGGGGTCAAAGGGGGGCGCTGAATCATGAAAATCATCACCTACACGTTGAGAGCGGGAGAAAAGGACGCCAGCCGGTACTACCGGGATGCCGCAGGGCTTGCAGATGCCGTTCTGGAAGAGGGGCAGCAGGTGGCTGAGCCATGGATACGGAAGCTGAAAGCGTTCATACAGCAGCATCAGCCGGAAGCAGCGCGCACGGATGAGGAATATATGCTGGAGATGCTGACTCTTGGCGTTTTATGGCTTCGCTACAGTGATGATGGCATCGTGCTGAACAAGATATCCAAGGAAGTCTTGTCGGGTCTGGTGGAGATGCGGCAGAAGGGGGGAACCCTGAAGCCCGGAGCGGATTTTTTCAGAGGGATACTGGGAACTTTTGTCCTGTATTCGGAGCATCGGCCTGAGCTGGTGGCACAGCTGCAGTTCACCGTAAAGAACCTGGCGAATCTGATGGACTGGCTGACTGCAACCGGCGAGTTTGTCCAGGAGGTCAAGCGTTTTGAAAATTGGCTAGGCTACCTGCGCTCAATTGATGAAGCTGAAGCTGCCGACCTGATTGCCGAAGCCGTTTCCTTTGCCATGTGGTTTGAGGAGAAAAGCAACGCTGTGTTGGGACGGTATACCGAAGGCGTGGAGCCTTTTTTGGCCGATGTGGGTGAAACCCGCCGCTGGCGTGAAGATTTGATATTTTGCAGCCGACAGCGGCTGGAGTATCATTTGAACATGGTGGGTGCCGAGATTATGAACCGGGCCTACCGGGCTGATTTCATCCGCGCCAGGAGCAAGGCGGTCCTGCTGCCGGCCTGCATCCGAAAGAGGCTCACCGGGGCATGTCAAGCCCGGGAGGAAAGCGGCACCCTGTTTTGCGAAAGCTGCGATCCGGATTGCCAGGTCAATAAGATAAAACAAATCGGCGGGAAAAAGGGCTATGAGATCTTCATCATCCCCCATGAATCCGCTGCATTTTCAGAGGGCAACGTGGAGGAAGGCGAGCTTGGCATTATCGGCGTAGCCTGTGTCACCAACCTGCTTGCCGGGGGTTGGAAGGCCAAGGCGTTGGGGATTGCAGCCCAATGCGTGCTGCTGGATTACTGCGGATGCCGGAACCATTGGGATGACGAGGGTTTTTCTACAGAAATCGATATGACGCAATTATGTAAAATTATGGATGAAAGTCATGCTGGATAAAATGGGCTGAACATCAAAAATTAGTATCTTATAGAGCCTCTTTGTTGTGTGCATAATAACATAGATACCAATGACAACACGGAAAGAGGGAATCTATGTGTAAAGAGGCCAAGATCCTGCTGCTGGTCAGCGCGCTTTTTACTTTTGCAATGGGACTGTCCGGCATTTTTATAAACGTATTCTTCTGGAAGCAGACAAACAATTTTGCCGTCATCGTGCTTTATAATCTGATGCATTACATTTTTACACCCGTTGCTTTTGTTGCAGGCGGAGCACTGGCAAAGAAAAAGAACGGGATATGGTCGCTGCGCATCGGACTGCTGACCTATGCCTTGTTTTTCGCGTTGATCATGTTATGGGGGAATAGAGGTATTTATTATATTTACTTTCTCGGCATGATCTTCGGCCTAGCCATAGGTTTCTACTGGCTGGCCTTCAATACGCTGAGCTTTGACTTCACCCATGTCAACAACCGGGATACCTTCAACGGCTTCAACGGAAGCTGTTCCTCCATTGCTGCAGCTGCTGCACCGATGGTATCTGCATATATCATCAGCACATTGGCCGGAATGAAGGGCTATTATGTGGTCTTTGCAGCGACGCTTGCGTTATTCGTCATCCTGCTCGGGATCAGTACACTTTTAAGGTGCAAGAACTATGGCAGAAGTCTGGACTTCTCAATCGTCTTTTCAGGCAACAGCAAAGACTGGCGCACCATTATGAGAGCCACAGGGCTCTGGACTTTAAGGGATGTCACCATCGTTTTCGTCATCAACATCCTGATCATGGAGGCCACCGGAAGCGAATTGTCCCTGGGCAAGTTGACCTTCATCGCTTCGCTCATTACCTCCTTGTCCTATGTTCTGGTGCAGAAGATCATCAAGCCCCCCAGGAGGCGGCTTGCAATCGGCATGGGGGCTGCCGGGTCCTTGCTGGCAGTATTGGGTCTGGTCTTCAGGGTAGATTACTGGACGCTGCTGGCTTATGTCATTATGGATGCTTTTTTCGTTCCGTTTTTTCTGATCCAGCTGAACTCTGCTACTTTCAACGTCATCAGCGAGGAGCATGAGGAGGACCGGCGAATTGAATATATGATCAATAAGGATTTTGTGGTCAATTTGGGCAGGATTTCCAGCGCAGGCGTCTTGATTGCCATGCTGTTTGTTTCCAAAGAGCTTTCCATATTGAGATTCTATCTTTTATTTATCGGATTGGCACCCTTGGCTTCGGGCTTTTTTCTGGGGAAACTGAAAACAATTTTGGATGGGGAGCGATGAGGATGCCGGAAGCGATTATATTCACAGGGATTCAGGCCAGTGGCAAAAGCACTTTTTATAAGGAAAGGTTTTTTACTACCCATGTCCGAATCAATCTCGATATGCTGAAGACGAGGCCAAAGGAAAAAATGGTGCTGGATGCTTGCTTGCAGGCGAAGGTGCCCTTTGTGGTGGACAACACCAATCCAACCCCCGGAGACAGGGAGAAGTATATTCAGGCAGCCAAAGCGTCCGGTTTCCGGGTTATCGGCTATTATTTCCGCCCTGATATTGCAGCCTGCATGGAAAGAAACAAGGGGAGGTCCGGTAAGGAGAGGATACCGGAGGCAGGTTTGCGCCGGACCTATTCACTGATGCATCCGCCTACCTATGATGAAGGCTATGATGAGATCTATCTGGTGACGATGTCCGAAGAAGGAGAATTCGTCGCGGAAAGCTGGCGTGAGGATACGCGATAAGCTGAAAGAAAAGGAACCTGAAGAACAGGGTTCTTTTTTTATGCTTTTTTAGCTCATCAAATTCGTACCTCTTAACATCCATAATGTACCTGTTAACACGACTATTGTATCTGATAAACCGATTTTATTTCGGATGCGGGGTGTTTTCTTTATAATGAAATCAAAAGCGGCATGATGCCGGGAAATTATAAAATATGAGGTGTTTTTTATGGAAAGAAAAAGTAATATCCTGCCGGGAGTTCTGCTGATCGTATTTGGTTTGCTGCTTCTGATCCCAAAGTACTTGCTCGGTTTTGAGTTCCTAAGCTTCAGCGACGGAGATTTTTGGCCCATATTCGTTTTAGGCCTCGGTCTGTTTTTCGAGCTTGCCTATTTTGCCACTGGAAGAATGCCAGGTCTTTTAGTTCCGGGAGGGATACTGACGACCATAAGTTTGTTGTTCTATTTTGAAGTCGGTACTGACTGGGCGTTTTCTTCATACACATGGCCTGTATATATTTTCTCAGTAGCTTTAGGTTTATTTCAGCTGTATGCGTTCGGAAAAAGGAATATGGGAGCGCTTCTGATCGGTTTGATACTGACAACGGTAGCAGTTCTGGCATCGCTGTCCATGTTGTACCGGATAACCTTTATACCGGTCTTGAGAGCGCTTTGGAGGCTGTTTGACATCTCCTTCGGCAATGTCGACGCAGGCTTGATACTTCCTATAGCACTAATCGTGATCGGCTCGTTGATGTTCCTTCGAAAGGATCAACCAAAAGCCAGATGCTAGGCATTAAAAACTTCAGAGAGTATAAGATGAAAAATCCTTTGGTTTAAGATTTGGAGGTATAGAGAAATGGAAAGAAAAGTTGAAAGGTATGCTTATATTGATAATTTGAGGCTTCTGATGATTGTATTTGTGGTTATGCTTCACTTTGCCGTTACATACAGCGGCTTCGGCGGTTGGTATTACAAGGAAGGGGTACCGCTTGACCTGATCTCCACAATAGTATTCGGTTATTCGATGTCATACACTCAAGGGTACTTTATGGGGTTCCTTTTCCTGATATCAGGTTTTTTTACCCCGGGTGCATTTGACAAAAAAGGCCTGAAGCGGTTTCTGAAAGACAGGTTCATCAGGCTGGGGGTGCCCACACTGTTCTTCATGCTTGTAATACACCCTTTTACGGAGTACTTTCTGCTGGGCTTCAGATGGCCGGCTCCAAGACATGATTTTATCCATTATTACTGGTGGCGCTTGAAAAGCTTTCAGTTCTTAGGGGACTCAGGTCCGCTGTGGTTTGCGTTTGCTGTTTTGATTTTCTCTTGCATTTATGCCCTTGTCCGTTTGATAAAAGATGGAAAGGTGCAGGATACTCAGCGAAAAGAGATTAAAGCTGCCCACATTGTCCTGCTGGCATTGCTGATCTCTGCCAGTGCGTTCATTATAAGGCTGATACAGCCTATAGGGACCAGCATCATGAACATGCAGCTGTGCTACTTCTCACAGTACATCTTCCTCTTTATCACCGGCGTATATGCGTATCGGAATAATTGGTTTTCCACAATACAAAACCGGTTCGGGCTTAAAGGACTTATTGCTTTGGTACTGGGAGGGCTGATCCCCTGGTCTGTCATCATGGCAGCCGGCGGCGCTGTCAACGGCTCAACTGCCTATATGGGAGGCATGAACTGGCAGAGTGCTTCCTTCGCATTATGGGAATCATCTATTAGCGTTGGTACGACAATCGTACTGATAGCGCTTTTCCGGGAAGCGTTCAACCATCAGAACAGGCTTGTAAAGGTTCTTTCGGATAACGCCTTTGCTGTCTATGTTTTTCATACACCCATAATCGTGTACCTGTCGTTGCTGCTTCGGGGGCTTGTACTGCCGCCGCTGGCCAAATGGCTGCTTCTCTCCGGGATAGGTGTTCCGGCGTGCTTTTTAGCAACGTATTTCATCTTCAGAAGGATACCCATACTAAAGCGAATACTGTAAGCAGTCAAAGGAATCCTTGGCGTCAGATTGATTGTTCTTTACTGGCCAGCTGACATTAATTATAATGAAAATAAAGATTTTAATTCATGTGAGAGCGTTATGATGAGAACAAACTTGATTTGCTCAGACAATTTAAGAGGCATTCTGGTTGAGCTGCTGTCTGCCAGAGGTATCGCCATAGACGATACGTCAGATACTGCTATTGTCGAATCGGGGTATGAAATTCCAAAGGGCAAAATAGCGATAGTGTTCGATATGCAGAACATGGCGAGGCTTATTGAACTTCTCGAGAAGCTGTCTAGAGCAGGTGAAGAGAGCATCAGTACAATTGTCGGGAAAAGTGACGACAGATATGAAGTCATCCCTTTAAAACAGGTGGATTTTTTTGAAGGCAGGGGCAACTACGTTTTTTGCATTACCGGCAAAAAAGAGTACAAGGTAAAGGAAAAACTTTACGAGCTGGAAGCAAGGCTTCCGCAGGACAGCTTTATCAGAGTGGGGAAACCCTTTATTGTCAATATAGCGAATGTTAAGGAGATCATCCCATGGTTCGGGAGGCGTCTTGTTTTAAAGTTCAATAACAGCAGTACAGAAATCGAAGTATCTAAAAATTATGTAAAGGGCTTTAAAGAATTTCTGGGAATGTAGAGGATATTTTATGGATAAAGTAAAAGTTTATATTTTATACGGTTTTTTGGCTTCCTTGATCGGAGCGGTAATTGAAATCATATCGACGGTGGTTATAAGCAAGCATGCGATAATATGGTCCTATATGTTTATAAGCATGGCAAAAGGCGCTCTTATCGGGTGTGTCTCAATTTTCTTCCTGTTCTATGTGTTTATGAGATTCAGAAGAAGACCCGTAGCAGGCATTTTAACCAATTTCACCGTGGTGGCCATATTATTGATCCTATGGACATTATTCGACTTTACAAAGGGCGTCGGTTCGGCTTTTGATTTAACATGGTATGTTGCTTTCATCATGGCTGAAATTCTGAGCTTCATCCTTACGGCCGTGTGGTACAGACAGATGACCCTGTATAACGATAAATTGGGGAAGAAAAAAGCATCGATTGAATCAAACGGGTGACGAATACAAAAGAGCACTTCTGCATGAAGTGCTCTTTTGTGCATAGAAGGGCTATTCAGCTGTATTGACAACCTCTATATAATACTTGCTGTTTACTTTCGTCAGCGCAATCAGCTTGCCGCTTCTGTGGTAAAGGGCGACGATCTCACCCTGCACTTTATAAGTATTGGTACTCTTAAAGGTGGCATAGTCATACTCGTATATGAAGCCGCCGTTTGTCCCGGTAAAGAACCGGTTGCCCGCAAGGTCAAAGGCGATGTCGATAAAAGGCTTGCTGATCTTGCCGTAATAGTTCATGACCCCGAGATTGTTCAACACACAGGAGAAGATGGTGCCCGCACCGTTGAAAATATACTTGCCGTCAGGTGAGATCCTGAAGTTGGTATACATGGCATAATCGCCATGGTATGGGGAGTCGATGCCTCCCGGGAAAGGTCCGTCCAGGAAGACGCCGTTGGCGATCCGATAGGCGCTCATGTCTCTTGGTGAGATATCCGATGTAATCGTGTAAATCTTATTGAGTGTCGGATGCAGCTCCACTTGGCTTCTGTTTCGGATGGTTGTCTTTGAAACCTCCTGCAGTGTCTGTCGGGAATAGCTTTTCATAGGTGCCGTCTGGCCTGAGCCGGATGGGATATACAGATACCCGTCCCTGCCGGCAATGATGTCGAAGGGGTCAATGTCGATATCAAACTGCTCCTTGACAGCCAGGGTTTCACCATCCAGAATAGCGATGGCTCCTTCCTGACTCTCCGGCCACCAGTAGGGACTATGCTTTCCCTTCAGCAGGGTGACATAGACTTCGCCGGCATAGTAGGTCAGCCTTTCCGGGGCCAAATCAAAGGAAGCTTCCTGAACCTCTTTTGTTTCATAGTTATAGGAAACTACCTTGCTGTTATTCATGTCTGTGACAAAGATAACCGGCTTTTCAGGATGCAGGAAGGTGTCACTCACCTGGAAGGTCAGGGGTGATCCGTTGATGCTGCTGCTGATATCGCCGGTATCAACAGTTCCGGGAACGTTGTCCATGACACCGCCGACATTACCGTTTCCGGTGTCGCCTTCAAGATAGTGCAGCAGGGTTTCCCGGACCTGATAGATCTTCCACTCGCCGTCATATTTGGACAGTGTATAGTAGCCGATGATTTCCATATCTCTTAAGGATGGCCCTAAGGCCCGCTTGGCTGAATATTTGATGCTGACTTTGGCCGTGTCATAGGACTTCTCCAGAAGATCCACCCGGCTGAGGGTGTAATCCATATCATATTCTTTAAAGAGCGGTAGGTAAAAATCACGCAGCGCGCCATAAGTCGGATTGAATTTGTGAATCAAAGCCATATAAGCATTGATATCTTCTTCCTCCAAAGCCCTGAAGGCCTTATAGACGGTATTTTTGATATCCGCCTCCGAAACCTTCATGTAGGCGTCGATTTCATCCTGCATGTCCAGGACTGTAATGTCCTTAAAGGCTTTTGCCTTAAGCTCCTGTATCCATGACTTGGCGTGGTCGATGGCTACAGCGAAAAACAGACTGCCGTCGTCCGTTCCGGAAGAAGTAACGCCGATGACATAGCCCTGCATGTTGAAAAGGGCGCCGCCGGAGCTTCCATTGGTTATAGGAGCGGTAAACTGTACGATATTGACGATGCCGTTATCACCATAAGTAAATTCCCGGAATCCGCTGACAATCCCGTCGGACACCGTATTCTGAAAGCCAAGGGGATTACCAATGGCAACTACCTTGTCCCCCTTTTCCACCATACCTCTGGAGCCGATTTTCAGCGGCTGCATCATAACGAGGTTTTGTGATTTGACAATGGCCAGATCCAAATCCCTATCGTACCGGACGATGCCGGCTGCCTCAATCTGCTTGCCGCCGTTTGTCGTCATAACATAATAGCTTGCGCCTTCCAGCACATGATAGTTGGTCATGAACAATCCGTTGCCGATATAAAAGCCGCTTCCCTGTGCCATGGGCAGACCGTTCTGGTCATAGGTTTCAACCAGCACAACGCTTTCTTCCAAGGCGATGACCTCCTTGATGGTCAATTCCTTTTCATCGGTCGTCGTTACCTCCATAATAATATCCTTATTGCTAAGGAACCGGTGGGTTACGACGGCAGCCTGCTCTCTTCGTGCAAAGGACTTCGGATCGAAAGCGGATCCGCCTGTACCGGTCATCAGGCCTGTTTCCAGAGCGAATTCCACATAACCTACAGCCCAGTTCGAAATTTTCTTCCTGTCGGACAGATTGTTAACATTTTCCATTACAGGTCCGGCATGGATGCTGCTATAGGATACACCCAGAGCACGAACGAACATGACTGTCATTTGCTCACGGGTGCACAGGTCGTTGACACCAAACAGGTCGCTGGAAATACCGGTTACAATGCCTTCGCGGTACGCTGTTTCCACATATGGATTTGCCCAATGGCTCTTGGGCACGTCCTTAAAGGTTGCTTGTCCAGGGATATTTGTTATATCCAAACCCAAAGAGCGCACGATGATGGTAATCATCTGAGCCCGTGTGATGTTCTGTCCCGGATAAAAGTTTCCTTTCAGGTCACCCATAATGATGTTTCTATTTGACAGATAATCAATAGATTGCCTTGCATAGCTCGAGCTCTGCTCCAGGTCGCTTATAAGACTGCCCTCTGCGAATACCCTGCTGACCGTAAAACCAGACAGCGCCATTCCTATAAGCACTGTCATTACAATGTAAAATTTCAAATTTTTACTGAAGCGTAATTTTTGCATGTTTCACCTCTTTCTAAAGGCACATCACTCATCTTATCATGTTTATGTAAACTTTCGCAAAATCAGTTTTTAGTAGTATAGTATAGTTCTTCATGTCCACTGTTGACAGTGTAGAATTGCAGGCGTATAATCAAAATTGAACAACGTACAAAACAACGTTCAAATTTGAGGAGGTCTGAAAAAATGTCAAAAACCTGGCCATTATATGCGTTGACTGCGCTGATAGGGCTGATAGCCGTATATAGCGGCTTCACCGGAAAAAAGATGTGGTTCATCACCGATACAAGGACAGCGGTCATCACACTGACCGCAATCGGGTTCATCATGTGCTCCCTGGGGCAGCTGGCACCATTTGTCACTAAGGCTACGGCACATCCGCTTTCCATCCTTGGCTATCTGCTTGGCACAACTGCACTGGTAATCGGTGTAGCACAGGTATTTCGATTCCGGCTGCCGGTTTTACATGATCCTACAGCCGCGTTAACAGCAATCTGCATCGTCATCGTGCTGAAGTTCATCATCGCGAGATTCCATTTTATTCTATAATCAGGAGGTACTCATGACGCAATATGATATAGAGACAAGAGAAAAAATCATGAATGCAGCCATGCAGCTCATAGAACAGCATGGCGACATCGTCAGGATCACTTCCCGCGATATCGCTGCAAAAGCCGGTGTAGGCGTGGGTTTGATCAACTATCATTTTCAGACAAAGGAAAATCTCATCAACCGGTGTGTTCAAGACCTGATTTCCAAGGTGATTGGCGGGTTCGAGCCCCAGTATAAGAGCCTTGAAATGGAGCCGTTGGATAAGCTGAGATATCTGCTCAAGCACACGGCAGGATTTTTGGCAATAAGGACCGGGATTTCAAGAATTTCAATCCTCGGTGATTATGTAAACCCGGGGGCTGATGACAACAGTATGCAGACCATTAGAGCTTATACGCCGGTTGTAAGAGAAGTTATGGGAGATAAGGCCGATGAACTGGCTGTTTTCTTCACGATCCATATGCTGGTATCCGCTATCCAATCGGCTTTTCTGAGGCATGAAGTGATTAGTAAGGCAACAGGTCTGAATTTCTATGACAAAGATCAAAGGAACGCCTTGGTGGACGCAGTTGTTGACCAGGTGTTCAGAGTAAGGAATGATAAGGATGAATAGTAAAAAAGTAATCATCATTGGTGCTGGTATTGCAGGCCTTTCGGCAGGCTGCTACCTTCAAATGAACGGTTATGATACGGAGATTTTTGAAGCCCACGGCCTTCCCGGCGGCTTATGTACTTCGTGGAAAAGAAAGGATTACACAGTTGAAGGCTGCATTCACGGACTTTTGGGTTCGTCGCCTTCCCATCCCTTTTACAGGCTGTGGAGTGAGCTGATCGATATGGAAAAGCTTCAGTTTATTGACCAGGAGATCAAGGAAATTTATGATTTTGGCAATGGAGAGCAGTTCTCCGA
This sequence comes from Calditrichales bacterium MX18-03, assembly GCA_021083345.1. GTDB lineage: Bacteria > Bacillota > Clostridia > Lutisporales > Lutisporaceae > JAJGRE01. Next base: position 381,837 of record JAJGRE010000004.1, on the reverse strand, counting down.
GTATGCCGACTTGAACAGGCTTGAACATGAAATGATGAGAATAGCACCGGAAGACAAAAATGTCATCGGTGAATTCATTAAAGACATAAGGCGTTTCCAAAAGGCTGAGATGCCGGTAGAGGAAGTCAGTGGACCGGCAGGCCTGCTGAAGCTGTTGAAAATGGTTCCGCTTATTTTTGTCATCAACAAATGGATAAACGTCTCGGCACAAGCTTTTTCAGGTAGATTCAAGAATCCGTTCCTTCAAAAGGTGGTGAGGCATTTTTCGTCCCCTATTTTGTTTGAAATGTTCGTCCTGTCGGAAATGGATTTGAAACGCTGCGGTTATCCTGCCTCCGGCTCTCTGGCGTTTTCCAGGCTGTTCGAAAAGAAGTATCTGTCCTGCGGCGGAAAGATCAATTATAACAGAAAAGTGGCAAGGATTATCGTGCAGGGCGGCAAAGCTGTGGGTATAGAGCTGGAGAACGGAGAGATCCGTGATGCCGATATCGTCATATCGGCATCAGATGGCCGGAAGACCATCTTTGAGATGCTTCAGGGACAATTTGTAGACAAAACCATCTTGAGTGCTTATGAGAAGCCGGATTTGAACCCTTCAAGAATACAGGTCGCGCTGGGACTGAACAGAGTCTTTGACGGTTTACCCAGGACGGTTAAGCTGATCTTTGATCCACCGTTGGCAGTCAATGATGGGAGCCGTTATGATTCAATGGATGTAATGATTTATAATGATACGAAGGAATTGTCCCCCGAGGGCAAAACGCTGCTGGTGGTTCAGCTGGAAACAAGAAACGACAAATTCTGGACTTCACTGAAAAATGAGGATGTAAGCCGGTATAAGGCTGAGAAAAGACTGATATCAGAGAAAATCATCGAGCTTCTGGACCAACGGCTGGGTGGGATAAGGGATGCAGTTGAGATGACCGATGTGGCCACACCGGCCACCTATATCCGTTACACAGGCAATTGGAGGGGCTCCATACAGGGCTGGGCCAACGAGAACCTTTTCAAGCGCAATCCTTTCAAGAAGGAGCTGCCGGGTCTTTCAGGCTTTTATCTGGCGGGGCAGTGGGTGGAGCCGGGCGGCGGCATCCCTGCGGTGTTCAGGAGCGGAAGGGATCTATCCAAGCTTATCTGTAAAAAGGACGGTAAAAAGTTCAAGACCACCTGAAGAATAAATCTACTTGATAAAGCAGACTTTATGCTTTGAGAAACGTAATGATGGATAAGAGCATGACGACAGTAATTAGTCGGCAAGCCATCAAATAACGTTGGAAAGGGAAAGCGATATGATGCCGGGTTTGATTCCCATCTTGATATTCATATGTGGTCTGACCACTTACGCAGCAGGCTTTACCGGCGTCCGGTCGGTGCATCCGAGGCGGGTCCTGATATCGCATTCCCTTTTGCAATCCCTTTATATTCTGTTTGTTGAAGGAACAAGAGAAGCCTCAAGCCTTTTCACCATCCGATTGCAGCTTTTGGCCGGTCTGCTGCTCTGTTATGGTTTTATCTGTTCTTCCAACCACTATATTCAATCAACTGATATTCTGTTTTTTTTCAGCACACTGCTGCTGGTCCTTTTCCATACTCTGAAACCGGCAGTGGACCCTTCTGCATTATAACCCGATTTTTCAGGTGTATAGAGGAATCGATACGTTTTCGCAAAAAAGGCGAAGCGTTGGTTGGTATTTTTTGATTTTGCAGGAGGAATGATTATGTTCAGAAAAATGGATAATAGAACGTCAAATAAAAAAATATGCGAAGCGGTTTGCCGGATGAACTATAGCAGCCTCAGCGACGGGCAGCTGAGAGCACTGTCCGCACAACTTAAAGGCCAGGCGCAGAGCGGTGCAGATCCGGATTTACTTCTGCCGGAGGCCTTTGCACTGGTAAGGGAAGCAGCGCGGCGTACAATAGGCATGTACCCATATGAGGTTCAAGTACTGGGAGGAATTGCGCTGCATCAGGGGAATATAGCAGAGCTTCAGACCGGGGAAGGAAAGACTCTGACGGCTGTCATGCCGGCATATCTGAACGCATTGACTGGTAAAGGGGTTCATATACTTACCTTCAACGAATACCTTGCATGCAGGGATGCCCAATGGATGGGACCGGTGTATGAATTTTTGGGTATTTCGGTGGGTTCAGTGAAGGAAGGGATGCAAACCGCCGAAAGGCAAAAAGCTTATGGGTCGGATATAACCTATGTAACGGCAAAGGAAGCGGGCTTCGATCATTTGCGGGATTTTCTCTGTACCTGCAAAGACAGCCTAGTCCACCGGCCATTTCATTATGCCATCGTGGATGAAGCGGACTCCATTTTGATCGATGAGGCAAGGACTCCGCTGGTTATAGCCGGGGAAGCAGGTCCGGCTGCGGGATATGCCGGTGAGCTGGCTTTATTGGCGAAAAAACTGAGACCTGGCATTGATTTTGTGATAGATGGATATGGCGATCACATTCACCTTACTGAGACAGGGATACTTCAGGCAGAAAAATCGATGGGCTGCGGAAATCTTTATGACACCGACAATATGACGCTTCTAGCAGGTCTGAATTGCGCCCTGCATGCGGAGCTGTTGCTGCAGAGGGATAGGGACTACGTTGTAAGCAATGGAAAGATAGAGATGGTTGACACGCTTACGGGGCGGATAGCGGAAAAGCGGCAGTGGCCGGAGCTGCTGCAGTCAGCGGTTGAAGCGAAGGAAGGCCTGAAAAACGAGGCCGGCGGTATCATTCTGGGCTCAATTGCCATGCAGCATTATCTCAGCCTGTATTCGAGGCTGGCAGGCATGACCGGAACGGCTGGTGCTGCAGCTTCAGAGTTCAGGGAATACTATGGAATGGACGTGGTGACGATACCTACCAACCGGAAGTGCATCAGAATCGATTATCCGGATCTGATTTTTACCCACCAGGAGGCAAAGCAGAAAGCGCTGGTCGCAGAAATCAAGCGGGCTCACGGCACCGGACAGCCGATACTGATCGGTACAGGAAGCATCGAGGAGTCGGAGACCCTCGCTAAAGCTTTGAGTCAGGAAGGCATTCCATGCACCGTGCTAAATGCAAAGAATGATGAAATGGAAGCGGCGATCATAAAAAAGGCGGGGGAAGCCGGGGCGGTGACGGTGTCAACCAATATGGCAGGCCGGGGCGTCGACATCCGGTTGGGCGGCGAGCAGGAGCAGGAAAGGGACAGGGTGGCTGCACTGGGGGGGCTTTATGTCATAGGGACCAACCGCCAGGAGAGCCGCAGGATGGACGAGCAGCTGCGGGGCAGGGCAGGCCGCCAGGGAGACCCGGGGGAGAGCCGCTTCATTATCAGCCTTGAGGATGAGCTTGCAAAAAAGCTGAATGCGGCAAAGCTGATACCGGCCAGGCGCTATCCCGCAAAACAGGAAGGATCGGTGGATGATCCCGTGGTGCGGCATGCGATGGATCAGGGGCAGCGGTTTGTGGAGGGATACAACTCGGACCTTCGGGTACAGCTATGGAAGTATGGTTTTATTGTGGAGCAGCAGCGAAGGATCATTCATAACAAACGAATGGATGTGCTGCTGGACAGAGTGCCATTGAACCTTCTGAGAGAAAAAGCGCCGGAACGCTATCAGGCGCTGCAGGCTGATGTGGGGGAAAAGGTACTCAAAGCAGCAGAAAAGCAGCTTGCCTTGCATTTTATCAGCCGGTGCTGGGCGGAATACTTGGAGCATATTGCAGAAATCCGTGAAGGCATCCATCTGGTTGCCATTGCAGGTAAAAACCCCATCCATGAGCTAAACCGGCTGGCAGTCGAAGCCTTCCAGGAGCTGCTGGAAAGAATCGATACCGAAATTCTCCAGGCGTTCAATGAAATAGAGCTGACACCGGACGGCATCGACCTGGAAAAGGAGGGACTGCAAAGTCCCGGCGCTACCTGGACCTACCTGGTCAGCGACAGTCCGGACCAGTTCGGCAATGGACTGCTTCTTATCAAAGCCGTTAGCAATATGGTCAGCAAGCCGCTTTTTTCAATAAGATCCGTTTATCATCGCCTGTTTGGTAAGGGTTCCGCATATTGACACTCCTGGGAGATTGACATATAGTGGTGACAGTATACAAGAGAGGGGTTGAGTTAATGTTTGACGAGGACTTTGGTTTGGACACCATGCTGGCCCATTTCGGAGAGGAACGGGAGCGGCATATGGGGGCTGTAGTGCCGCCGATCTTTCAGAATTCATTATTTACCTTCGAAAGCTACGAGGCCATTGACCGTGCCTTTGAAAACCCACAGGAAAACTACATTTATACCAGAGGATTGAATCCTACAGTAGAAATTGCAGAGAAGAAAATTGCCTGCCTGGAAGGTGGAGAAAAGGCGAAACTGTTCGCTTCCGGCATGGCGGCCATCAGTTCCAGCATTCTGAGCTTCATCAGGTCGGGCGACCATGTCATCAGTGTGAAAAGCATTTACGGCCCGACCAATAATTTTTTATCCAAGTACCTCTATGAAAAATTTGATATCAGCACTACTTTTGTGGATGGCGATGATCTGAAAGAAATTGAAAACGCAGTCAAAGAGAATACCCGGCTGATCTATCTGGAGAGTCCCTCCAGCTGCACCTTCAAGCTTCAGGATCTGGAAGGAATAGCCGCCATCGCCAAGCTCAAAGGCATCAAGACGGTTATCGACAATACTTGGGCAACGCCTGTCTATCAGAATCCCCTTAAGTTCGGCATTGATGTTGTGGTACACTCGGTATCGAAGTATCTGTGCGGGCATAGCGATGTTGTAGCCGGTGTGGCCGTTTCTTCCAAAGAGAATATGAGGGCGATATCCGCTTTGGAATACAGCCTGCTGGGCGGAAAAATTGCACCCTTTGAGGCCTGGCTTGTTCTGCGGGGGCTGAGAACGCTTAGCTTGAGGATGGAGAGGCACAGCCGCAGCGCAATGAAGCTCGCGGAATATCTGGAAAAGCACCCAAAGGTCTCCAAGGTGAATTATCCGGGCTTGGAAAGTTTTCCACAGCATGAACTGGCAAAAAAGCAAATGAGCGATTTCAGCGGGTTATTCAGTTTTGAATTGACTACTGATGTGGATGGTGTAAAAAGGTTCTTGAACCATCTGAAGTATTTTAAAATCGGCGTAAGCTGGGGGGGTTATGAGAGTCTGGTCTATGCGCCGATCATCAGCCTGTCAAAGGAGCTTCCGGCGGAAAAGTGGCAGGCAGCCGGAATCCATCCCGGTATCGTACGGATTTCGATAGGCTTGGAAAACGCTGAAGACTTGATCCGGGATTTGGGTATGGCGCTGAGTATGATATAGGAGAAGGTGGGAAGCATAGAAGTCCTTCTATTATCCCAGAAACTCCGGGTTGCTCTGATGATCGGCGCGTATGGCTTTTCGCAGGATGGTAAACCGGATATGGTCATGCTGCCGGTCCAGATCACAGGGGTATTGGGCGCCGCATTGCGTGCACTGTAAATATTCCCTGTTTCCGGTTTGTTCCCTGTTGTCAAATAAAAACGGCAGCGCCTCTTCCGTTATATGGTTCTCATTATCAGGTGTTTCCAACTCGTAGGTATACACATAGGTTGCTTCCCGCTTCACTGAAAAATGCTGCCCGCCGCAGCTGGGGCATACCGGAATCTCATCAATTTTCAAATCAACCCTTCCTTTCAATATCGTTTTTTGAAAAATTTGCAGCCTGTTAAATTATTATCTCTCCTTAGCGCTTCGGTTATTACAGGCATTATGTAATTTTGTCCGATTTCTGCTGTCCAGGTCTCTATTAAAAGAAGGATTTCAATAAAATATATAGAATTTTTTAGTATAGATAGCAAAAGGCAATCGATGAGGAACGGGGGTTGGGCAAGTGTACAAAAAAATAGGACAAAGTTTTGCATCAGCCATCTTCTTTGAAGTAGCAATTGTTATCATACTAACGGTTGGAATCCTGGGATATATATGGATCGATAAGGAATATGAGACCTTCAACCAGCAGTCCGAAAAGCTGCGTATGGACTATATCAGCAATCAGAAAAACATCATAAAGAACGAGGTCAACAGGACGGTTGAGTATATTCAGTACATGAAATCCAAGACTGAGGAGATATTGAGGAAGGATATAAGAAGCCGGACCTATGAGGCGTATTATACCGCCATGAATATTTATAACCAGAACAAGGGCACCAGGAGCGAAGAAGAGATCAAAAAGCTCATCACAGATGCCCTGAGACCGATCCGCTTTAATGACGGCCGTGGTTATTACTTCATCGACACACTGGAAGGCGATGTCATATTATACCCCATACTGCCGGAAAGTGAAGGCACCAACCTAATTGACCTGAAGGACGACAATGGAAACTTCGTCCTAAGGGAAGAAATCGAGCTGGTCAAAAAACAGAATGAAGGCTATATTACCGGACATTGGATAAAACCCGACAGCGAGGACAAGCAGCCCTATAAGAAAATAACCTTTGTAAAGCGTTTTGAGCCCTTTAACTGGTATATGGGGTCAGGGGAATACGTTGATGACGTGATGGAAGACATACAGGCGGAAATACTTCAGAGAGTGAGCGTCATCCGCTTCGGCTACGACAATGACATGTGTGTTTTCATCAACAACTATGATGGCGTTGTACTGGCCGATGCTGTCAATACAATGTCCCTGGGGCAGAATATCATTGATCAGACGGACGAAAGAGGAAAAAAAGTCATTCAGGAGCAGATCCAGATCGTACAGAAAGACTCGGATGGCGGCTTCCTGTCACAGTATTGCAAAATGTCCGGAGCAGGCGAAACCTATGAAAAAATGACTTTTGTGCGCGGCATACCGGAATGGGAATGGGTCGTAGGCTCCGGTGTGCAGATGGATAAGATTGAGCAGGTCATTGCGTCCAACCGGGCACAAATGCAGCGGAAAGTGCAGCGGGATATCTTGAATATCATCCTTCTGTTGCTGGGTGTATTGGTTCTTGCATTTGCACTGACCCGATATCTGACCGATAAAAGCAGAAAAAACCTGGACATTTTTTTGAGCTTCTTGAAGAATGCTTCCAGGGATTATGCGGAAATCAGCATCGGAAAGGTCCATTACTCCGAGTTCAAGGATCTGGCAGCTGCTGCAAATGCCATGATTTTCGAAAGGAATGTGGTGGAGGAGAGAATCAGGAAACTGAACGAGGAGCTGGAAGGCCGCATCCAGGTAAGGACCAGGGAAATCGAGGAGCTGAATGCCAACCTGGAAAAAAAGGTGGAAGAACGCACGCAGGAATTGAACCAGATGCTCATTATTGACGGTTTGACCCGTATTTACAATCATAAGTACATGTATGAAAGATTGGAAGAAGAGATCATCAAAGCGTCGGCAAGGGATGAAAAGTTCTGCGTCATCATGTTTGACCTGGATCATTTCAAGTCTGTCAATGACCTTTACGGACATCCATGCGGCGACCGGGTTCTGGTGGCAGTAGCGGAGACCATCCGAAACAGCATACGAAAGGAAGATGTAGCCGGCCGCTATGGCGGAGAGGAGTTCATCGTGCTGCTTCCCGATACAGTGATGGAGACCGGATATGTCATAGCAGAGCGGATCCGGAAAGAGATCATGGCCCTGCGATTTGAAGGAAAGGAATTGTCCATCACCATCAGCGGGGGAATCGTTGAATATGAATCGGAAAGTGCTGTGGAGCTGGTGAGGAAAGCCGATGAGAAAATGTATGAGGCCAAGCAATTGGGCAGGAATAGAGTTCAAAAATAGAGCTTACTAGGCGAGCTTTTAAAGGAGTGGTCTGATGAAGGCGATGGTTATTGAAAGCTACGGAGGGCCTGAAGTTTTCAAGGAGGCGGAGATAGGCAAACCGCTTATAAAGCCGGGCTATGTGCTTGTCCGTGTGTATGCCAGCAGTGTCAATCCCATAGAAACCAAAATACGCTCGGGATTGGTACCGGCTGTCACACCACCTTTTCCAGCCGTATTGAATGGTGACTTTGCAGGTGTTGTGGAAGAGGTAGGAGAAGGAATAACGGAGTTCAGAGCGGGTGATGCGGTCTTCGGCTGCGCCGGCGGTGCAGCGGTTGAAAGCGGCGCACTGGCAGAATATATGCTGGCTGATGCACGACTGATATGGCACAAGCCCCGCAATATCGATTTTGCCGCAGCGGCATTGTATCCCCTGGTGGGCATCACGGCATGGGAATTGCTTGCCAAGTCGGGGATCAAGGAGAACGATACAGTGTTGATTCACGGTATTGCAGGGGGCGTCGGGCATATGGTGCTTCAGCTGGCCAAGCTGAAAGGCGCCAGAGTATACGGAACCGTGTCGGGCAAAGTAAAGCAGGAAATTGCAATGGCTTTGGGTGCCGATGGGGCAGCCGATTATAAAACCGAAACGGTAGAGTCCTATGTGCAGCAGTATACGGCCGGAAAAGGCTTCGATATCGTCATCGATACGGTGGGCGGCGAAAACCTTCTGAACAGCTTCAAAGCGGTCAAGCCCAACGGAACTGTTTGCACCACCAACGCCAGAGTAAGCCTGGACTTATCGCTGATGCACCGTAAGGCCATCAGCCTCAAATGTGTTTTTATCCTGATTCCGATATTGGATGGGATACAAAGGGAGAAGCATCAGGCCATTCTGAAGGAGCTCAGCAGATTGATCGGGGATAACAAGCTGAAAGTATTAAAAGCCGAAAAAGCATTTATGTATCATGAGGTGGCTGAAGCCCATGCCTACCTTGAGTCAGGGAAGGCGGCAGGCAAGATCTCACTGATGAGTCCATACATCAAATAAACAAGCCGGCAGGTGAACTGCCGGCTTATCTATGGCATAAAGCTTATTTTTCCAATAGTATTTTGGCGATTTCCGGAGAGATCAGGTGATAGTTCATGTTTTCACCGGAAGCCACGATGTGTGTATCGGATCCGTAGCTGGTTATATTGATGATGGTTTCATCCTTGAAAGTGATTACCATCCTGTTTCCGGCAATCATCTCAATATACGCGATGTCATCAATAACTGCAGCATTGTAGACTTTTACGAGGTCTGAGATTTCTTCCGTGCTGAACTTTCTGCCGGCGGGTTGTCCCTCCAGATTCAGAAGCTCGATGGATTTTACATCCGCCAATGAAATGGATTTTTCCTCCATTGCTTCCGGAAGAACAAGCCGCATATCGCTGCTTTCTCCCGGAGCAATAGAGTTTTGAGGAGGCACTGTGGCGTCGGGTCTGTTGTTCTGTGCATAGACGGCCAGAAGTGCGGTGCTGACTGCCAGTACAATGATCAGTATGATTGCTTTTTTCATATTTCTGCTCCTTTTAAATTGGTATTGTCAACGGCTTGAACTTATTCTTTCAATTTTTAAGCGGAATGACAAAAGCTTTTGCGCATTTTTGTTGGCTTACATTTTTGACGAACGTTTAAAGAAAAAGTTCCTGATTGACGCTGGGTCAATTATAGAATAAAAGAGAGGGGGTTATTGGAATGATTTACACTGTTACGGGTCCTGTAAGGAAAGAAGAATTGGGTGTCACTTTGTCCCATGAGCACCTGTATTGGAATTCTGAGAATGTTGAGGACATGTACTTTGAAAAGAAATACGATGAAGCGCGGGTGGCGCATCAATTTGATGTGCTGCTGCCGGTTTTCAACAAGCTGAAGCAGGCCGGCTGCGATGCCGTAGTGGAGACCTCAACGCCGCTTGGGGGGCAGAACCTGAAGCTGATGCAGCAGTTATCGAAAGCATCGGGGTTAAAGCTGATTGCCAATACCGGGATGATTTTTTCAGATCATGTCTTCCGGATTCATCATACAGCCTTTGAAAAAGATGTTGCAGTACAATGGATCAAGGATTTCGAGGAAGGGCTGGATGTCATTGATGGGGTGACTATCCGCCCTTCATATATCAAAATGTTTCTTAGCAGAGGCAGGCTGCCAGAGGTGGAAATAAAAACGCTGGAAGCAGCACTCACAGCAAGCAAGGTAACGGGCATGCCCATTCACTGCCATATCATAGAGGCAAAACCGGTTGAAGAAGCCATGGCGTACCTGGACGCGCTGAAGGCTGACTACACGAAGTTCTTATGGGCTCATGCCGGGAAGGAAACGGATGCGGCCTTGGTGGAAAAGGCAGCATCAAAAGGCATGTGGTTGGGCTTCGACATGATCAAAGCAGGTCCTGACAACTACGCAAAATATCTGAAGCTGGTGAAAAGTGCCATAACGAAGGGTTATAGCGATAAGATCCTGCTTTCCCAGGATTACGATTTTTACGAAGAAGCAAGGGCGCATGGGGAGCAGCAGACCTGCGCCAGTCTGTTTACCGATTTTGTTCCATATTGTGAGTCAAATGGGATTGACCGGAAAACCTTGATGGATATTCTGACAAGGAATCCGGCAAATTTCTATGATATATAATGAAAGCAAAGGAGTACGGACAGCCTTTATGAAGAATCTGAATTTGACAAAAGCGCAGGCGCGGCGCTTCATGCTGGCCTGCCAGGGCCTGCTTCCGCCATACGGACTCAAGGGCAAGGACGGCGTGCTGGCGTACATCCGCCGCGTGGGCTGCATCCAGTACGATCCGCTCAACATCGTAGGCCGCAATCCCGAACTGGTGCTGCAGGCACGGGTATCGGATTTCCGGCCGGAGATGCTGGAAACGCTGCTGTACGAGGACCGCAGCCTGCTGGACGGCTGGGACAAGATGATGTGCATCTACAGCACTGCCGATTGGCCGTTTTTCGGCCGTGTGCGGGAAGCGGCAGAGCGCCGTTACGGCAAGAGCGGCGGCGCAGTGGCTGCGGTACTGCCGCAGGTGCGCGAAGCCATCCGGAAAAGCGGGCCGCTGTCCTCCATCGATTTGAAAATCGATGAGGTGGTGGACTGGGCCTGGGCACCCACCAGAGTCGCCAGGGCTGCTTTGGAAAGCATGTATTGGTGGGGTGAGCTGGTGGTCCACCACCGGGTGAACACGCGGCGGCTGTATGACTTCGCCCACCGGCACATACCGGAGGCGCTTCTGGCAGCAGCGGAGCCTAACAAGACAGAGAAGCAATACCAGGCGTGGCGCGTATTGCGGCGCATCGGCGGTGTGGGTCTTATCTGGGGCAAGGCGGGAGATGCATGGATCGGTATATCGGGTGTGAAAAGCAAGGAGCGCGGCGAGGCAATCAGCGGTTTGCTGAAAAAGAAGCAGATCGTTGAGGTGCTGGTTGAAGATATAAAATATCCGCTCTATTTGAGACAGGAAGATGTCCCCCTGTTGGAAGCTGTGATGGGTGGGGAATCAAGTTTGACCCAACCTCAGACTGCGGTCTTTCTGGCACCCCTGGATAATCTGCTTTGGGACCGGCAGCTGATCAAGGAGATCTTTGATTTTGAATACCGTTGGGAGGTTTATAAACCGGCAGAAGAGCGCAAGTACGGCTATTATGTGCTTCCTGTCCTGTACGGGGACCGCTTCGTCGCTCGCTTCGAACCGGCGAAGGACAAGAAAACCAAGACCTTGATCATCAGGAATTGGTGGTGGGAGGAAGGTGTGGAGCAGTCGGAGCCCATGCGGGAGGGTATAAACGCCGGTCTCAGGCGGTTCATGGAATTCCTTGGCTGTTGTCGGGTTCAGCTACCGGAGCACGTCTTCGGAAAGTAAAACAGGGACGGTTCTTGAATTGAATGAGCGGAATTCCGCTCATTCAATTCAAGAACCGTCCCCAATTTACTCCGCCTATCCGATCAGGGGGATTGCCTGGTATTCCGGCTTCTTCACCGCGTCGGCCAAGGCCTTGCGCACGAAGTCGATGTGCTCCTGCAGCTCGACGCCGAGGGCCTCAGCGGGCTCGGTGATTCTTTCCCGGTTGATGGCGCGGGCAAAGGCTTTATCCTTCATCTTCTTCAGAACGGACTTCACTTCCAGGTTATCCAGGCTTTTATCTGGCCGCACCAGCGCACAGGCGATGATGAAGCCTGTCAGTGCATCCACCGCCACAAGAGTCTTCTGCAGCAGCGTTCTCTCCGGCTGCCAGTCCAGGCCGTGAGCGAGGACATTGGTAATAAACGCCTGGTCATAGCCGTAACGGCTCAATATGCCGGGGGCTTCCAAAGGATGCTGCTCCGGATACTTCTCAAAATCGATATCATGAAGCAACCCTATGGCGCCCCAATACTCCGTATCCTCACCATAACGCTCGGCATATGCCCGCATGGCAATTTCCACTGCGATGCAGTGCTTCAACAAGACTTCCTCGGCTACATTTTCTCTGAGAATTTCCCAGACTCTTTCTCTTTTGGTATCCATAAGACAACCTCCAACCTATTTGCGTGCAATTGATTTGTGATATATTAGCCCAAAGCTTCAGCTGTTTCCTTCAACTGCTTCCGTATCGGCAGCTTCTGAGGGCATTTATCCTCGCACAAGCCGCACTCGATACAGGCTGATGCTTGTTTGCCCGGCATCCACGGAAATTTGCCGAATTTCTTGTATTCTTCTTTGGCATAGTCCGTCAGTCCGTATACGCGATGCAGGTTCATCAACGAGAAATTGACAGAAATATTGACATCCTGCGGACACGGCTCACAGTACTCACAGCCGGTGCAATAGAGGTCGGCCAGCTTCTTGTGCTCTTCCAAGGACCGGCTGACGGCTTCCAGCTCGCTTTCTGAGAGCTGAGATTCATTGGATGCAATGGCGGCGTTTTCCTCTACCATCTGCATACTGCCCATGCCGGAAAGTGCACAGGAAACATTGGGGTTTGTGATGACAAACCGCAGGGCGATTTCGGCGCTGCTTTTGATTTTCCCCGGCAGCAGGTTGTTGATGACAGCAGATGGATTTCCCAACCGCCCGCCGCCGATAGGTCCCATGACGACCACACCCAAGCCTTTTTGCCTGGCGTGTGCAATAGCGGCCTCGTTGCTCCGGTCCAGCAGGTTATACTGGCACAGGACGGTCTCAAAGAGACCGGTATCAATCAGCTTGAAAAGGTTCTGCGGCTCATCATGAAAAGAGAAGGAAAGGTGCCGGATCAGTCCCTCTTCTTTCGCTTTCAAGGCTTCGTAAAGGGGCCCCTTTTCCTTGATGATCTTCTCTTCATATTTGGCCCAGCTGATTCCCCACATATGATAAAAATCGATATAATCGGTATCCAGCTTCCGCAGTGAGTTTTCCAGCCTCTCGCGGTAGTGGGCGCCGGAATCATCCTCAATGGGATTCTTGGTGGACAGATATACCTTGTTGCGCCAGCCCTTAAGCGCTTTTCCCACAATGATCTCGCTTTCCTTTTCACAGTAATAGGGTGCGGTATCAATATAATTGACACCCAGCTCAAAAGCCCTGTGGATCACGCGGATGCTCTCCTCGTGGTCAAATACGGCTTTTCCCTCCCCCTGCTTTGTAGGCAGCCGCATGGCGCCGAAGCCCAGGGCGGAGATTTTGACGCCGGTATTTCCGAATTCTCTGTATTGCATAAGCTCACCTTCCTGAATTAAGATATGGAGTCACACTAGTACACTAGTTTAAGTTTACCCAATTATAGAAATAAATGCAAATCTTGTGGATGTCAAATGGCAAACCTTAATGTAACGGATGGTATATATATGTCGTATTGCAATTCTTGTTAGACAGGTCTAGTTGCTTGTCTTATTGAAAAAACTAACGGCTCAAAACGCTCATCCATGAGCTACGACAAGCTGTTGGCGGCATAAATGCTAGACACTGTCGTGGGCATTTTAGCCGAGGCGTCCGTGCCAGTCTTACGCTTTTTAAATAAGCCTCCGCAAAGGCCTGTGACTAACCGAATTGGAGATACTCCCTATATATACCACCGTTTATGAAGGAGGTTTGCCATTTGCCTATAGGGTCAAAGCCAAAACTAAATGTTTGCCCTGTGCACGGTTATATGATATAAAGAAAATGAAGCATTTGAACGGATCAGGCTGCTGTAAAGCTGCCGTTACACAATATAAAGCACGAGAGGGAGCACAATGAATCTTTTAAGCATAGAAGGAATCGCAAAAAGTTATAGCGAAAAGCCGTTGCTGCAGGGAATCAGCTTTGGGATCAGCGAAGGGGACAGGATCGGACTCATCGGCATCAACGGTACCGGAAAGACGACCCTTCTGCGGATCGTGGCCGGGGTGGAGCAGCCGGATGAAGGCAGAGTGGTGAAGGGAAACACCGTCAGGGTCGAGTACCTGCCGCAGAATCCATACTTTGATCCCGAAGCCATCGTAATGGAGCAGGTTTTCCGAGGAGGCTCGGCTGTGATGAAGCTGATCCGGGAGTATGAAGCCGCAGTGGCGAGTCCCGATACACCCGGCGACAAGCTCATCAAGCTGGCTCATGATATGGACGTCATGAATGCATGGAGTATTGAGAGTGAAGCCAGGACGGTCTTGACCCGGCTTGGCATATCGGATTTTGATGCCAAGGTGGGTACCCTGTCCGGCGGACAGAGAAAGCGTATCGCACTGGCAGCAGCCCTTATCAACCCGTCTGAGCTGCTGATCCTGGACGAACCTACCAATCATCTGGACAACGACACGATTGACTGGTTGGAGCAGTATTTGAACAAGCGGAAGGGTGCACTCCTGATGGTGACCCATGACCGGTACTTCCTGGACAGAGTCGTGAACGGCACGCTGGAGCTGGACCGGGGGAACCTGTATGCCTATAAGGGCAATTACAACGATTTCCTCGAGAAAAAGCTGGAGCGGGAAGAGCTGGAGGCTGCCAGTGAGAAAAAGCGGCAGAATCTGTACCGCAAGGAGCTGGCGTGGATCAAGCGGGGCGCCAAGGCGCGGACCACCAAGCAAAAGGCCAGGATCGACCGCTTCAACAAGCTGGCTGAAGGCGCGGTGGAGCTGGAAGACGAAAAATTGGAAATCTCGGTGGCAGGCAGCCGGCTGGGCCGGAAGATCATCGAGCTTGAGCATATCGGGAAAACCTTCGGAGATAGAAAAGTCATTGAAGATTTCAGCTATACCGTACTGCGGGATGACCGGATCGGAATCATCGGTCCCAATGGCATAGGCAAATCGACACTTTTGAATATCCTTTACGGCAGCCTGGAACCGGACCGCGGTAAGCTGGAAATAGGTGAGACTGTCCGGATGGAGCTTTTCTCCCAGGAAACCTCTCATATGGATGAGACCTTGCGGGCTATCGAGTATATCAGGGAAGGTGCGGAATTCCTGACCACCGGTGACGGCAGCAAGATCACCGCATCCCAGATGCTGGAGCGGTTCCTGTTCTCGTCAACCCTGCAGTGGACGCCGATATCCAAGCTGTCAGGGGGGGAGAAAAGACGCCTGCACCTTTTGCGGGTGCTGATGGAAGCGCCCAATATCCTGCTGCTGGATGAGCCTACCAATGATCTGGATATAGAGACACTGACCGTTCTGGAGGATTATCTGGAGGGTTTTCCAGGTGCGGTTATCGCCGTTTCCCACGATCGCTACTTCTTGGATAAGGTGGCGGAGAAGATCTTCGTTTTTGAGGGAGAAGGAAGGGTCCTGCAATATACCGGTAATTATACGGATTACAAAGGCCGCAGCGATGACGAGGAAAAAAGCGCAGCGATGGAGAGAGACGACCGCAAAGGGCAGGATGCCGCTGAGAAAAAGACCGGTGCAGACCCACGCAGTGCTCAGGACCGGGAAAAGGCGAGGCCGCTGAAGTTTACCTACAAAGAGCAAAAGGAATACGAAGAAATAGACGCTGTTGTTGCCCAACTGGAGGCCAAAGTCCAGGTCTTGGATGCTGAAATCGGTAAGGCAGCAAGTGATTATACACGCCTGCAGCAGCTGCTTGCAGAAAAGGCGGCAACTGAGCAGGCATTGGAAGAGAAAATGGAGAGATGGGTCTATCTCAATGAGCTGGCTGAGAAAATTTCAGGCGCAAAGGGGTGAGGGAATGTCGTCCATCAAATATATTGCAGAGCGTACCGGAGTCAGCATTACTACGGTTTCAAAGGCTTTGAACAACTATCCCGATGTCAGTGAGGAGACAAAAAGAAAAATCCGGGAAGTAGCGGAGGAATGCGGCTATACGCCCAACATGGCTGCAAGGAATCTTGCACTGGGGAAATCCAACATCATCGGCCTGGTGCTGTCGGAAATAAGGGAAACCGACAGCAACGGCAACATCATTTTCAGGATCTTGATCGGTGCCAAGAATTACTGTGCTGAAAAGGATTTTGAGCTGCTGATCATCAGCACCGATATAAAAAAGCAGCGGAGCAAGACCCTGGTGCAGCTGTGCAAGGAGAGGCAGATATCCGGCGTCATCATGTACGGCTTAAAGCCAGGAGATCCTTACTTCGAAGAGATCACAAAGGCTGAGCTGCCGTGTATTGCTGTGGACATCAAGCTGAAGGGCAGACACCTGGCTACGGTTACAACAGACAACGTGGCAGCTGTGAAAGAAGTCATAAGGCAGCTTCATGACAAAGGCCACCGGAATATTGCCTTAATCAACGGCCTGAAAGAGGTTGATGTCAGCCAGTACCGTGAGCTGGGCTACCGGACTGCGATGCAGGAGCTGGGCATAGAGGTGAAGGATGCCTACATCAAGTATGCGGATTATTATGAGGAGCTTGCATGTGAAAAAACCAAGGAGCTTCTGAATGCCAACCCAGAGATCACCGCAATATTCTGCGCCTCCGACCTGATGGCCCTGGGTGCGATGAGAGCCGTTCAAGGCATGGGGAAAAGGGTGCCCGAAGAGGTTGCTCTGGTAGGGTTTGACGGCATTCAGCTGAGCGACTATTCCAACCCCAGGCTGACCACAGTAGTGCAGGATTTTAAGGGCATGGGGAGAGCGGCGGCAGAAAAGCTCATTAAAATGTTAAGTGGGGAAAATGTTAACGAAGTGGATTATGTACCCTACCATTTCAGGATCAGGGAGAGCATCTGAGAAAGCACCCGGATAATCATATAATGGGTGTTTTTTCTTTCTTACCAAAATATTTCAAAAAGTATATTTACTTCTTGTAGAGATGGTATTATAATAAAAATAAATAACGAAAGCGCTTTCGTTAAAATCGAAAGCGCTTTCGAAACGGACGAAGGTAAATTAAAGGGGGAGAATCATGAAGAAAAGGTTAGTTTCCATGTTAACGGCAGCAGTCATGCTGCTCAGCATCGGGCTCACAGGCTGCAGCAGCAAGCCCAGTGAACCGGCAGCAAGCAGCGCGCCGGAGGAACCCAAGAAAACGGTAGCCATAGAATTCATGCACAGTCAACCGGAGGAAGAACGCGTCAAAGTGATCCAGAGCATTATTGATGACTTTACCGCAAAGAACCCGGGTATCGAAGTCAAACAGGTTCCGGTTCCGGAGGACGCCTACTGGACAAAGATGACCACTCTGATCTCTTCTCAGAAGCTTCCGGCAGTCGTCGAGTCCAATATTGACCAAGGCCGTTTGCTGTATGCCGAGGATGTCATTGACACCCAGGCCAACACCGAAGTCATCACCGGCAAAGGCAAGGACGCCTTCTTCAAAGGCGCTTTGGAAATCCTCAAAACACCGGACAAGGATGAATATACAGGTGTACCTGTCTCTGGCTGGGTAGCCGGCATCTGGTATCGGAAGGATCTGTTTGCGGAAAAGGGGCTGGAAGCACCCACCAAATGGGAGAACATCCTGAAGGCGGCACAGGCTTTGTCTGATCCGGCCAACAAGAAGTACGGCATTGTTTTCGCCACAGAAGAGACTGACTTTACCGAGCAGACCTTCACACAGTTTGCATTGTCCAATAACGTAGAACTATTTGATGCCGACGGCAAGCCAAAGTTCAACACACCTGAAATGAAAGAAGCAATCGCTTTCTATAAAGAACTTTATAAATACAGCCCCCAGGGCTCCAACGGTGTAACCCAGGTCAAGGATGCCTTCGTAGGCGGCAATGCTGCCATGGCGGTATACTCCACCTATATCATGGGTTCCTTGTACGAGCAGAAGATGGCTGACAAGATCGGCTTTGCAATTCCTGAGAACAAGTCTGCAGCAGGTTTCGGCATGATGACCACGCTGTCCATCTCCAAGGCTGTGGACGCAGATCAGAAGGAAGCAGCTCAGAAATTCATCAGCTTCATGCTGGAGAAGGAAAGTAATATCACTTGGCTGCATATGTCTCCCGGCGGTGCAAATCCGGTTGTAAAGGACATAGCCGCAGACGAAAAATATCAGTCCCATGAGCTTTTAAAGGCGTTCGGTGAAACCGCCGCAAAGGTTCCTGAAGGCTTTAACGAGCTTAAGATGCTGGGCTTCCAGAACGGAAAATCCCACCCGAAGATGGGCAATATCACAGGAAAATTCGTCATACCCAAGGCGTTGAATGCCATACTGGTGCAGAATGCCGGTATGGACCAGGAAATTGAAAAAGCTCAGAAGGCAATGGAGCAAATTGTTAACGAATAGACCGAGATATGCCGATGTTCCAATTGGAACGTCGGCATATTTTAAGTAAGGAGGGGGGAGCCAAGTGTTGCGCCTTGCATCAAAAGCACCAAAGCCGAGAAGCGCTTTGCAAAAGTCCGAGTCGAGGCTGGGGATCCTTTTTATTCTGCCGTCCCTGATCCTGATCGCTTCTGTCATTATTTATCCCATTATCTACAACATCTATCTGAGCTTTCACAGGGTATCCCTTAACCCGCTGAAGCCCCATAAGCCCATCGGGTTGAGCAATTACCTGACCTTGCTCCAGGACGGCAATTTTCTCAAAGCGCTGCTGATGACCACGGTTTATGTCGCTGTTACTGTCGTCTGCTCCACAACTGTCGGGCTTTTGGTGGCACTGCTGATGAACAGGAAATTCAAAGGACGGGGCTTTGCGCGTTCCCTGGTCATCCTGCCCTATGTAGCGCCTGTCATCTCTCTGGTATTTGTCTGGCGGTACATGTTCAACGGTATATATGGCGTTGTCAATTATGTAACAGTGGATCTGCTGCACCTGTTTGAAGCGGTTCCGGCCTGGTTTGACCACCCGGTGCTGTCCATGACGCTGGTGGTGCTGTTTGATACCTGGCGGGTATTCCCTTACAGCTTCATGATGATTCTGGCCTCGCTGCAGGCAATCGACGAGTCCTTGTATGAAGCAGCCAGGATAGACGGCGCCAACGCCTGGCACCAGTTCTGGAACATTACGCTGCCGGAAATCTTGCCGGTTGTCGGTTCCTTGATGATCCTCCGGTCCATTTGGAATTTTTATAAGTTTGACGATGTGTATCTCTTGACCAAGCAAGTGCCGATTATGGGGGTTTACCTCTATGAGACGGCATTTTCCACCAACGATTTCGGTCTGGCGGCTTCCATTACGGTGGTCCTTTTCCTGATCGTCATGTCCTTTGTCATCCTGGTCAGAAGGAAGGTGAAGCGGGTATGAGGAAACGCTCGGTAAAAAATGTTCTGTTGGATCTGCTGGTCGTCGTGGTCGTATGCATGGCATTGCTGCCTTTTTACTTCATGCTGACAACCGCGCTCAAGACCTCCGCGGGATCCGTTGCCTATCCGCCTCAGATATTTCCTGAGGAGATAACACTGCAGCACTTCAAGGATGTACTGAATCCAGATATATTCCCTTTCTGGCGGTATTTCTGGAACAGCTTCCAGGTCGCTTTCGGAACAGCGGCCCTGGCTGTCATTATCGGCAGTATGGGCGCTTACAGCCTGGCAAAGCTGGATTTTCCCGGCAGAAAGCTGATCCAGGAAAGCTCTCTGGTGGTCTATATGTTTTCCGGTATCGTGCTGGTGGTTCCGTTGTTCAAGATCATTTCCGGCATAGGCTTGTATGACAACAAGCTTTCACTGGTCATAACCTGCCTGGTTACCACGCTGCCGGCCACGCTGTTCATGCTGAGCAGCTACTTCGCGTCCATACCGGTTTCCCTGGAGGAGGCCGCTATGATCGACGGCTTAAGCCGGTTCCAGGTTATATACAAAATCGTGATGCCGCTTTCCATACCGGCCATCATGTCTGTTTTTGCATATGTCTTTATGATTGCCTGGAACGATTTCCTGTTTTCATCCATATTCCTGTCGACTCCGGACAAACTGACGCTGCCCATCGGTCTGCGGCAGCTTTTCAGCTCCAAGGATTATGTCTGGGGAAGGATGATGGCAGCTTCGTTCCTGACTGCGATACCGGTGGTATTCATGTTTTCGATGGTGGAAAAATTCATTACCGGCGGGTTGGTAGCCGGCGGGGTGAAGGAATAAATGAAAGGGGAGGGATGCGGTCATGCCGAAGCAGCTGGTAGCAACAGCGCCGCGTGTCGCTGAAATACTCGAATATCAGGATAGAGGAATATTGCCCAATGAAGTTAAGGTTCAGGTGGAATTCGCCTCTCCGAAGCATGGGACTGAATTGACCGATTTTAAAGGCGGCAGCCCCTTCATAAAGGAGAAGTATGACAGCGAATGGCAGCTTTTTATTCCAAGGGGAGAGAATGAAGAATGCGGCGTAAAATTCGGTGAATGGAACCTTGGAAACCAGTGGGTTGGACGAATAATAGAAAAAGGCAGCCAGGTCGGAGACTACGAGCTGGGAGACCGGGTCTGTTCCTACGGCGGGATCCGGGAGACTGTGATCATCAATGCTGTGAATAATTACCGCTTAAGAAGGCTGCCGGAAAATGTTACCTGGAAAAACGCAGTATGCTATGATCCGGCACAGTTCGCATTGGGCGGTGTCAGGGATGCAGGGGTCAGACCCGGTGACAGAGTCGCTGTATTCGGCCTTGGGGCTATTGGACAGATTGCTGCTCAGATATGCAAGAAGATGGGTGCAAGCCTGGTAGTTGTTATTGATCCGATAGAAATGAGAAGGCAAATAGCCACAGCTAATGGTGCAGATATAGCACTGGACACAACGGACATTGATGTAGGCCTGGAGCTGAAGAAGCTGACCAATAAGCTGGGGGTGGACGCGGTAATCGAGACCAGCGGCCATCCGTCTGCACTTCAGAGCGCATTAAGAGGCTTGGCATATGGAGGGACGATAGCTTATGTGGCTTTCGGCAAGGAAATTACCTCCTGTCTGAACTTCGGCAAGGAAGCACACTTCAATAATGCAAAGATAGTATTCTCACGGGCAGGCAGCGAGCCCAACCCCGACTATCCGCGCTGGGACAGGAAGCGGATCGAGGAAGTATGCTGGCAGATGCTGACCAATGGTTACCTCAACTGTGAGGACATCATCCATCCGGTGGTTCCTTTTTCGGAGTCGGCAGAAGGATATATGAAATATGTGGACCGGGAGCCGCAGCTCTCGATAAAAATGGGCGTCATATTTTAGGGGGGTCAATATGAAACTTGCGACACAGGATAAACCGTTTTTTCCCACTGATATGGAAGGTAAGCTGAACTGCATCAAGGCCATGGGCTTTGATGCTTATGAAATCGACGGTGCCGTGCTGGTGGAGCGCTTGGAGGAAGTCAAGGCCGCAGTAGAAGCAACAGGGCTGCCCGTTTCCAGCGTTTGCGGAGGTTACTCCGGCTGGATCGGCGACTTTGATGAGAACCGGCGTAAAAAGGGTCTTGCCGATATCTGCCGAATTCTGGAATGCGCTCAGCATATCGGAGCCAAGGGAATCGTCGTTCCCGCCGCATGGGGAATGTTCTCCCTGAGGCTGCCGCCCATGGTGCCGCCTAGGAATGCAGAAGAGGATAAGGCTGTTCTGCTGGATTCCCTGGGAAAACTGGAGATTGTGGCCGAGGCAACCCGTACGACAGTTTTCCTTGAGCCCTTGAACCGGTATGAGGATCATATGATCAATACACTGGAGACCGCCAGAGAACTTATCGTGGCGGGCGGCTTCAAGCAAGTAAAGATAACTGCGGATTTCTTCCACATGAACATAGAAGAAAGCGATATTGCCCGGAGTATTGCTCTGCACCGGGAATGGGTGGAGCATGTCCACCTGGCCGACAGCCACCGCTATCAGCCGGGAGATGGGCACATGGATTTTGTCAGCGGATTCCGTGCATTGAAAAAAATCGGCTATGACGGTTTCATGGCATTTGAATGCAGGGTGCGGGGCGAG
This sequence comes from Calditrichales bacterium MX18-03, assembly GCA_021083345.1. GTDB lineage: Bacteria > Bacillota > Clostridia > Lutisporales > Lutisporaceae > JAJGRE01. Next base: position 359,813 of record JAJGRE010000004.1, on the reverse strand, counting down.
AATCCCGAATGGGAATACAAGAAGTCGGTTCAGTTCATCCGTGATTGTATGGAAAAGGCAAGGTGAAAGAGATGGGCAAACTGAGAGTAGGATTGATCGGAGCAGGACAAATCGTTGAGACGGCGCACCTTCCGGCATACCTGAAGCATGAGGCTGAGGTGGAGGTGACGGCCATTTGTGATATCAATGCCGGCAGGGCAGCGCAGGTTGCAGCCCAATACGGTATTCCCGAGAGCTTCGGCAGCCACAGGGAAATGCTGGAGCAGTGCAGGCTGGATGCCGTCAGCGTATGCGTGACCAACAAGTTTCATGCCCCGGTAAGCATCGACGCATTGAATGCCGGTTGCCATGTATTGTGCGAAAAGCCGCCTGCAATGAATTATGAGGAAGCCCTGGCGGTATACGAAGCTGCTGTTAAGAACAACAGGCTGTTGGCCTTTAATTTTCACTTCAGGCATTCGGAAGAGGTAAAAGCCCTCAAGGAGCAGATAAATAAAGGCGCGTTCGGGGAAATCTATGCGGCAAGGGTTCAGGCATTGAGGCGGAGGGGCATCCCCGGATGGGGCAGCTTTACCGATAAAGCCGTCCAGGGCGGCGGGCCGCTGATCGATATAGGCGTGCACATGCTGGACACCGCGCTGTACCTGATGGATTTTCCCGAGCCGGATTATGTATTGGCTGCGACGCATCAGCGGATTGGCAACAGGCCCGGGGTTGGGCTTATGGGAAGCTGGGATCCCGATAAGTTTACAGTGGAGGATTCTGCTTTTGGGTTTATCCGCTTCAAAAACGGCGCTTCGATCAATTTAGAAACTTCCTTTGCTTTAAATATGAAAGAGGCCTCGATCATGAATGTTCACCTCTTCGGAGAAAAAGCAGGGGCTTCGGTTTTTCCGCTGCAGGTTTTCTCGGAAAACGGTTTGACGCTGACAGACACAGACTTTCCACACTTGCAGCAGGTGGATAAGCATTATGAAAGCATTGCTGATTTCATACGGAGCTGTATCGGCAGCAAGCACCCGGTCTATAAGGCCGGGCACAGCCTCATTATTCAAAAGATCATTGATGCCATGTACAAATCATCTGAGACAGGGCTGCCGGTTAAATGCTAGCCCGGGAGGACACAATGCTGAGCTATGAAAAAGGAATCGGGGAATACAAGGACTGGATCCTTTGCGAAGAAAAACCGGATCTGCGCCACCAGGGAAAATGCGAAAGCATTATGGCACTGGGGAACGGCTATCTGGGGCTCCGGTCCGCTTATGAAGAAAGCTATGTGGGACAGGTAAGGAATCTTTTTGTTGCCGGTACCTTCAATAAATCCACACCCGGAGAAGTGACGGAGCTGCCCAATGCAGCGGATGTCACAGAAATGCAGATATTTCTGAACGGCGAGCAGTTTACAATGAATACGGGAGCGGTCGTCTCCTATGCCAGGTGCCTGAATCTCAAAGATGGGGAACTGACACGGGAAGTTATCTGGCAGAGCACCGCCAAGGAGACCTACCGGCTGCTGTTCAGGCGGTTTGTTTCCATTGAGGATTTGCATACTATCGCCTTTAAGGTTACCATTGAGCCGCTGACAGGTGATGCCCGGATAAGGGTCAAGACCGGCATCAGCTGCAGGATGACCAACTCAGGCAGCCAGCATTTCCGCGAAGGCGACAAGCAGGTGTATGACAAGCGTTTTATGCAGCTGGTGCAGATTACTACAGAGTCAGGCATAGACTTTGTAACCGGCTGCAGCTGCAGTATGGCAAGCGGCGGCAGCTTGATCCATGAGGCAGAGGAATTCGGTGTGGAACGCAGGAAAATCTTCGGAATCTATAGCCTTGACGCCGAAAAGAATCAGGGTGTGACCTTCGAGAAGATCGTCAATATTTTTACATCCAGGGATCAGGAAGAACGGGACAACTACAGTCTTAAGAAGCTGAAGGCAAAGGCATTGGCGCATCTGAAAAACATATCCCTGCAAAATTATGATACATTGCTGGACCGCAGCAAAAAAGAATGGAAGGCCTATTGGGAAGCGGTGGAAATCAGTATAGAAAGCCAAAACAGCGAAGACCTGCTGACTTTGAGGTTTGCACAGTATCACCTGCTTATCATGACCCCCCGGCATGACCGGCGCTTCAGCATCGGAGCCAAGGCATTGTCCGGAGAGGGGTATAAGGGCCATGTGTTTTGGGATACCGAGATCTTTATGCTGCCGTATTTCCAGTATTCGATGCCCCAGGTTGCCAGGCAGCTTCTGATGTACCGGTATGAAAACCTGGAAGGAGCCCGCTCCAAGGCAGCCAAATACGGCTATCAGGGGGCCATGTACCCGTGGGAGACGGCGTTTACGGGAGAGGAAGAGACGCCGGACTGGGCGGCGCTGAATATTCTGACCGGCAAACCCACCCGGGTGTGGTCGGGAGAAAAAGAGCACCATATTACAGCGGATATTGCTTATTCCCTATGGCAGTACTACCTATCCACGGACGATTTTGCGTTCATGCGAGATTACGGCAGTGAACTGCTCTTTGAGTGTGCCTGGTTCTGGTGCAGCCGGCTTCAATGGAATCGGCAGCTTGAACGGTATGAAATCAGAGATGTCATTGGACCGGATGAGTATACCGAGCATATTGACAACAACGCCTATACCAATTACATGGCACACTATGTCATTGAGGCTGCTGTCAGGCTTTATGAACTGCTGCAATCGGAGCATGCCGGGCTTTTTGAAGCTTTGGACGCAAAGCTGAAGCTGCAGGAAAGGTATGATGTATACCGCAAGGCTTTGGAAAAGCTGTACCTGCCTACGCCTGATGCTGACGGTGTCATACCCCAGGATGACACTTTCCTCAATAAAAAAGAAATCGATATAGCGGAATACAGGGAAAGCGCTTTGAAGCAGAGCATTCTGCTGGATTATTCCAGAAATCAGATCGTTGACCTGCAAGTACTGAAGCAAGCAGATGTGGTGATGCTTTTCTACACGCTGAAAAGGCTGTTTGACAGGCAGACCATAGAGGCCGGCTGGAAATACTATGAGCCCAGGACCATACACGATTCATCCCTGAGCAGTGCCATACACAGCATTGTTGCCGCTTACTTCGGGGATACCGCGGATGCCTACCGGTTTTTCAAGGAGGCATGTCGGGTGGATATGGGGCAGAATCCGATATCTTCAAATACCGGTATCCATGCAGCATCAATGGGTGGGATATGGATGATGACGGTCTTTGGTTTCGGAGGCGTTTACAACAATGAAGGAAGCCTGGAGCTGAATCCGCAGCTGCCGGAAGCATGGTCGCGGCTAAGCTTCAGCTTTTATTGGAAAAGCAAAAAAATCATGGTGAGGGTAACGCGGGACGAGATCTTCATAGCATCAGATTCCTGCGAGGAAATACCCATGAAGGTTCATGGAAGGGACTACGCCCTGAAAGGCCGGCTCATATTAAAACAGCGTGAGGTGTCGCCCATTGAAGAAGCGGATTTATCAACAGGATGTGATCAGGCATCACTTAGAGATATTATATAAGGAGCAGGCCGGGAGTGTGCTCCGCGATATGCTGGCTTTGCTTGAAGGCTGGCAGGAAAAGGCCGGTTGTGTCCAAAAGGACTGGGTCAGCGAAAAGGATGTCATGCTGATCACCTACGGGGACTCCATCAGAAAGAATGGCGAGGCACCCTTGGCTGCCCTGAGACGGTTCTTGAACCGTTTCATGAAGGATACCGTAACGGCGGTACACATCCTGCCGATGTTCCCCTATACTTCCGATGATGGATTCTCCGTTGTGGATTATTATCAGATCGATGACCGGCTGGGCACATGGGAGGATGTACGGGCGCTGGCCGGTGACTACGATATGATGTATGATGCGGTGGTGAACCATGTATCCAAAGCCGGCAGCTGGTTCCAGCATTTTCTTGCGTGTGACCCGGACTATAAGGCGTATTTCATCACAGCGGATCCGGATGGGGATTATTCCATGGTCATTCGTCCCAGGGCACTTCCGCTGCTGACACCTTTTGAGACCATCGAAGGCCTGCGGCATGTATGGACGACGTTCAGCGACGACCAGGTCGATCTCAACTTTCAGAATCCAAAGGTACTGCTGGAGATCCTCCAGGTCCTTCTGACCTATGCGGACAGGGGAGCCCGGTTCATCCGGCTGGATGCCATCGGCTTCGCATGGAAGAAAAAAGGTACCACCTGCATGCACCTGGAAGAGACCCATGCTGTAGTCAAGCTGATGCGGGCCGCAGTGGAGCAGGTATTTCCGGGAACCATTCTCATAACTGAGACCAATGTGCCCCACATTGACAACATCAGCTACTTTGGGGATGGCAGCGACGAGGCACAAATGGTTTACCAGTTTCCCCTACCGCCCTTGACACTATTTTCCTTTTTATCAGGCAATGCCGCCAAGCTGACGGAGTGGGCCGAGTCTCTGGGGGATACGCCGCTGGAAGAGGGAACGACGTATTACAACTTCCTGGCTTCCCATGACGGCATCGGGATGAGACCCACCGAGGGAATCCTGACTGAGCATGAGAAGCAGATGATGGTGGATACCGTTATCCGGCATGGCGGAAGGATCAATTATAAGTTCAACTGCGATGGGACGAAAAGCCCCTACGAGCTGAATATCAACTATATGGACGCACTGACCGACCCCCAGTCCCCGGATATGAAGGAACGGGTGGGTAAATTTGTAGCAGCACAGGCTATCCTGCTGTCGGTAGCTGGTGTGCCGGGCATCTACATGCACAGCTTGATCGGATCGCAGAACTGGTATGCCGGTGTAGAAGAATCCGGCATCAACCGTCGGATCAACAGGGAAAAGCTGGACTATGACCAGGTCTCTACGGAGCTGGAGGCTGAGGGCAGCCTCCGGAACCAGGTCTTTGACCGGCTGTCGCAGCTGATCCGGCTGCGGCGGCAGCAGTCGGCGTTTTCTCCGGCTGCGGCGCAGCAAGTTGTGCGGCTGGATGAAAGGGCATTCGCCTTTATCCGGCACAACCGTGATACCGGAGAAAAGATGCTGACTGCCGTTAACGTGTCCGGAGAGACATACGACATCCCCGCTGCCGTCAAGGGCTTCGACCTTGTAAATAATGAGGCAGTAGATATTGGGAATGTGAAGATGCTGCCGTACCAGGTACGGTGGATCAAGTATGACAGTATTGGACCGTTATAGGGTGAATAATTTCAAATAATGCACCAACCGGCAAGGCGGTCTGAGAAGTGAATGATGAAGGATCTTACTTGTGTTATGCTGAACCGTATCACAAGTAAATGCGGAAACAGCCTAGAAGTGTTGTGAATCAATGCTTCTAGGCTGTTTTTATTTATGCTTCTTATGAAGTTTGAACAGTAGGTTGACAGAGGAGCCTACAAGATGATGCTTGTTTTAAAGACACCACTGTCAGCAGTGAAGGAATACACGCCGCCGTACTTTTCTGCTATCGCTGCGATGCTTTTTGTACCGAGGCCATGATTTTCCTTCAGGCTTGCCGGCATGTCGTCAACAAACAGGATTGTGCCTTCATAGCTGTTGATAACTTGTATGAGGCGCTTATCTCCTTTAATTTTACAGAGTATTTTTATGAATCGGTTGTCTGTGTGGGGAACGAGTTTGCATGCATTAATAGCATTTTCTATGGCATTGGCAAAGATAACACAAAGGTCCATATCAGAAATAACGTTTTTTGCAGGGAGGTTGACCTCTGTTTCAACTGCAATGTGCTCATTTCTTGCCTTGGCAACATAGCAATTTAACATCAAATTGATCGAGTAATTGCTGCAGTACTTTTCAATTACAGTGCTTTCAATAATATTTTCGACATCGGAAATATATTCTTCTGCTGCGGCCACGTTGTTGTCCGCAAGATAGGCACTAATCAGATTCAGATGGTGCCGCATATCGTGGCGATAAATGATCGTCTTTTCCTGTGATTCTTCCAGGGCTTCCAAATGCGCCTGTGCTGCTGCTACTTGCATTTGTAATAAATTTTGTTCGTTTTGTAGGGTGAGCTGTTCTCTGATTTGTTTGAAAAACCGTAGAATCATAATATAGGCTGCAATAGTCAAAATAAGGGCTAACACCATAATCACAAGATTAGGTATTTCCGTCATTTGTTTAGAATTGCGTAGGACAATAAAATAAATGAGTGCATAGTATGAAAGCGGTATCGTGCAAAATCCAAACCAGCCTTTATCCGTGTTACGCAGCATATAAAGAAATGAAGGGCGCAAATATTTGTACACAAAAAATCCTGTGGGTATATACATCATGAAGCAAACAACAGTAAGGATTGTTCTATTAAAGCCAAAAAAAGAGGAAATGATAAGGGCTATGCCAATGGGTGGTGAGCATAAAACAAAGACTGTCAAAAGAACAAAGATTAATTTTATTCCTTTGTACTTTGATACGAGCAGGAAGACTATAAACGACGGAATATGAATAAGAAGGGGATAGAGCTTCATAAACCCTTCATACCCGAAATTTAACCAGACAAATACATTGCAGATTAGAATGACAAATACGAATAGCCCCATCAGATAGAGGTCTTTCTTGCGTTTTATTTCAAAATCCAAGAGCATATAGATCAAGCTGATAGCGTAAATAAGGTTAAATAGAGATCTAATTAAGTTTAGCATTCTTTTCTCCTAAAAGTCTTCCGACTGGAAGGAATAATTGATATATTTCTGCTTTACTTCTTTGAAAACATTTCTTGATTCAGGAATAAAAAGTCCGCTTGTTGTAGTAAAGCCATCTTGTGATAGGTTCTTGACAAAGTCCAGATTGCCCCTCCTATTTGTCTATACAAATATTCATTATAACATAGCAACTACGAAAAAAATACAAAACAATACATTTCATGACGTAAAAATGACATTTCATGTAGATAAATAACCAGGCTATTCTGCCAATGCTATAATGAGTAAGCATAATTGTCGCAATTTTGAAAAGGGGGGTCACTTCTTGAAAAGGTTCTTGGGTATAACATTGATTTTTATGATGGTGCTTTCACTATTTCCAGCAGGGCTATTCGCTGCAGAAAGCACTGTCGAAGGAATGGAGCAGACAGTAAGATTCACCATCGGGGAGAAGGGCTACAGCGTGGGTAGTACGCGGTTAGAAACAGATGTAGCTCCCTATATTAAAGATGGACGAACCATGGTGCCTGTAGCTTTTGTTGCTCCAGCCTTAGGCACAGATAAGGCCGTGTGGCTTGCGGAAAGTCAAACCGTCAGGATCACCAGAGGGACAGATTTGATTTTGATCAAAATAGGCAGTAAAGAATTAAGCGTCAATGGCAAGATACTGCTGATGGATACAGCAGCAGAGTTGAAGAGCGTGGGCAATGGCGGTGACCGGACTATGCTGCCCATCTCTTTTATAGCCAAAGCATTAGAAGTTGGCTATCAATGGGACGGAGCGACCAATTCAGTCAATTTCTTCGGGTATAGCAAAGTCTATGACCAAAAGGGAAATTATGGCCCGAAGGCTGGTACGCAAACAATCGAAGGCAATGTTGTCGTAAAGGCTGATGGAGTAAACTTGCAAAACATTATAGTTAAGGGTAACCTGATCATCGCCAAAGAAGTTGGCGAGGGCAGTGTGACTTTAGACAATATCACAGTAAGCGGAGAAACCTTTATCCGTGGCGGGGGTATTCATTCCATCAAAATCACGGGTAATTCCCATTTGCAGAACGTTACCGTTGCCCGTGTAGACGGTGAAGTCAGAGTTTATACCGAGGGTGGAACGCAAATTGGCGAGGTCAATGTTGATGGAAAAGACGATGTGATAATTGAAGGGAATTTTGGTAAGGTAACAATAGTTGCCTCCGATATAACAGTCATTGCCACCAAGGCTGCCATTGTACAGGCTGCCATTGTTGGTGACCGTTCAACCCTTAAGGTAAATGACAAATCTACGATTGATACAGCAACGATTGTAGGTGAAGATGCCCATGTCATCACTCAAAGCGGAACGCATGTGGACAGCATCATTGCTAATGGTGAAGGTGCTGCCATAAGTGGGGCAGGCAGCGTAAAAACAGTAGAGGCTAAAGCAGACAGCATAAAAGTCACAACACCGGGAACAAAGGTTAGTGCTGCTTCAAGTACTACCAGGGTCATCGCAGGTACAATATCGGTCAAGCCTGGAGATACAGCGGTCGTTGGAGGGCAGACCGGCGGTGGTGGCGGCAGCAGCAGCGGCGGCAGTGGTGGTAGAAATGGCGGTAGTGACGACAGCGAATCCATCACCTATCCCGAAGTAACAAACATCAGCTTAGCAGCTACAGCGGACTTGCAGGTAGGCAACGCCAATGTAGCTGCCAATGCTGAAATAGGAACACTGTCCACAACAGGCGGCACAGCAGCCTTTACCTATGAATTGGTTGCAGATGGCGGAACTCCGGCTAACAGCGCGGACAATTCATCCTTTGCTATCGCTGCAAACAAGCTGAACGTAGCATCAGGCGGAGCCTTAGCGACTGCCAAGGACTATAAGGTCACCGTGAAAGTGACAGACAGCAAAGGCAAGACCTATACCAAGGGCTTCACCGTAACCGTAGCAGCAGCTGATCCCGAAGTAACGAACATCAGCTTAGCAGTCACAGAGGACTTGCAGGTAGGCAACGCCAATGTAGCTGCCAATGCTGAAATAGGAACACTGTCTGCCACAGGCGGTACAGCAGCCTTTACCTATGAACTGGTTGCAGATGGTGGAACTCCGGCTAACAGTGCGGACAATTCCTCCTTTGCCATTGCTGCAAACAAGCTGAACGTAGCGTCAGACGGAGCTTTAACGGCTGCCAAGGACTATAAGGTCACAGTTAAAGTGACAGATAGCAAAGGTAAGACCTATACCAAGGGCTTCACCGTAACCGTGGCAGCAGCTGATCCCGAAGTAACAAACATCAGCTTAGCAGCTACAGCGGACTTGCAGGTAGGCAACGCCAATGTAACTGCCAATGCTGAAATAGGAACACTGTCCACAACAGGCGGCACAGCAGCCTTTACCTATGAATTGGTTGCAGATGGCGGAACTCCGGCTAACAGCGCGGACAATTCATCCTTTGCTATCGCTGCAAACAAGCTGAACGTAGCATCAGGCGGAGCCTTAGCGACTGCCAAGGACTATAAGGTCACCGTGAAAGTGACAGACAGCAAAGGCAAGACCTATACCAAGGGCTTCACCGTAACCGTAGCAGCAGCTGATCCCGAAGTAACGAACATCAGCTTAGCAGTCACAGAGGACTTGCAGGTAGGCAACGCCAATGTAGCTGCCAATGCTGAAATAGGAACACTGTCTGCCACAGGCGGTACAGCAGCCTTTACCTATGAACTGGTTGCAGATGGTGGAACTCCGGCTAACAGTGCGGACAATTCCTCCTTTGCCATTGCTGCAAACAAGCTGAACGTAGCGTCAGACGGAGCTTTAACGGCTGCCAAGGACTATAAGGTCACAGTTAAAGTGACAGATAGCAAAGGTAAGACCTATACCAAGGGCTTCACCGTAACCGTGGCAGCAGCTGATCCCGAAGTAACAAACATCAGCTTAGCAGCTACAGCGGACTTGCAGGTAGGCAACGCCAATGTAACTGCCAATGCTGAAATAGGAACACTGTCCACAACAGGCGGCACAGCAGCCTTTACCTATGAATTGGTTGCAGATGGCGGAACTCCGGCTAACAGCGCGGACAATTCATCCTTTGCTATCGCTGCAAACAAGCTGAACGTAGCATCAGGCGGAGCCTTAGCGACTGCCAAGGACTATAAGGTCACCGTGAAAGTGACAGACAGCAAAGGCAAGACCTATACCAAGGGCTTCACCGTAACCGTAGCAGCAGCTGATCCCGAAGTAACGAACATCAGCTTAGCAGTCACAGAGGACTTGCAGGTAGGCAACGCCAATGTAGCTGCCAATGCTGAAATAGGAACACTGTCTGCCACAGGCGGTACAGCAGCCTTTACCTATGAACTGGTTGCAGATGGTGGAACTCCGGCTAACAGTGCGGACAATTCCTCCTTTGCCATTGCTGCAAACAAGCTGAACGTAGCGTCAGACGGAGCTTTAACGGCTGCCAAGGACTATAAGGTCACAGTTAAAGTGACAGATAGCAAAGGTAAGACCTATACCAAGGGCTTCACCGTAACCGTGGCAGCAGCTGATCCCGAAGTAACAAACATCAGCTTAGCAGCTACAGCGGACTTGCAGGTAGGCAACGCCAATGTAACTGCCAATGCTGAAATAGGAACACTGTCCACAACAGGCGGCACAGCAGCCTTTACCTATGAATTGATCGCAGACAGCGGAACTCCGGCCAACAGCGCGGACAATTCATCCTTTGCTATCGCTGCAAACAAGCTGAACGTAGCGGCAGGCGGAGCCTTAGCGACTGCCAAGGACTATAAGGTCACCGTGAAAGTGACAGACAGCAAAGGCAAGACCTATACCAAGGGCTTCACCGTAACCGTAGCAGCAGCTGATCCCGAAGTAACAAACATCAGCTTAGCAGTCACAGAGGACTTGCAGGTAGGCAACGCCAATGTAGCTGCCAATGCTGAAATAGGAACACTGTCTGCCACAGGCGGTACAGCAGCCTTTACCTATGAATTGATCGCAGATGGCGGAACTCCGGCTAACAGTGCGGACAATTCATCCTTTGCTATCGCTGCAAACAAGCTGAACGTAGCGGCAGGCGGAGCCTTAGCGACTGCCAAGGACTATAAGGTCACCGTGAAAGTGACAGACAGCAAAGGCAAGACCTATACCAAGGGCTTCACCGTAACCGTAGCAGCAGCTGATCCCGCAGAACCGGTATCAGTTTCCGGAACATCAATATATGCCAACGGCAACGCGATTATTCTTGACGCTGGCACTACAGAAAATTACACCGTTGTTTACCTTGATACAAACAGTGACGGAATAATCGATGACGGAGAAGCAATACAAGAAATAGCCGGTGCGACAGGGAGCTCCGACATTACCGGCTACGACCTCCATAGCTATAATGTTTATGGTGGAGGTAATAGCACGCTTGACAGCGACACCAAAATTACTATGCTCGGCGGCAAAGCTTATGTTATATACGGTGGCGGGGATGGAGGCGATGTTACGGGCAGTACGCATATTACTGTCAGCGGCGGAAATCTCGCCGCTATTGTCGGTGGCGGGATAGACTGCGATGTTAGCGACAGTACAAATGTTGCTGTCAGCGGCGGTACTATCGGCAATATATACGGTGGCGGAGAGAGAACCAATGTTGCTATCGGCAGTACGAATGTTACCGTCAGCGGGGGCACTATCAACTATGTATACGGTGGCGGGTTTATTTCCGGCGCCGGTACGAATGTTACCGGTAGTACGAATGTTACTGTCATTGGCGGTACTGTCATCAATCTTATATGCGGCGGGGGGTATGCAGCCACAATTAGCGGGGATACAAATGTTACTGTCAGCGGCGGTAACATTGATGGTCATATTTATGGTGACAGTAGTCATGGAGGATTAGTTACCGGCACTAAGAAAATAAAAATCAGCGGCGGAAGCATTATCGGCACAGTGTCGGGTTATACAGTTGGCAATTTGACAACAGAGGATGGCACAACTCCTGTCTACAAAACGACGCTGACACTCTCAGGCATCAGTGCTGTAACAGACGTAAGCGATGGCAGTTTAACACTGGGCGGAGCAGCAGCTTCCGGCTATGGCTTAGACGACGTTCGGACCACGGCCGGCGGTGTGCTGGTCTTCTACCTACCCACAGGAGAGGCTACAGCCGCTTATGGTTCAGATAATTATACGGCAACGGTGGCAGACCCTGGTCCTAATACCTTTGTGAAAGTGTCAACAACATATGCAATAACCCTGGGTACAATCACCACAGTAGACGGGGATAGCGACAGCACAATAACAATTGATGCAACTCCAGTCGAAGCAGGCGCAACAGTAACCTTGACAGTAGAGCCCAAAGCGGGCATGAGACTAAAAGCAGGTACACTGAAAGCCAACTACAATGATGGAGAAGACAAAGAAGCAGCACTATCCGGATCCGGCCCTTATACCTTCACCATGCCAGCCTATGCTGTATCAATTACAGCTGAGTTTGAGGTGATTCCGGTGCAATCAGAAGCTCCGGTAATTACATCAACAGTATTAATCAATAGAAACCCACAAACTGTATGGGGAACTGCGACTGCTGGTGCAACGATTAGAGTTTACTTAGACTCAGAGTTGGTAAGAACAGTTATTGCTGATGGAAACGGGGATTGGACTATTTCGCCCAATAGGCTAGATCTTACTACCTATGGCGGTGCAACAGTTTATGCTACAGCACAATTAGAGGGCTGCGAAGTCAGTGAATTTTCGAATATTGTAGTTATTAATACTTTATAATAGCGATAAGTGACAAATGGTAATCTTTTGTAAGCGCAAAATTATAAGGTGATTTCAAAGCAAACCCCGGCACGAATTGATATTCATGTCGGGGCTTGTTTTGTTTACACATAGCAATTTTTTTCCTATAAGTCTTCCGCCTGGAAGGAATAGTTGATATATTTCTGTTTTACGTCCTTGAAAGCATTTCTTGATACAGGTATAAAAAGACCGCTTGTTGTAGTAAAGCCATCTTGTGATAGGTTCTTGACAAAGTCCAGATTGATAATATAAGAACGATGAGGCTTGATGAACCGTTTGTCTTTTAGTAAAACAGCTTCAATCTGAGACATTGTGCTGATGCTTTCTATCGTAATTCCTGACTTTTGATGAAAATATATTGTTCTCCCAATTACCTCAAGATAAATCAATTCATGTAGGAATACTTTGAACAATCCGGTTCGGGCTTTTAGAACAATATATTGATTCAGGTCTCTGAAAATATCATTGAAAGCTTTTTCTAATACAGAAAAAAGCTTGTCTTTTTGAACAGGCTTTACCAGGTAATTAAAAGCATCCACCGAATATGAATCTACAGCAAATTCCGTGCTTGATGTCAAAAAGATGATTTTGGAAACCTGATCGTTGCTTCTTATCTCGGTGGCAAGCCGGATGCCGTTGATGTTCGGCATTATGACATCCAAAAGAAAAATATCAAAATGGTTGCCGCTTTCAATCTGAGTGATCATATCAATACTGCTTTCAAAGCTGTAGATTTCAATTTTATTTTCTGTAAACCTGCTGTTCAAATACTCATCCATAAGGCGTCTGATTTGCAAAAGCTCCTGCTTGTTGTCATCACAAATAGCAATTCTCATACTTGCACCCCAATTTCATCCTTTTTACCATATTCCTATTATAACAGAGCTTTTAGAAAAAATACCAAACAATAACATTTCAAGACGTAAAAATAACATTTCATGCAGACCGTGAGATTTGGAAAGGTTTTTATATTAAAATAATACTTGAAATTTACTTAATTGATATCAGAAAATTCATTTTTAATTTCTATGCCTTCCTTTAATTAAGGGGGGCATAGTTTATTTACAATTGATTCAAATAAAATAGCGAATCTGAGATTATAAGTAATTTGGAGGTGGACTATGAAAAAAGCAATTCTATGTATGGTATTGTCAGCAGTAATGTTATTTTCATTGGTAACAACTGTAATCGCTCAACCGGTGCCCTTGCCGCCTACTAATGTGAGCCCGTCTGATATGGAAAATCTGGGGAAGGAGTTGGAAAAGGCGCTGCAGGGGTTAGATCAATTAAATAGTTTGGATTTGAATAATCTGCAGCAGCCAACAGCAACTACGCCTAAAGCGGCAGAAGGCGGTACGATTGAAACCAATATGATGATAGCAGCTGGGGATAACTTTACTTTAGGACTCAAAACCAATGGAACAGTGGTAGCCACAGGATTGAGCTTAAGCGGTGCCGATCAGGTAAGCGATTGGACAGATATTACAATGATTGCTTGTGGATTAAATCATAGCGTGGGTCTAAAAGCCGATGGCACAGTGGTTGCCACCGGGTCTAATGCCACAGGAGCGTGTAATGTGAGCCAATGGAAAGACATAAAAATGATAGCGGCAGGCTTGGACAATACAGTTGGACTTAAAAAGGATGGCACAGTTGTTTCTACAGGCTCCAACGATTATGGACAATTGGACGTACAAACCTGGAAGGATATCACAGCCATTTCTTCCGGATCTTTTTTTACGGTTGCTCTAAAAAAGACGGTACTGCTTTGGCAATAGGTAAAGATTGCTCCGGGGTACTTAATGTGTCCGGCTGGCGTGATCTTGTTGCTGGCTCTGCATCTTTTACTAATATAGCGGGGCTGAAAAAAGATGGAACAGTTGTAAATACTATGCGAGCTAATACTTCTTTGTTCAAAAATGTGAAAGCCATTGCTGCTTCAGCTGGTTATGAAGCAGGACTAAACAAAGATGGTACAGTCGTTACAAACAATGAGACGATAAACACTTCAGCATGGAAAGACATCATAGCAATAAGTGCAGGCGCAGGTCATCTGGTAGGATTAAAAAGCGATGGAACGGTATTGGCAGTCAAGGCGAATGACAGCTTTGGTCTGGGGACTGATGTCAGCGGATGGATGCTGAAGGTACCTGCTGCACCCGTGGCTCCTAAGGGAGCAGCACCGACGATCCTGCAATAAACACAAAATTAACTTTATCAGGAGGTAGACACAATGAAAAAAAGAGTATTTTCTTCGATCATGTCAATTATATTGATTATATCTCTTTGCTTGGGGAGTACGTCCGCGGTTGTCACAGCAGCGCCGGCTCCCGGCAAAACGATAACAGCAACCTTTGAGATAGTTAATCAAACGGCATCAGATATAACATCACTAAAATTGGCTCCTGCCGGTGAGGATCCCGTGAGCAGGGAGTTGCTGGCCAAACCCTTGAAAAGCGGTGCGAAAGTCAATGTTGCGATAACTTTCAATCCAAACATTGAGAGCTATGATCTTGTGTTTAGAACAGCGGATTTACCGGATTGGGATAGTAGATTTGAGCAGCTTGATTTTCGTGGAATTACAGCAGCGAGCGGAGGCTTGATTATATTTCAAACGCTGGATCCAATGCCGGGAGCTGTTATTTTCAATAAGGCAGGTGCGGCGGTTGCCGGCCTGGCACTGGGCAGCGATACGTCCACTGTCGCTTTTAGTTTTAAGAATCAAACGGATAAAGAAATCGATTGTATACAGCTCTCATTGCCTGACAAGGAAGAATGGGGCCAAAACCTGCTTAAAGCACCTCTTTTGGCAGGTGCGACAGCCGATATACCCATCACCTTCAGCCCGAAGAACGCAAAATGGGATATCAGAGTCGGTGGGAACATGGGGAACACGGCTGAAGACGTTGATTTCACAGGCATTACTGCAGCCAATGGGGGAAATATTCTGCTTGGGTCTTTTGATGACTATCGCGGTGTATTGGCTTATAGCAAAGTAGCACCCAAGGCTGGCCTGCCGGTGGGCAATGGTACCATGACGGTCAATTTCAATGTCAAGAATGAGACCACTGCAGATTACACCAGCCTGCAGCTTTCACCGGCAGGCAAGAAGGCATGGAGTCCGAACCTTCTGACCACGCCGCTTAAAGCAGGCACCACCGTCGTCATTCCCATCACCTACAGCGACAAGGCGGCGTTGTGGGACCTTAAGGGGACCAACCTTGATGGAAGCTTCGATGTGTTGGCAGATAATCTTGATTTTTCACCGCTTACACCCGAATCCGGCGCTAACATTGGACTTCAGTACTCCTTGTATTACGGAAGTACAGCCCTTGTGTCCAATAACAGGGCCAAAGTGCCTTATCCCAAGCAGTCCGGCAATTCGATCATGTTTTTTGATACAGACTCTGACGGGGTTTTGAGCAGCTATGAGACAAAAGAGCAGCTCAAGGCTGCAAATCCCAATTTACAGGCGGGGATTGATGCTTCTATATCAGACAAGGTTACTACCATCGGTAAATATGCTTTTAATTTCATGCCGGTTAAGAAGCTTACCTTGCCTTCCTCCGTCACGACCATTCTGGATGAGGCCTTTGCCAATAACAGAATGTTAACAGATATCCACTTCTCAGAAGGCCTTGTGACGACAGGCTACGGTGCGTTTTTGAAAACCGGAATAAAAAGTGTGACATTGCCGAAGTCCATAAGGACCATCGGGGACATGACCTTCAACGATTGTGGCAAATTAGCTGAAATCAACCTGCCGGAAGGACTCACAACCATTGGCAATGGCGCCTTTGGATGGACTCCGATCACCGGTATCAGGCTGCCGGATAGCGTAACTACTTTGGGAGATGGCGCTTTTACGTATTGTACAAGCTTGAAGTCAATCAGTATACCAGCCAATATCAAAAGAATAAATGAAGGGACTTTTACTAATTGTACTGCATTGACAGATGCCAAGCTTCCGGCAGTCACTTCCATTGGGGATTTTGCTTTTATTGGATGTACGTCGTTGACAAATGTCAGCATGCCGATAGTAACCTCAATTGAGGATTATGCTTTCAAGGGGTGCGCGTCCTTGATGAATATCCAGCTGCCGGCAACGCTAAACAGCATCGGAATCAATCCGTTTTTAATGGCGGATAAGCTGGTTGCAATAAGCTTGGACCCGGCAAACCAGAGCTTTGTCATTCAGGACGAGGGAATACTCTATAGCAAAGACCTGACTAAAGTCTATGCGTATCCGAATGCAAGAACGGCAAAAACGCTGGTGCTGCCGGCAACGGTCACCACTATAAACGCAGAAGCTTTCAGTTATACCAGCATTGAGAATGTGACTTTGCCGGCCGGGATTAAAACAGTTGAAACGGGAGCTTTTGGAGCGAGCCAGCTAAAAAGTCTTCTTCTCCCGGAGGGTATAGAAAATATTGGGAGTAGTGCATTTGCCAGTACCCCGATTGCAGGAGAACTGGTGATTCCAAAATCAGTTAAGACCATGGGCACTTATGCTTTTTTTGCTTCTAATATAAAAAGTGCAATCATAAATAGCAGCATAGACCTGTCTGATAATATTTTCGGTAGATGTCAAAATCTTGAAACAGTCGAAATAAATGACAGTGTTAAAAAAATCGGTAAATTTGCTTTTATGTCTTGTACGCGTCTCAAGAATGTTATCCTTCCAAAATCCTTGAAAGTCATTCGTTCCGCAGCATTTAAAAGCTGCACCGGTTTGGTGGAAATAAGCCTGCCCGAGGGTTTGACCAATGTAGGTGAGGATGTACCTGCTGAAGATCGTAGTGGAGCTAATGCGGAGGACTATGGGGTGTTTATGGAGTGTACTAGCCTCAAAAAAATAAACTTGCCGGACAGCATTGAATATATTGAAGATAGTAGCTTTGAGGAATGTACCAGCTTGAAGTCGATTAAGCTTCCTCTCAATGCGAAATACAAAAAAATAGAATACAGGACATTTGCATTTTGTGGATTGGATTTCATCTTTATTCCGAAGAATGTTATTACAATCGGCGACTCATCCTTTTGGGGTGCTGCTCTGAAAAAGATGACCATCGCACCATGGGGTTGTAAGTATATAGGACACAGCGCCTTCAATCATTCAAATCTGGAAGAAGTTATAATACCAGATGGAGTTATAGAGCTAGCCCCGCGGTCATTCAATAATATCAAACCATTAAAAACAGTAACCTTAAGCTCTACCTTGGGTATGGTTGAAACCTTTACCTTCTTCAATATTCCGAACTGCACGAGAATCAACTTGTTATCAATTGAGGGTTATGATATTGCGATATTCAACTTTGAAGATGAAGCCTTTTTGAAATATGGGAAAATACATATCCCTAAGAATTCCAAGGCTGGTTATAAGGCACAAAATGGCAATTTCCTTGTAGAAGGACGTTCTGCGGTTGCAGATCTGCCTGCACTGCCGGAGGAAAAGTAAGCACCGGAATATGCAATAAAAACGTGGGTCTCAGATGAAAAGGACTCATAGATAACTCCAGAGCCTGGCACCTTATACTCCGATTCAGAGTACATAAAAAGCCTATACTATTGAGTGAAAAACCGTAGTATAGGCTTTTAGTTTGTTATAACGTGAGTATGTAGTTTAAGTGTGACATTACGTGACGTTATATGGAAAAGCAACTTTTTACCTCCGCTTGCAGAGGTGTGCCAACCTACGAACTTGCATCCTTTCTCTGTTGGGAATTCCGGCGCATAAAGTTTAGCGTTTGTGCCACAGTTATGTTAGTAACAGCACTTCCATTTGAATTATACTTAACCGTACATTTTGATATGAAATTGTATAGGAGAGTGCCACTCTGTCAATCTGCCAACTTAGAGGAGTGATTGGCAAAAAAACCTTTATCATTTGCCGATGTTACGGTGAACCGTACCATAAATAACTGCGGTTTTCTTATAAAGTATTGATATTACTAGAAAAAGCCATTGCTAGGACAAGAAAATATACAACTCCACTTAATGACATAAGAGCAGGCTGCAATCCACCATGTTTAGAATGAGAATAGAAGAAGTATTTTCAGAAATATTATCAACTTCTAAATATGGGAGGAGTGCAATAGTTGCTCATGAAGGAATTATAAATAAATTGTTTATTACCTATCTAAATAATTGTATATATGGGATAATATAACTGGGAAAGCACCTGAGGTTCCAAATATAAATATCAATTCAATTGAGAAAAGAGGAATATTTAATGAACTTTACATTTGAAAGTTTAAAACTTGAACATCAAGAAGCGGTTGTTAGCATTTTAAACTACTATATCGAAGAAACATTTGCTGCTTATAGAGAAGAAGCTGTTAAAAATGAGCATTTTCTAAACTTTATAGACGCATCAGAGGTTCATTGTGGATACGCTATTAAAAATAGTCAAAATGGAGTTGTTGGGTTTTGTGTATTAGAACCTTATGGGTCTTATTCAACATTTTCAGAAGTAGCTGAAATAATGTATTTTATTCATCCTGATTATACGGGTAAAGGTATTGGTACTCTTGCCTTAGAAAAACTTGAAACTGAAGCGAAAAAAAGAGGTATCAAAAAATTATTAGCAGATATTTCATCTGAAAATATCAACAGTATTAAATTTCATGAGAAAAATGGGTTTGCTGAATATGGTCAGCTAAAAAATATAGGAAAGAAGTTTAATAAGTATTTTAGCGTTGTGTATATGGGAAAGGAAATTGGTTAATGTAGAGGTAGCTATATTTAATAACCTAGGTTATGTAGTAGAGTCAAAAAGGACAGTTCCTTTTGACTATTTTACCATGCAAAAAACCGCAGTTAGAGCAGTACGGTGAACCGTTTCACAACTAAATGCCAAAACAGCCCAGAAGCATTATGTATCAATGCTTCTGGGCTGTTTAGTTATAAAGACATGAAGGGAAATAAGTTGACAAGTTGACAGATTGGCCTCAAGCTTATTAAAGAAAGCATTATAATTACCTTTGATTTGACAAAGGCGGTGTAAATCAACGTTGAATAAGACAGAGAAAGAAGAAAGACAGTATCTCTATGAGATATTGAAAAAATTGAAAGCAGCATACCAGGCCATCGACCAAAAGATATCCGTTTATGCCAATGCGATTCAAGAAACGAAGAGATATATCTGGGAAAACAATGCGCAGCTGGATCTTGCCGAAAAAGCGGCGAACCGCATGGCTGTCCATGAAACCATCGGTTTCGGAGAAAAAGCCATTGTGCAAAAACAAAAAATCGCTAAACTGATAGCTTCTCCCTATTTTGGAAGAATCGATTTTCGTGAGAATGGCGAAATAAAAGAAACGCCTTTTTATATTGGAATACATTCCTTCGAAGATGAAAGTGGGAATGAGGTGCTGATCTATGACTGGCGTGCACCGGTTTCCAGCATGTTTTATGATTTTGAAATGGGCAATGCCTATTACACGGCGCCCATGGGAAGGATTTGCGGCGATATTTGTTTGAAAAGACAATACAAGATTAAAGATAGTCAGATGGAGTACATGCTGGAAAGTGCACTGAATATAGGAGACGATGTTTTACAAAAGGAGCTTAGCCGTACTTCTGATGAGAAGATGAAGAACATTGTCGCAACGATACAAAGAGAACAAAACAGCATTATCCGGAATGAAAGTTCGGAGGTCTTGATCATTCAGGGAGTGGCTGGATCCGGAAAGACGTCCATCGCACTGCACAGAGTTGCGTTTTTGTTATATCGTTACAAAGAAAATCTGACCTCAAAAGATATCTTGATCATTTCGCCGAATCAAGTCTTCTCCGATTATATTTCAAACGTCCTTCCAGAGCTGGGCGAAGAAGAAATCATGGAAATGGGCATGGAGGAAATTGCAGCGAACGAGCTGGCAGGGAGGCTGGATTTTCAATCCTTCAGTCAGCAAGTCGCGGACCTGATGCGTTCAGAAGATAGTAGAACCATTGAACGAATAAGATACAAAGCTGCTATGGATTATGTAAGAGAGCTTGATTCGTATCTAAAGAAGGCAGACACTGAATACTTTTCTCCCACAGATATTTGCATTGAAGGTATTAACGTATCAAAAGAGTACTTGATGCAAAGATATAAAGCCCTTAAAAGGATGCCTGTCGAAAAAAGGCTGGAGAAAATGGCACAGGATATTATAGAAAATAGAGAAACAAGGAATGGTAAAGGAATAAAACACCCGATTGTAAAAAAGGTTAAGAACGCTGTCCTAAAAATGTACAAATTCAAGGACACACTTTCGTTATATAAGAATTTCTATCATGATATTGAAAAGCCGGAATTATTCCAGTTCATACAGAAGGATAAGCTTGAGTATGCAGACGTATTCCCTTATGTATATACAAAGATGTTTTTCGAAGGAATGGAAACAGGCTTTAAGCATGTAAAGCATTTGCTGGTGGATGAAATGCAAGACTATACGCCTATACAATACGCGGTCATAAAGAAGCTGTTTCACTGTAAAATGACTATTTTGGGCGACAGCTTCCAATCGGTTAATCCTCATACCGCGTCCTCCCCTGAGCTTCTAAAAAGTGTTTTTTGGGATGCCGACTATATGGAATTGCGCAAAAGCTATCGCTCAACGATTGAAATCACAAACTTCGCACAAAAGATCAAGAGCAACGGCAGGCTGGTTCCAATTGAGCGGCATGGTGAGGTACCCACAATAAGGAAATGTGCAGCTTTAGAGGGTCAATCGGAAGAGATCAGGCACTTGATGAATGATTATGTAAAATCAGGTTACAATTCGCTAGGGATCGTATGTAAAACACAGGAGCAGGCAGCTGAGATTTACCAACAAGTCAAAGACAAATACAACGATGTTTATCTGCTGGACTTTGGCAGCACTGAGCTTAAGGACGGAATAACAATTACAGCGGCCCATATGGCCAAGGGGCTGGAGTTTGACCAAGTAATAGTACCTTCCGTTTGTTCTGACACCTATCATACGGATTTGGACAGAAGCATGTTGTATGTTGCCTGTACCCGAGCTATGCATCGATTGGATTTGACATATTGTGGAGAATTGACGCATTTCCTAAGTAATGAAACACAAGAACCTTCTCCATTGCTTAAATGCTATTGACTATGAGTTTCATATTTCCTGCATAGACAATAAGTACATTAGCAACATTCTTAGGTCTTTGGTAATATGACATAATGCTGTCAAACGTATAGTGCTATTATTTTTGCATAATCAGAGAAAGGAGTATCCAAAATGGATCATGCTGTAGAAGTTGTTATTTTAAATAAAGAGAATATTGATAATGAACACATTTGCTGTGCCATATCAGATAAAAAATGCCTTGATGGGTACTTAAAGAAAAATGGAGCGTTTATTACCCATGAGATATTAAGCGAAGGAAAATTTCAAAAAGTTATCGAAGATATAAAAAATGAAAGATACAGGTTTTGATTTTTCCGTACGGATGGGTGTATAATTGAATGAGCTTTGCAGAAAAACTAGACATTAGCTGGTACACAGTTTTAGAAGTAAATGGTATAATGGAAGCATCTTGTAAGAATGAAAGAAGATAAAAATGAAAAGTAGTTTTAACGATCTGGGTATTTCAGTGCCCATTTTAAAGGCCATAGAACAGATGGGCTTTAAGACACCGACAGAGGTGCAGAGCGAAGCAATTCCCTATATTCTAAATCAGAAAGATCTCATAGTCATGTCTAAGACGGGCAGTGGCAAGACGGCTGTTTTTGGCATTCCCATGCTACAGATGATCGATCCGACAGCAGTGGGCCCCCAGGGCCTGATTCTAACACCGACCCGGGAACTGGCAGTACAGGTGGACAGCGACCTCAAACAGATGGCAAAGCATCTTAAGCACAGGACAACAGCGATATATGGACAGCACAGTATGAATGTTGAAATCCAAGCCCTTAATAAAGGTGTTTCAATTGTAACCGGAACACCCGGACGGGTATATGATCACATCGGTCAAAAAAATCTGGAAACCAAACATATACGCTTTTTAGTGCTTGATGAAGCAGACAGGATGCTGGACATGGGCTTCATTGATCAAGTGGTGAGAATTGTCAGAACGCTGCCCAAAGAGAGGATGACGCTCCTTTTTTCAGCTACCATACCGGCTGAGATTCGCAAAATATGCAGGGAATACATGAAAAACCCACTGACAATTGAAATTGAATCGCAGACCAAGACAGTGGATACCACGCATCAAGTATACTACCGTGTGGATCATAAGGAAAAGAACTTACAGCTCAATCGGCTGCTTCTGGCTGAGCGACCGGAAAGCTGCATGATTTTTTGCAATACACGAATCGCTGTCGATAGGGTTCAAACCTTTTTATCTCGAAAGGGATATGCTTCTCACGCGCTTCACGGAGAGATCCCCCAGGGCAGACGAATGAAGACCATACAGCAGTTCAAGCAGGGGGAATTTCATTTGCTTGTAGCTACAGATGTTGCGGCCCGTGGTATTCACATCGAGGGTTTGTCTTTGGTGATCAACTATGATGTGCCTAACGATAAAGACAATTATGTGCATAGGATCGGACGAACCGGCAGAGCTGGGAAGGCCGGCCGCGCCATAACCTTGGTTACTGGGGAAGACATTATGAGTCTCTATGAGATAGAAGAGCATATAGGCGCTATGATAACGGAAGAGAAGCTGCCTTTGGAGGCTGACTTGAATGCAGCTAAAGCTGAAGTCGAGAATTGGGTACAGGCAAATTCACAGAAGGTCAAGCCGCCGCAAATTGCTTCTGAGTCCAATCCGAAAGAAGCACAAAGGAAAAGATCACACGCGAAGCCCCCTCAGCATCGTGAGAAGCACAGAGATCGACTGGTTGAGTTTGATCCGAATCATAAAACAGCCAAGAGGACGAGTGTGGTTCACAAGATCGATCAGGCAAAACCGGTCAATATTGCCGCTGAGCCCGTAATGCCTCATGCCACTGATACTGACGCGGCTGACAATAAAGGCCGCACAGATAACCTTCAGAATATTAATCCTATTGAGAAGAAATCAGTCCTTCAACGTGTATTAAAGCGCATATTCGGCAAGTAGTCAATAATCCCAGAAGCAAGATATAACAATGCTTCTGGGATGTGTGTTTTATAAGCACCTGGTATGACAATCCAAAATCTTATACCTGGCGCTTTTTTATTTCTGACTCAAGGTGATTTAAGGCATCCTCTAAGAGTCCCGGTGGGAGGAGGCTGAAGCTATCGCCAAAGGTGAACTCGGATTTGCAGCTTAAACCGTCTATGGCTTTGATATTCCCTATCAAACAGAGGTTATACTTCTCGATAATACTGGCAAAGATGTTTTCCATGGTTTCTTTGGAAGCATCGAAATACGCATGAAACATGTTGCAAACAGGGACATCGGGAATCGTTCGAATGCCTTCTATCTTATTTAACCCCTCAGCAACAGATAATGCGTGCTGCCAATAGGCCTTCATGTTTCCCATACGTTTATTCATGGAATACCTTGCATTGATGATATAGGGGTATAGGCTTATCAGATCGCCGCCATGCCTTCTTTTCCATACCTTCGACTGCTCAACAAATCCAGCGCTGCCTGCAAGCATAGCCCCTGCAATACCTCCCAGTCCCTTATAAAAGGAGACATAGACACTGTCGAACAGTCCGCAGAGATCACTTGCGGATTTATTGTAATAAGGAAGCACCTCAAATAGACGGGCACCGTCCAAATGAAGCTTAATCCCTTTTTCCTTACAAAACTGAGCTAGCTCAACCAGTTCATCCCAAGCAGGCAATTGACCGCCGATTTCTCTCTGCGGCAATTCGACCAGCAGGCATGCAATGGGGGCTGCAACGGATATTAGGTCTTCAATATTGAAAAGCCGATCTTCCCTGCCTAGCAAAATGGATTCCATATGGTGAAGCATTTTCAAGCCGTCTTTTTCGTGTATCTCCAAATGACAAAGCGGGTGATAGGCTACCTTTTTGGATTCTTTTTCATCAGACCAGATTCGAAGGGCAATTTGCTGTGTCATGGTCCCGCTGGGGAAAAATACAGCTTTTTCCTTTCCTAAAAGCTGAGCGAGCTCTTCCTCAAAATCATTGATAATACTGCCTGTACCATACATATCAGCATCCATAGATAAGTCCATATGCTCAAAGGACTCAATGAGTAGTTCGATGCGTCTGTCCCCATTACCTGTAAGCTTATACTTAGCAGACTTGCAAATCTCGGTGTAAGGTTTTGACATGGTAATATCCTCCTTGAAGATTGATGTAATTTTATTATATCATCATTTATCGATGAAACGGGGAATCGTATCACCCGTCAGAAATAAAATGCTTGGTTAATAGTCCCTCAAAGTGTAAAATAATAATAACATTAAGGCAAAATAACCAAATAAGATACAAGGGGATATATATGACAAATACATTTGAAAATCTCAATCTAAATGCAAACCTGATAGAGGGACTGAAGAAGCAGGGTATTACGGAGCCCACGGACATCCAGTCCGAGGCTATTCCCTGGGTGCTGCAGAACAGGGACGTCATCGCCCAATCCCAGACGGGGAGCGGAAAGACCCTGGCCTACCTGCTGCCCATTTTCCAGAGGCTCGACCAAAGCAAGCGGGAAATGCAGGCCATCGTTCTGGCACCTACCCATGAGTTGGCCATGCAGATTGACAAGCAGATCAAGCTGCTGTCGCAGAATTCGGAGACAGGTATCACTTCCCTGGGCATTATCGGAGAAGTCAACGTCACCAGACAAATTGAAAAGCTCAGAGAGAAGCCCCACATCATTGTGGGCTCCACAGGCAGGATACTTGAGCTGATCAAAAAGAAAAAAATCAGCGCCCATACCATCAAGACCATTGTCATTGATGAGGGGGACCGTCTGCTGGATGAAAAGAACATCGAGAATGTAAAGGCTGTCATCAAAACAACGCTGCGGGACCGGCAGCTTCTGGTATTCTCGGCAACCGTCAGCGAAAAAGCCATGAATACGGCAAAGGATCTGATGAAGGAGCCCCAGGTCATCCGGGTAGAGGATAAGACCATGATCAGTCCTAATATACAGCATTACTATACCGTTGCGGAGCAGCGGGACAAAATAGAGGTGCTGAGAAAGCTGATCGCAGCAGTGAATCCGTATAAGGCCATCGTCTTTATCAACAAAAGCGAGGAGACTCAGCTGGCTGCGTCAAAGCTGCAGTTTCACCACATCAAAGCCTATGGGATTTTTGGCGGCGCGGAGAAGGAAGAGCGAAAAAAGGCTTTGGAAGGACTCCGAAGCGGAGACATACAGATACTGGTAGCCTCGGATATCGCGGCCAGAGGGTTGGATATCCAGGATGTGACCCATATTTTCAATCTGGATCTCCCGGAGGATTCCAAGGGCTATCTGCACCGGGTAGGCCGGACCGGCAGAATGGGGAAATCCGGTATCGCCCTTTCCATCGTAACTGAAAAGGAAACGGCACTGATCAAGAAATATGAAAAGGACTTCAGTATAACCATAGAGAAAAAAGAGGTATATAAGGGCGCAGTCGTAGACCCGGGCAAGGGCAGGCCGCTGCAGTACAAGAGACCGCAGCCCGGCAAAAAAACGGTTGCGAAGCGCATTAAAAAGGCATCCCCCAAATAGGGCGGATGCCTTTTTTTACTCATACATGCTTTCCAGTTGCTTCTGTATATCTTCATTCTCCAGGTATTCATCGAAGGTCATTTGCCTGTCGATGAGTCCCTTCGGTGTGATCTCCATGATCCTGTTGGCAATGGTATCGATGAACTGGTGGTCATGGGAAACAAAAAGGATGGTTCCCGTGAAGTTGATCAAGCCTTCATTGACCGCCGTTATGGACTCCAGGTCCAAGTGGTTGGTAGGTTCATCCAGCAGAAGGACATTGGCACCGGAGAGCATCATGCGGGACAGCATACAGCGGACCCTTTCGCCCCCTGACAGCACCTTGGCCTGCTTCAGCGCCTCTTCACCCGAGAAAAGCATCCTGCCCAGGAAGCCCCGTATGAAGGTCTCGTACTGGTCGGTGGAGTATTGGCGCAGCCAATCCACCAGATTCAGCTCCACATCATCAAAGTAGGCTGAATTATCCTTGGGAAAGTAGGACTGGGAAGTGGTGACACCCCATTTGTACCAGCCGCTGTCCGCTTCCATTTCACCCATCAATATTTTGAAAAGCGTTGTTTTTGCGATACCGTCCGGTCCTACCAAAGCAATTTTGTCGCCTTTGTTCACCCGGAAGCTGACGTTGTCCAGAATCTTTTGACCGTCAATGGTCTTGCAAAGGTTCTCCACAGTCAGAAGCTCGTTTCCGGCTTCCCTGTCCGGCTTGAAGCCGACAAAGGGATACTTTCTGGATGACACCGGGATGTCTTCCAGTGTCAGCTTATCCAGAAGCTTCTTTCTGGAGGTAGCCTGCTTGGATTTGGAGGCGTTGGCACTGAATCGCGCGACAAACTCCTGCAGGTCCTTGATCTTTTCGTCCATCTTCTTATTCTTGTCCCTCATGATTTGAAGCGCCAGCTGGCTGGACTGGTACCAGAAATCATAGTTGCCTGCATAAATCTTGATTTTACCGAAATCGATATCCGCCATATGAGTACAGACCTTGTTGAGGAAATGACGGTCATGGGATACCACGATAACGGTGCTTTCGAAGTCCAGCAGAAAGTTCTCGAGCCAGCTGATGGACTTGATATCCAAGTGGTTGGTAGGCTCGTCAAGGAGCAGGATGTCGGGATGTCCGAAGAGCGCCTGGGCCAGCAGGATCTTGACCTTATCGGCACCATTCAGCTCCTTCATCTTCTTGTGGTGAAGCTCTTCCATAATGCCCAAGCCGGTGAGCAGCGTCGCTGCTTCGGATTCCGCTTCCCAGCCGTTCAACTCGGCAAAAACACCTTCCAGCTCGGAAGCGCGGATGCCGTCTTCATTGGTAAAATCAGGCTTGGCATAAAGCGCATCCTTTTCCTTCATGATGGAATAAAGCTGGGCATGGCCCATGATGACGGTTTCCAGCACTTCGGATTCATCGAACTGGAAATGGTCCTGCTTCAGGACCGTCAGGCGCTCACCGGGTGTGATGCTGACATCGCCGGTATTGGGCTCGATTTCTCCTGAAAGTATTTTTAGAAAAGTCGATTTTCCGGCGCCGTTGGCCCCGATGAGGCCATAGCAATTGCCGGGTGTGAATTTGATGTTGACATCATCGAATAATTTGCGTCCGCCGTATCTGAGGCTGACGTTGGTTGTACTGATCAAAACGTATACCATCCTTCTATGTGTTATTGTTATACAGGTTATGTCCTGTTAAGTCGCTTCATAGAGTCCTTGAAGATTATATCACAATAACACAGGGACAGGAACAATTTTATTGTAAAATTTAAATGGAAATCAAGTAAAGCAGAGCGTTTCGCCGTCTTGGGGGATCAAAAGCTGTGCTTCCGGAACACCATGGGATTTTGCATATTCCCGCAGAGCAGCTCTTGTTACGGTGGCATGGTCGACAGCCTCCATATGTGTTGCGACGACAACCGCCTTTGGAGCTTGCTTGCAGAGTTCAGTCGTCTGAACATCATCCATCAGAATTTTTACCTGATCTCCCCAGACCGCACCGCAGGAGTGCGTCACAATGACATCCGGGTTCATCTCTTTGACGGTTTGACTTACAGTTTCACATAAAATGGTATCGCCGCACCAATAAAGCCTTGGTTCACCCACCGCTTCAAAAACAAAACCGGAGGAAGTTCCCATGTCCTCAAGGACCTTGCCGGAGCCGTGTTCGCCCAGTACCCGGCGGATGCGGACTCCGTTCCAATCATAGGCTTCTTCTATTGGAATGACATTGGTGAAACCGGTGGACCGGATTTTAGCCTCATCCTCCGGTTGGCTCAAGAGCAGCATATCCTTTGGAATAATGGCTTGTGCAGCCGGGTCAAAATGATCGGAGTGGAAATGGGATACCAGCACCATTTCAATACCGGTCAGTATTTCCTCCGCTGTCATAGGCAGCTCCACCAGCGGATTCTTTGATTTGCCCGCATAGGATGGCCTGGTGAGCTTGTCGGCAAAGTAAGGGTCAATGACAAAGCTGTGGCCGCCGTAGGTCATGAGAAGCGTGGCGCTTCTGATCAATTGCAGCTTCATGGGATAGCCTCCCCTC
Source organism: Calditrichales bacterium MX18-03 (assembly GCA_021083345.1). Lineage (GTDB taxonomy): Bacteria > Bacillota > Clostridia > Lutisporales > Lutisporaceae > JAJGRE01. The sequence continues at coordinate 331,223 of JAJGRE010000004.1, read as the reverse complement.
ATTTATTTTACAAAACCCATCAGTTTTCTGACATGATGGCAGTTTTCCTCAGAGGTCAGCAGCTCCAGAAGTTTGAAGGCCACCTCAAAGGCTGTGGAAGGGTTATAGGAGGTTATGATGTTCCCGTCCACCACCACAGGCTGATCCGGGATGACCACTGCCCCCATTGCCGCCAGCTGCTTCTGTCTTCTTCCGCCGCTAAGGTTGTAGGTTGTGGCTTTCCGTCCGTTCAGAATGCCGCTCCTGGCGACAGGCAGCGCGCCGACACAGACCGAGGCGATGATTTTATTTTTAGCATCAAAAGCCCGGATCAGGTCCAGAACAGTGTCACAGTAAGCATCTTCATAGAACCCGGCTTCTTCACAGCCACCGGGAATGGCAAGCGCATCGAATTCATCCACATCGACCTGACTGATAAGCATTTCCGGGATAACAGTAAAGTTAAAGGCGCATTTCAGCAGATCCCGGACGCCTACAGTAACCAAATTCGTGGTGCCGTCGCCCTCCAGCCGGTTCCAACCGATGACATCGGTAAAAACACTGGCTTCTATGGCTTCAAAGCCGTTAGCCAACAGCAGACATACTTTTTTCATAGGATCAGTCCTTTCTATTTTGCATGAGTCTTCCCTGTCCCCATAACGCATTTTTATAGACAGCAGATATTTCTTATAATAAAATTATATAACAGATGTATGTTTCGGTAAAATTGAAATAAACGAAGCGCAACTTCGAAAATAATGATACCAAAAGGCGAAGGGGGAAGAAAAGCATGGAAGTCCGACAGCTCCAGACCTTTAGAACCGTCGTGGAGACGGGAAGCTTTACAATGGCTGCAGCGCAGCTGAAGTATGCCCAGTCCACCATAACCGCCCATATCCAGATGCTGGAGGAGGAGCTGGGAGGGCCTGTATTTGACAGGCTGGGAAGGAGAACGGTATTGACGGATATCGGTAGGGCTTTATATCCTCATGCTGTGGAAATCCTGGAGGCTTTCGAAAAAATCAGATGCATCCCGCTTGAGCGGCAGGCGATAAGGGGAAAACTGCACATCGGTGCTTCAGAAACGCTGACGGTGTACCGGCTTGGACCGCTTCTGGCTGCTTACACCAAACGCTGTCCCGATGTGAAGCTGAGCCTGATCAATAATAACTGCGCAAAAATGCGTGAAATGCTGCACCTGGGAGAGCTGGATATGGCATTTGTATTGGAGCCCCCTGTTAAGGACCCGGATTTGGCGGTTCATGTGAGCTGGGAGGAGCCCATCGTCTTCATAGGAGGCCCTGATTGCAGCATAGAGAGCATAAGCAGCCAGCAAAGCGAGAGAATTGGGAGGCAGTGCATCATCTTCACTGAAGACCATTGCTCCTTACGATTGGTCTTCGAGAACTATCTGAAGCAGCAGGCTATAAGCCCCGGCCACACACTTGAGCTTTCAAGCATGGAAGCCATCAAGCAATGTGTGGCAAGCGGGCTGGGTATCAGCCTGATGCCTCTGGTCAGCACGCAGAGCTGGCTGAATGAAAAAAGGTTAATGCAAATTCAATGCGACGGAGCGGGCTTGTCTTTGTCTGTACAGCTGCTTTCCCACAAAAGCAAATGGATATCACCGGCACAAAGGGTGTTTATGGAGATGGTATTGGCGTATTGTGAAAGGGGCTTCGAGACGGAAGAGAGCGGAACGCCGTAAATCCCAACCGCCTCCCTATTTTAGTTTTTAAAGCTGTGGATGGGCGCGGGGATCCTGCCGCCACGGTTAATGAAGGCCTCGCTGGAATACCTGTTTACCGGCATGATGGGTGCTCTGCCCAGGAGGCCGCCGAATTCGGCCTGCTGGCCAACTGTCTTGCCGTACACAGGAATGATGCGGACGCCGGTAGTCTTGTTGTTGATGACACCGATAGCAGCCTCGTCGGCAATGATGGCAGACAGTGTGGCGGAAGAGGTGTCGCCGGGAACGGCCACCATGTCGAGGCCAACAGAGCAGACGCAAGTCATGGCCTCCAGCTTATCCAGGCTCAGGGCGCCACAGCCCACGGCCTCGATCATTCCCTCGTCTTCACTGACGGGAATGAAGGCGCCGCTGAGGCCACCCACATGGCAGGAGGCCATGACGCCGCCCTTCTTGACGGCATCGTTCAAGAGCGCCAGCGCCGCAGTGGTACCGTGGCAGCCGCAGACCTCAAGGCCCATCTCCTCCAGGATGCGGGCCACGCTGTCCCCCACTGCCGGTGTCGGCGCCAGGGACAGGTCCACGATGCCGAAGGGCACGCCCAGTCGGGCAGAGGCCTCGTGGGCGATCAGCTGCCCCACCCTTGTGATCTTGAAGGCGGTGCGCTTGATGGTCTCGGCGACCACATCAAAGCTCTCCCCCTTCAAGCTTTCCAGGGCGGCCTTTACCACACCGGGGCCGCTGACGCCCACATTGATGACGCATTCGGCTTCTCCCGCACCGTGGAAGGCCCCTGCCATGAAGGGGTTGTCCTCCACGGCGTTGGCAAAGACCACCAGCTTTGCGCAGCCGATGCTTTCCTTTTCCCGGGTGAGCCATGCCGTTTTCTTGATGATCTCACCCATATGCCGGACGGCATCCATGTTAATGCCGGATTTGGTGCACGCCACATTGACGGAGGCGCAGACATTCTTTGTGGCAGCCAGGGCCTCCGGTATGGAATCCAGCAGGATCCGGTCGCCTTTGGTGCAGCCCTTCTGAACCAGGGCCGAAAAGCCCCCGATAAAGTTGATGCCCACTGTGTCCGCAGCTTTGTCCAGCGTCTCGGCGAAGGCCATATAGCTCTGCTCGCTGCAAGCTTGTGCCACCATCGCAATGGGCGTGACCGAGACGCGTTTATTGATGATAGGAATGCCGAATTCCGTTTCGATATCCTGGCCTACCTTCACAAGCTTCTCGGCCCGCTGTGTGATTTTATCGTATATCTTTCTTCTGGCTGCTGCGCCGTCGCTGTCACAGCAGTCCAGCAGGGAGATGCCCATGGTGATGGTCCGTATATCCAGTTTTTCCTTTTCGATCATGTTGATGGTTTCCATGATATTCTGCAAATTGATCATATGCCGCAACCTCCGTTATATCTGATGCATGGAATTGAATATATCTTCCCGTTGGATCCGGATGGATACTGCCAGCTGCTTTCCGGCCTCCTCCAGCCTGCTTTTCAGGCCTTGGAAGTCGGTGTTCATTTTTTCCAGATCCACCAGGACCATCATGGTAAAAACGCCGCCCATGATGGTCTGGTTCATGTCTAGGACGTTGACGTTGGTTTCCTTGAATACGGATGTTACACCGTAAATAATGCCCACCTTGTCGCCGCCGATGACTGTTACAAATGCTCTCATTTTCCTTCACTCCTTTTTATTCGGTTCCTGGGTCTGAGCACGAAGGACATGAGCCCTGCAACGGGCTCCAAAAAAATACAGAGGCCGAATTAACAGCATTCAGCCTCTGAAAATGGATTTTAAAAGTGAAATTCCAATCACAATAAATAAAATCCCCTGTCCTTTTACCTGAGAGCTTCGTAGATCGATTAGAAACTCTTGACATGTAAGAAATACCTTAGACTTAGAGTTTCTTATCGATAACTTTCCCCTTCGGTGCTCTGATGAGTCTCTCCAGAGGTACGTCCAACAGCGGTTTACTGACATATCCCGCTGCCTTCATCCGTTTCTATGAAATTATTAGCAATTATAGCATAGGCGTTTTGGAAAATTCAACTATTATTTGTATCGCTTGCAGAAGGGTGAAGATAGAACATTTAAAAGGTCACTGCATATACTGACCAATAGGAATGCATTTTTTATCTGGAGGGATGAACTTGGCGATTGTATATGTCTATAATCCTGATACCAATCTGGTTGAAAAATACTATAAGGGGCTTCTGGAGGCCATGCCGTACGTGTCAGGCAGAACCATGACGGTGGGAGAATTCCGGGGCAGCTCAGGCTCCAACATTCTCTGGACCGACAAAAGGATGCTGCAGTCCTGGAACGCTTTTAGAAGCGGATGGGGCAGGCCGATATTCATCGGGTATGCCTTCAAAAGGATCTGGGAGGGCGGTCACTCACCGCAATCGCAGCATTATGCCGGGGTTGCTCTGGATATCGGACACACTTTGACTGCTGCTGAAAGGGAGCCGTTATACAGATATGCGGTGGACTCCGGCGTGTGGAACTTCGTGGAACCGGAACCAAGATGGGTGCATGTGGACGACCGGAGCGGAACCCCTGCATGTGCTGAAGGGGGATATCCCCAGCTAAGTGTGGGCAGCAAGGGTGTTTATGTATTTATCCTGCAGGATGGATTGACAGCCTTGGGCTTCAGCGGTTCTGGACTGGACGGTGTCTTTGGGCCCGGTACCCGGCGTGCCGTTCTGGACTACCAGATCAATCAAGGCCTGCCTCAGACCGGTATGGCAGACTGTGCAACCTGGCTTCGGCTGACGTCCAGAGTAACCGGTATGGGCGCAACTGCGACAGTGGTCAGGTAATGAATAAAAGAATAGGGATCAATGAATTGCTGACATGCCAGTGTCAGCTTTTTTGCTGCCAAGGTATTAAAGTCGGTTCATCAGCCTAATACTTGACAGAAGCAGCAAAAATAAGTGAAAATGTTGATAGGCTTTAGTTTGAGCCAGAGAATAGTAAACAGTGCTGATACCAAACCGTTTATTGCGGTTACGATATGCGGAGGAGTGCTCATGGATTCAATGATTCGGGAAATGGAAGATCGTATAGCCGGTGCGGCAGGTGAACAAAAGGTCGATCTTTTGAACCAGCTTTCAAAAGCAGTTGTCATAGATAGTCCCAAGCGGGCGCTGGAGGTGGGGCAGCAGGCACTGGCACTCTCCAAAGAACTGGGCTATGATTTTGGAATAGCTCAAAGCTTACTGATGCTGGCCTATGCCAACAGAAGCCTTTCAGACTACACCGGCAGCATGCCGCAATTGGCGGAGTCCCTGAAACGGTTCAGGAACCTGGGGCACCTGGAAGGTCAAATGAGAGCGTTGAACCTGCTGGGAATCAACTATTTCTATTTCGGCCGGTATGAACAAGCCCTGGAGCACTTCGAAGAAAGCCTGGAGCTCGCTGTTTCGCTGCAGCATGGAGCGCTTCAGGCGTCAGTCCTGAACAACATCGGAGAGATACACCGTGAGATGGAGAAACATGATGATGCACTGACGTGCTATTTCAAAGCATTGGAAATTAGCGAGATCATTGACAACAAGCAGAACATCAGCGCCATCCATATGAATATCGGGCATATTCACAACAGCCTGAATAAAAACCAGGAAGCGATGGCGCATTACCAGAAAAGCCTGGATATCAGCAGTTTGATCGGTGATAGGATCTGTGAGGGAGAAGCCCTCAACAAGCTGGGTGAAGTTTACGAAAAGCTGGACAGGCCCCATCAGGCGCTGGTATGTTATATGGACGCGCTGTCCATTCTGCAGGCGTGTGAGAATCGATTTTTTCAGATAGATGTGCTGATTAATCTTGGAAACTATCATATGGGCATAAAAAAGCAGCAGGAGGGAAAAACCTATTTGGATAAAGCACTGCAGCTTGCCCAAGAGATGTCTGCTGATAAAATGCTCTGTAGGGTTCACATTGCGCTATCCCAATACTATGAAGCACTGGGAGATTTCGAGGGGGCGCTTATCCATTACAAAGCGTATTATGCCGTTGAGAGACAGGTAACCACGGAAAAGCTGGAGGAAAAACTCAAGCTGATCACCATGGATTTCAAGATGGATCAGCTCCGGAAGGAAGCGGAAATCTATCGCCTGACCAATATTGAGCTTAAGCGGCTGTCTTCCATTGATGAGCTGACGGAAATCCCCAACCGCAGGGTTTTCAACGATGTCATGGAACGGGAGTGGAGCCGGTGCCAATGTGAAGGCAAGCCGCTGGCTGTACTCCTGGCAGATATCGACTATTTCAAACGGTATAACGACGGATATGGACACCTGGAGGGGGACAACTGCCTGCGTAGGATAGCCGGAATTCTGTCCGACATGCTTCACCCTGGCGATTTTATAGCAAGATACGGCGGAGAGGAATTTGTGATGATTCTGCCTGATGCCGATTTTGAGCATGCCAAAGTCAGAGCGGAAGGCATCAGAAAGCATTTGGAGCAGCAGCAGATCAGCCATGCCTATTCTCCGGCTTCGCCTTTTGTCACGATAAGCCTAGGAGTAGCGGTACAAAAGCCGTCCCGGAAAGATAACATGCTTGACCTGATAGAAGCGGCAGACAAGCAGCTTTATACGGCAAAGGAAAATGGACGCAACCAGGTCCGTGCGATGCGGCTGTAGAGTAAGCCGCTTTTTTTCAACCGGATGACATGAATGAAAGGATGGATATAGATGAAAGACATTGGAAAACTGTTTATGGAGAGGACAAGATATGAGCATATGGAGGACTCGGATCAGGAAAAAGGTATAACGCAGCCCCCTGTGGAAAAAGCGTATGACCACAGCAGGGTATGTATTGAACTGCCGCCTGCCAATTTGTTGAAGACTGATAAAGTGGACCTGAGGGAACTGATAGAGGAGCGAAAGAGTGTCAGAAAATATAAAAAGGCTGCGTTAAGCCTCCAGGAGCTGTCCTATTTGCTGTGGTGCACGCAGGGGATAAAATCCCAGCTTCAGGCGGAAGGAGAGAGCGGGCGGGTTGTCAGAACGCTGCGGACAGTACCGTCAGCCGGAGCGCGGCACCCCTTTGAAACCTATATCCTGGCGAATAATGTGGAAGGTCTGGCACAGGGCCTATACAGGTATATAGCGACAAAGCACATGCTGGTTGAGATGACGCTGGAGCCTGAAATCGGAGGACAGATAGCAAGGGCTTGCCTCAGACAGTCGTTTGTAAAAACAAGTGCGGCAACCTTCATCTGGACAGCTGATATTTACAGGACAACATGGCGGTATGGAGATAGAGGATACCGCTATATCCATCTGGATGCCGGGCATGTATGCCAGAACCTGTATCTGGCAGCGGAATCCATAGGTTGTGGTGTTTGTGCCATTGCAGCATATGAGGATTTGAAACTGAGTGCGCTCATGGGATTGGATGGAGAAAAGGAATTCGTCGTCTATGTCGGTACGGTAGGGAAAAAATGATACAGGAAGTGTATAGAAATATCTTTCTCCAGGAGATTCCCCTGGCAGGGAACCCTCTAAAAGCAGTCAACTGCTATGTTATAAAAGGAGAAGCAGAAAGTGACGGCGGTGGTAACCTGATTGTTGATACCGGCTTCAATACCGAACCGTGCAAGGAAGCACTTATGGAAGGAATCCTTGCGCTGGGGCTGGACATGACAAAAACAGCCCTGCTGATTACACATTTGCATTCCGACCATTCAGGCTTGGCTGCAGCTTTGAATAATGAGGGGATTCCGGTCTATGCGGGAAGAATTGACGGCGCGATGGTCAATGAAATGGCGGGTAGGGCCTACTGGGAGGTATTCGAGGGCTATAAGGTCAGCTTTGACCTTATACAGGACCAAGTGTCCTTGGAAGATCATCCGGGCTACCGGTATTGCCCCAAGGGGCCTGTCCCATTCAAGCTTCTGGATGAAGGGGATATCTTAAGGGTGGGGGAATACTGCTTTGAAGTCATAGATATTCCAGGGCACACGCCCGGACATATCGGTCTCTATGAGCGAAAACACAAGTTGTTTTTCTGCGGGGACCACATTTTGGACAGGATTACACCCAACATCGCTTTTTGGGGCTTTGACCGGGATATACTGGCGGTCTATTTTGAAAGCTTGAAGAAAGTAGCTGCATTCCAGGTTGACTACCTGTTTACAGCACACCGTAACATCGTCCGCGACCACAGGCGGCGGATCAATGAGCTGCTGGAGCATCATCAGAGGCGGCTTCAGGAAATACTGGAGATATTGAAAACAGGCGAAAAAACAGTCAAAGAGATTGCTGCGCGCATGCATTGGGATTTGAAGGCAGCAGGATGGCAGGACTTCCCCAGGTCCCAGAAATGGTTTGCAGCCGGAGAAGCCATGTCGCACCTGGAGCACCTGGTCTATGAAGGAAAAGCTGGAAAGCGCTGCAGTGACGGTATTCTCTATTATTTCATTTCATGTTTGACGGAATAGATCCGGTCTTGTGCTTGTTTATATAGAAGGCTGTTCCTGGACATACTTTGCTTTATGATGGCATAGAACTGGTTTAGCGCCTCCTGTTTCCTGCCTTTTTTCAGTTTCATTATACTACTTGGCAAAAATGAAAAGAGTATAAAGAACAGGAAAATTGCAGATATAAAAAACGACATAAAAAAATCCTCTACTTATTTTTCAGTAGAGGATTTTTTTATGTCGTTTTTCAGCTTCCTCATTGCCGGTGTGTCGATGTCGTCCAAGCCTTCTCCGAAATAGTTAAGATTGTATGCGATATAATTGTCTTTCATGTTCTCACCTCCTTCTGAGCGATTAAGTATATTTCATAATATACGCGCTTTGAGGCGAAAAGTCAAATAGTTCAGACAATTTAGGCAATTAAAAAGCAAGGCCTCTACTTTTTTAAGAAGTATGGAAATACGCGGCTTGGATGGATTAATCCAGCAATTTTACAGAGCCCTTGGCCATCAGTTCTTTCATTCTTATGATGAATGCCTCCCCAGACATGTACTGAGGCTGATTGTCATACAACTGCACCAGCTTGCTGAGGAAACTGAGCTCAGATTCAAAAATAGACCGGTAATCAAGTCCCAGCTCATTCACCGGCTTCAAGCTGGGGATATAGGCTCTTCTGCCGTATTTTATGGCATAGCTGGTCCAAAGCTTGCAATTGCAGGGATTGTCGGGGCGAATCAAAGAGCATTTGCCCTCCAGGTGTTCCTTCATCAGCTGCCGGGCTCGGTAAACATTTGTCTTGACTGCGCTTTCTGAAATATCCATAATAGAAGCCACTTCAGAAACAGATAGCTGCATGAGAACCTTGAGAACAAAGGTGATCCGCTGCTTTTTGGGCATGCATTCGATAAACATCTGCAGGCAGCTTTCACGGATATCTGCCGCTAGCACAGCATCTTCAACCTGCTCTACAGCTTTCAGGCTTTCAAAGAAGCCTGCCTCCGACAGACCTGCATCGGCAGCAAATCTGGCTACCGGAAAGCTGTTCCGTTTCTTTATGAAGCGGAGTGAACTGTTTACCGTTATTCTGTACAACCAGGTGCTGAGGCTGCTTTTCCCGCTGAAGCCTGTGAAGCCCTTGAATGCATTGATATAGGCCTCTTGCAGGGCATCCTCAGCATCCTCCTTGTTTCCGGTAATGCGGAATGCTACCCGGTAAAGCTTCTCAAAATACCCTTTATAGGCTTCCTCAAAACCAATAGCCGTGTTTTCCATACACTCATCTCCAAATTCTTACTGGCTGTATAGTATAAGTATATAGAAAAATGGGAAAACAGGCAATAAACGCCCGAAGTCATGCTGATGCGCATGAATTAGCACCTGATATTATAACCAAGTAATAATTTTCATTGACTCAAGATAGGGAGAGGGGTATAATCAACTTTAATCAACAGAAACCGGATTGAGAATAAGAAGAGGCGGTGAAGGGATATTGAATCCATATATAGATGCAATTGAATACTATTTGCCGGAGCAAAGGCTGGATAATGAGGAATTACGCCGGACCTTCGGAGACAACCCCAAAACAGATAAGCTCCTGACAAAGCTAGGCGTAGAACAAAGGCATATTGCTGCCTCGGAGGAGCTTGTCTCAGACCTGGCTGTCAAGGCAGCCTTGAGGCTCTTTGAAAAGAATGGCATTACATCCCAAGAGATCGATTTTCTGATCTTGTGCACCCAGAGCCCGGATTACCTGGCCCCAACAACCGCATGTATCGTACAGGATAGGCTTGGGTTGCCCAAAAGCTGCGGAGCCCTGGACTACAATCTGGGCTGCTCTGGATTCATCTATGGCTTGGCGCTTGCAAAATCGCTTATTCACGCAGGCGATGCGAAAAATGTATTGCTAATCCTGGCAGATACCTACTCGAAGCATGTTCATCCCTTAGACAAATCCACCAGGCCTATTTTCGGCGATGGAGCGGCGGCTGTTCTGGTAAGGGGCAGCGAGCAAGGGGAAGGCGGGATCGGTAGATTCACATTCGGTACGGATGGCAGCGGTATAGGAAACCTGGTTATACCGGCAGGGGGGATGAGGCAGCCGAGAAGCAGTGAAACCGGGGAAGCGTCCATAGACAAATTTGGCAATTACCGGTCCCAGAACAACCTTTACATGAATGGCCCTGAACTGTTCAAATACTTCTCGAGCATGATGCCGGAGCTGGTTGACAGCGTCCTGAAGAAAAACGCACTGGCCAAGGAAGACATTGACCTTTGCGTATTCCATCAAGCCAGCCGGCAAATGCTGGAAAGCCTGAGGGATTGCCTGGGGTTGAAGCAGGAACGGTTTAATATCAATATGAAGGATACCGGCAATACAGTTAGTGCTACAATTCCCATCGCACTGCGACAGGCCGAGGCAGAGGGACGGCTTAAAAAAGGAGACAATATTCTGGCAGTCGGCTTCGGAATCGGCTATTCGTGGGGCGGAACAGTCATTAAGTGGTAGTGTATGAAATATGAGGCAGGAGTTAGTAAATGCTCCTGCTTTTTCATTTGCATGATGCGGCAATATTTGCAGCTTTAAAAAAAGTAGTTCCGATGGTATATTAGCAATATAAGGAAGTAAAGTCGGAAAGCCGGGTATTTTATATAGACGGAGGTGTAAATTCGTGCAAAACAAGACAGGTCTTCACCAAAAGCTGGTGGATAAATACTTCAAACTGGATATAAGAGCTAAAATCAACACCATCTATCTGGTGATTTTTGTCTTATCCCTTTCCTTCAGCTACTTTCTTTACAATACACTTACTGTCAAGGTGGTAGAGAATGAGATCAGCTCCAACTCCATGCAGACGCTGCATGCCATTGATAAAAATGTTGAGTTCATACTTGAGGATGTGGAGCATTTCTCAAACCTGATCTTCTTTGACAGAACCGTTCAGGAAGCATTGAGGAGCATCAGTTCCGATAATGTTGACGTGGATGTACAGCTTGTTTTCAACAAGTATTTATCCAGTATGATCACCTCCGGAAACTATATTTCCTCTGTTTACCTTTTTGATAACTACAGCAACCGGTATGCCATGGGCAAGACGCTTTTGAAGGCATTGTCTGCCAAGAGGATAGAAGATTTGCCGATCTATAAGAAAATAGCGGCACTGGAGGGCGGAGGCATGTGGTTTGTAAACAGCGGCGGCATCCTGCTGGGGGGCACGCCAGAAAACTATATATCTCTGGCCAGAATCGTCAACGACATCAACACCATGGACAAGCTGGCGACCCTGGTCGTCAACGTCAACGAAAGCACAATACAAACTGAATTTGAGGATGTGGGGAAAAAATACAACTCTCAATTTTTTATCATAGACAGCAACGGGAAGTATGTTGTTCGTCCGGGTTCAGAGGATAACCCCTTTGAGGAAGAGCTTACGCCGCTCCTGAAGCAGGAACAGGGGTATATCATTAAGAAGCTGGGAGACAACAAGGTCATTGTGAGCTTTATTTCTTCCAAATACGCCGACTGGAAAATAGTCGGCATTATACCGATCCATGAGCTGTACAAAGGGATCAATGTCATGAGTTATGTCATCATTGCCATTGTTCTGATCAATTTCATTCTTTTTTCTATCAGTGCTTTGTACATATCCAGGCTTATTACCCAACCTCTGATCCGGATGCAGCACTATATGAAAAAAGCGGAGCAAGGGAATTTTATCACCATGCCGGCAGAAGCAGAAAGGCGGGAGGATGAGATCGTCCAATTGAAAAGGGTTTATAACCGGATGGTGGTGGAAATCGAGAAGTTGATCATCAAAGTAAAGGAAGAGGAACGGATCATCCGAAAAAATGAGCTGAACCTGATACAAGCACAGATCAGTCCGCATTTTCTATACAATACACTGGATGCCATAAGTGCCTTATCACTGATTGGGGATAGCAAGAACGCTTATACGCTGACCCAAAGCCTTGGAAGTTTTTACCGGACCAGCCTGAGCAGCGGGAAAGAGACCATTACGGTAGCCGAAGAAATCAGCTGTATCAAAAGCTATCTGGCCATTCTTGACATCCGGTACAACGGCAAATATCAGGTGACCTATGATATAGCCGACGAGATACTCGGTTACAAGATATTAAAGCTGGTTCTGCAGCCTATCGTGGAGAATGCTGTCCATCACGGCCTGCGAAGCAAGAAAGGGAGAGGGAGCCTGCAGATTCATGGCAGCAAGCAGGGTGAGCTGCTGGTATTCAAGGTTCAGGACGATGGGGTAGGCATGACGGCAGAGAGGATCAAAGAGGTATTAAGCAGCAGGACAACGGCAAACAAAAGTGGGTTCGGGCTATACAGCGCCAAGCAGCGGCTTTCTATTTTCTATAACATATCCGATCCGATGGAGATTAGGAGCGGGACAGGGGAAGGAACGGTAGTAACCATTCGAATTCCTGCAGTGGAGGAGGAGAATCATGAAGGTTAAAGTCATGCTGGTTGATGATGAGCATTTAGAGAGGACCTTGATCCGGTACGGGACGGACTGGGAAGGAAATGGCTTTGAAATCATAGGAGAGGCCGAGTCCGGCAAGGAAGCACTGGAAATGCTGGAGACGGTGGAGCCGGATATCATATTGACGGATATCAATATGCCTCAGATGGATGGACTGGTATTCAGCGAAAAGGTCAGAGAAAGATATCCGGAAATCAGGATTGTCATTATTACCGGCTATCGGGAGTTCGAGTATGCACAGAAAGCGGTGAAGCTGGGGGTTACGGAGTTCCTTCTAAAGCCCATTGACCATGAAGAAATATTGAAAATCAGCCTGAAGCTGAAGCAGCAGCTTGCGGAACGGCGGCAGTTTTATGGGGAGCTGCACACGATGAAGCAGCAGCTTAATGCCAGTTTGTCTCTTATGATGGAACGTTTTTTGGCTGATTTGATACAGAGTAAGATAACGGAAGCGGAAGCAATGTTAAAGCTTACTGACTATGGCTTAAGCTTTTTGAACGGTCAGGTTGTTTGTGCGCTGATAAAATTCGGATGGGATATAGAAGAAATGCAGTTGGGCGGCAGTACAGAACGTCACTCGGCACAATGCAGCGTAGAGAAACCGTTATCTCTTTTGGGGGATTATGTATGCTTTTACCTGAACGAAAATGAATTGGTCAGTATTATCGGCTGCGGCGAAGAGCCTGCCATGACAGCACGGCGATATGAAGAAATGCTCTGCGAGCTTGCCGTAAGTTTACCATATTCGGTAACGATAGGTATCGGAAGCCAGGCAGCGGGTATACACGGGGTGGTTATATCCTTTAAGCAGGCAAAGGAAGCTGTAAAGGCAAAAGTGATTTGCGGCTGTAATAACGTCATTCGGTTTTCCGATCTGAGCGGTTTGAAAAGTCAACGTTCAACGCTGCCGGAGATGGATTGGAATGCCTTTTCCCTTTATGTCAAGGGCGGGATAAGGGAAAAGGCCATGGCTTTTATCGCGATGTATGCCGATAGGATCATACAAGCCGGCCCCCTTGAAATTGAGATCATACGGATGCAGTGCATTAACATCCTATCCACTGCAACAGCTGTCTTGTATGAAGTGGACAGGGACGCGCATACGGCCTTTTCAGCTCAATACAACATCTATTATGAAATATCAAAGATAGAGGCCGTGAAGGATGTGGAGAAGGTATTACGGCATCTGGTTGAAGAAGTACTTCGATACATGGAGAAGAGCGGGGTAAAAAGGACACATCAATTGGCTGAAGAAGCAAAGTCATATATTCAGGCGCATTTGACCGAACCGGAGCTGTCTTTGAAGGGTATTGCAAAAAACCTGTTTGCCAACGACAGTTATTTGAGCCGTATCTTTAAGAAGGAAACCGGTGAGAACATAACGGATTACATAATGAAGCAGCGGATCAACAAAGGCATTGAGTACCTGAAGGGGACAAACCTAAAAGCTTATGAGATTGCCCAGAAAATAGGCATCAACGACCCGCATTACTTCAGCATCTGTTTTAAAAAGTATACAGGTAAGTCTATTAATGAGTTTCGCAAAAGGTAAAATTAGTTACCTTTTTGTAAAAAATCGTGAATTCAGCATTTTCTGGAATTGTTGTAAGATGAGTTTAAGCAATGAATACGGCCGTATTCGTCGGAAAGACCTTGGAAAAGCGAATATTAGAGGGGGTTTATGAATGAAACAGCTCATTAAGAAAGCAGTATGCTTTGTGCTGACAGGCGCTATGATTTTTTCTCTGACTGCATGTGCGAAGCCCAATACACCTGCTGCAGCGGAACAAGCACCTGCCGCGGCAGAGGAAAAGATCACATTGAATGTATGGCACCAGTGGTCCAATGATACCAACGACTTAAGGAAGATATACACCCAGGCTGTTGAAAAATACATGGCAGAGCACAGTAATGTGGTCATCAAGACCGACACCTTGGATACCGAAGCCTACAAGACCAAGATCAACACGGCTTTTGCCAGCAACTCTGCCGATGTAGACGTGTTCTACTACTGGGGTGGCGGCAAAGCAAGAAAACTGGTTGAATCCGGAAAGCTTCTTGCCCTGGATGACTATGTCAAGGATGGCACAATGGATAAGATTTTACCCGGATCCACAACGGCCTTCACATATAACGGCAAGGTTTATTCACTCCCTATGTTTTCATGGAACATGGTCCTGTATTGCAATAAGGAAATCTTTGAAACCAACAGTGTAAAGATTCCTGAAACCTATGACGAATTGTTGGATGCATGCAAGAAGCTTTCAGCAAAAGGGGTTTTGCCTTTGGTCGTAGGTGCAAAAGACGGATGGAACGCTGCTTTCGTATACGAAGCGCTGGCACTCCGTGAAGTCGGCGCAGAGAAGATCAACGGCTACCTGAGCGGCAGCGCGAAGTTCGATGATCCCGGCTATGCTGAAGCAGCAAGGAAGCTGCAAGAGCTGACAGCAGCAGGCGCTTTTGGAAAGAGTACCTTGGCGACCTCCCACGATGAAGCAGACGCAGCATTCCTGGCAGGAAAAGCAGCAATGCGATTGATGGGCAGCTGGTTTGCAGGTGCTGTATATACAAACAAGGATTCAAAGGTTCAGGATAAGGTAGTAGCGGCAAAGATACCGATGTCTGCAGGCAATGGCAGCGCTACCGAATTCAAGGGCGGCTTCATCGAGTCCTTCTGGGTAAACGGAAATACCGCTCACAAGGAAGAATCAGCAGCTTTCTGCAAATATATCAACGAGGTCATGGGCAAGGCTGCAGCTGAGAACAGCATGGGATTTGCCGGTTGGAAGGGTGATATCGACACAAGCAAGCTCAATCCGCTGACATTGGCAATTGCCGACCAGGTAAAGACCCAGACAGGCAGCGTACTGGCATGGGATACATCCTTGGACGAAGCAGCGACGGTGACACATCTTGAAGCCGTCCAGGCGCTCTTTGGCAATAAGCTGACTCCAGAGAAGTTTGTTGAGGCACATCAGTAATATATACCGGGTTCTAATGATTCGGATCTAATAACAAGGACTGCCGCTTAAGGGTTGAAGAATTAGCGGCGGTCCTTTATAACGAATAATGGGGTGATTTCTTGAATAGTCTCATTTATACCAAAAAATCCATTGCCGTGTTTTTGCTGCCGGCACTTGCCATCTATTGTGCCATTGTCATCGTACCCATTTTCATCACGGCGTATTTCGGTCTTTTTGAATACAACGGTATGGGAAGTATGGATTTTATCGGTCTCGACAATTATAAGAAGCTGTTTCTGGACGACGAGGTTTTCCGTAACGGCATTTTGAATTCCTTGAAGCTGGCTGGGGCATCTCTTTTTATCCAGTTGCCCATTGCCTTGGTGCTGGCTATGATATTGGCCAAAGGCGTCCGGTTCGAGAAGTTTTATAGAACGATCTATTTCATTCCGGTCGTCATCTCAAGCATGGTTATCGGACAGCTGTGGCTCAGGATCCTTAACGGTGATTATGGGCTTTTGAACGCAATTCTCAATTCTCTCGGACTGGAGAAATATGCGATGGTGTGGTTGGGAGACGAAAGGACGGCCTTCGCTGGGACGGTGGTTCCGGTGGTTTGGCAGTACGTGGGCTATCATATGCTGATCATGTATGCCGGCATCAAGTCGATACCCACCGACATTTATGAAGCCGCCAAGATTGATGGTGCAAACAACATACAGACCGCTTTCAGGATAACCATTCCGCTCTTGATGCCGGTGCTCAAGGTGTGTGTGACCTTTGCGCTGGTCGGGTCACTGCGTGCTTTTGACTTTGTCTACATTATGACTGGCGGGGGGCCCTTCCATGCCAGTGACGTCCCTTCCACCATCATGTATACCAACCTGTTCAGAAAAGGCGCATACGGCTACGGCAGTGCGCAGGCATTTTTCATCATATTGGAGTGCCTGCTCTTGAGTCTTATCATACAGTCCCTGTTCAAAAAATCTGAAGATGCAGCGTCTGCAATATAGGAGGCAGCCTATCATGAGAAGGAACAAAATTAAAAAGTCCGCCGTTGCACTTCATACCTTACTGTTTGGAGTCGCTTTAATACAGCTTTACCCCCTTATATGGATGATTCTGTTTTCACTGAAGGATAACACGGAAAACTTTTATACCAATATCATGGGTTTGCCTCAGATCTGGCGGTGGGAGAACTATATCAATGCGTTTTCCGGTGATCTTTCCATGTACTTTCTCAACAGCGTATTCTATACTGCAGCAACCATCATTGTGTCCGGAATCCTCAGTGCCATGGCCGCCTACGCCATTACGAGAATGAAGTGGAAGTTCAATAATTTTACACTTGCATTGTTCTTGCTCGGTATCATGGTGCCGATTCATGCAGCCTTGCTGCCGTTGTATATAGTTCTAGATAAAATCGGGATCATGGATTCCTATTGGGCACTCTTGATACCCTATATCGCTTTCGCAATACCCATGAACATATTCATCCTGACAGGCTTTCTGAGGTCGATACCGAGAGAGCTGGAGGAAGCGGCCTTTATCGACGGCTGTGGTATTTACATGATGTTTTTCAGGATTATTTTACCGATAATCAAACCGGCATTGGCCACCATATCCATTTTTACCTTTCTCGGTACCTGGAATGAGCTGATGTTTGCCAACACCTTCGTCAACAGTTCACAATACAGGACCCTGACCGTCGGCATCATGTCCTTTGCAGGACAGTATTCCACTGACTGGGGACTGATTGGAGCCGGTATGGTGATTGCAACCCTGCCGACCATTCTGATTTATTTCTTGCTGAGCAAGCAGGTACAGGACAGTCTGACTGCAGGGGCCGTTAAAGGCTAGGAAAGAAACAGGAAAGGTGGTCATGAAAGTGAAAGAAAAAATAAGAACATGGCAATTTACATCTGGCAACGGAGAATTCATATTGGAAAATCCCGACAAAACCAGCTGCCTGTATTTCCCGCTGGCAAATGAAGCCGGTCTGATGAGCGCCATAACGCCTACGCTGCATGGAGATGCCAAAAGCGGTCAGAATCATTTCCTGCTGGCACCGGTTTCTTCGGAGGATCTGCAGAACACGAGAAGCGGCAGGAACTTTTGGGTATATGGTGACGGCATCGGTCCCTGGTCCCTTGCAGGGAATTCTGCGAAACAGAGGGCAGGTTGTTTTGTGGGGGAAGCATGTGAAGCAGTCCGGGTGGAGGCAGGTTTTTTATGGCATAAGGTGATAAGGGAAAACAAGGCGCTGGGCTTGAGTTCAGCGGTTACAAGCTTCGTACCCGTAGGAAGCGATAAGGTCGAGCTAATGAAAGCGACGGTGACCAATACGGGAGAGAAGACAGTGGCGCTTACACCGACGGCTGCGATTCCCATATATGGCCGTTCTGCCGATAACGTGAGGGATCACCGGCATGTCACTTCCCTGCTGCACCGGACAAAAACGATACGCTGCGGAGTGGTGACAAAACCGACACTTTCCTTTGACGAGCGGGGGCATAAGCCCAATGAAACAGCCTATTTCGTATTGGGGGCCGAAGGGGATGGCATGGCACCGGCGGGTTTTTTTCCTGATTTGGAGACATTCACAGGTGAAGGCGGAAGCCTTGATTGGCCGGAAGCCGTGGTGCGCAACAGCAGGGACCTCCTTCCGGCAGGCACAAGGGTGGAAGGCTTTGAAGCCATGGGAGGCATCCGGTTCCGAGACATAGCGTTAGAACCGGGAGAGAGTAAGAGCTACATCGTTGCAATCGGAATAGGCATTGCTGACACCACTACTGAGCTGGAGCGGCTGGCAGCCGGTTATTGCTCGGAGGAAAGCTTTGACAAACTATTGGAGAAGAATAAGAAATACTGGGAGGAGAAGCTGAGCAAGCTATCTTTCCACAGCGGCGATACGGACTTTGATCAATGGATGAAATGGGTGACCTTGCAGCCTGTCCTCAGGCGGATCTACGGCTGCTCGTTTTTGCCTCACCATGATTACGGCAGAGGCGGAAGAGGCTGGCGTGACCTGTGGCAGGACTGCCTGGCCCTTCTTTTGATTGAGCCGGTCGAGGTGCGGAATCTGCTTCTCAATAACTATGCAGGCGTCCGTATAGATGGCAGTAATGCCACAATCATCGGGTCCGGACCGGGAGAGTTTATTGCCGACCGCAACAGCATCCCCAGAGTATGGATGGATCACGGGGCTTGGCCTTTCCTGACGACCAAATTGTATTTGGATCAGAGCGGTGATCTGGCATTTTTGCTGGAGGAGCAGACCTTTTTCAAAGACAGCAATATCAGGCGGTGCAAGGCCAAGGATATGCTTTGGGATGAGACGCAGGGAAGCAGGCAGCTGGATAATGAAGGAAGTATCTATAAAGGGAGCATTTTGGAGCATATCTTGATCCAGAATCTGACGGCATTCTATAACGTAGGGCAGCATAACTGCATCAAGCTGGAGGGCGCGGATTGGAACGACGGCTTGGACATGGCCCGGGACAAAGGGGAAAGTGTTGCCTTTTCGGCCATGTATGCAGGCAACCTGATGGCGCTTTCAAAGCTTGTCAAAGCATTGGAAACGCGATTGGGAATTCATAATATAGATATTGCACAGGAAGTATGGGTGCTTCTGGATCATCCCCAGATTCAGACGGATTACGATTCTGTTGAGGAAAAAAACAAGAAGCTGGCGCAGTATTTTGATCTTTGTACACACCGCGTTTCCGGTAAAAAGACAGGGTTATCCTTAAAAAGGTTGGCCGATGACTTGGAGAGAAAAGGCACATGGCTGATCAATCACATAAGGTGCAATGAGTGGCTTGAAAACGCTGAGGGCATTGGCTGGTTCAATGGTTATTACGATAACGCAGGAGAACGGTTAGAGGGCGATTCTGAGACCGGTGTGAGGATGACCTTGACCGGGCAGACATTCACGACCATGGGGAATGTGGCCACCGATGAGCAGGTCGGGATGCTGGCTGCCGCATGTGACCGATACCTGAAGGATGCGAAGGTAGGCGGCTACAGGCTGAATACCGACTTCCACGAGGTAAAGCTGAATATGGGCAGGTGCTTCGGCTTCGCTTTCGGACACAAAGAGAACGGCGCAATGTTCAGCCACATGGCAGTCATGTACGGAAATGCCCTGTATAAGAGAGGCTTTGCACGGCAGGGCTTTGAAGTAATCAACGGCATTTACGGGCACTGCAGGGATTTTGAAAAGAGCAGGATTTATCCCGGCATACCCGAGTATATTAATGAAAAAGGAAGGGGCATGTATCATTATCTTACCGGCTCCGCCAGCTGGCTTCTGCTGACGCTGCTGAACGAGGCCTATGGCGTCAAGGGTCGGCTTGGGAATCTTGCACTGGAGCCCAAATTGATGAGGCAACAGTTTGATGAGGCCGGTGAAGCTTCGGTTTACACTGCTTTTGCAGGCAGACAGCTTCGGGTAGTTTATAAAAATCCCGACGGGTTGGACTATGGCGAATACCGTATCCGGGCTGTTCAAATGGGTGATGCATTGCTAGAAAATGCCGGCGTCGGAGGCATGGAGATTGAAAGGGATAAACTTACTGCACTGCCGCCCGATGAGCTGATCCATATTGTGGCAGTATTAGAACCGATGCTGCAGGAGGCAGGTGTGGAGCATGCTGGATAAATTGCTGGAAGTCAAAGCCTATACGGAAGAAGGCTACGCGCCGGTCATAGACTATGAAAGCTGGCGGGTAGCGGTTCTGAACTACTGTGAGGAGCTGCTGCCTGAAAACATCACCAGAATGCAGCGCCATGACGAAACAGATGAGGTGTTTGTGCTCTTGAATGGCAGCTTCATACTCTATATCGGAGAAGGCCATGCGACGGTTGAAAGCATTCACGCAGTGAAACTGGAGCCGCTGAAATGCTATAACGTAAAGAAAGGTGTATGGCACACCCATACATTGACGAAGGGAAGCTCCGTACTGATCATAGAAAACAGGGATACCTCGGCAGCAAACTCACCGGAAATCTTTCTAAGCAAAGAACAGCGGAAAATACTTATTGAGCTTATCGGTTAAGGCAGCAGGGGCTGCCTTTTGTATAGTATAAGAGAATGGAGGATGAAGGATGGAAGACTTGCTAGAAATTGGAGTGGATCATTACTTGGACCGGGAAGACGGGTTTATCATAGAAAACTATTCTGAAAAGAAGACTTTTTCCAGCTTCCTGCCCGGAATCGCAGGGCTTAAAGGCATACCCATCTGGGCATTTTATGTCAATCGCGGCCAGGGGATCTGCTCCTTCGGCATCAGAGACAAGGATAAACCCATCATGGAGTTCTTTCCTGCCTACAAAAGCTATCAAAACGTAGAGTACTCCGGCTTCAGAACCTTTATCAAGGTGGGTGGCGGCACAGCTGCCTGTCATTACGAACCCTTTTCGGATATTTGTCCGGTTTCAGGCAGAAAAACCAGGATGATAATTGGTTTCAATGATCTGACGCTTGAAGATATCAACTTACGGCTGGGAATAAAGACGACGGTCCGATATTTTGTATTGCCCAATGAACCCCTGGCTGCTTTGGTAAGGCAAGTAAGCATTCAAAACATATCAGGCAACGAGCAAACGATTGAGGTTCTGGATGGTATGCCGTCACTGATTCCTTATGGTATTACCGATGCGGAACTAAAGGAAATGGGCAACACCTTGAAAGCATGGATGGCAGCAGAAAACACCGATAGCAGGATCCCGCTCTTCAAGCTTAGGGCAGGCACCAAGGATACAGATCATGTGGCGCCGATTGAAGGCGGTCATTTTTACTTTTGTATGGATAAGGATGAGGCTGCCCTCCTAAAACCGGTTGTCGATCCGGATAATGTGTTCGGGAACCGTACAGGCTTCGGATATCCGGCGCGGTTTGCTGAGGGCGGCCTTGCTGAGGTGTACCGGGAGCCGCAGGCGGTGGTCAATAAAATACCCTGTGCTTTCTTTGGTACCTCAAAGCGGTTGAAGAGCAAGCAAGTGCTGCAATTGTCCGCATTAGCCGGCCATGTCTCAAGCATGCAGCATCTGAACACAATAAAAGACAAAATTGCCCGGCCGGGCTTCATAGAGCAGAAGGCTTACGAGGCAAAGTCCCTGTTACAGCCAATGACGGATGAAGTGTACACGCATACCGCAAGCCGGACTTTTGATGCTTACTGCAGGCAAACCTATCTGGACAATTTAATCCGGGGCGGATATCCGTTGCTTTTGACTCAGGGTGGAAAACAGCATGTGCATTATGTATATTCCAGAAAGCACGGCGATCTGGAGCGGGATTACAATTTCTTTGCAACGGAGCCGGAGTTCTTTTCCACAGGCAACGGCAACTTCAGGGATGTCAATCAAAATCGGCGGGGCGATGTTTTCTTTCACCCTGAAATCGGAGACTTCAATATCAAGGTATTCATGAACCTGATCCAAGCGGACGGATACAATCCGCTGGTCCTTAACGGACAGAAGTTTATGCTTGAGCCGGATGCAGACAGGGTATATTCCGGTTCCACGGAAGACGGTCTTAAGTCTGAACTGGATAAGCTTTTGTCACAACCGTTTACATTGGGTAAGCTATATGCATTGCTATTGGCGCATGACAACATCAAGCCGCAGGAGCGGGATGAATTGGCAGGCAGCATTTTGTCCGGATGCAGGCAGATTATCGAAGCGTCGCATCATGAAGGGTATTGGACGGACCACTGGACATACAATTTGGACTTGATTGAGAGTTATCTTGCCGTATATCCGGACCAAGAGAGGCGGCTTCTGTTGGAAGACAAGACCTACACCTATCATGAAAGCAAATGGGCCGTCCGGAAACGGGAGCACAAATATGTACTGATAAAAGGGGAGGCCAGGCAGCAGAACACAGTTGAGCCGTGTGAGGGAAAACAGGCTAGGGGATGCAATAGTACTTTGCTGGTAAAGTTGGTGGTGCTGGCGGTCAACAAGTTTTCCACCCTTGATCCTATGGGCATGGGAGTGGAAATGGAAGCCGGAAAACCCGGTTGGAATGATGCATTGAACGGCTTGCCCGGATTATTTGGTTCCTCCATGGCAGAAAGCTATGAGCTTGCCAGATTGCTGCGCTTTATAACGGGAACAATGGAGCGGTATGGGGTGGATAGTATAGAAATTCCCATCGAAATATGGGCGTTAGTGCAGGCGGTCGCCAAATGCATTGAGCGGTACCATCGAGAATCGGATGATAACAAGGATTTCGTATACTGGGACTCGGTGGCTTCAGCGAGAGAGGAATACCGGGAAAAAATCCGCTTAGGCTTCTGCGGTCAGGAGATTCAGGTAAAACTTGCGGAGCTGGCACATATACTGATAACCTATCATCACAAGCTGACAACTGCAATCGAAAAAGCGTGGATAGAGAATAACGGCATGTATCCGACCTATTTTTATTATGAAGCAGAGGATTATGAGTATCTCTTCGACAACAAAGGGAAGCAGTGTTTTGACAGGGATGGGTCACCCCTTATCCGCATCAAGGGCTTCCGTCAGAAAAAGCTGCCAATTTTTCTTGAAGGCATTGTCAGGGCAATGAAGCTCCAAAACGGGAAAGAAGAAGCAAAGGCAGTCTATGACCGGGTCAGGCAAAGCAGCCTTTATGATGCGAAGCTCAATATGTATAAGAACAATGAATCACTGGAAGGGGAATCCATGCATATTGGACGTATAAGGGCTTTTACACCGGGATGGTTTGAAAATGAGACGGTTTGGCTTCACATGGAATACAAATACATGCTGGCACTATTGAAAAGCCGGTTATATGAAGTATTTTTCCGGGATTTCAGGCAGGTGATGATCCCTTTCCTCAACCCGGAAAGCTATGGGAGGAGCCCCTTGGAGAACAGCTCTTTCATTGTCAGCAGCGCCAACCCGGATAAAACGCTTCATGGCAGAGGCTTTGCGGCACGGCTGAGCGGAGCTACTGCTGAGTTCATCAGTATTTGGCAAATTATGATGGCGGGCGAGAAGCCCTTTGCGGTGCGTGACGGGCAGCTGGTGCTTCAGTTGAAGCCGATTCTTCCTGAGTGGATTTTTGATGAGCAGGATCAGGTAACATTTAACTTTTTAGGCAGAACCCGTGTAGTTTATCATAATGACAAAAGGCTGAACACCTATGATGAAGCATCGGAAATCCGGGAAATGCGGCTTTTCTATTCTGACGGCCGTGAAGCAAACATAGAAGGGCATAGCATACAGGAGCCTTATTCAAGACATATCAGAGAAGGTGAGGTCAGTAAAATACTTGTAGAAATGTAATGGGATTTTGATTATACTTCTATTTAGTATATAATAGAGGCAGTAGAGATCCGCAGCTTGTTAAGCAGCGGAATTTCTACTGCCCTAAATTTTTGAAGTCACATAGGGTAGCTTATCTATAATGGGGGAGATTGAGATGGATGACCTATTAATAAAGAGAAAGAAGCAAATTGCCTATTTCAACCTGGCTTTGTGCATCCTGCTTTGGGCTGCCATTCCGGTTGTGACGAAAAAAATCCTTATAGAGCTGGACAACTTGCAGACGCTGTTTTATTCCACCGTTTTTTCCTGCCTTGTTATGGCGGTTTTGATGCTGACGCAGAACAAAGTATTGGAAATGAAAAAGCATAGCCGCAAGGAGTATCTCATCATGGCATTTTTAGGATTTCTAGGCAATTACCTTTATTATGTCCTTTTATACGGCGCTTTTGAGCGGACAACGGCTTCGGAAGGCTTCGTGCTGGCATATACCTGGCCCATGCTGGTACTGGTCCTGTCCTTCATCATTCTGAAGGAAAAGGTAACGGCAAAAAAGCTGATCGGTGTTCTGATCAGCTTTTCAGGTATTATTATCATTACGACCAAGGGAGATATCGCAGGGCTCAGCTTAACCAGCCTCAGCGGGGATCTGCTTGCTGTCTGCGGTGCCTTTATATTTGCATTATTTTCGGTACTGGGAAAGAAGTACAGCTTCGACAATACCATCAGCGTCTTTATCTATTTCTTTTCGGCATTGATTTTCCTGCTTCCAACAGTGGCGGTATTCTCCAGCTTTGTGCTGCCCAGCTTCAGAGCTTGGCTGTGGCTGATCCTGAACGGCGTTTTGATCAACGGCGTGACCTATGTCTTCTGGTTTAAAGCATTGGAAGGCGGCGAGACCCACATCATTTCCAATCTTCTTTACCTGACACCGTTCATATCGCTTATTTATATTGCCATTTTTCTGAAAGAGGAAATACTGCTAAGCTCTTTTATCGGCCTGAGCGTTATTGTATTCGGCGTGCTGCTGCAATACATGAAAGGGTTAACCATGCTTAAGAGGGATTCGCACGAGTAAGGCAGCATCCTGCATGGATGGTATTAACCCCATCCAAAACAAAGCCGTTGCTGAGGCAGCGGCTTTGGGTTATAATCTAAGTAGCCAGAAATTTGAAGCGTGGAAAGGTAGAGCCTAATGAAGACTGTATTGCAGCGTTTGCTGAGACTGTTTACCGGACTTTTCCTCTATGCGGTGGGGATTGTCCTGACCATCAACGCCAGCCTGGGGCTTTCACCGTGGGACGTATTCCACCAGGGACTTTCCAATGTGCTGGGCATTACCATGGGGCAGGCCAGCATCGGTGTGGGCCTGATCCTTGTCATTGCAGACAGCCTGCTGGGCGAGCGGATTGGCTGGGGAACACTCTGCAATATGCTGTTTATCGGGCTTTTCATGGATCTGTTAATGTTGAACGGCATCATTCCGGTTAGCAAAGGAATCGTTCCAGGCTTACTCATGGCTTCATCGGGCATGTTTGTCATCGGGATAGCCAGTTACTTCTATATCGGCGCAGGACTGGGCTCCGGTCCCAGGGACGGTATGATGGTGGCACTGACCAAAAAAACCGGAAGATCTGTCCGATTTATCCGGAATGCCATAGAGCTGTGCGTCTTGGTCATCGGCTATTTTCTGGGCGGCTTTGTGGGCTTCGGGACACTTTTTATGGCTTTAGCCGTGGGATATTTCGTACAGTTTGCTTTCAAGCTTTTCAAGTTTAATGTCAAATCAGTGCAGCATCGTTTCATTGACGATGATATAAAGCTGCTTGCTGTTTTGTTTTCGGATAAAAAGAAGGATATAAATGCAGAATAGGCTTGGCGGTTATACCGACCAAGCTTTTTTCAACAGCCGGACTCCCTGTGCCATCTGATCTTCCTTCATCCCGCCAAAGCCCAATAGTATCAGGCTTTCCTCAGCATCAGAAGGGTACATCCAAAGATTGGAAACAGGGTAGATCTTCACGCCGGCTTCCCAAGCCTTTTCTATTAATTCCGCTTCTCCCATGCCGTTTTTTACCCTCAGAAGGAGATGCATGCCGGCACTGCTACCAACTACTTCTGCCCTATCTCCAAGGCAGAGGGACAGGGAATCGATAAGCAGCTGGCATTTTCTCTTGTAGAGCTTTTTCATTTTTCGAATATGCCTTTCCCAATACCCCTCTGCCATAAAAAACTGTAGGGTTTTCTGCTGCATTCTTGAAACAGATTGCTCGAGAATGGCGAAATGATCATGATATCGTTTTAGCAGAGGTTCCGGCAATATGATGAAGCTGATGCGGATCGATGGTAGAAATGAGTTGGAAAAGGTGTACAGGTAGACGACATTGCCGTTCTGGTCCAGACCTTGCAAAGCCGGTATCGGTCTGCTGTTGTACCCGAACTCGCCTTCGTAATCATTCTCGATGATCAAGGCACCGGTTTTCTCGGCCCAATTCAGCAGTGCCAAGCGCTTTGAGATAGGCATACTGATGCCGTACGGGAACTGGCGCGAAGGGGAAACCAGGACCATCTGGGCCTGGCTTTCAGCTAGCTTTTCCAGATTGATACCCGATGCTGTCAAGGGAATGGGGCGTAGCTCGAGACCGTTGCTTTCTAAAATAAGTCTTCCGCCTGCATATCCGGGATCCTCCACTGCAGCACGTTTGTTGGATGACCGGGTCAGTTTGCAAATGAGGTCCAGAGCCTGCTGTGTGCCTGCCGTAACGATGATTTGTTCCGGGGAACAGGCGGCACCCCTTGCAGGATAGATATATTTTGCAATCTCCATACGCAGACCGTATTCGCCCTGGCGGTCCCCGTAATCATACAGACTGGCGTCTTCCGGGCTGATTGACTTGATAACCAGCCTGCGCCAGGTTTTTGCTGGGAACTGCTCAGGATCGATCTGACCGTACCGGAAGTCATAATGGCAGGGCAAAGTGCTTTTCCGGAGCGCCGGGGGATGCACCTCAGGCCTCATACCGGCTCGCAAAGCAAGGCTGTCATCCAGACAGCAGGTATAATAACCGCTTCGAGGCCTGCTTTCAATATAGCCCTCAGCTAAAAGCTGATGGTAGGCGGTCTCCACCGTGTTTTTTCCGACCTTCAGGTGCTGTGATAGCTTTCTGACCGAGGGAAGCCGGGTATCAGCGGCAATTTTTCTGTTCTGAACAGCGTGCTTGATATAACGATAGAGCTGAACATACAGTGGATCTGCAGCATCCTTTTTCAAGGTGAAAGTAAATTCAATCATAACCTTGCTCCTGAACTGACCCCATAAAATTATCACGAACTGCAGCTTAAAACAGGGTCAAATTTGACTTATGCTATTAGGGTAGCATACCGGGCTCCTGTTGTGAAGTCCGCAAAATCAATATGTGAAGGTGTCTTTATATGAAAAAACATTATCCTTTGTTAGCGATTATTACGGCAGTAACCATGTGGGGGTTATCCTTCCTCAGCATAAAGGTAACGGTGGCCGTACTTCCGCCTATGACCCAAGCCCTGCTCCGGTTTATTATCGCCTCTCTTGTCCTGCTGGCCATGTTATTGTTTGACAAAACAGCGGTGAGACCGGATAAGAAGGATCTGCCGCTGCTGATTGTCGCCGGTGCCCTGGGAATCACACTATACTTTTTCTTTGAGAACAACGGGATGAAACGCATTACGGCGTCCTCTGCCTCGTTGATTGTTGCAACCGTACCGGTACTGACCATACTGGCGGATGCAGTCGCCTATAAAAGCCGGTTGTCAGGCAGAAAGTGGACCAGTGTCCTCTTGTCCGTCTTAGGCACGTATTTTATTGTACAGTCAGGGCTATGGGGCGAAGGCGGAACGGGTGATTGGGCAGGCTATGCCATGATGTTCGGTGCTACTGTCGCATGGGTTGTCTATACACTGGCAACCAAGGCACTTTTTGACAAATACTCGGAGTTGGTCATCGTATTTTACCAGACGGTTTTCGGCACCCTCCTCACGATCCCATTTGCCATGCTGGAAAAGACTGATTGGGCAGCGGTCACGGTACCGATTGCCCTGAATTTGATCTTTCTGGGTATCTTTTGTTCCGCACTGGCAACCTATTTTTATGTGTATGCCATGGATGCCCTGGGGATCAGCCTGTGCTCCGTGATTATGAACCTGGTGCCTGTGGTGGCGGTGACAGCCAGCTGCATCATTCTAAAAGAAAAAGTGACACTGCTACAGTTGTTTGGAGGCGCATTGGTTATAGGTGCAGTCTATATATGCAGCGAAAAAGCCGAAAGCAACACGATAAAGAAGGTGGCCGGTGAAATCAGCTAGCATTTTGCAGGTACTGTTTGATATCAAACGGTGTGTAAGCTACAATGAGACTAAGAGGAAAAGGAATAATGAATAGAGGAGGGATGGACATGTCGATGCCCACAGCCGAACAGGTCGTGGATATGCAGTTGGCGTATTATAACGCCCATGATATTGAAGGCTTTGTTTCAACTTACAGTGCGGATATCAAGCTGTATAATCAGGGAGAAGCGCAGCCGTTTCTGACCGGGCAGGAAGCGCTGAGGGAACGGTATATGAAGCGGTTTTCCATTCCGGAGCTGCATGCGGATATTGCAAATAGAATGGTATTGGGCAATTTCATCCTTGATTTTGAGCATGTGCGCGGGTTAAAGGAAAATGAAATGGTGAAGGCCATTGCCATCTATGAGGTGCGGGATGGATTGATACAGAATGTATGGTTTGCAAGGGAATAGAGAGCATAAAAAATTAACCTGGATATATTCCAGGTTAATTTTTTATGCTCTTTACAATAGTGCCAACAAGTCTGCTGTTTCTTTCAAAGCTTCGGGGCTATCCGGTTTATGCCCTTCGCGCAGGCGTTTCCCAAGGTCCGTTTTGATCTCGCATACCATTGCTTTGCAGGCAGCTGTCGTTTCGGCGTCAAGAATGGCAGGCAAAAAAGGGTTCTCTTCACATGGGCAGAGCTGCCTATAGGCAAAGTCGGTTAGGGTCATCAACCGGGCTCTTGCCTGATCCAAATCTGAGACGGCTGCCTGATCCAGCTTGCAGTAAAGAATAGCTTCCACAGAAGGGCTGGAACCAGCAGCTGCGGCTTCGCGGCATTTATTCATAAAATCACCCCTGAATGAAGGATAGTCTTCGTATAATAATTCTATTTCTATTATAAGAAAATAATAACGATATGTCTATATAACAAAAGGGGCTAAGCAGCTCTGTCACCTTAATATTGAGAGATGTCACTTAGTGATAGTGACAATAACGCAGTACTATGTGTTGAAATACCATACATAGCCCATTTATAATTAAAGTAAGAAAATTGACTATTTAGATTTGGCACTAAGTTTCAATGTTCCTCACTTTATTGAAAAGAGTTGAAGCTGCTGATGAATGATATGATTCCGGAATTAAGGCTGAAATCCATTCTACACTTTCTTGCAGATGCAAATGCAGTTGTCACTATCCAGCAAATTGCCGATGAAATCGGCGTATCCAGAAGGACCATTCTGAGAGAGATTCCTGAAGTAGAGACGTGGCTGAAGAAGAATAATTTTGAGCTGATCAAAAAGCAGGGGCAGGGTATTCAGCTGGCAGGCGATGAGGATACCCGCATCAGGCTGAAGGAAATCCTCAGCGGGAATATGTCCGTTATTGTGAACATCCCCAAGGACCGTCAGAAAATGCTCCTGGTTGAGCTGCTCCAGCAGAAAGAGCCTTCCAAGCTGTACTATTTTACCTCCAAGCTGGGCGTCAGTGCCAGTACCATCAGCAATGACCTGGATAAAGTCGAGGGATGGCTGGAAAAGTACAATCTGTCCCTGGTCAGAAAAACGGGACTTGGCGTCTATATAACAGGCGAGGAGAAGGATTTCCGCAGAGCCATGATCAGCCTGCTTTATGAGAACCTGAGTGAAGAGGAACTGATCCAGATCATTAAGGATACCGTACCAAATAAGAGAATGAAAGCCAATGTATTGCAGGTCAATGTCAGGAACCGGCTGTTGAACCTGATAGACAGGGGCTCCATAGAAAAGATTGAGGGCATCGTATACGGCCTGGAAAAGAGATTGGAATACAGGCTGGCAGAGAGTGCGAGCATAGGCCTCATGGTCCATTTGGCCCTGGCAATACAAAGAATCAAGAATAACGAGAAGATTTCCATCGACCCAGTGCTGCTTGAAGAGCTGAAGGGGATCAACGAGTTTGTATTTGCAAGTGAGCTGGCAGATAAGGTAGCATCTGAATTCGATATAGAGATACCCATTGATGAAATAGGCTATATTACGATGCATTTGAAAGGAGCCAGGGTATATAACGGTACAGTAAGGGAAAACGGCTCCATATCAAAGCAGGAACTTATGCAGATAGCCTGGGAAATGATTGATACCGTTGAAAGAGAGTTCGGCGTCGATTTGAAGCAAAACGACAAGCTGCTGTACGACCTGGCCTGTCACCTTGACCCGGCACTCCGGCGGCTGGAGTTGAACCTGGATATACGGAACCCGCTGCTGGAGCAGTTGAAGCAGCTTTTTCCCGATATATACAGAATCAGCGAAAGAGCTTCAGAAGTGTTGAAACAGCGTGTGGGCAGAGACATACCGGAGTCTGAAATCGGCTTTATCGCGATGCACTTCGGGGCGGCTATAGAAAAAAGCAGACCGGCCGCAAAAAGGCAGTATAAGGTTATCGTAGCCTGTCCTAGTGGAATCGGTTCGTCAAGACTGCTTTCCGTCCGTCTGGAAAAAGAATTCAAGGATATAGAGATAGCTGATACCGTGTCCACATATGAAGTATCCGACCAATTGATTTCTGAGAAGCAGGCTGATTTGGTGATTTCCACATTACCGATTGAAAACTGCCCTGTAAAGAATATCTGCGTCAACCCACTGCTCCTGGAGGAGGATAAGCTGCTGATCCATCAAGCGTTGAGACGGAGCGGGCCGGAGGATAAGAAAGCAAGCGTCAGCAATGTCAGCGTGGATTTTTTAAAGAGCAATATTACCCATATTGTCAGCTATAGCAGCTTTGTGACAGAGATATTGGAAAACCATAGGATACTGGCGGATCCGAAAATAAAAAATGAAGCGCAGTTAATAACAGCCCTATCCGAAGCGCTTTCCGAAGATGCGGATGACAGAGAGCTGATAGCAAAACAGTTATTGAATAAGAACGGACTTCGGCTGGCGGAGGACTGTGTCATAATGAGCTGCTATCTGGAGAGTGGGACCCATAATACACTGCTGCTGTGCCGGACCAACAAAGAACTGATGAAGCAATATTGTGAACGAAGTGCAGAAATGGTGGTTGTGCTGTTGATGCCGGAAACGAAAAGGATGGTGTACCAGAGCATCGTGCGGGACTTTTATCTCTTCATAAGCAGTCGCTCCAATATGAAAAAGCTTCTCAAATCGTCTGGTGAGGAAGAGATCAGTAAAAGGCTGTATGAGCTGCTCAGTGAACTGTACATGACGAAGCTCTACGAGTGGAGAACACAATTGCATGCATAAGCATTCTAATATTTATTAAATTCAACTTAAGGAGAGGGAGAAATGAGCTTTACTTTTTTCAGCAAAAATAAGAATCAGCAAGAGGCAGCAAACCTGCCGGAGGAACAGCCCAAAGATACGACAAGCGATGTATTGGTTCACGGCAACATCCTTATAGGACAGAAAAGCGTAAGCAAGGATACGGCGATTGAAATGGCAGGGCAGCTGCTGGTTGACGGCGGCTATGTCATGCCTGAGTATATACAGGCCATGAAGGAAAGGGAAAAAATGTTGACGACCTATATCGGAAACGGAATTGCCATTCCTCACGGTGTAGGCGCAGCAAAGGATAAAATATTGAAGAGCGGGATTTCCGTCATTCAATACCCGGAAGGTGTTGAATTCGGAGACGGCAAAAAGGCTTTCCTGGTGGTAGGGATAGCCGGCAAGGGCAACGAGCATATGAAAATACTGAGCAATCTGGCTGAATTCATAATGGAGGGAGATCTCCTGAAGGAGCTGTTCGCAACAAAGGAAAAGGATAAGCTATACAAAGCGTTTACCAGTAAGCTATAGCAGAGGGAGTAAAAGTAGGGGGAGGGACAAATGAATACAGCTATTCATTTCGGAGCCGGAAATATCGGTAGAGGATTTATAGGCGGACTCCTGTCACGCTCAGGCTATCATGTCGTGTTTGCAGACATCAATCAAGCGATTATCGGCAAATTGAACGAAGAAAAAAAGTACAGCATTTTTATCGTTGATGAAATCATGGAGGAACAGGTCATCGAAAACGTGTCGGGGCTGTTGGTGGAAGATGAGACACTGATCCGCGTGTCGGAGGAAGCGGAGCTGATTACTACCGCTGTAGGACCGGTAGCGCTGCCGAAGATAGCAGCCTGTATCTCCCAGTGCATCAGACGGCGCAAGGTACAAAGCATTCAGACACCTATCAATATCATTGCATGTGAAAACATGTTCGGTGCTTCAGAGGTACTGAAAAATGCCGTGATGGGTTTTCTGGATGATGAAGAAAAACAGTATGCGGAGACGTATGCAGGCTTCCCGAATTCGGTGGTGGACCGGATCGTTCCGCCCGGGGCGGCCGACGAGAAAAACATTTTGTCAGTCAGGGTGGAGCCGTTTTACGAATGGATCGTAGATGGCGCCGGCTTTAAAGGAAAAATACCTGAAATATCGGGGATGATCACTACCGATAAGCTGCTTTCCTATGTTGAAAGGAAGCTGCTGACGCTGAATACCGGGCATGCCGTAACGGCCTACCTTGGAAAGATTTTCGGCCATGAGTCCATAAGGCAGAGCATCATGGATGAGCATATTCAAGAATGCGTGTTGGGCGCTATGACGGAAAGCGGTGCAGCATTGGTTCGAAAACATGGCTTTGACAAGGATGCACATCAGGCATACATTGAGAAAATACTCAAAAGATTTAAAAATCCGTACCTGGATGATAGCGTAGATCGCGTAGGAAGGGAACCGCTCAGAAAGCTTTCGCAGAGCGACAGGCTGATTAAACCTATCCTGCTGGCGGAAACCTTTGGCATAGAACCTAAAAACCTGATGATAGGAGCAGCAGCAGCATTTCGATTCCAGGTTGACAACGATCTCCAGTCCGTAGAGCTGCAGGCGCTGATCCGAAAGACCGGACTCAGGAATGCAATCATGACCGCAACCGGGCTGGACCGGGAATCCCATATCATAGAAAAAATCATGGAAAACTATTACTTCCTGGAAACAAGCACGAAAAAGGAAAAAAAGAACTAAGTGGCACAAAAATAAGCGAATTAAGGTGATGATAATGCTAAAGGGGATAGCTGCCTCGAAGGGGATCGGTATAGGCAAGGCTGCAGTGTTGCGGGAAATGGATGATCTGCAGAATTTGGCTGGAAAAACTGTATCAGAGCCGGAAATAGAGAATGAAACAGCCAGATTCAAGAATGCACTGGCACAAACAGAAAAGACCATGGAAGCAGCAAAAGCAAAAGCGGCTGAGATAATGGGTGAAGCTGAAGCGCAGGTGTTTGAGGCATACCGGATGGTTCTCAGGGATCCCGTATTTATTAGTACCGTTACGGGAAAGATGAACAATGGGCATTACTCTGCAGAAGCAGCAGTTTTACGTGCAGTGGATGAGATAAAAGCCATGTTCCTGAGCATCAGCAATGACTATATGAGGCAAAGAGCAGAAGATATAGGGCATGTGGGAAAAAGCCTGATCAACCAGCTGCTGGGTAAGGCACAGGTGGATCTTTTCCATCTGGATGAGGACACGATTGTCATAGCCAAAGACCTTGCACCTGGCGATACAGTATCCTTGGACCGCAAGCATGTGAAAGGCTTTGCAATTGAGAAAGGCGGGGAAACCTCCCACACCGCTATTATGGCAAGGACATTGGAAATTCCGGCATTGGTGGGTTGCGGCCCCGATATTTTCAAGATTGCAGCCGGAGATCCTGTGATTATCGACGGGGAAACAGGCTGCCTTATCCATCATCCCATACCCTGTGAAGTGGAAGCATACACGGCCAAATATCATACAGATATGGAGAAAAAAGAGCGGGTAAAACGCTTGAAGGACTTGGAGCCGGTCACAACAGACGGCAGGCATCTTGAACTCTTTGGAAATATTGCCAAGCCGGAAGACGCTGCCTGCGTGCTGGAGAAAGGTGGAACCGGCATAGGCCTCTTTAGGACTGAATTCCTGTACTTGGATAGAAACAGTCTTCCCACAGAGGATGAGCAATTCGAGGCTTACAAAAAAACGGCAGAACTGATGGGCGGAAACCCCTGCATCGTCAGGACCATGGATATTGGCGGCGATAAGAAGCTGCCGTCAATCAATCTGCAGCATGAAGAAAATCCTTTCCTGGGATACAGAGCCATCCGAATCTGTCTCAATGAGACCGAGCTGTTCAAGACACAGTTAAGAGCAATATTGAGGGCGAGCATCTACGGAAATCTGAAAATCATGTTTCCGATGATTTCGGGCGTATCCGAACTAAGGGCAGCGAAGCGCATCCTGGAAGAAGCGAAAGCAGAGCTGCAGCGCAAAGGGATAGCATATAGGCAGGATATACAAGTGGGCATTATGATAGAGATTCCTTCAGCGGCTGTTGCTGCTGACCTGCTGGCAAAAGAGTCGGATTTTTTCAGCATAGGAACCAATGACTTGTGCCAGTATACGCTGGCGGTTGATAGAATGAACGAAAGGATCAGCCACTTGTATGATCCGCTGAATGTAGGCGTATTGAGGCTGATTAAGAAAGTAATCGATGCAGCTCACGAGAACGGTATAAAAGTAGGGATGTGCGGGGAGATGGCATCGGATCCGGTTAATGCCGTTCTGCTTCTGGGAATGGGAATGGATGAGCTTTCGATGGTCCCTGCAGCGATTCCTTATGTGAAGGAGGCAGTCCTCAAGTCCTCCTATGAAGCTGCGGCAGAGATTGCCGGTAAAGTTATCAATATGGCGGATAGTCAGGATATCATGCAATGTATGAAGGAGGGGTTTTATGCTGGTAAGGACTTTTGAAATCAACTGTCCGGTGGGGTTGCATGCAAGGCCGGCTGCAGTTCTGGTAAGCGAAGCGGAAAAATACAAGTCCGAGATCGTCTTAAGATATAAAGGGAGAGAAATGTCTGCCAAAAGCATCATTGGCGTCATGGCTTTAGGCGTTGAAACGGGAGGCAGTATTGAGGTCATGGTAAACGGGGAAGATCAGGAGGCGGCCATGAAGCGGCTGGAAAGCTTCTTCGAGGAAGAAATACGGAATCTGTAACCAAACAGAGGCTGCCGATGCATGAAATAAATAAGGGGGATGGGCTCTCGTGTTGGGATTTGGTCTGATAGAAAAGACTCTGGGGAAGAAAGTGCAGGCCGGGAGCAAGGAATGCAGCAGTGAGATTGAAACCGCAAAGGCAAAGCTGTCGGCTATGGAAGCAAGGGTTAAAAAATTCGAAGTAATGATGACCGTGATCAATATGGTTTCTATGCAGTTAATTGATACCAGTGAGACCGTAGCATATAAATCCGAAGAAAGCAATCACTCTCTGGACCATGTGACGGTATCTGTTGGAGATATCGCCGAGAACGCTGAATCCCTTGCCGGCGAGGCAGAAATGTGTACCCGGATGATGATCGGCTTATCGGACCACATCCAATCGGCACATGAAAAGTTTTATGAGACCAACTCAAAAATCAGCCGTATTCAATCCGCCAATGAGGATGGGAAACGGACCATTCTCAAATTGGAAGAGAAAAACCGGTCCAATAAAGGTGAGCTGAATGAAGTGATCCAAACGCTGAATACCTTTGGAACCGAGTTAAAGAGCATATGGCGTTTTACAGATGTTATCAAAAGTATAGCAGAACAAACGAAGCTGTTATCCTTGAATGCATCCATCGAAGCTGCCAGGGCAGGGGAGGCCGGAAGAGGCTTCGCCGTTGTGGCGGAAGAGGTCGGAAAGCTGGCAAATTCCAGCAAGGAGGCCTCTGTTGAGATCGGTAAAGCAATGCAAGGGATACAGCGTGAATATAGCAAAGCGGTCCTTACCATGGAGACCGTAGGAAGAGTCATAGTAGAGCAGGACGATATCGTGAGTACGGTAAAGCATGCGTTCACTGAATTATCGGGATATATGGAAGAGCTTCTCAGCGATATCCGGCAGATGGAAGAATCAATCGCAGCGATGGAGGACAATAAAAACAAGACTGTTGATGCAGTACATAATATCTCTGCGGCATCCCAGCAAATAGCTGCAGCTACCGAGGATGTCAATGCCAAAATACTGGTGCAGAAGGATGTTATGAAGGAAATGGATCAAGCCGCCAAGGAAATGTGCGGTTTGGCGGTTGAACTGAGCCAAAGTCTGGCAAGTTGATCCGCAGGGCTTAATATAGTCACTGATTCTAGATAAAGCGTGACTGTTTAAGATAATGAAAAAATCATAAAGTTAAGGGGGAAACAGAATGAGCTACAAGTATAACGAAAGTCCGACAGCCGTTGCCGGTCTGAAGGATCGTATCCAGGCAATGGGACGATTCTTAAGCGGTATGGTTATACCAAATATCGGAGCCTTCATGGCATGGGGATTTATTACGGCCTTATTCATAGGTCCGGGCTGGCTGCCCAATGCAACTTTAGCTTCCGGCTTGGTAGGTACAATGTTGAAGAAGCTGTTGCCGGTCCTGATTGGTTATACAGGCGGTAGAGCGGTAGGCGGACAGCGTGGAGCTGTTGTCGGCGCAGTTGCAACCTTTGGTGTCATCATGGGCGCCGGTGCCTCAGACCCGACATTACCTGTGAACCTGCCGACAGATGCAGGTACCCCGATGTTCCTGGGAGCAATGATCGTCGGTCCTCTTGGCGGATACCTCGTTAAGAAGTTCAACCAGCTAGTGGAAGGTAAGATTCCTGCAGGATTTGAAATGCTTGTCAATAACTTCGGTGACGGTCTGTTGGGTTTGGTATTGGCTTGCACCGGATTAGTGGCCATAGGTCCTGTAGTAAGTGCAATGAGTATCGCATTAGGTAATGGCGTTGCTGCAATCGTTAATGCCGGATTGATACCTTTGGCCAGCATTATCATAGAACCTGCAAAAATTCTGTTCCTGAACAATGCCATCAACCAGGGCGTATTCACCCCATTGGGGGCACAGCAGGCCGCAGAAGTTGGAAAGTCCATCTTCTTCATGCTGGAATCAAACCCTGGCCCGGGTCTTGGCGTACTGCTTGCTTACATGATATTCTCAAAGGGCATGGCAAAACAGTCTGCTCCAGGCGCAATACTTATCCACTTCTTTGGTGGTATTCATGAAATTTATTTCCCATATATACTAATGAACCCTGTAATGCTGCTCGCTGTAATAGCAGGCGGTATGACCGGCGTAGCCACCTTCAGCATGTTGGGTGCCGGTCTTGTGGGACCACCCTCACCGGGAAGCATCATGATGTATGTCATCATGGCACCTAAAGGCGGCCTTCTTCCTGTACTGTTAGGCGTCCTGCTATCCTGTGCCGTATCGTTCCTTGTTGGAGCAGTATTGATCAAGAGATCAAAAGAATTCTCCGGTAAAGAGTTAAGCGATGCCAAGGCTGCAGTTCAGGAAATGAAAGCAGAAAGCAAGGGCATGAAAAAAGTCAACGTCAGAAAAATTGTTGTAGCCTGTGATGCAGGAATGGGCTCAAGCGCAATGGGCGCGTCGGTGCTCCGGAACAAGCTCAAAAAAGCCGGCTTTGACATCACTGTGTTGAATACATCACTGGATGATATCCCTAATGATACCGACATCGTGATCACACACTCCAGCCTGACATCCAGAGCAAAAGCCGCAGCTCCCAATGCAGAGCACATCTCGATTGAGAACTTTGTGGAAACACCGGTGTATGATGAGCTCCTTGCAAGGTTCAAGACAAAATAAGACACTGAATTCATTCAGATAGAATTGGAACAGCTATAAAACAGCTTTTGAGCCGCATTAGTGATAATGCATTACCTCAAGGGCTGTTTTTATGCTATGATATGGGCAGGAGATCTAAGGGGCAGGAAGATTAAGCAAGACGGAGGGCAAACGGATGATTGTAACGGTTACGATGAATCCCGCAGTGGACAAAACATTGATATTGGATGAACTGAAGCTGAGCAATGTCAACCGTGTTAGCAAGCTGAGACTGGATGCCGGCGGCAAAGGGATCAATGTTTCCAAGCAGGTTAAGGCGCTGGGGGGCTTGACCACTGCCACAGGCTTTCTCGGAGGGCCGTCAGGCGCCTTCATCCGTGAGCAGCTGGACGCCTTGGACATTTGCCATCACTTTATTGAGATAGAAGGCAGCACCAGAACCAACACCAAGCTGGTTGACCTCAAGAACAGTACTTACACCGACATCAACGAACCGGGCATTTCCCCAACACAGGAAGCGTTGTCCGCTCTGAAGCAGGCCGTGTTCAGCCTTTTGGGCAGCACGGGCATCCTTGTGCTTTCAGGCAGTGTACCGGATGGTGTGGACAGGGGAATCTATGCAGGTTGGATCAAGGCTGCGAAAACGATGGGCGTAAGGACAGTGCTGGATGCAGATGGCGCGCTGCTAAAGGAAGGCGTTCAGGCAGGCCCATATCTGGTGAAACCGAATATTCATGAGCTAGAGCGTCTGTTCGGACTGCGGCTGGATACAGTGGAAAAGACTGTGGAATGTGCCCGGCGCTTGCTGACTTATGGCACCGAGCATGTTGTTGTTTCCATGGGCGAAAAAGGGAGTGTTTTTCTATCAGGTCAAGTCGCATATATGGCTGAAGCAGTCAAGACTGATGTCAAGAGTACAGTGGGGGCAGGGGACTCAATGGTAGGAGGGCTTGCTTATGCAATGAGCAGCGGAATGCTCTTTGAGGAGGGCGCCCGGCTGGCTGCAGCGGCAGCGACGGGCAGCGTCGGCAACGTAGGGACCTTGATGGCAAGCCGTGAGCAGGCGGATTATTGGATGGGACGGATCAAGCTCACAAAATTTGAAGCATTTTAAATATATCGTGTGTGGTATAATATAGAAATGACATCAATATTGAAAAATCTGGATGAAACAGGACTTTGAAAGGTAGAAGCATGAAAACGAAGAACTATATGCGGAATAATTATAGGATTCTGGCGGAAAACTGCCTTGACCGGAATGAAGCGGAGAAGGCCATGACTTTTTATGAGCGGGCCTATCATTGTGAGGGCGGAAAGCGGGATGTGGCGCTGCTCTTGGACATGGCGCTCCTGTATGATGAAATGGGCGATGAAGCAAAGGCAAGGGAGAAGTATGACGAAATCCTCGCGGTTGATCCCGATGAAGCCAGTGCCTACTACGGGATAGCGACGCTTTATGATAATAACGCTGACTATGAGAATGCCGAAGCCTATTACAAAAAAGCAATCCATAAGGATCCTGAGTACCAGAAAGCGTATTTCTTTCTGGCGAATCTCTATGATGTAACGGGGGATAAAGACCGGGCCATCGAATACTACAGGAAAGCCATCGAATTGAATCCGGAGGACTTCTGGGCTTATATCAATCTGGGTGTCATATATGAGGAAATGGACAAGAATGATACGGCACTGGAGCTGACGGAGAAGGGATTGGCGTTGGAGCCGGAAAACTACAAGGCGCTTTTCAATATGGGCGTGATCTTTAAAAAGCTGGGGCGCAGGGATGAGGCGGTTTCGTACTATGAGCAGTCCATTGAGGAGTGGCAGTACCACCCCTATACGTTTCTGAACCTGGGGGTCATCTATATTGAGGAAAAGGCCTATGAGAAAGCAGTGAAGGTCTTTACCCAAGGGATTGAAGGAAATCCAGACGCAGCCTTCCTATACTACAACAGGGCTTGCTGCTTCGCTCAACTGGGCAAGCTGCCAAAAGCGCTCCGTGATGTGGTGAAGGCCACAGAACTGGATCCCGGACTTGTGGAATATATGAAAGAAGACAGGGAGCTGGACGCTATCAGACAGTTGGACGCATATAAAAAGCTGTTTAAATAAATGAGAGGACATATCAACCATTGACATGTCCTCTCATTTATTTAAATATTATTTCATATGCTCAGGGATGATGTCATTGCTTAGGATGTCCTCAAAGCACTCGCGGCGTATGATGAGTGCAGCTTCTCCGTTGTTTACCAAAACTGCTGCCGGACGGGGAATCCGGTTGTAGTTGCTGGCCATGGAGTAATTGTAGGCTCCTGTGCAGAAGACGGCGAGGAGATCACCTTTCTTTGCCTTGGGCAGCACAATTTCATGAATCAGGATATCGCCGGACTCGCAGCATTTGCCCACAACGGTATAGGTGTTTTCGGATTCAGCAGCAGCTTTGTTGGCAAGGGCGGCTTCATACTGTGCCTGGTAAAGGGCAGTCCTGGGATTGTCGCACATGCCTCCGTTCACAGCAAGATAAGTCTTGCCGCCGGATACCTGCTTGATGGAGCCCACCGTGTAGAGGGTCGTCCCCATTTCACCGATAATGGAGCGTCCCGGCTCCATGACGATCCTGGGCAGCGGCAGCTGAACTTCCCTGCAATGCGAAACGACGGCTTCCGAGATTAGCGCCACATACCGCTCAAAGGAAATCGGGGTGTCTTCTTCGGTATACCGGATCCCCAGGCCTCCGCCAAGGTTCAGTTCTTCTGCAGTCCAACCGGTTTCCAGGGATACCTGCTTGATATAGTCAACCATGATCCGGGCTGCCAGAGCAAAGGAATCTTCGCAAAAGATCTGGGAGCCGATATGGCAGTGATAACCCAGGAGGTCTATACTTGTGAAGCCCAGAGCTTTCTTCGTAGCCTCCAGGGCTTGTCCGTTGCTAAGATTGAAACCGAATTTGGATTCCTCATGCCCCGTTTGGATGTAATGGTGGGTATGAGCGCTGACACCAGGTGTCAGGCGCAGTAAGACTTTTGCCTGAATATTCATTCTGCCTGACAGTTTGCTGAGAAGGTCCAACTCATAGCAGTTATCAACTACGTATCTTCCAACGCCTGCCTCAAGCGCCATGATCAGCTCATCCGGCGTCTTATTGTTGCCGTGGAAATAAATCTTTTCCATGGGGAAACCCGCAGCCAGTGCGGTATAGAGCTCACCGCCCGAGACGACATCCAAGCCCAAGCCCTCCTCCTGGATCAGTTTGCACATGGCCAATGTCAGGAAAGCCTTACCGGCATAGATGATCTGACCTTGGACAGGTTGTTTCTTCAATGTTTCACAGAGCCGTCTGCAATTGCTGCGGATACCTGCCTCGTCAAAAATATAGAGAGGTGTTCCGAACCGTTTTGCCAGCTCCACCGTATCACAGCCGCCTATGGTCAGGTGGCCTTTTTCATTCAATTTTTTTGTTCCGGATAAATGCATATCTCCCGCTCCTTCCGCACCGCGCCTCTAAACAAACTCTTGTGAGATGGGGATCAAAATGAAGTTGTTCATAATTGTAGCATGGGTCACGCAAAAAGTAAAGGGTATTATTATGCATTGAAAACGCATTAATATGCAATACCTTTGCGTATTGGCCAAAGCTGTCCAAATCCTTCCTATGTGAGCTAATACTTTTCTTTTTTTCATGACACCATTGACGTATAATATATTTGACAGTTACTGAAATACAGAAAGAGGGATGCAAGAGGATGAGCAAGAAGATTGAGTTGACCAAAGCGATGCAAGAGCATATGATCGGTCTGATCCAGCAATATTTTAAAAAGGAGCGCGGTGAAGATCTGGGTGATCTGGCTGCTTTGCTTATGTTGGATTTTTTTGTTGAAAAAATGGCACCGGAATTTTATAATATAGGCGTTTTTGATGCCTACAGGTATATGGGAGACTGTGTCGAGGATATGCTGGGGATACAAAAGTACAGCAAGTAGGAAAGTGGGCAGAAGTAGGCAGTCCGCCGCCGGGCTGCACCCATTGGCCGATCATATGGAAGTTTCCATTATGGGAATGAAACCCTCAAAGCTTCCCATCCAGTTGTTGGTATAACGTACAAAAGTATCCGGTGTCGCAGGGATCTACATGAATCGGCTTTCCTTCATACATCCCAAACAGCTCCACAAAGCGGCGGTTGGAGGAGGGCTTTTTTGTAATAGTTGGAAGGGTTTAGGCATATGACTGTTGAATTATGGATATAGACTTCAGAGAATACCATTATGGAGAAATTTCTGACGATTGTATACAGAGGAGTTGATGGTTATGTCACATCATTCCATAAAGGAAAGCTATAGGAAGCTTTCGGAACGGCTGAACCGATTTCCGCAGGGGGCACCGCCATCGGAAACGCTGTATCGGATATTGAGCCTGCTCTTCACCGAAAAAGAGGCTGCACTGGTGGCCCAACTGCCTATTAAACCTTTCACGGTGAAAACAGCGGCGAGGATCTGGAAGCTGGAAGAAGTGGAGGCGCACCGCATACTGGAACAGCTGGCGAGTCGGGCACTGCTTCTGGATATGGAGCATGAGGGCGTACAGAGGTATGTACTGCCGCCACCTATGGCAGGATTCATTGAATTCTCCATCATGCGCACCAGAGGCGATATCGACCAGAAGCTTTTGAGCCGGCTGTATTATCAGTATCTGAATGTGGAGGAGGATTTCATCAAGGAGCTGTTTTTCGGTACGGAGACCCGTCTGGGCAGGGTATACGTCCAGGAGAGGGTGCTAAGTAACGAAAATGCCGTTCACGTACTGGATTATGAAAGAGCCAGCCATATCATCAAAGCTACACCCCATATGGGCATCAGCATGTGCTACTGCCGGCATAAGATGCAGCACATGGACTTGGCTTGCGATGCGCCGATGGACATCTGCATGTCCTTCGGCAATGTGGCTGCCTCTCTTATCAAGCACGGATATGCCCGCAGGGTAGATGCTTCTGAAGGTTTGGAACTTCTGGCAAAAGCTTATGAGCACAATCTGGTGCAGTGCGGCGAAAATGTGCGCGAGGGCGTTAACTTCATATGCAACTGCTGTAGCTGCTGCTGCGAGGCGCTGGTGGCCGCCAGGAAGTTCGGCATGCTCCAGCCGGTGAATACCACCAATTTCCTACCGGAAATTGATGCTGCCGGCTGCACCGGCTGCGGCAAATGCGCCAGGACCTGCCCCATCGAGGCCATCTCGATTGTGGATGCACCGGCGGCTGCCGATGAATCCGGCAGTGTACCCGCCGGTGCTGCCCCCAATCGCAGGCTGGCGCAGGTGGACGAGGGCATTTGCCTGGGCTGCGGCGTCTGTGTCCGCAGCTGCCCGACGAAGTGCATCGGGCTGAAGCAGCGGCAGAGCCGCGTGGTCACACCGGTGAACTCCGTTCACCGGACCTTGCTGATGGCCGTTGAGAAGGGGCAGCTTCAGAACCTGATCTTCGACAATCAGGCTTTTGCCAGCCACAGGGCGATGGCAGCCGTCCTTTCGGCCATATTGAAGCTGCCGCCCGTTAAGCAGGCCATGGCCAGCAAGCAGATGAAGTCGGTTTACCTGGAACGGCTGATCAGCCGGTATATGAAAGGCGGTAATTAAATGAGTTTAGCAAGCATCCATACAGACAGGCTCGTCTTGATGCCGGTAACACTGGAAATAACCAGAGCATTAATAGATGGAAACCATGGGGAATTTGAGAAAATGGGAATTAAAACAAATGAGAAATGGCCCACTGAGGCTACCAAAGATATTTTACCTATCGTAAACAAGTCATTGGAAGAGAACAAGCTGCCAAGCGGCTTTGAATTCTGGATGATCATAAAAAAAGAAAACATGCAGATAATCGGGGATATTGGTTTTCACGGAAAACCCGATGAAAAGGGAGAGGTTGAAATCGGGTACGGATTGGTAGAGAAGGAAAGAGGAAAAGGCTTCGGTTTTGAAGCACTAAAGGCAATGATTGATTGGGCAATTTCACAGGACAATGTTAAAGTCATAAGGGCAGATTGTTTGATAAGCAACGAGCCTTCTGTAAGAATACTGGAGAAAGTTGGGATGAGAGAGGTTAAACGAGAGCAGGATTTGATCAGCTGGGCGTTGGTCAAACCGGTATAAAACAAAGACAAGTGCCCCATTATGTTCCTGGGAGGGTTCCTGATTTATTTAATTGCCAATTCAACCCAATCTTGATATTATTATACTATAAATATACTTTTGGAGCGTGATAATATGAGGTATGAACTCAGCAACCGTGAATTGCTGGATATGCTCTGTGCAAAGTCTGTAGGTATGGCTTACGGCGACAACTTGCACAGAGATAAATAATCCGTCGCCAACTATATTTCATACGATTACAGGCTTTGCCTCCTTGATTTGAAACATGAATTTAAGGAGCTGAGCTTAGTGAGATATGTAAAAGCAGAAAAGATCCTGCCGGATAATCTGGTCAGGGAGATTCAAAAGTATGTACAGGGTGGATACCTATATATCCCTTCCCAACCTGACGTAAGGAAAGGATGGGGAGAGAACACCGGCAGCCGTGAATGCATCCGGATAAGGAACGAAGCTATATGCAGCAAGTATAAGAATGGATATGCAATAGCAAGCCTGGCAGAAGAGTTTTTTCTCTCTGTTGACAGCATCAAAAAAATCGTATA
The DNA here is from genome assembly GCA_021083345.1 of Calditrichales bacterium MX18-03. Classification (GTDB taxonomy): domain Bacteria; phylum Bacillota; class Clostridia; order Lutisporales; family Lutisporaceae; genus JAJGRE01. Next base: position 286,747 of record JAJGRE010000004.1, on the reverse strand, counting down.
TGCGAAGAATCGATGAATCAGAGGCTACCGCATCAATAGGGCGGTAGCTTTTGTGTATAAAATGGGGTAGAAATGTCTTTTACCTTTTGAAGCGTCGGCTGCAGTGTTAGAATTATAACTGCATGACAGGCGGTGACAGTGCTTTCAAAATGTTTTAGTAAAGGATGTGCGTAAATATGAAAATCGAAGCTTTGAAAAATGAGAGGATACAGGAATTTGTAAATTACTGTAAAAGGCATAAAACGGAGGTTGATGAAACATTCCTGCATGACGAGGATTTCAAGGATTTCAAATTCAGTGAAGAGAATCCCACTTATATTGCTGAAAATGAGGCAGGGGATATCATAGCAGGTGCTTCACTCATCATCAATGATTACTATAGAAACGGCAGAATGGGGCGCTTCAGGATATTCCATTCGGAGCATGAGGATATTCAGCTTTATGACGGGCTGCTGCAGTGTATTCTGAAGCATACGGAGGGGTTGGATAAGGTCATTGTTTTTGTATCCATGGCCAGCAAAAAAATGATGGCGCTCATGGAGAATCTCAAGTTCACTGCAGAGAGGTACTCCTTTCTGATGGTCCGGGGGAATGATGAAGTACCGGCAACCGGCTTGCCAGAAGGCTATGAGGTCAGAGAATTCAGACCAGGGCAGGACGAGGAGGCATGGTGTACGGTCAGAAATGCAAGCTTTGCCAGGCTTAAAGGAAGTGAGACGCCAAGGACACCGAAGCAGATTGCAGATGATATGGCAGCCGAAGACAATATAGAGGGCGGTTCTATGATCCTGTACCACAACGACAGGCCTGTGGGGGTGGTAAGAGGAACGAAGGATGATTATGAGGGTTCACCTATCATGTGCATCGGACCTCTTGCCATCATACCGGAGTATCAGGGCAAAGGCTTGGGGCGGAGCTTGTTTAGGGCTTCGCTGCGTTTTGCAAAGGAAATCGGATACAAGAGGACAATCCTATGTGTCAATGCTGAAAACGAGAGGGCAAAGGCATTGTATCTCCAGGAGGGCTTCGGAGAAGTCGAAGCCTCTGTATGCTATAGATATGATTTAAAATCATAAGCCACTCTAATTCTTACAGCTTTCCCGGTACTGGGAGGGCGTCAGGCCGATATACCGTTTGAACACCTGGGAGTAGTATTTCTCATCATTGAAGCCCACCAGCTGCGCAATCTCATAGTTTTTGAGAAAGGTCTTTTCAAGCAGCTCCTTTGACTTCTGGATTCTGTACTGGTTGAGGAAGTCCAGGAAGTTGATGCCGACTTCCAGTTTAAAAAGCTGGCTTAAGTAGCCGGGGGAAATGAAAACATGCTTTGCAACGGCATCCAGACTGATATCCTCTGCATAATACCGGAAGATATAGTCGATGGCGGACTTGATCAGTTTTCCGGTTTTTTCCCGCTCGGCTGCCTTACCCAGAATGGTACTCAGAATGAGGTTGATTTTTTCTTGAAGCGCCATATGGGTTTCACATTTTTGGACGCTTTCAAAGAGCTTCAGCTCTTCACCCATGATGTCCGTCGTATCGATGTGATTGTCCATGCAGAATTGATAAATACGGCCCAGCAGGGCAAAGGTAGCCCGCTGCAGGTATTGCTTTGATTGGCTGCCTCGGCTTTGAAGGCTTTTGTAGAAGCTGTCCACCTTTTCAGCCATATGCGCAGTATTGCCGGTGTTCAGGCAGTTGATTATTGCTATTTCTTCACTGCGGGGATAGCTGCCGGGCTGCTCTGAAGCCAGTGTGATATCACTGAAAACGATAACCCGATTGTCTCCAAGAAAAAACTTTGCTTCGGCGGCGGAAACCGCTTCTTTGTAGGATAACCAAAGGCTTTCAATCCCGACCACCGGATTTCCGACCCCCAGCGTTGCAGTAATGCCAAGGGATTCTTGCACTTGGCTCCGCAGCGTATCAAGGCAGCGGACGATGGTGTCCCCCCTTTCAGGTTGCTGTGAAAAGGACAAGAGGATCACAATATCGTCTCCGTTTTGAAAAACCTCGTGATGATAGACATCGGTAAAGGCTTTGCGGGAAAGCTCGGCTGCAGCAATCTTGAGCGCTTCGACGTCAAGACCGCCGTGTGTCTCATAAAGGGCATCCATATTGTCAATTCGAAGCAAAACTGTCTGCAGGTGCTCGAAGGGGAGTCCGATATCGTAAAGGTGGATTTTGGACTTTGCTTTAATGAAATCTCCCGTTTTTCCGTAAAGAACTTCCCTTAAAAACTTCTCCCTCAAAATCGGCTGATTTTCAAGGAACTGCTGCTTGTAGCTGTGCAGCAGGCTTTCTTTTTGCCGCTCGTCATCCAACAAGGCTTTCACTTTGAGGACTGCATCCAGGATATCCTTGGGTCTGCAAGGCTTCAGCAAATAGCCGGTTGCATTGAGGTCCATCGCTTTTTGTGCATAATTGAAATCATCATAGCCGCTGAGGATGATGCTTTTTACCGGGATGGCGTTTTCTGCGATTTTCTTCAGCAGACCGATACCGTCCAAAACAGGCATCCGGATGTCCATGATGACGATGTCGGGAGACAGCTCCTTCATGTATTCAAAGGCAGTAGCTCCGTTGTCGGCACTGCCGCATAATGTGATGCCATAGCTTTCCCAATCGATGATGGTTTTCAGTCCGTCGATGATTTCCGCTTCATCGTCAACAATCAAAAGCCTGTACATCCATTCCCATCCCCTTTCTCTAACAAGCCTGGATATTACTCTTCACTCACAAAATTCCTTTTCAGCTCCATGGGTATGACAATCTCCACTTTTGTTCCGATGCCTATTGTGCTGGTTATGTTCAGTTTATAATCATTATCGTAATACAGCGCCAGCCGCTGGTTGACATTGCTGATGGCATATCCCTGGTCGGCTGCAGCGTTCTGACCTTCCCCGGAGCGAGGGCTTAATAATGCATTGGCTCTATCCTGGCTCATCCCCGAACCGTTATCCTCAATGGTGATAACGATTTTATCACCTGCCAGCAAGCCGGTTACTTTGATATGACAGATGCAGCCCAGCGCTTCCATGCCGTGGATGATCGCATTTTCAACAAAAGGCTGAATGATCAGCTTGGGGATGGAACAGTCCAGCAGCGCCGGATCAAAGTCAAGGTTGTAAGTCAGGCGGCTTTTAAAGCGGTAGCCCTGCAGCAGGAGGTAGTGCTCGATAAACTCCTTTTCCTCCCCTGCTTTGATGAACTCATTCCCCCGGCTTAAAGTGATGCGGAATAGCCGGGAAAGTGCATAGACCATCTCGCTGATGTCTGCTTGCTTGTTTTTCTCAGCTTTCCAGAATATTGCATCCAGCGTGTTGTATAGAAAGTGCGGGTTGATCTGTGCCTGAAGCGCCTTCAACTCTGCCTCTCTTTCCTTTATCTGAAGCTTGTACACCTTTTTGATGAGCGTATTGATATTGTCGATGGTATCATTATATTGGGCGCCCAGCATTCCGATTTCATCGTTGTATTTGAAGTCCACCTTTTCTTTGAAGTCCCCTTTTTTTGCCTTTTCCATGGAAGACAGGAGGCGCTTGATAGGGGAGCTCAAGATGGAGGAGGTATAAACTGAGAATATGAAAGCGATGATCAGACATGCCAGCAAGACGCCCAGCGTCATGGCCATGATGAATTGCAGGCTTTTAAGAAGCATTTCCACCGGTGCAACAGAAACAATCTTCCACTTGCTTTGGCTCACCGTATCGTGAATCAGCAGCAGCTTTTTTCCACTGAGTCGGATCAGCTTACTGCCGCTAACCTGGCCAATATGAGGTAAAAGATGTTCCAAGTATTCACTGAAGGCTTGATCCTCTTCCGAAGACCGGGACACAATGACACCGTTGCCCTCATCCATCAGGGCGATGGTACCGGGTGTAGGGTTGCTGTCGTACAGAATATTCTTCAAAACGGCATGGTTGATACAGATCACCATTAATCCGGAGACTTCAAAGCTATTGTTGTCAAGCAGCGTCCTGAGCATGGCGATTTTGGGAGCGCGGTTATCCTGGATGAAAATCTGGTTTTCTGCGTTTAAGTTCAGCCACATGGGTGCACCTTTCAAAGCGGAGACACGTTCATAGATGCTGTTGCTCCTCAGGGATACATAGCTTTCGGGTCCGGTACTGCGGTCGCTGCTGATGTAATAGACCTCTCCGTTCTTATTGTATAACGCCATGAAGCTGATATAATCCTTGGAAGCCAGCAGGGTGTTCAAGGGCTCCAGGGAGGCCCCGGCGTGGGGGTCGCTTGCTTGTATAAAGGCTTGGACCGCCGGATTCAGGCATACGAAGGTAGACAGATCGTATATGTCCTTTTGAAGGAATTCCAGGCTGCGTGCGGTTTGCTTGATATCCCGCAGATTGACTGCAGCTACATTGCTCTGGGTAATGTGGGAGGATATGGCGTAGGCGTAGGTGCCTAATATAAAGACGACCAGAATGATAATGGTATAAAAAAACAGCATGATCTTGTGCTTGAAACTGAGATTCATATAGGCGGTGTGTATGTTATTGTGGAAACGCTTCACGATATTCATAGCTTACAACCAACTTCGTTCTTTAAAAATTTTATCCCAATATATACCTATTCTATTTGATAAAATAGGCCAAAGCAATATGTTGGACGGGACATGCCCCAGCTTATTAAAAATTTAAACCATTTATGAAATTTATATACTACTATGGAAAATAAATGGAAGCTATAATAAAGATAGCTCAAACGGGCGAGACGAACCGGTCTAGAGGATCCATAGGCTGAATCGTCAAGGTCTCACAAACATTTGACTTATGTATCCATGCAGGAAGCATGATGGATGAGACATAAATTAAATTGAATAGGTGGAGAGGGGAATATCAATGAAAAAGGCGACTGGGTTAAAATGGATCAGTTTGATGCTGGCTTTTATATTCATGATCAGTCTGGTGGGGTGTTCAAAGCCGACACCGGCCGCATCTGTCGAAGAAACACCGAAAGAAACACCAAAGGACACCAAAGTAACCATCAAACTTTTTACCAACCTTCCGGATAGGGCATCACGTCAGGGCAAGCTGGAGCAGCTGCTGCTCGACAATTACATGAAGGAAAATCCCAATGTGGTCATAGAAGTGGAGGCACTTCAGGATGAGCCTTACAAGCAGAAGTTCAAGGCCTATGCTTCAGGCAATCAGCTTCCCGATCTTTTCTCGGTATGGGGCCAGCCATCCTTCTTCAATCCTGTTATGAAGGCAGGCTATGCGGCAGAACTGAACGCAGCGGATTATAAAGACTACGGCTTCTTCAACGGCGCTTTGGACGGCTTCAGTATGGACGGCAGGTTATTTGGACTCCCAAGAAACACGGACTATATGGTCCTATATTATAACAAAGCAATCTTTGAGAGCAATGGGGTCAAGGTTCCCACCAGCTATGAAGAGCTGATTGAAGCAGCAAAGAGCTTCAGAGCCAAAGGGATCGCCCCTATCGCCATGAACGGCAAGGATAAATGGGCAATTTCACTGCTTTATCAGGATCTGGTCATCAAAGAAGGCGGAGACCAGAAGCTGATCTACGATGCTCTGAATGGAAAAGCAAAATTCACTGAAAATGCTGTTCTGAAGAAGGCAGCGGAAGATGTCAAGCTCCTGATGGACGTGAAGGGCTTCCAGGACTCCTTTGTTGCCGCCGATTACGGCGCTGCCAACAACCTGTTCGCACAGGAGAAAGCAGCCATGTATTACATGGGTGCATGGGAAGTCGGTATGGACAGCAACCCGGATTTCTCAGACGCCTTCAAGAAGAATGTTGATGTGGTTCCTTTCCCCGGATTGCAGACTGGCGCAGGAAAAAATACAGACCTTCTTGCCTGGAATGGCGGCGGTTATGCGGTCTCTGCCAACTCTCCCGTCAAGGATGAAGCCATCAAGCTTTTGAACTACATGATGAAACCTGAAAACTGGGTTAAAAACGGCTGGCAGGAGGGCCTTGTGGTACCGGGTCAAAAATATGATAGCTTCCTGACCGGCAATGAGACAAATCTGCAGAAAAAGCTGACAGACATACTGAGCAGCAGTACCTCCATCAGCGGCACCAGCTGGAATGACAGCCTGACGCCGGACTTCAAGACAGCATCTGAAAACATCAGCCAGGAGCTGGCAGCAGGCATGCTGACACCGGAACAGTTCCTGGAAGCAGCAGACAAGGCAGTAGCAGAAGCCTCCGGAAAATAGAATATCATTTATATAAGATGCAGGGGAGGGTACCCTCCCCTGCATCAGCTTTATCGAGAGGAGGAAATTCGATGCATAAACTGCTGCGTGATAAAAAAATAATCGCCGTACTTGTTCTTCCGGGTCTGTTGGTTTTTACCTTTGCCGTTTTTCTTCCCATCGTTCTAAGCTTTTATTATGGCATGACAAGTTGGTCGGGAATCGGAAAACCGGAATTCATAGGCTTTGACAATTTCAGAAAACTGCTTTTTCATGACAAGACCTTCTGGATGTCGCTGAGGAATGCGATCTTCTTGGGGATAGGCTATATAGTGATCCAGCATCCCATTTGCCTGGCGGCAGCGATCATTCTTGACAGGCTCGGCGGTACGGCGGAAAAGATATTCCGTACGATATTTTTCATACCCTGTGTGATTTCCGTGGTTGTCACATCCAGGATGTGGGTCGGCATCTATGATCCCCAATACGGGCTGCTGAACAAGGTATTGGATCTGTTCGGACTGGGGGCCCTTAAACAGGAGTGGCTGGGAAACCCCAGGCTGGTGCTTTGGTCCTTGCTGGTCATCATCATGTGGCAGGGCTTCGGATGGGGGATGATGATCTATTATGCCGGCATCAAGGGGATTCCTGAGGAATTGTATGAAGCGGCCCGTATGGACGGCGCCAGCGGGATCAAACTGTATACCAGCATAACCATACCACTGCTGCAGCCGGTCATACGGATCAACATGACTTTAGCCGTCATCGCGGCGCTTAAGCAGATGGAAACGATCTTTCTGACCACCAACGGTGGACCGGGCAACGCAAGCCAGTTTCTTGCAAACTACCTGTATATCAAGGCCTTCAATTCCTTTGAATACGGCTACGGCAATGCGATTTCGGTTTTGTTCGCGGCAGCTTGCCTGATTGCCATGATCCTATTGAACAGGCTGCTGAAGCGTGAAGCGATAGAATACTAGGAGCGGATGGAATGATGACAAATATTGAAATAAGCAAACGAAGATCACGTTTCTCAAAATTGTTTTTATACGGCATTCTGGTACTTTTCTCTGTAGGACAGCTGTTTCCGCTGGTTTGGCTGATCGACTTTTCGCTTTGCAAAAGCGGGGACCTTTTCGGCGCCAATATCCTGAAATGGCCTGACCCGCCACAGTGGAACAACTACGTGACGGCTTGGGTGGACGGAAATATTTTTCAGTATTTCATAAACAGCCTGATTGTAAATGTTTCTGCCGGTTTTTTTACTGTTTTGTTTTCGCTGATGATGGGCTACGCTTTTACCCGGATGGAATGGAAACTGAAAAAAAGCACGCTGACCTTCGTGCTGCTGGGGCTGATGATACCGATTCATGCAACGCTGCTGCCGAATTACATGTCTTTTTCGTATGTGGGCATTGATGATTCCTACCTGGCGCTCATCATACCCTATGTTGCTTTTTCCTTACCCCAAGCGGTATATCTCATGACAGGCTTTATGGAGTCGATACCCAGGTCGGTTGAAGAAGCAGCAGTGATTGACGGCTGCAGCATCCTCCGGATTGTTTTTTCCATAATCCTGCCGCTGACAAAGCCGGCTGTGGTGACCATACTGATTATGACGTTCCTGAATACCTGGAACGAGTTTATTATGGCTGCAACGTTTCTTTCCAGCAACACTTTCAGAACACTGCCCTTTGCGGTTTACAATTTTGCCGGTCAATATGCTTCGAACTACGCTGTGCAGTTTGCTGTGATGAATCTGGTTGCTTTGCCGTCACTGCTGGTTTATGTAGTGATGAACGAACACATTACGAAGGGCGTAACGGACGGCGCCTTAAAAGGCTGAAACGAAGAAACTACATTTTGAAGGAGGTAAAACATTGATGATTCGGGTTGAAAGGTTTCAAACTGCCAAAAACACGGGAGACCGTTTGAATAAAAAGCAGCCCCTTTATTTATCCGCCTCGGAAAAGCAAGCGGGGGTGACGGTGGAAATCGATCCAAGAAAGTCATATCAGGTATATGAGGGATTTGGCGGTGCATTTACAGAAGCGGCAGCGGATACATTTTACAAAATGAGCCAGGAAAAGCGGCGGGAGATACTGGATGCCTATTTCACCGAGGCAGGCTTGAACTATACCTTCTGCCGGACACATATCAACAGCTGTGACTTCGCGTTGGGGAATTATGCTTATGACGAAGTGGAAGGCGATGAGGCACTGGAGCATTTCACTATCGAGAGGGACCGAAAGCTGCTGCTTCCGATGATCAAGGAAGCCATCGCGCATAGGGGAGGCCGGTTAAGGTTGTTAGCTTCTCCCTGGAGCCCCCCATACTGGATGAAGACAAACGGCGAGATGAACCATGGCGGAAAGCTGAAGAACGAGTACAGAAAAAGCTGGGCCAGGTATTACGCCAAGTATATCAAGGCTTATGCCGAGGAAGGTGTTGCAATCTGGGGTATATCGGTCCAGAATGAACCGGATGCCGTGCAGACTTGGGACTCCTGCATCTACAGCCATGAAGAGGAAAGGGATTTTGTGCGGGATTATCTGGGACCGACGCTTAAGGAGGAAGGCCTGGAGGATATCAAGATCATCGTGTGGGACCACAATACCGATCAGGTCTATGACCGGGCCAAGGTCATACTGGAGGACGAAGCCTGCGCGGCCTATGTCTGGGGAGTTGGCTTCCATTGGTATTCGGGAGACCAGTTTGAGAACCTGTCAAAGACACATGAAGCTTTTCCGGACAAGAAGCTGCTTTTCACAGAGGGGTGCCAGGAAGGGCTGCATGTTGAATCCTGGGACGTAGGGGAGCGCTACGGCCATAATATCATTAACGACTTCAACAACTGGACGGTAGGCTGGATTGACTGGAATCTTGTGCTGAATGAGATCGGCGGTCCCAACCACGTGGAGAATTACTGCGATGCCCCGGTTGTGGCCGATACCCGAACCGATGAGGTAATCTATGAAAGCTCCTATTACTATATAGGCCATTTCAGCAAATACCTTGTGCCGGGAGCAGTGCGGATCGGGTGCAGGTGCAGCATGGAAGGGAAGCTTGAAGCAACGGCTTTCAAGAATCCTGACGGCACAATCGTTGTGGTTGTCATGAATTCAGGTGACAGCGATATCGAATATACCTTGAAGTCGGACAAAGGGAGCGTTGAGGTGGAGGCACCCGCTCGATCCATCGTGACGCTGCTCTATGAGTAAGTAAAACGGGGACGGTTCTTGAATTGAATGCCTGGATGATTTTCATCCAGGCATTCAATTCAAGAACCGTCCCCAATTTGACCGGCGTTGTTCAGCTTTAACTCCATATACCGGGTACCTTCGACGGGATTAAAAATATATGGTTCGATATCATAAAAACCAAAGCCTTGGTAGAGGGATTGCGCATTTCCCATGGAGGGCAGCGTATCCAGCCTCATAAAGCCATAACCCAGTCTACTGCCTTCCCGTATAATCCGCTCCACCAAGCTTTTGCCGATTCCGAGTCCGCGGTACGCTGGGCGGACATACAGCCTTTTCATCTCGCAAATATCCTGGTCGATTTTTCGCAGGGCGACACAACCGGCGGCCTTGCCTTCCACCTCAGCCAGAAGCAGTATGCCGTCAGGAGGGGCGTATTTCCCCGGCAATGACTGAAGCTCCTCTTGAAAACCCTGAAAGGAAAGGTCAACGCCCAGCGATTGGACGTATTCAATGAACAGCTTCTTGATCTCATCCAGCTTATCGTTTTCATAGACATATTCAAGCGTGATGCGGCTCATAGTGTCAGCTCCCAGCACTCTTCCACCAGATCCTGCCCCCAGATCTGATGCTCTTTTGTTTCTTTAAGCTTGAATCCGAACCGGTCATACAAGTGGCGTGCGGCCGCCAGCATGCTGAGCGTCCATAAGATGACACGGGTGTACCCCTTCTCCTTGCAAAATTCCACAGCTGTCTTCATCAGCAGATTTCCGATTCCCTTGCCCCGCATTTCAGGTTCAGCGAGAAACCAGCGAAGCTGAGCCGTTTGCTTGTCGATTTTTACAAGTGCGATACAGCCGGCAAAAGCGCCGTCGTACTCTGCAATCCAGATATTCTCATCCTGCGCATTAAAGCTGTCGGCAAACTGATACATCGCATCGGCCACATAGTCTTTAAACTCTGAATTGAGACCATATTCAGATGCATAGAGCACTTCATGCCTGTCGATAATGTGCTGAGTGTCTTCCTTTCGGAAGCTTCGGATTTTGACCTGCTTGGAGGCAGGCGCCAGGATATCCTCTATGGTTTTCATGGCCTGGAGCAGCTCCGCCTGCTTCTCCGGCTTCAGCTCTGACAGAAGCCCTTCAATCTGCAGAATGGATTGCTTATCAATGAAAGCGTAGGCATCCTCACCCTGCGGACCAAGACAAAGGTAATAGACACGGTTGTCGTGGGGGGCACTTTTCCGGCAGATCAGACCATCCGCCTCAAAACGCTTGATGATCCGGCTCATATATCCCCGGTCTATGCCCAGCTTATCCATCAGCATGCTGGCGGTGCAGTTTTTTGCATTGGCAATTTCATAGATAATCCGAGCTTCCGTAAGGGAGTAGGGACTGTCCAATATGTGTCGGTTGACCAACCCCAGTACCTGGGTATAAAAGCGGTTGAATTTTCTTATGTCGGAAATGTATTTTCCCTGATTCTGACTCATAAGCTCACCTCGTAAATGGATTTTATATCCTTATTCTAGAATAAATAGTTGACAAAGTCAACTATAATATTTCACAGCTCAAAAGCGGGTAGGATTTTATTTTGCTTTTTTCTGATTCAAGAGGATTTTGATTCGGCATGACGAATTTAAATAATGCCATTTTATTCAATTATTGGATGCGGGGAGATGAAGCCGGATGAATGGAAATCTGGGTGCCATAGTGAAATATAAGTGGCTGCTTATTATGTCTGTCTGCTTTGCAAGCGTATTGATACTTGGTTTTGCAAAGCTTGACACACACACAGGCAATGACAGGCAAGCAAGTGCCGGCGCAACACAAACGATGCAGCCCGCTGCCTTCATGATAAATACGGATAAAATAATGAAAGCCATGTTTCCTGAAGAGAACTTCGAAAAGAAGGGCAGATGGTACCTGACCAAAACCGGAGGTGGGCAGAGCTACCGTATCGAAAGCATTATCCCGGGAACCTTCATCGACAAAGGCCGCAATGAATTGCTGGCTGTTGTCTACAGACCCGGCACTGCCCACGCAGAAGGCTTCTACCATCTGTACATGGCGGTGTTTGATAATGAGCGCGGCAGCATGCTGAGTGAAACCGCCCATTTCTTTGCCGACCACGGCAGCTATAAAATTTTCCAAAGCCGGGACAAAGATTACGTTTTTTTTGCCGGGAGTGTAACTTATAATGGCTTGACGGAGTGGGACGGCGGACTCTGGGAGGCCGGGGCCCCATGGAAGAAAAAATGGCCGGAAACGGATGAATACTGGCAAAACAAAGCCATCGAATTCGATCAATACGGGCTCCGGGTGCGAAAACGAAAATTGCTGCCTAAGAAGGATGACGGCGGAGTCATACCGGATTATGTATGGGACTATGCCTACAGTTTGTCCTGGAATGAGGATGAAGCAGTCTTCGGCTCCTATATTGACGACCATGAACATGCAAAGCAGGCAGGCGCAGATGGGACCATAGAGCTGAGATTCGCTCCCATCCCGGTTGAAGCTCTGAAGGAATGCAAGCCGGAGGAAGATTGGATATTAGCAAAAAGCATCAAGTGTGATATAATCAACGGAAAGAAAGAAGCGGCACTGCAGCTATATATTGATTCTGCTAGTGGGAAACCGGCTGAAAGTGCAGATGTCATGGCCTGTATTCAAGATAGCGGGGTGTTCTGGCTAGTCGGTGATGTAAGCAGCTTTGGCTTGAAGGAAATCAGCGCGGAGATTGCCGACAAGACCTATGACGGCACGAAGGAAATCGTGATTACCGGACCTTTGGGCTCAACCTATATTGAACAAAAGATAATCAGTTATGACTTTGAAAAGGGCAAGTGGTTAAATATTCTAAGGATGGGGACACCACAAGCCACAGATTTGAAAAGCGGAGGTAAAGAGGTGCTGGTGGCAGCTTCGGCCGGCAGTATTCCCACTTATGTGGAAATGTATCAGTGGGACGGGCAAGGATTTGGAAGAGCCAATATTGCCGAGCAGACAGGATGCGACTATGCAGTGGTTTTCAGCAGAACAGTGGGAGACAGGGAAAAATGGCTTATTGAAACCGGCAGGCTGCAGCAGGGCGTGGTGAAGGAAAAGCAGCATTACCGCTTTGAGGAAGGGCAACTTATAGAAGAACAGCTCACGGCGGGAGTGGAATGAGCTGAGAAAATACGCGGGAGGAATGTAAAATGAAGCAACACATTACCATTGAGGATTTGATGGGTCTAACCACGGATCAAAGGGATAATCTGAACAACCTCTGGCTGCCTCAGAAATATGACCTGGCTGCCGGTGTGCTGTGCAAAAATGCCGAGACCAATGAATTTGATATTTTTGAATTTGTCGTTGGGGCAGTGCAGCTGACAGAGCATAGAAGCGGCTATCACATGACACTGTGGAATCTGGCACATATTGCCAGCAGGCTTGCAGAGCAGGAAGCGGCAGAGGAAGAGGAAGAAATGGAAGCCGACGACGCGGAAGAGGGCGAGGAAGACTTTGACTTTGATTTTGAATACTGCAGACCGGATTCATACAGCAAAGAGGATTGCCTGCCCCTTCTAAACATGGGGCAGATGATTGCGCTTCTGAAAAAGTGCGGCTATGGCAACGGAAACTTCTATCTGGACATTCAGGAAGACAATCATTACGGTGTGGGAAGGGAGATCGTGGAATACCAATCTTACGGCAACGACCATGAGGGAGCGGAGCTGTGCGATGTCTTGTGGAGTGCCGTAAAAGAATTGTTATAAGGAAAATCTGAATACACAGAAAAATGGCCGGTGAGCGGGAATGCATCATCGGTTATTTTTTTGACAATAAATTGACAATTGCTTTCGCCGCTTGAAATTCAACAAAAAGTGCTCTAGTATAAATGAGAAGCAATGTGTAGAGGGGTGCCTGAATGCAGGATTTTTTTCAAAGGGTATACCGGATCGTCGCACAGATTCCTGAAGGCAAGGTGGCAACATACGGACAGATTGCAGCCATGCTGGGCAATCCCAGGGGAGCCAGGACAGTAGGCTGGGCAATGCAGGCCGCGCCTTCCTATTTGAATCTGCCTTGCCACAGGGTAGTAAACAAGAGCGGGATGCTGGCACCGGGTTATGCTTTCGGAGGCAGCGAGAACCAGCGTGTGTGGCTGGAAGCAGAGGGCATCGGCTTTCTCTGTGACGGACGGATCGATATGAAGCAGCATCTGTGGGCACCGGAGGATGTTTTTTGACGGAGAATTCATTGAAATAACATGGATTTGCAAGATATTTGACTGTATTTTTTTGCTGCAGTTTGCTATTATATAGAAGGATGATACAAGCAGACGGAAGGGTAGGTAGTGAAATGGCAAAAATCATCAACAATAAGCTGAAACTATACGGGTTTAACAATCTCACCAAGTCTTTGAGCTTTAATATATATGATATATGCTACACCAAGACGGAAGAGGACCGAAAAAAATATATCGACTATATTGACGATCAGTACAACTCTGACCGTCTGACCAAGATACTGACGGGTGTCACCGACATCATCGGTGCCAGTATACTGAACATCGCCAAGCAGGATTACGATCCTCAGGGCGCCAGCGTGACCCTCCTGATTTCAGAGGAAGAGGTGCCGCTGTACGTGCTGGATCCATCCTGCAACAGAGGCATTCTGACACCGCCCCGCAACAATATCGTGGGACACCTGGATAAAAGCCATGTCACAGTCCATACCTATCCGGAAAGCCATCCGCAGAATGAAATCAGCACCTTCAGAGTGGATATAGATGTTTCAACCTGTGGTACCATTTCCCCACTGAAGGCTTTGAACTACCTGATCGGGAGCTTTGATTCCGATATCATCACCATTGACTACAGGGTGCGGGGCTTTACCCGTGATGTCCACGGGAAAAAGCACTTTATAGACCACAAAATCAATTCCATACAGAATTATATAGAGCGGGAGACTAAGAACCGGTATTCGCTGATCGACATGAACATATACCAATCCAATATATTCCATACAAAAATGCGGATTGCGGATATGAAGCTGGACAATTACCTTTTCGAAATCAAGGAAGAAGATCTGAGTGAAAAGGAAAAACAGATCATCAGAATGAAGCTGGAAAAGGAAATTACAGAGATATTTTATGGCATCAATGTGCCGAAAGTATAAGGCGAGACCAGGAGCAGTGCAGGGCTACCCCCCGGCTGTTCCTGTTTTTTTCCAACCGGTCAGGTGGAATTATAGTATAATGTATGTATAACCTTACAAAGGCATGATTATATAAACGGGAGTTGAGCATATGAAAGCGGTTCGCAATGTATCGGTAATGGGACTGGGTGCCATCGGGGCTGTTTATGCAGCAAAGCTCTATGACATGGATCCGGGCTGTGTGACGGTGATTGCCGATGAAGACCGGATAGCCAGGTATTCTGCTGAAGGTGTCAGCATAAACGGAAAAGCATATGGTTTTCGCTATGTCAAGCCAGGTGAGCAGGTTGTAGCGCCGGACCTCATCATGGTTGCGGTCAAATACCATCATCTGGCGCAAACCGTTGAGGCGCTGAAGAAGTGCATCGGCCCTGATACGGTCGTCATGTCCCTCTTGAATGGGATTGACAGTGAAGAAATCCTCGGAGGGGAATTGGGGAAGGAACGGATGCTGTATGCAGTCTGCATCGGTATTGATGCGGTCCGTTCCGGAAGCAACATCCGCTATACCACCTTCGGCAAGCTTCATTTCGGAGAAAGCAAGAACACAGTCATCAGTGAAAGAGTAGCACAGGTCAAGGCTTTATTTGACAAAGCAAAACTGCCTTATATCATACCGGAAGATATGATCCGGGCAATCTGGTGGAAATATATGGTCAATGTGGCGGTCAACCAGGCTTCCGCCGTCTTGAAGGCGCCTTATGGCGTGTTCCAGACCGTCCCTGAAGCCCGTGAACTGATGGAAGCCGTCATGAAGGAGGTTATTGCCGTTTCTGAGAAAGTGGGGGTCGGACTGCGAGAGCAGGATATCCCGGAGGTTCACAAGGTATTGGGGACCTTGTCGGCAGGTGGGAAGACCTCCATGCTTCAGGATATGGAGGCAGGGCGGAAAACAGAAGTAGAAATGCTGTCCGGTGTATTGTGCGCGCTGGGAAAGAAATATGGTGTCAGTACGCCTGTCAACGAGACTTTGTTCAGAATGATCAAGACCCTGGAGCAAATGCCTTGCCTTGAGAAGTAGAGTTCAGTTTGCCTTGAGAGGGAGATGCAGATGACAAAACGGATACGAAAGATAATCTGTGTGGGACTCATCCTGATATGGATGGTTTGTACCGGTTATGCCGCTGGTGAGGATAAAAGCGATTTGAAGCTGACCTCAGAGGAAGCGGCATGGCTGGAAAACAACAAGGACCGTGTTTTTGTGCTGGGCATAGATCCTTATATCGGAATGGATTACTATATCAGCCATGGTGAGGAAAAAGGCTATGTTCTCGATCTGATCAAGGCAATAGAAGAGGATTTGGGAATCGATATCCAGCTTGAGTCCAGAAAAAGCTGGGGAGAGATACTGAACGGGCTGAAAACCGGTGAGGTGGATATTTTGTATGGAGCCAATGAGACACCTGAGCGTAAGGTATATATGGAATTTACCCGGCCCATCACAAAATACCCCTATTCAATTATTGCCCCCAAGGATGACAGTATCCATACTATCGGCGATATTGACGGAAAGACCATAGGTTTTATTGAAGGAGACATGGTGGCTGATGCACTGCCACAGGTCTATAAGAATATCAAGTATAACCAAAAGCTTTACTACTCCCATGAAGAAGGTATTATAGCATTGGTTGGCAAGGAGATCGACGCTTTCATCATATCGGGCGGGGCGGTCGTTTTTGACTTTATTTATCAATACCCCCAGTTGAAGCAGGTCTCGAAGATCAACAACATAACATCAGATATTACGCTGTCTACCAGGAAAGCAGATAAAATACTGGCAGGCATCCTGGATAAAGAGATTGCGCTCCTAAGTGAATCCGTTATCCCAAGGCTGATTGAGCAGGCACAAATAGACTACTACCGGAAAATCATGGGCTTGACCCCTGAGGAACTGGCCTGGCTTGAAAACGACGGGGAAGCTGTTGTCGGGGTCCCGGATGACTACCTGCCCTTTGATTATTATGAGGATGGTGAATACAAGGGAATCAGCGGACAGATGATCAAGGGAATATCCAAGATAACCGGTATCCGCTTCAGTAACAGAAGAGGCGAGTTCGATGTTTTGCTGGAAGCGCTGAAACGCGGTGAAATTGATGTCATGAACATAGCAAAGACCGAGGAACGGCAGCGCTACTTCCTGTATCCGCAGTCCTTCAGCAAAGAACGGGATATCATTGTAGGAAAGAGAAACAGCGCGGACGTTGTGGACGTGTATGGGCTGGAAGGAAAACGGGTGGCCGTGGTTAAAGGCTATTGGCATTATGAGCATCTGACGAAAAATCTGATTAAGGTTACGATACTGGATACGAAAAATGTTCAGGAGTCCATGAAGCTGATCCGCCAGGGAAAGGCCGACTATATGATTGAGAACCCTTCGGTGGTCAGGTACTATGTGGAAGAGCTTCAGAATTATGATCTGGTCGAGAAGGGTGTCACTAGTGCCGACTCCTTCCTGTACTACGGTGTTACCAAGCTTCAGCCCGAGCTGGCGGGCATCATCGATAAAGCCATACCGCTGCTGGACCTGGAGGTATTGACCCGTAAGGGCTACGAAGAGGTGCCCCACAGCAGAAACAAGGAATCCTATGTGACGCTTGTTGTGGCCTTGGTGGGCTCCATCATCCTCTTGATAGGCGTCACTCTATACGTTATGAAGCTGATACGGGATCTGGTGAAGGAGCGTACTGAGACAGAGCTTCTGCGCCAGCGGGAGCAGTTTCTTTATACCGATGCACTGACAGGGCTCCACAACCGGAATTACTATAAGCGGAAAGTACGGGATACCCTCAACCAACAGCCGTTTCCCCAGACAGTTATTGCCTGTGATATGAACAACCTGAAGCCCATAAATGATGCGTACGGGCACCATATAGGGGACGAACTGCTGAAATCCCTGGCAGAAGCTTTTCGCGAAGGATGCCCGGAGGACAGTATTATTATCCGTTTGGGCGGCGATGAGTTTATCATCGTACTGACCGGAAGCGATGAAGGAGCAGGAAAAGAGATCATAGAACGGATAAAAAGGCTCAAGACTCATAAGCCGGTGGTCACGGACAGTGGTGAGCGGGTATACCCTGAAGCGGCCTTTGGCTATGCCGTTCGGCATTCGGATGAATATCCCATGGATGAGCTGCTGAAAGCAGCAGACAAAAGGATGTATGAAGACAAGCGGGAAGGAAAGTCCCCTTTGGATGGGATCTGATGGAGGAAATTCTTAAAACCAGGACATGAATGACTAAAAGGGTACATAAACTGTATCCTTCTTAACTTTAATAGCGTTTTTTGCTTACATGCCAAAGCACCGGATGCAGACTAACAGCAGCAAAAAAATATGAAGAAAAGCGGGAACGATAGATGAAAACGAGTGATGAAGCAATAGCCGACAAACTGACCGGCTGGTACGAAGCAGTGAAAAGACAGCTTCCCTGGCGGGAATCGCGGGATCCTTATCATATCTGGATTTCTGAGATCATGCTGCAGCAGACACAGGTGGATACGGTGACAGGTTATTATAGGGCTTTTATTGAGCGGTTCCCCACTATCCAGGCACTGGCGGAAGCAGATGAGGATGCTGTACTCAAGGCTTGGGAAGGGCTGGGTTACTACTCAAGGGCAAGGAACCTGCGACGGGCAGCTATGATGATCATGGCGCAATACGGGGGAAGAATGCCTGAAAGCTATGAGGAACTGCTTGCATTGCCGGGGGTAGGTCCTTATACTGCCGGAGCGGTAGCCAGTATTGCCTATAACCGGCCGGTGCCGGCTGTGGACGGCAATGTCATGCGGGTGTTTTCCAGGTTGTTCTCCCTGCACGGCGACATAGCCCTGCCGGATACCAAAAGGCTGATGCAGGAGATTGGAAGCCGGTTGGTCTCCAAATCAGAGCCGTCATCCTTCAATCAGGGTCTGATGGAATTGGGCGCTTTGGTTTGCACGCCCTTATCTCCCAAATGTACGCAATGCCCGGTCCAATGTTTTTGTGAGGCACGGAAGGAAGGCATAGAGAAGCAGCTTCCGGTAAAAAAGAAGAAAGAAAAGCAGAAGGAAGTCGTGATTGAAGCTGCTGTGGTGAGAAAGGGTAATAGGGTATTGATTGTAAAAAGACCGGCCGAGGGGCTTCTGGCAAGCCTGTGGGCTTTTCCCAGCGTACAAAAGGATGAGGGGCAGCAGGATGGAAGCAGCATACGGCAGGAACTGGAAACAGCCTATAACATGGAGACCGGTTTGCATGGATATCTGGGAGAGAAGGTTCATGTGTTTACCCATATCAAATGGCTGCTGAAGCTGTATGAGCTGCGGCTGCAAAGGGAAGGCGCCCTGGATTACCCTGAGGTACGGTGGGTTGACATGGAAGAACTGAAAAAATACGCCCTGCCGACAGCCTTCAAGAAGCTGCTGGAATATATAGAGGAATCGTGAATATAAGGCATTAAAGATGGTTTGAGGGGGTTATACATTGAAAAACAAGGATCTGGTGCTCTTTCTGATAGCCAGTGCCTGTGTAGGTGTCAGCCAGAGCATTGACTCGGCGGTATTCAACAACTATTTGAACGACGTGTTTCATATCACGGTGTCCCAGCGGACACTACTGGAGTTCCCCCGGGAGTTTCCGGGGTTTATTGTGGTTTTTGTTTCAGGGCTGCTGTTGTTTCTGGGAGATACCCGGGTGGCGGCGTTAGCCAATGTTTTTGCAGCTGTAGGTATGGCCAGCCTGGGATTCCTGTCCGGCGATTTTGCGACCATGGTGGTCTGGATGACGGTTTACAGCATGGGGCAGCATTTGTTCATGCCGGTATCCAATAGCATCGGCATGAGCCTGGCCGGGAAAGGGAACATGGGAAAGGTGCTGGGCAGGATCAACGGACTGAACACGGCAGCCTTCCTGGTTACCAGCCTGCTGACGGCAGCTGTTTTCCGGTTTGTCAAGGTCAATTATCGGGTTGCATTTTTTGTAGGTGCTGCCGCTTTCATCGCTTCAGCAGTGATGATTTTTATGATGACACCGCAAAAACGCGGTATCCGCAAGGAACGGTTCATCCTGAGAAAGGAATATAAGCTTTTTTATCTGCTATCGATTATATTCGGTGCCAGGAAGCAGGTTTTCATCACCTTCGGACCCTGGGTGCTGATCAAGATATTCGGACAGGGGGTCAGCACCTTTGCGGTGCTTGGCTTTATCATCGCGGGAATCGGCATGTTCTTCAAGCCCTATGTGGGCCATCTGATCGACAAGAAAGGCGAGCGCTTTGTCTTGGCAGGAGAGGCGGTTCTGCTGATCCTTATTTGCCTGGGCTATGCGTTTGCCGGAATGCTTCGTGGCAGCTTACACCTGGATGATATCGCACTTTTACTGACCAGTGCCTGTTTTGTCATAGATCAGCTGCTAATGGCCGCCGGAATGGCCAGGTCCACCTATCTGAAGAAAATCGCCCTGAGCCCGGAGGATGTATCCCCGACGCTTTCCATGGGCATCAGTATTGACCATGGGGTTTCCATGGTGGTACCGTGGCTGGGCAGCCTGGTATGGAATGCCTTCGGGTATGAATATGTATTTCTGGCTGCAGCGGCAGTTGCATTCATAAACCTGCTGCTGACCAGAAACATCGTGATTCCGGAAGCGGAGGCAAGAGAATAGAAATTGCAGCGGGACAAGCACGGATGATGCTGCCACAGAATAAAATGGTAATAAATTTGTGTGGGAGTGAACGTGCATGTACGATTTCGATGACGATGACGACCAGTTCTTTACACCATATTGCCCTTATTGTCCCATGTACCGGCAGAGGCCGCCCTTCGGACCGCCCTTCGGTCAGCCATCCGGACCGGGCTTCGGACCGCCCTTCGGTCAGCCATCCGGACCGGGCTTTGGACCGCCCTTCGGGCCGCCGTACGGACCGGGCTTCGGTCCTCCGCAGCCGCCCAAGAAGGGTGACTCGGGCCCCCCTTCAGGGCCGCCGCCGAAAGCAACGCCCAAACAACCTGTCAGCAAAGGACCGACGCTGAAAGCAGTTGATCCGGGCGCCATTAGGCCCTGCACCTTCCGCTTTGTCTATCTGTGGATGAGAAGCGGCCGGGAGTTCTGGGCTTGGCTGGTTTTTGTGGGGCCGCGGTCGGCTTCGGGCTGGCGGTGGAATGGATACCGTTGGGTTTACTTCGGGGTTGATCTGAGAAACATTGAATCCTTCGAGTGCTACTAGACTAATAGGGAATGGAGAACCGGAGCCGGACAAAGCCGTCTCCGGTTTTTTTAATGCGTGCGTTGCATTGCAGGATTAAAAATGCTAACCTATAAATTGAATATTCAATGGATTAGGAGGATAGCCGCTATGAAAGAACGATATGCAGCTGACAGGGACACGCTTTGGAAAAACGAGGTCCGGCACGTGGCGGAGGGGATCAGAAGGAGAGTGCTTGAGCACACCATTGCAAACAACGGAGGGTATGTGAGCCAGGCCTGCTCAGCGGCAGAAATCCTGGCAACACTTTATGTAAAAATAATGAAACTTGGAAAGGCAGAATCACCTTTGATGCCCAAAGCCTTTCCCGGCGTCCCGGGACCTGCGAACCCCGGCTATTTTACGGGTGCTGATTTTAACGGCCCCAAAAGCCCGGAGTTGGACCGCTTTTTCCTGTCTCCGGCACAATACGCACTGGTCTTGTATGCAGCGCTGATCGAAGTGGATCGGATGCATCCGGAGGGGCTTCGGGAATTCAACCGGGACGGCAGCGTTGTGGAAATGATAGGGGCGGAGCACTCGCCGGGCATGGAAGTCATGACGGGCTCACTGGGCCAGGGAATCAGCCAGGCGGCAGGTATTGCCATGGCAAGGAAGCTGAGGGGCGACACAGGCAGGGTATTTATTTTCATGTCGGACGGGGAGTTCCAGTCCGGTCAGACCTGGGAGGCGATCCAGGCCATGGCCTTCCACAAGCTGGACAATATCTGGATCTATGTGGATGTAAACGGCTGCCAGTGTGACGGCAGGATGGAGGGGGTCATGAACATCGAGCCCTTCGACAAGCGCCTTGAAGCCTTCGGCATGCGGACCTTCAGAATTGACGGGCATAATATAGAGGCTTTGGCCGCATTGGGCAGCCTGAAACCCGAAGGAAGGCCCACCGTCATATTGGCCGATACCAACCCGTGCGAGGGCATCGGCATATTGAAGTCCAGGGAACCAAAATATCATTATCTGCGCTTCACGGGGGAAGAAGAGAAAGAGAGCTACAAGGCTTTCCTTCAAACGATGTACAGCGGGAATATGATTTAGAGGAGGACATATAGATGGAGATAGTATCCAGGGTTCATGCCAGGAACCTGGTTGAATGGGCCAAAGACAAACCGGAAGTGCTGGTGCTGTCGGCAGATCTGACCAGCTCAACGGAAATCGATTTATTCAGGGATACCTACCCGGACCGCTTTTTCTCCATGGGCATTGCTGAGCAGAATATGCTGAGCTTTGCCGGAGGACTTGCCAGGGAAGGCTATTATCCCTTCATACACACCTTTGCTGTTTTTATTTACAGGAGGGCTTATGACCAGATTTCCATGTCCATTTCCTATCCCAACCTTCCTGTGAGGATGTTTGGCTTTCTGCCGGGGATTACCACGCCGGGAGGCGCCACCCATCAGGCAATCGAAGATATTGCCGTCATGCGGGCACTGCCCAACATGACGATATTGGAGTGCGGCGATGCCACGGAGGTGGAGACGGTGCTGGATGCTGCTCACAGCGTCAATGGACCGGTCTATATCCGCATGCTGAGGGGGGAGATCCCGAGGCTGTTTGACCGGTCGGAGCCCATGCAGCTGGGCAGATCCAGGACGCTCAGCATCGGCAGCGATATCACCGTCGTCAGCAGCGGCATCTGCACGGAGGAAGCGATGCGGGCGGTCCAGGTGCTGGAGAAACAAGGCGTTTCGGTTCAGCACATGCATGTTTCCACACTGAAGCCCTTCGACGATCCTGAGATCATAGAGGCAATCGCCCGGTCTAAGCATGGCGTCATCACCATGGAGAACCACACCGTTATCGGCGGCTTGGGCAGCATCATAGCGGAAAAGATAGCCGAGGAAGGTCTGGGCTGCAAGCTCAGGCGGATGGGCTTGAAGGATACCTATGCCCATGGTGCCAGCAAAGGCTATCTGATGCGGGAATACGGCATCGATGCCATGGCTTTGATAAGTGAAGTGGAGCATGCAGTGGGGCAGCGGTTCGGCATTACCGAAGCGGACTTGGCCGCGACCTATATCGCACCCGTGCATAGTATGGCAAAACCGGAGGCGTTATAATGATAAAGGATAATGCAGCCTTTGATATGAAAGAGGACCGTTTCAAGGTTACCTACCTGATCGACGGGGAAGAGGCTGAAGCCCGTGCCAGGGCATGGGATATCTGTGTGGAACAAACGGTGGAATTCCCGGAGGAGTTGGTGCCGGAGGGGATCATCCGGGACCATGTGCTGGGCCGGATAGAAGTCTTTGGACAGCAGGAGCCCCAGTGCTGGCGGGTGGTCATCAGCTATCATGTCGATACCACGGCCTTTGAGCTGACGCAACTCTTGAACGTGGTATTCGGCAATATAAGCATCAAACCGAAGATCAGAGTGGAAAGGCTTGAGCTGTGTCCGTCCCTGCTGGCTGCTTTCAAGGGACCCAGGTTCGGGCGGCAGGGTATCCGGCAGCGGCTTGGGATACCGTCGCGGCCCATTCTCGCCACGGCGCTGAAGCCCATGGGCCTGTCTTCGCAGGCGTTGGCTGATTTGGCATACCAATTTGCTTTGGGTGGAATCGATATCATCAAGGATGACCATGGGATTTCCGATCAGCGGTTTTCTCCCTTTGAAGAGAGAGCCGCCCTTTGTGCAGAGGCGGTGTCTAAGGCAAACAGGCAAACCGGCCTGAACTGCATCTACGTTCCTAATATCACCGCACCCTACGATAAGCTCTTTGAAAGGGCAAAGCAGGCACGCAGCCTGGGAGCCGGGGGCTTGCTAATTTCTCCGGGGCTTGTGGGCTTGGATGCAATCCGGACTATAGCGGATTCCGACGAGATCGACTTACCAATCATGAGCCACCCGGCTTTTCAGGGCAGCTTTGTCACCGGCAGTTACGGCATGTCTCACTATGCACTTTTCGGACAGCTTGCACGGCTGGCCGGAGCGGATGCCACCATTTATCCCAACTATGGCGGCCGGTTCTCCTTTTCCAAGGAAGAGTGCAAGCAGATTGCTGCCGGAACCTCCGACGAAATGGGTCATATCAAGCCCATATTCCCCAGCCCGGGGGGCGGCATGACGGGAGACAAGGTGCCGGACATGCTGGAGACCTACGGAAAAGATGTCATCTTTCTTGTGGGCGGCGGACTTTTCAAGCAGGGCCCAGATTTGGTGGAGAATAGCAAGTATTTCAGGAACATGATCGACATATAAAGAGAGGTTGGCGTTGTGCCAACCTCTCTTTATATGAACTTTTCATAGGAAACCGCATACTCCTGAAACCCATAGGTCTCGTAGATGCTTCTTGCCTTTGTATTCCATGAATAAGCATGAAGCTTGACCCTATGGATATCTTTCTTCTTAAACCAATCCATGACCTGGTCCATCAGCTGCTTTCCGATACCCAGGCCTCTTGCGGCATCATTTAGAAAGAGCTGGTCAAAGAGCCCCATCCGGCCTGTTCCGTTATCGGCTGTCTCTTCCTGCGTGAATATGGAGCCTAGGGCATAGCCCACCGGCTTCCTCTCCGCAAAGGCAATCAGAATATAAGTGTCCTCGTTTCTCTCGTCAAAGGCCTTCTCAGCGTTTTTTCTTATGGCGTCCAGAACCTTGTTAAAATCGTCATAATGGCATGGCTCATGATGCATGCTGCGGTTAAACCGGCTCAACGACAGCGCAAATTCTACAAAAACATCCTTGTCCTGGTCCAAGGCTTCCCTTATCAATACCGGCATAGGCATCCCCCTTCCAAACTTCAATATATTTATCGGATGAAGCCGGCCTGATATTTACCATTTATCGACATGAATTCTGTCTTCTGCTTTAGGACGATGCTGCTCGATCTGTTTTGCATTTTCAGTTGGATAGCCCAATGCGACATAGCAAGGAATCTCATAGCCTTCCGGTAATTTCAGCGTTTCCTTTATCAGCTCACTTTCCCCACTGATGGAGGGAATCCTCGTTACGCCGTAAATCCCTTCCGCCGCTGCGGCAAGCAGTATGTTCTCAATACAGCACCAGATGGAGGCAAAACCGTTCAGCGCAGATAGATTGACCGGCTGCAGCAAGGGCGTTTTCTGGCGAAAGCAGGGTATTATCAGGCAACCGGCATTTAGAAGCATTTTATGCTGCTTTGGAATGGCATCAATATACATTTCGCGCTGACAGTCATCCCTGAACCCCCAGCTGTCCACGGCTGCAACAGCATCTGACTCAGTGCGGTTCTGATTGAGCTTGCCAATGATCCTTAATCTTGTCGGCTTGTCATTAACGATGACAAATTCCCACTGGCGCATATGGTCGTTGGTTGGTGCCTGCAGCCCGGCTTCAATAATTCTTTGCACGATATTCGCTTCGATTTCCTTTTTCTGAAAATCCCGTACGGTCCTTCTTGAACTTACTGCTTCATAAAACTCCATTTGAATTCCTCCCATCCTTTATTCAATAAATCCGATTTCCTTCAACAGGCTGCCGATTTCACGCATCCTGCGTTTTCTGAGCTCCGAATTGGGTTTGCACCAGACACGATAAAACCAGTCCAGATATCGGCTGTAAGTCTGTTCAACGCCACGTTTGAAGAACACAACACCCATATTTTTTTCGGTTATATCATATTCGTCTACCTGAGCCTGTAACTCAGATGGGTCCAGCCTGTGATATTCATGGAAATGCACGAGACCTGGACCGTCCAAGCGTCCTCGGGAATCAGCATCATCACTTTCCGAATAGCCGAGAATTAGTGCGATCACAGGGAAACAGTGTTTTTGAGGGAGTTTGAATTTCTCATAAAATCTCTTCATATCACCGCGGTGGACACTGTTGGTAAACAGATAGTCTATTCCCAAGGATTGGGCAGCTATGGCTGCAGTCTGAGCTGACAGTGCCGTATCTGTGTGTGCTGTTATAAAATCCAAAACGCCTCCGCAATCAAAGGGATGGTCCAAGTATTCGGCGGTATCCTTCAAACGGGTGAAGTCCAGGCAGAACAGCAATGCCTTGCTTCCTGCATATTCAAAGTATTCTTTCATGACGGCTTTATCGTCTACGACAACGATGGAGTAGCTTTGCCGCGCCGAAGCATTGGAAGCTCTTACGGCAGCTTTAATTATGATGTTCAGATCCTCCGCGGTGATTTCACGATTGGAAAAATGCCCATGGGTAGAGTGCAGGCTGAATATGGTTTTCAAGGTATCGTTCATACCGCCGCCCCCTTTTCCTGCTGCAGATATTCTTCCACCCTGTGCAGCCATTCGCTTACCATGCAGTTGAAGATTTCATGCTGCTCGGATTCCAGACAATGGCCAGCCCTATCAAGCACGGCAAAGGTCGCTCGTGGGTAGTTATCCAGAATGTCCCACGCATCCTTGTAGCCGACGCCCGAATCTTGACGGCCCAGCAGCATCAGCGCCGGTTTGTCAAAACGCCTGTCGTGCTTTTCTATATCAAATGAAAATCCATACCCGCTGGACCTTAAGCTTTCCAGGAACTCGGTATCTGCCAGCCTTAACCCAGGAAGAACGCCATCCCTGAATCGATGCCATGTCTCTTCACTTTGAACAACAGATATCGAAGAATACTTCTCTGCTGCCTCAGCATCCAGCCCTGATAAAAGTGCAGCATTCCGAAGGATGACCTGTTTCTCCGGAAGCTTTCGCTTGGAGGCATCGGGAATAATCAGCGGACAGATCATCAAGAGGCCGTCGACCCGCTCGGGGATTCTTGCGATAATGCCCCTCGACAGATACCCGCCATAGGACTCACCCGCAAGTAAAAAGTTCTCTCCGGGTATGACCTGATCGATAAATGCCAGAACAATATCCAGCATCACGTCGGAATTGCTTATCCAGCTTTCAGCTTTTGTTTTACCCATACCGGGCAAATCGAAATATATCCTTTTGTAGCCGCTGTCACCTTCAAAAATCGGCTCCATACACCCCTTCATAAGTCTGTGATCAGGGTAGAAACCATGAATCATCAGAAGGGGTTTCCCGTGACCGATCACCTCGTAATAGACTGAAATACCCTTGACACAACATTCCATTGAATGAACCTCCTTATAATCTCTATACAATTAGAATTCTAATTATAACATCAAAAAAATTATTTCAAATAATCTTTCCCGGCTTTGATATGAGTCAGCACCTTTGTCATCAGAACATCCAGCTGTGCTCTTTCGTCATCTGTCAGGCAGCGGAGCGGATCATAACGGTCCATGTCCTCCAGGCCGGATACCCCTTTCAGCGAAGCACGCTTTTGCCTGCCTTCTTCCGTGATATAAATGCGCACCTGCTTGGCGTTTTCAACGTCTTTTTCCCTTTTGACCCACTTTTGCCGCTCCATGTTCTTGATGATGACCGTTGCTGTAGGCCGGTCACAAAAAAGCATATCCGCAATCTGGGAAGGGTAGAGAAACTCGTTTTTTGAAAGCTGGCCTAGGACGTATTGCTGTTTCAGCGTTATCTTATGAGGGACCAGGTTCTTTTGCAGCAGCCGTGTCCAAGTCAGATAGACGATGCCAAGCTTTGACATCAGGGTTAATTTGCTCATGTTATTCTCCATCCGTCTAATAGTTAGAACTCTAATTAAAGTATAAACAACCATTTTTTGTATGTCAACCACTTTTTTTCCGGACAAGCGTTTTGAAAGAGTGCCATTTGTATGTGCTGCTGCATATCCTGTAATATCCGTATTTAAGAAAGGAGGAGCTACGATGGGAATCACACTGAACGCACTGCATTGGATCTATCTGGTATTTATTCTGCTGATCCTGGGCTTTATCGTCATGCGGAAGGATACAAGCCTTATCTGTGTTCTGGGCATTTTCATACTGGGCATCGCCGCAACCGCCTCCATCGCACAGTCGGTCATGGGTGTATTCAACAGCTTCATTTATGCCATATCGGAGCTGTTGGGAACGATTTTGATCATTTCGATCATCGTAGGCATGAGCAAGTCGCTGATGGCCGCGGGTATCAACGAGATGATGATACAGCCTTTTGCCAGGCTGATCCGGACACCGACACTGGCTTATTGGACCATCGGTATGCTGATGATGATCATTTCCTGGTTCTTCTGGCCTTCTCCGGCCGTGGCGCTGATGGGAGCCGTATTGCTGCCGGTGGCGGTGAGGGCAGGGCTTCCGGCATTGGGGGTGGCAATGGCGATGAACCTGTTCGGCCATGGTATCGCCCTGTCGGGAGACTTTATCATACAGGCCGCGCCAAAGCTGACGGCCGATGGCGCAGGCATCCCTGTGGGTGATGTAGTATCAGCCAGTATTCCCCTGGTTTTCATCATGGGTATCGTAACGACGGTAACGGCATTCTGGTTGCTGAGAAGGGATCTGAAAAAAGGGGTATTGAAGGTCGAAGCATCAGATTCGAAATGGAAGGCTACGGTAGAGACCGCTATGGATAATGCGGCTGAGATGAAGTTACTTGCTCCCGCTGCAAAAAAACTGCTGGCTTTAATGGTACCGCTGCTTTTTGCCATCGACATCATTGTGATGTATACTGCCAAGCTGCAGGGAGGGGATGCGACGGCGCTTATAGGTGGAACGTCCGTGTTTATCCTGATCATTGTTTCGTTGAGCGCCTATAAGGATGATGCACTGGGAAAGATTACAGGCCATCTGATTGAAGGCTTCCAGTTCGGCTTCAAAATATTCGGCCCCGTCATTCCCATAGCTGCCTTCTTTTATCTGGGTGACTCTGCCTTTGTCAAACTTTTCGGCGAGGTGCTGCCGGCAGGCTCCACCGGGCTCGTCAACGACCTGGGCATCGCATTGGCACACACCGTACCCCTCAATGCCGGCATCGGTGCCATAACCTCCACAGTGGTAGGCGCCATTACCGGTCTGGACGGCTCCGGCTTCTCCGGTATCTCCCTGGCGGGCTCCATAGCGAAGCTGTTCTCGACAGCCATCGGTTCCGGGGTTGCCACCTTGACGGCGATGGGTCAGATTGCAGCAATCTGGGTCGGCGGCGGGACCTTGATCCCCTGGGCCGTTATCCCTGCTGCCGCCATCTGCGGTGTGGACCCCTTCGAGCTGGCGAGGCGAAATCTGAAGCCTGTCGCCATTGGCCTGGTTGTGACGACCATCATCGCAATGATGTTGATATAGAAGTGAGACTCCGGATGTCCGGAGTCTCTTATTTTTGCATTGCGAAAAAAACCTATTAACAGGTTGAGGACTGAAACACACCTCTGATATAATGTATAAGGTATTCAGCAGCTGAATCATATTGCAACACAATACTGGATAAAGGTGAATGGATGATAAAACTTGCAGCAAACGAAACACAGTTCATTAAGGCAAAGGCCCATGCGCAGCTCCTGACCTCAGCCTTTGGCTGGGCCTTGAGCACCATCCTGATCAAGCTTTATATCGGGACGATACCGGCTTACCATCTCTTGATGGGGCGGTTTGTAATCGGTGCGGTCTTTATCCTGGCCATGCAGCCAAGCCTTGTACAGCGAATAAAAAAGCAGGATATACTGATCGGAATTCCTATGGGGTTGATGATTTTTGTTTCCTATGCCCTGGGGGTCATTGCTTTGAAGTACACCAGCGCATCCAAGTCAGGCTTTCTGGTTGCGCTTTCCGTTCTTTTCATACCTGTCGTACAGACCTTCCTGCAGAGAAGGCTGCCCTCCAGATGGACGCTGGCAAGTGTGGGCATGTCCATCGTGGGATTGAGGCTTATAGCAGGGATGAACGGAGAAGGCTTCAACTATGGAGACCTTCTTTCCATCGGAAGTGCAGCTGCATACACGGCATATATCCTGACGTTGGACAAGTATGGAAAGGACATGGAGGATATGCTTTTGACTTTCATACAGCTGGCTGTCGTTGCACTCTGCAGTATCGCGGCAGTTATGCTGTTCGAAGGCTTTAATCCGGAGCATATCCATGCAGGCATCATCCCGATCCTGGTCATCGGGATACTGAGCACAGGAATCGTGACGCTTTGCCAGACAAAAGCGCAGAAGGTAGCCAGTCCTGAGAGCGTCGGCATCCTTCTGCTGGGAGAGCCGTTGTTTACATTGATCATGGCCTCCGCCTTACTTCATGAGACCATTCTGGCAGGCGGTGTCATTGGAGGCATGCTGCTGTTGGCATCCCTTGTCCTGGCAGTAGTGAAGAAGATTTAAAGGTAAAGGGAAAAAGGGGACGGTTCTTGAATTGAATGTGAGGCATTCAATTCAAGAACCGTCCCCTTTTTCCTAACGCTTGAGGTAGACTTTTTTGACACTCTGTGATGCTGTCAAATACAGCATGGGCGCATAATACATGTTGAAAGCCAGAATGTCTCCTACCTTGACGGCTTCCTTGCAGTCCTCCACGTCAACGATCAAGTGGTCGCTGCTGCTGCCGATGATCTCCACGCCCTCCGTAAGCGGAATCAGCTTGTCATGCATTGCGAAGTCCCCTTTTCCGACAGCTAGCAAAGCCCTGCGCCGAACTCCCCGGTCCTGGTAAACCGGCTTGTTGCCGAAAGCATCCAGAAACAATTCCCCCATGGGGTATGTGGGTTTATTCTTGACTTCAATCACCTGCGCCTTCAGTGTAAAAGTATCCTGATGCAAGCCGGGCAGACTGAAACCCCATAGATCGGGCAAGTCACGGTTCAGCAGTATTTCTTCGCCAACCCGCAGGTGGTTGATTCCTGCAGGCATCTTATCGGATAGGAGTAAGGGAATGGAGGTAGTCCCGCCGCCGGACACAAAATCCAGTTTCCTGCCGATGCGTTCTTCTATTTCAGAGGCTACAGAGCATAGTGCGCCGAGGTTTTCTGCTGTCGGAACCACTGAGCCATAACAGCCCAGGTTGGTACCGATTCCTGCCAGCCGCACATGCTTCAGGTTCGTTTCTATATGTAAAGCCGCTTCAATCAGCTCTTCAGGGCTATAAAACCCCTCACGCAGGTCGCCTAAATCCAGCATCAGCACGATGCTGTGCTTTTTGCCGAGTTTTTCTGCATGCTGCTCAATTTGAAGGATGATTTCCATTTCTGAATTCAGACTGATGTCCACATGGCGCACCATCATCTCCAACTCAGAGAGCATGGGCAGACGAAGCAGCATAAAGGGAAACGCCGGCATGCGCTTCCGAAGTCTGACCAGCTGTTCCAGTCTTGAACTGGCAAGGTGGGCACAGCCCGACTTCCCCAGTGCTTCAGCCACATGGGGAATGCCGTTGAACCCCTTGATGACGCCGGATAGTGTTATCCCTTTGCTGCCGCAGTAGTCAACGACGTTTTTTGCATTCTCATAGAGCTTGCTTGTATTGATTTCGATCCGAGGGTAGTGTACGTGCTTTTTCATGCTTATCCACCTGCTTTCTGTTATTGGCAACTCCCGTCATGGCTCACCGCAATTTCGCACTTATACCTCTATTATACAACAAAAAAGTATGGAAGCGCGGATAAAATGATGACAGGTCTATAAAACGGATATTATGGGATAATTGAAACAATTATTAATATTTACACAATTGGTTGAATTACTAAAAAAGTTTGACTAAACCAAAAATATGTTATATTATTGAATAAATAGTCATATAACATATCACATTTCGCTAATAGGATATACAATAATCTTCGTTGCTTATTTGTTGTTTTTTTTGTTTTACGGGTGGAACTCAATGATAGCTGGTATGGCGTGTGAAAAACCTGAGTCGAGAGTCTCTATTGATTAAGAGATAGCAGGCTATAGCTTTGAAAAATCAAGCTTTAGCGTGCTTATCCTTATGGGGGTTCGAGGTGATGGTTTTTTTGTTTTTGCCGTAAATATGAGGTAGGGAAAGTAAAGTCACTAGTTTGGTATGGGTATGACTAAATTGTCGAATAATGGTGATACTAGAGAGCAAGTAATGGGGAAGGAACATCTTGCTTGGCAAATGAACGAAGCAATAGCTGGACATGTTTTATAGTGAGAAGGAGGAGTAATAGTGAAAAAAGCATTATCATTGGCATTAGTGGTGGTATTGGTATTATCCCTGGGATTGACCGGATGTGCACCGAAGGCAGAAGCCCCGCAGGGCGGAGAGCCGGCAGCACAGCCTGCTTCAGATGTTATCAAGATCGGTGTGTTTGAACCTATGACAGGTGCCAACGCAGCAGGCGGCGAACTGGAAGTTGAAGGAATAAAGCTTGCCAATAAGCTCTATCCTGAAGTTCTGGGCAAAAAAGTCGAGCTTGTTATCGTTGACAACAAGTCCGATAAGGTTGAAGCGGCTACAGCAGCAGCAAGGCTCGTAGAAAAGGACAAAGTCTCTGCCATCATCGGAAGCTGGGGCAGCTCACTTTCAATGGCAGCCGGAAATATCGTCAAGGATGCGAAGGTTCCAGCAGTTGGAACATCCTGCACCAATCCCCTTGTAACTCAGGGCAACCCCTTCTACTTCAGGGTCTGCTTTATTGATCCGTTCCAGGGGACGGTAATGTCCAACTATGCGTTCAATAAATTGGGCGCAAAAAAAGCGGCCATCATTCAGGAAGTATCCAATGACTATGCCGTTGGCCTTGCAAAGTTCTTTACAGACAACTTCAAGAAGCTGACCGGCGACGAAAACTGCATCGTAGCAGTAGCCAACTACAATACAGGGGATCAGGATTTCACAGCTCAGCTGACCAACATCAAAGCCCAGAATCCGGACGTTATCTTCGCTCCCGGCAACTTTACAGAATCAGCATTACTGATCAAGCAGGCCAGACAGCTTGGCATCAAGACACCCTTCATTGGCGGCGATACATGGGAAACACCGGAATTCATCGAGATCGGCCAGGACGCAGTTGAAGGTTCTGTATTCTCAACCTTCTTTGCAACGGAGAAACCCATCACAACTGAATCAACAAAATTCCTGGATGCCTACAGGGCTGAATTCCCGGGCAAGGAGCCTGCAGCCGTTACAGCTCTTGCATATGATGCATACCTGATTATCATAAAGGCGATAGAAGCAGCTGGAACAGCAGACTCTGTCAAAATCCAGGAAGCATTGCTGGCAACTAAGGATTTCCAAGGTGCAGCAGGCGTTGTAAACTTTGATGAGAACAGAAACGCTGTAAAGAGCGCGGTATTGAAGACAGTTAAAGAAGGCAAATTCACCTTCATGGATGTTGTTGAGCCGATAAAGTAAAGTGAAAAAACAATACCTTCCCCATTGGTGTAATAAAGTAAGAACTTAAATTAGAAATGCATTTCCTCCCACAAGGGAGGAAGTGCGTTTTTAATCGATATGGAATATAAAAATTTACTTAGGTGGTGAACTTATGACCCTTGATTTGTTTCTGCAGCACTTGACCAACGGCATATCCCTGGGCAGCTTGTATGCATTGATCGCCATCGGGTATACCATGGTTTACGGGATACTCCGGCTGATCAACTTCGCCCATGGCGATATCTTCATGATGTCGGTCTACTTTGCTTTCTTTGGTGTTGCAACCTTTGGCATGCCCTGGTATGCTGCGTTCCTGCTGGCAATCCTCCTGACAGGCGCCTTGGGTATACTGGTGGAAAGAACGGCATATAAGCCGATCCGTGAAGCGCCGAAGATTTCCATCCTCATATCTGCAATCGGTGCTTCCTTCCTGTTGGAGAACCTGGCAACCGTTATTTTCGGCGGAAGGCCCAAAACCTTTCCTCAGATTGAACTGTTTACAAAGATGGTGGATGTAGGTGCTGTCCGCATCCAGATGCTGACTTTCATGATCCCGGTCATAACCGTCGCACTTCTCATCGGACTATTATATTTGATAAACCATACAAAAAGCGGAATGGCCATGAGAGCAGTATCAAAAGACATTGAAACAGCCAGATTGATGGGTATTGATGTCAATAGAACCATTTCCTTTACCTTCGGCATCGGCTCCATGCTGGCTGCAGTCGGCGGCATCATGTGGGGATTAAAGTTTCCCAGCATATTGCCTCTGATGGGCGTAATTCCGGGGCTGAAGTGCTTTATAGCAGCCGTTATCGGCGGTATCGGAAATATAAAAGGGGCTGTTTACGGCGGCTTCATACTTGGGGTCGGCGAAATCATGCTGATTGCTTTCCTGCCGGAATTGACCGGCTACAGGGATGCCTTTGCCTTTATTCTGCTTATCGTAATACTCCTGTTCAGACCCACCGGTATAATGGGAGAAAAAATATCGGAGAAGGTGTAGACAATGAAAAGAAGGAATTTGATTTTAACCGCTGTTTTTTTGCTGCTGTCGGTGATATTCCTCGTTTATGCAGACAATAATTTCGATTCATATATAGTGAGAATACTGAACCTATGTGCCATTTATACGGTCCTGGGCCTCAGCATGAACCTGATCAACGGCTTTACGGGACTGTTTTCCCTGGGGCATGCAGGCTTTATGGCGGTTGGGGCCTATGCCACAGCCATACTGACCATGTCCATAGAGACCAAGCAGGCCAACTTCTTTCTGGCACCCTTGATTTCCCCTTTGGACAAGATCGTGCTGCCTTTTCTTATATCACTCATCATTGCGGGTCTCATAGCCGTAATCGTTGCGTATGGAATAGGGGCGCCTGCACTAAGGTTGAAGGGTGACTATCTTGCCATTGCGACACTTGGCTTTGCGGAGATCATCCGTGTCGTATTCACCAACACGCAGAGAGTAACAAACGGTGCGCTGGGGCTGAAAGGTATTCCTTCCACCACAAATTTGTGGTGGAGCTTCGGTATTGCGTTATTCACCGTCATTGTTATGATATCCCTTATCAACAGCAGCTATGGAAGGGCTTTCAAAGCGATCCGTGAAGATGAAATTGCTGCAGAGAGTATGGGCATCAATCTTTTTAAGCACAAGGTGCTTTCCTTCATGATCGGAGCTTTCTTTGCCGGTGTTGGCGGCGGTCTGCTGGGCAGCCTGCTGGGCACCATTGACCCGTTGATGTTTAGGTTCTTCATGACCTTCAACATCCTCCTGATCATTGTGCTTGGCGGTATGGGCAGCATCTCCGGGACCATCATATCGGCTTTCGTCATCACCATTGCCACAGAATGGCTACGGTTCCTGGATGAACCCATCAAACTGGGATTCCTGACCACACCGGCCCTTCCCGGTCTCAGAATGGTTGTCTTTTCAGCACTTCTCATGGTGGTGGTCCTGTTCTTCCGGCATGGCCTGATGGGAACCAGGGAATTGACCTGGGATATGATCTTTGGATTCTTCAACAGAAAGAAGCCTCTGACAAAAGGGGGTACGAAATAATGAGTGTACTGCGAACCGATAGCATTACCATGCAGTTCGGCGGTCTGACGGCTGTGAAGGAATTCAGCCTGGAGCTCAATAAAGGCGAGATCATTGCATTGATCGGACCCAATGGTGCAGGCAAGACCACAGCTTTCAACATGATTACGGGGGTATATAAACCCACAAAAGGCAATGTCATTTTTAATGATAAAAACATTACCGGCCTTAAGCCGGATCAGATCACGGTCCTGGGTGTGGCGCGGACCTTCCAGAATATCAGGCTTTTCAAGGATCTGAGTGTACTTGACAATGTATTGATCGCCAACCATCTCCGGATTAAATCCAATTTCATGGAGGCAATCCTGAAGCTGCCGCGCTACAGGCGGGAAGAGAAGGCAATGTTTGAGAAATCCATGAACCTTCTTGAAAAGGTAGGCCTGGCCGATCTCAAGGACGAGAAGTCCAGCTCCCTTCCTTACGGGAAGCAGAGGCGGCTGGAAATCGCAAGGGCTCTGGCAACTGATCCTGCGGTGCTGCTGCTGGACGAACCGGCTGCAGGGATGAACCCGAAGGAAACGGATGATTTGACAGTCTTTATTAAAGAGATCAGGGATGAATTCAATCTGACCATCTTTATGATCGAACATCACATGCAGGTTGTTATGGGAATTTCAAACAGGATCTATGTTCTGGATTACGGCGTGACCATTGCACAAGGAACGCCTTACGAGATCCAAAACAACCAGAGAGTCATAGAAGCTTATCTGGGGGTGGAAGAGAATGCTTAAGATCGATAACTTGACCGTTGCTTACGGCGGGATAGAGGCGCTGAAGGGCATCAGCCTGGAGGTGGAAGAAGGCAAGATCGTCACACTGGTAGGGGCGAACGGCGCCGGCAAAAGCACGACCCTGCGTTCCGTGGTGGGTCTCACCAAGCCCAAAACCGGCACCATAACCTATATGGGCATGAATTTGCTTGTCATGAAGACCCAGGAGATGGTCAGGAACGGGATTACCCTGGTGCCGGAAGGCAGGAGAGTATTTCCCAATCTGACGGTGCTGGAGAACCTGAAGATCGGTGCCTTTTACCGCAATGACGAGAAAAACATCAAAGAGGATATGGAATGGGTGTACAGCCTGTTCCCAAGGCTGAAGGAAAGGACCTGGCAGCTTTCCGGGACGCTTTCCGGCGGTGAACAGCAGATGCTGGCCGTGGGCAGGGCGCTGATGTCCCGTCCCAAGCTGATGATGATGGATGAGCCGTCGCTGGGTCTGGCACCTCTCATCATAAAAGACATCTTCAACATCATAAAGGAAGTCAACAAGCAGGGCGTTACCATCCTGCTGATTGAGCAGAATGCCAATGCGGCGCTGCATATAGCCGACAAGGGCTATGTCATGGAAACCGGCCGCATCACCATGGCGGGAAGCGGTAAGGAGCTTCTGGCAAATCCGGAAGTGAAGAAGGCTTATCTTGGAGATACAGCTCATAAATAGAAAAAAATACTTTCCGGCTTTTGCCGGAAAGTATTTTTTCTATTCCGTCTTCTTAATCACGCTGAGTTCGGCGCGGAAAACCTTGTTGTCGGGATGCTGCTCCATGATGTCCAGCACCTCGATCATCTTGGTCAGATACTCCCGTATCCCCAGCTCACCTATTTTTGAGCCGAATTTCTTGCAGGAGACGAAGGTCCAGTTCCGGATAGATTCGTTGGTAATCTTAAGCTCCAAAGGGTAGACGCTCCTGTATATTTCAATCACCTTGTCGGCCAGGGTCAGGAAATCCTCCGCTGACAGCTTCTGCAGCTGCAGGATGGGCTGCCGTAGATCGGACAGAGCCGTACCCGCTTTGGCAAGGGCATCTCCAAGGCGCTGCGAAAGGGCTTCGTAAGTCCGCAGACCTTTTTCCGGGTTATCAAAAAAGTCTGCAGTTGCAGCAAAGACGAACATGCAGTGGGGCATTTCGCCGGAGCAGCAAAGATCAATCAGGTTCCGAAGGTTTTCGTAGGAGCTTCTGCGGATATCGGAACGGTCGCCGAGCAGCAGCTCCATTTCATCGATCAGCACCACAAGCCCTTGATACCCAAGAAGGGTGGTGAGATGGATAAAGGCTTTCAGAAAGTCAACGGAATTCAGCTTATCGACGCTTCCCACGATGTCCAGCTTGGCCTTAAGAGCGGCAGGGATATTTTTCTCACCCATCAGCCAGGAAGCGGCTGCGTCGGACAGAGCCTGGTTCTTTTCTATCCGCGCTTTGATAAAGACCAGGAAAGCCCGTGAAAAGGAAAGGTTGTAGCGGTTCAGCTCCGAGATGACCCGGTTGATTTCCTCTGCAGCCTTGCTTCGGTCAGGGTCGTCCTGGAGCTTTTTGAGCCACAGGTCGAATATGCCCTCAAAGCTGGTCACCGACCGTCCGGTGACGCTGAGGGACAGATGATGCATAATATGATAAAACAGCTGGTCTATATGATTAAAACGGAAGCCGCCGTCCACCTGAAACTTGGACACGATGAAGCCCTTCTTGACTGCGGTTTGCTTGACTGCATTCAGCATGAAGGTTTTTCCGGCGCCGTATTCGCCTTTGACGAATTTCACCACACCGCTCCCACTGGCGGTCAGTTCAAGGCACCGGTCAAATTCCTGCATTTCCTTGCTTCGGCCTACGCATAGAAGCTCCAGGTCCTCGTCAGGAACGACGCCATTTTTGAGTGCGTTGATGATATGCATGGATTTCTGCCGTGTTTTTTCTTGTGTCAGCGTCATATAATCCCTCCGAAATGAGAATCAGTGTACCGTGTCGCATTATACCTATATTTCGACGGGATAGTCCCATATCCCTGCTTGCGGATGCAATTCGTCCGTTACTAAAATGTAACTTGACACCAAAAAGGCAGGTGGATATAATAAAAGCGACATGAATGAAAGGTTAAGGTAGCAGAGCCGATGAGAATGATATTCTAATTTGGAACAGCAAGACACAAGTGGCAGCAGCCCATACACGGGCAAGGCATGGAGGGGTTTGAAAGAAAGCTCCTGATTGTGCTGCAGTGATTTTGTTCCGGTTAGGATATGGGTCATTCATCGATGATGCTATTTTTTTGTTGGGTTCAGATGGGTTTAGTACTCTGTTAACTCTAATTCTATATATTATCGCCGGTTAAATTTCCGTAGTACTGCGTTGTCGTCACTCGTAATACATAGAGTATTACTCACTCCTTCGCCTTGTCCTACGAAAATTTTCCTCGCCGAGTAATACATAGTTTAGAGTTAACAGAGTACTTGCTGCCTTTCTGCGCCTTGGTGCATATCGTTGGGACCGCCTCTCCGGAGCATGACTGGAGGGGTATTTTTGTTATTACTTGAACTGACGGATATAAAAAAATACTACGGCGACAGGCTTATCTTGAAAATCGATGGGCTGAAGCTGTATGAAGGGAGCCGCATAGGCATCGTAGGCGCCAATGGTGCCGGGAAAACCACTTTGCTGGACATGATTGCGGGGAAAACAATGCCGGATGAAGGAGCCGCAAAGTCATACGGCAGTATGGCCTATATCACGCAGCTTGGCGCTGCGGAGGGCATGGCCGACAGGCAGCTGCTGAAAACCTTCAACGTTGCGGATCTGATGGATGAGCATATGAGCGGTGGAGAAAAAACACGGCTGAAGATTGCACAATGCCTCAGCAGTCCCGGCAGTATCATTCTGGCGGACGAACCCACCTGCAACCTGGATATCAAGGGCATCCGGCTTTTGGAGGAGGCGCTGAAGAGCCACAAAGGCTTGCTTCTTCTGGTATCCCATGACCGTGAGCTTCTGGATGGCCTGTGCGACACCATAATGGAGATCGATAATGCAGCGGTCCGGTTGTATAGCGGCAATTACAGCCGGTATAAGGAGCAGAAGGCTGCCGAGCTGGCGCGGAAGCGTTTTGAATATGAGCAGTACCAGTCGGAGAAAAAGCGTTTGGAAGAAGCCATTGAGGATAAGAAGCATCAGGTAACGGTCATGAAGAAAGCACCCAGCCGGATGGGGAACTCGGAAGCACGGCTTCACAAAATGGGGAACCAAAAGGCCAAGGCAAATCTGGACAGGGCACAGAAGGGGCTGGAAAGCCGGCTGAGACAGCTGAAAGCCAAGGAGAAGCCTGAAGAGCGGCAGCGTGCGGCCATCGACCTTCAGGAAAATGAAGAGGCTGCCGGCAAAGTGCTGATCAGCGGGCAGGGGCTTCGGAAATGCTTCGGAAGCCGGGTAATCTTCCAGGATGCGGCCTTTGAAGTTCCGCGAGGAAGCAAAACAGCTTTGCTGGGTGACAACGGGAGCGGGAAAACAACTCTGCTCAGGATGATCACAGATCATGAAGCGGGAATAACGGTTGCCAGGAGCGCCCGTATCGGGTACTTCAGCCAGACCATGGATATCCTTGACACAGGCAGCAGCATTCTGGAGAATGTGCTGGCTGACAGCAAGTGCAGCAGAGCTTTTGCCAGGACTGTTCTGGCCCGGCTGCTTTTCCGGCGGGACCAGGTCGATAAGAAAGTGGGCTGCCTGAGCGGCGGTGAAAGGGTGCGGGTTTGCCTTGCCAAAATACTGCTGCAGGATATCAACCTCATCGTGCTGGATGAGCCTACGAACTACCTGGATGTTGAAGCAGTGGAAGCAGTGGAAAAGGCGATAAGGGATTATCACGGAACCGTACTATTGGTATCCCATGACAGGCGGTTTGTCAGGCAGACTGCTGATCGGATACTTGTAATAGAAAACCAGCGGATCATAACTTACAACGGCTGCTATGATGATTATGAAGCATGGAAAAGCAATGCCGCGCTTGGCAGACAGAAGGACAAAAAAGAAGCCAGGATGCTTTTGGAAAACCGTCTGACCCTGGTTCTGAGCAGGCTTTCCGCGCCCGGAAAGGGAGATGATGCAGCCCTTCTGGACCTGGAGTATAAAAAGCTGCTGTCGGAGCTTCGGACTTTGGATCAAAACTAATTGAATGAGAGTGGAGGAATTGCGATGAAGGTATGTTATTTGGAAGAACGGAGAATAGGTGACTTTATTGATTACTGCGGCAGGTACTGCAAGGAGCATGATGAATCCTTTCTGCCGGACAAAAGCTTCAAGCCGGATGCGGAGAATCCCACCTACCTTTTGCTGGATGACCATGATGCGGTCATAGGTGCAGTATCACTGATCATAACCCATGGGTTCAAAAGCAGCCGCAAAGGCCGGTTCAGAATCCTGCACACCGTACCGCGCAGTCTGGAAGCCTACCGTCTGCTGACGGACGCAATCCTGCAGCATACAAAGGACATTGACAATATCTATCTGTTCATACAGGAGAACAGGAAAGAAGATGTGGGCCTCATTCTGGAAACATTGGAATTTGCAATCCAACGCTATGCCTGGTACCTGGAAAGGCCATGCCGTGGAGGCGCTGAACCGGAATTTCCTGAAGGCTATGCGCTGAGACCGCTGCGTTGGGACCAGGATGAACCGGTTTGGCAGCGGATCAACGCCATAACCTTTGCCAAACTTGCCGGTCATGTGGATATGGCGGTGGAGGATGTGAAAAAACTGAGAGAAGAAGAGACCCATCTGGACGCAGGCATGCTGCTGCTGTGGAAGGGGGATGTGCCTGTAGGTACCATCCGGATCACAAAGGAACTGGAAAACGGTGAACATATCGCTTTTATCTCCGGCGTAGGCGTTTTGCCTGAGTATCAGGGCAAAGGTCTTGCTACCAATATGATCCGCCATGCGCTTGTTTACGGCAGCCTTCTAGGACTCAGGAAGTGCGGCCTTTCCGTCAATGCGGAGAATGACCGTGCCGCCAATATCTACTTGCGGGAAGGTTATCAGAAGCTGGAGACGGTTATTTGCTACAACAAAAGACTGTCAGAAATGAAATTGTGTGGAAATCCATCGCAACTTGCCTTATAATCGAAAGTGGACACCATTGTATGCTGCATACAGGACAAGTATTTCTTCGCAGTACCATACGAACTAATAGGAAGTGATTTTTTGGCTGTCTTCACAGCATTTGCTGCAGTTTTCACACTTTTAATGATCAGTATTTACAAGGGGATATGGATTTTATATCCCCTTCTTTCGGGTTTTGCTGTATTCTTCATCATGGCGCTGCTCAGAGGGCACAAAGCAGGGATACTTATGAAGTCGGTCATGTCCAGCATCAGGAAGGCCTGGCTGATCATCGGTATACTTCTGCTGATAGGTGCTATTACTGCGGTCTGGCGAGCCTCCGGTACGGTGGCTTATATGGTCTACTACGGCATGCAGTTCATTCAGCCCAGAATGTTCCTTTTATCCGCTTTTCTGCTTTGCTGCCTGATTTCCTTTCTGCTGGGTACGTCCTTCGGAACAGTGGGAACGGTGGGCGTGATCCTGATGATTATGGCCAAGGGCAGTATGATCGATCCCAATATGGTAGCGGGGGCCATCATCGCAGGCGCTTATTTCGGGGACCGGTGTTCCCCGATGTCCTCCAGCGCCAACCTGGTAGCAGCTATAACCGGGACAAAGCTATACAAGAACATTGGGAATATGTTTTTGACTACCGTCATGCCCTTCGTTTTGTCGCTTATCATTTACGGCATTTTGTCTGTAAGACATCCTGTCTACACGGCAGGAAGCGGCATCGGCTGGGGGCTTGCATCGGATTTTGTCCTGAACGGCTGGGTGATGCTGCCTGCATTAGTGATCCTGATTCTCAGCCTGTTCAGAGTTGACGTCAAGCTGTCCATGCTGCTCAGCATCCTGACGGGAGCCGGTGCTGCGGTTTTTGTGCAGCATTGTTCGGTTTCTGAGCTTTTAGGCTTTATCCTGTACGGTTATCATATGAAACATGGCTTTACAATAGATATCATAAAGGGAGGCGGCATTGCCTCCATGCTGAATGTGGGGCTAGTGGTGCTGGTTTCCTTTTCCATATCCGGCATTCTGGAAAGCACCGGTATGCTGAAGGAAGCAAACCGGCAGGTCAAACAACTGAGTGAAAAGATTGGTCCCTTTGGAACCATGCTGTCTGCCGGTGTTTTTGCCGTAGCCTTCGGCTGCAGCCAGGTCCTTGCCATTATGCTGACTTATCAGCTGGTGCAGGGCCTGTATAACGGCAAAGGCAGCGAACCCTATGAACTGGCCGTGGATCTTGAGAATTCAGTGGTGGTGATGGCTGCCCTGATCCCCTGGAATATTGCGGGGGCTGTTCCGGCAGCTGCTTTGTCGGTCGGTGCGGGTTATATACCATATGCCGTCTATTTGTATCTGCTGCCCTTATGCCACTTGCTGATAAAACCGGCAGCAGACCGGGTCAGTGCACTGAAAGGAAGCGGGCAGGCATCCCATATACAGGCAGGATAGCTGCAAGATAAAGGAATATTGTGATAAGGGGGAATAACCGTTGAAGCCGAGAATACTGTTTATATCCACTTATCCCGAATTAACCAGAACGGCCGGACGAATAGCGGAGGAGCTGGACATACCCATGACGATCCATGAAGGGGGCATCATGAAAAACGGTCACCTTTATGCTCAGAATATGGAGGGCTTCTATGATGTGATCATCAGTCAAGGCGGCACTGCAGCGGCCATCAAGAGTATTGTCAGCATACCGGTGGTTGATATAGAAATCGGTATTACCGATTTCCTGAATGCCCTTCTGCAAGCGAAGGAATTCGGCAATACCATCGGTATCGTCAGCTATAAGAGCGAGATGCTGCACAACCTGGAAAAAGTGAAAAGCGCCTTGAATATAGACTTTAAGGTTTTTCCCTATTCGGACAGGAATGAGCTGAAACGGCAGATCGAGGAAGCGGTTGCCTTGGAAAAGCTGACGCTGGTGGGTATGGGCAGCTGTGTCATGGAGGCGGCCGGGAGCAGGAATATCAAGGTGGTCATGATCGAAACCCATGTAAAGGCCATAAGGCAAGCCATCATCAGTGCAAGGAATATCTGTGATTTCGGCAGACGGGAGAAGGAAAAGGCGGAGTGGCTTAAGACCGTCATCGACTTCTCCGGAGAGGGTATTATCGCCTTGGATAAGGACGGTATCATCACCACCTTCAGCCCTGCTGCAAGCAAACTGCTCAACCTGAAGCAGGAGAAGGCTATCGGGTACCCGGTGTCCGGCTATGATGCCGACCATCCCTTCAGGCTGCTGTATGGCGACGGCAGCAATGAAATAGGCAAGCTTCTGAGAATGGATAACATACAGGTCATTGCCAACCGGGTCATAATCGTGGTGGATAACGAGCCGGCCGGCACCATCATCACCTTTCAGGATGTGACAAAGCTGCAAAGGCTGGAGCAGAAGGTCAGGACTCAGCTTTACAATAAGGGTCTGGTGGCCAGATACACCTTCAAGGACATTGTTGGAAGCAGCATGATCATGAAGGATACCATACAGAAGGCCGAGAGGTATGCTAAGTCGGCCACTACCATATTGATAGAAGGGGAGACCGGCAGCGGCAAGGAGCTTTTTGCGCAGTCCATACATAATGTCAGTTCGCGGAAGGAGGGGCCTTTTGTTGCCATCAACTGCGCCGCTTTGCCGGAAAGCCTGCTGGAATCCGAGCTTTTCGGCTACGAGGAAGGGGCTTTTACGGGGGCAAAAAAAGGCGGGAAGCCCGGCCTGTTCGAGCTGGCCCACAAGGGCACCATCTTTTTGGATGAGATAGGAGAGATGCCCTTAAGCCTGCAAAGCAGACTCCTGAGGGTCCTGCAGGAGAAAGAGGTACTCCGGATCGGAGGGGACTATATCCTGAATGTGGACGTCAGAATCATAGCAGCCACAAACTGCAATCTGTACAAAATGGTTCGGGAAGGCAAGTTCAGGGAAGACCTGTATTACAGGATCAGTATATTGAACCTGAGGCTGCCGGCCCTAAGGGAACGCAAGGAAGATATTCCTCTGATTGTAAGGTTCCTGATGGGGAGATTGAGCCGGGAGCATCAATCGGGGGTAAAGGAAATATGCGAAGAAGGGATGAATGCTTTAAAGGCATATAGCTGGCTGGGAAATGTCAGGGAGTTGGAGAACTTCATTGAAAGGGTCATCATCCTTTCAAATCAGCCGACGGTGCCATTCAGCTTCATCCAGGAGCTTTTGTCCGAGCACTTTTACGGAATACAGGGAGAAGCACCTCTACAGGAGAATGAAGATGCCGGTACGATCCCTGTAAAGCTGGGACCGCTGAAGGATATGGAGCTGCAGCTGATCCGGGCTGTGGGCAGCATGCTGAAGGATGACAAGTCGCTTCTGGCAGAAAAGCTCGGGATCAGCAGGACCACGCTTTGGAAACGGCTGAAAGAACTGGAGGATAGTACTACAGAGTGCTCCTGAAATTGAATAAAGAAGTCAAAAACCGTTGATGAAAAGCTCAGCGGTTTTTTTATTGTTCTTGTCGTTCATTTTTAAAACGTTAAAATGACAAATTGTTCACAAATTAAAAACATAGGTAAAGCACTCCGGCGCACAGGGGGACATGCAACGGGAAACGCCATGCAAACGTAAGAAAACAGATGTAAAGCAGCGCCTTCAAAACTGGTACGCATTTTGCAATAAAGACGGTTAATCGCAATAATACCATAACCAGAAGGAGGAATGGC
Organism: Calditrichales bacterium MX18-03; assembly: GCA_021083345.1. GTDB lineage: Bacteria > Bacillota > Clostridia > Lutisporales > Lutisporaceae > JAJGRE01. The sequence goes on along the minus strand of JAJGRE010000004.1, from coordinate 242,098 downwards.
TTATGTCCGTTCAGGTTTTCATCATCCTTTTATATTTTGTTGCAACGGTCGCCATCGGCATCTACGCGCAGAAAAGGTCCAAAAGCGCTGATGCGTTCCATGGCGCAGGACTGGGGGTCTTGATGTGTGTAGCTGCCGGTACGGGAGAATGGCTTGGCGGAACATCCACCACCGGCGTTTCGGAATATGGGTATGCTTATGGGCTTTCAGGCGCATGGTATACCATTTCAAACGGTATCGGCATCATTGTTCTGGCACTGTTCTTCGCCAAGCTGTACAGAAGCCTTGAAACGGTGACAGTCCCCGGGATTGTCGAGAAATATGTGGGTGTGAACGCCAGAGTGGTAGCAAGCATATTGCTTACCTTTGTCATGCTGGTGGTAGGAACTTCACAGATCATCGCAGCGGGTACGTTGGGCGTATCGGTGTTGGGCCTGGATTATAACGTTGCCGTGGTGGTGCTGGGAATAGGCTTTATTTTGTACACCCTGGCCGGAGGCATGGTCGCTATAGGTTATACCAATATCATGCACCTGGCTGCAATGTATGGCGGCGTTATCCTGGCGCTGATCCTGGTGGGAAGGGATATCGGCGGCCTTCAGTCCCTGAGGACGGCACTGCCTGCCAACCCGTATTTCGGTTGGTTCAGCATCGGAATGCCCAAGGTCAGCTCCTGGATCATCGCGTCCATATTGGGCGCATGCACGGCACAGGCCGGGATACAGCCCATCCTGGCAGCAAGGGACGTCAATGTTGCAAAAAAATCCGCCCTGATAACGGCCTTTGCCGTTGCACCCTTCGGTATTCTGACTGCTATGCTGGGCATGGCGGCGAAGGCAAAGTTTCCTGATCTTGCCAACGCAAAGCTGGCATTGCCTACACTGATGATGAATCTGCAGCCGGTGGCCGGCGGAATCGTTCTGGCTTCCATCCTGGCTGCCATATTGTCTACGGTATCCCCCATCATCCTGGCAGCGGGCACGATGTTTACCAAGGACCTGTACCAAAGGGTCCTGAGACCCCAGGCCTCCGATGCACGTGTGCTGCTGGTTTCCAGGATATCAACAGGTATTGCCGGACTGATCTGCATTGTCCTTTCGGTCTTCATGTACGGCAGCACACGCATCTTGGATATGGTCTATTTTGCCTATACGCTTCGCGGTTCCCTGTTTGTGGTATTGCTGTTTGCAATTTATTGGAAGGCTACTTCCCCCAAGGGGGCGATATACAGTATGGTATTCACCGCTGTTGTAGGCTTCATCTGGGTAGCTTACAAAGCCATTTACGGGGAGTTCCCGATCCATCCTGCGCTGACCGAAACCTATGCCTCCGTCATAACGGCGGTATTTGCTACTGTGTTCTTCAGCATCCTTTTCAAGAAAGACGCGCCCAAAAACATTGAAGCATAGAATTTAGGTGGGGAAAGGGTTGGTATCCGATGACAATGCGAAGGATCGCAGCCGCCTTCTGTTTGCTGGCAGCCTGTATCTGCCTGTGTGCCTGTGCTGGTGGCGATATCAGCCGGATCAAGCTTAACGCAGACAAAGTCAATGAATACAACGAGGCCATCGGGCTGTACAACAAGCTTGCCATTGCTTTGACAGAGCTGGCGAAGCTGGTTGACAAGGAGGCAGCAAAGGATGAAGGCTTTGAGGACAGCTTCTGGCAAAGCTACGACGTACAAAAGGATAAGGTCATCTCATGTATGAAACACGTTGAGGACTTTCATTTCAACTACCAGGATATAGCGGTGGTCAGCGGGGATATAAGGCTTCTGTGCGAGGATCTTAAAGCCTACCTGTTGTATATGGAGGACTACAGGCACAATGGTGATGTGGTCAGCAGGAAACAGTTTAAAGAGTCGCACCGGAAGCGCTACAATGCCATGATGGAGCAGAGTACACAGATCGTCAAAGTCTTCGACGGCTTATATGAAACGGCGATTATCGGGCAAAACGAATAGCATTGACTGTATATAAGTTTTTCGAAAGGAGTAGGGGAATGAACAGAATAAGTGTCAATACCGCCTGGTGCAAGGGCTGCGGCATATGTGCCGCGTTCTGCCCTGTAAAGGTGTTCACACAGGAACGGGATGGGACGCCGGTGCCTGAATATCAGGAGAGGTGTACGGGCTGCAAGCTTTGTGTGCTGCGGTGTCCGGATTTTGCGATACAGTTGGAGGTGAGCGGTGATGAACCCAAATAACAGTATCCGGTTCATACAAGGAAATGAAGCCATTGCAGAGGGTGCTTTTGCTGCAGGCGCCAGGTTTTATGCCGGCTATCCCATTACGCCCTCATCCGAAATAGCCGAGATCTCATCCAGACGACTTCCGCAGCTGGGCGGCTTGTACATTCAGATGGAGGATGAAATCGGCAGCATTGCAGCTGTCATAGGCGCATCCGCATCAGGGAAAAAGTCTTATACCGCAACCAGCGGCCCGGGGTTTTCGCTGATGCAGGAAAACTTGGGTGTGGCAGTCATGGCGGAGATCCCCTGCGTCATCATTGACATCCAGCGGTCAGGACCAAGCACAGGGCTGGCGACGAAGCCCGCACAGGCTGACGTCATGCAAAGCCGATGGGGTACCCACGGCGACCATGGCATCATCGTACTCTCGCCTTCTTCAGTGCAGGAGTGCTTTGACCTGACCATAACGGCGTTTAATTTTTCTGAGAAGTACCGTACGCCGGTGATCCTGCTGGCAGATGAGATCGTGGGGCATATGAAAGAAAAAATGATTATCCGGAAGCCCGGAACCTATGATGTGACAGACAGAAAGCAGCCTGCCTGTGATCCCGCTGACTACAAGCCTTTCCAGGCAGATGCGGATGGAATTGCACCCCTTGCTGCTTACGGCAGCCGGTTTATCGTCCGGCTGACCGGCTCCACCCATGATGAAACCGGATTTCCCAACAGCAAACCGGAGAATGCGGATAAATTCATCCGTCATTATACTGATAAAATCGAGAACAACAAAGACGATATCGTCATGACAAAAGAATATAAGCTGGAGGATGCGGAATTCGCCGTCATCACTTTCGGCTGCTCTACCCGTTCTGCCCTGGAAGCCATGGACCTTGCGAGGGGGGAGGGCATCCGGGTGGGGGTGCTGCAGCTGGTGACGATATGGCCTTTTGCAGATTCCCAGGTGAGAGCGCTGTGCAGCAGGATGAAAGCCATTATCGTGCCTGAAATGAATCTGGGACAGATTATCAGAGAGGTCTGCAGAGTCAATGACAGCGGCATTCCCGTCATCGGCGTCAACAAGGTAAACAGCGAGGCCATTACACCCTTTGAAATCATGGAACAGATCAGGGAGGTGTCAAAATGCCGGAAATGAAGTATGACGATTATCTGGTAAAAAGCAGGATGCCGCTTTTCTGGTGCAGCGGCTGCGGTAACGGAATCGTCCTCGGTGCCATCCTCAGAGCCTTTGCCAAGCTGCAGCTGGATAGGCACAACACCGTTGTTGTTACAGGAATAGGCTGCTGGGGCAAGGCGGATGACTATATCAACACCAATACCTTCCACGGCACCCACGGCAGGGCCTTGGGCTTTGCCACCGGCATCAAGCTGGCGAATCCGGAGCTGAAGGTAATAGCCCTGATGGGTGACGGAGACGGGGCAACCATCGGCGGCAACCATTTGATTCATGCAGCCAGAAGGAATGTGGATATCACTGCCATTGTGGTGAACAACTTCAACTACGGTATGACAGGAGGGCAATACTCCGGCACGACTCTGGAAGAGACCTATACCACCACCTCCCAGTTCGGTCATATTGAGAGCGCGTTTGACCTTTGCAGGCTGGTGGAAGCAGCAGGGGCGCCTTATGTGGCCAGAAGCCATGTCTTAAATGTCATTCAGCTGGAGGGCTTTATCACCGAGGCAATCCGGAAAAAGGGCTTTTCCTTTGTGGAAGCGCTGTCACCCTGTCCCACTCATTATGGACGCCATAACGGCATGAAGACGGCGCCTAAGATGATGCAGTGGATCAAGGAAAATGCCATCACGTTGAAAGAGGCGGAAAAGAAGCCCCAAGCAGAATGGGAGAATAAATTCGTCATAGGGAAGTTTACCGATAAAGAAAGCGTGGATTACAGCACCCGATATGAGGCTGTTATGGCGCTTGCCGAAGCTTCCGTAAGCAAAGGGGTGAGTGAGCGTGAAGGATAGATGGGAGATCATTCTGAGCGGTGTGGGGGGGCAGGGCCTGATACTGGGAGGCTCCATATTGGGGGAAGCGGCAACGGTCTATGGGGATGCAAAGGCCACATTGACCTCCTCTTATGGCGTGGAAACCAGAGGAACCTTTACCAAGTCCGATATCATCATCAGCAAACGTGAGATCTATTTTCCGGAGGTCATGAAAGCCGATGTGGTGCTGGCACTTGCACAGGCAGCCTATGACAGGTATGCCGGGAAGCTGGATCCGGATTGCCTGTTGGTTTTTGACAGTGGAACTGTGACTGCGGCACAGAACGTCCAGGCAAGTCAATATGGCCATCCCTTCAACCGGCTGGCGCTGGAGCTGGGAAATCCGGCCATCGCCAACATCATCGCCATTGGAACCATTGTGGGCTTGACGCAGGCTGTAGCCAGGGAAGCCTTTTACCAGGCCCTGGAAGCGCGCTTTTCAGAGAAGCCCAAAGCGGCAGAGCTGAACAGGCGGGCTTTCGACAAAGGGTTGGAGCTGGCCGGGAAAAAGGAATAGGGGGTAACAAGCATGAAATTCGGATTCGCGGACAGGATGGAAAATGTCAAGCCTTCTGCCATACGTGAGATTACAAAGCTGACGCAAAAGCCTGGCGTCATATCCTTTGCCGGAGGTTACCCGGCTCCTGAGCTTTTTCCCATTGAGGAAATGAAGCAGATTTGCAGCAAGGTGCTGGATGAGAGCGGGAAAGAGGCGCTTCAGTATACCACTACAGAGGGCTTCCTGCCGCTCAGGAAGCATATCGTAGAGAGAATGAGGCGATTTGGTGTAGAAATAAGCGAGGATCAGGTGCTGCTTACCAATGGATCACAGCAGGGGCTGGATTTTACCGGGAAACTGTTTTTGAATGACCATGACGTGATCATATGCGAGAGCCCTACGTATGTGGGCGCTATCAGTGCCTTCAGGCCCTACAGGCCTAGGTTCGCGGAGGTAGCCATGGACGAAGGCGGCATGCGGATGGATGCACTGGAGCAGGTCCTTCAGGAGAACCCGGGAGCGAAATTCATCTATACCATCCCGGATTTTCAGAATCCAACGGGTATTACCCTGGAGCCGGAGCGGAGAAAGATGTTGATGGCGCTGTCTGCCCGCTATCAGGTGCCGGTTATAGAAGATAATCCATACGCCGAACTGGGCTTGGAAGGGGAAAGGCTGCCTGCGGTCAAAAGCTATGATGCGGAAGGTGCCGTCATCTATCTGGGTTCCTTCTCAAAAATATTCTGTCCGGGACTCCGAATCGGCTGGATTGCGGCTGCGCCCGAAATAACAAGGAAGTATGTCATGCTCAAGCAGGCGGCCGACCTGCAGGTCAACACCATGGCGCAAAGAGAGCTGGCAGCCTTTGTGTATACCTACGACATAGAATCACACATAGCAAGGATCAGGGATGTCTACAGGGCAAGACGGGATCTGATGCTGAAAGCCATCGAGTCGGAATTCCCCGATACGATAAATTTTACAAACCCTGGGGGCGGACTCTTTATATGGGTTGAGCTTCCCGAAGGCGCAGATGCAGCCAATGTCTTCCAGAAAGCTATTGAGAATGATGTGGCCTTTGTGCCCGGTGCGGCTTTCTATCCCAATGGCGGGCATGAAAACACCTTCAGACTTAATTATTCCAATATGAGTGAGGAAAAAATCATAGAGGGCATTAAAAGACTTGGTCAGGTATTGAAGGCTTTGTAGGCTTTAACGGGAGGGAGGTGATGGTATGATCAATACTTTTGACGGCATTATCCGGAGGGCCAGGGATCTGGGTCCCAAGGTGCTGGCCGTTGCTGCCTGCGAGGACGGAGATGTGCTGAAAGCCGTCCATCACGCATGGGAACTGGGCATCATTGTGCCGCTGCTGGTCGGGGACCCGGAGGAGACCTGCCGGGCAGCCGGTGAGGAAGGATTGAATATCACCCGTTTCAAAATCCTTCCTATAAGTGATAAAACGGAAGCTTGCAGTAAGGCAGTACAACTGGTCAAGTCCGGAGAGGCCTCACTATTGATGAAGGGTTTTGTAGATACAGCTGTCATCCTGAAGGCTCTGCTGGACAAAGAGAGCGGGCTGATGTCGGGGGGGTTGTTCAGCCACGTAGGCGTCCTAAGCATAAAAGGGTATGACCGTTTTTTCATACTGAGCGACTCTGCCATGAACCTGGCGCCCACCCTCGAGGAAAAAGCCCATATTATCCGGAATGCCGTCAAGGTTGCCCATGCCTTGGGGAATCCCTTGCCCAAGGTTGCCGTGCTGTGTGCGGTGGAAAAGGTTAACCCCAAGATGCAGTGCACGCTGGATGCGGCAGAACTGGTCAAAATGAACGAAGCCGGACTGATAGAAGGCTGTATGGTAGGTGGGCCCTTTGCCCTTGACAATGCCGTATGCCCCAGAGCAGCACAGCATAAAGGAATCAAACATCCGGTGGCAGGGAATGCCGACATTCTGATCACACCGGACCTGGAGGCAGGTAACTTATTGAATAAATCCATGGAGTATTTTGCTTTTGCCGAGAAGGCAGGGATTATTATGGGGGCAGCAGCGCCGGTGGTGCTGACCTCCAGGGCCAGCTCGGATGCGTCCAAGCTGAATTCCATCGCGTTGGCCGTTCTGGCAGCCATGTATTGTTAGGAGGATGAGATATGGAGAGCACGTATAGAATGCTGGTCATAAACCCGGGTTCCACCTCGACCAAGATAGCCGTTTATGACAATGAAAAGGAGAATTTTGTGGAGGTCCTCCGGCATCCTGCAGAAGAAACAAGCAAGTTTGCCAGGATTATCGACCAGTATGGCTTCCGCAAGGATGTGATCCTCGGAACGTTGAAGGAGCGGGGCATTGATTTCGGATCCATCGACGCCATCGTAGCAAGAGGGGGCAATATGAAGCCGGTACTGGGCGGAACCTACAGGATCAATGAGCAGATGGTGGAAGACCTGAAGATCGGCGTCATGGGGCAGCATGCCTCTAACCTGGGTGGTGTTATTGCCTTTGAGATTGCAGGTCAACTGGGTTTGCCCTCCTATGTGGTGGACCCGGTGGTGGTGGATGAGCTGGAAGACCTGGCACGGCTGTCGGGCATACCGGACATCCAAAGGAAGTCCAAGGACCACCCGCTGAACCAGAAGGCTGTTGCCAGAAGGGCCGCGGCTGAATTTGGAGGCAGATATGAGGATTTCAATTTCCTGGTTGCACACCTGGGAGGCGGTATTTCCCTCGGTGTCCACAAGAAAGGCAAAATAATCGATGTGAACAACGCGCTGGACGGCGATGGTCCATTTTCCCCGGAACGTGCGGGGGGTGTGCCCGCCGGCTCGCTGATCGATATGTGTTACTCGGGAAGGTATACAAAGGAGGAAATCAAGAAAAAACTAGTGGGAAACGGCGGCCTCATGGCTTACCTGGGCACCAATGACGGACGGGAAGTGCAGAAGCGGATCAGGGAGGGAGACAATTACGCAGAGTTGGTGTATAAAGGAATGGCGTACCAGATTGCAAAGGAGATCGGAGCAGGCGCGACAGTACTAAAGGGCGAGGTGGATGCCATCCTGTTGACCGGCGGCGTGGCCTACGATACGGAATTCATCAGCTGGATCATTGAGCGCGTGGGTTTTATCGCAAGGGTGATGGTTTTTCCCGGGGAATTCGAGATGATAGCGCTTGCACAAGGTGCATTAAGGGTACTGGCAGGGCAGGAGGAAGTCAGGACTTATATTTAAGGAATAAAATGAAAGCGGTCTGCCTCTCATATACGCGATATACGTATATGAGAGGCAGACCGCTTTCATTTTATCTGCAGATTGGAAGATTAACATGAGGTTTATTAGCCTCCGGATATGAGGTGGAAAGCTTTGATGTCTGCATTATCTTCAACCGGCTGGACCGCGTATTGGTCTCGGGGTATCAGACGGCCATCGATCCGGACGATGATCAGCGGAAACTTATAGTTGCATGCCTTCAGGGCATCGGAAACCGTCATGCCTTCCTGCCATGGATAAGTCTCTCCGTTCACGGTTATCATGGGTACACCTCCCTGAGGGTTATTTCAGTCTACTTTGCATGCTTATTGATCAGCGCTACTACGTCAGGGAAGTCAATCCTGAGCCGTTTGACCGTTTCCAGCTTCGGAATGCCGTCAGGCGTCCAACCTCTGCGCTTGTAAACTGCATCCTTAAGCTTTTCATACTGATCCTTGCGGTAGCTTTTCAGAGCATGGATCTTTTCAGCAACCGTTTTGCCTTCCGGATCAAACCCGACGGCTTCCTTTAATTCCTTGTCATACTTATCCGCTCTTGACAGGTACTCCACATCCAGCACCGGACCTTGAGAACGGTAAGGGATGTCGTCATGCACCCGTGTGCCGTAGCCCAGGCGCAGGTTGAAGAGCCTCTGGAAATCGTACATGGCTTCGGACATCCGGATGATGTCTTCTTTTGAGATTTCTCTCCCGGTAACCCCTGAGAAGATATCCACGTAGTTCTGGACATGGCCCGGAACCTTGGCCGGCTCGTCGGTTTCGGCATTGTCCGCCGGTTCCACGTCGTTCCAGGGCAGCTTGCACAGCCCGTTCAGGCCGAACCAGGTCCTGAACATGGGGAAATAGTAAAGTGCTTCCGCTTTATCCTCAAAGGTGGGGATCTGCCTATTCACCGCATCCATGAAAATCAGCCAGGCCTCATCGTGCTGGGCGCCCTTCAGTGTAAGGCCGTATCCGCCCTGCTGGGCAAGGGAACCCTTGGATACATAGCCGGAATACTCCAGCCCTTTGCACTCCATACCGATGTCGGCCAAGAGCTGCGCATCTGCGCCATAGGCTTCAGCAAAGTGCTTCTTCATCCGCCTGACGCCCTGTCCGATGATCCGGCCGAAGCCCTCGCCACGGGCCATCTGATGCAGCGCCTCCAACACCGATAATGCACTGCCGAACCGGAAATCCAGCCCGCCGGTGGCGTTTTTGTCGATCAACCCCAGTTCAAAGCATTCCATGGCAAAGGCTGTTGCAGTGCCAAAAGAAATGGAGTCAATGCCGTAGGTATCCACATAAAAATTGATCTCAACGATGGCATGGGGGTCAAATATGCCCAGGTTGGTACCGCAGCAGGAGATGGTCTCATACTCCGGCCCGTCTACCGTAACACGCTCTCCCTTGTAGGGACCGGTAAGGGGCATGAAATTGTCTACAGCCTTGGCGCAGCCCATGGTGCAGCCATACCAGCAGCCGTCGGGAATACCTTGTGTAAAGAGCTGCTCCCATACAATACCGGTTACTTTTCTTGCTTCAGGATGGGAGCCGTATCTGAAATTGTGTACCGGAAGGAAGTCATAATCATGCGCGATGCCTGGCAGATGGGCTGTGCCCTGCTTCCGCATCCTGCACTGTACATCATCATAGTCATGAAGCTCTTTGTGTACCTTCAGACCGGCTTTTGCAATACGCTCGATATCCGCAGGACCGTTGGAGTCTCCTTTGACATTGGAGAACTTGACTACCAGGGCCTTGATATGCTTATCCCTGAAGACGGTGCCGATGCCGCCGCGGCCGGCCTGCTTCAGCCGGGCCAGCTTCCTCCTGACGTCGTAAAAGGAGAAGTTCAGCATCCCCATCAAGCTGTGCTGCCCTGCCATGCCGGAGGATACAACCGAAACATTCCGCTTATCGCTTTCGGAGTCCGCATACATCTCGGTCAGCTGCTCAGCCAGGATATGGCTGTTGACTTCTTCATCCGGTGCATCCTCGATGGTAACCTTGCCGCTGTTTCCATCAATATAGACGATGACGTCCGCTTGGGCTTTGCCCTGGATCTCCAGCGCATCCCAGCCTGAAAACTTGAGAAGGGGACCGAAGTATCCGCCTACATTGCTGTCGGCGATGGCGCCGGTAAGAGGTGAAATACTGACAACCAGGGACTTCCCGGCACCTGGGTACTGGGTAATGCCGCCAATGGGACCCGGGGAAATGATAATCTCGTTTTCCGGATCGTTCCATTTTGTCGTTTCCTTTACTGCGTCCCAAAGCAACTTCAAACCAAAGCCCCTGCCGCCGATGAAGATGTCCTTCATCTCCTGGGAAACAGCCTTGCTCTCTATCCGGTTATCGGACAAGTTTACATATAGTGTACGGTTATTGTAGCCCCGCTCCACCTTGCCCAATTCATAATCATATTCAGCCAGCACCTTATGGGCTTTCCTCATTTCCTGGACGGTGCATTTTGTTCCGCAAGACATGGCTATACCTCCTCCAAATAGATTGCGCCGGTGGGGCAGACCTTTGTACACACGCCGCAGGCCACACATTTGAACGGTACCAGCTGATTCCGATGCATGTGCATTGCAGACGCGGGACAGAAGCCCACGCAGGAATAGCATCCGACACACTCCTTTTTACTGATTCTGACTATACTGTTCTGCTGTCTTGAAATGGCACTTACCGGGCAGATATCGATGCATTCCCCGCACTGGTCGCATACCGTTACAGCCGTTTTCCCGCTGCCGGCAGCTGCTTCTCTGACTTCAATACAAGACAATCCGATATCCTGAACTTTGAACCATGCCTGGGAGCATGCATTTTCGCAAGCATGGCAGGCGGTACAAAGCTCCGGTTTCTTCCCTATGATCTTCATCGCATTCACTCCCATTCACATCATACACAATTGGGTTCAGGTATCAGCTCGCCTTTCTCAAAGCGCTCAAGACTCATGCAGGAAACATCAATGCAGGGCTTTTGACCTGATATCAGCTCAGCCATGATTTTCCCCACAATGGGTCCAAGCTGGAACCCGTGGCCGCTCCAGCCCACGTCCAGGTAAAATCCTTCCACCGGTGTGGCGCCCAGGATGGCTTGGGAATCCGGGGTCATGTCATAAAGTCCGGCCCACTGCCTGACGACGACGACGTCTTTCAGCCGGGGTATATGGAAAACCATTTTCTCAGCTACATCCTTCATAAATTCCCAGGTGCAGCGCTGATTGATTTCCTTTACTTCGTGCTCTGGATCACCTACACCCAGGATCAGGCTGCCGTCCGGCGTCTGCTTGAACCATGTGCCATGTGTAAAATCCAAAACCATACAGGGCAAAAACATTTCCAAGGGCTCGGTAACAGCCACTTGATGGCGCTGCGGGTACAGGGGAATATCCACGCCTGCCATTTTGCTGACGACGGCACCATGGGGGCCTGCACAGTTGACAACCACAGGGGTTTGGATCACCTCACCCTTGTCCGTGACGACAGCTGTTACCTTGCCTTGGTCTGTCCTGATGTCGACGACCTCCGTAAAAGTCCGGATATCAACGCCCAGTCGTTTTGCAGCTTCCGCAAAGGCCTGCACCACGTGGAAGGGATTGGCGTGTCCGTCCCGACGGTTGAAGGTGCCGCCCAGAACACCCTCTACATTGAGGAAGGGGAGTTTCCGGTTAATTTCTTCGGTTGTCAGAATTTCCGTCAGATTCTCGGGATCGATTTCACGCTGCAGCTGCACGTTTTTGGCAAACTGCTCCATTTGAGTCTCGGTATAGGCAATGATCAGATATCCCTTTTGCATCAGGCTGATGCCCCGGGGATATTCCAATTCCTGTTCAAGGTTCTCCATCATTCTGACCGCTGCGGAGCTTAAGCGGATATTGATCTCCGTTCCGAACTGATGCCGGATGCCGGCGCCGCTGCGACCTGTCCCGCCGCTGGCCAGATATCCTTTTTCCAGCAGCACCACACGCTTGCAGCCTGCCTTTGCCAGGTAATAGGCTGTGGCGCAGCCGTGGACACCACCGCCGATTATGACGGCGTCCGCCATATTATTTGCCATCATCATCACCACCTAAAAAAGCGCCTAGCTTGACAGGCTTGATGGGCTGCCTGAAGGTAGGACCCTTGACCTCGTTCAGCGGCAAGCCCGTAGCTCGTGAAATTTCCTGGCTCACCACGGCACGGCAGGTTCTTCCCTGGCAAGGCCCCATGCCGCACCGGCACATCCGCTTGATCTCGTCGATCGTCTGAAAACCTTCCTGGATCAGCGTCCGGATCTCTTCCAGCGTAACATCCTCGCAGCGGCAGATTACGGTTTTGTCTTCCATTCTCAACCCTCCATTCCAATATTCCGGACTTGTTGAGACAGGTGCTTGGATACCGATACCCAAAGCACTGGCGTACGGTCCTGACCCTTAGCATTCTGCACTTTTACCACCTGCGCCTGCCCCACCTTTTTTCCTTCCCTGTCTAAGGCTTCCACTAGGTCGCCTACCTTGGGCAAGGGGGTATACTCATAAGGCAGCTTTACAAGGGCTTCCTCCTCCGTGTAGGTCTCATCCACCACGAAGATGGCCAACCCCGGGCAATTGTGGATGCATGTGCCGCAGCCGTTGCAGCTCTCGTAGTCCAGCACCGGAAGGTCATTGATATCGTCAAAGGGTTTGATGGCATTCCGGGGACATGAGCTGTAGCACGGATTGCAGGGGATCTGCTGAAAGCACTCGATAACGGCTACAGGTCCCTTCTGCAGTCTTTCCTTTGGCGGCAGGATGCTTTCAATATTCTCACAGGTAGCAACGCCGGTTCTGGATAGCATATGATAAGTCCCTCCTTTAAACCACGACGCATTTCAGCCCGGAGCAGATCTTCTCCCCTACCGGTCCTGAACGCAGCGCCATCAGCTGCTGCAGTGCGTCCTGATACTTATTCTCCCAATCCGCATTGTGGTAACCCAGCCTGCGGGCTGCCGCAAGGCCTGCAAGCCGGCCCTCCACCATGGCGCTGCTGGCTTCCTCCACACCGGCCACGTCGCCGGCCACATAGATCCCCGGAACCGTTGTTTCCAGGGTTGCTTTCCTGAAAGGGACATGGCCTCCCAGCTGCGGTACGTAAATCATTTGACAGCCTGCCTGCCACAGCAGCTCGCCCATGGGTGTCAGTCCAACCGCCAGGCACACCGCATCCACCGGAATATCCAGCTCCGTTCCCGGTATGGGCTGCCAGCGGTCATCCAGCTGCCACACAATGGCACCTTCTACTTTTCTTTCTCCGTAAGCCTTTTTTATGGTATAACCGGTCATGATCGGCACCCCGGCACGCCTGATCTTGGAGGCATGCACCAGATAACCGCCTATATGCTTTGCCGCTTCAATGATGCCGGCCACCTTGACATGGGCCTGCAGCAACTGATAGCTGACAATGAGGCCGATATTTCCTGCTCCCACCATCAAGACGCGGTCTGCGGGCTTTACCCCGTATACGTTCATCAGTGTCTGAACCGCTCCGGCGCCATAGATTCCTGGCAAATCATTATTCGGAAAGGGTAGCACCTTTTCTGATGCACCCGTTGCCACCACCAGGCAGTCCGCCTTCACCCGCTGCACCTTATTATCCTGCTCGATGGTGAGGACCTGGTCGTCATAATAGCCCAGGACAGTCGCGCCTAGTAGGACAGTAATATTCTTCAGTTCTTCGCACTGGCGGCTCAGGATATCTGCGATGTCGATCCCCCTTGTGGAGGCAAACTGAGCCTTGGAACCGAAGAACATATGGGTCTGCTTGACCAGCTGCCCCCCCAAATGCCGGTCCTTTTCGATCAGCGCCACGCTTGCCCCCGCAGCTGCTGCACTGATGGCAGCACATAGCCCTGCCGGGCCTCCGCCTATTACGGCAATTTCATAGCTCAGCAAGCAAATCACCCTTTCCTTTCTGAGTTTCCACTGTCATTCCCTCTTTCAATTCCTCCACGCACACACGGACATTGGGTTTGCCATCCACCCGCATCAGACAGGACGAGCAATTGCCTATGGCACAGTAAAACCCTCTTGGCCGGTGCAGCTTGGGGCTTTCCCGCAGTACCCTGACCCCTGCGTCATGCAGGGCTGCTGCAATGGGTTCGCCTTCATACCCCGTCATTTCCTGTCCGTCAAAGGTGAAGGTCACCAGCCTCCGACGGGGATAGGTCAAAATCGGGTGATCCTCAATTCTCATCTCGGTGCCCCCTTTACCAAATATCATCATTAATGTAGAACTATGCAAATTCCATACCATATGGAAGGATATGTGAAATGGCAGGCTGCCGCCCGGATGCGTTTAATAATTTAACAGCTGCGTTTACATGTTGAATTCCACTGAAGGCATTTAGCGCTTGTGAAGGATTGCAGTCATGTAGTATCATAGGAATGAACATAAAGAAATTTTGACAGGAGTTTTTGATATGGTTGTACTGAATGCGGTTCAGAGTGTATTGAGTATCGTCCTGATGATCCTGCTGGGTTACTATTTGTCTCACAAGGGTTGGTTCAATGAAAGCACCTCGGTGCTTTTCACAAGGCTAGTGGTCAATGTGTCCCTGCCGGCCATGATGGTCAACAATATCCTGACCACCTTTGACAGGGAGATGCTCAGGAATGCCGGGGCCGCCATCCTGATCCCCTTTGTCTCCATCCTTGCCTGCTTCTTTGCAGCGCTTCTGACGGCAAAGCTGATCAAGGTCAGGCCTGACCGCCGGGGAATATTTATCACGATGTTCTTTTCATCCAATACGATCTTTATGGGTATGCCGGTTAATCTGGCGCTTTTCGGTGAAAAAAGCGTTCCATATGTGCTGTTTTACTTTGCCGCCAGCACCACGACCTTCTGGACAATAGGGCAGTATTACATCCGCAGCAGCATCGCAGGCGAAAAAAAAGGCATGTTGCAGCTGGAAAGCATCAAGCGAATTTTCTCTCCACCCCTGCTCAGCTTCCTTTTCTCATTGCTGCTGATACTGGCAGGCGCTTCATTGCCGCGGTTCGTCATGGACACCTGTAAATACCTGGGGAACCTGACGACGCCGTTGTCCCTGATGTTTATCGGCATGACCTTCTACAGCATCAATATCAAAGAGATCAAAATCAACAGGGATATGCTGGCCCTTGTTTTCGGAAGGTTCGTCTTGTCCCCGGCTATCATATACCTCCTGTCCGGCATGTTTGCTGCCGGGACCCTGATGACGCAGGTGTTCATCATCCAAGCTGCCATGCCCATCATTACACAGTCGGCCATCATCACCAAAGCCTATAAAGGGGATTATCAGTATGCGGCTGTCATGGTTACAGTAACCACCATCATCAGCATGGTTTTCATACCGATCTACATGGTGTTGTTCACCTTTATGTAAAAACAGGGTGTACCTCGTTTCGAGGTACACCCTGTTTTTACATGCTTTATTCCCCGTATTTCTGTGTCACAAAGCTGAGGCTGAGCTTGCCGGCTTCATTGCCGACATCCATTGTCCAAATCTCCGACTGCATGTGCTTGAGTGAAGCTTCTGCTGAGCTGATGACCACAGGCGGCTCTATGAGAATGTAGTTGTCGAACTCCCGCAGGTGATGCATGAGATTGCCCAGAATGGTATTCAGGCATTCCCCCAGGACATCCTCAACATAGTCTCGGCGCAAATCTGCAGCGATTGCCGACTCATCTGCCGCAAAGCTCTTGAGTACAGCTTCTCCAAAGGCGTTGTCGGCACTGAGGATGATTTTGCCGGACAGGATGCCCCGAAGGCTGATGAATACAGAAATGGGATGGAGCTGCAGCCGGTCCCTCTCCATGGCTGGCAACCCGCTATGCTGAAGCCTGAACCCCAATGTACTTTCCAAGAAGGTGGCTGATGTGGACAGCAGCAAAGCCATGAATTCTTCGACAGGTATTGCAAATACCTCCGGCAATCTGAAGCAGGGCAAGAAGAAATCAAAGCTTGTACCTTTATAGGCTGCCGTTGTCACCGTCACCGTTCCGCCCAGAGCGTCCAGTTCCTTTTTTACAGCCGAAAGACCTATGCCCCGCCCGGACAGCTCGCTGACCGACGTGCGGGTTGTCAACTCATCTCTGAAGATCAACTGAAGCAGCTCCGAATCCTGGGAGTTTTCTATGCCCGTTTCCGACAACATCCCCTTATCAGCGGCGATCCTGCGGATACGCTCAATATCAACGCCTCTCCCGTCATCGGCTATCTTAATACGCAGCTGCCCGCCTTCAAGACTGATGCTGCAGCTGACGGTTGCATTCTCGCTTTTTCCGGCCATGAAGCGATCATCCGGCGTTTCGATGCCATGATCCAGAGCATTCCTGAAAACATGGACCAGTGTCCGAGTGAAGGCAGCGTATTTATCGGTATCAACCAGAAAGTCGCCGCCATCAATAACCATGGGAGTAAGGGGCTTTTCCAGCCGCTCCGAAAGCCGTGCCACATACTCAGGGTAGCTGCTGAGCAGCTCTTTGAAGGGCTTGTGCCGTAAAGCCCGGAGCTGAGGCAGCAGGATGCCGCATTCGATAGGCGACAGGATGGCGGCCATCTTTTTCTCGATTTCCATCAGCTTGGCAGTGTCCACATAGCGTGTATTCTCGCTGAGGAAGAATCGCTCACCCAGGATCTCCTTCAGAATGCGCAGGTCTGTCTCCAGCCAGTCGGCCATGCCGTATGCATCTAAAAAGCGTTTGAGGTCCTCCAGTGAGAGCTGCGGGGTCTTGTCCTTGAATACACTGAGTGCCGTTTCAAACTGATGCAGCCGTTCAACGATATTGAACATATCCAGCTGACTGAAATTCCCCTTGAAATTATGGACATTCCGGAAAAACTCATAAAGCTTTTCTTCAACCGAAAGGCTGCTTTCCAGTATTTCCTTTGATTTTTGCAGGCAGAACTGCTGATAGTCCTTGATGGTTTCAGTCAGGTCGTTATAGCTGACCACAGCCTTTACCACCATTTTCAGGATGCTTTTCTCCTCTTCCATTCGCTTTTCCAGCTGATACTTGCCGGTGATATCTGTAAGGATGACCATGATCTTGTCGGATGCTGCGCCTTGTATCTGGTCCAACAGTTTATAATCCACCTGCAGGTAATGATCCGAGACCACCGCTTCACCCGGGAGCAGCGTCAGGTAAACATGTCGCCGCAGGAGTTCCTTCTCAATGAAGATCTGCTTCAAAACCTGCTCCAACAGGTCCTTTTGCTCGGGATCATGGGAAAATAGAAGCTCAGGGAAATAGGCGCCCTCGATATCCCGCTGGAAAACACGCTTGCACTCGCTGCTGTATTCGTTATCCACCTGCAGCCGGAAGTCAAAGGACAGAAAGCCCTGACCGGCGTTGTTCAACAGGCTCTTGATGTTGGCGGAGGTTTGCTCCAGCCGCTTATTGGCATCCGTCAGCTTCAGGGTCCGCTCATAGACCTGTTCCTCCAGGTTTTCCTTTGAAAGCCTGAGGTTCCTGTACAGTGCGGCGTTTTCCATGGAGATGGCAAGCTGTGCTGCCAGAATATTCAGAACCTCCAGCCGGTCAGTGGTAAAGGCGCCTGAAATGCTGTTGTTTTCCATATAGGCGATACCTGCCAGATCTCCCTTGCTTATAATAGGGAGGCACAAAATGGAACGGGGCCTGTATTCCTCAATATACCGGTCCCCAATGAAGCGGACGGCATCGGTATCCGCTTTGCAGGCATCATCAAGCACCACCGCTTCTCCTGTCCGCAGCACGTAATTGATGATGCTTTCCGGGAGCTTGCCGCTTCCGTATAGGGGAACCGGCTTGGTGGCAATGCGGATTTTATCCTCCGCAAAGCCTTCCGCTTCAATCTGGTATCCCGCTTCTCCCTTCAGGATCAGGACAACTTTCTGGGCACCGGCGTTTTCGAATAGGATACCCACCAGTTTCTTCACCAGCGGTTCCAGTTCGATTTCCCCGGAAATAGCCTGGGAGGCCTTGATGATAGTGGTAATGTCCAAAGCACTGGGGGTAGTCCCTGAAGCGCTGCTGCTTGCCGTATAGGAGGCATGTGCGGCTGCAAAGCCGCTGCTGAGGATTTCAGAGTATTGGAGTGCCATCATATGCGTTTTTGCCGCAGCACCCCATTTGCCGTAGCAGAAGTAGGCATCGCAAAGGTAGGCTCTGGCTGCCTTGTTTTTATTGCTGTCAAAGTAGAAGCGGGAGGCCAGTTCATTGGCCAGAGCTTCTTCCTGAACGAAACCCTGCTGCCTTGCTGCTTCCACTGCTTTGTCGTAATAAGCCATGGCCTCAAGCTCCCGGTCTGTGATCCGGTTCAGCTCGGCCTGCATCAGATAGTATTTATTCAGGAAATTATCCGGTGCATGAAAGGACCATTTTTTCATCAGCTTGATATTTTTCTTTATCTTGCGGGTAAGCTGCTGCCTTTTTTGACTGTCTGAACCGGTATAGCGAGCAGTCCACACCAGAGTACTATAAAAATGGAAAACCGGATAAGCAATGGTGCCTAGAACACCGTGCAGGTGCTTCTCAGCCTCGGCTGCATACTGGTAGGCTTCTTCCCATTCACCCATGATAAGTCCCAGCATCAGCTTGTTGAAATAGAGGTTGAACAGCAGGTTGGTATCATTGGCCTGCATGTGCTGTATCAGCATTTTGTCTTCGTCATAGGAGTCCCCCACAAGACGGGAGGGGCTGCTCCCCGGTAAGGTAAGGTTCTTGACCGCCTGATGGTACAGCTCGTTGAGGAACAAGGGTGCGCTTTGCTTCAAGCGAGAGATGGTCTGGCTGGAGGCGGTCAGTTTTTGCTCCAGGCGGCTCAGCGGCTCACCGGCAAGAAAGGAAGTAGAACAATGGTTATGCAACGCATAGGAAGCCGACTCGATATCACCGGTTTCCAGCCCGATCCGGTAGGCGTCCAGGAAGACCTTGTAGGCTTCCCTGAAGGGCTGCTTCCAGTGCAGGATGAGAGCGGCAAAAAGGTGATAGGCATTGGGCAAAGCACCTCTGGCATTGGTTGCTTCAACCAGCCGGACACCCAGCCTGCCGAAACTGTAGCCGCCTTCGATATCGCCCAGCACGCAGCACAGGATGAGTCCGTATGCGATATAGGTCATGCTGGATTCCGGTGCGTTGCCGTACCGCAGTGAAATGCCGATGCTCCTGAAGGTAAAAACAGGCAGCAGATCCGGCACGGCAGAGTATGCCGCAATCCCTGCGGATGCCAGGATGCGCATGATGGAAAGCATTCTGGGGTCCGTCATGGGAGGAAGCGACAGCAGTGCCTCTGTATCCTTCCCGGCCAGTATCAGGTTGACACCTGCCAGCTCCAGCGCGACCCGAGGCTTGCCCGGCTTTGAGGGAAATGCGTAATGAAGAAGACGTAGTGCATGGAGGGCCGTATCTACTGCTTCCAGAAGACGATTCCCTGCAATGTATGAGAGAATCCGTATTTCATAAAACTTCATCATATCCAATTGATGCCTGGTGCGTTTCAGCGCTGCGTCCACCAACTGCTCCATATAGTTGGAGTCGGTTGTGATGTAAGCTGATTCGCAAGCTTCGGCATGCAGTGACAGCATGAGGTCATAGCTGCTGTCCCATGCAGATTCATCCAGCACCGCAAGGCCGGCCTTGAAGTAACCCAGAGCTGTATCAAAGGCTGCCGTAGCTTTTGCCTTCAGACCGGCTTCCAGATTGAGCTGAGCCAGCCGCAGCAGCTCCGCCCGGCTTTCGATCAAAGGCTGACCCAGGTTCAGATGATTGACAGTGCTGAAAAGCTGCCGGTCTGCTTCCGTTCCTCCGGCTTGATTCAATAGAATCCTTCCGGTCTTCAGGTGGACAGCCATCCTGCCCTTGCCGGTCATCGCCGCATACAAAGCCTGCTGTACCTTGTCATGAAAGAACCTGTAGCCCACATCCGCGTCCTGGAGCTCGACGGCAAGGCGGTAATCATCATTCAGCGGGACAATGACGCCGGTTTTGATCGGTTCCCATAGCAGGGCTGCAGTATGGGCAGTGGAATTGCTGCTGACATTTGCCAGCGTCTTAAGCTCAAAGCGACTGCCCAGACAGGCCGCCGTTTTGAGGATGGACTGAGCCTCCGGAGACAATCCACCGATTTTTTTGGCTACCAGATCGGCCATGTATTCAGTGGCACTGGTCTTCTCTATCTTATCGATCTGCCAGCTCCACTTCTGCTGCACTTTGTCAAAATAGACCAGCCGCTGCCTGCTGAGCTCATAGAGGTACTGATTCAGGTGAAAAGGGTTTCCGCCGGTCTTTCGCAGGCAGAGTTCGGAGAGAGACTGTATCCGCACTGTTTCGCTCTTCAAAGCATCGGATAGAAGCTGGTCTATATACTCCGGCTTCAGCGGCTGCAGCTCCCTGTGCGCATGTTTCTGCCGCTTGCCCAGCAGCCTGTCCAGCATGGCGGCAACGGTCAGAGACGGTAGAGGCTCATCATCCCTGTAAGCAATGAGGATCATCAGGTACTTGATGCTTGAGTCCGAAAGCAAGGTTTCAATGAGCTTGAGAGAAGGGAGATCTGCCCATTGCAGGTCGTCCAGCGCAAGGACAAGAGGATGTCCCTTGGAGGTAAAGGCTTTGATGAAATTCTGGAAAACCAGGTTGAAGCGGTTCTGAGCTTCCATCAAAGGCAGTCCGGGTACGTCGGGCTGCTGCCCGATGATGATGGCCAGCTCCGGCAGGACATCGGTCATGATCTTGCCGTTTGCACCCAATGCGCCGCTCAGTTTGCTTTTCCAATAGGCAAGCCTTTCCTCGCTTTCCGTCAGGATTTGGCTGATCAGTTCTTTAAAGGCCGAGAAAACGGCATAATAAGGTATACCTGTTTTCAACTGCTCGTATTTTCCGGATATATAATAAGCATTTTCTTTTGCCATGGCATGATGGATCTCATTCAGCAGAAAGGATTTGCCCATTCCGGAACCGCCGGTCAGGCAAAACAGCTCATTGCCGCCCTGTGAGACGTAGTCAAAGCTGCTCATGACGGCTTCCAGTTCTTCCTCACGTCCATAGATCCTGTGGGGAATCTGGAAGGTGGCGCTAAAGTCGCGGGTGCCGGTTTGGAAGTCATGGGAGGCTTCCAGACAGCAGGTCAGGTCATAGATCAGGCCGTCAGCGCTTTGATAGCGGTTCTCGGCTTTTTTGTCCATCAGCTTGGCAATAATGGCGGAAAGCGCAGCTGGAACGGCTTTGTTGACATGATGCGCCGGCACCGGCTCTCTGGCCAGATGACAATGGACCAGCTCCATCTCATCCTCAGCCTGGAAAGGCAATATACCGGTAAAAAGCTCATAGCAGGTAACGCCCAGTGAATAGAAATCGCTGCGGTTGTCCAGCAGTCTGCGCATTCTGCCGGTCTGTTCGGGAGAAATATAGGAAAGCGTTCCCTCCAGCCTTCCGTTGTGCTCCATGGCACCGGCTTCGCTGGATAGAAGCGTGGAGATTTCAAAATCAATGACCTTGAGGGCGGATGTCCCGGGGTCGATCAGGATATTATTGGGATTCAAGTCCTTATGGACGATGCCTTTGGAATGGATATGAGACAGGATCTCCGCCAAGCGGATTGCCAGCTCAACAGCCTGCTGCAGACCCAGCTTATGGGACCTTAAATATTCCTTAAGTGACAGGCCGAAATGCTCCAGGATGAGAACCGGCGTATTCTCATACTGTGCCATGCCGCAGACCTGGATGACGCCGTCTCCTTCTGCCGCTTTGGCTATATCATGCTCATACTTCAGCTTTGCAATATCCAGCAGGCTGGGGTAAGGGTCTTTCAAGAGCTTGAATGCCGCCGGACGGCGGTCGGCATTGCGGTAGCCTGTATAGATATTGGTTTTTCTTCCCTCATGAATTTTATCGGTAATGGTGTAGTCCGGTATGGTCAGCATTCCATCCGACTCCTTTCAATGACAAGCTGCCGGCAGGTTTATGGCTGCAGCAGGTCTTTTTAGTACTCTGATAACTCTAAACTATGTATTACTCGGCGAGGAAAATTTTCGTAGGACAAGGCGGCGGAGTGAGTAATACTCTATGTATTGCGAGTGACGACAACGCAGTACTACGGAAATTTAACCGGCGACAATATATAGAATTAGGGTTAACAGAGTACTAGGCTGAGCGAATAAAAATATGGTATGAAATTCGAGGGGGAATACTATTATAAATAGTGATGCCTATCATTATTTTAGCATATGTACGCGTGTCCTTGTATACAAAATTCGACATTTATTTTAATCTGAGCCGATAGTCCGGTACAAACGGCAGGTTCGACAGCGAGCAGGGGGATATGCTATGATAAGTAGTGAAAAGCCGGATAGGCAGGTATGAAAAGGACTCAATAAAAGATGGAAAGGTTGATTGGGTTGCGGATAATAGAAAGAAGGCGTATGCTGCTTTTTGTCCTTACATTCATTTTTGTGCTGCAGCTTGCCGGGTGCAGTAAGTTTATAAAGCTCCCGAAGGAGGAAACGGTACGGCCTAAACAGGTAGAAACAGCGGAAGTGAAGCAAACGGCAGCGGTGAATGCCTATGCCATCCATGCTGAGCTGAATCCTGAAGAAAAAAGGCTGGATGCAACGCAGCAGGTGGTTTATGTCAATAGCGACAAAGCAGACTTGCAGGAACTGTACTTCCACGTTTACGCCAATGCCTTCAGGAAAAAGGAAACAGCACCCTTTCTTTTCGATGATTTTGAAAGGGCCTATTCACGGGGCTTCAAGCCGGGCTACTCGGAAATCCAAAGCATAGAGCTGTTGGATAAGGGAACGCGGGGGGGCGTGACGTACAGCTTTCAGGGAGAAGGGGATACCATCCTGAAGGTGGTTCTGCCAGAGGTGCTGAAGCCCGGGGAAAGTGTGACGCTGGAAATGAAATACCAGGTATTCATACCACCGGCAGGAGAGCGTTTTGGTTATGGCGGTACCCACTTCAACCTGGGAAACTGGTATCCGGTTGCTGCCGTTTATGATGAAACTGGCTGGAATCTGGATAAATATTATGCCATCGGGGACCCTTTCTATAGCGATGCAGCCGACTACGCCGTAACGGTCAAGGCGCCGAAGGAATATGTGATTGCAGCCTCCGGCCGGTTGGAAAAGGAGAAGACGGAGAATGAATCCAGGATATGGCATTTCGAGGCCCGGAACATGCGGGATTTTGCTTTCATTGCCAATACGGATTTCCAGGTAGCCGAAACAGAAGCAGAGGGAATCCTGGTCAAGTCGTATTACTACAAGGATCATGAATACCGCGGCAAGAAAGCGTTGGATTATGCCAAGGAATCCATTGAAATTTTCAACGATAAATTTGGAAAATACCCTTATCCTGTTTACTCCGTCGTTGAGACGGAATTTCCCAGCGGAATGGAGTATCCCGGACTGGTCTACATCAGCGACAAATATTATGATGAAGACAGAAGTTTGGAGTATATCATCTATACAGTGGTGCATGAAACAGCTCATCAGTGGTGGTATGCCATCGTCGGCAACGATCAGATCGACGAAGCCTGGCTGGATGAAGGCTTTGCCACTTATTCGGAGGTGGTTTATACCGAAGCGGCCATGGGCAGGAGTAAGGGCCAGCAGTATTATGAGGACATTGAAGCCTATGTGGAGAGTGCCGCCGCTTCGGAAAGGTTCGACGGCAAGATACTGAAGCCTCTCAGCGGGTTTCGGAACTGGGATGATTACGGGCCGGCCGTGTACAATGGAGGGGCCATGGTACTGGAGGAACTGAGGAAGCAGGTGGGTGACGATGTGTTCTACCGCATTTTGCAGGCCTATTACGATCAATACCGGTTCAAGATTGCTACGACGGAGGATTTCATCCGGATCAGTGAGACCGTCAGCAGCACCGAATTGGATCCGGTCTTTGACAGGTACTTGAAGAATTGAAAGATAAAATAAGAGACAGACATGATAATCCCTGATGCAAAATATCCAGGTTTATGGTAGATTATTATCAAATACCAAAAAGGGACATTAAAGGAGGGATATTCATGTATGTATCGAACCGAATGACGGAAAGCCCAGAAACCGTGACACCCAATACAACAGCCAGAACAACCCTGGATATCATGCACCAGAAAGGCTATTCCAACATCCCCGTTGTTGAAAACGGCGTATTGGCCGGAATCATCGCAAAGGAGGACATCATCACCCAGTATTTCTGTGGTGAGCAAGGCTGCAGCTTTCTCGAGGATACCCTCGTCAAGGACCTGATGACCGTCCATTCCGTTACGGTGAGGAAAAATGATTATCTGGAGAAGGCGGTCTTCCTGCTGAAGGAGAAAGACATCAGCGCGCTGCCGGTATTGGATACGGACGACAAGCTGGTGGGGATCATCACCAGGACGGACATTTTTGATGCCTTCGCCGATACACTGGGTGTCGATAACGACGGCACGCGGATATACATGCTTATCCCTGATTTTGTTGGTCAGATAGCCAAAATCGTCAACATCGTGAAACATCACGGCATTTCCATCGACGCCATCAGCGTCTTTGATTCTAAACTGGTGCACGCAAAGCAGATGGTGATGAAGGTGAATGCCAAGGATACCGACGCATTGGTCATGGAGCTGAAACACGCCGGGATCGATGTGCGGGATGTAGGCCATTATTGATCCTGCTGTGCAGATGTAGAATAAATAGGATAGAAAGCTGCAGTCTGTTGTGAACTGCAGCTTTTTAATGCCTTTGTATCTTCAGAAGAAACGGAAAGCTACTTCTGATCCAAGATAGCCTGCAACTGTTCTTTGATGCCTGAAAACTCAATCCCCTCCCGGCTGCAGAAGTCCCGTATTGTCATAACTTCCACATCAAAATGCCTGCCCAACACACTTTGGATTTCCTCCCGCGATACACCCCAGTCCAGCATTTCCCGGAAAGTGGTTTTGCCTTTGATCAGGCGCTCTTCAGGCGATGTGTTGTGCTCCGCGGAGGGTGAAGGCTGCGGTTCCTGAGGCCGTGGCTGAACAGCAATGGGAACCTCCGAACTGGTGGTGTTTGCAGAGTAAGTATGTGCCTCCAGATATTTCAACTGCTCATCAGAAAAGGAGACCTTTTCTCTCAGAAGTGCAGCAGCTGACACCGGAAGGTAGGCTGCTTCCGGCTGGTAAGGCAAACCGAGATACAAAGCCACAAACATCCGGACCGAGTCCGTTCCGATCTCATACCCTGCTGCGGCAGCGTCTGCATAGGCTGCTTCCAGGTCTTTACATTGAAATGCCGCTGCATTTTCCTTGACTCCAAAGGCGGTACCCAGCTCTTCTACCGGGATTTTAAAGGCCTTGCTGATATCCTCAAAGCTGTACGAACCCCTTATGTCGGCGGGATTATAGTGCCCTGCATTTACGCCGGTGGTATATCTGGCCGGTTCTTTACCGGATTCCGTTACCCAGAGTCCCATTAAGTCGCTGATGATGATTCCCCCCAGCATCGTAACCGTTATAACAACTGAGAACATTGCGGTTTTGATTCTCATATAGGATTCCTCCTTGAAGCAGTATTACAGCTTACAGTATCAGCTACCGGGCAGGCAGCTTCCGAAGTGCAGTTCAGGCAGGTGATGCATTGGTGGTCCTTCATGCTTCCCGCTGCCGAGACTTTGAGGTTCATTGGGCATTCAGCATCACAACGCTTGCAGGAAATGCAGCTCTCCTCCCGTCTGACAATCCTGAAAATGCGGAATAAATTCGAAATACCCAGTAATGCGCCCAATGGGCATAAGTATTTGCACCAGGGCCGCTCCACCACTAAAGCCGTCAGGGCGACTGCCAGAAGAATGGCGAATGCCTCCAGGGCTACTTCTCCCGACCAGAAGGTGAATAGTGCATGATAGGGGTCATAAGTAGAGAAAAGCAGCTTGCCGGATACGGCAGTCACATAAAGGACCCAGGCAAGGATGATATAGCGGATATATCTGAGAATGCCGTCCAATCTCTGTGGAATAAAATGGTTGTATCTTTTCTTGAAAAGGGTTCGGCCAAGCTTTCCAAGCCACTCCTGGAAGCTTCCGAAGGGGCAGATCCAGCCGCAGAAGGCGGCACCGAAGAGAATGGAAATAAAAAAGACGATGGCCATAAGCACGATGGCGGACTTATGTATCTTTTGCACATAGATGCCTGCGGTTATAAGCTGATATGCCGTTGCAACACCGCCAAAAGGGCATAGGGCATGCAGCGATGCTGAGGGTAGAAAGGCCAGCGGCGCCCCCTTCTCAGCCAGCACATGGTTGGTTGTTATCACTGCAATCAGTATAAAAAAGAAAATCTGCACAAGCAGCCGGTATTTTTTGTTTTTCACTTTATCCCCTCCTATTTTTTGTAATCGATCAGGAAATCCTTATGTGTTCAATTCTAGCAAAAGGAATTGTCAGATTTATGATGAGATTGTGATAGAAAGATGAAAATCGTGGGAATCTCAAAAAATCCTGTTTTCAGTAAGACTTTTTCATCCGGCATCCGTACTATATATCGAATACACAAATGTTTGTGAAAAGTTATAATGAGCTTTCATATAAGGAATTGGAGGGACAAAAATGATCAAGAAGAAAGTGGGCAGCATTACATTGGCTGTCGGGCTGATAACAGTTGGGGTGCTGTTGTTTGCCGCTAATTTTATGGAGCTGCCCGTAAAGGACCTGTACAAATACTGGCCTGTGTTGCTGATTGGACTGGGTCTGGAAATGATCCTGTATATGGCATTGTATAATAGGAAGGATGAAAACGTAAAGCTGAGTATTGACGGGCTTTGCATCGTATTCATCATCGTCCTGGGAATTGTTTCCGGAGGCGCCGGCCTGCTGAACCTCAAGGATCCGGACTTTTTTCGGGGTATCCATATCGGAGACGGAATCGTTGATGGAATCAAATACAAGTCGGAAATCAATGAGACCTTTACAAGGGATAATGTAGCAGCCGGTATCAATGTAAAGGAAGTCATGATCAAGAATAACTTCGGCGAAATCAAGGTGCTGCCGTCCAACAGCAACGCTATAAGGGTTGAAGCGGATGTCAGCGTGAAATTCAACGATGAAAGCAAGGCAAGGCAGTATGTAAAGGAAGCTATTGAGATAAAGGAAGGGGAGACCCTTACCATCGGCATCAAATCTCCGCTTTCGGGTTCGGATAGAAAGGATTATGCAAAAGCCAGGGCTGATATGATCGTCTATGTACCCAACTCAGTCAGTGTCAAAGCAGAAAACAGCTTCGGCGATGTAAGCGCAGAAGGTGTGGGCGGGGATTGCGTACTTGAAAGCATGAATGGTGAAGTCACGGCTGATCATATAGGCGGGAGTGCAACCCTGAAGAATGCCTTTGGGGACATCAAGGCCAGGGATATAGGCGGACAGGTCAATATCAACAACAAGAACGGCGTCATCGTGGCAGAGAATATCGGCGGTGCTGCCGTCTTGGAGACACATTTCGGCGATGTGGACGCTGCCAAAATAGGCGGAAGTCTCACGGTCATCAACAATAACGGTGACATCAACGTCAACAACATCGGCGGAAAAACCGACATCCGGACTGCTTTCGGGGATGTTACTGCAGAGAACGTAGGCGGAGAGCTTTTCATAGATAACAAGAACGGAAGAGTGGAAGCCAGGGATATAGGCGGTAACACTGAGATCAAAAACGCCTTCGGAGATATTTACTATGACTCGGATAACAGTGACAACGCCACGATCTATGCCAATACCAAGTTCGGTGATATCAACAGCGACAAGCACATACAGATCAACAAATCGGGACAGGATATAACCGCGGAAGGCAAAACAGGATCGGCTGCGTACCGGATTGACCTGCGGACAAACAACGGCAATATCTATATCGATTGATTCCAATCAGGTAACGACAAGCACAGCACAACCTGCTGTGCTTTTTCGATTCGCTTTGCCACTCCTTCATATTGACTGGACAGAATGAAAAGGTGCATAATATTGATAATCTTCAATTTCAGGAGGCATTATGTTTGATCGTGTAAAAGCGGTAATTTTTGACGTAGACGGTACACTAGTAGACTCCATGTGGATCTGGAAACAGGTGGATATTGATTATCTGGGCAAAAGAAACATCTCACTTCCCGAAACCCTTCAGCTGGAAATAGAAGGCAAGAGCTATACTGAAACAGCAATCTACTTCAAGGAGCGATTTAATCTGCCGGACGCCGTAGAGGACATCAAAGAGGAATGGCGTATGATGGCGGAGGATTTTTACAAGAACAGGATTGCATTGAAAAAGGGCGCCAAGGCGCTGATTGAGAGACTCTATACAAAAGGAGTCAAATTGGGCATTGCAACCAGCAACTCCAGAGAATTGGTGGAGCATATGCTGGATAACCATGGGATACACCGGTATTTTTCAAGGATCAAGACCTCTTGTGAAGTGGACAAAGGGAAACCCTATCCGGATGTTTACCTGAAGGTGGCAGAGGAGCTGGAGGTGCGGCCGGAGGAATGTCTGGTTTTTGAAGATACGATTGCAGGCGTGACGGCAGCATTGGCAGCGGGCATGCGCGCCATCGCCATTGCCGACGAGGTGTCGAAGGATTCGAAGGAAAAGCTGGAGACCATGACGGAGCGCTATATCAACGGTTTTGATGAGGTAATGGAATACCTGTAGCTGTGCAGCGGTCAAGCAGAAAGCGGGTTTGCCTCGGAAGAAGGCAAACCTTTTTCATTTGTTTATTTTTTTTGCTTAATCTGAAGTGTTTTGGGCAAATATCACGTATATATTAGCAGGTGACAAAGGTGGTGATGGGTATTGAAGGATGAAGAAATCGTATCGCTGATATTGAAGGGGAAAACGCAGCTCTATGGACAGCTGCTGGAACGGTATCAGCACAAGGTGTTTTCCACCGTCTATCACTATACCCAGAGCCGGGAGGAAGCCCGGGACCTTACCCAGGAGATCTTTATCAAAGTCTACAACAGCCTGGCCGGCTACCAGAGCAAAGCATCCTTCTCAACCTGGCTGTACCGCATTGCTGTCAACCGGTGCATTGACTGGACCCGCAAAAAAAGGCTGCCGATCCTTTCCTTTCACGCTGATGGGGAGGGCGAGGATGCAGCGATACTGGACCGGGTTGCGGATGACAGCAATAATCCGGAGGAGCTGCTGCTGCGGCAGGAAGACGCAGACCTGATCCGGGAAGCGGTCAAAGACCTGCCGGAGATTTACCGCACAGTTATCGTGCTCTATTATTTTGAAAGCTTTAACCCTCAAGAGATAGCCGATATAATCGATACACCCCGGCGAACGGTGGAGACAAGGCTTTACCGGGCAAAGGGACTTTTGAAGCAGAATCTGAAGGAATTTATGTACGGAGGTGGCACTTATGGACTGCAGCAAGTATAGACAGAGCTTGCACGCCTATGCAAGCGGAAGCCTGAGTGAGCTGGAGATGCAGGCAGTTGCAACGCACCTCGGGAAATGCGAAAAATGCCGCAAGGAAGCGGAAGAAATAGACTTGCTGAGGGGCTTCTTTGCAGAATGCACCCCTAAGGCACCGGCGCCGGACGAAGAGATGAGAGCATCGGTGTTAGCCGCAATAGACCTGACCCGGTATAAACCCGTCCGGAAAGCAAAAGGCAGAGAAATGGCCAATTGGGGCATGAGCCTGGTGGCAGCCGGCTTGATCCTTCTGATTATCAGTATCACCCCTAATGGGGAGAGCCTGATGCAAAGCAATATGAGCCTGATAAAGCTGGGGGAGTGCTTCGGAGAGAAGCTGTCGCAGCCCATCAGCAGAATCAATAACGGAATAAACGGCATAACAGATTCAATCATACAGCTGGATGGCATATCCGGACGGCTGGAAAAGGGAAAAAAGGGAGGAAATTAGAATGAATTGCAAATACCACAAGGAAGCGGAAGCCAAGTATATATGTGAGAAATGCAAACAACCGGTGTGTGAGGAATGTACGTCGGAGGTCCTGGGAAAAAGGGTGTGCAACCGGTGTGTCCAGCAGACCCTTTTTGCAAGCCCGGATCAGCCCAGCCGGGGCGGATTCCTCGAAAGCTTTGCATTTTTCTGTTTCGCTTTGATGCCGGGAGCGGCCTACATGTACATGAACCTGTTTAGAAGAGGCTTTCAGCTCATGTTTACGACCATTGCCGCCATCGTTGTTGTCAGCTATGTCAACATCGAAGCGCTGATTCCGCTTATCATCATACCTACCTGGTTCTTCAACTTCTTTGACAGCTATTATATTCGCAGAAAACTCCGGAATGGCGAGTTCGTAGAAGATACACTTGTATATGATTACAGCCTGGTTTTCGGCTACAGGAAATACTTTGGTGCAGGCATGCTGGTCTTGGGGATCATTGGACTCACAAATGCCTGGGAACACTACAACATAGTGCAATTTTTCGGAGAGCGCTTTTCCAACTTTTTCTGGTCTGTAAAGAGAAGCATCGTACCGTTGATGCTGATTCTGATTGGTGTGGGGATTCTAAGGCGGTCAAAGAAAAATGCAGAATCGGAATCGTCCGATACCGAGGTTGGCAGCCAGTTTGAAGGTCCGCTGGAGGTCAGTGCCGAGACCACAATAGAAGGATAATATATGTTAAAAAATAGGCTTGTACCGCAAGTCTATTTTTTATGGCTTTTTTTCTGACAAACAGGTTATAATGTACATATGGGAGGGATTGAAATGGAGATACGAATCGATCAGGATGCAGCAGCCTATATTTTGAAAAAGACAAGCTCAAAAGCAGTATCGCTTTATCTGGCAGCCTCCGGAGGCGGCTGATGCGCGGTCAAGACCCCAACAGTTCAGTTGGGTAAGCCTACACGTGGCGATCAGTTCGACCTGTATGTGGTTGACGGTATCGACGTCTATCTGTCCAAACGCGTCAAAGTCCATCCCAACGGCATCCGCATTTTCATGCGAAAGTTTTTATGGGTCAAGGATCTGGCTGTTGATGGCATCATGCTTCTTTTGTAAAGCATAATTTATACATTGACTTCTCGAAAAATGTTGATTATAATGAGTAATGTACTTCAAATAGGCAATGGCCTCATATGTGCCCGTAGCTCAGTTGGATAGAGTGTCTGACTACGAATCAGAAGGTCGAAGGTTCGAATCCTTTCGGGCACACCACTTTAACCGAATTGTAAAACACGTTTGCTAACATAATGCTAACAAACGTGTTTTTTGTTGTTTTTTTGAGCTATTTTTTCCTCGTTGTTCGTCCTGGCTGATATCTCATTTTCAGCAGCTCAATATAGTCCTCAATTTGCTTAATGGCTTCTTCAGGTAGTCCTGAAGTATCAACAATTTGACATGCTTTTGTGATGTCAATTTCAGCGGCCTGCGAATCAATATGGATTATCTCATTTTCTCTTCCCAATAAATAATCAGATGAGACATTAAAAAAATTAGCTATTCTTTCGAGCACATCAATATCCGGAGTTCTTACTCCTAGTTCGTAGCTGCTTAAAGATGTTCTGCTGATATTTATCGCTTTTGCCATATCAAATTGAGTGATTCCCTTTTCTTCTCGTAATTTCCGAAGCCTATCTGAGAACATATTATCAACTCCTCGTTATCTATCATTATATCATCGTAATGTTAAAAAGTGTAGAATTTGGTTTGACATGCACAAAAACGTGTAGTAAAATTATGGTAATGTACAAAAATGTGTAGTTTTCGGGTGAAGGAGGTGATTAAATGGTAATCAGACCAAAAGGAAAAGCCATTTCGGAAATAAGAATAAGAAGAGGGTTGTCAAAAAACGCATTATCCAAAAAAGCAGGTGTTTGTAAGTCAAGCATTGCCCAGGTAGAAAATGGACAACCGCCCACACCAAGAATAGCAAAAGCAATATCAGATGCCCTAGAGGTTGGATTTGATGAACTATTTGAAATCGTGGGCTAGTAGGTATGTAAGGGTGAGTCATAATTACTCGTTCTACAACAAGGGGGTCAATGGATGCAGGGACTAAAATGGATCAAGCTTAAGACATCAATGTTTGATGAGGAAATATTCAAGCTGATTGAGAAAATGCCTGAAGGTACAAACATACTACTAATTTGGATACGGCTTATGATGCTGGCGGGAAAGTGCAATGATTCCGGATTTATTTACGTAACCGAAAGCATACCGTATACTGACGAAATGCTAGCGATAATACTCAGTACGGAAGTAAGCATTATCCGGCTGGCACTTTCAGCTTTCGAGAAATTCCAGATGATAGAGATCCATGAGAACCAAGTAATTAAAATTGTTGATTGGGAGAGTGAGCAAGGAACTGAAAGTTTGGAAAAAATCAGGGAGCA
The DNA here is from genome assembly GCA_021083345.1 of Calditrichales bacterium MX18-03. Taxonomy (GTDB): domain Bacteria; phylum Bacillota; class Clostridia; order Lutisporales; family Lutisporaceae; genus JAJGRE01. The sequence continues at coordinate 209,850 of JAJGRE010000004.1, read as the reverse complement.
GAATAGGATCAGAAAGCACAAGCAGCGGGAAAGAGAAAGGTTGCTGTTATCTGATCAAAGTGAATGTCACGGTAATGATAATGTGACAATGGAAAATTGTCACGTGTCGTCACGTGACGGTCACGCTATAGAAGAAGAAAGAGAAATAGAAAAAGAAATAGATATAGATAATATAAATAATATGTCCGGAGAGGATAAAAACGACCTTGAAAAGTATTCTTTCTTTCTGTCAAAAGAGCTTTTCAATTTGATTAAGCTTAATAATCCGAACTTCAAAAACCCAAATCTGAAAACATGGGCTAAGCATATTGAACTTATGGTGAGGGTGGACAAGCGTAATATTCAGGAGATTTTAGAAGTCATCCGGTTCTCACAAAAGCATTCCTTTTGGCATATCAACATCCTGAGTACGGACAAGCTCAGGCAACAGTATGACCGGCTATACATAGAGATGATAAATAACAATCCGCAAGGAGGGAAGGCGAATGAAGCAAATCAAAAGAAGATCCAAAAGTATGATATCGACAAGTATACTGTCAGATGATGCATCAAGAGGCCAAAGCAAGCTCCAGAAGAGTAGTCGACGAGCAAAGGAACGGGTCACAAAGGCACAAGCCTTAATGGATTTATTAGCTCTATCAAAACGCACCGATCAAACTGTACAAGCAGGAAGATTTACGGTTGATATGAAAAGGGAGAGCCTGATAACGACAGAGTCAAATCTAGTGCGGCGGTGGGGCTGGAATAGGGCGAAACTGCGGACATTTCTGAGGGAGATTGTAACCGAAGACTTCTATACATCAAGTGTACCAAATAGCAAGAAGCCCCTGATACGAATTATAAGGCATAGCGTCCTACCACTTAAGAGGCCGTAGGGATTATTAACTTAATGAGTATTCTGTTAGGAGTATTGCATGTGGACAATATCGGAGGTGAAGAATTTGAAAGGAGTCGAAGATCAGTTGACTCAAAAAGTGGATGCGCTGTTGGATAAAATAACGACCAATATATCCACAGTGAAGGTCTTCAGATGCCAAGAGTGTAATGATATTGGCTGGATAGTAGACCAGGGGGCGAACTCTGCTCGGCCTTGCAAATGCTCATATAAGGCTTACTTTGAAAAGCTTATGGGGTGTTCGGGTATTTCCAGTACTGCTAAAGCTAAAACCTTTGATGCGTTTAAGACAAATGGAACAGGAATCCTTTTTAAGGCAAAGACATTAGCCATTGCATATGTGCGTGAGTTTGAGCAAATCCGGAAACAGGAGAGTAACAGCATAGCATTTTGCGGCCAGGTCGGCTCCGGAAAAACGCATTTAGCATTGGCTATATGCTATGAGCTACTAACGAGAAACATTAAAGTCGTCTATATGGATTACCGGGATGCGTTAACCAGATTAAAGCAAAATCTGATGGAAGCGGAAAGCTATCAACTTGAGATTCAAAAATATAAGACCGCAGAGCTGCTGTTTATTGACGATCTATTTAAGGGCAAAGGCAAGGATGAAAACATCGTCTATGAAATAATTAATTTTAGATATTTTAGCGGACTGCCGGTTGTAATTACTTCCGAGCACTTGTGTAATAGTTGGCTTGAGTTTGATGAAGGCACAGGAAGTAGACTGATTGAGCAGTGCTCAGGACGGATCGTTGTCTTTCAGGGACATGAATTAAATCATCGGTTGAACCGTTAAGAGACACATATTAATAAGGGGTGATAGTATGATAGGAAAACAAATACGGGAATTGCGGATCAAGAAGGAGTTAACACAGGCAGAGGTGGCCTGCAGTGTAGGACTGACAACATCAGCTTTTGGAATGATAGAAACAGGGGTAAGGCAGCCAAGTATAGAGATGCTCGGAAAGATAGCAGATTTTTTTAACGTATCTGTTGATGTTTTACTTGGGAGGACAGAGATCCACAGCGGAAGAGAATCCAATGGAGAAAAAGATGATGATAGGGAATCAAATGAAGGCGATTATGTAGCATCACTCTTTTCAAAACGGCTCAAGTCTATTAGAGAAGAAAACGAATTATCTCAGTATAAGTTAGCAAAAGACATGAATATTAGCAGATCTGCGATTTCGTCGTATGAGCAAGGAAAACGAGAACCGGATTTTGAGATACTACAAAGGATTGCACGGTATTTTAATGTCACTACTGACTATCTAATAGGCATTTCAGCCGGTAGAGAACTGAATCAAAAGGGTGGACAGAGCGAACGCACCAAAATAGATATGCTGGATCAAAAAGTGGAAACAGGTGGGTCAATTAGGCTGGACAACCTTCCTGATATCCTTACTGTCGATGAGCTCATGAAGGTTATGCGTATAGGAAGGAATAAAGCATACAGCCTGATCCGGGAGAAGGGGTTCCCAGTAATGAATATCGGGGGGCGGCGTTTGATACCCAAAAAAGCGCTGCAGGAGTGGATCGACGGCTATAATAAGCAGATCCGGTTTTCATCAAATAGACAATTTCAAAATGAGCGCTTTAAAGCGTGATACAGCTAATATTTTTACGTGACTGTAAAATGTCACGTAATCTATACGAAAAACCGCTGTGTCAGGGTCTGACAAGCTTAAAAAGGGGGTTTGACTTTGGAGATTAATATCAATGAAATCTATAGGCTGATTTCGGACAAGTACAATGTAATCCTGCAGGAGAAAAAAATTTCTGAAAAAGATAGCGAAATTCGTTGGGAAAATGAAGGGTATTATCCAGATCTCGAATGGGCATATCGTGGTTGCATCAAGAAAGGACTGCACGAAGGAGAACTGAAAGGCGTGAAGGAAATTGTTGATTATCTGAAAGCGATTCATGAAGAGATACGGCAGTCTGTACATAGTATTTCGAGCACGAATAAAAAGAGCAAAGTGAAGAGGTGAAGGGTATTGTATGGGAAAAACGAGAGAGCTTGGGAAAATCCCAAGCTCACACCGGCATAGTGCTGCATCAGTTTGGCGGCTGTCAGCACATATGCAAGACCATTATATCGTTTTTCCCGACCCAAGTAAAATTAATATAATACCGGGAGAGATGTATAATGGAAATTAAAAAAACGACGGTTGATTTTCATATCAAGATCGACAATGCCGGTGCGCTCCGCGTTAATGAGAGCAGTCCGGATTACGAATTATTTCAGCGCATCCTAGACCACTATGCCGCCCTGGATGATTCGGATCTTGAAGCTGCGGTAAGTACATTTGAGAGAGACTGGCAGCTTATCCAGGAGAAATATAAAGGTACGTCAGGTGAGGGCTACACGGAACCGGTTATGAAAGCAGTAAAAGCGTTGCTAGAAGCTGAACTCATGAGAAGAGAGATTCTTTGTACTCTGGAATCAGATAGGGGGTTAGAGTGTAAATGTGTTACAAATTTTTAGATAGTGCACACCAGGAAAGGTTCGAAACATTACTAAAGAAAGACCGCACCAATCCGAAGGACACCGAAAGGCTGTCGATGTTCTACATATTTGCTGTCAACAGTGATTTGTTTTCTAAGTCAAAGCATCTCTATAACTTTTTCGAGCATTGGATCGAGCCGGATGCACTCAGGGAAGTTGACCTGTCGCATGGAACCAGGGCGCTGGTGCTGCTGGCCTACAACCTCTATAACGGCTTCGAGTGCCCATCGGTCCGGGATGTCTTTTGCTATCTGGATCACAATTGTTTTGAGGCTGCCATGAATGCAATAAAAATCAGGTTCGGGAGGATGACATAGTATGAATCTCCTGGATCATTATGCCGGGATCATGATCACCGTAACCAACACGCTTTTCAATGTACATAGCTCTGGCCGGAAAGTCCTGATTGAGACTCATAAGGGCCGGAATATCAGCGTGACCCCCCGCAACTTCAAAGCGGTGCTGAGCAAATTCTATCCGGACGAGAATCCCCAGGAGCTGCTTACCGCTTTCCGGAAGCTTGGGTTCATCGTGACGGACAAGAGTGGCCGGTGCAACACCAACGTGATTTATCGGAGCGGAAAGTCCATCAGAGTGGTGACTTTCAGCAGGGAATTTGTGGAATTTCTTAAGGCGTGTTTTGAGCAGGATCACCGCCCGAAGCGGTAACGCGGCAGTCGTAATTTTTGCAAATATTACTTTTTTCGATATTACGACGGATTTTAGGCAGGCCGAGTGCTGCAAATGAAGGGACAGACAAATTTTCATTTCATAGTACAGAATCTAAGAAGGAAAAATGCGATGCTCGTAAGGAAGTCGTATTTTTCCTTCTTAGGTCATCAATATGATATAATCACTTCCATAAATCAATCGGATGCAAAATATTCACTTAGGGGTAAGAGTATGAGAGGATCAGTCAAAAAAAGAGGGAGTACATACTCAATTATATTTGACCTGGGTATTAGTCCGGAGACCGGCAAGCGGCAGCAGAAATGGGTGGGCGGCTTCAAGTCAAAGAAGGATGCGGAGAGGGCACTGACGGAGAAGCTGCAGCTCATCAACACCAACCGGTACTTCGAGCCGAAGCGGATCTCCTTCGCCGGGTTCCTGGATGAGTGGGTGGAGATCTACTGCAGGCCGAAGCTGGCACCCAAGACCTTGGAATCCTATCAAAGCATAATGCGGCTGTACTTCAAGCCCCAGCTGGGAGATATCGAGATCAGCCGGGTGAGTCCGGCCATCATTCAGAAGTACTATACCAGCTTGAAGATTGCTGCCGATCTGTCCGATACAAGCATAAACTATCACCACCGGCTTTTGAATGAGATCTTCAAGTATGCTATGAAGTGGCAATACATAGAGCAGAACCCATGCGACAAAGTAGATCCGCCCAGGAAGATCCGGAGCGAAATGAAAGTGTGGGATCTCGACCAGGCTCGGGAAGCTGCCCGGGTATTCAAAGACTCACCGGTTTACATCCATGTCATGATGGCGATCTACACCGGCCTCCGCCTGGGGGAAATATGCGGCCTGATGTGGGAGGACATTGATACAAAGAACAAGATCTGCACCGTCCGGAGGACAGCGCAGCGGGTGAATGGCCGGATCATCTTCAAGCAGCCCAAGACCATCAAAAGCAACCGGCTTGTGGTTCTGACTGACGAGCTGGTGGAGATCCTCCGCCAGGAACGCAAGAAGCAGCTGGAGTACAAGCTGCTGATGGGCAACAGCTACAAAGCTGATTATGATGGCTTCCTCAGCGTTTGGGAGGATGGCCGATTCAAAGAGCCGGACTATGTCGGCAAGAAGTTTCAGAAGATCACTTCCGGATCTGATCTGCCGGTGATCCGGTTCCATGACCTCCGGCACACGCACGCCACGATGCTTATCGGTGCCGGCGTCCATCCAAAAGTAGTCAGTGAACGCCTCGGCCATACGACAATAGGGATCACGATGGATCTCTATTCGCATGTATCGGTGGACATGCAGCGGGATGCAGTCAGCAAGCTGGAAAGCATGATGAAGTAGACTAGTGTGGGGAGTTGGTAAGGCGGCGCTGGTGTGAATGATTTGCCAGCCGGTGGGTATATAATGAGACTAGATATGCAGCATGAACAATTTGAATTAATAGTCGGAAGTGCTATAATGTATGTAGGAGTGTGAGAAGCCGATGGAAGAAAAGATAATGAACATGCTTGAACAGCTTTACACTGAAGTAAAGGACTTGAAGGCCGGGCAGGCTGACCTGCAGAATGATGTTAAAGGCTTGAAGCAAGGCCAAGAGCGCATTGAATCAAAGCTTGATAATACGGAAGCTCAGAACGCAAACAGACATGTCGAAATGATGAACGAGATCAGGGAAATGAAGAAAGACCTGGCTGCAGTCGAGATCATCACCTCAAAGAATTGGAATGAGATTGCACACTTAAAGGCGGTAAAGTAGCATACTTCGGTACTGGTATAGATATCAGTACCGATTTTTATTTGGCTTCGTTCCGGCCTCCGCTTGGGCAAATTATACGGCCTGATGTTGGAGGACAGCGCGGCGGCGGAGAGGCCGGATCATCTTATGCAGCCAGGATCATCAAAAGCAACCGCCTCGTGGTTCCGACTGACGAGCTGGTGGAGATCCTCCGCCAGAAGCGCAAGATGCAACTGGAGTACAAGCCGCTGATCAGCGCCGTCGTTAATCCAAAAGTACTCAGTGAACGCCTCGGCCAAACCACGATAGGCATCACGAGGGATCTCTATTTGCATGTCTCGGTGGACATGCAGCGGAAAGCAGTCAGCAAGCTAGAGAGCCTGATGAAGTAGACTTGTGCCGGCCTGGGCTATGGCGCATATGAGATATCGAAAATCTTTGAGTTTCAGGAATTTTTTATTTTGCGCGAGTGTCGAAAAGTGTCGTGCAAAATATAAGAGATTTCATATAGCATTGGTAGGTTTTGAGGTATAATGGGAGTATTAGTATGCATTGATACATCAAGCTCTAGTTCAACAAAATGGGACATTACCGTACAATATGGGCGGATAGACAATAAACGAAAATGATGAGAAAGGGGGAGATTGTTGAATGAGTGAGTTTCAAAAAACTGATAATTTGAGAAAAAGTTTGGACAATTCGCATGATAGGCCATCACAGATTAAAATACTGTCGGAGTATATTTTGGACCACATGAAAGCCACCAAGCCTGCAAGTAGTAAGTCGACAAGAGAGATCTTGGATGTTTATAAAAGTCTGAGAGATGTGTATCCAGATTTTATACCGGATATACCAGATAATACGTTTATTGTTCTCCTATCAAAAGTATCGGGAGAACAAAACTCTAGAATTAATTGTCCAGGCAGGAAGCAGGGATATTATTTAGAGCAATTGGTAGAAAAGATTGAGAAGATAGAATCTACAGAGGAAAAATGTGGCGAAGAGCAGCAGGCAATACGTGTTGAGCAAGCAATTAGAGAAAAGGATTTGTATTTTAAACTTAAGCAGTGGTTATTTGAAAAAGACTTCGATAGAGTATCTGATACGTCTACACTTAAGACAAATGGGAAGTGGGGAAATCCAGATATTGTTGGACTAAAAATAGAAGATATATATGGGCGACCAGATATCGAGATTACAACAATTGAGGCAAAATTAACAAATGATAACTGGGAAGAATGGATATTTGAAGCTGTAGCTCATACAAGATTTGCCAACAGATCATATTTTGCATTCATATATCCCGAAGACTTAGTCAATAAGCTTGATTCTACGGAATTAAAGCTATATGCAGAGCATTTTAGGATTGGTGTATTAATTTTGGTTGTAACAGGTGAAGACTATATAAAGATAAAGAGCCGTCAGCCCGCAAATATCGATTTTGATAATATTAAGGTAGTGGAGTATTTTCAAGCACCATTTAATCAAACACATATAAAGTTTAGAAAGAAATTCCTTCACGCACTTGATATATTAGACTTGAAGAGGTTATACGCATTTGGTGAAGAATTGAACTAAACTTATCAAGCAACCATCCTTTGGCAGCTTCAACTTCGTAAGCGCTCCCTATGTCATAATAATGCATTAACGCTGACGGGTGTATTTGGTAAGTTTGGCTTCGTGACTAACGTATATTCCGAAACAATGCACCACGCTGCTTTACTGGGTGTCATGATAACAATTTGCACCGGTCTCCGCCTGGGCGAATAATTCGGCCTGATGTGGGAGGATATTGATACAAAGAACAAGGTGTGCACTATCCGGAGGACAGCGCAGCGGGTGAGTGGCCGGGTCATCTTCAAGCAGCCCAAGACCATCAAGAGCAACCGGCTTGTGGTTCTAACTGACGAGCTGGTGGAGATCCTCCGCCAGAAGCGCAAGATGCAACTGGAGTACAAGCCGCTAATCAGCGCCATCGTCCATCCGAAAGTAATCAGTGAACGCCTCGGGCACACTACAATAGGCATCACGATGTATTTCTATTCGCATGTATCGGTGGACATGCAGAGGGATGCAGTCAGCAAGCGGGATAGCCTGATGAAGTAGACTGGCGAGCGGTACAGGTAAGGCGTACTAGTGGAAAAAACCGGATAATGAGCATGTGAGATGTTGAGAATCCTTGAATTTCAAGGATTCTTTATTTTGCGTTGATGTCGAAAAGTGTCGTCCAAAATATTACAGATTTTATATAAAGCTGGCAGATTTTGAGGTATAATTGGAGTATGTATGTATAAACTGATCAAGGAATTCTATCGTTATATGCAGATGGCGCAAAGTTAACAAAATGGACTAAATATAGTTTCACAAGGGGGAGTATTATGACTGATCTTGATATAAGAATTAACGATTTAATAAAAGAAGGGGAAGATTTTAATTACAGCAATTTTTCAAGCAAGTCAGTAAGCGGTTATCCAGAAATAATTAAGAATGAGTACTTTACTTGGATAACAAAAGTTGAAGATTTTATTGTAACAAACTTTGGTAAAGGTAGTGTGATTTATGAATCTTTCAAAAAACATGAAAGATTTAAACTTAAAGGAAATGGTCAAGACCAATTTGGAAATGCTCAACAGATAATATTAGGTTCACTACATGCGGCACTCAGTACTATGAAGTATAAGACATCTGACGATAGTATTAATGACATAGCTAACAACAAGGTCTTTATTGTTCATGGTCATGATGTACAATTAAAACACGAGTTGGAAATATTCATTGCTGAGATTGGCTTAAAGCCTGTAGTCCTACATAGAGAGGCTGATGAAGGCCTAACAATTATAGAAAAATTTGAAAAACATAGTGATGTTGGATTTGCATTTGTTCTCCTGACTCCAGATGACATAGTCTGTAGTATTGACAATGTGGAAACAAAAGAATACAGGGCCAGGCAAAATGTCATTTTTGAATATGGGTATTTCCTTGCAAAACTAGGACGAAACAGAGTCTGCTGCCTTTTTAAAAAAGGAGTTTGTTTGCCCTCAGATGTAAACGGATTGATATATAAGGAAATTGAAAACAATGTAGAAGAGAAAGCATTCTCAATTTTAAAGGACCTGAAAGCTGTGGGGTATCATGTAGACATTTAATGATTTTATAATAAAATGATTTAGAAGTGAGGTATTGTGCATGCATAAAGTATTTATTAGCTACCACCATGAAAATGACCAGTATTACAAAGACAAACTTATAGTGATGAATATGTTTAATCAAATATTCATTGATGTTTCTGTCAATACAGGCGACATATCTGATCAACTTGATGACCATTCTATACGAGAAAAAATACGCGATGAATACTTAAGAGATTCTACTGTTACAATTGTTTTGGTTGGTACTGAAACAAAGCGTCGTAAACATGTAGATTGGGAGATATATTCAAGTATGTATGATGGAAAAGTCAATAAGAAGTCGGGGGTAATTGTCATTAATTTACCCTCTATTGACTGCTCTTATTATACAGCGTGTCATGTCGGTGAAAAGGAAAGGCTTTATCCAGAGAATACAGAATGGATTTCAATAAGTAACAGAAGTGAATACGAGAAGCGGTACCCATTTATGCCTGACCGAATTGTAGATAATTTGTTAAAACCAGACGCAAAAATATCGGTTGTAAATTGGAGTAAAATTGAAAACGACTTTAGTGCATTAAAATTCCTTATTGATGCTACTTTTGACGATCGAGCGAATTGTAATTATGATTTAAGCAGACCTATGAGAAGAGCGAACTCATAAGAGTATGAAGGCTAATGATAGGCCAATTATCATCATAGTATTTAAGATTTCTGTCTGCCTTTTTATGAGTAAGCGCCAATCATTTTACTCAAATACAGCTAACTATGACTACTAAGAATAAGGAGGGCGTAGAATGGCTATCAATCGAGCTCTTAAGCAGTATGTAACAAAATCACTTCTTGAGTTTGCACAAGTTCAAGAAAGTGAAAAAAATTGTATTTTTATTTCACATAAGTCGGAAGACTTAAAGCAAGCCACTGCGGTTGGCGATTATATTCTTCAACATGGAGATATTGATATTTATTTGGATAAATATGATGAGGGGCTGCAGGGTGCTGTAAGTAAAAATGATCATACTAGCATTGTTAAGTACATAGAACAGGGATTAATCAAAAGTACTCATCTATTATGTTTGGTATCTGACATGACAGAAATATCCTGGTGGGTTCCTTATGAGATTGGATTTGCCAAGAGATCAAAAATTAACATTGCGAGTTTAAAGCTTAAGAACATTGATAAAATACCTTCTTTTCTTCACATTGAAAAAACTATAATGGGTACAAAAAGTTTAAACGAGTATATTAGAGAAATAAAAAGCAAGAATACGTCATATATGTACTACAATGATAGACTAATCAGTAATAATGCATCACCTCATCCATTAGATAGCATTCTAGATTGGAGAATATAAGGGGGTATAAACTTGAAATGGCAAGATCTATTTGAAAGCTGGAGTATAACTAAAGTTAGCCTTGATTTCAAATTTGCTCAATTGGAATTTGATCCCAATCCTGAGGATGAGGAAGCTGCCTGGGAAATGTACGTAGAATTAATTACTAGGGTCACAACGCAATATTTATCTCCTGAGCATGGTGATGAAAAAGCAGCTTTAGACAGCGTGTACAAACTTTTTGATATTACAAGATTTATCTTAAAAGAGCGTGGAAGGAAATGTAAAGAATTTACTAGAATTGCTGTAATTGTGCTAAATCAAATTATTAGACCTTTTACAGCTAAATGGCATAAGCTAAGTCTGCAGAAAGCATTTGAATTCCCGGAAAAATGTGAAGAGTTCAGAAGTGAGCTGGGTGCTTTGCAGAATGATTTGAGGAATTATGCTAGGTTATTAGCAAATATTGCCAAAGTAGAAGACCTATCTGATATTGCTGATTTATAGAAAATACTGTAGAATACTAATGCTAACAGTTGCTAACAGAATATTTGTAACTACTTAATAAAAAGTAATGTTAGTTTATACATTTATGTTAGCTAATCTGCTATATAAGGAACTATTTGAGACAGAATGATATTACTCAATAAATATAATTAATATCCAAATCGAGCTACGAATCAGAAGGTCGAAGGTTCGAATCCTTTCGGGCACACCATTTTAGACAAATTTAGAAACCTTGGAATTCCAAGGTTTTTTTGTTATGTAAATTGTTAAATTGTTGACAAAGATTTATTTTTTTGGGGTAGTCAGGGTAACGAGTTCGGAAAGATGTAAAAAATTGGTAGAATAAGTAATAACATATTGATATAATAGTATTAGTACAACACCAGCATTTGGGAAGCGAGATCAGTGCGTGAGCGGAAATTGCCTATAAGATTCAAGATGAAATGAAGCAATGGTGAATGATTTACTAACATGTGGGTATATAATAGGACTGGATATGCCGCATGAACAATTTGAAATGGTAGCTGGAAGTGCTATAATGTATATGATGGGAGAGTGAGACGATGGAAGAAAAGATAATGAACATGCTCGAACAGCTTTACCTCGAAGTCAAAGGCATAAAGGATGAAGTTAAAGACTTGAAAGAAGGCCAGGCCATTATGCAGAATGACGTTAAGGATTTGAAGCAAGGCCAGGAACGTATTGAAGGAAAAGTCGATTCGATAGAAAAGCATCTCATTGAGCTTGATGCAAAGAATGCTGAAAGACACCTTGAAATGGTGGGCGAAATAGATGACATGAAGAAGAACCTGACTGCAATTGAGATCATCACATCAAAGAACTGGAATGAGATTGCACACTTGAAAGCGGTAAAGTAGCACATTCTCGGTACTGACTCAGACGTCAGTACCGGTTTTTATTTGCTTTACAGATTATCAGAGACCTTGGAATCCCAAGTTGTAAAATTTATCTCCTTGAGGGGGTGTAATAATGGTAGAACGAGTTACAATAGAAGATTTGCAATCCTTGGCAGCACTATATGAAGAATTGAACGGCTGCAAGACAGATATTGAACGGATGACTGAAAGCTTCAGGCGGATTGAGGCGGATCCGAATTACTACTTGTTGTGCTATAAAAATCAAAGCAATGAAATCTGTGGTTCGGTTATGGGAATTGTATGTCATGACGTCGTTGGGGACTGCAGGCCGTTTATGGTTATTGAGAATGTGATCGTATCATCAAAATTCAGAGGGCAAGGTGTTGGCAGGCAGCTGATGGAGAAGGTTGAGAGCATTGCAAGAGAGAGAAACTGTTATTATACCATGTTCATTTCCTTGCGAAAAAGAAAGGAAGCACATATGTTTTATGAATCACTTGGATATAGGAATGATGTAGTCCAAGGCTATAAGAAGTATCTCTGATTTCTGTTCGGCTTTGTTAGCATTAGCTGTATGGGCAGCTGCGATATTGTATTTTGTTTGATGGGAAAACCGACGGAAAAATTGCAGCAGAATTAGTGTCGGAGGTAATAAGAGGTCTGCCTTGTAGTATCGGGTGGGATGAGATATTATAAGCAATTACGGATGCATTGCATAATTATTATAAGGATAAGGGTTTACTTGACCTGGTGCAAGAAAATCCGGGGGCAAGGGCGCAAGCTGCAATGGCATTTTATGAATGCTCCAGGCAGTCAATATTCCTATGGTGTTGTAGATGGACAAGAGATACTAAAAGAAGAATTAAATGTGATTATAAAAGAAGACCTCTTATGTATAAAAAATATGAACAGTTCAGGTGTGTGTGAAAATGACAAAGGCATGGCGGCTAAGCCGACTCTACACAATACTGTCATTAACCGCTATAATAAACTCATAGCCTGAAAAAGAGGGGTAGTGCACATGGAAAGAACGAAGGACACACTATACTATGAATATGGGCAAAAGGAAATAGAATATCTGAAAAAGAAAGATAAGAAGCTGGGCGCTGCTATAGACAGGATCGGGATGATCAAGCGCGGGATTGTGCCGGATCCGTTCACGGCACTTGTCTCAAGCATTGTGGCGCAACAGATATCCAGCAAGGCTGCAGATACAGTGTGGAACAGGCTATGCCAGCTGCTTGGGAATATAACGCCAGAGAGTATTGCAGCGGCGGAGTTGTCAGAGATCCAGGCCTGTGGGATGTCCCTGAGAAAAGCGGGCTATATCAAGGGGGCTGCGGAAGCAGCTACTATAGGCCGCATAGATTTCAATAACCTTCATACGCTGAGTGACGAAGCGGTCATAAAGCTGCTTTCGTCGCTGAATGGCGTGGGGGTCTGGACAGCTGAAATGCTGCTGATATTTTCACTTTGCAGGCCGGATGTGGTAAGCTATAAAGACCTGGCCATATGCAGAGGCATGATGAACCTATACGGACTGAAGGAGCTGCCCCGAGAGAAGTTCGAAAAGTACAGGAAGCGGTATTCGCCTTACGGAACCGTTGCATCCCTGTACCTGTGGGCGCTATCCGTGGAATAAGCCGTATGCTATAATGAATTGACGGTCTCATCGCGTGAATGAAACGAAAGGAAGGCGGATCACTATGGCTTTTGAGGACAAATACAAGCTGAACATGGACATAAAGTACGATTACCACGAGGTAATCAGAGTACCGGAGATTATAGAAAATTGCAAGGAGAAATGGTTCAACCAGACCCTTTGCAAAGTCAATTCGTCTGTCTTGAGGCTAGGGATATTTGAAGGCGAATTCCATATGCACAAGCACGACAGCGATGATGAGGTATTCTTCGTTCTGGATGGCGAGCTTCTGATTGAAAGCGAAAAAGGCACTTTCAAGCTGGAGAAGAATGAAGGCATCTGTATTCCCAAGGGGACGATGCACAGGCCCATAGCAAGTTCCAAAACCATCGTCTTGATGATTGAGAATGAAGGGATCAAGCCGGTGGGGGATTGAAAATTATAATATGAATGCTTTTGCTGGACATCCGGAAGGATGTCCTTACTTTTATCGGCAGCAACCGCCACTCCTACTGTATGCACAGCCCGGAATGATGGAAATAATATGACCATGAAGGATATGATATAGCCAATCCATAATAAACGGAGTGAAAATGGAACAACATGAGATATATTGGATATGCACTGATTCCCATTGTAATCGGGCTTATGCTCTCATTGGCAAAAAAAGAGAGCGAATCTGCTGTCAGAAACTATGAAGAGGGCTTATTCATGGTGCGCTTGCCGAAGATATACGGTTGGCTCGGCATCATCAGCCTGCTTTTCTTCACCAGTTTATTAGTTTTAATGATATTGTACCCCAATGATACCGCTGAGGCATGGGTCGGTGCGGTGTTCATCTGCTTTTCACTCCTGAGCCTGAGCTTGGTGCTTTCCTACGCCAAATGGCGGATACTGGTCTATGAAGATTACATCTTATATATAACGATGTTTGGACGGCTTTACAAATATGACTACTCACGGATAAAATCCGCCAAGCTGTCACAAAACTTCTTTACGATCAAAACGGAAAACAAGACTTTTTTCGTAGACCCTCACGCCATCGGATTGGAAATCCTTATGAACAGGTTTCGCAAGCATCAAATCCCAATAAGATAGACATATAAACCCTGATCAATATTGACAGTATAAAGCGAAAAAAGACCGGAGGATAACCCCCGGCTTATTCATGGCGACACGATCGTATAGCCTGTAGTGACCTCCACATTGTTCCGTATGGCAGCCCATACAGGGGAAATTACCTCAGCCTGCTTGAGCACGGCCACGACATCCGAGTCGGTCGTATCCGAAGACTCCAGCACGATCTCGAAATGGATTTTTTCCAGGGAAATAGGCTGCATTCTTTTGGTACCGATGGCATTAGCCCTGTATCCGGACACGCTTTTGCCCATCTTTCTCAACAGGAATACAATGCCGGTGCTGACACAGCCCGAAAAGCTCATAAGCAGCAGCTCAAGGCCCAGGAAACCCTGACCGTCCCCGATTGGAGGCAAATAGTCAAAGGCTATGGGATGATCCGGGTTTGAAGTCGATACCCCAATAAACCGGACTTTTTGATTGGTTAAGCTCAGAGAAACTTCTAATTGATTGGTGCTCATCATATATACTCCTTTCATATTTGTGTCTATAAGGTTAGATACCGGGCAGGCAAAAAGGTTACAAAATTGATAAGAAATAAACAAATTTACACAGTGCCAAAAGCTTGGTATGATAGTATTAGTGCGTCTTGAGCACAAGAAAACCACTTTGGGGGGAAAAACTAATGAATATTGTCATCGTTGGAGCAGGAAAAGGCGGAACCAATATGATCGATTCCTTTTCTAAAATAGAAGAGATTCGTATTGTACAAGTGGTAGACAGCAGGGCAGATGCATCCGGGATCGTTTTAGCAAAAAAACTGGGCATCAAATGCTCCCAGTCCATTGGGGAAATATCAACAAAAAATCTTGACCTCATAATAGAGGCAACCGGCATGGAACAGGTAAAGCAGGAATTATACGACAGCTTCGGAAGTGCTTGCACCATCATCGATTCTGCAGGCGCAAGACTCATCATGGCCCTTGTAGCCAGGGACATTGAAGTCCTGGATAAGCTTAACAGCCAGATAACGGCTGTCAAGGATACGTCGGCAGAAGTGCAGTCACACCTTAAAGCGATTTCAGATTCAATAGATAACGCGTATGGGATCAATAAGAAGCTGAATGAAATAACCAGGACATCCATTGAGTATATTGAAGAAACAGATAAGATCATTCAATATGTCAACAACATTGCGAAGCAAACTAAAATACTGGGGATCAACGCAACGATAGAAGCAGCCAGAGCAGGTGAGCAGGGCAGGGGTTTCTCGGTTGTGGCCAATGAGGTGCAGAAGCTGGCAGGCAGCAGTGAGAACTTTGCCAAAGAGATTACCGAGATCCTTACCAAGCTATCAGCTGAGATCAAGGATGTGGAGTCAGTGGCCAAGAATCTGAACAGCCTTTCGGAGCTTCAGGTTCAAGCCTCCACCAATGTGAATTCGGCAGTAAACAATCTGGTGGATCAGATATCATGATAAATAAAGGCGGATGATTGTGTCATCCGCCTTTACTGTCTTGTTAATACAATAAAATGATTGCCATCAGTACAAGGGACTCCTCACCGTCATTTTCGATGGAGTGGTGCTCTCCCCCTACTGTAAGCAGGCCTTCTCCCGCATTCACCCTTTTCTGTACGCCGTTGTCGGTGAAAATGCCGCTGCCGCTGAGGATATAAAAGATTTCTTCCTCGCCGACATGCTCATGCAGGCCTATGGAAGAGCCGGGATTGATTGAAAGCCTGGCGCAAAGTCTGCACTTGCCCTTCAATTCCTCTTGCTTGAATATGTGCGTGACCTCTACCGAGCCTTTGCCGCCGCGCATCAGTTCCTTCAGTTCCTTTTCCATGTCACAGGGTTTCTTTATCATAATATCCCTCCGTTAACTGTATACTACCTTATAGCATCATTATACCTTATATGAGATAATATTTGTATATGATGTAAGGAGTTGATTGTATGATTAGAAGTCATTTTCTATTTATTGGCTGCGGGTTGATCTTTGCCGTGCTCGGCGTCAAATATCTTGGACAAGGCAGCCTGCTGCCGGGAGTCATGAGCCTGGCTGCTGCCGGAATCGATTTTGCAGTGGCTTATGTGTATTGGAAAAAGCAGAAGAAGTAATACGGGGGAATAGAATTGGAGACAGCTGAAAAGGTATTGGAAATGGGCGGCATGAAAAGAAGCGATATTGTCGCGTATATTGTCAGTATTGGGGGAGAAGACAACGGCGAGGGCAAATACTCAGGCAGCGGCTGGGAGGTTGAGATCGGTGAGGAAAAGCAGATAGCCAGGGGTTCACTAAGGATAACATCCACAAGGGTGCTATTTCGCAGCGAAGAAGAGCGTCTGGAGCAGCTGGTTTCGGCATTCAGGCTGCGGTTCCTGTCAGCCGGTGGATAAGCCGGGTTTTTGCGCAAGCTTAAACAACCCTCCCGATGATGGCTTTCATAACCTCGTCGAAGGATTTCGATCCGATGTTGTCAAGCATCACATCCAGTTCCGTTTTTCGCTTCAGTGAGCCAGCCAATATGATTTGTACAGCTTGGTCCCTATCAACCAAGATGGACTGTACCTCTAGGACACCGGTAATCAGTCCAACGATGACCAATGTTTGGGTGGGGGCATAAGTGACGCCATTGTCCTTTTCTTTTTCGCTGCAATTATTGCCGTTGGCGTTCTTGTTTGAAGCGCATGCTAAAATATCATTAAGCAATGAATTTATATTGTTTGAATTAAACAAAGTGGCCCCCTCCTCACTGTATTAAGCTATAGTATAGGTACAACCTCAGGACTTATTGTCCCTTGCCCGGGCACATTGATGTTTGTTATAAAAAGTATAACCAGTGCAATAGTGATAATGAGTAAAATGTCATGGTTGATTTCTTCAGAAGCAGGCATAAAATCACTCCCTCATTATCAATATATTTTACTTTGCTGAGAGTGATAACGTTGACTGAAAAGTTCTTTTAGTGAAGAGGGGTGGCATCATGCCGTATATGCAGTGGCCTAATATCTACAGGGGTCTGCCAAGACCCATTTACATCCTTTTTATCGTCCGGATCGTCAACGCCATGGGGAATTTCGTTTATCCGTTTCTGACCTTTTACCTGACGGATAAAATGGGCCTCAGCGCCGAAGCCATCGGAACCTTTTTCATGGTCTGCGCCATTGTCCAGGGCGGGGGAGCGATCATCGGAGGCAAGCTGACGGACCGCATGGGGCGCAAGAAGCTGCTGCTGTGCTTTCAGGGCATGTCGGCCTTGTGCTTCTTTCCCTGCCCATTTCTGGGGAATTCGATGGCAATACCCTATCTCCTGATCCTTTCCGGCTTTTTTGCCGGTGCCGCTCAAGCAATCAGTGGCGCCATGATCACCGATTTTACAGATAAGGAAAACAGGAAGCAGGCTTTTTCCCTGCTTTATATGGGCATCAACATCGGCTTCGCCATTGGTCCCATGATAGCAGGCTTCCTGTATAAGCATCATACAAGCTGGATCTTCTGGGGAAATGCCGTTGCCATTATCATAGCCGTTGTGCTGATTGCTTTCTTTATTGAGGAGTCCATGCCGGATAAGGAGCGTATCCGGGAGCTGGATGACAGCTGCGATGATGAACGGGCAGAGGAGGGCACTGCTTTCCAAGCACTGCTCAGACGGCCTGTTCTGTTGATGTTCACCGGCGGACGGTTTATAAACCAGCTGGTTTATTCCAGCATCGGCTTTGCCATTCCGCTGCAGCTGAAGCAGGTTTTCGGCAGCAGTCTGGGTCCCAGCCGCTTTGGTATCATCATGTCGTTTACGGCAGTGGTCGTTATCGCCTTCACCATACCGCTGACCCGCATGACCATCAAGCTGAAGCCCCTTGTCAATATGGCGCTGGCGGGCTTTTTCTACGCCATAGGGTTTGGCATGATCGGCTATATCGGCACACTGCCGCTGTTTCTGATTTCTGCGTTTATTTTCACCATCGGTGAAATATTGGAGGCCACCAATGCAGGCGTTTATACGGCCAACCACTCTCCCATCACCCATAGGGGCAGATTTAATGCGTTGATTACTTTGATTATGGGAGCAGGAGGTGCTTTGGGACCTTACCTGTTCGGAATATTTATATCTGCCTTGGGATTGAACCGCTTGTGGTTGTTATGCTTTTCCCTTACAGCATTGTCCGGTTTGTTCATGCTTTGGCTGCGTTTTTATGAGTACGGGCGTGAAGCAAGCGGTTCTATCGATAAAGTCGCTGACTGGAAGGATCGTCATGATAAAGGGGAGTCCATATGAATAAATTTATCAAAACCATTTTAATATTGATTGGGTCTGTCTCCATTCTGCTGGGTATCATCGGTATTTTTCTGCCATTGCTGCCGACGACACCTTTTCTGCTGCTGGGAGCAGCCTGCTATTTCAGGGGCTCAAGGAAGCTTTACCACCGTTTGCTTGCCAGCAAGTGGCTTGGAAGGTATATTGCAGATTATCGTTCCGGGAAAGGCATACCGCTGCCCGTTAAGCTCACCAGCATCGCATTATTGTGGTTGACCATCGGATGGTCGGTTGCTTTTGCAGTCCATAACATCTATTTGGATATGCTGCTTCTGGTCATTGCCGTTTGTGTGACTTGGCATTTATCCGTTATGAAGACCTTGATTGTGAAAGGATCGGCATTTAATTCGGAGCAAGACAGCTAGACACGGAATATTATCCAATATTTGTGATATAATGGTATCGGGACACATATCACATAATAGGGAGTGAGCAAATGTATATTGTTATCGGTATCGTCATTCTTGCTGCCCTCATTATATTTTGCAGATATGGATCCATGAGCCACAGCTATGATAACCACAAAGAGCATGGTTACCACTCGGACAACAATCCGCATAAAAAGCCCATCTAAAAAATCACCCGGGATGACCCGGGTGAACTTTTTTACTTTAAAGCTAATAATCATATCCATAGATACCATATACCCGGCCATCTTTGTTAAGCCTTACAAACAGTCGCTTGTAAACCTTGCCGTTGTGTTCGATTTGAGCATCTGAACCGGCTATATACTCCAGATGACTGTCAGGCATTTGGTTTTTCACATGGATTGGGGCTCCATATCGGCGCAGGACATCCTCCAAATAGGACCCGATTTTGATTTCAGGTGCGCCGGTCTGCTTATAGCCTAAGTCGATCTGGCCCGTATTGTCATTGAAGTATGCCAGCTTCTCTTCCGCATTGAAAAACACAGTAAAGCCATTCTCATATTCCCACCATGAATTTGTCAGCACACGCCATGATTCGGGGATTGAATACCCCAAACGGTCATATTCCGCATAGTATCCTGTATTTTTAATACGAATCGGCTCTCCCAAAGCCTGCAGCACCTCAGCCTTTGTGCTGCCCAGTCTGATAGGTGCATTGCTTGGATTTGCCGGGCTATTATCAAAAAGCCGGAGATCCTTGCTGCCATTGTAAATAGAACCTATAACTTTATTATCGCCAAAGATAATTTCGGTTTTGTCATAAACAAAGTAACATTGAACAGGAAGTGACCAGATGTAGTAAGCTTGGTCTGGGAGGCCTTTCAAGCGGATAACCTTCTCCATGGTGTCGCCTATTGTGATAAAAGGTTTTCCTTGCGGTGGTATGATGTTTTCCAGTTTCAGCTCACCTTTGTTTGTCCAGCCGCTGACCTCCGGAGGCTCGTTCGACCTGGTGATCAGAAGCAGGACGGAGTTTCCGTACCTTATGGTGTAATTACTCATACCGGGCATAGCAGAACCGTTTTCTATAAACCAATCAGGGGCACCCATGGTTTTCATAACTTCGGCAAGAGGCATCCCAAACGTGATTCCTGCGTTACTGGAGATACTTTTGTCCAGTTTTAGATTATTTGAATGGTTATACCATTCACTTACCTTGCCGTTTTTATTAATCCTGATTTGAGACTGGCCATAATATAACTCCCTTCCGTAATCAGCAGTCAGTACCGTTTTAGGCGTGCCCATTGCACCGATGACGTCATCAAAGGTGGAGAAATAGGTGAAATATCGGGCAGATGCAGCTTTTCCGAGGTCAATCAGGAGATTGGAGTCAGCATTGACATAACCGATCAGGGCATCATTTCTAAAATGCAGCTCAGAGGTTCCATAGTGTACGATGGTACTATAGTATTGCCATGCGGCGTCATAACGCATGGCGTCGGGATTTCCCATGGAATCCAGGATCTTCTCCAGCGCATCTCCCAAACGGAAGCTTTCTCTTGTCCCGGTTTCATTTTGCGCGATTTTTAAGTTTTTGTCCTTATTCTGGATTTCTGTAACCCGGTTGTTCTGATCATGCAAAATAAGAGAATTACCATATTTAATTTGCTTATCAAAGTAATATTCCGGTGTGCCTGCTGAAGCAAACACCTCATCTCTCAATGAGCCGATGCGTATGGGCGTTTTATCGGCGGCTGCCAAGTCCGCCAGCTTGAGATTTCCGGTGTCGGACCAGCCCTCAACCGCACCTTCGCTGTTGAAATTGAGCCAGGAATCCTGATAGAACCATCGCCTCCTGCTGTCCCCGTCTACCCTGTCGGGATCACCCATAGCTTTGACAACGTCATACTTCGACGAGCCTAAACGGATTGCCGGAGCATTCTCGTCCACGACCACCTTTCTGATTTTCAGTTCCCCCTTGTTATACCAATCCTTTACCTCATAATCGGAGCTCAGGTAAACAAAGGATTTGCCGTATTCCAGCACGATACCTCTTTCATCGATGCAAAGGGTCTGAGGCGTCCCCATCACACTTGTCACGTCTTCAAGCTTATCACGGTAAGTAAAGCCTGGAAGCTTGGGATCAATATCACCGAACTTTACATTTAACCTGTGATCCTCATGCTCTGTCCATGTCATGACTTTATTATTGATTAATTGGATGAATCCGCCCTTATAGTAGATGTAGAAGGTATTGCCGTTTATTAAGATTTCCTCCGGTGTGCCCATGGCACGGAAAACCTCCTCCAGGGACGAGCCGAAGGTGAAAGGCTGTCCGGTTTTGGGCGTATCCACCTTCACACTGAGCTTGCCGCCTTTTGACCATCCCACAACCTTGCCGCCGCTTAAGTACACTGCCGAATCCGTATAGGGTATTACCAGGAAGTAAGCCACCGGAATTTCTTTCAGCGTTACGGAAATACCTTCTTCGATATTGAATACGGCAACTTCCATGTCTACCGGTACTGTCCCGCCAAGCCTAGTCGCACCCATGACATCGTATACCGCTTCCTCCGTCATGCCCAACTTGACGAATTTTCCTACGTGTGGTTTGGATTCGGTGTCAAACAGTGCCAGGTCATAGATGAGAAGGTCTGTATTGATCTTGCGCCGGTTGGAGAGATAACGGTGAATGACGACAGCAGCCTGTTCCTTGGTTGCATAGCTTTTTGGGCTGAAAACGCCGGGTGCAGTACCTTCCATCAACTTGACAACCCGCATGATTTCTATGCCTTTTTTGGCCCAGGAAGAAATCTGACCCTTATCCTTGAATTTTTCCACATGGTCATAGTTTCCATAGAACAGCCAGTCAGTGGGAGGGACAATGGTTCTGAAGAAAAGGGTCGCCATCTGCTCTCGGGTTATTTTTTCATTTGGGGAAAAGGTATCACTGGTGACGCCGTTCACAATCATTCCGGCGTGTGCGGCCATAATGTATTTTTTTGCCCAATGGCTTTCCGGTACATCTTTAAACACATTGCCAAAGCCCTTCTCGTACTGTGTGGTGTTGATACCGGCAGCTTCGATCAGCATTTTTAAAAACTCTGCCCGGGTGATTTCTTTTTTTGGATGGAAATTTCCCTTGTTGTCACCTTTGATGATGTTCTCTTCGTAAAGTGCTTTCACTGCCTCTTTGGCAAAACCAGAGCAGCTGTTGACATCCTTTATTGAGGCGTAGGTCTGCATTATGCTCAGCAAAAACATGGCAGCCACTAAAAAAACAAATAACCGCGTTTTCAATTTTTCTTATCCTTTCTATCGGGTTTCAGCTCAGCGATCTTACCGAACTTTGTATCGCTTGACAATTTTGTAATGATAACCGTCTTCACCCGTCTGCGGATACTCAAACAAGGATGCTGGCTGTGTCTTGTAAACTCCATATACGTCCTCGTATTGATAGAGATAATCTCCTGAAAGATTAATCGGGAGCGGGTCGTTGTAATACAGCGGTTCGCGTATATCACTCAGCAGAACTTTTTTCTCCGCACCGTCCATACTGCTGCTATAAAGTGTGCCATTTTCAACGTAAAGGAATCTGTTGTCGACGATATACAGGCTCTTTCCCATCTGCCCGTTGAGCGCAGTCATATTGCTGCCGTCCAGATTCATTTTCATAATATCGCCATAAGGTGTTTTCTCAATGGGCTTTGTAAAATAAATGCTGTCAGCTGCAATACTGACCTCAGCCACTGCATAGTCCGTCAGTTTCGTCCTTCCGGTTCCGTTTGTCCTGATCTTGTACAAGCGGTGGTTGTCTTTTGTATTGACATAGTAGATCCAATCTTCGGCCACGGCAAGGTTTTTGCCATAGTCGGAGTGGCCGCGCTCAATAAAGGAGCCGCCTGTCCCATCCGTCCTGACCTTATAGAGGAGTCCTCCGCCAATCATGTCGGAATCATGTACATTGATCGTGCTGTAGATCCAGTCGCCATATACGACCATTTCCAGGATGTTATAGCGTGCAAGCTCCACGGGGCCGCTGGAGCCATCTTTTTTTATCCGGTATATGAAGCCGGTTGTGGAGGAGTAACGGCTGGTTTCATCCGTGGTGTATGAATAATAAATCCAGTCGCCCTGGATGTTCATGTTGTGCATAGGTCTGTCATGAATCATCCTCCTCCCGGTACCGTCGGTTTTGAAACGATAGGTTTCTGCATTTGTTCTGTCTGCCAGATATAAGTAGCCGCCGTTTTCAAGGATGAAGGCGCCGTTTTGTATATTTCGCGAAACATTGCCGTATTGGTTTTTATAAGTTTTTTCTATTTCATTATTTTCAGGTGGCAATAGAATGTAATCCCAACCGTCTTCCGAGTTGTAAAAATAGATCCTGCCTCCTGTAATCGTTATACTGACAGAGTGGCTGTCATTGACCCTGCTTCTTCCCGTACCGTTTGTTTTTATTTTATACATTTTATAGCCGTCATCGGCGTTGGAATAGTATATCGTGTTGCCTGCGATATTCAAGTGGTAGCTTTCATCATCATTCATAGCCGTAACAGAAGTTCCGTCCAAATTCATCCTATAGAGGTTCCTAGAAATGGCTTCTGTAAAATAGATGGAGGAGCCCCATGTCACAAAATTATCAACAGAAGAAGCCGATATCATGCGCCGGTTGGTCCCATCCTTATTCATTCGATAGACACGGCCATTTCCACGGTCGTCTTCAATTCTTTTATAATATACCGAATCCGCCGTTACGCTTAAGTTTTTTCCGTATTCGCCGAGTTTCAGCCTGCCTGATCCGTCCAGGTTCATCCTGTAAATTCCGCCGCCGTTCTTTGGACTGGAAAAAAAGATATAGTTGCCGTATACAATCATATAGTCAACAGCATCCTTATTGTACAAACACTTGGTGCCGGAGCCGTCCAAATTGGCCCGCCAGATGCTGTTTTCCGAAGCTTGAACATAAAACACATATTGATCTGTTACATTCATCAGGCCGCTGGAACCAAAGGTGATATCCGCCGCGTAATTGCCGGTGGACAGGTACCTTTTTTCAATTCCGTAACCAGACGTATAGATGTAGCCGCCTTTTATGATCCGGTTGCCTTCACTGGCTAAGTTCGCAGCCGTATTTCCGACCTTGCCGGAATAATTGGCCAAAGGCATCAGCCCGTCAGGCCCTATGGATCTGTCCAGAAGTGCCACCATCTCTGCTCTCGTCAAGGGTTTTTCAGGATAGAAATATTTATCGGGCGTTCCTACCATATAGCCCTTTGCTACAACCGCATTGACAGCGTTCCAAGCCGATTTGGGGATCCGGGCTGCATCCTTGAATTGGCAGGTTTTATCCGCGGTTTTTAATGTGTCGATTTTCATAATTTTAGAAATTGCCACTGCAGCATCCAGGCGGCTGATTTCCTTGTAAGGCCTGAAAGTATTATCCGAATAGCCGGAAATGTAACCGGCTGCAGCAGCTTTCGATACTTCCCCTGATAACCATTTGTTGCCCTGCACATCGGTAAAGCGGACCTGAGCTGTATTGCCAAAGCTGCATAAACGGTTCACCAGAGCGATGAACTCTGACCGGGTCAAGGTCTTGTCCGGTTTATAAGTGCCATCCGGAAAGCCGGTTATGAGGCGGCGTCTGATCCAATCCTCCATAATCCGCTGGACCCAATGTCCGCTGAGCTCGTCAGGACCGGCAGCTGCAACAAATGAAAATGCAAACAAAAAAGTGAGGATTGCCAAGGCAAATGCGATCATTTTTTTTGAATATGCCGGTTTCATTTTTCCTCCTTCAATAGGTTGATGCCGGTAAACATAATGCAATCATACTTATTATAAGGTGTAGCGTGTCAATTTTCGTATTAAGAATGGATTAACTTTTTAATCCGTTTTTTTGTTTTTTGAACATTAGCTGGAAAAGGGAAATCTGACTTGCTGGCAAAGGCGGGCTTGTATGCATAACATGTTGGTGAAGGAGGCGGAATATATGATTAACAGCCGCAAGATAGAAGATTTACACCCCAAGATACAGGAACTTTGCAGAAAGCATATCAAAGCATGCGCAAAGCGAGGCGTCAGGATCATTATAACCTCGACGCTGCGTGATCAGGAATACCAAAATTATTTATATGCTCAAGGCAGGACAAGACCAGGGAAAATTGTTACAAAAGTGAAGCTGATAGGGGCTCACGGTTTTGGTCTGGCTTATGATATAGCGCCGGTTACCAGTGATGGGAAGAAGATACTTTGGAATGACAACGCCAAGTGGCAGGTCATTGCGGAGGAGGGAAAACGGCTGGGCTTCAAGTGGGGAGGCGATTGGAAAAACTTCATCGACAAGCCCCATTTCGAAATGACGGAGGGGTTGTCCTATTCGGCATTAAGAGCGGGAAATCGTCCTAGTTGGTGGAAAGATAAGGCACAAAACGGCTAAAGTTTCTTTTTTCATTTTCCGATATAAAACTCAAATGACTTTTCAAAACAGCAGACTATACCGGATGCAGGTTTGCTCAGTGGAGGGGGAAGAAGCATGGCTTGTAAGGATCGTGACGAGCGGTTGAACTTTGAGCTGGAAGCATACAGGATGAAGCTGTCTGAACTGATGCATATCAATAGAAAGGAGCCCGAAGACAGCGAGGTGAAGCGCCTTGGCGGTGAAATCGACAGGCTCATTGACCGGCATATGGAAAAGCCGATTTGCAGACGTTAAAGCTCAGAGGCGGAGGTATGATTTGTGAGAGAGCACAAAGGAAAAATTACCGGGACACATGCATGTTTTTATTATTATGGCTCGGATCATTTGATGATAAATATGCTTAATTTTATATTGGAGGGTGTGACGCAAAATGAGGCAGTAATTGTGTCCATGGAAGACAGCAGCAGTCAGTCGCTTTTGTCGCTGATCCGGAAAATTGGGATCAATACCGAGCGGGTCGGCTGCGTCCATGCCAAGGCGCTGATAGAATCCCACAAGGAATCAGGCGTATTCGGCTTGAAGCAAATGGCGCAAAGCCTGTCGACAGCGGCTGAAGAAAAAGGCTGTAAGGGTATCCGTTGGATCCTGCAGGCTTCCTTTGCCATCCATGAAACCTCAAAGCAGGATTTTCTGAATCTGGAGAACGACCTGACAAAAGCAATAAAGGGTACGAATGCGGCGCTGATATGCGTTTACGACTTCTGGGACTATATGAGCCAGCAAAAGACTATAGATGAGGAAATAATCAACAGCTCGGCCAGAACCCATGGATACAGGCTGTATTGTAACAAGTATATGAAGCTGAGATGATATGAAGGACATATATTACCGCAGTCATGCCGCCGCGTACCGGCGGTTTTTTCATGAAGACGGGACGTACGGCAAGATTGACCGGTTCAGAAATATATTGTATTATTAGGAAAGATTAGGGAAAATACGGTTCAGAGGTGTAGTATGAAAGTCAAATGTGTACATCATGCCGAAGAAGTATATGAACTCATAAAAGACAGAGCAAGGCATGACTATATCTATCAGTTCAACAATCTGGAGCCAAAGCTCTGGGAAAATGTAGTCTGCTTCGGTTTATACAGCGGCACCGGTCTGAAGGAAATTGCCATGCTGAATATGAACTACCGTGTGCCGGTTTTGCTTGCAGCCTGCTATGACAACGTGGAATTAAATATTGAACTTATAAGCGGTATCAAAAAATATCTTCCACCGGAGTTCTATACCCATATGGATCATACAACCCTTATAACTGTATTTTCGAAGTCGGAGATCCATGGCAAGGAAGACTATATGAACATGGGCTTATGCGATCAAACTGCAATGGCAGGAAGGCCGACAGGCGAAGCAGTGAGGCTTGGATGGAAGGATCTGCAAGATATAAAGGAACTGCTGGAGGCAAGCTATCCCGATGCCTGGCTGGATGATGAACTGGTTAAGCTGGGCGAAAACTTTGGGATATACGCAGACAGCAAGCTGATCAGCTTTGCAGGCATACACGCATTTTCAAGGAAGTATCAGGTTGCGGCAGTTGCGCATGTCACGACCCATCCGGATCATAGGAAGAAGGGGCATGGGGAAGCGGTTGTGGCAGAGCTGCTGAAGGACTTGAAGGATAAGATTGGATATATTGGTCTGAATGTAAGAGCAAACAACCAGCCGGCCATAAGCTGCTATAAAAAGCTGGGTTTCAAGGCATTTGGAAGCTTTGCAGCGTGTGAGATAAAGAGATAAGGAAAGAATGAGTAAAGTGGGGTAGACTAATGGAAATGATGAAAAACTACCAGGCAGGGGTTAACCTGGGAGGCTGGCTGTCGCAATACGGGGCAGAGCTGCAGAAGGAGCATCTGGATACTTTTATTGTGGAAGCGGATATCAAACGGATAGCAGAATGGGGAATGGACCATGTACGGCTGCCGGTGGATTATCCCATCATCGAGGATGATGCCGCGCCATTTGAGTATAAGGCGGATGGGGTTGCCTACATTGGGAACTGTATCGGCTGGTGCAGGAAATACGGTCTGAATGTAGTGCTTGACCTGCACAGGACTGCCGGTTACAGCCATGCGACACTGGCAGCCAATTCGCTGTTTGACGATCAACAGGCGCAGCTGAGATTTCTGAGCATATGGCGGATGCTTGCCGAAACGCTGATCCATGAGCGGGAGCATGTGGTGTTTGATCTGCTGAATGAGATTGTAGAGCCGGACAGCAGCCGATGGAATGCTTTGGCAAGGAAAGCGGTGCAGGTCATCCGGGAAATTGACAGCGATAGAAAAATCATAGTGGGAAGTAATCACTACAGCAGCGTTTATACCCTGAATGAGCTGGATGTGCTTGATGACCCCAATATCATATATACATTCCACTTCTATGAGTCCCATCTCTTTACGCATCAGAAAGCATACTGGAATGAAATTTTCGTCAAATACGGCCAGGAGCTGGCTTATCCCGGCGAGTTTACAGGGCTGGAAGCATTTCTGGAGCAGAACATGGAGTACCGCAAGGCATTTGAAAGGTATATTGGCGTAAGGCAGGATAAGGCACTGATGGCCAGGGAGCTTGAGCCAGTGCTGGCGTTTGTGGAAAAGACCGGCAGGCCTGTGTACTGCGGCGAATACGGTGTCATCGAAAATGCGCCCATGCAGAGCAGAATCAACTGGCATAGGGATTTTATAGATCTGATGAAGGCATACAAGATAGGCAGGACAGTCTGGACATACAAAAGCATGGATTTCGGCTTGACAGACGCTGCCGGGAATATCATCAATGAAGAACTGGTCAAAATCGCAAGTGAAAAGTAACAGCAAAAAACCGGTACAGACACAGCGCTGTACCGGTTTCGTTTCTTGACTTGTTATTTGGAAAGCAGCTCTTCCAGCTTTTCAGTGATATATGCTTTCAAGTCCTGATCGCCTACATAGGTATCGTCATCAGCATCTCCGGGCTTGACTCTGAAGAAGTTGACGATCAGCTTATTGCCCTGAAGCAGGTATTCATCGGTATGCAGGGGGGAAAACAGTACCTCCAGCTCCTCGTGGGGAGTATTGGGGAATTTGGAATTCAGCCCCGGCACCAAAGCATCCAGGTTCAGCTTTTTCAACGGTGCCGTCATGGCATGAGCATAGCTCACGTCTTCCATCATCCAGAGGTTATTGTTGTAGAACCGGCCCTCCTTCTTGCTGCTTCTGGAGAAAATCTCACGGTTCTTGATGGCGCTCAAGGCGCGGCGTACCGATTCTTCGTTGAACTCTTCTTCATAAACCAGTGCCAGGCTCGGCATGGCGGCCACGTCATAAATAAACAGTTCGGATATGGCTTCCCGGTCGTTGACGGCCTGCCAGAAGTAAAGCAGCGCTTCGATTGCTTCCAGATTCACCTTGATTCTTTTGATCATATCGACCACTCCCTTCGGAAACTTATCCTATTTATCTTACCCAATTCCATTATAGCATTATTTATGAAAATAATGAAGGTAGACCCACAGACTGCTTTTTTGCATGGAAAACCTTTATTTGACAAGTCTGCACGCATATATCTATAGTAACCGGCTCATTTTGTAAATGGAATGGGGGTTATGCATGCAGAAACAGCCGCATAAACAGATAGCAATCCTATTGATCCTTACCTTATGCATCGGCCTTATAGGATGGGCTGAAGAAACGATGCCGACCCCGGAAGCTGCAACGGCAGCTCCGCTAGTGTCGCCGACCCCGGAAGGAGCATCCGAAAGCAAAGCGACTCCGCTGGTGTCGCCGACCCCGGAAGCGGCTCCAGCTGAACAAACAGAGGATGAAGCGGATAAGCTGCAAGCTATGCAGGAACAAGTTTTGAAGGAACAACAGGAGAAGACGGAAAAGGAAAGAAAGGAAAAAGAAGCAGCACTGTTTCGCGAGACTCTGGAAAAGATAGTGAAGAAACGGATTGACGCATACTATAAGGCAGGCGGAAAGGGTACTATCGGCATCTACATTCAGGAACTGGGTAGCGGTCTGGCATACGGCTACAACGAAGTCAAGACCGAAAGCGATACCTCCGGTGAAGGGTATTTCAAGACAGCATCAACCTGTAAGCTGCTTTCGGCAGCCGTCATGT
This sequence comes from Calditrichales bacterium MX18-03, assembly GCA_021083345.1. Classification (GTDB taxonomy): domain Bacteria; phylum Bacillota; class Clostridia; order Lutisporales; family Lutisporaceae; genus JAJGRE01. Next base: position 180,182 of record JAJGRE010000004.1, on the reverse strand, counting down.
ACTATATGAACAACAAGAATGAATTGGAGCTGGATAAAAGCTATAAGGATCCGGTAAGCAAAAAAAGCTATAACCTGAAATCCCTTCTATACACCATGATCAGCCATTCCGTTAATGAATATTTCAACATAACGCTAAGGCATCTGGGCAATAAAAAAATCAATGAAATCCTGCAGGAACTAGGGACGGCGAACAGTTTTGCCTATAGCGAAATAAGCCCGGCGCCGTATACCTCCAGCAAGGCCAATTTGCAGCGTTACGGTATCGCCAGGGCACCCCGCACGACGCCCAAGGATCTGGCGCATATCCTGCAGCTCCTCCATGAAGGGAAGACCTTCGGTGCTGAGAACGACAAGCGGTTTGCCGACTCGCTGAAAGCCAATGTCTACTCCAACCGCCTCCCGCTGGGCATCGGATACCGTTCGCCTGTGGGGCACAAGACCGGTACCAGTCCAGGGGACGGCGTGTATAATGATGCCGGCATCATTTATCTGGAGGGGAATCCGTACATCATGGTGGTAATGAGCAGGGGCAGTGGGTCAAGCGTCCAGGCAATGTACCGCAGCCTTGCCAGAGAAGTCTATGAATTTATGAAAGGAAGAATAGCAAAATGACAAAAAGAACTTGAACAGGCAGCAGTTCAAGTTCTTTTTAGATACCGGGAATTACATAAGTTTTTGGAGGGTGATTCCCGATGCGTATCTCAAACCCGGTTATATGGATGGGACAGGGGTGGCGTTCCGCATCCGCATGCCGCCCGGGAACCCCTTTCCCCTAAAATCCTTCATTTCATCCATTCTCTTGATCATGGCATCACCTTGGTCCTGCGTCAGCAAGCCGTAGGAGACAGCCTTATTGATCATCTCTTTTTGCAGTTCGGCCATCTTATCTGAGTAGGCCTCCAAATCAGTCTTCTGCTTGTCGGTCAGCGTCGCTTGATCCATACCCTTCATACCGATAGGTCCGAAGCCGCCCTTAAAGAACATCATACCACTGGACAGCCCGATCTCCTGAATATCCTTCAACATCGCTTCGATCTTTGTTATGGCTGCAGCCGCCTGTTCCTTAGTCATCAATCCGTCTGCGGCCAGCTTATTGATATGTTCCTTATGAAGGTTGACCATTTTTGTATAAGTATCGGCCAGCCCTGCTTTCTGCTGGTCTGTTAGTTTTGATGCATCGATTTTTTGCATATCGAAGCCATGCCGTCTTCCTTTGCCGCCCATACCAAACATGAAGCCATCCCCAAGGCCGTCCTTCGGCATTTCCTCCAGACGCTTGCTGGCTGCCTCACCTTGCTCCTTGGTCAGGGCACCGTTGGCAACCATTTTATCGATGAAAGCCTTCCGAAGCGCCTGCATTTTCTGAGAGTACTCCGTCACATCGGCTTTCTGCTGCTCAGTCAGCTTGGAAGCGTCCAGGCCAAAGAAGCCGCGGATGTTCTGCGCTGCCGGATCATCGGATGCCGCCGCAAAGACGATGCAGGGTATTGCGATGATTGTCATGACGGTTAGAATGATGATTAACTTTCTTTTATTCACTGCATTCACCTCCCTTCATATTTTATGTTTTTATTCTATCCCGTCAATGTGACGGGATTGTGTTCAAAATGTAAACAATTTATGAACGGGAGGCTGGAGGAAGCGGCGGCAGATGACTCTTGACAAGCAGCGTGTCCAGGCATTACAATAGTTCAGTATGTTATTACAGTCAGTTCGAGACCATCCTGACTTAAAACAAAACTACGGAGGTATTAAAAAATGAAAAATGTCAGATTCATGGTTCAGGCGGCGCTGATTGCAGCCGTCTATGCAACGCTGACCGTTGCATTCGCACCCCTCAGCTACGGACAGATCCAGGTCCGTTTCGCTGAAGCCCTTACCGTACTGCCTTTCTTTACGCCGGCTGCCATACCGGGACTTGCGGTGGGCTGCTTGATCGCCAACATGTTTGGCGGTGGTGGTGTGATCGATATGGTATTCGGCAGCTTGGCAACATTGGCTGCAGCGTACCTGTCCTACAAGATGCCCAAGAAGTGGCTTGTGCCGATACCGCCGATCGTGGCAAACGGGATCGTCGTGGGCTTCATACTGAATTACCTTTATGACCTTCCACTTCTGATCACCATGGGCTGGGTGGCGTTGGGCGAGCTGATCGCCTGTTACGCAATCGGTTATCCCTTGATGCTGGCACTGGAAAAATATAAAGACAAGATATTCAGATAAAAAAATCTCTCGCAGCTTATCAGCTTGCGGGAGATTTTTTATAGGACGATGATTATTGCTAGGTAAGCAAACAAAGATAAAATGATATGGATCGAAATCGTATTCAGGACAAATTGTTTGCTGCTTTCTCCGCAATCCTCCATAAAAATCGGAATGACAAAAGGCGGAGGAAGTATAAAGAGTGTATATAATGCAATCTGGAAGGTTCTGTCCAAGTGCAGAATCCTGTTTAGCAGGAGGTTGTTAACTAAAAATGCAAGTATAAAGAGCAAGGCAATCCTGGCTGAAGCCGTAAAAAGGGGAGCCCTCAGGCTGCCCGCACTAAGGCGCAGCTCGTAGCCGATTACGATGCAGATAACGGGTACTGTAAGACTGGAAACCAGTCGGAAGGTTTCCCAAAATGATTCAAACAACGGAAATTCCCTGACGATATGGATGGTGCCTGTGGCACCAAACACTATTCCTGCGATGATGGACAGAATAACTGGAGACCTTGCAAAAGACAGGATCAACGCTTTGCCGCCTACCGCCTTTCCGTTCAGCTTTTTTAAATAGCTTAGCAGTATGAAGAATACGAAGGTGACCTGTCCCAGGTCTACAATGGCCAGCTTATACATATTGGCTGTGCCGTATACCGCTACGAATAAGGAATAGCCCATCATACCCGTTTCAAAACCACTGAAAAGCGTTGGAAATAAACATTGTCAAATCTCAGCAGGCTGCTAAGGAGATTCCCAAACACCAACATCAGGAGACAAACCCCGAATACAGCAATAAATACAAGTAGGAACCTGCTTTCAAACCTGATTTCAGCAAATGCCATAAAAAGTAAGGCCGGCAAAGACAGGCTGACAACGATTTTTTTCAGTTCAGCGACGGTCTCTTCTTTTATAAACTGGATTCTTTGCAGCAAGTTTCCCAGTAAAATGAGAAGAATAACTGGAAAAACCTTTGATGCAGCCAAAAAGGCACTGGTTATCAATTTTATACCTCCTCACATAAAGAAAATTGCAGATATCTAAAACACAAGCTCCAAATACCATACCTTAGTTAAGCATACCAAGAGTTACCAGACAATGCAATATAAGAAGATTGACAAAGCCTTTGAAGGATTTGAGCCATATCCGTAGAACTATTCAGTAGTAAATGTGAATAGAATGAATCAATAATGAGAGCGGAGGGTGAGGAAATGAGCAGTTTAAACGATGAACTGAGAAGTATGCTGCTGGAGAAAGGCGCATGCCTTGTAGGCTTTGCCGATCTCGGACACATTCCGGAGGAGCAAAGGGCGGGTATGCCCTTTGGAATCGCCATCGCAGTGCCTCAGAAACCAGAGGTTATCAATAATCTGTGGGAAGGGCCCACAACGGTTTACCACCAGGAGTACGACCGCCTGAACAACCTTTTAGATGAGCTGGATCAGCTGGCTGCTGACTTTCTGACCAGTCGGGGATATAAGGCGATACCGAAAACCCGGGCCAATGTGGTCATTGATGAAGAGACGCGAAGCACGCTTCTGCCGCACAAGACGGTAGCAACACGGGCGGGCCTGGGCTGGATCGGCAAGTGTGCGCTGCTGGTGACGCCGGAGTATGGCTCTGCTGTGCGCATATCATCGGTGCTGACCGATGCGCCCGTAGAAGCGGCTGAGCCCATAGACAGCTCAAGGTGCGGCACCTGCACCAAGTGTCGGGAGGCATGCCCGGGTGAGGCGGTCAGCGGAGAGCAGTGGTCGGTAGGAAAGCAGCGGGGCGAGTATTATAATGCTTTCGAGTGCCGCAAGACTGCAAAGGAGAGATCGGCTAAGATTGGTCTTGACGCGACTTTATGCGGCATGTGCATATTGGTATGCCCGTGGACGAAAAAATTCCTGGAGGCATCAGGTGTGACTTATGGAGGGAAAAAATGAAATGTGCTCTGATCGATCTGGACGAGACGCTGTTTGACCACCAAAACAGCTCCAGAATGGGGCTGGCGGCCATGTGCCGGCGGTTCCCGGCGCTGTGCGGCAAGACGCTGGAGGAATTGGAGGACCATTTTTGGCAGGTCCTGAACGACAACTATATGGATGTACTTGCCGGTAAGCTGACGGTGGATCAGGCCAGGATCAACCGGATTGCGAAGCTGTTTGAGTTCTGCAATGCTGTACCGCCGGTAGAGCGGCTGGAGGAGCTGTCGGAGCTCTATAAGCTGGTTTATAATGAGTCCATCAGGCCGGTGGTGGGGATGCCGGAGGTGCTGCAGTGCTTGCGGGAAAACGGCTATCAGATTGTCGTACTGACAAACGGCTTCATCGAAATGCAGCTCGGCAAAATCAAGGCCTGCAAGCTGGAGGCACATATCGACTATCTGGTCACTTCCGAAGAAGTCGGGGTGAAAAAACCTGAAGAGGCGATCTATAATGAAGCGATGCGGCGGTGCGGCGCCACAACCGAGGAAACCATCATGGTGGGGGATGCATGGGAAACGGATATCGTCGGTGCTCACTGACTGGGTATCCGCAGCTTCTGGTTCAACCGGAGGAATGAGCCCTGTCCGGACAGTGCCATGGCACAAGTCATACACCATCCTACAGAGCTGCTTGGCCTGCTGGGTTTGCGAGGTTAGCAGACAATGAAAATTTAAGTATCGGATGAAAAGAGCTGTCTCAAGTCATTTTGAGGCAGCTTTGCTTTACCATCCAAGCAAGTTGCCAAGCAATAAATAAATTTCTAAAAATTCTCTCAGTAAGAAGGAATTCGAAAAATCATGTAGAATTATACGTCTTGAAACGAAAATTTGAACGTTCCAAAATTATGAAGGAGCGATGATCAAATGTCTACAATAAAAGATGTTGCAAAGCTGGCCGGGGTTTCCCACGGCACCGTATCCAATGTTCTGAAGGGTTTCAGGGGTGTTAGCCTGGATAAGGTCAAAAAAGTTGAAGCCGCGATGCGGGAGCTTGGATACCAGCCGGATGCAACCGCAAGAAGTTTGAAAACAAGCAAGACGATGCATGTGGGCGTCGTTTTGCCGAATATTACCGACCCATGCTTCTCGCAACTTTTTACGGGAATTGAACGTGTTCTGAGGGACAACCAGTATACAGCCAGCCTGTACATTACCTCGGAGGTCCCGGCAAACGAGCGGAAGATCCTCAGGCAGATCCAGCGACAAAGGATGGACGGCATTATCATAGCAACCTGCCAGCCTCAAAATGCAGGTCTGTTTGAAAACCTGAACCAGGCCGGCGTGAAGATTGTATTTGTCGAGAGAGAAGTCGAGAACAAAGATTACTCCTTTGTTGGCTTTAATAATAAGAGCACGATTTACAACGTGACGTCCCAGCTGTTTTCCAAGGGCTACAAATCCGTTGCCCTGGCTGTGGGACCCGAGGAGTATTCAAGCGAGAGGCAGTGCATCGACGGATACATGGAGGCATTGCGGAAGCTCGGTATCCAGGCAAATACCAAGCTCATAGAAATCACCAACCTAGACAAGGAAAGTTCCTTCAAGGCTGCATTCAGGCTATTGCAGCTGGGTGAGGTGCCAGAGGTGGTCATTGCATCATCGACGCAAATAGCAGAGGGAGTTGCCAAAGCAATCAGCATTTGCGAAGACAACCTGATCAAGAAGCCGCTGTTGGTGAGCCTGAGTGAAGACTCATGGACGAATATTGACTTCCCCAATATACTGAAACTACCCAGGCAAGCCATGATGACCGGAGAAATGTCTGCAGAGATGCTTCTGTCCCACATAAACAGCTCGGCTTTTTTTGAGGCCAGAAGCGTGCTGCTTGATAACCTGCCGTTAGATATCCGGCATGATCATGCTCAGCCAGCTCCTCACTGGCAGGCAGGCAATAAAGGTACATTGAAGGTCCTCATGCTTGGCAGTTCCGCTTCGTATGCGACGTATTCGCTGCTTACGGATTTCAAGCGCAGGGAGGGTGTCAACGTAGAGATTGATATGCTGAGCTACCAGGAGCTGTACAACGCCATAAAGGATGACAAGCCTTTGGGGAATTATGACGTCTACGAGGTAGACATCCCTTGGCTGCCTGAGTTTGTCGAGCGGGGCATCTTGAGCGGTCTCAACGAATTCATTGATGAGAATTCTCAATCCATCAAGGAGCTCATACCGGGCATTCTGGATGCCTATGCAAAATATGACGACAGGTTCTACGTATTGCCGTATATGTACGGCACCCAATTGCTCTATTATAGAAAGGACTTGTTTGAGGACAGCAAGTACCAGCGCCTGTTCTATGAGCAATACCATGTGGAGCTGAAGCCGCCCAAGAACTGGGCTGAATTTAACGCTATCGCAAAATTCTTCACCAAAGAATACAATCCCGATTCGCCGACGCTATATGGAACTACCCTGGGCGGCAAGAACTCCAGCGGAGCCGTCTGCGAATTCCTGCCACGGAAATGGGCTTATGGGGGAAGGACCTTCGACGACAATGGGAAAGTGGTATTAAGCAGCAAGGAGACTGTCAAGGCGCTGAACAACTACTGCGAAAGCTTCAAATATGCTTCTCCCACATCCCCGGAGCATTGGTGGGAGGAACAGATCGAGGAATTCAGCCAAGGGAAAGCCGCCATGATGATGCTTTTCATGTCACATGCCACAGATATTACCGACAGGAAAAAGTCAAAGGTGGTCGGCAAGATCGGCTACGATGTGGTTCCGGGAGATAATCCGCTTTTGGGGGGCTGGTCTCTGGGCATCAACAGCAACAGCAGCAAAAAGAACCTGGCATTCAAGTTCATAAGCTGGGCATGCTGCAAGGAACTGGCAATACCCTATACCATCCTCGGCGGATCAACGCCCTGCGTCAACCTATACAAGAACTCGGAATTACTGTCGGTTTATCCCTGGCTGAACAAAGCCCTTGAGAGCTTCAGCATCAGCCGCAAGCGTGTCATGCCAAGATCCATCAGCGAGCTTGTGATCTCTGAAAGGCAGTATGAAGAGGTTTTGGGCGAAGCGGTCTATAAAGCCATAAAAGGCCAATTGACGCCTCAGGATGCAGTAAATGCCGCTGCAGCAAAGTTTCAGGCATTGTTGGATAATAATTCTATTTAAGGGGGAATATCTTTGACTTCAAATGGTTTACCCAAACCGGCAAAGGATGCAGCTGCAAAAGATGCCGGTGTACGCAATGCACTCTTGAAAATGGTGAAGCAAAAGGAGTTTTCAGTATTTGTGGCACTGGTGCTGCTTTGCACGGTTGTTTCGCTGCTTAGCCCTTACTTCCTGGGGGTTCAGAATATTTTCAACGTGTTGAGGCAATTCTCGGTAATCGGTATTCTTGCCGTAGGACAGGCCCTGATCATCATCACATCAGGCATCGATCTTTCTGTGGGATCCGTCCTGGGCTTGATGGGCGTCGTTGCAGCTTTGCTGGCCGGACTGGGGCTTCCGCCGGCAGCGGTCTTTGTATTGACGATCCTGCTGGGAGCTATGGTGGCATCCATCAATGGGCTGCTGGTCACAAAGGCAAGAATCAATCCTTTTATTGTAACCCTGGGCATGATGAGCATCGCCAGAGGTGCGTCGCTGTTGATCACAGGCGGCATGCCGATCTCCATTGAAAATGACATTACATTTCTGGGCAGCGGTTATATAGGCGTCGTGCCGGTGCCGGTCATCATCATGTTCATCGTCGCCATAGCGGGGCATGTTTTTTCCACAAAGACTCTGGCGGGAAGAAACATCTATGCGGTGGGCAACAATGAAAGAGCTGCCAAGCTATCGGGAATCCGGGTGGATAAGGTGAAGGTCATGGTCTTTATGATCATGGGCGCGCTTTGTGCCTTATCAGGCATGATTGTTTCCGGAACGCTGAAGACGGCAGAGCCTTCCGCAGGAGCGGGCTATGAAATGGACGTCATAGCTGCGGTGGTTATCGGTGGGACAAGTCTGGCAGGGGGCGAAGGCTCCATCGTCGGCGTCATACTGGGTGCAGCCATCATGGGTGTTTTAAGAAACAGCTTCGTGCTGCTGGGTGTCTCAGCATACTGGCAGATTGTCGCCATTGGCGTGGTGACCATCGGTGCAGTGGCTTTGGACAGTCTGAAAAACAAGAGGGATTAAATCCTTTACTAAGGATTTTGCCACGTACTCATAATTTTGCCTGGAAAGAAGGGGATGTAGAACATCAGGCTATGATTACACAATATGTACATCCAAAAATTGAGGAGGGTTTATATGAAGCGTATTTTAGTATTAATCAGCGTGATTCTAACTCTAACCATGGTATTTACGGCTTGTACAGTAAAAAACACCAGTGATGCAGCTGCGCAGCAACCGGCTCCAACAGAGGAGAAGAAAGAAGAAGCCAAGGTGCCTGTTGTGGAAGTGCCCAAGGGCGGAAATGTCAAAGCAGTGGATCAGCTGCCCTCAAAGCCCTTGAGAATAGCGTTCCTTTCCTTCCAGAACAATCCTTTCTGGTTCCCGGTAAGAGATGGCGCCAACGCAGCCAAGGATTATCTGAAGAACTACAATACCACAGTGGACTACATCGTTATGGGCGATGACCTGACAGCGGACAGAGTGGTTGCAGCGATGGAAACCGCTATTGCAAAGCAGTATGATGCCATTGCGGTGGTACCGATATTCGACGGAACAGAAAACGTCATAGATAAGGCGACAGCTGCCGGAATCCCTGTATTCAACTTCATTGCTGAAGGTTCCAAGCCAAGCAAGAGAATCGCTTTCCTCGGCCAGGATGCTTATGCGGCAGGCCAGCTTGCAGGCCAGACCATTGAAAAGATTACCGGAGGCAGCGGAAAAGTGGGTGTTATCACAGGCTACTTCGGTGCAACACAGCATGAAAACAGAATGAACGGCGCGCTGGACTACTTGAAGGATAAGGTTCCCGGCGTTCAGGTCGTAGGCAAATACGAAAACAAAGATAAGGCAGAAACAGCTTATACACTGACAAAAGACATGCTTACTGCAAACCCGGATCTCAAGGTTGTATATGTAACGGCAGGCGGCCCCTTCGGCGCAGCAAAAGCCATACAGGACCTGAAGCTGACAGGCAAGGTCGGTGTCGTATGCTATGACCATATCCCGGAAAACATCCAGTATGTAAGGTCAGGAGAAGTTGTTGCAGCCATTGCACAGGATCCCTTCGGACAGGGCTTTGACTCCTGCGTCTACTTGTACAATTACCTGGCAGCCGGACAGAAGCCGGAAAAAGATTTCATTCCGGTAAGATTGGATGTGCTGACTCCTGAAAACGTTAATACGTTATACCCGGAAAAATAGAACCCAGCAAGTATTTAAGCAGATTCCGCCAGAATCGTTTGAGCTAAAGTACCTGCAAAGGTTCCTGATACTAATTATTGCAAATTGGAACCGAGTTGTCCATATTTAATTGTTTGGAGGTAGGATTTTCCTATCTCCAAGCAAACTTATATCGGAGGTAAGGATTTTGATAGAGTATGTTTTACTCAAAATAGACGGTATATCCAAGAGTTTTCCGGGAGTCAAGGCTTTGGATCATGTAGCTTTTGAGGTTGGAAAAGGTGAAGTCCATGCAGTGGTTGGGGAGAACGGCGCTGGGAAATCGACACTGATGAATATCCTGTCGGGTGTCTATGCCCCTGATACAGGCATTCTTTGTCTTGATGAAAAAGAGATACATTTCAAAGACCCCAGACATGCCCAGGAGAACGGCATCGCAATGATTCACCAGGAGCTTTCGCTGGCAAACCATCTGAGTGTCATGGAGAATATTTTTCTGGGTAGATTGAAAAGGAATAAGCTGGGACTCGTTGACTATAAGCAAATGTACAAAATGTGCAGGAACGAATTGGAGTGCCTGGGGGTTAACGATATTGAACCGGATATGCTGATCAAGGACCTCAGCGTATCACAGATGCAAATGGTGGAAATCGCCAAAGCACTGTCGCTGAATGCAAGGCTGATCATCATGGATGAGCCTACGTCCTCCATCACGAAGAAAGAGACGGAGATGCTCTTTGCAGCCATCAGAAGCCTGAAGCAAAGGGGCGTATCTATTCTCTACATATCCCATAGGATGGAAGAAATTTTTGAGATAGCAGACAACATTACGGTATTGAGAGACGGAACCTATATCAAAACATTGAAAAGTATTGACACAACGCCAAAGGAAATCGTTTCATTGATGGTCGGAAGAGAATTCAACCGGGCATTCAACCGGGAAGTGCGCAAGGTTCGAGAAGATGAGAAACCAGTCCTTGAAGTAAAGGGCTTGTCATATGGTAAAAAGGTGAAGGATGTAAGCTTTAAGCTTTATCCCGGCGAAATCCTTGCCTTGACCGGATTGGTTGGGGCGGGCCGGTCGGAAGTGGTGCAGACTCTATTTGGCGTTACCAGAAAGGATAAAGGGCAGATCATTTTCAACGGCAAAGAAATTGAGGCAAGGACACCGACAGAAACCATAGGGCTGGGAATGGGCCTGGTGCCGGAAGGGAGAAAGACCCAGGGCTTATTCCTGAAGATGAAGGTCAGGGACAATATTACCATTACAAACCTTCCTCAAATCTGCAGCATGCAGTTTATAAGGAAGACGGAGGAAATCAAAAAAGCGGAGGACTATGTGGCCAGGCTGCGGATCAAGACGCCGGGTATTGAACAGCAGGTTCAATATCTCAGCGGCGGAAACCAGCAGAAAACCATTATCGCGCGATGGCTGTTGAATAGTCCGAAGGTTTTGTTCCTGGATGAGCCCACCCATGGTGTCGATGTGGGAGCCAAGTCTGAAATATATGAAATTATTAATAGCCTGGCAAATGAAGGCGTGGGGATCGTACTGATCTCATCCGAGCTGCCGGAGGTCCTGACACTTGCGGACCGGATATTGGTCATGCAAAACGGCCGCATTGCCGGTGAGCTTTCACGGGAAAACGCAAACCAGGAAATCATTATGGAATACGCTACAAATCAAATGAACAAGGGGATGGAACAATGAACAACAGAGAACGGTTGCTGGCTGCCTTGAACCACAAGGAAGCGGACCGGGTACCGATAGATATTGGGGCATCACTCATTACAGGCATATCAAAAACCGCTTATGAGAGGTTCATTGATTACCTTGGGATGCCGCAGGAGGATGTTCGTTTTTTTGATATTGTCCAGCAGCTGGCGGTGCCCAGCGAGGCCTTTCTGAAAAGATTTGACATTGATGTCAGAAATGTATCGCCCAACAATCCGTCCAACTGGCACTTGGTGATTCAGGAAGAAGGCAATTATAACGTTTTTATAGACCAATTCGGTATCAAATGGAAGATGCCGAAGCACAAGGGTTTTTATTATGATATGGTAGAGCATCCGCTATCTTCAGCTATGGAAGAAGCGGATATCGAGAGCTATGAATTTCCCGATGCATCCGATGAGGTACGCTATACGGGTATACGGGAAAAAGCTCAGGAGATCCGGGACAGGGGTTATGGTGTCGTTATGTCCAGCCTCTCGGCAGGCATATTTGAGCTGGGCGGCTGGATGCGCGGCTATGCGGATTTCTATGCAGATCTGGCAGCGGATCCGGGCATGGCCTGTAAGGTAATGGACAAGGCGTTGGAAATGAAAATAAAGTACTGGGAGAAGGTTCTTGATCAAGCAGGGGATCTGATCGATGTGGTGCAGGAGGCAGATGATCTGGGAAGCCAGAACACCATGCTGATTTCGCCCGATATGTATCGCAAGTATGTAAAGCCAAGACATAAGGAATTGTTTGATTTCATCCACAGCAGAACGGATGCCAAAATATTCATGCATTCCTGCGGAAGCTTCCGGGATGTCCTTCCGGATCTCGTAGAGGTTGGCCTGGACATACTCAATCCGGTACAGTTCAATGCCAAGGGCATGGAGAGCGTCATGCTGAAGAAGGACTTTGGCAAAGATCTGGTGTTCTGGGGCGGCGGCGTTGATACGCAGCGCATACTGCCAAATGGTTCAGTGCAGGAGATAAAGGACTGTGTCAAGCGGCAGCTTGAGGTGCTTGCGCCTGGAGGCGGATTTGTATTCAACACCGTTCACAATATTCAGTCCGATGTGCCGCCGCAGAATCTGATGGCAATGCTTGAGGCCTTTGCCGAATTCAGCAAATACTAAACCGGTGAGGTGAGTGCTATGAAAAGAAGCGGCATCCTCAACAGGGAACTGAGTGAGGCAATCGCAGGAATAGGCCACGGGCAGCTTCTGATGATTGTTGACGCAGGCTTTCCCATTCCCGACAAATGCCCCAGACGGATAGACCTGGCTATTGCAAAGGATTATCCGGATGTTTTCACCATGCTAAAGCTGGTGGTGGGAGACCTTATATTCGAAAAATGTATTGTAGCAGAAGAACAAAAGCAAAACAACCCACTGCTGTTTGAAAAAATCAGCAGTGTCATAGAGTGCAAATGTGCGGTGGAGACCGTACCGCATGCTGAAATCCTGGAAGTATATTCTGCTAAAGCAAGTGTCATAGTCCGTACCGGCTCTTTTGAGCCTTGGGGCAATCTGATCCTGATATCCGGCATAGACGCCCATGAGTGGTTCAAGAAGGACGGGGTGGTCACACCGGATTATTACAAGAGCAGAGCTGAATATATAGAGAAGTATTAAGCAAATGAACAAAGGCTGCCCTGAGTGATTCAGGGCAGCCTTAAATTTTACTTTAGGATGACATACGCTAGAATGTCTTATGCTCGGTACGGGTAATGATCTCTTCCTGCAATGCTTCGCCCAGGTCGCAGAAGTAGTCGCTGTAGCCTGCAACACGGACGATCAGGTCCTTGTAAGCTTCAGGATTCTTTTGCGCCTTCCTCAGGGTATCTGCATTGACCACATTGAACTGGATGTGGTGGCCGTCCAGCTTGAAGTAGCTGCGGACCAAATGCGTCAGCTTGCTGATGCCTTCTTCGTCCTGCAAAAGTCCCGGCGTGAACTTCAGGTTCAGCAGTGTGCCGCCGGTACGGATATGGTCCATCTTGGCAGCGGACTTGACCACTGAGGTAGGTCCGCCGGTGTCGGTGCCCTGCACGGGAGAAATACCCTCGGACTGCGGCTGCCATGCCTTGCGGCCGTCCGGTGTAGCGCCTGTAACGGAGCCGAAGTATACATGGCAGGTCGTGGGGAGCATGTCGATACGGTAGGTGCCGCCTTTCACGGTTTTTCTGCCGTTTACCTCGTTATAGTAAATATCAAACAGTGTTTTCATAATATCGTCGGCATAATCATCATCGTTGCCGTATTTGGGCGTCCTGTTCAGGAAAAGCTGCCGGTATGCTTCTTGCCCCTCATAATCTTCTTCAAGGCATTTCAGCAGGGCTTCCATCGAGAGGGTCTTGCTGTCAAAAATATGGAGCTTGATGGCTGCGAAGCTGTCGGTCAGCGTACCGATCCCCACACCCTGGATGTAGTTGGAGTTATACCTGGCGCCGCCGGCATTGTAGTCCTTGCCCTTCTTGATGCAGTCATCGGTCAGGATCGACAGGAAGGGGGACGGCATCAGATCGGCGTATAGCTTTTCGATCAGGTTGTTGCCCCGGATCTTGATCTCAATAAAGTGGTGCAGCTGCTTCTTGTAGGCTTCCAGCAAAGCTTCGAAGCTTTCAAAGCCCTTGGGGTCGCCGGTCTCGATTCCGAGCTTTTCACCTGTCCGGGGGTCCGTTCCATTGTGAAGGGTTATTTCCATTACCTTGACAAGGTTGAAATAGCCGGTCAGGATGTAAGCTTCCTTGCCGAAAGCACCCGCCTCGACACAGCCGCTGGTGCCGCCGCAGCGGGCGTCCTCAATGCGCTTGCCCTGCCGCACCAGTTCCTCGATGACCGAGTCGGCATTGAAGATGGAGGGCTGCCCCCAGCCCTTCTTGATGATGTCGGCGGTCCGCTTCAGGAAGCGGTCAGGGTTCTTTTTGCTGAGCTGTATGTTGGAGCTGGGCTGCAGCAGACGCATCTCATCAATGACATCCAGCACCATGTAGGTGACATCGTTGACACCATCGGAGCCGTCGGCTTTCAGGCCGCCGCTGTTGATATTGGCAAAATCGGTATAGGTGCCGCTTTCCTTCAATGTGATGCCCACCTTGGGCGGTGCCGGCTGGTTGTTGAATTTGATCCAGAAAAGCTGCAGCAGCTCTTTTGCCTGCTCCGGCGTCAAAGTGCCTGCCTCAAGCTCCTTCTTGTAGAAGGGGTGCAAGTGCTGGTCCAAGCGGCCTGGGCAATAGGCATCCCAGGTATTGAGCTCGGTGATGACACCCAGGTGCACGAACCAGTATGCCTGCAGTGCTTCCCAGAAGGTGCGGGGCGGGTTTGCCGGCACATGGCTGCAGACCTCTGCAATCTTCAGCAGCTCCGCTTTCCTTGCAGGATTCTTCTCCGTACTGGCAAGCTCCAAGGCCTTTTCCGCATGACGCTTTGCGTAGATCATAATGGCATCACAGCAGATCAGCATGGCCTTCAGCTCTTCCTGCTTGGTATAGGCATCCATGTCGTTGATATAATCCAACGCATTCAGCTCTCTCTTTATATCCTCTTTGAACTGGATAAAACCTTTTCGATAGATCTTGTCATCGCCTACCGTATGCCCCGGTGCCCTTTGCTCCATGAACTCGGTAAAAATGCCGGCGTTGTAGCAATCCTTCCACTCCTGGGACATCTGGGAGAAGATCAATTCCCGCATGGACTTTCCACGCCAATAGGGGATGATCTCTTCGGTTTGAATCCGCTTTGCATCGTCGCTTACCCTGAAAAAAATCTTCTCCCGCTTGTCGATGACATCAAAATCCTCCAGGGAATGGCAGCAAAGCTCCGGATAGGTGGGTGTGGCCTTGGGCGCTGCGCCTCTTTCACCCACAATCAACTCACCGTCGTTGATGCAGATGGCCTTATTCTCCATCAGTGCTTTGAAGGTCATAGCCCGCAGCACCGGGATGGATACGGTTCCGGCAACTTTCTTATACGTATCGGTAACGATTTTTGCACGCTCGATGGTGAGGGTGGGCACTTGGTCCAGGCTTTGCTGCCGCAGTCCGGCTACTCGGTCATTCATTTTTTCAACCTCCTATTTTTACATTTATACCGTAGGAAAGGTACTGGTCCGCTATCTGCTTGACTTGTCCCGCCGAGGGCACCTGTATATCCGGAAAAACTTCCGGCTTATTGAGACGCTTGTATTTTTCATTGCCGGTGTTGTGGTAAGGCAGCAGGTTGATCTGCTCGGCAGCTGGCAGCTTGCGGATCAATTCAGCCATAGCGCGAATGTCCTCCGGGCTGTCATTGATTCCCGGAATCATCGGAAGCCTTAGGAACACACGTTTGCCAAGGCTCAGCAGGGCTGCGAGGTTGTCGATGATCTGCCTGTTGGAAACACCGGTATATTGCTGGTGCTTTGCATCATCCGCAAGCTTGAGATCATAAAGGAACAGGTCCGTATAGGCACTGACTGATTGGATGACCTCTGTGGGTGCGAACCCGCAGGTGTCCACAGTCGTGTGGATATCCCCCGCTTTGCATTTCACGAGGAGTGCCAGAAGGAATTCTGGCTGTGACAGGGGCTCACCACCTGAAAAGGTCGCGCCGCCTTTGGACTCATCATAAAAAATCCGGTCCCTCTCCAGCTGGCTGATCACATAATCAGCGGTGACCTGCTCGCCTGCCATTTCCCTTGCCTTGGTGGGACATAGGCCGGCACACCTGCCGCACAGGCTGCACTTGTTTCTGTCGGTGGGTGCTGTACTGCTCTCTGCTGCAATTGCACCGCTCTTGCAGACTTTCAGGCAAAGACCGCAGCCAATGCACCGTTTGCCGTAAAAAAGCAGCTCAGGAGAAAAGGCCTGGCTCTCAGGGTTGTGGCACCAGGTGCACCGAAGGGGGCAGCCCTTCAGGAATACGGTGGTGCGGATGCCGGGTCCGTCGTGGAGGGCATAGCGCTGTATATTGAAGATGTTGCCGTTACACAAAATATCACCTCGTTATTTTGCAGTATGTTTGCAACTACATATTAAGCAATATGTATGCCAGCATTGGTAGAGGACGCCAGAAAGTTGCTGTAGCAGCTTGTGAGCCGTTTTGAGAAAGCGGGAAGTGGGCAAAAATAATAAGTACCAGATTTGGTACAAAAATCGTCCCTAAATAGGAGATGTGTCTCAAATATGGTACGTCATATCAATAAACTTCTACCTCGGTCCGGATATCGTGCTTTTTTATTTTGTTGTGAAGCGTCTGCTTCGGCAGATTCAACGCTCTTGCCGCCTTTGAGATGTTGCCGTTGGTATCCTTCAAGGCTTTGACAATCAGCTCCTTTTCAAACTGGCTGACGGCCAAGGAGAGATCAACCGGTCCGTCAGCGGCTTCGGTTTTCTGAACCTGCCCGTTTGACAGAGCGATCCGCTTATCAAAATGGTATTGGACGGCATCCATGGTGATGATGTCCTTCTCCACCAGGTTCATGGCGCTTTCTATCCAATGCTCCAGCTCCCGCACATTTCCCGGCCAGGGGTATTCCACCAGCGCCTGACGGACCTCCTGGGACAGGCCCTTGACGGATTTGCCCAGCTTTTCGTTGTTCTTCTCGATGAAATGCTCGGCCAAGAGGAGGATATCCTCTTTCCGTTCCCGGAGAGGCGGAACCTCCAGATAGATGACATTGAGCCTGTAGTAAAGGTCCTGACGCAGCAGCCTTTTCTGCACCAGCAGGACAGGATCTACGTTGGTAGCGGCAATGATCCGCACATCCACGGACTTGGTCCTGGTGCTCCCGACCCGCCTGACCACACCATCCTGCAGGACTCTCAGCAGTTTGGCCTGCAGCTCAATGTCCAAGGCATTGATTTCATCCAGAAAAAGTGTGCCGCCGTCTGCCAGCTCAAACAATCCCGGATTATCCTTGGCACCCGTAAAGCTGCCGGAGGCGGTGCCGAAAAGGATGGATTCCAGCAGGTTGAAGGGCAGTGCCGCACAGTTCTGTGCAATAAAGGGCTTGCACTTCCGCTTGACATTGGCATTGTGGATGGCCTGCACCAAAAGCTCCTTGCCGGTTCCGGTTTCTCCATAAATCAGGATGGGAGAAGCGCTTCCGGCTATTTTTCTTGCTTTGTCCTTCAGGCTTTGTATCGCTTTGCTCTTTCCCACAATGCTGTCAAAGGAGTAGCGGGCATCGCTGCCCTCCGCTTTTTTATCCTCCGTTTTCTTCTGATACAGCTGCTCCTGCAGACGTATAATCTTTTCCGACAGCTCCATGACCTGGGTCAGGTCCTTAAAAATCTCAAAGCAGCCCACCAGCTCCCCGTTTTCGAAGATAGGAATAGTAGAGGTGACAGTTGATACCTTCTTTCCCTGGTAGTTGGTATAGTGCTGGATATGCTCAATCAACGGCTTCTTGTTCCGAATCACGGTATAGAAGGTGCTGGTTTCCGGCGTCAGGTCGGGAAAGACCTCCAGAATGTTCTTGCCGGCAGCGGTTTTGTTGTCGATGCCGCTGATATTGGTGGCCGGCTCTTTATAAAAGGTAATGTTGGCATGAGCATCCGTTACGATGATACCTTCATCCAGGTTCAGAAGTATCAGCTCCAACAAGCGTTTGTAGTTCATGTCGCACCTCCTTTTCTTAATGATAAAGGACTATGGAAGATTTATCAAGCACCCACTGCTTCATAGAGTTTGTACGCAAACTCTCAAAATAAAAGCATCCAATGGTTTTACAGCCATCGGATGCCATATTTCACATATGCTTTTCTGCAATCTGAGCCAGAGGACTTCTTTCCACCTTGTTCAGCGTCACATGCCCCGTAATGTTGAAGGGCTTCATTTTTTCAATGGTATAAACCAAACCGTTTGAACGTTCATCCACCAGGACGTTGTCTATCTGGCTGTCTGTCGGATCCCCAAGGAATACGAACTTGGATCCGAAACCGGCACGGGTCAGCATCATCTTGGCCAGGTGGGGCGTGATTTCCTGCGCTTCATCCACGATGACCAATGCGTCGGACAGCGTCCTGCCCCGCATATAGGTAAAGGTTTTAGTCTCAATAATGCCGTGCTGCCTGTAATCCTCGATAAAGGAGTCTACCGTAAAGGAGGGCTTGGAGAAATTGTCGCGGGTGCCGCCCTTTTCTTTTTCCTTCTCTTTCTCCTTCTTGCGGTACTTGTTGCCGAAGAGGTTGTCGATGGCATCATAGAAGGAACCCATCCAGGGCTTGAGCTTTTCTTCCTCCGTACCCGGCAGATACCCGATATCATTGCCGGCCGGCACAACGGGCTTGACAAAGATCAGCTTCCTGAAGATTTCTTCTTCAATGACCTTCTGCAGTGCCACCGCTGTGGACAGGATGGTTTTTCCTGAGCCGGCACCGCCTGCCAGCGTGACGAAATGGATATTGTTATCCATCAATAACTCATAGGCCATTTTCTGCTCCCGGTTGATGGGTGTGAGTCCCCAGGCTGAGCTATTGGCATAACGAAGCGGGACGATCCTGTCGCCGTTATAGATGGTCAGAACCTCATGGCCCGCCTTGTCGGCGCTCTTGATATGAACAAACTCATTGGGGTATAGGGCTTCATCGGTATAAAGCGGTGCGCGGAGGCCGTCTCCCTTGAATATCTTTTCGATATCTGCAGATGGCAGCAGCATTTCGGTGTAGCCTTTATAGATCTCCTCAACCGTTACTTTATCGTTTTCATAATCCTGTACGATAATGCCCAGGCTGTCCGCCTTGATGGACATGTACAGGTCCTTGGTCACCAGAATGGTAGGCTGCTCTCCGTTTTCAATCTGCAGATTCTTTGTCAGCACCAGGATCTTGTTGTCCACCTTGGATATATTCAGACCGTCCGGAAGGATGAGCTCATCCATATGGTCCAGCTCTATTTTGACCATGCCGCCTTCCGGCAGTCGGATGCCTTCGCTGAGGCTGCCGTATTCCCTAAGCCTGTTGATTTCCCGGGCTGCGTTTCTGGCGTGAAAGCCGATCATGCCGTCCCTTTTTTTCAAGCTGTCCAGCTCTTCAATGACCATGATGGGGATAATGACGTTATTGTCCTTGAAGTTGTAGAAACAACGGGGATCGTGGACGAGAACGTTGGTATCAAGAACGTAGCTTTTTATCATAGTATACCTCCAGCATCAAATGGTTTGGAATCGGAGCTTGTACGATTGCGTATTTGGGGCTTACTAAATTATATTGAGTTCATTATAACATTGTGACTAAAAATACGTATTATGTTCACGTTAATTTCATGTGTCACTCTGCGACAATTTTTTCTATTATAGGGCATGGATAGGAAAAAATCAAGAAATAAAATCTGCCTGCTCGCATCGGAATATGGCATTTATGGAAACAAATTCATAAGGAATACGTATAAAAGCTTAAAGGCAAGTTATCATGAAACCGATAGGGGGTAGATAGGATGAAAAAGAAAAGAAAGCTGATTATGGCCGTTGTGCTTGTGGTCGTTATCCTGGCTGGACTATTCGCAGTGAAAATGGTCAAGGAGCTTATGACGCTGCGGGAGTACCGCCAGATAATTTCGGAAATGACCATTCAGGATGTGGATCTTTCTAAAACAGCGGATGGGATTTATACAGGCCACTGTGAAGCCATATGGGTTGCCGCTGATGTGGAAGTCTCGGTCAAAGACCACAGGATTACCGGTATCCGGTTGGTCAGCCACAAGAACGGACGAGGAAAACCGGCGGAGGTTATCCCTCAGCACGTAGTGGAAAAACAGTCTCTTCAGGTTGATGTTATTTCTGGAGTAACATCCAGCAGCAAAGTAATACTGAAAGCAATAGAAAATGCATTGAATAGTAAAACCGCTCAGTAGGGCGGTTTTTTCGTGTCGTAGCGGGAAGAGAAGAGGCAGTCCCGGTATAATTTTGTTTGTGGGACAAGTTGATAAAGCGAATGGTTGTCACTATAATGGTAGTAGAAATACTTGTCATATAAGGGGAAACTGTACAACCAAATACTATTTCCGGCTGCTGCCGGGTTAGGGGTAATCGTATGTTTTCGCACGAATTGCTGTACGCCTTCGGCTTAACGCTCATTGCAGGCCTCTCAACCGGTGTGGGAAGCTTACTGGCTTTTTTCACCAAACGGACAAATACAAAAGCGCTATCGATGGTACTGGGTTTTTCTGCCGGTGTCATGATATACGTATCCCTTGTGGAGATTCTGCACGAAGCAAACCGTATTCTGACAGCCTCAATGGGGATGAAAAGAGGCATGTGGGTGGCGGTGATCTCGTTTTTTGCCGGGATTGCCTTGATCGGTGTCATTGACAAACTGATTCCGTCTATTGAAAACCCCCATGAGATACACAAAGTAGAAGATATGGATATAGCAGCGGGCGTCATGGAAAAGCATCATGCAAGAAAACTGATGAAAATGGGTATTCTGACTGCGGCAGCGATAGCCATCCATAACTTCCCGGAGGGGATTGCAACATTTATTGCCGCACTGCGGGAACCGAAGATAGGCGTAGCCATCGCTATCGCCATTGCCATTCACAATATTCCTGAGGGAATTGCCGTGTCGATACCCATATTCTGCGCTACCGGAAGCCGGAAGAAGGCATTGTGGTACTCCTTCATGTCGGGTCTATCGGAGCCTTTGGGTGCTATACTGGCGTATCTATTCCTGATGCCGGTTCTCAGTGAAGAGCTGTTCGGCATCATGTTCGCACTGGTGGCGGGCATTATGGTATTCATATCACTGGATGAGCTGCTGCCTACTGCCAGGGAATACGGAGAGCCTCATTTATCCACATACGGCCTGGTGGGCGGTATGGCGGTTATGGCTGTAAGCCTCCTGCTGTTTTAGCAGGCAGGGCCGAATAGTCGGAAATCATTTGAATAATCCCCTGAGCACGCTTACTATGATTGGATAGGAAGTCCAGATATTGATCGGTCACGTAGTTGATATCGGAGTCCAGCTCGGGGGATTTCAGTATTTCCGACGGTTTAGCCGAGAGATCGGCCCCGGCAGCCAGCACGCGGTTGAGAGCAGCGATGGTGTAGCCGCAGTTTCTCAAGAGCCGGACGATCATGATCTTTTCCATGTCCCACTCTGAGAAGTACACTCTTCCCTTCTCGTCCTTGTTGACGAACAGAAGCTCATTCCTTTCCCAGGTCCGCAGCGTGTCTATTGTCAAACCCAACCGGGCTGCTGCCTGCTTTCTGGTCGTGCAGACAACCGTGTGGCGGTCCCCGGGTCTGTCCGCATACCACTTGTCAAGCACTTCCAAAGCCGCCAACGCCCTTTTCCACTCGTTATCCACCCGCTTGAGGTATTCTGCTGCCATTTGGCCTGCTATGTCAATTTCACCGGCTGCAAATTTCTTCACTAAGCCGTGCACCAGCCTCCCGTCAATGGGGTATGGGCCAGGCAAGGCTGCGCGCGCAAGCTGCATCTCATACAGGTGCTTTTCGGTGAAAACCCTGTAATTGTTCTGCTTTCGCACAGCTTCCGATAGATAGCCCCATTCCTCATACAGTCTGACGGTATTGGGGTGCACGCCGGCCATGTCAGCAAGTTGCTTGGTGGAGTAGGTTGCGGTACTCATGCGCATCACTCACTTCACAATCATTCTGCCTCCAGTTTAAACCATATAAAGGAAAAAATAAAGGGGCTTGACCCTTCTTTCATTCTGAATACAGTGAAGGATCTCAAGCCCGCTAGGAATACATGCATAGAGTATATAGTTTCCTTGAGAACGGAGTATTATTTGATATGATAGATCAAATCCTTGAGCGTTTCTGCGATTTCCAGTACTTTGTTCATATCTACGTTTTTAATCGTGTCTTTTGGCGTGTGGGCTATTTCGGCGGAAATATCAAATAAATTCTCGCTGGAGACTGCCACGGAAGGAATCTGGTTCATCACAAACAGCATGTGGTCTCCCTGATACCAGGGGTCGATCTGCACGCTCTTGCCTTCTTCGAAAACCTGCTGCACCAACTGTAAGTGATCTTCCTCGCAGTTGAAGCAGCAGAAGGAGGTTTTATACCCGACACACCCCGCCCCGTCAATATTGACTGCAAATGCGATTTGATCAAGCTTACCTTCGTTTAACGCCAGATATTGCATTTGCCCCGAAGCGGCATAATAATCCTCGCCGTTGAACGCGAGAAGCTCGACACCGTATTTGCCTCTGTAATCCTTCAGCATGTCGGCCAGGGCAAGCAAAACAGCGACGCCTGTTCCATTGTCCAAAGCACCGGTCGTCCCTTTCTTGGTATCGATATGCGCACATATCACGATCCTTTTTAGATCTTGCCCGTCTTTTGCTCCGATGACATTTGACCCTTTAGAAGGGATCCGGTTGGAGTCAATTTTCAGGTACAGTTGAGAAGCAGCACTAGCGAGCAGCTTCCTGCCTTCGTCCGCTGTCAGGTAAACGGACGGAATATCAAAGTCGCCGTCTTCGAGCAAAGGGAAGGGATATAAAGCGCCTGCCATTTCCGGATTCCTGGTTGTGATGGCAACGATTGCCGCCGGTTTCTTCTCTTCCAGCAGACGTATGATCTGTTGGTGCTCTTCGGGATTATAGAATACAAAGTTTTTCGGCATAAGCTGCTCTTTGCACAACTCGCCGTGCAATACGGCTGCTTTCCCCTCAAAGTCCTTTCCTTGCAGCTCCTTCAGCGTACTTGCCGTTTCGAAGACACCCTGAAATTCGCAAGAAAGAGAGTAAGGACTGATATAAGCTTCCAGCTGTTCATCACCAACTCTCAAAACAGCCGGTCCGTATTCCCAATCGATACAATCGAATTCAGGCTGGGATACCGTAAAGCCTGCAGCCATCATCCTATCAGCCGCATACCTGGCAGCCTTCTTGTTTCCTTCGCTGCCTACATGCCGATCCCTCAGCTTGACACACAATTCGGTCAGATCCGTTTTGATCTGCTCCAGCTTCAAATTTTTTTCCATCATGTAACACCTCCGCATTAATTTGCACTTTTTTCTGTTCAGCTTAATTCTAAGCTCTCATCTTGAAGTGGTGTATTAATGGAGGGTTTGAAAAAGTTTGGTTCCTGAATGCTTTTGAAAAACGACATCATCAGCTTGCCAATGGGCAATATTTTGAAAGATGTATTGAATAGTCACTTAACTTACTATAGAATTTTTTATATAGTAAGCGTAAAGAAGATTTTTAAGATTCAGAAGCATGATAAGGACTGACATACTTTAGGAGGCGTGCGAAATGAGTAAAGCGAAAGGACTTGGAACGATAGAGGGTGTCTATATTCCGACTCTTCTGACAATACTGGGCGTTATTATGTATCTGCGGCTGGGATGGGTCGTGGGAAACGTCGGCCTTTGGAATACTTTGCTGATCATTATGATGGCTCATGTCATTACCATATGTACTGCGCTTTCCATGTCATCAATGCTGACAAACATACGCATAGGTCCTGGCGGTGCCTATGCCATCATAACCCGCTCTCTGGGGCTGGAAATGGGCGGCGCTATCGGCATTCCGCTCTATCTCTCCCAGGCTGTTTCCGTGGCATTCTACACCACCGGCTTTGGCGAGCTTTGGATTGCATTTTTTCCGGACCACTCCATCAAGTTGGTGGGTTTTATTACCTGGTTGATCCTGACGGCTATTTCCATGATCAGTGTGCGGGTAGCATTCCGTGTGCAGTATTTCATACTGGCTGCAGTTGCACTATCCGTTATCTCGTTCCTAACCGGTCCCAGCTTGAATCCGGGGACCATGGTCATGACGGGTACCATGCCGGAGGCAGGTTTCTGGGCTACTTTTGCCATATTTTTTCCGGCTGTAACCGGCGTTCTTACCGGGGCAACCATGTCCGGGGAATTGGAAGACCCCAGGAAAAGCATTATACGAGGAACACTGGCGGCGGTTTTCACAGGTCTTGCCGTCTATTTGACGATAGCAATCTGGTTTGCACGACAGGTGACTCAAGAGATGCTTCTTTCTGATACTTCTGTCATTTTGAAACTGGGCAGCGTTAAGCTGTTGATCATTGCGGGGCTTATGGGAGCCGTTTTATCCTCAGCCCTTTCTACTTTAGTCAGTGCTCCCAGGACTTTGGCAGCCCTCGGAGAAAACCGAGTGATCCCCTTCTCCGGGTTCTTTGCGAAAAAGGATAAAAAAGGAGAGCCACAAATTGCTATTGTGTTCTCCTCCCTGATATCACTGGCAGTTATTTATGCCGGTAACCTGGACAGCCTGGCGGAGCTGCTTACAATGTTCTTTCTGACCACCTATGGCATGATCAATCTGGTGGTTCTACTGGAACAGGGAATCGGAATCACGAGCTTCAGGCCAACCTTGTCGATGTCCATCATTGTACCTATCATCGGTACATTGGGCAGTCTTTCCGTGATGCTGCTGATCAATCCGCTTTTTACCGGCGTGACGCTGCTAACCATCCTATGCATCTACTCATTCCTGAAAAAAAGAAACCTGACTTCCCCATGGGGTGATGTCCGCGGCGGTGTTTTCATATCTATTGCAGAATGGGCTGCACAGAAGGCTATGAATACGCCATACCATCCCCGGCTGTGGAAGCCGTCTGTGGTGATCCCGGTTGAAAGACCGGAGGATTTCAGGCGGATATCCCGGTTTGTGCGCAGTTTGATTTATCCCTCGGGCCGGATGTATTACCTGACGGTTCACCCCGAAGAAGGTATGGATGCTGTTGGTGAAGGCCAGATAAACGAAGCCTTGGCACCTTTGAAGGAGGAGCGGGTATTTGCCCAGAAGATATCTCTAAGGTCGGAAGCTTTCAGCTCAATCCTGTATCCGGCTTTGCAATGTCTGACCAGCAGCTTTTTACCTCCCAATGCCATTTTGTTTACTGTCAGTGATGATAATGAAAAACAGATAAAACTGAAAAACGTTTTGGCAGAAATCCGGCCTCTGAATATTGCTGCAATGTGCCTGTGGCTGCATCCGAAATACAATTTGGGTCTTGAACGCAAAATCAATATATGGCTGAGAGACAAGAGCCCCAATAATGATCTGGCTGTGCTCTGTGCACTGCAGATGGTCCGCAATATGGGAGCGGAGCTGCATCTTTGTCGTGTTGCCAGCAATGAAAGGCATAAAGAGAAGGTAAGGAAGGAACTGCAAAGCTTTATTGAAGAGGCTCGTTTGCCGGTCAATACCAGGATTGAAATTTTCTCAGGCGATTTTTTTGAAATTTTTAAAGAAGTATCGGCAGATATAAGCATTGTGGGAATGCCAATGCAGTATGAGCATCTGGCCAATATTATAGGGAACGCTTCCGGAAGCGTGCTTTTTGTGGCATCCGGCGGGCAAGAAAATGTACTGGTCTAAGATTTATTCGGACTTGCATCATGGGTAAATCAGATTTAAGGAAAAAGTATTTAGAATTAATAATTGATGAAATTCATGCAAATAATATTAAAGGGTCCTTCAACATGAACATAAAACATAACTTGGTAGTTCTGTCGTGTTTTATGGGTTGACAAAACCGGCATTCCATTATATCATGTTATGTGTAATAAATGTGCACCTATAGCTCAGCAGGATAGAGCGACGGTTTCCTAAACCGCAGGTCGGGGGTTCGACTCCCTTTAGGTGCACCACTGAAAACACTAGGTTGTAAGGCTTAAAGCTTTACAACTTTTTTATTTTAAAATCGTTCTATGCGCCAAACGTGCACCTAATTTGATAAAAGAGAAAGATCGGATATTAAATCCGACCTATTATTTTACTGCTGTTTTCTTCTTAAACAGCCCCGACATTTTATCGGCTGCAGCTTCATCACGCTTTTTAAATGAGTGAGCATAAATAGATAATGTTGTGTTCGCGTTACTGTGTCCGTGCCTTTGCGCTATTGTTGCCACGTCCTCACCGTTTGCGATCAAGTAACTAACGCTTGTATGCCGCAGGCCGTGGAACGTTACATCCTCCGGAAGCATGTGCAGGGGTTTATTATCTTCTTGTATATCCGGATCACTCTTTATTTTCTCGTTGTGACATTTAATAAATTCGTTGAACCATTTTGAAGGTGTCTCCGGGAACATTGGTGCGCCTAGTTCTGTTGTAAATAATCGATTGCTGTTTTCCCATTTATTTGCGACTTTCATTCTCTGTTGTTTCTGTTCAATTTCATGCTGACGGATCAGGTTCATTACTTCTTCAGGCATTGATATAGTACGCGTAGACTTCTTAGTCTTAGGTTTCTTTGTGATAATGCCTTTACCGGCTATGTACTGGCTAGTTCGTTCAATTCTTATAGTATTGTTTTTATAATCCACATCCGACCATTCAAGTCCCATAACTTCGCCCAGTCTAAGGCCGTTTAAAGCGATATGTATAGTTGTTTTAAACTTTGTTTCTGCCGTTTCAAGTGCTTCCAATAATATTGTGATCTGTTCTTCGTTAAAGCAATGAATTTCCTTCTTTTGAACTGAAACCGGTTCGGTCTTCTCCATAGGGTTAGATTTTATTAACCCTTTACGGTATGCATAGGCAAATACTGCATTGATGAGCCTGTAATGATGTTTTACTGTCTGCTCGCTTAGTTTTCCTTTTCTCCTGTCTAATCGGTCCATGTTTCTTAATTCTGTAAAGAAATCATCAATCATTGTTGCATTGATTTTTTCAAGTTTGTAGCGGTTAAAATAGTCTTTAATTCGAAGATCAAACAATTGCTCATATCTGGCTTTAGTTTTTGGAGCAAGTTCTTTTTCGCCCTGGTGTGATGCAATCCATTTCTTAAAAACATCTTCAAAACTCATTTTTACCGGCTCTATATATGTACCGCCCTCAACCTCTGTAATAAAAGCAGCCAAAGCCTTTTCTGCTTCCCTGTCGTTTCTTGCTTCGATGGTTTTATAATGGCGTTGTCGTTGACCTTTTGAATCAGTCCCAGCCGATACAGCCAATTGATATTTGCCTGAAGGTAAAAGCCTATACGATCCGGCACTCCTTCGCTTTTCCTGTGACATGGGTTACTCCTCCATTTCTTTCTCAATATCTATCATCTTAATATCTGTAAGTAACTTATCAAGTGATTCATCTACAAATTTTCTTAGGTAATCCTCTCTTAACCTATTAGCAGTTATTAGCACCCCTAATTTATAAGCAGGCATATCTTCATTTATCATTTTCTCTGCCATCTGCTGAAATTTTTCATGCGGAAAATATTTATAAAAGTTTAATGTGTCAATAAAATTACTAAATTCGCTAGTACATAATAATTTATCTAAAAAAGTAATTGTACTAGGGTTTAAATTTAATATTCTATTTATTGCTTCTTTACTGAGGATATTGCTGTTTTCAAGTAATTTGTGCTCTGAAGTCTTATAGGGGCTATTGTCTGTAAGATAATCAACAGTTACGTTATAATACCTAGCAATTTTATTTAAAGTAATAATGGAAGGCTCTCTGTCTCCTATTTCGTAACTTGAAAGAACTGATGGCTTTAAATCTAAGTCCCCAGCAGCTTCTTTTTGACTTTTTCCTTTATTATCACGTAATTCTCTTAATTTTTTACCCAGTTCTATTAACCCGGCCTTTTTATCGGATGCTTGGCTCATAAAAATACTCCTTCCAAGTAATTAATTAAGCTAAATATAACACATAGAAAACACAATGTCAACACTAATAGTGGAATAATAATAGTTGAATTAACACAAATAGTGTTGTATATTAAAGGCAAATATATACACTTTAAGTGAATGTATAAAAATAGTATGTACACTATTAGTGGAATGGAGGTGTAAGATATGATTAAGGTTAGAACTGGTAATATCAAAAAGGCAAGAATCGAACAAGGTTATAATCAATCGGATGTATGTATAGGAACAGGCTTGAATATTGCTACATACAGCCAAATTGAGAACGGAAAAGCTAGTCTAAGACCTAAAACAGCAAAAAAATTATGTGATTTTCTTAAAAAACAATTTGATGATCTTTTCGAAATTATAGAGAAGGGGGCCTAACCATGGGTAAGCTGCTTAATTGTAAAGAATTAGTAGAATGGTCAGGGGAAAAATTAACGGCGTGGACAATAAATGATTTGCGGAGAAAAAAATTGATTCCACATATAACGATAGGAAAACGATTATACCTATATGATACAGAAAAAATACAGCTTTGGTTAGACAATCTTCAATCTCAAAGTATGTGTAATGAGCCTCAAAAACTACGAAAAATTAGCGGTTAGGTGCACGTTTTGGCGCATAAACAAACGGCTGTGACGGAGAACGTAGTAATTTCAACGCCTTATAAATCAATAACGACGGTTTGCATATCCGTTGCACGGTAAACTTTCGTTAAAAAGTGAACTTAAAGAATGAATAGGAGGATGTGAAATGTGGATGGATACATCAGATTATACAGAAAGATATTGGATAATCCCGTATTCCAAAATGAGAGGTTATTAAAAGTCTTTATATGGTGTCTCCTAAAAGCTACATATAAGGAACGGGATATATTAGTGGGACTTCAATGTGTTAAATTGCAGCCAGGGCAATTCGTTTACGGTCGGCTTAAAGCAGCTCAAGAATTGAAGATTAAGCCATCAACACTCAATGACCATATGCACACATTAAATAGACTTCAAATTATCAACATAAAATCCAACAACAAGTTTTCAGTTATAACCGTTGAAAATTGGGCATTGTACCAATTGGATATGGAAGAAACCGACAACAAATCCAACAACAAAGCAACAGCAAAGCAACAACAAGCCGACACAAACAAGAAAGATAAAAAAGATAAAAAAGAAAAAAAGAATATATATACTGCTGAGTTTGAAGCATTTTATTCAATTTATCCGAATGCATTCAATAAACCACAAAGTTATAGAAATTGGTGTGCTTTGTTAAAAAAAGGAGTTTTAGCAGAAGACATAATGAAAGCCACAAACAACTATATTCAATATCTAAAGGAAAATAAGGTTGATTCCAAGTTTTACGTGCGATCAACAAATTTTATGGGTCAAAAGCAGGAATACGCTGGTTACCTTGACTATACTGGAAACATTGGTAAACCGGACAAGCTCAGTCCAATAAGCAAGTTCGATAAATTTATAAATGGTGGTGAAAGTCGATGAACACAACTGAAGCAGCAAAGATTTTAAAGCGAATTGAAATTCTTTACCCTCAATTCAATAGTTCACCTATCAGCGATGATGATGTAAAAGAACTTATTGAAATTTGGGCAGACAGTTTTATTGCGGAGTCATTTGAAAGTGTTGCAACTGCTTTGAAAATGCATGTCAAGAAATCGAAGTATGCTCCCACGATAGCGGAATTGAAAGCTGAACTGATCAAAAGAGATAACCCAACGCCGGCCGAAGCCTGGCAAATAATCGATAAGGCATTAGGTGCATACGGCAACAACATATATGAACATTTAAGCGGCAAAGTGTTAGAGGCTGCGAAGAAATTTAGAATCAGTTATTTGGGGGCGATGGATCAGGGTGAAGCACAGAAAGCATTCATGAAAGCATACACGGAGGTGCTTTATGACTAGTGTTTTGAGGATACCCCCACACAATGAGGAAATAGAAAAAGCATTGCTAGGCACAATGCTAATTAAAAAAGAAAATATTCAACTAATAAAAAGTTTACTACAACCTGAGGATTTTTACAAGGAGATTCATAAGGAGCTTTGCACCGTTATCATTCAATTAGACGAAGATGAAAAGCCGGTAGACATATTAACATTACTTGATGCAATGAAAGATAGTAGAGATATTATCACACCAGTTTTTCTGGCTGAATTAATGGATGCGACACCTGCGACATCAGCTGCAAACGTCATACATCACGCAAAAATATTAAAAGACTACAAACACAGAAGGGACACAATAAAAGCCACTACAGCGCTTTTAAACAAAGCATATGAAGGTGATTATTTTCAGGAGATACAAGAGATAGAAAATGTTATAACTCGTGTTCCTGGAAATTCAAAAGGACAAGCCCACAGAGCAGGAGAATTGCTAGATACCACATTGACGATTATTGAGAATAACCAGAATAATGGTGGATGTGTTGGGGCTATACCTACAGGATTCACCGATCTAGATAATAAATTATCTGGTGTTACCAAAGGCGAGTTGACAATAGTTGCCGCTAGGCCCTCAATGGGGAAAACTGCTTTTATGCTGAATGTGGCTGAAAGTATGACTATAAAAAATAATACTACAGCAGCAATTTTCAGCATGGAAATGAGTAAAGAATTAGTGATGCAACGCTTAATATCACAGCTAACACATATTGATAGTATGAAACTAAAGACGGGGCAGTTAGAGGAAGCCGATTGGACTAACATTGCTAAGATAACAAATGTTATTAACAACGCTGGATTATACATAGACGATACAACGCCGCAGACAGTAACACAGATAAAAAATAAGTGTAAAGAGATTAAAGGTCTTGATGTCATTTTCATTGACTACCTTGACTTCATTGCACATGAGAGCAAGACAGAAAACCGGGTGCAGCAGATTAGCGAAATAACAAAGGCATTAAAAACAATGGCAAAACAATTGAATATTGCAGTTGTGCTGCTTGTTCAGTTAAATCGATCATGCGAGCAAAGAACAAATAAACGTCCCGTTTTATCGGATTTAAGAGATTCAGGTGCTATAGAACAAGATGCAGACGTTGTAATATTTCTTTATCGAGATGAATACTACAATCCGGACACAGACAAGAAGAATATTGGTGAAATCATTACTGCTAAGAATCGAAACGGGCAGACCGGCACCGTAGAGTTAGTGTGGGTTGGGCAACTGACAAAATATATTAATAAGAATAAATATTAGGTTAAGTTAAAATGTTGGCTTTGTTGGAAAAATGAAAGGTGGTGATGTATATTGCTTACGGATAAGCAACAGCGGTTTGTAGATGAGTACCTGAAGGATTGTAATGCCACACAGGCAGCTATTAGGGCTGGATATAGCCCTAAAGATGCACATAACCAAGCTGCTAGACTGTCGGCAAATGTCGGCATACAGGAAGAGATTAGAAAGCGGCAGCAAAAGCTTGCAGAGCAAGCAGAAGTGACACAGAACATGTTAGTCCAGGAGCTATTGAAGATCATAAAGTTCGATATCGGTTGCTACATAAATTACAAGACCGTAAAAGCCATAGATGGTTATGATGAAGGAGGTCAGCCCGTTATAGGCTATCAGCAGGTAATAGACCTGAAAGACAGTGATTCGGTTGATACCTCACTGATACAGGAAATAAAAAACTCTAGGGGAACTGTATCGATAAAAGCTTATGACAAGCTAAAAGCCATAGAGATGCTAGGAAAACATCTAGGCTTATTTGAAAGCCCTGAAATTCAAAAGCTGATTGACCAATTAAGGACAGAAATTGAAGAGTTAAAACAAAGCATAGGAGGCGAGAAAAAATGAGTATCAGAACTGAGTTGACGAAATTACAGAAGGAAATAGAGGCGTTAAGAGCAAACAATGCGCGAGATATTGAGAATATGTCGGAAGAGCTAAGATTGAGAGAGATACGAAAGTTTCAATTAGATGACATGCAAGCAAGGCCGAACTGGTGGCGGGAACAAATAGAGAATATTGAGAATGGTACTATCAAGGAACTGAGCTATGAAGAATTGCTTGCAGAGATTAAAAACATGTCCTACGATCAGCAACTTGTTTACTCATTGAAAATACTCCATGGGAATCTTGAGTGGGCTAAGGAGCGAATTAATGAAATAGAAGCTAATGAGCGAAAGGGGGATTAAACTATGAGTATGTGTATAATCATAACCGATAATAACGGTATTATAATGGCTGGAGATTCTAGAATGAGTACAAAAGGGCATGATGGAACAATTTATGATACAGGCATGGAAATAGATAAGTTAAGACAAGTCAAAGGTAAAATGTTCTTTGGTGCTGGTACCTGTGCCCTGTACCATGAAATGTTGAACCAATTTGAAAAAGCCGAAGGGGATAGCATGGAAACCTTTCAGGACATAGTAAAGGGGTTGGTAGCTGAATGGGAAGGTTATTTTAGGGAATTGGGAGTACAGGAAAATGAGGAAGACCAAAAGCGCTTAGAGGAATTCACACAATTAAACATAGCTGCAGCCTGTGTAGAGGAAGGAATCCCTACAGTATATTACATGTCGCATAAAACAGGATATGAATTAAGAAAAACTGTAGAAGAAGGTGCACTTTTAATACTGGGTAAAGATATTCCGATAATCCAAAATCATATGGAAGAGCTCGCAGAAGACGAAAGATATGGCAGTTTAGAAGATATTATAACAGAGGTGTACGGTCGCTGTTCCGGTAATTATGCTGGCGGTACTTTATCTATCTATTTGATAGACAGTAAAAATGACATAACTCTTTTAAGACAAGAAAAGATAATAGACAGGATGGAAGTGCTGAGGGCACCGGAGGAATACATCGCAGCAGTAAATAAACATATGGAAAGGTTTAAAGGATTAACGCAGCATATAAGGTTTGGCATAGGTATTCTGGCAGATATCGGGCTTACGGGATTAAATAAAGTAGGTAGGCTGGTTGTAGATAATGTCATAGCTGGAAAATTCGATAAGATCCCCATAGAAGCAGCAGCGACAATGGATAATACTGCAAAATCTCTTAAGCCGACGCTGATTAAAAGCACAGGTACATACAAAGTTAAGAACACAGCCTTAGACAATGCGATAAATGAATATAATACAGCTATTGAAACTATACAGAACCATTTCAAGACCAACCAATTAAGAGAGGAAGAAATGGTTAGGATTAAATCAGAGTTAGGTATTGATCTTAACAGCATAATTAAAAACATAGAAACTGCTGAAAAGGGTATCGACCTTAAGAGGATAGGAGCACAAAGAAACCTGGCAAATGCAGCAGGGGTTAAGGAGCTGCCAAAGATAACACAACCAATATCAAAGAAGGACGCTCCAAAACCTCTTATAAACGAATTTAAGCCATTGGGCAGTATTGCAACACCGAAGGTTGAAAAACCTCTTATAAAGCTCCCTACAGTCGAGGGGAAGGCTACTAGAAGCTTGCCGAGCTCTATACTTAACAGCGAGGTTGCTAATCCGGAATTGAAAGCATCATTAAGCAAAACAGACTATAGTTATGATCCTATAACAAACCAGGGAACGTTAGAGAATGTTAGAAAGATTATTAATAGCAACTATGACGAAGCTATAAGGAGAGTAAAGGACGGTCCGGTAACAGCAGAGAATAATGCTTTAGGGATGGAACTCGTAAGAAAACTCCAAGGGGAAAACCGATATAATGAAGCTATAGACATTATTGAAGACATAAGTAAGAAGGCCACAGAAAGCGGACAAGCCATACAAGCTCTATCAATGTGGGGAAGGCTTACACCGGAAGGTATGCTGAAATACACTCAGAAATTGTTTGATAAAGCCAATGATCAGATGTTCAAAGATGGGGATAAGCTTACCAAGAGGCTAAAACTGTCGGAAGACTTTGCAAAGAACATTACGGAAAGAATGAACAAAGTAAATGCCATGCCGGACAGCAGAGAAAAGACTATTGAAATTGCAAAGGTTCTAAGAGATATAGACGAGCAGCTTCCGAAAACTATATGGCGAAAGGTTTCAACGATACAGACTTTGGCGCAGCTCTTGAACCCTAAAACGATGATTAGAAACACAGTCGGAAACGCAATATTCGGAGGGCTTGAAAATATCAGTAATGTACTGGGAACGCCGCTGGATACAGCTGTTAGTAGGATAACCGGTCAGAGGACAACCATACTGCCGAGTGTAAAAACACAGATCGAGGAAGGCTCAAAAGGATTTGTAGAAGCAGTTGAGGATGCATTACAGGGTATTGATACAAAAGGCATGGGAACAAAATTTGAACTTGGAACCGGTAATACATTTAAGAAGGGCACGCTTTTAGGGAAGCTTGAAACTGGCTTGAACGTTGGATTGAAGGCTACAGATTCGGCATTTTCGGAAGCAGCTAGAGCGGAAAGCTTAAGGCAGCAGATGATAATATCAGGGGCTACCGAACCTACACCGGGGATGATAGAGATTGCGGACCGTATTGCCAAGTACAGAACCTTCCAGGATAGTAATGGATTGAGTGAAGGCTTTAAGCGCATTAAGGATGGACTGAATAAATTATCCAGTTTCTTTACAGGCTCTTCTGAATGGGGACTTGGAGATTTGGTTCTCAAATACAGTAAAACACCGGCGAACATTCTGGCAAGAGGGATTGATTATTCTCCGGTATCAGCTATAAAGGCAATTAATGAGGCTACAAAGCCATTAAGGGGCAAGGTATTTAACCAAAAGGAATTTGTTGATGCTTTATCGAGAGGAACAACAGGAACCGGACTAATATTGCTAGGGTATCAGCTTAATAGAATGGGGCTTATCACCGGAGCAGCAGATAAAGATATGGACGTGGCAAATTTAAAGCGTGATATCGGCCAAGGTGAATATCGGTTAAATACTACAGCTCTAAATCGGTTTATTGGCAGTGGGAATCCGGAAGATGCCAAAGCAAAGAACGGTGATACTTTCGTAAGCTGGGATTGGGCAGCTCCTACAAGCATTATGCTAGGTGTAGGCGCAAATGTAGCGCAAAATAGAGGTAATACAGCTGATTTATTAACCACACTGATGGACGCTTCTGTTAGTGGATTAAGTACTTTAGTTGAGCAGCCATTATTGACGGGAGTTAAGAAGCTTACAGGCGGTTATGACCCGGTAAAGAATATAGCAAATACCCTTCAAGGTACACCCGCATCATTTACGCCAACACTAGGAAACCAGTTAAGGCAGCTATCTGATAACACTGCTAGAAGTACATATAATCCTAGTTTTGGTAAAGAAGCGGTTAATATGGTTAAAGGAAGACTACCGGTATCATCCAAGGGACTCCAACCACGTATAACTACGCTAGGTAAAGAGAAAGAAGTATATCCGGGTGGTAGTAACAACCTGTTGAACGTGCTTCTAAATCCGGCTAATGTATCGAAAAACAATCCCACTCCTGCTGCAGAAATGGTGCTTGATATATACGAAAAGTCTGGTGAGAAGATTCAATTTCCCAGGACTGCCAGCACATATATTATGCATCAGGGCAAACGTATTGATTTGACTCCGGAACAGGTGACGGAACTACAAAAGTACCTAGGGGAAGAAACCGCAAAAAGATTTGATAAATTGGCTTTAAGCCCGGCGTTTAGAAATCAGAAGCCTGAATTACAGGCTAAGAAATTACAGGGCATCTTAACCGAGATTAACCAGGAAGCAAAGAAAAACCTTTTGCTACCCAAAATATTGAGATAAAAATATAGATCAGTCCTACGGAAGCGAATACCGCTTCCTTTTTTATTAGACAAGCAATTCCCATAGTGATACTATTAAAGTAAAATATTAACATACAAGGGGGATATTATAATGACCTACTATGACATACTCGAAGTTAGCCCACATGCATCAAAAGAAGTCATCGAAAAGGCATATAGAGTATTGGCAAAGAAATATCACCCTGATGTTAACCCTCCGGCAGAGCGGCCAAGATGTGAAGAATTAATGAAGGCTTTAAACGTAGCATATGAGACACTAATTGATGCTGATAAAAGAAGGCAATATGACGCGGGGTTTGATACTTATCATACAACCGAGTATGACCAGCCCATTAATGACGATGCTATAAGCCAAGACGCAGCTGAAATGCTTAAGCCCCGCCCATGGCTAAGATATTGGGCTAGAAGTATTGATATTCTAATAGGTTGCTTTATTGTAGCATATAGTTGGAGTTACATCCATCCTTCTTCATATAGTGCATTAGTTGAATATGTTTATGAATATCTTCTGACAGGAGTTCTGTATGGTATTTGGCTTTTTGTCGAAGCGTTAATAGTTTCTATGTTCGGAACGACCCCTGGTAAATGGTTGTTTAATTTATATGTATTAGATAGGGAGGGTAATAAACTGAATTATAGTTTAGCTTTGAAAAGAAGCTTTTTAGTACTGTATAGGGGGCTAGGGCTAGGAATCCCAATAGTGGCATTGTTTACGTCAATAAAAGCATATGGTAAACTAACTTCAAATATATTTACAAGCTGGGATTTGGACTGTGGTACGGTTACTATATCAAAGAAGAACAGCACACCCAAAATTGTATTGTCAACAGTAATAGTCATAGCTTTATTCGCAGGACTAATATATCTCAATATTCACCAGGATGAATTAAAAAGGCAGCAACAAGCATTCGCCCAGCAAATGGACGAAGTATATTTGCAGATAGAGAAAGAGGAAGCGGCATTAACTAATATGCAAAACGAAATAGATTCCGATTATCAGAAATTCGTAGAATTTGAAGATCAGATGAAAGTGTGGCTTGACAGTGACCCGGATAAGTATGATGAAAACTATTATGTATATGAGCAAATGATAGAGGATTATAACTCGAAGCTTGAGGAATTTGAAAAAAGAAGAGTGCTGCACAATAAGTCAATCGAAGAATATAATAATAAGCTTAGTAAACAATAATAATCAAAACTGAACTGCGGGTGAATTTAGTGGAAGGATTTGTATATGTTTTAAGTAATGAGTGCATGCCTGATATATATAAAGTTGGATATACCACTAAATCTGTAAAAGGAAGAATAGAAGAATTATCAAGATCAACAAGTATACCTATGCCATTTAAAGAAGAGTTCAGTTTTTATGCGCTTGATGTGGAAAGAGCAGAAAAATTAATGCATGAAGCTCTGAAAGAATATAGAATCAGCCAGACCAAGGAGTTTTTTAAAGTCGACTTAGAAACAATTGAAATGAAGAGCATGTGTTTATATCCAGATTATCATTCAATAATAAGAAAGATTGCTGAAGACACTCAACTTACAGGTGAATATTATTATAAACACACGTTCAAGTCTTTTTTGGACCAAAATTTGGATGCCTTAAAGGAGGAAGAGTTCAATTTTGAGTGTTTTACCGATATATATAAAAAGGGAAATGAATACTATATAGCATTATGCGCTGTAAAAGTATGTACAGAGGAAGAGTATGGTGAATGGGTTAAGGTACAGTGTAAGGCTGACAATACAATGATGGGTTGTGCAGAACAAAATATTGATAAAGATGCATCAGTTAATTGCTAATCCAGTGTGTATGTAGCGAATTAAAGTTGATTGAATAGAAAAGAGTGAGGTCATCCCTCACTCTTACTTGCTTTTTGTTGCGATGATAAATCTTTAATGCTATATACTTGACCTCCGACTACTATTGAATTAATACATTTTATGAAGTCAGTAAACACTGTATTGTCTGTATTCGATGTAGTATTTTGTTCAGAACTATTCATTTATACCCCTCCTTAAAAATGTTTTCTCAAGCTATTTGATTAACATGTTAAGTATATTGTAATGCAAGTTAATCAAATAGTCAAGTGAATCATATAATATATTGACTATTTTATAATACATGTATATTATTTTAATTAACATAATAATTAAAAGGGGTGTAACTATGATAAAGTGTAATTTATCAAAACAAATGGGAATCAACAAACTTACAATCCAGGATGTACATGAAAAAACCGGCTTAAATCGAAATACAATTTCTAACTTGTATCACGAGAGTGTAAAAAGGGTTGATTATGACACAATGAATAAGCTGTGCAAATTATTTAACTGTCAGCTAGGGGAGTTGTTCGAATACATTCCTGACTAGATCGTTAAGCACTCATAATTTACCAATTCTTACACATACTAATGCAAAGGAGTTGGTACAATGAGTTATGTATTTACAATGCTTGCAATTATTACGGTTACCTTGGTGCTAGATAAGTCTTACAAAGCGTATTGTAAGAAAAGGGAACTTGACCTATTTGAAAGGCGTATTAAAATCGATACATTGAAGCTGATTAATAAACAAGAGCTTATGAAGATGAAAGACCAGAAAACGCCTGAAGGCTATGATGCATTTGAATCATGGTGTGCTGGGCTGCTTAAAACTATGGGATACAACTATGTTATGGTGACGGAAGCGGTTGCCGATGGAGGAAAAGACATAATAGCAGAAAAAGACGGCATAGAGTATTATGCTGAATGTAAATTGTGGCATGAAGATAACTTGGTTGGTAGGCCGGTGATTCAAAAGCTTGTAGGCGCATGTTACCATGATAAAGTAACTAGAGGAATTGTAATAACTTCAAGTAGTTACTCTCAGGAAGCAATTGATTATGCTAAGACTCTCCCGCAAGGCATACAAGTGGAGTTGATTGATGGTGATGAACTTGTACTGATTTTGCATAATCAAAGAGCGAAGTTTATAGAGGAACACCCAGTACTTGATCCGGTTTTATAAATACTGCTTGGAATATGAGCCTTTACAAGGGATTGTGAGGGCTTTTCGCATTCAAGGGGTCGTTTACTACTATTGATGGATAATTCTAATGCGTATAGGCTCTTGTGCGGCTTGCTGTATTGGGTGTACCATGGAAGTGAGAGGGGGTAATAGAATGAAACACGTTAGTATTATGAAATACTGGGACAAAGATTACGAGGAAAAAGTAATACATGACGGCTATGAGGATTTGCTTAGATTCACCCAACTATATCTAGCACAGGCCATGCCATCCCTTGCTAAAGAAAAAATGTTGCCAAAGTCAAAACAACAGAATCGGCAACAAAAGCCATGTTATAGAACTTCTAACATATACGAGGATACAAAAAGCAAAATCATGATGTTGCACTATAATTCGTTACCACCGTTATCATGCCGGAAGATAGCTGCAAAGCTTTATAAAGATTATAATATCAGTATTAATTATTCAACGGTTAGCAAGATTATAAAGGGCACTTATAAGCCTAAATTGAAGAAGAGATAAAGTATAGAGAAGTGTTGCCGAGGCTAATAGAATAACATTGGCAACACTCACGAGTATGAACGGGATCACATTGACTACAAAGGAAACTGCAAGGTTAAAGCAAGGTTACGTCAAGCCGCCTATTGCTGGTAAAGATACATACATGTATTGATGTACATGCACCAGTTATGCGCCATTTTTTAAAAACACGCACCAATTTAAGCCCATATGCACCAATAAGACTACTATAATAATCAAGCAATTTCAACGCCTTTAAACCTGTGCAAATATGCACCAACGCCATTTAAGCGGTTTCCTAAACCGCAGGTCGGGGGTTCGACTCCCTTTAGGTGCACCATATTGAAATCAACACCGCAATGATTTGCGGTGTTTTTATTTTTTGTTTTGATCTTGGGACACATAGTGGTTTTGTCTTTCTGCGGAATCACGGTCATATCTAAACCTGGACTACCCCTGAAAAAGTAGAGTCAAAAATGGCAACTATACTACTTGAAAGGGGTTGTTTTTATGTCAGCTAAAAGATACGATCTAGAACAGCAAGAGCAAATAGCATGGATGTCCATCGAAGAGATAACGTATAATAAATTGCGCACATTTTAAAACAAAAAAGTTGCACGGATATAACTCCAAGTGTAAATTTAAGTTGCGAGACAAAAATCCAACACTAAAGGAGGAATATCCGTGTCTGACAACATTATACACCTGAATGAGAATCTGTTAAAGAACCAACTTAGCGAATTGGTGCGCGGCACCGTAGAGGAAACCCTGAATAACCTGCTCGACCAGGAGGCGGACAGGCTTACCAATGCCAGTCGCTATGAGCATACCGAAGCCCGAAAAGACACGAGAGCCGGCTACTACAATCGTAAGCTCCTAACTAAAGCAGGAGAGGTTGATCTTAAAGTGCCAAAGCTGCGGCATCTTCCCTTCGAAACTGCCATCATCGAGCGCTATAAACGTCGTGAAAGCAGTATCGAAGAAGCATTGATAGAAATGTACCTTGCCGGCGTTTCAGTCCGTAGAGTCGAAGATATTACCGAAGCTCTATGGGGGACCAAGGTATCCCCTGGCACTATCAGCGAGCTTAATAAGAAAGCATATAGTCATATTGAAGCCTGGCGAAACAGACCGCTATTGGCTACTTATCCTTATGTCTATCTGGATGGCATCTTCCTGAAGAGATGCTGGGGCGGCGAAGTAGAAAACGTTTCTATTCTCGTAGCTATTGCTGTTGATAATGAGGGCTTCAGAGAGATCATTGGTGCTGCCGAAGGCGGTCGTGAGGATAAAGCCAGCTGGCTTCAATTTCTTAGAAACCTTAAAGAGCGAGGCCTTTCCGGTACTCAGCTCTTTGTCGGTGACAAATGTATTGGTTTGGTTGAAACCATCGGCGAAGTATTTCCGGCAGCCAAATATCAGCGCTGCATCGTCCATTTCTATCGGAATGTATTTTCCGTCGTCCCTCATGGTAAAATGCGGGATGTAGCAGCAATGCTTAAGGCAATCCATGCCCAAGAAGACTTGGAAAGTGCGCGGGAAAAAGCTGCGGCAGTTGCAGAAAAGTTACGCAGTATGAAGCTGGCTGAGGCTGCAAAGAAGGTTGAAAATAGCATAGAAGAAACCCTTACCTATATGCATTTCCCTAATGAGCATTGGATCAGGATCCGGACGAACAATGGAATTGAACGGATCATGAAAGAGATCCGCCGCCGGACCCGCGTCGTCGGAAGCTTTCCTGATGGAAACTCTGCGCTCATGCTTGTCTGTGCCCGTCTGCGCCATGTAGCCTCAAGTAATTGGGGCACAAAGCGTTATCTTAATATGAACCTACTAATAGGCGGAAATCTGGCTGCCGATCAGCACGATGTCGGATAATGAGCCGGAAGTTACTTGGAGATATCCGTAAAAATGTGCGAAAGATTCTTGACACTACCATCGAAGATGGTAAAAGCGGCAACCAGATTGCAACGGAGCTTGGGATCAACAAAAACAGCGTCTATAAATGGATCAGTCAATACAATAAGAGGAAGGGTATCCCTGTATTATCATCCCCCAAACCAGAAGTCAACAAGGAAGACAAGTTGAGAATAAGGGAACTAGAAAGGCTTCTAAGGGATAAGAAGGAAGAGATTGCGATATTAAAAAAAGCGGTGCACATCTTCTCAAAAATTGAAAACAGCTAAAGTATGAGTTCATTGAACAACATAAGAGCATCTTTCGGATCAAGAAGCTGTGCCAGGTTTTAAGGTGTCCGAAAGTGGATTTTACAAATGGAGAGACAGAGGCGAGAGCGCAAATACACAGCCACAACGAATTCAAGGCATGGACTGCCGGTCTATGAGATTCTTCTGCAGCAAGATTTTTGTGCTACAGTGCCGAATCAGGTGTGGGTTTCTGACATTACATATGTAGCGACGGATGAGGGGTGGTTATATCTTGCTACCCATATTGACCTGTTTGACCGCAAGGTTGTTGGAATGGCGATGTCAGAAAGCTTAAAGAGAGACATAGTTATTAAATCATTGAATAGAGCTGTAACAGACCGAAAGCCAGGCGAAGGTCTTATTTGCCATTCCGATCAGGGTGTACAGTACGCCAGCGAAGAATACCGGGAATTGTTGAGAAGATTTAAAATAAGAGGCGGCATGAGTCGCAGAGGTAACTGCTACGATAACGCACCGGCAGAAATTTGCAAGTGCTTAAGTGTATTGATATAATTGTATTCAAGTGACTATTTACTATTTCTAGGAGACTCTACTTTTTTCAGGGCATTCCATGACAGTCGATATTGATGACCTCGTCATTATTTCATTGGCATATGGCAGTGCGCCGGGGGATGTGAAATGGGAGCCAAGAGCCGATCTTAATGCAGATGGGTTAATCAATGAAAAGGATTTGTCCATACTGAAGAATACTTATGGAATAAAACCATAATGCTTAGCAAATGGGTTCAGGTAACAGTTTTGCCATATTGAAATGCAGACACCGCAATGAATTGCGGTGTTTTTTTTCAGTGGTTAGGTCTACTCCCTTCCAAGCTGGATAAGTGATCACAGAACTGCTATAATAGATATTATCCCACATCAAACCAATGTCTATTTTTCAGCTCTGACAAACAAAGGAGGTAGAAACCATGGATGTTCATTTCTACAAACAACTTGTGTTCTCTTCTTCTTCAGCTTATTCCTATCACCGGATTATCCTTGACGATTCAGGCGTCCCGACTGATTATGAGTTTCTCGAAGCCAATCCGGCTTTTGAAAAGATGACAGGCTTGGAAGGAAAAGATTATATCAACAAAAGGCTTACTGAAGTTTTCCCCGGTATCGGAAACGACAGCTTCGACTGGATCAGGCTCTATGGGGATATCGCCTTGAATGGCGGGACCAAGTCATTTGAGCAATATTCCGAGGCGCTTGGCAGATGGTACCGGGTGAAAGCAGCTTCATATGAAAAGGGTTATTTCATAACGGTTTTTGAAGACATCAGCACCGAAAAATTCATGCTGTCGGAGCTCAACAGCTTTTTCGACCTTAGTGTTGACTTATTAAGCATATCGGACACGCAGGGCCATTTTTTAAAAGTCAGCAGATCCTGGGAGAATGTCCTGGGTTATTCACCTGGTGAGCTTGAAGGCAGGAGCCATATTGATTTTCTGCATCCTATGGATACCGCCGTCTCAATGCATCCGGAAAACAAGATTGACCGCAGTGAAAATGTCGTTAGCTTCGTAAACCGTTATCTGTCAAAAGACGGCAGCTACAAACTGCTCGAGTGGAACACCTATTCGGCAGGGGGCAGGGTTTACGCTACGGCAAGGGACATCACCGACCGTCAGGCCATGGAAGAAAAACTGCTGCTAAGTGAACAACGGAACGAAAGCATTATCAGATTGCTCCAGTATAGAGCAGATTCTGTAGAAAACTATTTGGATAACGTTTTGGAGGAAATTGTAGAAATTACGGACAGCAAATTCGGCTACATCTATCTTTATGACGAGGAAAAACAGGAATTCACACTGAATACCTGGTCCAAGCAGGTAATGCCGGAATGCGGGGTGAGAGACAAGCAAACCGTTTATCAGCTTGAGAAGACCGGTGCATGGGGTGAAGTGGTACGCCGGAGGAAACCCATCATAATAAATGATTTTGCCCAATGTACCTATCAGAAAGGCACACCCGAAGGACATGTCAGGATTAGTAAATTCCTCTCCATTCCGGTCTTCGACGGCGATCGGATCGTAGCAGTAGTAGGAATCGCCAACAGAGACAAGGACTACGGTCAGCATGATGTTTACCAGCTCATGATCATCATGGAGAACATATGGAAGTCTGTTCTGCGGATGAGAGTAGAAGAGGAGTTGGTTAATTCAAGAAACAAGGCAGAAGCTGCAAACATCGCAAAAACGCAATTTCTGGCCAATATGTCCCATGAAATCAGAACACCCATGAATGGAATCATCGGTTTCCTCAGTCTCCTTGAGAGAACCACTCTTGACCGGGAGCAGTATGAATACATGCAGTATATCAAGAACTCCACGGAGTCTCTTCTGTCAGTCCTGAACGATATTTTGGATCTGTCAAGAATCGAAGCAGGCAGAGTCGAGCTTAACAGTGAAGTCTTCAATATCCGCTCGGTGGTAGAGGACGTTGTCTCTCTTTATGCCCCAAAGTCCAGGGAAAAGGGGCTTGAGATCGATCTACTGATATATTCCAATGTTCCTGAGCAGCTTGAAGGAGACTCGATGCGGCTCAGACAGGTGCTTACCAATCTCATAAACAATGCCATCAAATTCACCCATTCCGGTGGGATATTCATAGGGGTCAGACTGAATAAGGATGAGAGTGGGCATGTTGAGCTCTTGCTCAGCGTAGAAGATACCGGGATAGGAATTTCAAAGGAACATGCTGACCGGCTGTTCAAGCCTTTTTCACAGATCGATTCCTCGGATACCCGCAAGTATGGCGGTTCCGGTCTGGGGCTCAATATTTGCAAGAGAATTGTTAATTTGATGAACGGTGATATCT
The DNA here is from genome assembly GCA_021083345.1 of Calditrichales bacterium MX18-03. GTDB lineage: Bacteria > Bacillota > Clostridia > Lutisporales > Lutisporaceae > JAJGRE01. Next base: position 136,125 of record JAJGRE010000004.1, on the reverse strand, counting down.
GGTTTGAAAGTGATCCAGGAGTGGGCAGCAGATTCTATTTTACCGTTTGCATGAATAAAACAAAAGAATCCCCGTTAAAACACAGCATTGACTATTCGACCCTCAGCGGGAAAAACATTATGGTCATAGATAACAATGACATGAACCGGAAAGTAATCAGGATATATCTGGAGGAAGTCGGCTGCAATATCGAAGAAGCGAAAAGCGCTTTGGCAGCTATAAACAGCTTGACTGTGAAATATAATTTTTTTGATGCTATTCTTCTGGATTATCAAATGCCGGAGATGAATGGCTATGATATCGCCGGCGCTATCAAAATGCTGCCTGTTATTAAGGACATTCCAATAATTCTGCTTACTTCTGTAGCAGGGCAAGGAACAAACAGTCAGGCAAAAGTGAACAACTTCGCAGGCTATTTGACGAAGCCTATCAAGAAGAATGATCTCTTAAGCGGTATTGCTGCTGTAATATCAGGCATGAATAATGGATCAAAACCGGAAAAGCTAATAACAAATGAGGTTGTTATGGATCCGGAGGACGCGCTGAAACCAAGAATTCTGTTGGTGGAGGATGACCATATCAGCAAAACATACTTTACCAAGCTATTGAAATATAACGGTTTGAATTGCGATATCGCAGTCAACGGGAAGGAAGCAGTCGATGTTTGCCTGCAAACAGATTATGATATCATTTTCATGGATTGCCAAATGCCCATCATGAACGGTTTCGATGCAACAAGAAAAATACGGGAATACGAAGCAAATAAAAGACATACGGTGATCATTGCCATGACTGCATATGCAATGACAGGAGACCGTGACAGATGTCTGGAGGCAGGAATGGATGATTATCTCAGCAAGCCAGCTGCTTCTCAAACACTAATGGCGCTCATCAGAAAGTATGGAAAGCTAAATTAGTGAAGGCAATGGGTTCAGACGCCCTTTTGGTGTACCATACGAATTAATGCATCGAAAGATGATAAAAAAAGCATTCCGGTTGGAGTGCTTTTTTTTTGCTTTCTTGACAAATGGAGTCTATGAAGATAGGCTTTAAGCATATAAGTTGATTGACAGCTAGAGGGGGATATGAGCATGAATAACATTGGGCGAATCAAGAAGGTTTTGAAATGCAGGAGGCCTGATTTTTGGCTGGTTGCTGCTGCTGTGCTCGTAATTATAGCGGCAGGATCCATATTGGTGTCAAAAGCACCGTTCGATGAGGGGGATTTTTCTTTTTAGATGTGCAGAAAGTTGTATCATCATCCAGGGAGCAGCAAAACCTCATTCTGAGGGCAGGCTCTGGCAGCGGAATTCCTCTTTCAGGCGTTGAGTTCGGTACATGGCTTGATGGCAAGGCAAGCAAGCGGCAAAGCGTGCAGGATATGCCCAACAATGGCAAGTGCAAGGTATTGCGTATTCGTGAAGAAAAGTACTACATTTATGAAAACGGCGGGAAATTTTATGTTGAGCAGCCATACCAATCCATTATGGAAATCAGCAAAGACATATACGAAAAAGCGTTACCGTTTGCTACGGAGGCGGTGGAGTAAGGCCTCCTAAGATGTTGCTATCCGTTACACCGGAATGGCCGTGTGCATAAAGCTTAGGCGTAGACATGTCTATTCTTGAGTCATTTTATTCCGATAGAGAAAGTCGCAAAATCAAGAAAAATAGCCGGTGTATTCAACGAATATGCCGGTATATTTTTTTTGCCACAAAAATTGTCCTTTAGGACATTTTATATTTTTACTATTTTTGATAAAATTCGATACGTACAACGGGAAAAATTGGAAAGGGTTTGCTATTGCTGGGGTAAAGCGGTTTTGTTGATTTGAAAAATATTGGACCATTGGTTTTGCTCAGATATTGAAGGAGGGACTCAAATGAAAACTATAAGGGGATTTGCGTTTAGGAGGCTTATTTCTATAATCCTCATCGTTACAATTGCTGGCTTGTATTGCCCGATAAATGTGGATGCCGAAGGAAATGATGATGCCAGTTTGGTAAGCGTATATGGATTGACAGGAACTGTAGAGGGGTCCTATAGTGGAGCAGACATAAACAATAAAATCATATGGTCGATCAATGTACCATTTACAACAACGAAGGTATGGTACAGTGACGTCGTCGTTGCACCTGATGCAACCTGCGACCTGTATCTGGACAGTAGTTTCACATCAAGGATATCAACGTCATCCTTCATGGGACTTTCTCCAGGCAGCACGACGAGTGTCTATGTCAAAGTAACGGCACAGGATAATACGACAGTAAGGTACTACAGAGTAAAAATCAACAGAGCGGCCGGGGGAAGTGTTGCTACATTAAAAGCCACTTCAAAAGTAAAAGGTGTACAACCAGAAAGTTTGGGGACACCAAACTCCACATTTACATCTGTGAGCTATGGCAAGGTATATCTTAATGCAACTCAGGCTGCCGATACATCAAATACCGGATCATTTGTGACTTTGTTCGAACCGACTGATGCAAATGCTAAGGTAATGGTGGTTAAGTTTCCAGAGGGTTTGGTAACTGAATCAATGTTTGCGCAAGCTACAGCCTATAACAATGAGGCCATATCAAATTATGACTGCTTCATTGTTAAAGTGACGGCGGAGAATGGATACACAGTCAATTACTATAAAGTAGATGTAATATTTGTAAACAGTAATGCAACATTAGATCACATTGAATCAAAGATTAAGGGGTTGCAAATAACTAACCTGGGAATACCGGCTGCTGCTATAGAAGATGTAAAAGCAGGGGCTGTATCATTAACAACGGCTAGAGCGGAAAACACATTGGGCTCCTTCCCCTACTTAACATTGTTTAGAAACTACAACCCCAAAGTAGAGATAAAGGCAGTCAAGTATGCAAAAGGAGCATCGACAGCGAATTTTTCTACTGACCCAAGTTACTCACAATATTCAAAGATATCCAACAATGATTTCTTCATTGTGCGCGTGACATCCGGAGACAAAACTACGGTGAATTACTACAAGATAGTCGTTACGATTGACAATACAGCACCGTTTTCTACAACGGGTTATCCCAGAGCAGGGCAGGTACAGGGAGCGGGTACGAAGAAAGCGGAAGTGCTTGTAAACTCAAATGAAACAGGGACAGCCTTTTATGTCGTACAGACAAGTACTATGAATGCACCAACTCAGGCAAATGTAACTGCAGGCAGAAACGCGAACAATGCGACGGCTATAGCTTCAGGCAGTGCAGCAATATCAGCTGGTACGGAACGCAGTATCATGATTGAGAATCTTCTTGCCTATTCGACAGACTATGCTGTTTATGTGGTGGTGGCTGATACGGCAGGCAATATGTCATCGCCTTATAGGGCAGATATCAGGACGCCGGGTGAAGCGCAAAGCAGTGATGCAACGCTGCAGGTCTATTCAATAATAAAAGGGCAGCCTCTGAAGGCGGAAGGTCTTGGAACGCCGGCTGCAGCAATGGAAGCGGCGGCACCCGGGACTATAGATATACCCAGGGTAAGAGCATTGGACACTTCCAACGCCGGAGCCTATGTCACGCTGTTCAAGCCAAATAATGTGAATGCAGCCGTAAAGGCTGTCAAGTATGAAAGAGGGGCATCAGCAGAGAACTTTGCTTCAGATGAAGCATATGAAAATCAAGCCATCGCATATGGGGACTTCTTTATCGTGCGGGTGACGGCAGAGAATGGATCAGATGTTCGTTACTACAGAATGGATATAGAAGACTGTGGTGCAGGCTTGGTAAGTGTAGCCGGGCAGACGGCTGCCGAACCGGGGACACAAAGTGGGGCAATCGGTGACGATGCGATCGTTTGGGATGTAAATGTACCCTATGAAAAAACGGAGTTGGGTCTGAATGATATAGCCGTATCGGAGAATGCAACAAAAAATCTGTATTATTACAGTGACTTTATAACCGAGATCAAGGGGACTCATAACAGACCGCTTGCGGTAGGAAGTACAACAGTATATGTCAGGGTAACCTCACAGGATGAAACGGTAGAAAGGTACTATGTTGTGAGGATCAATAGAGCTGCAAGCAACGATGCGGCTGTAAAAGCCATATCAGCATACTATACTGTGGAGGACGCAGCCAATACCATCGCTGCAAACACGATGCCCATCACAACTGCCACAACTGTGAGTAGCTTCCTAAGCAATCTCACGAAAGCCGGCGGAGCGGATTGGAAGGTCATAGCTGCAGGAACAGCGGTGGCCGGCGCAGCAGATTTTAAGAATACGGTGGGCACGGCGGGAACCGATACCCTGTCGGACGGTGACAGTCTGGCAGTACTGGCAGAAGATAGCGTGACACTGAGGTTATACACTATCATTATAACAGCAGCCAGCGGTGATGCAGGCTTGAAAGGAACTTCCACAATAAAAGGACAGCAGGTATCAAACCTGGGAGTTCCGGCTGATACGATTGAAGGCGTTACTGCTGGAGAGGTGTCGATAACCCAGGTAAGAGCGGCAAATACATCCAATGCCGGCTCCTATATAACCCTGTTCGATAGGAATTGCCTGGATACTGCCGTCAAGGTGGTCAAGTACTCTGCAGGTGCTTCTGCCGAGAGCTTTGAAACAGATGCGGAATACAACCATCAAGCAATAGCGGACAACGACTTTTTTGTTGTGAAGGTAACGGCAGCCGATTCTGCCACAGTCAGATACTACAAAATCATTGTAAAAGTAGACGGTACGTCACCCTCCTTTGTAACGAACTACCCCAGAACCGGACAAATACAAGCGGCATACACGACGGATGGAGAAGTACTGGTCAAGACGAATGAATCAGGCACGGTATATTATGCAGCAGTCATGATCGGCAGTGGCCTCAGCCCGTCTGTAGAACAAGTGCTGGCTGGTAAAGACGCAAGCAATAATGCAGCGAGTGCTTCCGGCAGCATAAAGATAGCGGGCAATACCGTCGAGCGTATCAAAATAAGAGATCTGCCCAACCTCAGCACGATCTATGATGTGTATTTGATTATCAAGGATGAAGCCGGCAATTTGTCACCAATATATCCGGCTGCTATAGAAACACCATCAGCAGGTCCAAGCAACGATGCAGCTCTAAGCTCCTATTCGACGATCAAAGGGGAGCGGGTCAATGCATCCGGCTTGGGAGCATCAGCCTCAACATTAAACGGTATTGTATCGGCAGGGACTGTAAGAATCAATTCAATTCAGGCAGCCGACACATCCGACACGGAGCCCTTCATGACCCTGTTCGAAAAGAACCATGTAAACGCGGACGTGAAGGCAGTCAAGTATGCGGAGGGGGCTTCTACAGCGGATTTTGAAACCGACACGGCCTACAGTAATGAGGCCATAGCAAATGGCGATTTCTTCATTGTGAAGGTAACGGCAGAGAACGGAGTTGACACACGATATTACAAAATCGTTGTAATCATACCGAACGATGATGCGACATTGAAAGCAACATCAACTATAAAGGGAAAAGTCATAGCAGACTTGGGAACACCGGGCACAACGATATCAGGAATGCTGCCGGGGAGGATAGCATTGAATACAATCCAGGCATACAGCGGCGGGTCGTTGGCCACCATATTCGCTTCTAACAGGGCAGGGGCGACAGTAAAGGCAGTCAAGTATGCCAGCGGAGCAGCAACAACCGGCTTTGACACAGCTGAGTCATATGCAAACCAGTATATATCAAACGGCGACTTCTTCATTGTGAGGGTAATCTCTTCGGACGGCAGCACGACAAAATACTACAAAGTAGTTGTAACGGTTGCAAGCGACGATGCGACCATCTCCGGCGGTTCGCTTGCAGGCGTACCGGTAGCTGGGACTTTTGGCGGCGGAGCTGATATACCGAATAGTACGCCGATTACGGTGACAATAGCTGAGAGTAATAGGATAAATGCCGCACTTTTAATAGCAAGGAGCGAAGGTCACTCATCAATCAAGTATATAAAGCGCGCATCACAACCAACATCCGACAGCGACTATTGGTCAACTTACGACGGTCCCGCCTACATGACAGTGACCGACGGTGATACCATCTGGCTGAAGGTAACAGCTCAGGATGCCGTTACAAAACGATACTATAAAATCACGGTAACGGTATTGAGCAGCAATGCAGCAATCAGTGGAGGCTCCCTTGCAGGCAAGCCGCTGACTTCAACCAACTACTTTTATCCGGGTAATATCATAGGCAACAGCAATTTGTTAAATGTGACAGTCAACGATACTGAGAAGACCGATGCCGTATTGGTTTTAACAAAGAGCAATACAAATTCGGCAATTAAGTATGTCAAACAGGAATCCTGGCCAATGTCGGATGCCGACTATACCTTCACGTACGAGCCCGGAACAGCTATGACAGTAGCTCACAATGATATCATCTGGCTGATGGTAACGGCACAGGATGGCATAACAAAAGGGTACTATAGGATTGTTACATCGGTTAGAAGCAATGATGCTGGTTTAAAAGCAAGCTCGAAGGTAAAAGGACAGCAAATTTCAAGCTTGGGAACCCCGGCTCCTGTAATATCGGAAATTGTATCAGCGGGAGCGGTGACGATAACACCAGTAAAGGCTGCAAATACATCGAATACAGAACCGTATAGAACATTGTTTGAGAAGAGTTATCTGGGAGCAGCCATCAAAGTCGTGAAGTACGCAGCGGGTGCAGCAACAGAAAATTTCGCAACAGATGCGGCATATGCAGATCAGGCAATATCAGACAATGACTTCTTCATTGTGAAGGTGACTGCTACAGACATGACGACCGTGAACTACTACAAAGTGGTGGTAACCGTAGATGGGACAGCACCAAGCTTCATATCCGGCTATCCACGGGAGGGGCAGCTGCAGGCCGGAGGTACAAAAAGAGCGGAAGTGCTTGTCAGTGCAAATGAACCGGCTACCGCCTACTATGTCGTACTGCCGTTTGGCTCATCAGCACCAAGCAATACACAATTATTGAATGGCAAAGATATATACAACGACGATGCATTAGACAAAGGGAGTGTTTACATAACTGCCAACACAGTAGAGCGAATCATAACAAACAATCTTCCGGCTCATTCAACAAGATATGATGTATATATTTTATTAATGGATGCGGCAGGCAACACGACAACATATTCCGGACATGCGATGCCAATGACACCGGGAGCAACGTCAAGCAATCATACCAATCTGATCACAAATTCGACCATAAAAGGGAAGGCACTGGAATCATTTGGTTTGGGTTGGAAAAGTTCAACACTGGCCGGACTCACCAGTCCCGGGTCTCTTACACTAACCTCGGCCCAGGCGGCAGATACATCGAATGACGGAGCATATATCACGTCGTTCATAACGTATAGTATAGGCGCAAGTGCAAAAGCCGTTAAGTATTCAGCCGGCGCAGATACCTCAACGTTTGAAACCGACGCAGCGTACTCAAATGATGCGATATCAAACAATGATTTCTTCATCGTTAAGGTAACAGCAGAAGATGCAGAAACTGTGGGCTACTATAAAACCGTGGTGAAGGTACCGACTGCTGATGCCACAATTACCTCAGGCTCGTTGGCAGGCATTGCGATTTCCGGTGATTTTTATGGTGCAGCAGAGATTGAAAACAGCTCGCCATTGACAGTAACGATTCCGGAGACACAAGGGACAAACGCGACACTGGGATTGGTAAGGGGTAACTCGAATTCAACTGTCAGATATGTTAAAGGGACACAACCGACAGAGGATTCGGCAGTGTCGTACACAGATTTGTACGTAGCAGGCGGCTCAACGAAAATAAATGCGGCCGACGGTGATACCATCTGGCTGCAGGTAACAGCACAGGATGGCATTGCAAAGAAGTATTATAAGCTTACCGTGACAGTGCAGAGCAGCAATGCAGGCTTGGCGGCAGTGGCAGGACAGACGGTATCGGCAGGTACGGAGGCGGGAACAATAACAGAGCCGAAGACTGCCTCAATAAACGTTGAAGATACAGTGGCAACAGTAGCTGCCGGTTCAGTTGAAGGGGCTGATGCAAGAGCAACTGTAACCTTCTATGGAACGGACAATACATTTACCTCTCCGGCAACAGGCGATGTGAGCCTGGCCTTGGGCGGAGGAACCGTTGTGTATATCAAGGTGATGGCACATGACAATACAACACTGTATTATGTAGTAACAGTCAACAGGGCAGCTGGACCGGCTGTATCCGAGGTCACGTTGAACAAAAGTACGACAACAATCCTTGAGGGGCAGACCGAAAAGCTTGAATCGACCGTAAGCCCTGAGAACGTATTGGATCATACGGTCGCATGGTTATCCGGAAATTCCAGTGTAGCAAGTGTTGACCAGTACGGTACGGTAACTGCGGTAAGGCCGGGTATTGCGGAAATCAAAGCTTCAAGCAACCAGGACAGCTCGAAATATGCCGTATGCCGAGTTATCGTAATCCGGAAAGACTGTAATGGAGATGGGAAGACAGACATTGACGACCTTATGATTGTAACACAAGCATATGGCAGCAGAAAAGGTGACGCGTTGTGGAACGAAAGCGCGGATCTGAACGGGGATGAAGCGGTAAATGACGCAGATATTAGAATACTAAAGCAGTACTATCTGCAATAGAGTAGAAAAACGGATACTGCAGACAAGGCTGGTCTTAACCCTGTTGCTCGTGACTGGATGATATGAATCCACACATCGAAAGATGATTTAAGTAAGCATTCCTGATTGGGATGCTTTTTTTATAAGGATTTGGCTCATATGTTGTTTCCATATTCGATGCAGAATTTGTTGAAAGTTGCGAACGGATTATCGTGCTAAATACTCAATAATTAAAGGAAGATTGTGAATATTTGTAGAAATATATAGTTTTAAGATAGATGGAGTGACCCAATGATTGATCATATAATTAAAGCCATTATTTATATAATTAAACAAAAGGAGATATGCACTATGGAAATTTTAATGCCTGGTATTAAATATGGATTATAAGGCAGATCATGTTGATAAAAATGAATGGGTAGAGAAACATGATTTAGAAAACAAATTGAAAGAAAGGATGCTAGACCTTGAAAAGGAGCTTATGTATACCAAGGGCTGCCTCCAAACAGCAATAGAGGAGGGTGAGATTTCGAGAATAGAATTGCAGTCAGCAAATAGAAAGCTTCTTAATTTCAATGAAGAATTGCAGAGTACTAACGAAGAGCTTCAATCACTGAATGAGGAATTGATGATTACCAACACCCAGTATCAACATAAGATTCAAGAACTGGCTGATCTGGACAATGATATGACAAACGTTTTGAACAGTATAAATATTGGTACTGTTTTTCTTGATGCAAATCTTTGCATTAGAAAGTTTACACCGAGCATTACCAAGGAGATAAACCTTAAGGCGCAGGATATTGGCCGCCCAATGCATCACATCACCCATAACCTGATCCATGATGAATTATACAAGGGTGTCACCGAAGTAGTGCATAGCCTCTTGCCATCTGAGAAGGAAATCCAAAGTAAAAATGGAAGCTGGTATTTATTGAAATGCGCGCCATACCGTATACTTGAGAATCCGTTTAAAGGGGTCGTCATATCCCTGGTAGATATAACCAGTCGCAAGCACGCTGAGATAGAACTGGTCAGGAGTAAAGAAAGGTATGAGCAATTGGTTGAACATTCTCCTTATGCTATTTATATCATACAAAACGGCAGGTTCTACTTTTCAAATTCAGCAGGACTAAAATTGTTGAATGTAAAAGAGCTGAATGAACTAATGTCCAGACATTTCGGGGATTACTTCAATATTAATGAGCAAGAACTAATCGATTTTGGTGTTAATAGCTTTCAAATGCAAGGAAAAACGATCATGCCAAAAGAGGATCGCATTACTCTGTCCGATGGGACTGTCCTCTTGGTGGAAATATCAGCAATACCGCTTCTCTTTGATGGGAGAACAGCGGTGCTATTATTGGTAAGAGATATATCTTTTCGCTTAAAAGAAAAGTATTTAAGCAGCGAAAATGAAAGAAGTAAGAAATTATTGGATGAAACAATTCTATCAGAGACTTTAAAAACAGAGTTTTTCAGCAACCTGTCTCATGAGCTAAGAACGCCTCTCAATGTCATTTTAAGTACTTTGCAGCTATTGGACATGTTTACAAATGGTAGTGGCTTTCACGATAAAGAAAGAGAATTTAAAAAGTACACTAACATAATGAAACAGAATTGTTATAGGCAATTAAGACTTGTCAATAACATGATCGATATTACAAAGCTTGATGCAGGCTATGTTGAGCTAAATTTACAGAACTGTAATATTGTCAGTGTTATTGAGAACGTTACGCTCTCAGTATCTGAGTATATCAAAAATAAATCAATTGAATTGGTTTTTGATACGGAAATAGAGGAGTGTATTATAGCCTGTGACCCAGATAAGATTGAAAGAGTGATATTAAACCTATTATCAAATTCAATAAAGTTCACAAAGCAAGGCGGTAGTATGACCGTCAATATATATGACAAAGGAGAAAATATTATCATATCTATAAAAGATACAGGGATAGGCATTCCAAAAGATAAGTTAGGTATTATTTTTGATCGCTTTAGACAGGTAGATAAATCACTTACACGAAAACAGGAAGGCAGTGGTATTGGATTGTCCATTGTAAAGTCCCTCGTCGAGCTGCATGGGGGTAAAATTTCCGTATTGAGTGAATACGGCAAAGGAACAGAGTTTATCATTGAACTTCCAGTAATCATATTGCCTGAAGGGAATGGCCTATGTGGCGCAATTGAAGCTGAGTCGCAAGAAAGAATTGATAGAATACATATTGAGTTTTCTGATATCTATTCACTTAATTAAGAAGGCTCACATATTCGACATAGTCATTATCCTACAGAAATTTATAAATGATTATATTCTGGTTAAAACAATTTGTTATAATAAGAAGATAAAATGATATAGGCAGCAATTAATGAATGGAGATCTATGATGAAAGAGAAGAAGCAGTTAGACACCAACGTAAGGGCTAAATATTCCGAGGGCAATGTTCCCAAAGCGGATGCCGCAAATGCAGGCTTTCCCATCGTTGGCACAGGCGCTTCCGAAGGCGGCGCGGAGGCTTTGCCTTCAGAGATTATTTCATATCTTAAGCACAAGCGGCTTACAGGCGGGACTGACAAGGAACAGGGGGACGAGCGCATGAGCCACTTCGACAATATTATGACTCTGTTACGGTCACAGACAGGTCATGATTTTTCGTCCTATAAAAAAAGCACTGTAAACCGTAGGATTGAGCGGCGTATGGATATACACCAAATTGACAAGATTGACGCCTATGTCCGTTTTTTGCAGGAGAACCCTCAAGAACTGGAATTGCTGTTTAAGGAATTTTTAATCGGGGTTACCAGTTTCTTTCGCGAACCGATGGAGTGGGAATTGTTAAAGGACAAAGTTATACCGGCCCTCTTGGCTGAACGGGCACCCAGTGATACGCTCCGGGTCTGGGTATCCGGCTGTTCCACCGGAGAAGAGGCTTACTCTTTAGCTATTATCTTCAAAGAGGTGCTGAACCAATTAAAACCTTCCCAAGACTTTTCCATGCAGATTTTCGCCACCGATCTGGATCGTGAAGCGATTGATAAAGCCCGCGAAGGGGTATTCTCGGCCAACATCGCGGAAGATATGTCGACCGAGCGTTTGAATCGGTATTTCGTGAAGGTGGATCTTGGCTATCAGGTTGTCAAAACTATTCGGGACATGGTCATCTTTGCTCAGCAAAACATGATTAAGGATCCGCCTTTTACAAAGATCGATATATTAGCCTGCCGCAACCTGCTTATCTACCTGACACCGGAAATGCAGAAAAAGCTCATTCCTCTTTTTCACTACAGTCTTAATCCTGGGGGATTTTTGTTTTTGGGAAGTGCGGAGTCAGTCGGAAACTATACCGATCTTTTTAAACCACTTGATAGCAAATCGCGGCTTTACCAGCGGCTCCAACCCCTACTTCAGGCGGAGTCTGTGGAATTCCCCACCTCCTATGTCTCCGCTCAGTCTGAAGCGAGCCAGCCGCGGTCAACGGTTCAGAATATGCAGTCGCTGGCGGATAAACTGGTCTTGCAATACTATTCACCGGCCACTGTGCTAGTCAATGATAAAGGGGATATCCTTTACATTACCGGGCGAACGGGTAAATACTTGGAGCCGGCTGCCGGCAAAGTCAACTGGAATATTTTTGCCATGGCTCGCGAAGGGTTGAAATATAAACTGAGCAACACCTTCTACAAGGCGCTTCAGCAAAAAGAGATGGTTACTTGCAAGAACGCCATTGTGATGAATGAAGGTGGAACGCAGACCGTAGATATCACAGTCAATCCGATCAAAGAGCCGGAGGCGCTGCGCGGGATGCTAATGATTGTTTTTACCGACGTGGCCATCCCTAATATCATAGAAACAGTAAACACAAACGGACAAATCCCGACCTGTAACAAGCGAGAGGCGGAACTGGAACGAGAATTGATACAGACGCGTCAAATGTGGCAGGCTGCCTGTACGGAAATGCAGATATCCCAAGAAGAATTCAAAGCCAGCAATGAGGAGTTGCAGTCAAGCAACGAAGAACTTCAATCGACAAACGAGGAACTGACCACGACCAAGGAAGAAGTACAGTCCTTAAATGAAGAGTTAAATACGGTCAATTTCGAACTACAGGTCAAGTTAGACGCCCTGTCACTAGTCACTAACAATATGAAGAATCTAATGGACAACACGAAGATTGCTATCCTATTCTTAGATAATGCGTTGTGCGTGAAGCACTTCACCAAACAAATGGCGGTGGTCTCAAGGTTGATTCCCGGTGACGTAGGTCGACCAATCACCGATATCGCTTCTGATCTTATTTATCCTGAACTGACAGAGGATGTTGGGGAAGTGCTACGGACATTGAATATTGTAGAAAGACAGATTTTGTCTTGTGATGGGTGCTGGTTCAATGCATGCATTCTGCCTTACTGTACATTAGAGGACAAAATCGACGGTGTGGTCATCACTTTTGTAAATATCACTCAATTCAAAGTGTTGGAGGCTGAGCTGCGCAATACAATAGTGGCTTTAGAACAACGCATTGCAGATCAAGGCGAAGAACTGGTACTGGTAAATGACAAGTTGCCGGATGAAGTGCGGCAAGGGTATAGTGAAGTCGCAGCTAATAAAAATCCGGAGCATCGTGAGTAGTATATATTCCTTCCCTCAAGGTATACGTAAAAGTTGTTTTACACATACTAACCCAGATATTTACCATTGAGGGGTGACCGTATTGGATCTAATCTCAATACTCAAAAAAGCTAAGGGCAAAAGAGATCTTATAGACATCCAGGAAGCATACAACATATATAACCTTCTTAGAGCAAGATATGTCAGCACCCAAACTGTTCAACTATTTAAGAACTTTGTTCATGACGCAGATTGGGAAATAATCCTGGAAGGATTCAAGAAACATTTTGATAAGCAAATAGAGATTTTAGAGGAATTGGGTGAAAGATTCCGTATCATCATGCCGGGCAGGCCACCGCTGGACGTCAAGTTTGCAACCAGAATCAATGATGTAACGGATGAGTACATCTATAAAAAGATATACCATGACCTCATAGCGCAGTTGATGTCGCTTATCCATGCAGTTCGTTCATCCAGTACCAATGACAATTTAAGAAATATTATCATACAGGATTTGATCATTCATTTTGAGGATTTTGATACCCTTTATAAGTTTGGGAAATTAAAAGGCTGGGAAGAGACTTATCCTGTTTACAAGACCTCTATGCCACATCAAGAAGAACAGCTGTCCACTTCCGAAGCGTTTCATATTTGGGATCATATTAATCTGAGATATGAACAAATTGAACTCTTAGGTCTATTCGTCAATTTTGCTCATGATACTGAGTTTAAGGTCATACTTCAACATGGATTGTATATTTTTAACAAACAGGTCAGCCATCTTGAACAGTTGGCGATAAAGTTTAATGTACCCCTGCCTAACAGACCGTCACTGCCGGAAACGTCTCCCATAGACCCGGAGACAATCAAAGATAAATTTATGTACCGCAATATTTTAAGCTGGGAATTAGCTTCCTTGGATACGCATGTAAGAGCAATCATTGAGACAATAAGGAACGACTCATTGCGTAAGCTATGGAGCGGACTCCTTAATACAGAGCTGGGATATTACGATAAATATCTGAAGTATGGAAAAATGAAAGGCTGGATAAAAGTAGTCCCGATGTACGGAGAGCCAGTAACATAAATGGTCTGACTGAGGAGTTAACACAACCTTAAGCATGGCAAAGTTATTCTGTCTGTGCCTTTGGGTTTTCACCGGATAATAAAGTAAGACAAATTAGAAATGCAGACACCTCAATATTTTGCGGTGTTTTTGTTTTATAGATTTGCTACAATTACACTTTTTATGGTCTTGTAGCACTCTGAGAAAACAGTATTGAAGTAATCTCAAAGTTGCTATTGCAAAGAAAAATATTGTAAAATATAGATAGCTATATTGAAAACAATATAGACATCATGCCAAGGGGGTGAAATTAATGAATCTATCTGACTGTAACAAAATGACGGATGACATAGTCAAGGAGGTTTTCATTAATGGATTACAAAAATGGGAAGGTGATTTTCCCATCTGAGCTGCTTGAGCAATTGCAAGAATATGTTCAAGGTAATCTGGTTTATATCCCTAAGAAGGAAGAAAGCAGGACCGGCTGGGGTCAAAACAGCGGGGCAAAAACGGTTATCATGAATAGGAATGATGAGATTTGTAAAGCTCATAAAAACGGTATCAAAGTAGCGGAGCTTGCATCAATGTTTTGCTTATCTGAAGACAGCATCAGGAAAATACTGCGTGCGGCACAGAAAAGAGATAATTGTCTTTAGAGGAAAAAATTAATATAATCATCATTTCCCTATTAAAGTAACAGGCGCTATGCGATAATGGTCTTGACCGGTTAATATAGATGAAAGGGGCTGATCTTCAAAATGTTCAATAAGGTGATTACAAACTAAAATGTATGGGGAGGTGTTTTGTACCTCCCCATATTATTTGATCGGCCTATCAGCAATAGGGCTTTTAGGGATTCTATAATGTAATGGGAATGAGGGGTTAGAATGGATCGAAACGTGTTAGCAAATGAAGTAAAAGCAAAAGCGCTTGAAGTGGGATATGATTTGTGCGGAATTATTAAGGCCGATACATTTCAAGAATATGCAGCTTATCTTGATGAACGAATCAATCATCGTCTGCGTCAGGAGCTATAGTAAATATGATATACCTCCGGAGATAAATAAACATATAGGGAAATTATATTTATTTGAACGTAGGTTGGAATGTTCCAAAGAATACTCTGACGATAATCGGTTCGAGTCATTTCTAAATGATAACGGAATGCATACATATAAAAATGGTGTTGCAGCGCGATGGGCCGCAGTAAAAGCGGGTTTGGGCGTTTTTGGCAACAATAACTTTTTATATACAAAATTCGGATCGTGGGTATCCATCGACACGTGGCTTGTCGATAAGGAATTGGAATATGACGGGCAAGCAGAGAAAATAGCTGCTTGTCCTCCAAATTGTAGAAGATGTATCGACGCATGTCCGACAAAAGCTTTATCCGGAGCACTTTTGATGGATATGGGCAAGTGTGTGGCACAGCTTTCATACTTTTCAACTGAGCTCTACTCAAATAAGCTTATACCGGAGGATTTCAGAGAAAAAATGGGAACATGGCTGTATGGCTGTGATATTTGCCAGGATGTCTGTCCCAGGAATAAAAACAAATGGGAAGCAACTGAGCGTTTTCCCAATTTGGATGCGTTGACTGCGTTCATAAAATTAGAAAATATCGTACAGATGGATGAAAAAACATTCCTTGAAACGATACAACCCAGGTTCTGGTATATAGAGAAAGACGGTCTCTGGATATGGAAATGCAATGCTTTGCAAGCTATGGTGAACAGTGATGATGCAGAGTATCACAAATATATTAAAGCATCATGCACGGACGAGAATGAGAATGTCAGGAAAATGGCGGCGTGGGCGTGCAAGAAGCTTGGTCTGTAAAGACAGCTGTAAGATAGAATAAGCATTCCTGAAAGAGTGCTTATTTTTTTATGTCCATCTCTATTTACATATTTTAGATAATTAGGTAAATTAGTAGATGGGGATTCAGGTTTGTATAGTTACTGAAGCTGAGAAGCTAAAAAATATCCTGGGTAGCTTAGCGGAAAGGCGGTAAACGGATATGGGCAACCAGCAATTGCAACACTTCATTGACTATGTAGATAGAGGCATACAGCTCTATTGGAGGACTCTGGGCAAAGCCCGTAATATGAGGATATACTCAGGCGATATTGATTGGGCCATATCTGACGACAGGAGCGGCCCGGAAAGGATTTTCAGCATACGGTTATCACCTGAAAATGCGGAGCAGAGGGTCCAGGAGATCGCGGAGGGTATAAAAACCAATGTTTTACCCAACGGCATCTTGATTACGCCCAAGAGCAAGCCCTCGAATATTGATGAAATGCTTGAAGCAAAAGGTTTCGAGATAGACGCCTCAAGCCCGGGCATGGTTTTGGACTTATCCGAATTCAAATGCAGCCAGCCGTCGGATGAAAAAATCAGGGTTGCGAAAGTTGAAGACCCAGAATCACTTCGAATGTGGGTTGATATCGTGAATCTCGATTTTCATATCATGAGCTATGAGCAGTTCCACGATCTATATTGCCTTCCGGAGGTGTCCCTTTATCTATCCTTTTATAACAACACAGAGGCAGGCACGTTTATGATCATCCGCGAAGGCAGCTTCACGACGCTGGAAATGGTCAATACCTTGAAGGAATATCAAAGGAAAGGGATCGCCGAAGCTGCTCTAAACAGCATTTTTTATGACTTAAGGGCGGAGGGGGTTGGGATTGTCACGCTCAGGTCATCAACAGAAGGCATCCGCCTCTATACTAAACTAGGGTTCAAAGAATATTGCAAACGTGTTTTGGCGACCTATGGGCAGGAAAACTAGAAAAGTAATTGCAAAGATCATTTGCGAGCGAACAAAAGAGAGGACCGCAAGAGATGCGAACCATAAAAACACTTACAATTGTTATGCTGTTAATCATGATAACGGCAACGGCTTCATGCAGTGAAAAAGACATAGCTGCCGATTATGAAGCAATAAAGCTTGAGTTGGAGAATGAAAGTGAAAGCGAAACAAAAGAACCTTCGGAAGAAGCTGAGCAGAAGTGGACAATTTATGCAGAGGCCTCGGACGGAATGCTGCATAAGATCAGGCTCCAGGGGCTGCAGCAGAAGCTGATCAGCAGTAATGATCAAACCGTTCAAATCGAAAACGGAGAGATTTATTATCTGGAAAGGGAATCGCTTTACAGAAGCGGTTTTGACGGCAAAAACCTGACAAAATTAAGTAATGCTGTGATATTAAGCTTTAAGATATATGATGGCTGGATTTATTATACAGACATATCGAATGCAGAATATCAGATATATAAAATGAAGTTGGACGGCAGCGCGACCCAGAGGATCAGCAAGGATGAATGCATGCTGATCAGCATCGTTGACAGCTATATATATTATTATCAAGTGGTTAACAGCCGATATGGAATTGGGATGCTGTGCAGGATGAGGATTGACGGAACGGGAGGCATGAGATTGTGTGAAGACATTATTGAGATGTCTCCTTTAAGTGTACATATTGAAAAGGGATGGTGCTATTATTGCAGTTTTTCGGATGACAGAAAACTGTATAAGGTTAAGGTGAATGGGATGCAGCGCAAGAACATCTCAGAGGATTCCGTTGCGCATTTCAAAGTATTTGATGGGGCGATTTATTATAAAAAAGCATTCGACACCATTCTGGTAAAAGTTGAAGCAGAGGGTAATCAGCAAGAAACGATGCTAGAAGAAGGTATTGTGGACTTTTATGTTATGGGGGATCAACTCTACTACATATCCAATTACGATGCACGTGACCTGGACAGCAGTTATAAGCTTTACAAAACAGGGCTGGGGGGAAAGAAAAAAATGAAGCTCTGTGATGACAGTATGACAAGCTTCATTGTTGCAGGGGAATGGATCTGCTTTTTAGGTGTGGATGACAATAAGATATACAAAATCAAAATGGATGGAACGGCCAGGGAGGAAATCAGCCCCCACTCACAATAAATGCGATATGTCCGAATAAATCCGTGCGATTTCCATAGCCTTCTGCCCGATGAGCTGCCTTAAATGAGCTGGCTCCAGAACTTCAACATCGCTCCCAAAGCCCAGCAGCATGGCAACAAGCCAATCATCCTGTGGAAAAGCAAAACGGACAATGCTGGTCCCGTCCTCTTCAAACTGAATCTGATCATGGGGAAAGGTATCCAAAACCCTGACTTTCACGCTGGGCTTAAATTTCAGCACCATGCTGAGCAAGATCTTGTCATGATCCCAATCTTCCCGATAACGCAGCTCTTCTATAGGTGCAACATCGCGGGTGAATATCTCTTCCGTTAGGGCAAGATCACTCATTCGCTTGAGTTTAAAAAGGCGAAAGTCATTTTTGGTGCGGCAGTATCCGTTCAAATACCAGGAGAAGTCCTTCAGTATCAAGGACAGCGGCTCTACAATTCGGTGCATTTCCTCTCCCCTGATGTTGATGTACTGAAAATGGACAATCCTTTTCTCGTCAATGGCGCTGCTAATGATTTTCAGCTTGTCTTTGTCAGCGGTGCTGGTGCTCCAGCTGCTATAATCAATATGGACGGGAAAGGCATTCCTGCCCGGCGTGGATGCGTCTTTTTCAGGCAGCATGCCCCTGATTTTCTCTAGTGTATTCGATATTTGCCGGCTGCCGAAGGTAGTGTTTATATTTTTTAGAGCGGTCAGGATTGAACCGATCTCATCTACAGTCAGAAAGTTCTTTTTGATCTGATAGTTTTCCATGATGCTGAATCCGCCATCAGACCCCATATAGGACACAATAGGGATACCGGCCTGATTAATAGCCTCAATGTCCCGATAAATCGTCCTCTGCGACACTTCAAAATGCTGTGCCAGTTCCTTGGCATTGACCTGCTTCCTGTTCAGCAGGATCATGACAATGGCAAGCAGTCGATCAAGCTTCATAGTATTCCTCCATTCGGTCAACACTTCTAATGCTGTTCAATGCTGAATTCAAAGAAAAAACATCCAAAAAAGTAAATTACTATCTTATATCAATTATATCAATACATTTTGGTATTGGTAAACACCTCATAAAAAAAAGGCCAACAATGAATGTTGGCAAAGGGGAACCGTCTTAGATCAGCGGGTTTTCGATGAGTGTTGCGAACTGGAAGTCATGTGTATGACCTGCATCCAGCGTGGTTGTTCCGCAAACGAAGTGCACATGCTTACCGCCGCCGACATGGATTGCCGGACCTGTTGTTTCACCGACTTCATGAAAATGATTGAGGAAAAAGTCAGTGTTGGTAAGCAGCTGATGAACATGGCTGTTGCCCTGCGGTATGACAGCGCTGGTAACCCCTGTAAAACGGTGATTGTGCAAAAGCATTGGCGGTCCGTCTAATTCAGTGCTGCCCAGGAATTCATGGGTGTGTGTCTGTGAGATGGGCTCCCTTTCAGGTTCTTTTCTGCATTCATTTCCGAATTTGTTTGTAGACATTTGTCCTACTCCTTTCATAGATAATGAACAAGCCAATCTTGTCCTATTACATGATATGTGCAGTGGACAAAGCTGACACATATCAGCTTTGCGAAAATATCCGTCAGCTTAATTTCGTAAAAGCTTCAGCATATTGCTTATTGACATTGGGAAAGATAAGTCATATAATATGTTTAGTAAATTACTAATTTACTAAATGAGTAACTATTTCAGGAGGTTCATCATGAGAATTCCAACAACCTTAAAACACAAGCCGGTTATCGTATCCGAAAACTACGAGAATGTTGACGGCAGATATGCCTATAATACCGATACCAAAGGGCTTTCACTGGGTCTTGCACAGTGGAACGACAGAGGGAAGCTGGATATCTCAGCCAAGGTATGGCGGTACACAGGTGAGAAGTGGTCCAGACAGTCAGAGGAGCTGCCTTTGCACCGGGTTCTGGATCTTGCGATCCTTGTTTGCCGGGCGCAGCTTCACTTCCGGGAGGCTTACCGGTATGAGAAGCTTTATGACCCCGAAAAGCCCATTATAGACAGAGTGGGCTTGCAGGGAGATGCCATGACTGTGGCGGTATGTACGGACAATGAAAAGATCGATGAGGATATCAAGCTGTTCAGTCAGGCACTCAACAATGACGGTGAACTTATTGGAGAGCGGCTGCGCACATTGTCGGCCATATTGGAAGAGATGGGATATTAAGGAGATAATTTAGAAGGTGGTATCAAATGGACAGGAAAAAAGAACTGAAAATGCAATACAAAATGGCGAAGCCCGAAATGGGCATATTCATTATCCGCTGCATGGTCAATAATAAGTGCTACATTCAAGCAACTCAGGATTTGAGAGGCGTGATCAATGGTGCTAAAGCCAGGCTGGGAGGCGGAATGCATCCGTATAAGGAGCTGCAAAATGAATGGTCAGCTTTTGGCCCGGAAAAATTCGAAATAGAAATTCTGGAAAAGCTTTCATATGACGAGGATGAGTCAAAAACAGACTATACGGAGGATCTGGCTTTGCTGCAGTTGATCTGGGAGGAAAAGCTGATCAAGGAGAATAGGGAGCTCTATAAGAAAAGAATCTAACGTACAGAGATCTTAAATTTTTGTTTTGAAAAAGGAATTTAAGGTTAAAATAGATAGATAGACAACGCGTTTAATAGTTTACGTGCATGAAGCAACACTATTAAAGGCTCTTATCGTTAGGCGTTGGCTTTATCAGTCACCTTTATGAATTATTAGCAAAGGATACGTGACTGATAAATTAGCTAACACGTCTTACTTGACGCTTACTCTTGTCGATATAAAGCTTTAACGTGTTATCGATACCTTATAAATCACGCATCCTTTTCACTGTAAGATCATTAGCGTGATTTGTATAATAAGTGTTGACATAACTGCCTGACTATCGTAATATAATGTTACGTCAAAATATTTTAATGCATCTGTAGCTCAGGGGATAGAGCAACGGATTCCGGATCCGTGTGGCGGGGGTTCAAATCCCTCCAGGTGCACCATTTGCCGATATGGCTGTAGAGTATTGCTCTACAGCTTTTTATTTTTTATAAGGGGGTAAAGATTTCTACATGCATAAAAATTTTTATGGGAAAATATCTCAGAGACCGTAACATTTTACGATTTGATCCGTATTATTGGTGTAATGACAAATAGAAAACAGACTAGAAATTCAAGAGATTGGGGTGACAACCATGTGGACGCGTGGAATGTTGAAAACAAGAGCGAAGGCGGTATTAAAGCTTTGCTACTGGAAAGCCTTGCTGATAAGCTTGGTGTTGATTATTGCCGGAGGCGACAGCAACAGCGGGAATATCTCGTGGCGGGCTAGCAGCGATCATCCGAGGAATCCGGGAGATTTTTTTAACATCTTTGGCGGGGAGGCACATTTCTTTTATAATGCGGTAATCATCATGATCGTGGTCATACTGGTCTTCCTGGCATACAGGATCTTTATCGGTTATTCCCTTGAGGTTGGTGGAAGACGCTTTTTCAAGCGAGCAGCAGAAAATGATATCGAAACACGCCATATGGGATATGCTTTTGGCAGAGACAGATATATGAGCATTGTCAAAACGATGTTTTATAAGGGTGTACTTAACTTTCTTTGGTATTTGCTGCTAATCATACCTGGTATCGTAAAAGGGTATGCATACAGCATGGTTCCATACATCCTGACGGATAATCCGGATATTGGGCGTGAACGTGCAGTTGAGCTGAGTATGCAAATGACGGACGGACATAAATTCAACATGTGGATTTTGGATTGGTCCTTCCTGGGATGGTATCTGCTGGGGTTGCTGCTGCTTGTAGTTGGGGCGGTTCTTGTGAAGCCTTATGAAAATGCGACGAAGGCTGAACTATATCTGGTTCTGCGGCAAAATGCATTGGAGAACGGATTCTGCAGCTATGAGGAACTGCAGCTGGATCCGGCCCTCCAGACTGTATAAGGGCAGTTTTGCATTTGCCGGGTATCAGTTCTTATAAGAGTGCCGCAAGAGATTGCGGTACTTTTGTTTTTTGGAAATAATAAGAGTAGGGTTATTTATTTTTGCTTTATCTGTCGATATATTTACAGTAAGATAAAGAATCAAAGTGAACAGGAGCCGCTATGAACGCGTTTTTTATGAAAAAAGCTTTGGAAGAAGCGCAAAAAGCATATGAATTGGATGAGGTGCCTGTGGGTGCGGTTGTGGTAAGAAACGGTGAAATCATTGCAGCAGGCCATAATCTGAGGGAGTCCGTGAAGGACGCCACAGCCCATGCAGAGATGATCGCAATCCGAAATGCCTGTGAAGCCCTGGGCGGATGGCGCCTGCCGGGATGTGAGCTCTATGTGACACTGGAGCCTTGCGCCATGTGCAGCGGTGCGATACTGCAGGCCCGGATCGAGAAGCTTTACATTGGAGCCATGGATCCCAAAGCCGGTGCTGCCGGTTCGGTCCTGAACCTGTTTGAGGATTATCATTTCAATCACCGGTGCGAGGTTGAGCGGGGCATGATGGAGTCAGAATGCAGCCTCATTTTGAAAACATTTTTCAGAAAAAAAAGGTAGTAGAGGGCATCCAGGGAAGCATACCGGTGCGTGGTTGGACAAGACGCTTAATAAATACCTTTTTCAGAGAGATAATAATAAGGAACAGCTAAATGATAAAACCCGAATCCTCCTGGTTAAGGCAAGAAAAGCATAGACCCAATTCCTGTCGAGGATTATTTTGACGAATTATTGGGCGTTATCGCGCAATTTTAGCAAATTTCTCGATAAATGTATTGGAAGATTGAATTTTTATTGCTATAATGGTTATAAAAGTCTGATTGTATAGAATGGAAGCAGTCTATGTATATACATGAAATCCTTTGAATTTATATGTCGAATTTGTCAGTGAGGCAGATTGACAGTGAATTAGGTCTATAAGCTTTACCTTACACGGATAGGGGGAGGTACTTTAATGTTGAAGAAAAAATACCCGAGGGAGATGGCAGATATGGATTCGCAGCAAACAGACTCCTTATATGAAGATTCTGCAAATGCCGATGCAAAGAATCTCAAGAAGCGCAAGCCGTTATTCGAACGGTTGGGGCTCATCGAGCAGGTGAAGGATGAAAAGGACGGCAGTGTACTTTTGTCAGGTCATGAAATCGGTGTTTCAGCTGAAAGCCACCACGCAGAGATAAGTGATGATGCTGCGGATGCTTCCGAGAAAGCCGATAAGAACCAGGTAGACAAGCTGACAGTTGAAGAGATCTACAAGAAATACGGCCTGGAAATCGGTGATTACAATACCATCTATATGATTGAGAACTTTTTAAAGGCGCTTCCCATTAATTTGCCTAATGACATTAAGAGACAGTCCATTATCAATCTGATCGGTGCATCACACCTGAGCGTTTCCGGCATCATTAGCGACGGAACCAAACGGGCGGATGTGCTGAACAAATATTATAATTATTTCAGCTATACCATTGATGATATCGTTGCCGCTAACGAAAAGCATATAAAGAAGCTTACCGAGAGAATCGCTTATCACAAGAAGATCATTGACGATAAAATAGCACTGAAAGAAGAGCAACGGGCAGATATCGAATTTGAGATTCAGAAGCTGATGAATCTGGTGGAATTCATAGATAATAAATAAGTAATGGATGTGTTTGAATGAAAAGATATCGGTTGACCCGACTCGGAAGAATTGTGGTATTTTCATTCTCCGCTTTACTTATCATGGTTTCTCTTTCGGTATATAACCTATTGGTTAATGATGTCGGTACCTTGGCTAGTCCGGATACGCAGAAAACCATCTCGGAGAGCAGTGCCAACGAAACCAAGCCGGGAGCCGGAGAACCGAATGCCACAAGCAATATGATCGTTTATGCCGCTGATCAGACTCCCATTGATCCCACTAATTGTGAAGAGGTTTTGAAGCTGAGGGCCAGTATATTTTTTCAGCCTGACTCCAAGCGGCTGGCAAGTGAATACAATGCGCTTTTAGATATGATTTCCCAAGTTGCAGCGGTCGCAGTTGATTACCAGATAAAGGTGGAGGGAAATTGCGCTTCCGTATATCAGAATCCAAAGCAGGAACTGGAGCAATACTATGACAGCCTCTCGATGAGCAGAGCTGCCATTGTGGCAGATATCCTGAAGGAAAAGGGCGTTGCTGCCGACAAGATCATCGCCATCGGCAACGGGGCGGCAAAGCCGGGCAAGAGCAACGACACGCCGGAGGGAAGAGCCTACAACCGAAGAGTGGATGTCTATTTCATAGATCCAAAGGCACAGTAAGAAGCAAGGAGAATTGCCGCAAGGCTGATTTTCCTTTTTCTTTTGGCATTATTGTGCAGCAACAAGCTTATTGACAACGAATTGAATGAAATGTTAAGATATCAAGGTGGATAAAAAAACACAGTAGTTTTATGCTAAGTAGACGCGGAGAGGTGTCCGAGTGGTCGAAGGTCACTGACTCGAAATCACGTATCGAAAAAACTTCGTCCGCAGCTCGAATAACCACGCATCAGAAACGCTAGCGAATCAAGCAAAACCAATGCTCCAGTAAAATGGAGTCTTGGTTTTTCGTATTTTTTGAACGCCAAAATAATTCTGTTAGTCATGCGTACCAATTATAAGTGCCTTCCAATATGAATAGAAAGAAGGAAAGGATATGGGTAGAAAACTGGCGGCAATAAAAAGGATTGTTTCGGAAGAACATTCGTTTGAGGCGGTGCTTGATGAATTCCAGACACAGAATCGTATAAAGAACCTATCAGTACACACAGTCAAATCGTATCAATCCAATATTAAGCCATTTCAGAACTTCCTTGCAAACCACGCTATAAGCAATATGGAGGATATCACAAAGAAGGACTTCGATAAATTCATCTTATGGCTCCAGGAAACGCGTGATAATGCGAGTACAATCAATTCGTATTTACGGGCAGCGCGGGCATTGTTGTACTTTGCTATGAATAATAATTATATGCAGCCATTCAAGGTCAATCTAATCAAGGATGAGCGAAAAATAAAAGAGGTATACAATGATGCGGATATTCTGAAGCTTATAGCAAAGCCCAAAAACATCAAGAAGTGCTCATTTTCAGAATACAGGAACTGGGTATTAGCCAATTATTTTGTGGAGACTGGAAACCGTCTTAGCACGGTAATAAACATCAAGGTTGCTGATGTGGATCTACACAGCAGTATGGTTATATTGCGCGCCACCAAGAACAAGCGGCAGATGTATTACCCTGTATCAAATAAGCTGATGCCTATTTTGCAGGAGTATATCAAGACTTGGGGCTTGAAAGGCGAGGATTACCTTTTCCCCAACTTTGAGAGGGAACAGCTATCGCGGAACGCTATTCGGAAGGCAGTAACAAGCTATAATCAGGCCAGAGGGGTAGATATCACGTCGATCCATTGCTTCAGGCATACTTTTGCAAAGAATTTCGTACTTACAAATGGTGACAGTCTGATTCTACAGAGATTATTGGGGCACTCTTCACTGACGGTGACGCAGAACTATGTGAATCTTTTTGACGATGAGATTGGAAAGGATTTTGAGCGGCACTCCATTCTGGAAAGGTTGACACAGAACAGGATAAAGCGAGAAAAGTAGAATTGGAATTCGCTATATATGAAATATGATATTTTCATGCATAGGCACATGGAATAATAGGGTGCTAATCGACTAGAGTCTAGTCTCCAATAGTGAAATCAAACCAGGCAAGGTAGCTACAGGGATGGTGTCTATTTTCAACGGTCATTCGTTTTGTCAACATATTCAAAAACTGATTTAAGAATATCAACAGCTAGACGGATCTTATTGCTGTCCTGATTTCCAATTATGGATAATAGCTCAGAAGTAGCCGAATTAGTATTTCGCTCCATGTTACCACGTAATAAGAAATCCGTTGATACATTAAGAGAACACGCAATATCAACTAAAGTCTCTATGCTTAACTTTCGTTCTCCACGTTCAATCTGACCAATAAAAGCAGTTGTTACATTTGCTTTTTCTGCTAATTCAGCTTGTGTCAGTTTGACATTATGCCTTTCGTTTTTGATTCTTTTACCTAGTGCAGAATAATCCATATCCTCAACCCCCTATAAATACTTTATGGGTTCTAATATGGCTTTGGAATGCACTAAAAGCATTAAATTAAAGCTTGTAGTATTATTCATTGATAATATATGTTACAATTTCCTTGAGTACCCATAATTTGCATTACTTTCGAGATATCTACACTGTCCGAGATAATAGATTGTTTATATCTGGTGAATTATGGAGAGAATTAATTGTCAAGAGTACTATTTCTGAGGAGGGAAGCACATGAAAAGACTTATTTCCTTAGTTCTAATTACGGTGATGCTATTAACTACAGTATATGCTGATATTGTAAGTCAGCTAGGGGAAACAGTTAAGGAAGAACATGACAAGAATTATCACATTACTAGCATCAGGTATAGGTTTATCACACATGCACAAGGCAAGACATATGTGGTATATAGCAAATATAATGAAATAGGAGATCAGTATTTCTACCTGGCTACATTAGATGGTGATAAGCTCAATACAATTGGAGAGATAGACGAAATGATCGGCGGCAACAATGAGCCTACCACTTATTATGTTGTTGGTATGCCGCAGTATGAGGCCGACCACTTCTATGTAATGGGCATGGTTCAGATAGATGGCACGGTCTACATAGCTAAGAAGCGTCATATCTACAAATTGGTAGGTAATGAGCTGCATAAGCTGGAACTCAAGTACGATGGCAAGCCATGGGATACAGAAAGGCTTAACGGTGCCACAGTAATAGGTAAGATGGTTACCAATGGAGATGCGTTATTCGTCACTATGGATGCAGTAGGCACATATTTGACAGCAGACAGTGAGGATGCACTAGCGACGCCGCTAGATGGCCAAGTACTTCGGATAGATAATGATGGCAATGTCACATTTACTTATACTCGCTTAGCAACTCACTTCATGTATGCTGAGAATTCTTGGGCAAATAAGCATGTTGACTTTGCAGTCAATCAAAACGAGGACAGATTAGTGTTTGAGCGAGATATTTACGGCACAGAGAGGCTACACACGGTAGAACTAGGAGAAACTAAGCCTGATATGCTAAAGTCTGGAGTGGAAGACAGATATGCTTATTGTGAGAATAAAGTAATGTATATAAGTAATGAGTTGTATAGTTATAAGACCGTTGCGCATAGCAGGTACATCAACGATAATACGGTAGACATAATCCGTATAACACTGAAGGAGCGCATACCGTATAGGGATACCCGAGTATATAATGCCGCATGGATATGTACTACAACAAAGGTGGCAACCATAGATAAAGCATCCTCCATTAGTAGCTGGTCCCTTGGTGACGACGGTTGCATATATTTAGTCCTTAATGGTCACGAAGGATCAGATGGGAAAGGAACAGCGGGATACAGATTATATAAGGTTAAACCATAAGAGGCTTCGGCCTCTTTATTATTTAGGCATATGAAAAGCCCTACCGATTTCTCAGTAAGGCTTATCAACCTAATCAATTGGTTCTGTTGGTTCAAATAGCAAGTCGTTACCTGGGATATCCTCCCATTGCACATTTCTTTTGATACTGTAGTCATCAAGGTTAATAAGAATATATTCCATACCATCATCGTCTATTAAGAGCAGCTTCTCATATTCATTAACAGCTAAATGCTTTTCACCGAATTCAAAATCAGGAACATATACAACAAAGAATCGATTGTTCTTTTCATCTATGCCATATATACAATCCTTAAAAATAGCACAGAACTTAATACCATTGTATTCTACTTCTGATGTTGCAGCATTGCTAAAAGGTAGAGGGAAATTATACCATCTAATAGTTAGTTTTCCATCGATAACCCCTCTGTTGTCAATAACCCATTGATATGGAGCATATTCGGGCTTAGTCAATAACTCCTCCTCAGTCACCTTGAACTCTTCAATATCGGCTATGTCCTTCATTAGTCTTATACAAGTCTTTAGCATTTCTGGATTCTTAGACAGTTCACCATTTGGAGCCATTGGTGGAGGGTAATCATAATATTTATCAGCTAAGTCATCTGTTAAAGTATATAGTATTTTGTCTTTTATTGAGTAGAGATTTAAAATCGTAGTCGTTCCACCAGTTCCGCTTAGGATGTCAAAAAACAATATATCAGGATAACCATCAGCTGTATAATCATCTACTTTTTCATTTCTGTGATTGGAACATTCTAATTTCACATTACTTACATACTGTATATTTGTTTCACTACTTCCTGGCTTGATTTCAAGAAGCCACATTCCATACATCGTATATACAATATGAAAATCCTTATCATCCAGCTTCAGTAGAATAACTTTATCAACAGAAATATCATTAATGTTACTTATGTTAGCAATATTTTTTCTAATACTTTCAGATGATGTAACTTCGCTTGTAGTCCATTCAGGTTTATCAATAACTTCGGTAGTTGTACTATTACCAGGCTTATCAACAGTTTTCGGGACTGGACTATTATCAGCTTTGGCACAAGCAGAAGCCAAGACACATATGACAATAGTGAGACCAAGACAAATGTATTTAATCACTCTATTACTCTTCACAAGTATACCTCCTCTGCAATCTAACTATTACATTTTAAGAAATGATATTTATTGCATATTAAATATTAACCACTTATCATCTATCTTTTTCAAGCTAACTGTCATGCGAAATGGATTGCTATTGAATACTGGCGCAGGGTCCTCGTTGTACTCTACATATACTACAGCTTCATCATTGTATACTTGTTCAACCGAAGAGGTTACTAGTATCTTGGGAGAATTACTACTTACTTGTTCCGCATTAGGATTCCAAGGAATACCTGGTGCTAATAGCTGTCCTGCATCTGAAAATTTGCCGTCATTAATATATGTAATAAACTTGCTTACAACATCAGATGGTGAATCATTTATAGATTTATTATTAAACCACACACACAGCAGTACTATTACTATCCAGAAAACTAATGCAGATACCCATAGGCTCGTGTTACTTCCACTAGACATCTTAACAAGAGCAGCTTTCTCTTTCTCCTCTTTTGTTGACGATACAAACTGTGGTGTTACGATATCTCCTGTGCTGGCATTAGCTTTACTCCAGCAATCATCACAAAAGCACTTATCATCTAAAGCATATCCTTTTCCCAGAAATCCGATTTCTGCTCCGCAAGAATCACATACTCTTGCCATTACGTGAAAACCCCCTTATATATATATATTGCATATCCGAAATCTTTCACATAACTACCTGCATTGATGAAGCCATGATCCGTATTCATACCGTTTTCTAATTACAGTAGCTTGGCGAATGGTTTAGGCTGCCTGTCCTGCTTCTTGACCGACTACAGCAGCCGACATCATTGTGAAGTTATGTGATGGATTGGACTCAAGGTGTAAGGTCGCTCTCATTGTTTCGAAGGTAGTCTAATTGGCCTCTCGCAAAGGATACCTTTGCATTTGTAAGATACTTTCATGTACAGATGCGTCTGTACACTTCTGTAATAATACAGTTAAAGCTACAGCCTATTGAGTGGGCTGTACGTGCGCTAGGACAGGCGGCATAACCACATACTATTCACTCTAATAGAACATGGTTATCGGAAGGCGGCAGACCTTCCACCCACTTGCCTGCGTGTAGAACTACCTGTATATGTATACTACAGGAGTAGCTTGCCCTGTGCTGCCTACAGAGGACATTGCTGTCTACTACTTAATAGAGATACATTTATACACCGTCAGATGCCTACTAGTCCTCTGGGGGGCACGTTACGATGATTCACATCACCTCGAGTACCCTATCCCCCACACACAAAACACATAGTATTTTCCAATATCGGTACCTGCCCCTCTTCTTTCAGCTGCATATCTACAGAATGTAGTGGTGCTGCGGCTCCCGAAGGGTGGCGCTGATTTAAATACCTGTATCTTGTGCAATGTGAAGGAAATAGCGAGTATTATATAATACCCATCAATTTACATTATACTACCTATTCTAACAGAAATGTATATATATTCCTGTATTTTCGCCCCCTTTCTATGCCTCCATACTATTCAGTGGGCTGGTGATGTCGTTGATACCCTTTTGAAGACATGAGCAAAGTTTGTGTGCACTTGCAATCACAATGACCAAAGTGTTGTTGAAAATCTCTAAATTCTGTATCTCCTCCCAGTAGATATGTAATTTTGGGTATAAGAAAAGCCTTATCATTTCTCGGTAAGGCTAGTTCTTCTATTAATTAAGTGCCCCAGTAATAGCTGTCAATAGTCCTATGAATAATAATATTCCTATGATAATAGCACTCACACAACCTAAACCAATATGACCGCTATTCATTGTAATGCCTGACCGTATAAGCAAATAGGCAAGACCACCCACACCTGCTACTGGAATTCCAATAACCGCCCCAGAACCTGTTAGACTCAATAAAAGGCTTAATAATATTATTACTATTCCAATAACCTTAAAACCTGATGTCTCATTACTAGAATCTGATGAATTACTTGAACCTGGCGAATTAATTGACGTACTTCTATATTTAGATGCACAATTAGCACATATACATGATACCTTTTTCGATGATGGTATAGGTGATTCCATCTCAATTCCACAGTCTGGGCACTTTTCTATAAAAATTCGGTGCCCTTTTTCATAAATATCAGCATTACAACGACCGCATAAAGGACCATTAGCTAATTTATTATCAGGAACTTTATTTTTTGTACCACATTTAGGACATTTAAGTATATGAATGCGTTGACCCATTACGTGAAAACTCCTTTAAATTATAATGAATTAAGTTAACTAATACCGACATAATTGTGGACAATTGTATCAAAATGATGCCTATAGTATATAGTTTACTCCATTATTTCCCTAAAAGCGACATGTATTCCAAGTTTTTTCATTTATAGTTATTTGATTATTGTTATGGTGCATGTAGTTGTTCTGCGGCTTCCGAAGCATTAAACTGTCGTCTTAAACTGAAATCGATATCGGGCGCTCCCGCGCCCGCCTGTGATATATATCTATATTACTCATAGGCATTAGAGATAACTACCAGATAATTATAGTGAAATAAGATGAAATTGTGAGGGATGCAAGAAAAATGGATATCTATGACTTTCGAATAAATGAGTTTAGTATTATGATGAATGGCTCTATAACAAAGTAATCAAGAAAAAGGACAACAGGAATACTTTGTGGCAATAAAGTCTATAAGCGAGAGTTAGTAGCTTTCGCTTATTTTATATAAAAGGGGGCTTCCGCCCCCGCCTCTGAAAAAAATTTCGGAGGTGAATTAAATGAACATTAATGAGTTTCTGAAGATGTTCGGGAGCGACGTAATGTTTTGCCATCAATACTCTAAGAGCAGCGATTCAGGTATGAATTTCAATGTAACATTAGAGCAACTGTTGGAAACAAATAATAAGGGTTTTGACGCATATTTTATCCCAAATGGCGGAGGGACAAAGAAAACTGAAATAACAAACTTCAACTCATGTTTCATTGATCTGGATACTGGTAAAAGGGATGGGAAGTACCTACCTGAACAGGAAGTTAATATTATTAAGAAACGTATGCTTGAAGAGATTAAGCATTTCTCATTAAAGCCATCAATCATTGTAGAAACCAGAAATGGTTACCATGTTTATTGGCTTCTGAAAGAAACTCGGGATATAGATGCTAGCATGTGGGAAGATCTTCAGCGAAGATTAGTAGATTATTTTGAAAGCTTAGGGGCTGATAAAAGCATAATAAAGCCAAATCAGTTAATGAGGTTGCCATATACAAAATGGTATAAGCCTTGGACTGGTGAAGATCCTTTTGAAGTTAAAGTAGTCGAGCTGAACGGTACAAGATACAATATAGAAGATTTGAATAAAGTACTTCCGTTGATAAAGAAGGTCATTCGAACAACATATGCTTCGACAAACAAATATGAGGTATCAAGTATTAATAAAAATATCGAGTTCATCAAGGCTTGCGATGTTGAAGGACTAAGAAGAGAGATTGAAAAGGCTGCAAACCATTGTGTCAAGCAGAATCCCGATAATATAATTGGACTCCCTACAATATACTTAGATTATAAAAGTATAAGTAATTGTGGGGAGTTTTATTTTAACCTTCAAAAGCCAGTGATTGTAAGGACTAGGCAGGATTTTTATGATCTAATCTCTCAACTGCCATTAGACTTGATCTTGGGATTGCCTTCAGATAGAAGATTCAGATGTATCTTTCACGATGACCACACGCCATCGGCACATATTTATCTAAACACTAAAGGTCAGTATAGATATAAATGCTTCGGCAATAAATGTGGCTTTAATGGCGATTTAATAAATATTGTGTCCAAAATACAAGGCACTGATATCGTTGATACAATAAACTATATCAAGGCGGTATTTAATATTACTTATGAAACAGAATGGCAAGCAGAAGCAAAACAACGGCTTCTGATATATGAAGATTATATCCTATCAGAGTCATTTTCAACTAACTTCCCCGTACTATTTAAGTTTATTGAACCACATATACCAAAGCTCAAAGCTTTTCTAGAAATGGCTAGACTAAAGGTCATGGATAAAAATGTAATTGAAGATGCGAGAATGGTTTTTTCTGTGAGCACAAGATACCTTTCAGAGGAAATGATCAAGAGGGATGTAGCTGGTATCCGAGATATAAAGACATTGCACAAGAGAATCCAGTTATTCGTATACCTTGGACTTATTGATAAGGTTACAGAGGCAGAAATACCAAAAGAATTACTTGAAAAGCTGAAGGAGATTTCAGTCTATACGACAAGTTCAGGTAAAACGAAGAAAGCGCGTTACCACATAGGCCTATTTGCTATACCTAGATTCTCGCATAAACTATTAGATGACGCTCAAAAAAAAGTATTACAGTTTACCGACAGCAAAATGACTAAGACTAACCTGTCTAGAAATATGATTTATGCTACTGAAGGAAAGGGGTCAGCAGACAGAATATATACTCAGGATACTGATAATGGAGTATCTAAAACATTCTTAAAATTTTATTGTCAATATAAGGCTGTCGCGGAATTTCATATCGGCCAACAAGGGTATTTTACTGAAACACAATTAGTTCGAAAGATTCGTGGCTATGAAAAACGTGAAAAAGAAAGGTACAGCAGAGAAAGTATGCCAAGATTGATAAGGGAGCTTAAGGTTAAACCGAAGAGGGTTAATGCTCGGAGTAGAAGGCAATTTAACATTCCAGAATCAATACCGAGCAATTCAGTAATCTATGTGAAAGAAACTGAGTTATGACTTGATTTATGATTCAATAGCGGCACTTCATAATTGCTGGTAAACTTAATCTGCGCGTTAAACATTATGGAATCAACGTTAATACAATATTATATAGTAAATGATAGATTGAACTATTGAAATAAAGATGTGTTGAATATAATACTGATACATTGAAGTTTATCTCAATTTATGGTATAATATTTATGTTAACTAGATGAATGAAATAGAATTGCGTTGTGCGAGGATCAGAAGCGAAAAGAAGTATTTGTACTTTAACGGCTAGATTGATGGCACTTTGCAGTCTAGTAGCCTAGGATCTATTTTCTTTCATGTGAATTCGATTATAGCGGTATTTTGTAGCTATAGTCTTTTGTTTTTTTTGACAGATATACATTTGCATGGAAAGCCTATTACCCACACGTAAGGGCTAATAAGTGCAAAAAAAAAGTAAACGAACTGAGGTGAAGGTCATTTGGCAAAACAAACAAATAGAGGTGATATTAAAATGGACCAGAAACAAATGCAGTATAGGGGTGGACCAAGAACAGATGAAACAAAGACCATCAGCGCTAGAAATTCTACTAGGACAGGGCTTGGCTGCACGGAGTTAATGAGCTGCAATAAACATAAATGCTATTACTATAGCATATGCAGGCTTAGATATATTGAGGGGGTTAGTATATCAGGACTACCATTAAATGGATCATGTATTATGGAGATTGCTGAATACGGAATTATAGTAAGGAATCTATTCGATATGGTGTCTATAAAAGAGCTTGATACTGCAAGATATTATTCCGACGTGCATGAGTATGCTATGTTATGTGTTCAATACAATCGTATCAATAATTATATAATCCTAAATGAAACAGTACCAGAATGGGTCATGGCTCTAAAATACAAAATTTCTGGTAAGCTTATAAAGAAGTCGAAGTTATTTATGAGCTTGCTTTAATATAGATATAAATTATAAACTAGGAGGAATTTTATGACAACAAGAATAATGAATGAAGAGTATGAAGAAATACCCGTAATACCATCAGACTATATAGCACGTAAGTACTATCTGGACAAGGAAAAGAGAATGAAAGTCAAATTAGGCGTTAAGGCACCGAAAAACTTATCTAATACAATGAAGGGTAAGGTAGGAGAGCTTACTGCTAAAATTATACTTGATGCTAATAGGATAGATGATGATAATATCATAGTTCTTCAAAAGCCAGGACATGCCTTTGATATTCTTGATATCCACAACAATATCAGGTATGAAGTCAAATACTCACCTCTACATAGCTATGGTGGTACAAAAGAATGGATTTTCTACTTGTCAACAAACAAGCCAGGCAGAACTGCAAAGAGAATATCAGAAACCAAATACATGAAGGATTATAAAGATTGTAGTGACTTTCTATTATTGGTAGGTATCGATGAAGATTTTACTTTTAAACTGTTTATGATTCCTACAGACTCACCAGACTTGAAATCCCAATGCAAAATCACAATACCGCATAGCTGCCAAGGTAAGTATTCAAAGTACTTGGTTGACCTGGATAACTTTTCGAGTAAGTTACCGCGGAATAGCATCTATAGTTTATTGCAAACTTATTAATCACGCTTCCGCTTAGGTTATAAGTTATAAGATATGCATAAATATATATTGGAGCCTGCCATATAAACGATATGGCAGACCCCGAATGAAGTGATTAGCTTTTAAAGCCTCTTGGAAACTCTTCTAGTAGCATATTTTCATATAACCTTTCAGCTACACTAGGCTTAAGTTTACTTTCATCTTGGCCGAAGGCCCCCCAGTGTTTAAAGAAGAAAGGGATATCGAGCTTTTTACACACGCTATAAATAGAATCAACCCAGCTTTTCTTCATTTGCCTTGCTCTTGGTCCTGTCTCACCCCCGACAATCACCCAGTCAATCCCCTTGAGAATTTCTTCCGTTAACTCAATATAAGATATCAGGGGTTCAAAGGATATAAACTTAACCTTGGCATTTGTTTGCTTTAGTAAAGCTATTCTATCTTTTGCCGCGTCATTTTCCACTGTAACACCAAGCCAGAGATTATCAGGGATTGATTTTTTATAAACGGTATTCAACCAGCTTATCATACGTTCTGGACGCTTTGTAAGTATCTGGTAGGTGTGAATTGAAGTATCAGAGATAACCTGAAATACCTTCAGAATAAAATCATCTGGAATTTGATCAAGGAATAGGTCTGACATAGAGTTTACGAAGACTAGCCTTGGTGTCTTCCAATTATATGGATAGGCTAACCTCTTTTCATGTAACTGAAGGTCAAAACCTTTTTCGCAAGGATGACCCTCGACACCTCTGAACCTTTCAGCAAATCTCTTTGCGTAGCAGTTTGCACAACCATGGCTGATTTCCATACAACCAGTAGATGGATTCCAGCTCTCCTAGCTCCATTGAATTTTTGTTCTTGACATGTGTTTCCCTCCCCAAATTGTATTTTGATAACAACTGTAATGAACATATATTATTATCACTATCGGGCGCGAAAGCGCCCAAGAATGACACAATAGATAACAAACAATATGGAGTCTACCATATATAGATATAGTAGGCTCCACATTAAAAGGTTAGCGCTTATTGAGCTTGAAATTTCCTTTTAAAAAATTAGTATATTAAGTTTCTTACACATATCATATAGGGTTTCAATCCAAAGGTCATTTAATTGGCTATCTTCTTGACTGCATTCTTGTTCTATTCTTTTACCTACAACAACCCAGTCAATCCCTTGGAGGATTTCTTCTGTTAACTCAATGTTGGATAAAAGTGGTGTAAAGGATATAAACTTAACTTTTGCAGATGTCTGCTTCAATAAAGAAATTCTATCTTTCGCTGTATCATCCTCAACCGATACACCAAGCCATACATTATCAGGGATTGGTCTTTTATAAATATTTTTCAGCCATAACAACATACGCTCAGGACACACTGTCTGTATTTGATAGATATGAGATGGTGTTTCCGAAATAATATTAAATACCTTCATGATGAATTCGTCGGGAATCTTATCCAAGAATAAATCTGTTAGAGGATTTATGCGGACATACCTAGGCGTTTTCCATTTATATGGCTCAGTTAACTTCCTATTATTTAGCTTAAGATCACACCTTTTTTCGCAATGTAAGCTCTCCATTTCATCGTATATCTTGGTATAAACCAAAGGATGGCAATTTACGCAGTCTAGAGTAAATTCCATACTACAAGTTGATGGGTTCCAGAATTGTGGTGAAAATTTGACTTCTGATTTTGACATTTTATTACCTCCCAAAATTTAATTTAATATTAATTGTGCAAAGACAATTAATTATCACAGGCGGGCGCGGGAGCGCCCGAAAAAGCTATTAAGCTCACAATTTGTTTTAACTAAGGAACCAATTTTAGTATTTTTACAAAAGCTCATTTACAGATAGATAAGGACAGATAGTATAATATAAATAAAGCACTAGAGAAATGATACTTTAGTCTGAAGAGATAAAGTATGCTAGTATTGAGATTCAAAGACGGGCGTGGAAGCGCACGAGAACATGTTGCAACTATATTCATTAATCAATCTTAGCTGATTGAATTGATACTCTTAAAACATAAATGGTCCTATGTATATCTATCAAATATTAAAGTTGTAACGGAGATTAATAAGATTGCAAATTATTTTGAAAGGCGGGTGTTAGTATAGTTACTCCAACTAATTCGCATGCGCATGAAGGACTAATAAGGCAATATAGAGAGTATAGACTTAAATTTAGAAAATTTATTATCAAGAAGAAGGATAAAGAATATAGGAAAGAAAACAGGGAAAAAAATTTGTGGTATCCAAAGTACTTGGTTTTATATATTGATTTTCTGGAAATACTGAAAACTTTATCAGGTGGGGCACTATCTTTATATATTCTGATTGGTTTATTAGCGAATCATTCTGGGAACTGTGATGCAGACTCATTATTATACATGATGAAAGCAAATTTTGCTGAGAGATCGATAGAAAAATGGATAACAGAACTTAGGAAAAAGAAGCTTATTCATTATTATAAATCTAAAGAGGAGAAACGCTTTTTTATTTGCCCATATAACTCAGAAGAATATAAAATGCTTGATAATGATGAAAAAGACGTGCTAAGACAAAAGTATATGGACTGGATTAGTGACAGGATGAAAAGAAGTGATGAAAATAAGGTAATTTATAAATTTTTCATTATACCAGATACTTTTGCAGATTACATACGAGACTTGAAACCCGACGCAATTAAATTATATATATATTGCGGTTTGAGTATGAATTTATCTAATGGGTTTCTTACGCAGTCATTGGGTCAGATTTCAAAAGGACTTGGATTTTCTATACGTAAAATAGAATATTGTTTTGCCGAGTTAAAAGCAAAAAAATTAATACATAGACAACAACTTAGATTAAATGAATATTCATACACATACTTACTACCATTAAAAATTAATTTTAAAATTTAGGTATTAAGGAGATGTAGCGAAATACCACATCTCCCACAGATTTAATGAATATAGCACTTTATTGTTGGATACTTTCTGAAAGCTTCCATAATTTCCTTCGGCAGAGTAACTATATAACAAGATTTCTTAAGGATAATTCTACGTTTGTATACTTTTGACTCAATAATGGATTCCATAAGTTCGAAGTCAAGAGTATAACTTCCAACTTTAACAATTATTTCATTACCTACTACTGCGATCACTGCTTCCATATCTGAGGCTGATAGTAATACTTCTGCAGGTAGCTTTATACCCCTATTATCAATCTCAATTTCCCTAACTTGACCTAACTTACTAGACACCATAATGGCAAGTCTGGCCAATTTTCTTGACAACGAATCAGAAAATTCTCGACTGACATCATCTGCTTTTGTTTCATTATGATTGGCTTCATGTAATAGCACATGCAGAGCATTTTCAAGGCTATCCGATAGAATATCTCTTTTCAGGTAGATCTGACAACTATCTTGATTGTAGATGCCCAAAATGTCTGGGTTACTTTTGTAGATATCGAATACCTTTATACTATCAGGCAGGCTGAAACCAGCCATTTCTGCCAAATTTGACAACTTTTCAATCATTTCCTTTTCTTCCCGACTAACATGGGCAAACTCGAATTCATATTCATCCGATAATCCGTCACTATCGAATCTGATACCACCGCTTTTCAAAATGGAGGAAATGCCATTGTCGAACTGTATTACTGATAGCCCCAATTCCTTTGCCTCGCGAGTCGCAATATCGTTTGAATAAAGACATGCGTCGTTACCGAACAATTCAGTGAATGCTTCTGCCCAGGCACTGGGATTATATGAATATAATCTTGCATAAAATTCAATCAGATTACTTCGAAAATCACTGGGATGAGCTGCTATAGTCATTAGCCTCTTTATTAATTCCTTATTATCGACCTTTTCCCAAATGTCCCGTATCTCATAGGCCATATCCCCATGAGAAATCAGATCTCTATCCCTATTTAGCTTTTCCAGGGAAATTCCATAGCTAAAGACAGCATCAATTTCTTTTATAAATACACCTTTGTTGTATAAACGTGCCATGTTGTTTACAAGGGGGAAGATACCTCTTGCTATATCGCCAAATAAGCAAGCCTCAGAATTAAACTGTAGGAAGTATGAAGATAGATTCTCAGTAATGTTACGTATCTCTTCAGTTATTTCTACTATGACTATACTACCTGAGACTGGCGATTCACATTCATAGATGTTGTAGAACAGTATCTGCTGATCTTCCATTTCAACGACTCTAGGGATGACTAACCAATTCTGGCTGCATAGTTTTATTCCAATTCCATTTCGAATACAAGTCAGGATGGCAAGCTTGCTGCCTTCTCCGAATTGGCCGATGGAAGAAGGGTCCTCCTTTTTGCTGGAAGCACCGATTCGCTTAGCAAATTTCAATGAAAAGCCTGACCCTTCATCATGGATATAAGTAAAGCCGCCTTCACTGATAATTCTAACTTTGCTGATATCCCCCTGAACTGCGTCAATGGCATTGGAAATAAACTCCCGAAGAATGTGCCATGTACCCCAGCTGTCATTCTCATAGGTCAAGCACAAGTTTGTGTCAAAGCTCTCGACGAAGGTATATAATCTTTCATTTACCCAGATTTCGTTATTCATAATTTATTCGCTCCTTTCAAAATAAGAAGGGCTGGTAAAGCACCAGCCCAGTGTACAGAGTTACGTTTATAAGATCTATTTATTGTTCGTTTTACTTAAGTAGAGATAGAGGTCTTTAAGCTGCTCTTTTGACAATTCGCGGCTTTCGGTAACGTGATACCGTGACTGCATTAGCTTCTTGATATAGGAGGCGGGAAATCCCTTTACTGCTACCAAGGTGAACAAATCAGTCAGCTGTATGCGTGTCGGATCCTGATGATCAGATATCTTCTGCTCAATCGAGTGATCTTTTCTCTGCTCAGGCATCTGTCGTATTTCTTCCTGCATATCCTCAATATCCTGAGTAAAAAGGCCGCTGGCTCTTGTAGCCGAAAGAACTGCATCGACTAATGCCCGCTTTTTGGACATCTTGAGGAGTGTATTTGTAACACTATAGGCATCTTGGTAGCGGAACTTCTTCTCCTTCGAATTACAGCTTCCCAATCCCTCAGCTTCAATGACGCCAGTCTTTTTATTTACCAAGCTTACTTTCACCTCATAGCAGAAAAAGCCCTTATCCCAGTCCTCTATACGATTGGTTACCTCGCAGAGCTTAGAGAATCCGAAGACATCGCAAAGTTTTTCTGCGCCAGGCTTCAACAAGGATGGTTTGTTGCAACCAGGAATCACACCGTAATCTTGGCCTTGCTTCATGAAGTCCTTGACAAATAGCTGCAGCAGTTGGATTCTTTCTTTGACCTCGGAAAAGCCAATGGCCATATCGGGTACTACGGATAGAGAGGGTTGTTCTTCACCTCTTTTAAATGGAATGATGGTCCCTTCGCTTTCCGAAACAATTTCTGCTGCAGGCACAGTATTTGACTCACCACAGCTCTGAACAATTTTCTCCGACAGTTTTTCTTTCAGGTTTGACATAATCATTCTCCTTTCATTTTTGAGGGGTATAGTTGAAAAGCCGACTGCTAGCATTGGCTAACAATCGGCTTATAGAGGAACAGCGTTATTTGATTGAGAATCTCCGATAGCTTGACTGGACTGCATACTTCTCATAAATATCAGGCAGATCGGTACGCAGCTTTTTACTGTCAAGGCGTTCGCTAGAAATGCTTTTCCAAGATATGATTCGATCCAGGCAAAGGCCTATCTCATTATCCTGAAGCATAGACTTTAACTTATTGCTGGCTTCCTCTTTCTTCTCAGATACAACCTTCTCTTGTGCTGCTAAAGCTTCATATTCCTGTATCAGTGTGATGGCATCATCAGGAAGTATGATCTGACTTTTGGGGATGCTGTTTGAATAGAGATAAGACAGGAGGTCTGAGGAGGCTTGTGAACCGTCAATGGGTGGCGGGGTTCTAGCAACAACTTGTTGCCAAAAAGCATTTTCTAGTTGAATAAGCATGTTGATCAAATCTTTATCTCGTTCTACGAAATACCAGCGGAACTGATTGCCGCCAATTAAAACGGCGATATAGGCACCTTTAAAGTCTGTTACAGCCATATAATGCTGGATTTGAAGCTGATAATTGTCGGGAATTCCTGCTTCCCATTCTTTCAGCTGATAGGCTCCAGCTGTCTTAGCTTCGAATACATAACTTTCATTACCGTTTTTTACTACACCGTCAAGGTTTGCCAGCATAAAATCAATGGATTCATGCTGTAGGATAGAAGATTGCTGTTCAACCTTCAGGCCAGTTTGCCGCATAAATTCGTTCCTGACAATAGGTTCCAGCACTGTCCCCCAGTAAGCAGCTTCGCTTGCTTCTTTTGGCTCCATAAGGCCTGTCTTCTCCAGCCATAACTCAACAGGGCTTTTATATGGGTTTATACCGCAGACGCTGGAAGCATCGGAGCCTCCAATACCTTTGCTTCGCCAATGAAGCCATTCCTCTTTGGATAGATTGACCGTTGACACTAATTCTCGACACACTACTTTTCCTCTCCTTTATACATATTTAAAGCCTCACCATTAGCTCTGCTGCTATTGTGAGGCTCTATCTTTTTGATAATCTCATCTGAGATCTTTTGGATTTTGTTGCATACCAGGTTGAATTCATTAAGATTGTCTGACCAGCCCATGATGTATCCGAATGAGTAGTCGGAGGTATCGATATTTAGGTATTTTGAGACAACATATGCGGCGCTTTCTGCAATGATTTCGCATACATTGGAAGCTTCATCCTGGAAGTACTGAGTGAAATGTAGGTGGTGCGCATACTCATGCAGCAATGTCTTCAGCATTTGTGTATCGGAGTAGCTATTATTTATGGTTATCTGCTTGAGGTTTAGATTGTAATGACCTTTGGATCGCATATCTGACTTTTCAACAACTGGGATCCCAATAGCGGCTTTAATGCTTTCATAGATAATGCTGTATTGGTTGTTTTCAGGAAGTCCTTTTACAAGGATAGGTAGAGAAGAGGTATCACCCTCGGTCTGGGAAATATCAAATACGCTAACGGGTTTAAAACCAGCCAAGATATAGCGGTCTTTTTCCTCTTCCGATTCTTTATCTTTATAGGTTACTGGTGCAAGTATCTTGATGGACTGCTCTCCTTTTCTGACATACCTTCCAAGGGTTTTCCATTTTGAGAATCCAAGGACATATGAAGCATTGGGTTTCTGAAAGTAGATCAGCATGGTATTGCCGAAGCTGTAGGAATGGAACTTGGCCTGGAACACCAGAAAGTTCTGCCACTCAAGGTCGCTTTTGATATTTACCAATCCTTCATAGATGCACTTGAGGGCATCAGAAATACTAAACCTGTCTTTTTCAACTGCCTTCTCCATAGTGTCACCTCCTTTTCTATATCAGTCCTTTTTCGGCAAAGCTAAGGTATCTGCTGCTGCCGATGATGATGTGGTCATTTACTTTAATGCCAATGACATTGCCTGCCTCGACTAGCCTATTCGTAATGGTTATATCTTCACTGCTTGGTGTGGGATCGCCGCTGGGATGGTTGTGAGCAACAATAATGCTCGAGGCATAACGCTTTATTGCAAGGGCAAAGGTCTCTCTGGGGTGGACAATAGAGCTGCTCAGAGAACCTTTTGAGACCTCAGAAATATCGATAACCTGGCACTTTATATTGAGGAGAATCACTCTGAAAGACTCTTGATTCAAAAACCGCATTTCTGGGATCAGGATATTTGCTGCATCCTGGGGACTCTTGATAAATGTATTTTTATACTGGGGATTTGCGTACAATCTTCTTGCCACTTCGCTTGCGGCCTTTAGCATTTTGATCCGATTATGGGTTAGACCCTTAACCCGTAGCAGCTCTTCCTCGGTTGCATCAATCAATAAGCTGCGGAGCGTAGAGAACTCCTTACAAAGCTCTGAGGAAACTTCCTCACCACGCCTTTCGCAAATAATTGTGCTTATGAGCTCCTTTAGACTCAAGTTTCGATAGTCGATCATTTTGTTTTCCTCCATTTCAATTTTAAGTTTGAGTTACAGTATCCGATCACTGAGTAACAAACGCTGCTTTACACCTCCTTGCCAAAAAATAAAAAAAGCCGATTAAAGCGGATTGAGGAACTAGCCTATAAAGGGCCTTAAAAACCGTGACACTTGAGTCTCCTTCATACCGATGTGTTTTGGGCATGTGATGGTAAGCACCTCCTTTGCCCGTGTTATGGCCACATACATGATTCTGAGTTCTTCGTTGATATCAGGCGGGGGTGAAGGTAGGGGTATATCCTCTGATGCATTGGGAATAGGATCTATAGTATGCCTGTGAGGAATAATGCCTTCAACCGCACCGATTAGATATACATGTTTGAATTCCAAGCCTTTGCTGCCATGGATGCTGCTGAGGGTGATTGAATTTCTGTTCTTATCCGCGTTATCCGTTGCCTTGTTCTTAAGGTCATCAATAAAGTCCAGAAAGTCTTGGATTAATGAAAACCTTCCTGCGGAGAGCTTTAGTTGCTCTAGTATATAGTTAGATTCTTCAGCTTCAGCAGTATTAGCAGCAATGCCTAGATACTGTCTTATGGATTCATCGGCAAGTAGGGATTCAATAGCTTTCTGTGGCGGGAGCAATAATATGCTTTTGATTAGGCGCATTCGGTCCTGTAGGATTTCACTATGTAATCTCTGGAATGATAGAAGAGAGGATATAGATTTAAGGTTCATTGGCAAACCATTGTCCAGTTGACTCATGAGTAACCTCCTTGGGATATTGAGGGATGGAGCAATTTCGAACAGAGCATCAACATTAAATTCATCCAAAGAAAGGCTTAAGTGAGCAAGGATGAACTTGGAAACAGATTCATCATAGATTAGCTTCATTGCACCTATTATCTTGAAAGGTATGTTTCTGAGGCTTAGTTCATCTATTATAGATGCAGCTGCAGCTCCCGTCCGATAAAGAATGGCATAATCTGAATACTGTTTACTGTTTTGACTGATTGACTTGGCTATCTGATGAATGATGTATTGCGCTTCTTGTATCGAGGTATCAAATTCAATAATAGTTGGGTTAGTACTTCCCGACTTCACAGATACCATGTCCTCAAAACGCCCATGATGCATACCGATAACAGAATTGGCAAGCTGGACAATATTGACTGAAGATCGGTAGTTGTAGTTGAAGCTGATCTTCCTTGTATCCTCAAAATGATAAGGAAATTCTTCTATCATCTTGATATCTGAACCACGGAAGGAATAGATGCTTTGCCGAATATCTCCATAGACGTGTAGATGACTATCCTTGGCAAGAAGCTTAATGATATCTAGTATGATTGGACTTGTATCCTGGATTTCATCAAATAGAATATACTTAAACTGCCTCTGTAGCTTTTGGACAATTAAGCTATCAGTCTTAAGGATATGAAGCATGGTGGTAAGTAAATCGTCAAAGTCAAAGAGCTGTTTTGATAGCTTATATTCTTCATATAGGTTAAATAGTAAGAGAGAGGAATCGCATAGAGCTTCATTCATATGAGTATTAGCATTCTTATAGTATGAGTAGGATGTAACGATGTTCTCAGGGTTTGACTTAACTAGGAGGTTATTGCACTTCATTAACCACTTAATGATACTTATCCGCTGCCTATCGGAGCTGATGAGCTTCCAGCCTTTATACTTATTTTGAATCAAGACACGGTAACAGAATCCATGAATCGTAGAGGCCTGTACATTGCTATCATAGATAATCATGCGAAGCCGAAGCCTCAGCTCTTCAGCAGCTTTTCGGGTAAAG
Source organism: Calditrichales bacterium MX18-03 (assembly GCA_021083345.1). Taxonomy (GTDB): domain Bacteria; phylum Bacillota; class Clostridia; order Lutisporales; family Lutisporaceae; genus JAJGRE01. Next base: position 91,193 of record JAJGRE010000004.1, on the reverse strand, counting down.
GTTATCGCCAGAACGTTTTCGGGATTAATACCTTCTACGGCAATAAGATAACCTGCCTTTGCAATAATGCTTAGGCTTTTTCCACTTCCAGCGGCGCATGATGCCAATAATGTTTTAGCTGGGCTTCTTACAGCTTCAACCTGATGTTCGTTTAAGAAGATACCCTGGGATTCCAGTTTTCGAAAGTAAAAGGCATCAGGTTCCAGATTAGATACGAGATCCAGGCTTGTCTTGGGTTTTGTTGTATTTTGTTTCAATTATGATCCTCCTTATCAGCGGTGTTTAGGGAAATTAAAAAGCCGCTTGAGTAAGCAGCTTTCAAATGAGAATTTGACTTGTTGGGGATCTAGCTGAGGTATCCATGATAATCATCCTTTCTATAGTTCTTTTAGTGGAAGAGGGGGGTAGGCTCGTTAGGAGTTGTTGAGCTAGTATCATTTGCCATATTGGTCGTTCGAATTAGAGAGCATTTAAGTTTCTAAATAGGGATATAAAATTACGTTTTAGTCTTAATGTAACGAAGTCTGCATTATTGTTTTAGGGAGATAAATTAATGGAGGATTATACCAGATGATGGAGAATATAATACTTGGGCTGTGTTTTGTATGAGGAAGCACTTTTATGCGCATGTAATATACGATAATCCTGGTGTATACGATTATGAATATATAATTGATAATAATAATTTTTTCGAGTTTTCAAAAGAAATCTTATCAATTTTAAAGCAACAGTACGAAGAAATTCGATTTAGAGAAGAATTGAATGTTATAGACATTAGCGGATGGGAAGATTTTATAGATTCGAACAAAATAGAATATGGAGATAATGAGTGGTTTCCACATGAGGTAATATGGAATTCTTTTAGAACAGAATTGGTAAATTCAATAAACGGGGATAAAAAGAATGAAGAAAAATATAAAGCATTGGATCGCATAGTCTCTGAATTCTTAAGACTAATTCAAGATGCAGAAATTAGTAATGGAAGCGGTGGAGAGTATATTTTTGATATAAAGATTTTTAATGATAGTGGGAGCTTTGCAAAGCACTTTTTTTCATATTTAAGCGATAGCGAGCGTCTTTAATATAAGGCAGGTGTTTTAAAAGAAAGAGTTAAGAGTATTATTTGGCTAATAGAAAATTATAACTTCCCCAATAATGATTTGCATGAAGGAATGCTTAATGGGTGGCTGTGCATTTATAAATTGGTTTTTGATGACTAAAATGGTAAAGGACATAATGAAATAGAGACCTTGAAAATTATATAGGGGGAATTGCTATGGAAGCCAATAGCGGGATCATAGACAAGTGTTTACTGAACATTCGTAAAGACACAACACTAAGATTACCATTTAGAACTGGAGATTTTTTAATACATTCAAGGATAGAGGATATTTTTACAAGTAAATTATCTATAATTGACATATGGGAGCTTAGAGATAAACAATCTGCAATTTTAACTAATAGGGTCGGGGATTTACCAGATTGGTTTCAATTACACCCAAGCGAAGTATGCGATATATTAGCATATAAGATGCTTGATAAATTTAATAGAGGAGAATATCCTTCTGAACCCATCGATGGTCTAAATATATGGAGTGCAATAGCAGGAGACAGAATAATTTGGATTGGAAATTGAAGACCAGATATTGAGTCATATGATGGTATATTGAAAATTTTCAACTTTAGAGAATGTGCTCTCATTATTGGAGAGCCTGGAGATACTATAGCAGATTATGTTGGCTTTGGTGCTATTGCTGATAACGAAAATAATAAAGTGAAAATAGAGCAGACAAGAAAAGCAATTAGCATTATTAAAGGAATGGGAATTCCTCGTAGTATCAGTGTTGAATGGAGTCTTGGATAGTAAACAAAGAGTAAACATATATGAGAATTATTGATATAAACTTTTCTGTTAGGTGAAGAAATATGCTACAAAAGGTTATTCGTGTTTTGAATTGTATTAAGGATGATTATAAGACTAATCGCTTTGTTCCAATATTAGAAGATGATTTTGTATCCAGATTCTATTATTACTGGCTTAAGGATGAGTTTTATAAATATACTAATAAGGTATTTGTGAAAACACGTATTCTATATAATATTCCAGAGCTTAATAAGAGAAATAAGTATGACATAGTTATAGGAGATAGGAATGTTGACACATCAAGAGTGTATGTAATACCAGAAGCTGTACTAGAATTTAAAATATTCCCACAGGGTTTTACTAAATCACAATTAAGCAAAAGAAGAGATGAAGTTATAGAGGATATAAAAAAGCTACACACTATTAATATGTACTATAAAAAGGATGTTCAGTTATTTATTTGCATATTTGACGCTTTTGGGTGGCTTCAAAGGTGCAACTTAAATGAAAATATAACAAGATTAGAAAAGTTTTGTTTAGTTAAGGAAGTATTAGATCCCAAAATAAATATTGTAGGGGTCTCGGTTAAAGACAAGCAAAATGCTTTAGTTTTTAACTATTAGTATGATTTTTTAGTGTGGATATTAAGAATGCTTTGCGAATACGGTGGATATAAAAGAAGCTGTAGTAATAGGGGTAACTACTCTATATAAGCTTAGTAAAGATATGGCTGTTAGTATAGAAATCCTGGTATGTAATAATAAAAACACCTGAATGCAGTATTGGTGATATGGTTGAAAACTACCAGAGGTATATCAGTAATTGTTATTGTAGGAAAAGCAAAAACATTATTATTTAGGGATTGGGTGATACTATGGAGCAATTAAGGTGGACTACTGTAAGTTCATGGGTAGAAGAAACAATCGAGCTATTTAAAAATATTAATGAAAACAGTGATATAAGTGCAGTGTCTGAGAAAATTGATAATGGAGAGATTTTTAGAGATAAAAAAATAAATGCAGCTAAACGAGTTTTTGTAGCAATTAAAGCAAGATACCTAAAATGTGAAAGTGAGAAAGTATTAGCACTTGCAAAGATACTAAACTCTAGCATTTCTCATCAGGAAAAATGCAACCACCTATTTATATATTATTTGGAATATGAAACTTTAGCGAGACTATTTTTGGATAGTTATGTATATAAGAACTTTAATGAGTATGGACAAAAGATTTTCACACAAATGGATATAGATAAATTTTTTGAGATGGTGCTCAATAATTATGGTGAAATGCTACCTGATAGAATCAAGAAGGGTATTACTGATTCAAGCATGGCCAAAGTCAGAAACACTCTATATAAAAATATTGAGAGTTTTGGTTGGATAGATGGTAGGAAAGGAAATATTACTATAAAAAGGCCTAGTCTTACCCCAGACTGGTTTGTATATACCCTTTATTTATGCTTCGATGGTGAGTGCATAAGTGCCAATGAGGTTTATAACTCTAAAATGTATAAAAGGTTCTTACTAAACAAGTTTGATATCGAGTATTTAATCTCAGGGGCTAAATTAAAAGGTCTAGTTGAAGTAAATAAATTGGGAGACATAAATACTATTACGAAGCGTGAAAAGGGGTTATTAGATTATGCAAAAAATTATAAATAGCGTAATGGCTGAAATAAAAAGAGTTATTACTAAGCCACCGTCAAGACCCATTCGCATAATGTTTTTCGAAACACCTCTAATGTGCGGATTTGTACAAAACAAAGTAAAAGAAGAATTTGAAGCAACTGAGATTGTTAATGTAAATAATTTCTTTAAGAGTCAAGAATGGACTGGCGATGAAGACATAATTGCGGAGTTAGAAGTAAAGTATGGGAATGAAAGTCCTAAATTTCAAAGGAAACTTTGTGAAACTTTAGAGGAATATATCATTGATTTTATCAATTCAAATAATGCAAAAAAATTATTAATTATAGAAGATTCAGCACTTTATATTAATGGTTTCGACCCAATTCATTTTTTATCAGCGTATATGTTTGATAATTATTTAATATTAGAGAGAGAGATACCAATTATTTGGTTAACTGTCGGACTAAAGGAAGAATACAGTTTAAATGAGTTCGAGTATTATAAAACAGATACAACAAGTGGAAGAACTATCAAGATAACTCAAGATAGTTTTCGCTCCTGCGTATTTGACTATAAATCTAATTAGTAAGAGGGGTATACGAATATGAAAAAAGTATATGAGTCTTTTAGTAAAGATATAAAAAGGGTATTTAGTGATGTTGTTACTGTTGATGAGAATAAAAAAGTAACTGCACTAGACATTGATGAATATGTAATAACCAATAACGTTGAAGATATATTAGGTTGCTTTGTTGCTTACTTTTTCGACGATCCAGAGATGTTCCCTAATCTGAAAATGAAGTGTCAATTATTGCAGGATAAATACCGTGACAGAATTGGGCCTGGAGTGTGGATAAGAGGTTTCTTTGGGGCAGGTAAATCACATTTGTTGAAAGTGCTTAACATACTATTCAGTGAGAATTTTATTGAGTACAAAGATGAAAATGGAAATATTGGCAAACTAAGTGTTATTAAATCAATACAGGAGAAAGTGAGAAACAGTGATATTGCAGAATTAATAGGCAACATTAAACCTGCAGATTATTTAACCTTTATTTTCTCTGCAAACCATATAACTAAAACTGGTGATACTATTGTCGATTGCTTGCCTAAGGAAATATCAAGGCAGTTGAATCTTCCCTTTGATGAAGATAAAGAATATTCCGCCATGGATGTTGCAGGATTTTTAAAGGCGGTTTTGAAACAATCAAATAAAAAAAGAATGATTATTCTCATTGATGAAATCCTGGATGTTCTAGATACTGGTGAAAAGGTTCGTAAATTTGAAGGCTTAATTGAGCTTTTGAACAATGATATATGGTTTATTGTGACTTCTCTTGAAGCAAAAACTAAACTTCTGACTACGGAAGTTGCAGAGAGAATGATACATCGTTTTGGACAAGAGCAAATACTCTATCCTGAAGAAATGGTTTGGATAGTTAAAAAGAGATACCTAACAAAAACGGATGAATCAAGAAAAGTTATTGAAAGTAGCGTAAATTTACCCAAACTCCAATATCTTTTTTCTGGTGCATATTTATCAGATACTGCGGATGGGAAAATTGAAATGCCCAATATTGTTGCATCGTATCCTTTCTATCCTTTCCAGCTTGCTTATATGAAAGACCTACTCAAGAATGAGAGCAAAGGGTCCGCAAGAAATATGATGAAAACAGTAAAATCAATTGTTAAGAATCCAGATGTATACGAAAAAGAAATTGGATATTTTGTTGATATTGAGCTTATATATGAAGAGCTTAAGAGTAAAAGAAGTATAGAAGAAGAATACAGCGATCTAATTATTGGATTGGAAGGTGCACCAATAGTTGACGGTAAAAACAAACCTGTTAATAAATCTGTACTATTAAAAGTTTTAAAGTCTATTGTATTATTGACTCAAGTAAAACCTGAAGGGGTTAAACCTAGTTTATTATTACCCTTTGTCTATAGTGAAAGTTTGATAAATGATGAAAATAAACTGATTGACTATCTTGAAATACTTACAAATGAAAATTTTATTAATAACGAAGGTGGAATATACAAGCCAATTACAAAGAAAGAATCCGATGTATGGACAAGAATTAAAAACATACAGTCAATTACTGAATCAGCAATTAGAGATTATATAAATTCAAAGATATATAAAATATTCAATACCAAAATTAGTTCTGGGAAAAATCAAATAACAGGCAAAATTAACGATTTTGCAAAGGATATAGCATTTGTATTGAAGTCGTCTGATATAAGTAATGAACTTCCTAATGTTTACTCTTGTATTCCTTTTGAAAACGAAATTGAAAATATAAAAAAACATGCTTTGGAAGCAAGTAATAATAAAGAAAAATTGTTTATTATACCTGAGAGAAAATATGATGGGAATTTGCTTTATAAGGCAGCTAAGTTCTATTTACAGATGGACGAAGCACTAAAGCGTGAGGCTGATTTTGGAATAGACCAGAAACTAAGAATACAAATTGAAACTAAGAGGGACACATTAGTCGATAGTGATGTTGACAAAATGATAGAGGACTGTTTCAAGTATGCAATTATTTCATACAACGGGCAAGAAAATAAAGACTTCTCTACTCCTGCATCTCAAAGAATGATTACTGAATGTGAAAAAATGTTAAGGAAGAAGTACACAATGTTTTTTGGCAAGATGCTAAGAGAGCAAGTTGATACTTATATTCAAAAAGAAATACTATCTCCAACCCAAAAAATGAATTCTGCATACTTAAAGGATTTAGATTTAATAGATTCCAATGGTGCTCTCAATACAGGGAACAGATACTACAATGAGTTCATAAAATGCTTCCCTGAAGGTGGATTTGAAAAAGATGGCTCAACTGTAATAGACGAATTTACAAAGGGTAAATATGGATGGGAACTCGATATTATAAAAATACTTACGGCATTAGCTATTAAGAGCAGTGACTTAAAAATTGCTCGTGAAGGTAGAGTTTATTCAATACCAGAGGATAATCATGAGTTGACAAGTAAAAATGGACCATTTGCTCCAAGGAAAAGAGATGTCTTTGATAGCTGCAAGTTTACTAAAATAAATATATCTGACGGAGAGATTAAGAATGCGATTGTCACTATAAAATCTATTGATGCAAATATGGTTGTAGAAATTAAGTTAAAAGATGTTGCGGATAAAATTAAGATGTTAACTCACAAGGTTAACAATGTCGAAATAGATGTACATTCAGAGATAGTTACTAATGATATAAGAGAAGAATTATCAGTTATTTCAGTTATTTCAAATGATATTGAAAAGAGAACTGATTCAGAGGATATTATTTTAACTTTTAATAAAAAAGTAAATGATCCTGAGATGGTGAAGAAATTTTTAAGGGCTCTTTACATTGTAGAAAATAAAGAAAAAATTTCTACCGTATGCAATATATTTACCATGCTTAAGAACTCAGGTAGTCTCGAAAAGGATAGAATGGAAGATGCTTACAAAAAATTTATTGTAGGTGAAGTTAGATACTATGAAGACATACTAAAGAAGTACAAAATAGAGTTTAATGAAAAATATAAGGAATATGAGCAACTTTATAATTCAATTGTAAAATATATCAAAGAACTCACTGAATGGGAGCGTATAACAGAACATCAAAAAAACAAAGTAATGGAGATAATCCCATTTATAAAGTTGAACGATTTTGCCTTTGAGGGAATAAAAGTTAGAAATGTTGGCAACTTGGATGATTTAAGGAGATTGATGAATGGATTAGCTCAATCTAAAATAGATGCAGTTAAACAGGTTCATTTGTTTAATGACCAAAATCAAATCCAAGGACCAAGGAATCCACAGGACTGTGGAGGAAATATAACAGGTATAGAGCAAAAAGGCACCCCACATGTAATTAATCGTGTGTCTAAAAAATTCAGGTCTTACTCAAATGGTAAAATCATTAATATTGATAGTATAGAAAAACTTAATGAGCTAGACGTTGTGTTTAGTGAAATAAAAGAAAAGATTAAGAGGGATTTAGAAGCTGGAAAAAAGATTACACTAGAATTATAGGAGGTCTGAAATGTCAAGAGCAACGCTAAAACCAGTAATATCAAAACTTAGAGACACCATTATAAAAAGTATAGCTGGTAAAATGGAGAAGTTCGGATTTGATATAAATGGAAATGTTATTATAAACAAACCACTTAGTGAATATGACTCAGTAATTAGAAACAACCTAATAAGCTTATTTGAAAGCAGAAGAATTGCTGGAAACAAGAAAGAATATATTGCTTATGTCCAAGATAGCGCAAGAACTTTTTTGCATATACTGATATGCTTTAAAACAATGGAAAAAAGGGGGCTTATAAGTAAAGTCCTAGAGGGACTTTTAGATAGTAGAGTCTATGATCAGATTCTACCTGATTTTAATAGTATTTCTCCTATAGCCTTCACCGATTTAGCTCAAAGGTATAATGAAGCTATTATTGCAATGGAAAAAAAAGATAATGAAGAGGAAGACATAGAGTACTATCAGTTTTTATTTATGCTCTCAGAATTATCGAAAGAAATGGCAAGAGAAGTGCCCTTACTATTTAAAGACTATGAGCATAATCTGGTTCACCCTGACTTTAGTGGGGTAAAAGAAATACTTTTTTTAATTAACAAAATAGATAATGAGGAGTATTTTGAAGATGATTTTTTGGGATGGATTTATCAGTATTGGGTGGATATTAAGGAAGATGAGCTAAGAGAAGCAAAGGAAAACAAGGAAGTATCTTATGCTGATAATATATTTTATGAAATACTAAGTAACCTAGAAGAAGAACAAACACAGTTTGGAGAATATTACACGCCACGCTGGGTAGTAAAATATATTATTGATAATACATTAAGACCATATTTTAAAGAAAATAGAAGCATAAAAACAATAAAGCTTCTAGATCCAGCTTGTGGTGCGGGTAATTTCTTGGTTTACGCTTTTGATGTGTTTTATGAACTTTACAAAATTGAACATCCAGAATGGAGTGATAGTACAATAATTAACTTTATTCTGGAGAAAAATATATTTGGAGTAGATATCCAAAGAGAACCATTGCAAATAACAGCACTAAACTTATGGTTTAAAGCTAAGACTAAGGCACTTGATGTAAAAATAAAGAATCTCAACTTATTCAATATGAATATTTTAAAGGCAAATTCTCTTTATCGCTGGGAAAATGATGAAGAGGAATTTGTTCAGATTTCTTTTTTTGATATAGAGATTGATTTCACAGAAAAACAGTACAAATCTGAAGATATTGGGAAATATATATCAGCTCAAAAGCGTATAGCTAAAAGAGATGCAAGACTTTTCTTCAAGAATCGGTTCAATATAATTGTAATGAACCCACCTTATTCAGGATTACGCAAACTGGATGAGGATACAGCTAAGTTCCTCAAAGATTATTATCCCAGGAATTATCATAACTTATTTGAAGCATTTGTTGAGCGTGCAACTGAATTAATCTGTAAAAGGGGATATATTGGATTTATTAGTTCAGACTCTTTCTTAACATTAGAAAGCCATACAAACCTAAGAACAATGATTTTAGATAAAACTTATATACACATGATAGTAAATCTTGGAGCTGGGGTTTTTGAAGGACCAGCTGTAAAGTCTGCGATATTAATATTCAGCGATGAAAAAAATTATAAAAAGCTCTCTTGGGCTATGAATGCATTGAAATGGAAAAATTCACAGTACATTGATAAATATTTGGATAGTGAGATTAAATATAGTTTTCTACAGAGTGAGTTTAAAAAGATTGCACTCTATCCTTTTTTGTATGATGTTTCTAATAATTTAATTCAAAAACTCATAACAATAAAACCATTTGGAGATTATGTTGAAATTAAACAAGGTATGATCACTGGGGATAATGCCCGATTTTTAAAGCTCAAGTGGGAAATCCCTAATGATCAGTTAAATCAGAATTGGTACAAGTATGCTAAAGGTGGGGGATATTCAAAATTTGCAAATAATATTTTTGATTATATATATTGGGCAAATGATGGAAAAGAGATCAAAGCTTTTGCTAAGAAAAAATATGGTAGTGAAACTAGAACTATTAAGAATCAGAGTTATTTTTTTAGAGAAGGTATTACATATAGTGATATAACCAGTGAGAACGTGTTTAGTGGTAGATATTTACCACCAGACTGTATCTTTGATGTTAAAGGTTCATGTATTTTTTCAGATACTATTAATAATCTTTATCTTTTAGGATTTATAAATAGCAAGTTTGTCAATTATATTTTAAAAAAGTTTAATCCATCTCCATCTTTTCAGGTATGTGATATGCTTAGAGTACCATACAAAGTACCAGATAGAGAAAGTGAGCAATTAATTATCAATATAACTGGTAAAGCAAAAGAAATAAAAGAGTTTCTTTTAGGGTTCAATTATTTATCTGATTTTTATCATGAGGTAGAGCTAGTATATGGATTCAATAATGGGGCTAGAACAGTTAATGAAGGATATGAGATATTTACAAATAAATATTATGAGCTTGAAGATGAACTAAATAATATACAACAAGAAATTGATCAAGTAGTATACAAAATTTATGAAGTAGGTGAACAGGATATTAAGACTATAGAGGAGGAATTCCCCCATATTGCGCAAAAACCTAATAAAGATTATGATATTAAAAAAGTTGTGCTTAACTATATTAGGGCTGTAGCTAAAGATGTTTTAATAGCTGGTTCCCCAAAACTTTACTTAGATACAGAGCTTGAAACTTTAATAAAACTACAAATTGAGAAAGCATTTGAAAATGGATATGGTATTGTGGAAGAAATTGAAGCTATTTTAGAAAAACCAATTATTGACATTATTCGTAGTGGTGCAAAAATAGGTTCTTCAAATATAACCTTAGCAGGAAAAGGTAGCAAAGATTTAGAGGAACCTCTATTGCAGCAAAAAGTTCTAGCAGGCTCAGGAGCGAATAAACAGGTTATAATATGGCATCTCACTCATTTCCTATTAGAATTTGAAGAAGATAAAAAATACGTGATGCAAAATGAAATAAGGAGATTAGGTAATGACATATTCAAGCCGAGGCTTCAAGTAGTTAAATCCAAGTTGCAAAATAGTACAAGTTCTAGCGAAAGAAAAGAGTTAGAAAAACAAGAAAAAATATTAACTGATTGTGTAAAAGCAATAGAAAGCTGGAAGGTTATAAACTAAGTACTATGAAAGGCAGGGATATATACGTATATTCTAGTAAAAACAATACAAAAAATTATTAGAAGTAAAGCAGGTATTATCCCTGTCTTTATCTATGATGAAATAGGGCATTTTGAAAGTATTATTACTAATTTATGTAATGATATTAATATTGCCATCTTAAATAGTAATTCAAAAATTGCATTGCAAAATCTAATTAGTAATCTACCTACAAACAAAATCAATGCAATTTATAGTAAATTTGATATTGATATAAGTGGGTTAGTTGCAACAAATAGGGTAAAAAGTCTCGTTATTACACCTGGAATGATACTTAGCTATTCTGAAAATATAAAAAACAAGCTGGCGGGGGCTTTTAACTTAACAAAAGACCAGTATAAACTATTTATTGAAAACTTTGATGCTGTAATATCTGATTTAAGTAATAACGAAGTTATTACTTGTGAAATACTTAAAAAAAGCTTAACAAGGGCATTTACTGGTATAGAGAAAACGCCAAAGGATATATTGATAGACTTTATAAAAGGTGATTTTAGTATTGCTAAGGCAAAGGAATTTTATCTTTACGATGGGATTACACAAAGCCTTAAGGATAGCTATAACATAAACATATCGGAAATAGAAGATAACAGTAACTTATTTGAAAAAATACTAGTTACATTATTTCTATCTGAACAAGGGAATAATTTTGATGCTGAGTTTAGCGATGATTTAATCAATATTAGCATTGAAGAGCTTAGAAAGATTTTCAATTTTATTAGAGAAAACAGTACTTATTTTGATAAAGAAATACAAGGTATTAATAAAAAATTTATTAATAAAGCTATAAACAGAATCAGTTATATTATACCAGCTTTGTTTGAAAAATTTATAGCTGATAATATTCAAGATTACAATCATGCAATGATAGATCGTACTCAGTTGTGGACTAATTCAATGTGTAATATAGCAGAGTTTATAACCAAGATTAACTTACTGGACAAGCTTTTGAAGCAGTATGTCTCTTATTCGTTCCACACCAATACTATAGGGATAATAATTAAAGAATATAAGGAGAAATTATGGGAAATTGATAACCTTTATCGTGAAATATCAGGATTATGTGAAGAGTTATCGTACAACTACGAATTCTATATCAAAATAGAGAGTTCAAAGGTAATAGAGAAGATAGATAATATGTATTTTAATGTGATTAGTAATATTAACAGTAAGTATATAAGTTGCTATAATGACATATTGGCTGATAAGTCAGGGGTTCAAAGGCAAGATGAAGTGTTAAAAAATATTAAATTTAGTAAGAATACAGTATTTATTTTTGCTGATGGACTCAGATATGAACTTGCAAAGGAATTGAAAAATAGTACAAACTCCGCAGAAGTGATAGATCATGATGTTTTCTCTTTAATTCCAACCGAAACTGAAATTTGTATGAATGGGTACTTTATTACAGATGAAAAGTTAAGGATAAATAGTAAGAATGTGTTTGAGTTAATAAAAGGAGATAAGACAATTAATCAAATCATAAAATGGAGGGCAGAAAAGTTATCAAAGATATTAAAATGTCAAGTTATATCGTTTGAAGAGTTCAAGTCAACTTATGATTACAGTGGCTGTGTTTTTTGTTTCTATAACGATATTGATAATACAATTCATAGTTATAATAGTGCACAAAAAATTTCGGCTGCGATATGTGAACTAAAAACCATGATTAATTACTGCATCGATAGAAAGTTTGATGTTATGTTATTATCTGATCACGGATTCATAGATGTTGAGACAAAGATAGAAGTACAAGATAGTGAATTGGATACAGAAAAGAAAAAAGGTAGATACTTGGTACTCCCTTCAAATGAAAAAGTTGATACTATGTTTTACAAAAGTGACTTGAAAGTCGCTGACTTTGTTGAGTTAAAAAATAAAAAAATATGTTTTATAAATAGTATTAATTCGCTTAGGCGAACAACAAGATTTACTCATGGTGGGGTATCTCTACAAGAAAATATAATTACAGCTCTCTTATTTAAACCTGGAAGTAACAGCGGTTTACTCACTAATGAAGGCCATATATCAAATCTTAAAGCCTTTAATGAATTAAGAGCAGAAATTAATAATGCAGAAGGTTTTGAATGTAATGTATATACTGGAGGACAAAAAATATTTATGACTATGATTGATACTGATGACTATAAGTTGAGAGTTCCGATAAGAAATTATGGTAAAGACCAGGAATTCTTAATTTCTATCAAACATGGAAGTATTATAGAAAAATGTACTATTAAGAAATCTAGCAATACCGTAGTAGATAAAGAGCTAGACATATTTTAATTGGAGGAATCAGTATGAGTTTAGAGGATAAAGTAAAAAGTACATTTCAATATAAAGTAGTTAAGAAGGGTGTAGTAAATAGTCTAAAGAGCAGTATTAAGTTACCTGTCTATGTGTTGGAGTATATTATATCTCAATATTCAGACCAAGGCCTTGATAGTGAAGAAATTGTTAATAAGGTAAAAGAGGTCTTAAATAAACATTATATTCTGCCTGAGGATAAAAATAAGATAAAAGATGCAATAAAAACAGATGGAAGCATTGTTATTATTGATAAACTGCTTGTTGATGTTGACCTTAATAAGGACATGTATATTGGAACACTTAATACTGCTGGATTAAAAGATATTTTAGTTGACGATGAATGGATACGAAAGTATAAGGGACTTCTAGAGGGTGGCATGTGGGGACTTATACGTCTCGAAAAAAATGAAGACAGCTCTAAGTATCCTGTTATGGTAGGTAAATTTAGTCCGATGCAAATTTCAACTGATGAAGTTGATGAGTATATAGAGAAACGAAAAGAGTTTACAAGGGATGAATGGCTTGAGTTGCTGATTAATAGTATAGGGTTAAATCCAGAAAAGTTTGACCTCAGACAAAAGCTGTTAATGCTGTTAAGACTTATTCCGCACTGTGAAACAAATTATAATATGATTGAACTAGGGCCACGTGAGACAGGAAAGTCCTATACATATAATGAGTTATCACCTTATAGTTTGTTAGTGGCTGGTGGTAAAGCAACAGTACCAGTTCTTTTTTACAACCTAACCAAAAAGGAAGTGGGATTAGTAGGTATTTGGGATGTTGTGGCTTTCGATGAGGTAGCAAATGTAAAATTTGATGACCCACAAGGTCCAGCAATGCTACAGACATATATGGAGTCAGGCAATTTTGCTAGAGATAAAATGCGTATAGAAGGAAAAGCCTCGATGGTTTTTGTGGGCAACATAGATAACCCGCTTCAGGTATGGGAACAAGGTGGCAATTTATTTGCTACGCTTGCAGATGAATTACAAACGCCAGCAATTATAGATAGATTTCATTACTATTTGCCTGGCTGGGAAATGCCAAAAATGAAAACGGATTATTATTCAAATGGTTTTGGGTTTATTTCGGACTATTTTTCTAAGTTATTACATGACTTCAGAAAAAGGTCTTATTCTGACGTAATAGATAAATACTTTAGCATAGATAAGAGCTTAAGTTCGAGGGATACAAAAGCTATAAGAAAAACAGTATCAGGGCTGCTTAAACTTCTGCATCCAGATCTAGGGGTAGCAGCTGAAGAATTAAAAGAATATCTTGAATTTGCTATGGAAGGTAGAATGCGAGTAAAAGAGCAATTAAAGCGCAGAGGTGGACTAGAGTTCTTCGGTGCAACTTTTAAATACTCTTCAAAAGAGGACCAAGTTACTAAGCAAGTATTCCTTAAAGAAATGACAAGTGGCATAGGCAGTATGATTTCTCAACTTGATATAGGAGAAGTTTACACAGTAATAACTAAGGATGAAAGGATATTTCCAATTAAGATAGAAACGAATAATATTAATGGTAATGGATCATATCAAATAACTGGTAGACCATCAATAGAGGCGAAAGAAACCATAAAAAATGTATATAACTACATTAAATCTAATGCAAATAATATGGGGGTCTCAAATAAGCTGGCAGAACAAACATATATAACTCAATTAATAGATGAAAACTCTTCAGGTGGGAATCAAGAGATAGGTTCAGCATTTTATATAAGTATGATTTCCATTTTTATAAACAAGCCAATAAAATCTAAAACAGTTATTTTAGGTAGTATGACCATAAACGGAAACCTAATCAAGACATCAAACCTTTATGAAAAGTTGGAGTTTGTAGTCGAACAAGGTGCTAAGACTGTATATATTCCAATATCGAACCAGCCAGACATCGTGACGATGCCTAGTGATATCTGGAGCAAGTTATCTATACTTTTTTATAGTAGTGCTGAGGATTTATCAAGAAAAGTTTTTGAGTTGGAGTGATGGAAATAATCAAGAATAATTTGATGTCTGTTTTGGGGAATACCATCTAGCTCACCGATTATGAATTAAGTATAGTAATAAATAGTTTTTGTGAGGTTAAATAATGAATAAGATTATAAATTGGATTTGGCTAAATAAAGAATGGATTTTTAGTGGTCTGGGAGCTCTTATCATAGCAGGTATCTTTAATGTATCTAAGAAGACTTATTACTTTTTGCGTAATTGGTTTCAATATAGTACTATCAAAAGTGCTAGTAGTTCGGAATTCAATAAGGATATTGAAAACTTTTTAGATAGAATTGAAGATAAAAGATTAAAAAGGGCATGCAGGGTATTTCTATATATTATAAAAAACCGTATAGGGAATAAAGTTAAGATAGGCTTTTCTGAAAACATATCATTGTACGAAAAGTCAAAAGAAAATATACATTTTCTATTCGTGGGATATAATATTAAAATTGGCGATATAGAAGCGAAGTGTAAAAATGAGAAAGGAAAAACAGGACTCTGGATTAGCTGTTACCAAAAGGCTATGAATACTAACTCAATACTGATGTCGAGATATTTGTATAATGAGATACTTGCTACATTAAACTGTAACTCGAAATATGATGCAATTGAGGTAAATAAGAATGACCTTATAAAGCTAGCAAAGAAATTTAGTTAGAGATCAAATTATTATTATAAATATAGTAATTATTAGAATATATTAGTTGTCAAGGCAGAACAAACGGAAAAGTTACTTATTAGTATTCCGATGTATTCTGAGTTGTACTAAATTAGTATTTTAAACCATACCTTGACTGTTTAGTATTTCTCGTTTATTATATTTAGAGGATGCATTTATAAAGAGTCATGCAGCCTAAAAACTGAAAAATTTTGGTTTTGTCAGCGCAAAGCGTTGAAAATCGCGGAGAGGTGTCCGAGTGGTCGAAGGTCACTGACTCGAAATCAGTCGTACCAGAAATGGTACCGGGGGTTCGAATCCCCCCCTCTCCGCCATAAAAGCAAGTAATTCCAATACATATACGAAGGACTTACCTGTGAAGGTAAGTCCTTTAATTTTGGGTTTTTGGGTGAGTTTCTAACATTTTTCTAACATTCGTGGGAATTACCTTTTTGCCTTAATATATACGCCGGATAAATGGTGGTGCTTGTGTGCTTTTGCATGAGCAGGAACCAGTTTCACAGATAATCCGGCAGCTT
Organism: Calditrichales bacterium MX18-03; assembly: GCA_021083345.1. Lineage (GTDB taxonomy): Bacteria > Bacillota > Clostridia > Lutisporales > Lutisporaceae > JAJGRE01. The sequence continues at coordinate 74,954 of JAJGRE010000004.1, read as the reverse complement.
CGGCCAGCTTCAAGAAAGTACCTAATGTCGGTTCATTTTCTCTAGTCTCAATTCTTGATACAGCTTGCTGCTTTAGTCCGGCAAGGCGGGCTAATCTGCTCTGCGTGAGTTTTTTCTTTTTCCTGGCAACGATTAGCTGCCTGATAAGGGCATACTCTTTTTCAGACTCATTAAAAATCCGTGCAAACTCACGATCATTTGCTTTCTTTTCCTCAATTCGCTTCTTAATATCTACATTTTCAAATGGCATACTTATCACCTCTTACTTAATCTCGCTCATGCGCTTTTTTGCTAATTGAATGTCTTTCAATTCTGCTGTATTCTTTTGTTTCTTGCATGCATGGAGCAGGTATATATTATCTCTATCCATCGTTATATAGAAGATTCGATTGTATCTATAAAACTTGATTTACCACAGCTTTCCTGCAATCTGTCGTGTCACAAGTCCGTCTAGTCTATTGCTCTCCAGTTCTTCCAATACCCTATAACCATCTACCATTTCGTCTTTAGGAAGGTCGTCAACAAACTCTAGAATGACATTTTTTCCTCCTGCGGTAGTATTGTAGTATATGTTCATAATTTCTCCTCTTTGTTATATGATATTCCCATACAACATGTTTGTTGTATCTATATTTTACAACGAATTTGTTGTATGGTCAATGATTAAGCAATATTATAATGCAAATTTGAAAAGTCTTTTTCCAGGTCGATTATGAAGCTGCTGCCGTTATAGTATTCATGGAATCTTTTGCGGTAAGGATAATGCATATAATGTTTGCCGGTCTCGTTATCGAACCTCTTAACATGATGGTAGAGCATGGCTTCAATAATGCAGTATTTATTCCAGTAACTAGGGCAAATATCAATAAGGCATACCGGCTCTAGGGCTTTTCCATTTTCATCAATGAGTTTTTCTATCTCATAGTTGTCGATTATTATCTTCATTCAGATCCTCCTCACTACTTAGGAAGAGATTGCGATATTAAAAAAAGCGGTGCACATCTTCTCAAAAATAGAAAACAGCTAAAGTATAAGTTCATTGAACAACATAAGAGCATCTTTCGGATCAAGAAGCTGTGCCAGATTTTGAAGGTGTCAAAAGTGGATTTTACAAATGGAGAGACAGAGGCGAGAGCGCAAGTACACAGCCACAACGAATTCAAGGCATGGACTGCCGGTTTATGAAAATCTTCTGCAGCAAGATTTCCGTGTTAAAGCACCGAATCAGGCGTGGGTCTCTGACATTACATATGTGGCGACGGATGAGGGGTGGTTATATCTAGCTACCCATAATGACTTGTATGATCGTAAGGTTGTTGGAATGGCGATCCAGCGAAGAATACCGGGAATTGCTGAGAAGATTTAAAATAAGAGGCAGCATGAGGCTAAGAACAAAATATCTGAGTATATCGAGGCTTTTTATAATAGGCAGCGTCTGCATTCTGCACTAGGATATCAAACCCCGCACGAGTACTGGCAGAAATTTGCAAGTGCTTAAGTGTGTTGATATAATTGTATTCAAGTGACTATTTACTATTTATAGGAGACTCTACTTTTTTCAGGGCATTCCATTTTGCCTATATGTTACCAAAAGGTAGATGGTATAAAATACTTTATATTCTTGCGTGGGTTGCCTTTACTCATGGAATAGGAATGGTTTTCGAAAACTTTAATGTTTTTGAATATATAGGTTTCTGGAGGTATGTCGCTCCGTTTCTTTTTCTCTCCTGGTTTGGCATAGTTGCATGGTTCTATGAACGATATATTAGACTAAACTCAGAAATTTAATGATAGCAGCAAAGACCTTTTCTCCAGAATTATTTCAACATAATTTGTTTCCTTGGCCTAAGCGTTGGATTTTTTATTTGCTGCTCAAAAAGCCCTATTTACATATTTTATCAATCAAATGGTATAATATAGAAAAAAGCGAAATGAGGGTTAACGGATGAAAAAATTCCTTTGCGGTTTAATGGTTGGGGTACTGTTAAGCGTAATGTTTGTAAGTGCTGCAGCAGATCTCACTGTTGTAGAGTCTGCATACGACATGCTGGTTTATGGTATGAAAGTTTCACTAGCCAAACCGGCAGTCACAATTAACGGTGAATATTATCTCCCGGCGAAGCAGGTTAGCGATGCGCTGGGCATCAACTTTGCTGTCAACGATACGGCGAAAACACTAGAGTTTGGACCCAAGCCCACTTCACTGTCTTCCATATCAAATCCGGCGAACCTTAATACAGCACTAACCATTACGTATTCCGATTTCATGGAGTCTTACTCAGCAGAAATCACAGTTAAGGATATCATCCGAGGGGAAGAGGCTTGGAAGATGCTTCAGGCTGCAAACCGGTTCAACAGCCCGGCTCCCGACGGTCATCAGTACCTATTGGCAAAGATAAACTTCAGGCTTTTGGACATACCCGACAACAAGGCGTTTGACCTTAATAATGTTTCGTTCAGACTGGTTTCATCAACCGGTAAAGTATACGATTATGCTTTAGGGGTTGTCTTGGATTCAGCCATAGATGCTGCTCTTTATAAGGGTTCTGCCAATGAGGGTTGGGCAGTGTTTATTGTAGGGGCAAATGATCCAAATCCTAAAATTGCATTTGGCAGAAAATATGACGGTACAGGCGGCGTTTGGTTTAAAGCATACAAATAGCTGGCTGTAAAATCCCGGCATCAATGCATACGGGCAAGACTTACCAATTTCGGTAAGTCTTTTTTTGTGTCATTAAAAGCTGATCTTGGTGCAACAATAACAGAAAGACGAATTTCAAGGAGAATTATATGGACAATGCACTGTACGATTTTTTCAGAAGGCTGGACCGCTCACTATTTATTGAAAATGAAAACAAAATCTACGCCGATTACGATAGTCCGCTGTCGATAGGCCTTGGGCAGACGATATCGCAGCCTAGCTTGGTGTACAAGATGACAGAGCTTCTGGAATTGGATAAGGACATGAAGGTGCTGGAGATCGGCACCGGGAGCGGTTATCAGACAGCCATGCTGGCAGCATTTGCAGGGCAGGTTTATACGGTTGAACGGCTGGAGGAACTGGCCGTAAAGGCGCAGAAACGGCTGAAGAGCCTGGGATATGGCAATATCACATACAAAATCGGTGACGGAAGCGAAGGCTGGGAGGAGCACGCTCCGTTTGACAGGATCATCGTAACGGCTGCAGCAGGCGAAATACCCAGGCAGCTGATCCGGCAGCTGGCACCTGAAGGGCTGATGATCATCCCGGTAGGAGAAAAGGGTCTGCAAAAGCTTGCCAGGGTCACGAAGGATGAAAAAAATAATTTTGCCATCGATACCTTGGGAGATGTTACTTTTGTAGAATTAGTCGGCGAGTACGGTTGGAAGCAGAATAATAGATCGTTCAACTAAACTAAAAGGAAAAGTTGATTGAGGTGAAAGCATGAGTGTAGCGATAATGGGAGCGGGTATATCCGGTCTTGCCTGTGCTATTACATTGGAAAGGTATGGTATTCATCCGGCCATTTTTGAAAACAGGTGCAGGGTGGGAGACAGGTTTGTCAATGCTGAAGCAATGCTTGGTCTTGTAAGCCGGCCGTACGAAAACTGCTTGGCGTATATTAGCGAAAAGCACAAGATTAACCTGAACGGCATAGGCGATATAAAAAAGATGGTGATCCACTCAAGAAATGAGGTGGGAGAAGTCCATGGGAATATCGGCATCATCAATATCAGGGGGAGGCATGAGCAATCCTTCGAGAATCAGCTGGTCCGGCAAGTCAAGTCGGAAATACACTATAATTCAAAATACAGCTATGAAGATTTGAAGAACACCTATGATGATGTGGTACTGGCGACAGGTGACGGGGAATATGCATCAAAGCTCAACAATTACAGGTGCGACCTCATGATTACAATTAAGGGGGCAGCCGTTGAAGGGCACTTTCCGCCAAACACAACGGAAATTTGGTTCAATGATGAATTCGTACCCAAGGGTTACGCATTTCTCCTTCCATACTCTGACGCTGAAGCCAATATCGTGATGGCATACCCGGAATATCCGGAGAACAAAGAATTGGATTTGGAAAGCATGTGGCAGCTGTTTTTTTCACAGGTCTGTAAAGATACAAAGCAAACCTTGAGAGTGACGGATGGATTCACGGTATCCCAGTACATGTTGGGTATCTGCAAGGAACCTGTTCTGGATAATACCTATTTTACAGGCAATTGCTTCGGTGCATTGGCTCCGGGAGCCGGATTCGGACAGTTCGTATCCATGCTGACGGGGATATACGCCGCACAGGATATCTGTGGTTTGGAAAGCTATCAGAAGCAGACCAAGCCCCTCATTAAAAACTATGAGAACTCCCTGGTCATCAGGCGAGGGTTGGAAAAACTGGATGATAACGGATTTGATGCGTGTGTCAGGCACATGAATGATGCACTGGTCGGCAGTTTTCTGGATAAAGCGGTGGGCGGAGACACCAGAATCGATTGGCTGAAGCTATTGAGTTTTTTCCTGCGCCCTGTCATTCACTAAGCATGCTGTCATTGCCCAAATAAAAAAGGCCATTGGTTTCCAATAGCCTTTTTAGTCCGTATTACCTTCTGAAATCTCTGCCGCCACGGTTGTTCTGAGCTTTTTTTGCCCGTCTGCAATCCGGACATCGCTGCGGCTCGTTTTCGAACCCCTTCTCCTTGTAAAAAGCCTGCTCGCCTTCCGTAAAAACGAAAGTCGAATTACAGTCTTTGCAGGTCAACGTCTTATCAGTCATTCAAATGCACCTCCTATTCCTTATCAGGATTTAACAACACTCAACGCATACCTTTCATCCCAATAAATTGTAGGAAATGGTTTATGATCGTTAAATCGCATAGATTTTCTGTATTTCCATATATACAGTCAGTACTAGTATGTCCATCATAAATGGAAATATTCATGTGCAGAAAAAAGCAAAGAGCACTGCAAAGCAATGCTCCATATCTTTCATTTAACGTCTGAACTGGTTTCCCCTCGGCTCCCGGCTCTTATTGTTCTGAGCTTTTCTGGCTCTTCTGCAGTCGGGGCATCTCTGCGGCTCGTTGTCGAAACCTTTCTCCTTGTAAAAAGCCTGCTCGCCCTCAGTAAATACGAAAGTGCAGCCACAATCCTTGCATGTCAGTGTCTTGTCAGCCATTTTTTTACCTCCCGATATTTATTAGGGATTTAACAAGTAACAAACAGATTTCTACCTAATAAATAGTAGGAAATGGTTCTAATTTGTTAAATCTCTTCGACATCTAATTATAGCACAAATAGCATAATCTGTAAATATTCACCAATAATTCTAGCTGGGTGTATGAAGAAAAATAATACAATTAGTGCGATTTATATAAATTCAACGAAAAAGGGCAAACTAAGACCAAGATACTGTGAGTGCCAGGAGCCGAAAGGCTTAGGCACCGGAAAAGGAGGAGAAGATATGGACAAAAACGCATACAGGCTGGCGGACATTAACGACAATCAGAAGGTAAAGCAGCGGCTGACTGAATATGAGAAGGATATTGCCAGAGAAATCGGAGGGAATATCGTTCTGATTGCATATCAGCGGGAAGACGGGGCAAAGGATTAAAGGTTGGAAGGCGGCTTCCAACCTTTAATTCATTTTGTACGTCTGTTTTTCACCGAGTAAACCCGGTTTCCCAGCAACCCCTCTGAAACCCAAAGCAATGCAATCAAAGCACTGAAGTCCAGGAATGCGCTGTGTATGAAAGTGTAGTTGTTCAATTTCTGAGCGACACCTGCCAGCTGTGCAGTATAATCAAAAGCCAATGTAGCAATAGTAAAAAGCAAGATAATCAGTAACTGCTTCCCGAATGAAGGCTTGGAATAATGGATGTAGATGATCCCAGAGCCGGCAGCCCAGATAAGATGAAACAAAGGGGCGCCGAAAATCTTGATCAGGGGTTTGTTGTACTGAAACAGGCCCAGGGAAATCAGGAAAATATCGGACACGAGCATCAGGATAAGGGAAAGCAGGCCTACGGGCCAAAGCTCCTTGATCCGCTTGGGTTTGACAAACAGAAAGGCGTAAGCCCATACAAGAATCATCTGGAAAACATGGGTATATCTTAGCAACTCTTTCAAGCTTGTTCCTCCTTAACACATTTTAATTTAAAGCATATTATATCCAAGTACCTTAAAAACATGCCTGGTTGGAGTAGGCCGACAAACTACATTAATTTTTCTTATCCGGGAAGAATAATGCATAAATACCGAAAGGCGGGATAGGATATGAAGTCTATTGATATCTTGAAAGAGGAGCACAAATATATCAAGATGGTGCTGGCAGGACTAAGAAGGCAGTGCATCCGCATGGTCAACGGAGAGCAGGTGGAATATGAGCTTTTCTACCGCATGATCGACTTTGTAAGGAACTATGCCGACAAGTACCACCACAAGAAAGAGGAAAGCCACCTGTTCAATGTGATGTCCCAGGAACTGGGCAAAGACGTCGAGAACGGCCCCATCATGGGCATGCTGGTGGAGCACGATTTTGGCCGTGCACATATATATGAGCTTGAGAAGGCGCTGAAAGCCTGCCGGGAAGGGGATGCCGATGCAAGGGTTGATATAATAGCAAGTGCGCTGGGCTATGAGAAGATGCTTCTCAAGCATATTGATAAGGAGGATAATGCAGTATACCAATTTGCTGCAAGAACACTTGCGCCGGAGACCCTGTCCAGGCTGGATCATGAGTTTGACCGGATAGAGTCGGATGCAGAAAACACAATCCTCCGGAACCAATACATAGCGTTTGCACAATCGCTGGAGCATCATCAGCCCGTGCATTGACGGCAGTTGTCCAGTTGTTCCTTCATCGTCCGGAAGTGCCAGATTAAGCTTCCGGACTTTCGTTTTTTGGGGTTTGCGGCTAAAAGCGAAAGATAGTAAAATAATGTCAGCAGTCTATATGAATGGTTGAAGAGAGGAGATGCGATATGGACAGCACCAGCATCGTTTTTTTTCATGACTGGTTTGACAGGTATGTCCGGACTTTCTATACAAATGATGGTGAAATGCAGACCAACATTGAATTGAAAGAGCGGCATACAAAGAAAGTATGTGAGAACATGAAGGCCCTGGGGACGCGCTTGGGGCTGCAGGATAATGCACTGCGGCTGGCAGAGGTGGTTGCACTTTTTCATGATATAGGGCGGTTCGAGCAGTACCGGCAGTACCGGACCTTCTCCGACCTGAAGGCCGAAAATCACGGGCTGATCGGTGTTCGGGTACTGGAAGAGCAAAAAGTGCTGTCCGGCCTTGATGCCCAGGAAAAAAATATTGTGCTGAAGGCGGTGGAATATCATAATATTCTGGACCTGCCGGAGCACGAGGCGGGTGAGGTACTTTTTTATGCCCGTATGATACGGGATGCCGACAAGCTGGATGCTTTCGACGTGGTGATCAATTACTACGAGGGGCGTGACCAGAGGAAGAATCATGTCCTGGAGGATTTCCCGGATGATCCTGTCTACACGCCCTCTGTTGTAGAAAAAATCATGAAAGGAGAAAACATCAGCTACAAGGAGGCAAAGACGCTGAATGACAGAAAACTGACCTATGCTGCCTGGATCTTTGATGTCAACTATGGCTTTACCCTTCTGGAGATAAAGCGAAGGGACTATATGGACCGCCTTTTCAGGCTGCTGCCGCCAGGGGAAGATATTGCAAACGCGCATCTCTATATCAGTGACTATATTGAAAAGAGGCTGAAAGAGGGAAATAAAAAAGGTAACGCACTTGAAAGGCTTGAATAAAGCTTCAAGTGCGTTACCTTTTTTTAGCTGCGGTTATCTCAAACTATCAAGGGCTTTATAGATTCCCACCGCGGCCTCGGCCATTTTTGCATCGTCATTGGGTCTGAATTTTCCATTGTCTGCCGTAATAATGCCAAGACCCTTTCCAATAGCAACATAACCGGTTCTATCGGGGCTTATCTGTTTGGCATCTTCAAAGCTTAGTACGAATATATCCTTCGCTTGTGCCAGCTTGTCATAGTTCGACATGGTTACGATCAATTCCACCATTTGTTCCCGTGTCACCTTGGCTTCCAACTCAAGCTCCACCGGCTCGTTTTCCAAAAGTCCGTATCTTACAGCTTCATTTATATAAGAATAGCTGTCATCTTTTTTTGTTATATTCTTGAACAGCAGTACTTCGGCAGCGCCGGAAGCAGTTGGCCGGTACCCTTTTGCATTGACCAGCATTTTTACAAGCTCGATGAAGGTTATTTCCCTGTCCGGATCGAAATCCTTTGCATCGATAATGCCTTGAAAAGCGAGGATACTAAGCTCTTTTTCCGCCGGCAGCCCTTTGATTTTGGTATTGAAGTCAGTCTCTGTCATGTTGATTTCTTCACCGCTGTAGTCCGTGATTTTTCCGGAAAGGGCATCAATATATTCACCCCGTAAGGTACCCGGCTTGTTTTCCAGTGAATACACAATCTTCAAGGGGTTGGCACTGTCCGGTGCTTTGTTCTGATTGATCGGCACATACTTAAGAACCGCATCAAAGTCCTTCAGATATAGCTCTTTTGCTTTTTCGCCGCCGATGTTGCCTTCGGCCGATGGGAGTGGAGGATTTTCAATCCAGTTACAGTACAGGCTCATCACTTCGCCGGTCTTTAAATCCAAATCGACGGCAATAGAGCTATCGGTAAACTCTATACCCTTCTCCACCCTGGGAAAGTGGAAATACACACGTCTCTCAGGGACTTCCACGTTATTGACCAGGTAGGTTTGCAGATAATTTGTTTGCTTGGTCTTGATGCAAGGCAGCTTCCCTGGAAAATAGCTTCCAATGAGTTCAATAGCCTTGTCATACGCCTGCTCCCAGGTCAGCTTGGGTTCATAGGCTTCGCCGTAGGCATACCCATTATCATACCTGTTGAAGGAAAGAAGCTCTTCCGTTAAGGCGTCAATTGAAACCTGACCTACAAAGTTTACCGACGCATCCTCATTCTTGATAATTTCAGCCGACCATGTCCGCTTACTGCTTGCCTGCCATTGAACTTCGTTCTCAGAATAATTCAGGTTTTCCAACCGGTAGTTTTCACCGAAGAATTCCTTGATTCTGTGATTGATTATCTCCGCGGCTCTTTTACTGTCTATTTCCTTGCTGATAACCCGGCGGGTCTTTGTGTCTGCTGCATACTTTTCCATTTGCTCCCTGGATATATCTCTGCTCTTTTGTTCAGCAAGCGGTTTGCCGCTATAGTCCAATGCCTGACCGGTCAAGGCATCGGCATAAATACCGTATTGGTAGTCAGGCTGATAGGCCAGCCTGATCACGGGCGGTTCAGTTGAAGGCCGGATTTTGCTTCTTACTGAAGAATAGCGCAGCTTCATATCCAGGCTGTCCTTCAGGATCTGCATGGCCTTTTCCTTGCTGATGACACCTTCAGCCGATGGGAAGTTTATATCCTCCTCCCAATTGTAATCGTAGGATCGGATACTGCCATCCACACCGTTGATGCTTACATTGATATAATTGTTATCATAGCGGATGCCGTTTATTTCCCGGATGTACCTGAAGCTGTAATCAGGGCGAGTTTTGACATAATAGGCGCTGTTCATGTCCAAAAGCTTTGTCTGTTTGAACTGCTCGGGGTTGGTTTTCGCGAGAAAGGTCTCGGCAAATCCTTGTGCTTGCTCCTTGCTCAGTAAGGCCACTGCAACCTGGTCGCGGCTTGAATAGCTTTCGCTTTTATAGAAGCGGGTGAGCTTTCCGGTTGCGGCGTCAATACCTGCACTGATATGGGAGCTGGTCCTGCCGTCAAATAAGCTCCAGGAAACCTCCCATGAGTAGCTGCGTCTAAAATCCATTCTGGGCATGAGTTGAATGTTGGTTTGATATTTCTTATCGTCGATTTCCAGCCCAAAGAATTTTTTTACTGCATCGGTGGCTGCCTTTTTGGCTTCTTCTTTTGATATTTTGGCATTTTGCTCCACGCTGGAATCTGCTGCCGCCGTACCGGCATACACAGGCAGTACGGAACTCAAAAGCAGCATTACAGCAATCAGCAATGAAAAACCTCTTTTTTTTGTCATATCGTTACCCCCAAAAAAATTTAATACATTCACATTATATTATGACACCCATATATTTACAACTTTCATATTGCAGCGATGCGTAACAAGAAAGTACAAAAAAGATTGAATATTTCCAATACAAAAGCTTGGGGGCGTAATAAAATAGAAATATACGGAAGTGGCTAAAAGAATAATTATAACGGAGGAATACGACATGAGCATTCTTATGGAAATTTCACAGAACCTTCAGAATGGTAAAGCGAAGGTTGTGAAGGAACTCGTTCAAAAGGCAATTGACGACGGCATGGGCGCCGAAACGATTCTGAAGGAAGGTCTCCTTCATGGAATGGGTATCATCGGTGAAAAGTTCAAAAAAGACGAAGTATATGTTCCGGACGTTTTGATTGCAGCTAGAGCGATGAATGCCGGCTCCGAGCTTCTCAAGCCGCTGCTCGCATCAAGTGGCGTCAAGGCTACAGGCAAGGTCGTTCTGGGTACCGTTGCAGGCGATTTGCATGACATCGGCAAGAACCTTGTCAGAATGATGATGGAAGGAAAGGGACTGGAAGTTATCGACTTGGGTATTGACGTTTCTGCAGAAAAGTTCGTTGAGACAGCCATCAGGGAAAATGCTCAGATTATAGCTTGCTCCGCACTTCTGACCACAACAATGAATGAGATTCAGAATGTTATTGATGCAGCTGTGAAGGCAGGCATCCGTGACAAAATAACCTTCATGATCGGCGGCGCACCTGTGACAGAGTCCTTCGCAAAGCAGGTCGGTGCAGACATCTATACACCGGATGCTGCCTCTGCTGCAGATGAAGCAGTTAAAGCTTGCTCCTGTTAATTTTAGAATAGATAAAAAAATTCCTGCCAGCTTGCCGCTGACAGGAATTTTTTATAGTGTAGAAAAGTTATACTTTTCTACACTATAAAAAACCTTGATTTAACTGCCCGTACCAGTATTTTCTCACAAACTCGAAAATGGTACATGGGCTTCAAATGCAGCTCAAGGCTGCCTTTGTACTTTAACAGAAGAATCAATACTGATTAACGGTTTCAAACATCGCTACAATGTTTTCCGGCGGGACATCGGGCATGATGTTATGAATGGTATTGAAGACGAATCCGCCACCGGGGGCAAAGGTCTCAATATTTCTCTTAACGTTTTCCTTTACCTGCTGAGGGGTACCCCTGTTCAAGATTGACCGGGTATCGCAGCCGCCACCCCAGAAGGTGATATCCTTGCCGAACTCCTGCTTCAGGCGCACCGGGTCCATATCCCGGCAAACAGTCTGTACAGGATTGACGATATCAAAGCCTGCATCGATCAAATCAGGAATGACCTTATAGATGGAGCCGCAGGAATGCAGGAAGGTATGCATCCTGCTGTGTTTCTTAATGTAGTCGCACAGCATTTTATGCCGTGGCTTAAAGAGGCTTCTATAGATAGCCGGCGACATAAAGGGACCGTTATCGGTTCCCAGGTCATCGCATAAACGGACAATGTCTACAATGTCGCCAACCGCATTGCACACTTTCTCCAACGTGGAAAGGTGTATTTCCATCAATGCGTCCAACAAACCCTCGACACTCTCAGGCTCCAAGGCCAAGTCCATCAGGAAATTGTCGATGCGCCTCAGATAGGTGCCCCACTCAAAAAGATTGCAGCCTGGCGCAATCATAATGGCGCGGTCGGTGTTTTCTCTCAGGTAAAGCGCCTTTTCCCTAAGCTTCTTCCAAAAATCCGCTTCATCTGCATGATCCCACGGGCTATGTGCAAAGGCAGACCAATGCACCTTTTTCATTGCTGCAGCAAGACCCTTGAAATCCTCCGGATATCCATCAATATAGGGGAAAAGTGTTTGATCAAAAAAAGTAGCGCCTACAGGCATTTTTGCAAGCAGGTCTCCCTGGCTGTCGTAGGCATGAAAGCTTCCGTCCAGCTGCAGTGCCGGTCGAAACCAAACAGGGTACTGAGCCTTAGCGCCGTTTTGCAGTATTACATCATACCAGTCGGTGTCCTCTGAATTGAACATTCTTCCCATATCCAGAACGCCCGCTTTAAACAGATCCAGCACCAGTATATCCGGCTGAGATACCTGTTGGACCACATCATAAACAAGGTTTCGACTCAATGGCAGGTTCAGGTGCCTGGTCAGATTGCTATAGGCGATTGCTGATATTCCCGAACTGGTTGTTGCGCTAAGATCGACAGCAACATGATCCGGCTCCTCATGTCGGATGCTTGCCAGTACCCTTTCACGATAGTTCATACCATGACCTCCCCAAAATTAGTTTATAACAGCAGTATAAAACAAGTGATGGCGAAAAATATAACAAAAACCGAAATTAAATTGACAAAAAACGAAAACCGTACTATGATTGAAGCAATTGATGGGGGGGTGTTCCGATGAACTTGAGCCTTGTTTCTGAATCCGCTCATTTGGCGGGCATGCAGCTGGAAGAAAGCCTGGGGAAATATAGTATTACATGCAAGGTAGGGTATTTCTGTCATTTTAACCTGATTCAGCTGTCAAACCAGCCCCATTTTCACAACTGCTATGAATTGTGCGTGGTTACCATGGGTGAAGGCAAGTTTCTATATGGTGACAAGACCTTCAGTATCCAGAAGGGCGATATCTTTATGGCAGACCCTGGCGTTGTCCATGAAATCCGTGTGAATAGCACTCAGGATCTGCAGCTGATCTATTTTTTTATTGAAATCAGAGAGGATGGATCGACAGTGCCCAAAACGGCACAGGATAACGCAGTCCATTCATTCTTAATCGGACACAAAGCAATTGCCGGCTCGCAGCAGCATTTACTGGCCTATTTGTCTTTCATAAAAGAATATATGACATCAAACAGAAGCGGTCAATATGGAATAAAGCAGGCACTAAAGAACCTGATCCTTGAAAGCTTGGATGCATTGTCTGAGAGAGGCGGGGGTTTGGGAAAAGAAAGGGCTCAGGCATCAAATGTACTTGAACTGGCGTTGGATTATATCGACCAAAACCTGAATAACAATCTGACCGTCAGGGAAATAGCCGGAAGCGCTTGTGTAACGGCACGCAATTTGGAATACCTTTTTAAAAAGCATTTTAATAAAACTATTGTAACTTATATAAACGAAAAGAAAATGAAGCTGGCGGCGCACTATCTCACCAAGCAGTTCAGTGTCAGCGAGACTGCAGCTCAGATCGGCTTAAACAGCGCCACACAGCTTACAAGGCTATTCAAAAAGCATATGGGGATCAACCCCAAAAGCTATCAGAAAAACTACATTGCCAGGGTCAAGGAATTTGGCAGAAGAAACCAGAATACAGGCCTCTAACCCCTAGATGGCTTCGATTTCTTCCCTGACGATCCTGACCCAGTTCTTTATGTTCTCAGGATTGTTGCCCAGGGTGTGATTGTCCTTCATGACAAGCTCCACACAGTTATCCCGGGTAATCCGGAGTGCTTCCCGGATCTCGTTTCTGACAACGGTCTCATCCATTTTCGGTACAGCCAGGTGGGAGGGAGAGGGTTTCATGGAGTAGATGAAATCATGCTTCAACTTGTCAGCCATCAGCTGCTTGTTGGCCCAAGGCGATACCGATACGCGTCTCAGATTGGGAACGGCCTTTACGATGTCAAACCGGTGATCCATGGGTTCGCAGCAGGCATAGCAGGTCAGGCCGAATCTCTCCATCAGCTTCTTGTGGTAAGGGAATATGAACTCTTCAAACATAGCCGGGGATATTCCCACTGTGACCTGGCTTTCTCCCAGCCCCCACATGTCTTTGGTCCTCACTTTGCCGGCGAAATCCGCAGCCGGCAGCGTATCAATGAAGCCCATGCCGCCGGAGCCTACAAAGGAGCCGTCGTTATTGAGGCACAGCAGGCTGCTGTTCTCAAGGAAATCCAGTCTTTCCATCGTACCGTTACAGAGCAGTGTCATGACTTCATGAACACACTCCGGTTCATCATAGAAATCAAACATGAGCTTTTCCATGCCCCGCAGGAACACCAGGTCATCGGTAAGCCCAAAGGACCAGAACCATACTGTATTGAGCCGCACTTCAAGGATGCCGTCAAAGACTTCATGAGCTAATGCCAGAAGTTGTTCAGTGGTCTTATGATCGATGGACAGCTCGGACTTGGTGATGTCTTTGATCTGGCTATAGTCCTCCAAAACCGTTTCTATGTGATAAGCCTTTCCTTGCTCAGCTGTTTTCTTCATGGTCTGCACTTTCGTGGCGTTGGCCACGCTCCATGGCTTCTCACTGTATACGTAAGGCAAGTTGAAATAGGGCTCCACCACGTAGTCGTCATGCATTTCGTTGCCCCAGAAGATCTGCTTTCTCAAATGGTTTTCCCAATATCTGGCGACACTGTTCCTGCATTGGATCTGGTTTTCCGTAATCAGCTCATTCCAGCCGTTTTCCGGATCACAAAGCACTACGGGCCGGGTTCTTTCCAGCTTGTTATGACTGATCCACAGCTTCTTGCGGTCACCCATGACCGGTCTGTCTGCGATTTCCGCCACTTGCCGCGCCAGTTCCTGCAGTATCGTTTTCTCTTCAGCTGTAAAGGAGAGGTCAGAAAAATCTGCAGCATTGAAATTCACTCTGAAGTTTAATTGTTCAAACATGATAATACCTCCTGATTTATAGCACGTGCTCGGGCACGTGAAGTACAAAAAAATGACTTGAGCAGTGTTTAGGGCTCTAAATTTTCTTTCGTTATGATTTCCAGTTTGGTGAAGATCTGCGCTTCTGCAGGATGTTTGCCGTGGAAGAAGTATTCAAAAAATAGCTTGATAGGCAGGTAGCCTTGCATCAGCGGCTCCTGAGTAATGGTAAAATCCACTGCGCCGCTTTTGAGCAATTCGATGGTCTCAGATATTTTATCAAAACAGACGAACCGGATGTCATGCAGGTTAAGCTCCCGGATGGCTTTGGCGGCACCGCCGATACCCCTCCCGGTTATGAAGACCGCATTGATATAAGGTTGTTTTTTCAGAGCGGCAGCGGTTTGGAGATAGGCAGATTCATTATCATTTACATTTTGTAATTCTGCAGCAATGCTGATGCCGTTGTACGCCTTTTCAAGCATTTCCTTGAAGCCTGCAACCCGCTCTTCCAATGCCTTGATCCGCTCAGGACCGGTTATGATCAGCACGTCACCACCGCCGTGAAGCAGCTTTCCCATAAGATCCCCCGCAACCCGGCCGCTTTTTTTCAGATTTTGTCCTACAAAGCACATCCTGTCAATACCGGGGATGTCCGTATTGAAGGTGATGACCTTGATCCCTTCCTCAGTCAGCTTATTCAGCGCATGTTTCACTGACACCTCGTCCAAAGGCGACAAAGCCAAGGCGGAAATGTTCTTTTTGCACAAGGTCTCAATGCATCGCAATTGTTCAACCGCATTGATGCTTTCCATTTCGCAGCATTCCACTTCGATGCCGAAGCCCTTCAGCTCCAAGGCTGCTTTCTGAACCCCTTCATACACCTCAAGGAAAAAGGGATCCTCCATGCTTAGGATGACGACGCCTATTTTGACAGGCTTCTTCTGGAGTGCCAGGGACTTTCCCGCCAAATTGGGCTTGTAGCCCAGCTCTTCAGCAATCCGTCTCACCCGTTCGCGCACCTCTGTGCTGACACCCGGGCGGTCATTCAGAACCTTGTCGACAGTTCCTCTGGATACGTTTGCAGCTTCAGCGATGGATCGGATGGTAGCAGTCATATGCTTCTCCTTCATGGTTACGTGCTCGGGCACGTTGTCATTTTCATTATAATCCCAACCAGAAGCAGTGTCAATACGGTCTGACGGCATTTGTTTTTCAAAACGCCATTGAAAATACAAAAAATAACAAGAAAGTTTTAAAGGGCTTATTTGCAGCAGTGATATAATGGAAGACAGTAAAATGGAACCAGTTATATAGGAGGTGTAATCATGATTATTATCGGTGAGAAAATCAACAGTACCCTGAAAGCCATACGTCCTGCCATGGAGAATTATGATGCCGATGCCATCAAGGATCTGGCGAAGCGGCAGTATGAAGCCGGCGCTACCTACATAGATGTCAATGCAGGCATGTTCATCAACGATGAGCCCGAAAGATTGGAGTGGCTTGTCAAAACGGTTCAGGAAACAGTATCGGCACCCCTTGCCATAGATTCACCCAATCCTGTAGCGCTGCGCAGAGCGCTTGAAGCAAACAAGAACACCAAGCCCCTGATTAATTCCATTTCCGATGAAAGCAAACGGTTCAACGCCGTTATGCCCCTGGTTGCAGAATTCAAGACAGGCGTTGTCGCACTTTGCATGGATGATACCGGCATGCCGGAAACCATCAAGGACAGGCTTACCATCGCTCAGCGTCTGATCGGAAAACTGACTAAGGAAGGCGTAAAACTGGATGATATCTATATTGACCCGCTTGTAAGGCCGGTCGGAACCGGATCCCATTACGGCACCGTGGCAATCGAGACCATCCGCCAGGTCAAGGCGGAGTTCCCGGAAGTGCATATTGCCTGTGGCTTGAGCAACATATCCTTCGGAATACCCTGCAGGAAGCTGATGAACCAGGCGTTCCTCGTTGCAGCAATGGGTGCCGGAATGGATGGCGCTATCATGGATCCCCTGGACAAGAAGCTGATGTCCTTTGTCTATGCAGCTGAAGCACTATTCGGTCTGGATGATTTCTGTGTAGAATATTTAACGAAGTATAGAGAAGGCGAACTTGAAATGTAATACCCCCTAATATAAAATGACCGGAAGCCCATCGAAGACTTCCGGTCATTTTATACTCATTACGCTGATTTCAAGTCCTCATGGTTTAGACGGTTGTATTCGTCGAGGGCCTGGAAAAAGGCATCTATATTTTCAAGGGTCGTTCCCGGCGGGATGTCACAGCCGGAGGAGAGGACGAAGTTGGGGTAAGCTTCCATGGCCAAGAGCAGCGCCGTCACTTTTTCCTTAATGTCCTGTATTGAGCCGTTCCTGATGACACGGGCAGGATCGATATTTCCGAAAGCAATCCGGTCCGAAGGTATTTGCGGCATGATATCCTTCATATCTACTGCGTTTCCGAAGTGGAAGGCTTTAGCACCGGTTGAAAGCAGTGTGTCGACCAGCTTTACCGTATTGCCGCAGTTGTGCAGAACGACCAGGAAGCTTTCATCCTGCACGGCATCAACAATACGCCTGACATATTCGGAAGAAAACGTATGGCATTTTGCGGGAGGCAGCAAACCGGGAGCAGGCTCCGCAATGATGATGCCGTGAGCACCGCTTTGCTTGAAGGCTTTCGCATATTCAACAAGAAACTGTGTGCACTTTTCCAGTACAGTATGGACAATCTCCGGTTCCTCCATCATGGCAATCATGATTTCGGTCATATCCATCAGGCGGCCTGCCAAGGAGAAAGGTCCGATGATGCCGCCGAAGGTGGGTTTATCCTTGATGTTCTTTGCAGCATGTTTTGCCGCATCCAGATAAGTCTTGGTCCGGCCTGCACCCACTTGGGGCACCTGAAGTCTTTCTGCGCCGTCCATATCCTCGATGATTTTTCCTACCACTGTAGGGACCTCATCATTGGAATACCTGATTCTGCTTCCGAACAGCTCTGCTTCGACGGACAAGTCCATCGTTGTGACCGCTGCAACGGTATCATACTTTTTTGCAAGGGCTTCGATGCACAGGTATTGATTGTGGCCGTCTGAAATAATATCCATGACGTTCAGATTGACGATATTCAAGCCGGGGTACGTCATAATGGGAAGCGCTGTCCGTTCCTGGGACTGGATCAGCTCTCTCATCCACTGGCTCATGTTCCTTCTCATTTTATAGTCCTCCTTTAAGGTAAAGGGACACACCTTGCTCGAGTAATGAGTAATCCTTTTGCGTTAAGGAATGTCCCTTTTTGATTACGATCGGCTGCTTGAATTTGGTATTTCTATGGATTCATGTTATAAAAATTGAAAGTTGGTTTCTATAAAGAATCATTACTTTCTATAACAAATTTTGTTTTTGACGTAATCAGACAAAAATACTACAATAAAAGAAAATAATCTACAATGTTTTGATAAGCCGTAATACTGTAAAATTGAATCATACGATGATGACAAGGCAATCTCAAAAGAAAAGAGTGATGATATGGCAGTGGCTCTCGAAATCAATGAACTGGGCTTTGAGCTTGTAAAAGCAAAAAAAAGTGTACATGCCTACAGCCGCTCAACTGGTATGGAGTGCTCGATCATTGACTCCAAAGGCGTGCTTCTCTATGCATCTTTATACAGCAGCCATCTGTGCCAATTCTGCAACAGCATCCAGTCCGGCAGCGGCAATCAGCCAGGCTGCGCCAGTGTTCACCTGTACGGCAGCTATCAGGCAGAGCGGTTCGGCGGAAAGTATGTGTACTTCTGTCCTATCGGTCTCGTTCATTGGGCATCACCCATCACGGTGAATAACGCCATACAGGGGGCTTTGATCGGCGGACCTGTCCTGATGGTGGATCCGGAAGAGTTTTTGCTGGAGGATCTCATCAGGCAGAGCGGCATCAATGAGGTCCAGCTTCACGAGCTGAATGAGTATATTCAAAGAGTTCCGGTCATACAGCCGGAGATCGTCAACAGCCTTTCAGAATTGCTTTATCTGGTGGCCTGCGGAATTTCACAGGATAAGGCCTCCAAGCACGATGACCAGAGGAAATACTATGAAGTACAGGCGCAGATTTCGGAGTCGGTTCATCAGATGAAGCTTGTAACGGATAAGAAGATTGAGATCAACAACTATCCTTTTGAAAAGGAAAAAGAGCTGCTGTCCAAAATCGCCATCGGTGATAAGCAGGCTTCCCAGAAAATACTGAACGAGTTATTGGGCTATGTATTTTTCTCCTCAGGCAAGGATTTTGAAGTGATAAAGGCAAGGATACTGGAGCTGGTGGTGCTGCTGTCCAGATCTGCGGTTGAAGGCGGTGCCGACTCCACGGAGATTTTCGGTTTGAACTACAAGTATCTTTCGGATATTCATCATTTCAAGACCGTAGAGGAGCTGACCTTCTGGCTTTCCAAAATCATGGCCAGGTTTACCGATTGTGTTTTCAACCTGGCGGATGTGCGCCACAAGGATACCATCTTCAAAGCAGTGGACTATATCAAGCGGAACTACATGGAGCGGATCACCCTTGAAGAGGTCGCCAAGCATGTTTATCTGAACCCTTCCTACTTCAGCAAGATATTCAAGAGTGAAATGAAGTGCACTTTCGTATCCTACATCAACAAGATCAGAATCAGCGCCAGCAAGAACCTGCTGCTGGATGCATCCATTCCCTTGACAGAGGTTTCAAATCTTGTCGGCTTTGAGGATCAAAGCTATTTCACAAAGGTTTTCAAGAAGGCTACCGGCGTGACCCCCGGAAAGTTCAGGGAGTCCCGCGGAAAGCAGTAATCGGATGACATAACAAAGAAATACCGGGAAGCGGAGCCGCTTATCCGGTATTTTTGCTTCCTTCATGAAAGCACCACGATTAATTTATAAAAAAGTCATGAAATTACAATAGGATAAAAAAACAATATTGCTATAATGAAAATAGAGAAGAAACAGAGGAGTTGATTGGGATGGAAGGCAACAGGATGCTGAGACTGAAGGTCATCGCCTGCGACGTTCTGAACAGGGAAATCTCATACTTGAGCAGCCGGTCCGGATGCCACGTGGATGTAACATTCATGCATCAGGGGCTGCATGATACCCCGGATAAGCTGAGGGCTTCCCTGCAGCAGGAAATCGACAGGGCCAACGGCGGTTTTCCCTATAACTACTACAATACGGCTCCCGATTATGATTATATTATCATAGGCTATGGCCTCTGCAGCAACGGTGCTGCAGGAATCAGCAGCAGCAGGATTCCCATGGTGGTACCCAGGGGTCATGACTGCATCACGCTGCTATTGGGCTCAAAGGAGGCATACCATGAACGTTTCCACGCCAATCCCGGTACCTATTGGTATTCGGCAGGATGGATCGAGCGTGGCTGGCAGCCCAGCGAAAAAAGACATACCGTGCTGCTCCGTGAATATTTGGAAAAGTATGGAGAAGATAATGCGGAGTATCTGATGGAAATGGAGCAAGGCTGGATGAAGGACTATAAGAATGCAGCCTTTATTCGTTGGGAGAACTTGGCTAATACCGCGTACTACCGCAGCTTTACACAGGATAGTGCGGCATATCTCAACTGGAATTATCTTGAGTATGAAGGCGACCAGGGGCTGTTGAGCCGGATTCTGAACGGAGTGTTCAGAGAGGCAGAGGTTCTGGTGGTACCGCCGGGAAAGAAGGTCGTACAGAGCTTCGACGAGAGGATTATCCGTTATGAATAGCGGCGATATGGAAGGAGAGCACGATGGCGTATAAAGTTAAGATACATAAGCACGGGCAGTGCAGTGAATATAGAGTGAATGAAGGAACGAACCTTCTGGCTTTTCTGAGGCAGAACAGCTATGAGATGCATTCCCCCTGCAACGGACAGGGAACCTGCGGCAAGTGCAGCGTCAAGCTGGGCGGGGATCAGGTGTCGGCTCCGTCAGCCGGCGAAGCGCGGCTGCTGGGTGAGAAGGCGGTGAAGGAGGGCTTCCGGCTGGCATGCCGCACGACTATCGGCTGTGACCTGACGGTTTATCTGGACAATACCGATTTCAGTGCCAAGGTTCTGACAGAGGGCACACAGAAAAGCACCAGGCTTTCACCCATGATTTCTAAGAAACACATCCACCTCCCTGTGCCCAATCTTGATGATCAACGCTCGGATAGCCGGCGCCTTGCAGAGGCTCTTTCCCTGGGAAAGGAATTGAAGTCCCTGTCAGTACTGAGGCAGCTGCCGGAAGCCCTGCGCGGGGATCAGTATCATACGACTCTGATTTCATACGGGAAAACCCCTGTTGGTGTTGAATCGGGAGACACTACAAATAGGCTTTATGGCATTGCCATCGATATCGGAACCACCACCCTCGCCGCGTATCTTATCGATTTAAACACCGGAGTACGGTTATCTACCTGTTCCGCGCTGAACCCCCAGAGAAAATTTGGCGCTGACGTCATATCCAGGATAAAACATACCATGGACGAAGCTGAAGGACTGGATGAAATGCACACCGTCATCATTGGCGGTATCAACGAGGCCATAAGCGAGTTGACGCACCGTGCCGGCATCGACAAAAACGACGTATGGCAGATTGTGTTTGTAGGCAATACCACCATGATGCATTTTTTACTGAAGCTTTCGGCAAAGAATATAGCTGCAGCACCCTTTATACCTGCTGCTACTCAGACGTTGGAGATCAGGGCCGCAGAGCTGGGAATAGATATGAATGGGAATGGTGTGGTAGTGGTCGTCCCCTCTGTGGCAGCATATATCGGTGCGGACACGGTTTCCGCGATATTGGCAACAGGGATGCAAAAGAAGAAGAAAGTATCGCTGTTGGTGGACTTCGGCACCAATGGAGAGATTGCCCTGGGCAACAGTGAATGGCTGATGGCATGTTCCGCAGCAGCAGGCCCGGCCTTTGAAGGGGCCAACATACGCTGCGGTGTCGGCGGAATCAGAGGTGCCATTGACCGCTTCAGTGCGGAAGAAGGTTCCAGCTATACAACGATAGAAGGAGAAAGACCTGTCGGCATATGCGGAACGGGCGTTGTAGACATCGTGTCGGAGCTGTATCGGGCAGGCATAATCGATGAAACCGGCAGGCTGGAAACAGATCCGGATGGACTGCGGGAAGATAGCAATCTACTGGTGGGTCGGCTTGCAAAGATTGATGGAATGTCCGCGTTTGTGATTGCAGGCGCAGATGAGACAAAGCATGGAAAAGAAATCGTCATGACGCAGAAGGATATCCGGGAGCTCCAGAATGCAAAAGCGGCCATCGCTGCAGGAATCCGAGTACTGGTCAAGCGGGCGGGGATCAGCTTCAGGGATATCGAAAGCGTTTACCTGGCCGGTGGATTTGGTACCTACATCAACCCGCAAAGCGCGCTCAATATAGGGTTGATACCACCGGAACTCACAGGCAGGCTTGAATCCGTCGGAAATGCGGCAGGGGTCGGTGCCATGATGGTGCTGACATCAGGAAGGGCACTCAGAGAGGCGGAGAATATCAAAAAACGGATCGGATATGTAGAACTTTCGGCAGATAAAGGTTTCAACGACTTTTACATAGATGAAATGATGTTTCCCGAGTAGCACAAAAGGATTAATACTGCTGCATAGAACGCAGGAAGACAGTTTTATGCAGCAGTATTTTTTATTCATCAAATAAGGTAAAGTAGGCTTGAGAATCAGAGAAACAAGTAATTTCAAGGCTTTATGAAGTTAAACAATAAATTCACAAACGTTTGCAATTTTTGTCACATTGCACAGCAAAAACAGTTGATTGAGGTAAAAATGGCTGTCCCAAAGCATAAAAATGACAATATATTCTGAAAAAAAGAGCGTATTAACCATTGATTTTAGCTGATCTCTCATAAAAAAGTCGTAAATGTTACAGGAAATTTACTTGACTATTGACAATAAGTTATCAATGTTATTGACCTGCTGTGTATTGACAGAGGGGGAGCGATTGATGTAGTATGGAGTTAAGCTATTAACGTAAACGTTTCCATAATAAATCATGTCTTTTCAATTGGAGCCGCCAAACCCATCCCAAGAGGGTGGAAACCCAGTAGCTGTGCGGAATTGAAAAGGGGTCCATCATGCCGGACTGCATGCGGAGTGCAGCCGATTGCCGTCCAACAGCTTGTTTGACACAGGCACGGCAATGATTACTAACGTTTACGATGCGCTGTCAGGCAGCGATTAGCTCCTTTCACAGAAGTTCAATTTTAGCCAGCCTTGGCAATGTGGTTTCATTTGAATGCATATTATGTTAATCTGTACTATATATCGGCCAACCGGCCGAATCCACCCTGCAGTGAAAAGCTTCGACAGACCCTTATCAAGAAAAGAAGGATCCGTTATAACCTCGCCTCCGAAAGGGAACGGAGTGTGAGCTTATATAATCAATAAAAATAAGGGGGAAAACTAAATGAAAAAACTTCTAGCAGTAGCATTGGTACTGGTAATGTGCGCTTCACTCTTCGCAGGCTGTGCACCGAAGGCGGCAGAACCGGCAGCAACTCCGGCAGCTGAACCCACAAAAGCACCTGAAAAGCTCAAGATCGGTGTAGCAATGTCACAGTTCAACGACAAGTGGCTGTCCTACATGTTGGATTCTATGCAGGAATATTCCAAGGGCTTGACCGATGTAGAAGTCATCTATGTTGACGGTAAAGCTGACGTAAATACGCAGTTGGGTCAGGTTGAGACCTTCATCGCACAGGGCTGCAATGCCATCGTCGTTAATCCCGTAAACACTGACGCAACTGAGCCGATGACAAAAGCTGCTAAAGAAGCCGGTGTTCCGCTCATCAGCGTAAACAGGCTTTTCAAGAACCAGGATGAAGCTACTTCCTATGTAGGATCTGAGTCCATAAAAGCCGGTATCATGGAAATGGAATACTTGGCTGAGAAAATGGGCGGCAAGGGAAATGTAGCAATACTCGTTGGTGACCCCGGAAACGAAGCAGCTATCAAAAGAACAGAAGGCTTCAAAGAAGTTATAAAGAAGTACCCGGATATCAAGATCGTTGCAGAACAGATCGGCATGTGGCAGAGAGACAAGGGTATGTCCATCATGGAGAACTGGCTGCAGTCCGACCTTAAGATCGACGCAGTTGCTTCCAACAACGACGAAATGGCAATCGGCGCATTGAAGGCTATCGAAGCTGCTGGTAAGCTCGGTACAATCCTTGTTGGTGGTGTAGATGCGACTCCCGACGCACTTGAATACATGAAGGCCGGCAAGCTCAATGTAACAGTATTCCAAGATGCAGCTGGCCAGGGTGTTGGCGCAATCAAGACAGCTGTTGCTGCAGCAAAGGGTGAAAAGGTTGAGCCTATCGTTTGGATTCCTTACGAATTGGTAAAACCGGAAGATGTTGACAAATACATTGCTAAGTGGCAATAATAGAATTAGAAAAAGGGATCATTTTCAATAAAGTAAATCGATAAAATTTGCATAAAGGATACCGACAGTCTGTCGGTATCCTTTATAAAAGATGAGGTAGTGACAATGGAAAGAGAAAACATTTTGGTCATTGAAAATGTTTCTAAGGCGTTCCCCGGTGTGCAGGCTTTGGATAATGTGCAGCTGAAAGTAGGAAAAGGTACCGTACATGCCCTGATGGGAGAAAACGGTGCAGGGAAGTCTACTTTGATGAAGGTGTTGCTCGGGATATACCGACCGGACAGCGGCACCATCACCTTCAAAGGCGAAAAGCTGGAGGTGCAGAATATCCATCAGGCACTGCAAAGCGGCATATCCATGATTCACCAGGAGTTGACCAATGTACCCTATATGACTGTGGCGGAAAATGTCTACCTGGGCAGGGAGCCTTTATATAAGAGCGGTCTGGTCAAAATGAAGGAAATGGAAAACAACACAAGGGAACTCCTGGAGCGGTTGGAGATTAAAATCAATCCCAGGGCAAAGATGAAGGATCTTAGCATCGCCAATATGCAGATGGTAGAAATAGCGAAGGCCATCTCCTTTAACGCGGATTTGATCATCATGGACGAACCCACCTCAGCCATTACTGACAAAGAAGTAGAGCATCTTTTCAAGATTATTAGGGGTCTCAAAGCAACAGGGGTATCCATCATCTATATAACCCATAAGATGGATGAAGTATTTAAGATAGCAGATGATGTAACTGTATTCAGAGATGGAAAATTCGTAGGCACGGAAGCATCGGCCAATATGACAAAGGATAAGCTGATTGAAATGATGGTCGGCAGAGAACTGAAGAATGTATTTTTCAAGCAGCCGGCCGAAATCGGTGACGTTATTCTGTCCGTAAAGGGTCTTTCCAGGGAAGGCGAGTTCGAGAATGTGAGTTTTGATTTGAGAAAAGGCGAAATACTCGGTATATCAGGCTTGATGGGAGCAGGTAGGACGGAAGTGATGGAGTGCTTGTTCGGAATCACAAAAGCAACATCCGGTGAGATTTATATCAACGGCAAGCAGGTAAAAATCAAGTCTCCCAGAGATTCCATCAAACACAAGATGGCTTTATTGACAGAAGATAGAAAATTAACCGGCTGTTTCCTGGTTCTACCGGTTCGAGATAATATGGTTATGGCAAGCATCAATGATTATGCAAAGGGATTCCTGCTCGACAAGCGGGGGATCAACAGAACCTGCGAAAATGAGAAGGGCAAGCTGGACATCAAGACACCCAGCATGGACCAGCGGATCAAATTCCTCAGCGGCGGCAACCAGCAGAAGGTGCTTATTTCCAGATGGCTGCTGACCCATCCGGACATCCTGATACTGGATGAACCGACAAGGGGAATCGATGTCGGTGCCAAGGCGGAGATTCACAAGCTGATGTCAGGTTTGGCGGCACAAGGGAAGGCAATCATTATGATATCGTCAGAGCTGCCGGAAATCATGGGAATGAGCGACAGGATTCTCGTTATGAGCGAGGGAAAACAAATTGGCATATTGGATAGAGAAGAAGCCACCCAGGAGAAGATCATGAAATACGCAACCGGAATGGTCAACTAGTGAGCGCCTTGCGGGAGGCAATGGTTGAACAGTAAAAAATCAGTTGTATCGGGAGGAAAAAAGTATGGACGTTAATAAGTCAGTGCAGGAGAACAAAGCCTTAGGGGCGCAAGCACAGAAAAAATACAAGGACCTGGCTATGAATATCATCAGGAAGTATGGAATATTTCTGATATTCATTGCCATGTGTATTGTCCTGTCAATGCTTTCCCCGTCATTCTTGAAGATCAGAAACCTGACCATCGTTGTCAGACAAATATCCATCATCGCCATCGTTGCGATGGGTGTCACCATGGTCATCATAACAGGTGGTATTGACTTGGCTTCCGGCTCTGTTATCGCACTTGTTTCCGTCATGACAGCCAAGTTTGCACATCCCAACACCTATCCTGTCTTTGTTCCGGTTCTTGTAGGCCTTGCAATCGGCTCTTTTACAGGAATGATCAGCGGAACCATCGTCGCAAAGGGCAAGATTCCGCCGTTTATTGCAACTTTGGGTATGATGACGGCAGCCAGAGGCGCAGCGCTCCTCATCAGCGACGGTAAGCCCATCGGTGATTTCTCAAAGGAATTTGAGTACATCGGCGGCGGTCATTTTCTCAATGTGCCGGTGCCTATCCTGATATTGATCGGCGTTATTATCTTGACTCATATTCTTTTAAGCAGCACTAAATTCGGAAAGTACATTTATGCAATAGGCGGCAATGAGAATGCTGCAGTCGTATCCGGTGTCAATGTCGACAAGGTCAAAATCATGCTCTTTACTTATGCGGGATTATTGTCTGCACTGGCAAGCATCATCATGACCTCAAGAATCAGCTCCGGTCAGCCGGGTGCGGGACAGGGCTTCGAATTGGATGCCATTGCCTCTGCTGTTATCGGGGGAACAAGCTTGAACGGCGGAATCGGAACCATTCCCGGAACCATCGTCGGTGCTCTGATCATCGGGGTCCTGAACAATGGCTTTGACCTTCTGGGCATCAATCCCTATTGGCAGCCCATAGTAAAGGGTGCCATCATTGTAGGTGCCGTTCTGTTGGATGAAAGAAAGAACCGTTCTAAATAGGAACTTGGCAACCCAAACAGAATCTAATAGACAAACTAAATAAAAGTGAAACCGCGTAAACGTTTACAATACATGTAAAGGGGAGTTTATAATGAAGAAGATCAAAGTTGGTATAATCGGTACAGGCAGAATCGGCAAATTACACGCCGAAAACATCGCCTACAACATCCCGCAGGCTGAAATCAAGGCTGTAGCCGACATTTACGCCGACAGCGCCAGGGAATGGGCGCACAGCTTGGGCATAGAGAATGTCTACACGGACTATCATGACATCCTCAACGATCCGGAAATTGAGGCAGTACTTATATGTTCCTCCACCAATACTCATGCTCAGATCACAGTTGAAGCGGCTAATGCAGGCAAGCACATTTTCTGTGAAAAGCCCATCGATCTCAATATTGAGAAAATCAAAGCAGCCATCAATGCAGTTGAGAAAGCAGGCGTCAAGCTTCAGGTTGGTTTCAACAGACGTTTTGATCACAATTTCAAAAAAGTCAGGGATTTGGTACTGGAAGGCAAAATCGGCGAACCCCATATCATCAAGATTACCTCCAGGGACCCAGCACCGCCACCAGCTGAATATGTCAAGGTATCAGGGGGCATCTTCATGGACATGACCATCCATGATTTTGACATGGCAAGATACCAGTCCGGCAGCGAAGTAGAAGAGGTCTATGTTCAGGCGGCTGTTCTGGTAGACCCGGCAATCGGTGAAGCCGGCGATGTGGATACGGCCATCATTACATTGAAGTTTGCAAATGGTGCGTTAGGCGTTATCGACAACAGCAGAAAAGCTGCATACGGCTATGACCAGAGAGTGGAAGTTTTCGGCTCCAAGGGAAGCGCAGCAGCTTCCAACGATACACCCACAAATACGGTCCTTAGTACCGTTGACGGCGTCATGAGCGATAAGCCGCTGTACTTCTTCCTGGAAAGGTATAAGCAATCCTTTGTGGATGAGATGAAGGATTTCTTCAGCGCTATTGCCAACAATACCGAGACGCCGGTTACGGCAATAGACGGCTTGAAGCCGGTACTGATCGGTCTCGCAGCGATCAAGTCCTGGAAAGAAGGCAGACCGGTCAAGCTGAGTGAAGTAGAATAAGAGACCTGAAGAAAGAACAGATGACCCATAGAGGAGTAGTGTGGCTTGCCGCACTACTCCATGAGTCTTTATAAAATTGGAGGAATAAAAATGAAAGTATGCTTTAATCAGGCAACAACCATGAAGAACTCTACTTTGGCAATGGATCTGGTGCTCTGCGAAAAACACGGCTATGAACTCATCGAGATCCGCCTGGATAAGCTGAGAGACTACCTGAAAACCAATACGATGGAGGATCTTGCAGCATTCTTTGCAAAAAGTAGAATCAAACCCTATGCTTTTAATGCCCTTGAGTTCATCACCTTTAGAGATGAAGCGGGCTACAAGCAGATCAAGGACGATCTGGTTTTCCTCTGCGAAGCTGGCGAAAAGATCGGCTGCAAGAAGATTGTTGTTGTTCCCACCTTTGACATCGGCGGCTATACAAAGACGGAAATTAAGAATGAGTCTGTCAGAGTATTAAACGAATTGGCCGACATTGCTGAGAAGTACGGCGTCAAGCTTGCTTACGAATTTGTAGGCTATCCCAACTGCTCCGTCAACACTTTCGGACAGACCTATGACATCATCAAGGCTGTAGATAGGGAAAACGTAGGAATGGTCCTGGACTGCTTCCATTTCCATGCCATGGGGTCATGCCTGGAGGACCTTAAGAAAGCGGATGCCGGTAAGATATTTATCTTCCACATCGATGACTCCGAAGACCTGCCGGTGGGGGCAGCAAGGGATGATAAGCGTTTGTGGCCTGGAGAGGGTGCAGTGGACTTGGATGGGATCCTGTCCGCGCTGAAGGAAATCGGCTATAGTGAAATGGTGTCGGTAGAGCTTTTCAGACCGGAGTATTGGGATTGGGACATTGAAAAGACCATTCAGGTAGGCAAGGAAAAAACAGAGGCAGTTGTAGGAAAATATTTTGAAATAGAGTAAAATATGTCTGAAGCAGATTTTTGTATAGGAGTTGGTAGGAATGCGAATCAGACAGGAAAAAGGCTTTGACTGCGGCTACACCAGCATTACCGAGCAAGCCGGCAAGCATAGCGATATGATGATGGATTTCGGAATGCTCCGGCTGGGCAAAGGCCAGAAAATGGAAGACAGCGGGCATAAGGAGAGGGCATACCTCTTGCTACAGGGCGAGGTGCTCCTGGAATGGGAAGGCAATGCAGTACAGGCAAAAAGGGAGTCCTGTTTTGATGAAAACCCATGGTGCCTGCACGTGCCCAACGATATTGAGGTAAGGATTACAGGACTTGCAGAGGTGTCGGAAGTTATCGTGCAAGCTACCACAAACGATAAGGTTTTTGCCCCCAGACTGTATACCCAGGAGGAATGCAGAAGCGAGCAGAGAGGCCAGGGAACCATGAAGGAGACGTCGACCAGGACTGTCAGGACGATTTTTGACAAATCCAATGCACCGGATGCCAATCTGGTTCTGGGAGAAGTCATCGACCATCCGGGAAAATGGTCCAGCTATCCGCCGCATCATCATCCTCAGCCGGAAATATATTTCTACAGGTTCAATCCGGAAATGGGCTTCGGATACGCGGAATTGGGCGAAGAGGTGCTGAAGGTCAGACATAACGATACGGTTCTGATTGGGGATGGGCTGACACATCCGCAGGCGACAGCGCCGGGATATGCCATGTACTATTTGTGGGTCATACGGCACTTGGAAGGCAACCCCTATATCGTACCGACATTCCTGCCCGAGCATCTATGGGTTGCAGAACCGAATGCCAGGATCTGGCCTGATAAATAAAGAGCAGATCATCCTCAAAAAGCTTCTCTTTGGCGGCTGTTTGAGGATAAACTTTATAAAGAATAAAGAGGGGATAAAAATGAAGACGATAAGACTGACCATGGCACAAGCACTGGTTAAGTTTCTGGATAACCAGTATATAGAGTTTGACGGTAAGGAAAACAAGTTCGTCAAGGGGGTCTTTACTATTTTCGGCCACGGGAATGTGTTGGGACTAGGTCAAGCACTGGAGCAGGATGCAGGAGACCTTGTGGTGCATCAGGGGCGGAATGAGCAAGGGATGGCCCATACGGCTATCGGCTATGCCAAACAAATGCACCGGAAGCAGATTTATGCCTGCACCTCTTCCGTGGGCCCCGGTGCGGCCAATATGGTAACGGCTGCTGCAACAGCAAGCGCCAACCGCATTCCGGTGCTGATCCTGCCTGGAGACACCTATGCATCCAGACAGCCGGATCCCGTACTGCAGCAGATTGACAGCTTCCATGACTACACCGTTACCACCAACGATGCCTTCCGTGCCGTCAGCCGGTATTGGGACCGAGTGAATCGTCCTGAGCAGCTGATGACAGCCATGATCCATGCCATGCGTGTATTGACCGATCCCGCCGATACGGGAGCCGTCACCATCGCATTACCGCAGGATGTGGAAGGAGAGGCTTATGACTATCCAGCGGACTTTTTCAAGAAGCGGGTGCACCGTATCGAAAGAAGGCCGGCAACAAAAGAAATGATCAAGGACGCGGTAAGGCTGATCAAAACAAAGAAAAAGCCCTTGCTGATTTGCGGCGGCGGCGTAAGGTACTCCGAAGCAGCAGAAGCCTTCAAGCGCTTCGCCGAAAAATACAATATCCCCTTTGGCGAGACTCAGGCAGGAAAAAGCGCCATTGAATGGAGCCATGAGCTCAATCTGGGCGGTATCGGCACCACCGGCAACCTTTCAGCCAACATTATTGCAAAAGATGCGGATCTGGTCATCGGCATAGGCACCCGGTATACCGACTTTACAACTGCTTCCAAGTGGCTGTTCCAGAATCCGGAGGTAGAGTTTATCAATATCAACGTCGCTGAGTTCGACGCATACAAGTTGGATGCGGTGAAAGTGGTTGCGGATGCAAAGGCTGCGCTGGAAGCGCTGATGGAAGCGCTGGACCAGGTTGGCTACAAGTCGGGCTATATAACCGAGATCAAGGCTGCCAGGGAGAAGTGGTCAAACGAGCTGCAGCGCCTGTACACGCTGGAATATACCGGCGAAGGCTTCAAGCCGGAGGTGGCAGGCCATATCGACCACGTATTGGAAGAATTCTACAAGCAGACCGGGTCCTGCCTCACGCAGACCAGAGCTTTGGGTATATTGGATGAAATGCTGGATGAGGACGCCATCGTAGTAGGGGCATCCGGAAGCTTGCCGGGCGACATGCAGAGGGTCTGGCGGGCAAAGAGGCCCAACACCTACCATATGGAATACGGCTACTCCTGCATGGGCTACGAAGTCAGTGCCGCCCTGGGTGCGAAACTGGCCAGACCGGATAAGGAGGTCTATTCCATGGTAGGGGACGGATCCTACATGATGCTCCATTCAGAGCTGGTTACCTCTATACAAGAGCGGCAGAAAATCAATGTGGTGCTGTTTGACAACATGGCCTTCGGCTGCATCAACAACCTCCAGATGGGCAATGGAATGGGAAGCTTCGGTACAGAATTCCGTTTCCGCAACCCTGAGTCCGGCAAGCTGGACGGCACGCTGGTACCCATCGATTTTGCCAAGAATGCCGAAAGCTACGGCTGCAAAGCCTACACTGTACGGAATGAAGCGGAGCTGAAAGCTGCCGTGGAGGATTCCAGAAAGCAAACCGTATCCACCTTGATCGACATAAAAGTACTGCCCAAAACCATGACCAACGGCTACGAGTCCTGGTGGCGTGCAGGGGTTGCCGAGTTGTCCGCCTGTGAAAAGGGCATGGCAGCCTATCATGAAATGAAGAGCAATATTGAGAAGGCAAGAAAGTACTAATTATAGGGGGAAGCAAGTATGATTGACAAGAATAATGTAAAGCTGGGGATCGCACCCATTGCCTGGACA
Source organism: Calditrichales bacterium MX18-03 (assembly GCA_021083345.1). Taxonomy (GTDB): domain Bacteria; phylum Bacillota; class Clostridia; order Lutisporales; family Lutisporaceae; genus JAJGRE01. The sequence continues at coordinate 43,226 of JAJGRE010000004.1, read as the reverse complement.
AATGACGATATGCCGGAGCTGGGCGGAGAAAACACCTTTGAGCAGTGCGTCAGTGAAATGGCGTTGGCAGGATTCACAGGCAGTGAGATTGGAAATAAGTATCCAAAGGATCCGGCTGTATTGAAGAAAGCATTGGACCTGAGGGGTATCCGAATCTGCAATGCGTGGTTCAGCGCATTTCTGACCACAAAGCCCCTGGAGGAAACGGTGGAAGCCTTTATAAAGCATCGGGACTTCCTGCATGCTATGGGTGCAAAGGTTATCGGTGCCTGCGAGCAAGGTCACAGCATTCAGGGAATGATGGATGTACCGGTATTTGACATGAAGCCTTCCTTTACCGCTGAAGAGTGGGATAGATTGGCTAAAGGGCTGGAGGTTTTGGGACGCCTGGCAGCAGAAAAAGATATGGTAGTCGCATACCACCATCATATGGGTACGGGCGTGCAGACTTTGGAAGAGATCGACCGCCTGATGACCATGACGGATCCCAACCTGGTTTACCTCCTTTTTGACAGCGGACATTTGACCTTCTCCGGGGAAAACCCTGAGGAAGTACTGAAAAAGTATATTAAAAGGATCCAGCATGTACATTTGAAGGATGTTAGAAAAGACGTGCTGGAAAGGGTCAAAAATGAAAAGCTGAGCTTTTTGCAGGCCGTTAAGGAAGGCGCCTTTACCATTCCAGGAGACGGCATGATCGACTTTGAGCCTTTGTTTGACATTCTTGGCGAAAACAATTACATGGGCTGGTTCGTAGTGGAAGCAGAGCAGGATCCGGCTAAGGCTAACCCCTTGGAATATGCAATCAGGGCAAGAAAATATATCAGTGAAAAAACAGGGTTGTAAGTGGAATTCCTCTTTTCATCAACGTCGATTGTTCATAAATTGGTCCGTTGCAAAAAATGGTGCAAACGTCACCGGGAATAGTGTATAATGGTGATGAATAATTGGGGAAAAGAGGTGCAGATATTGTCGAAGCTTATACGCAGCAAAAGGGAGAAAAAGCGCAGTAGAAAGTTGTTCAGTTTTAATGAAATCAAAGTGGTCAGAGGAATCATCCTGATTGCCGTCCTGGGACTTGTTTTTATTGCATTAATAGGTTGGACGGGATTCTACAGCACAAGTGTCGTAAACGAACACGTCAATACAATCTACACCAAAAGCCTGACACCCATTATTAAATGTGGAGACCTGATGGACAGGATGATGAGCATCCGTCTCAATGTCGCCTCAAACCTGGATAAAGGCTATAACGGAACCAACGTTATGGCCATCGAAAAGCTGGACACTGAAGTACGCCAGCTGATTGAGGAGTACGGGACACATCAGATGCCTGCCAAGGAGCTGCAGAATTTTGAAGGCTTCAAGAAAAACTACGATGATTATCTGAATACCTGGAATCAGATCAAATCCCATCTGGTCATGGAAGCAGAGGTCACTGATGAAGAAAAGCGACAGATGCAGTATATAGGCGATCAAATGCAGTTTTATTTGGAAGAGCTGATAAACTACAACAAAGAGGCTGCGGATGCAATCAGACAAGACAGTCAAACCATTGCCCGCAAAAACAACATAACTATCGCAGCTGTTTTTTCTTTCGCACTGCTGGTGCTGCTGTTCATATCGGCAGCTATTGCCAATACCGTGCGCAGAGGGTTGAAGGAACTGGGAGACATTTTCGGAAAGGTTTCCAGCGGTGATTTCACAGTCAGCATCGATGCCAATGGAAGGAATGAGTTCGGAAATATCCGGAGAATGCTGGACAAAACGCTGAAGGATGTGGCCCGGATGCTCGGCAGGATCAAGGAAGAGTCGGCCAAGATCGGTGTAAGCTCGGAAAGCCTGGCATCCATATCTCAGGAAATGAGCGCATCCTCCCAGGAGGTGACGGAGTCCATCCTGTTTATGGCAAACGGTGCTGCAGAGCAGGCAGAGGACTTGAACCAGGCCGGCCTGATCGTGGATTCCTTCGGGAAGAAGCTGAACCATATCATAGAATCAGTGGGCGAAGTGGACAACAGTGTGAGAAAGACTGACGGAATGGCCCAGAAGAGCAGCCAACTCCTGGAAAACCTGGTGACCTCCTCAAAAGAAATGAATTCCGCTTTCAATGAAGTCAGCGGACGGATTGAACAGCTGGGACACAGTATTTACAAGATTAAAGACATTACGGATATGATCAACAATATAGCGGATCAGACCAACCTGCTTGCGCTGAATGCCGCTATTGAAGCGGCGAGGGCAGGGGAAGCAGGAAGAGGCTTTGCAGTGGTATCCGATGAGATTAGAAAGCTGGCGGAGCAGTCCAAAGCCTCAGCTTCGGAGATCAATCAACTGGTAGAGAAGATATCCGCTGAAAGCGGCGATGCCGTAAAGACCACCAAGTCAGTTATTGGCGGCCTGGAGCAGCAGGTGGGTGTCATAGACAATACCACCGCATACTTCTGGGATATGGTCTCTGCGATTTCCGTCATTTTACCCAGAATAGAAAAGGTCAATGACCTGATTGCCACCATCCACACGGATAAGACAGAAATAATCGAAAAGGTCCTATCGGTTTCCAAGGTTGCCGGACATACCTCAGAAACCGCTCAGCAGATATCCTCCTCCAGCCAGCAGATCAATGCGGCTTCGGAAGAGGTGGCATCAACGGCACAGCTCTTGAATGAGCTAACCAGGGAAATGCAGGCCGAGGTTAACCGGTTCAATATTTAGTTGTACGGGTAATACGGGTATATCCTATAATGTCATTAGGCTAAATTGTAAGTGTAGGAGAGTAGTATGGAAGTAACGATTAAAGACATCGCGAAAAAAATCGGCGTATCCTATGCGACGGTATCCCGTGCACTGAATGACCGGGCAGGCGTCAATGCAGAGACCAAGGAAATGATTATGGCAGAAGCCAAGAAGATGGGTTATCAGCCCAATGCCATTGCACGGGGTCTGGTGATGAAGCATACCCACACCATCGCCCTGGTTATTCCCGATATCACCAATCCGTTTTTTCCGGAGATTGCCAGAGGTGTTGAAGAAATAGCCAGCGAATACGGCTACAATACATTCTTATGCAATACCAACTGGGACATAAAGAAAGAGCAGATCTACCTCAAAGCGCTCCAGGAAAAGCGGGTTGACGGCATCATCATCAAGCCCGCCTCCGACTCTGAAGAAGATAATCTCGGACATATCACCGTACCCGTCGTGCTGTTCAACAAGATACTGAATGACAGCAAGTACAGCTGCATTGAAATTGACAATGAGCGCGGCGGATTTTTGGCAACCAAGCATATGATAGAGGCAGGATACAAGAAGATTGCCTTTATCGGCGGCAAGCCGGACTCCTTTTCTAATACCCAGCGGATGGAGGGCTACAAGCTGGCGCTTCAGCGCTACAAATACAAAATTGACGAATCTTTGATCATAAACGGCAGCTTCAAAACGCAAAGCGGATATGAGACCATGACCCGGCTGATCGAGTCAGGGAATTTGCCTGACGGCGTGTTTGCCGGAAACGACGTTATCGCCTTCGGTGTATTGCAGAGTGCTAAGGAGCATGGCTTGGATGTTCCCAACGATCTGGGAATCGTGGGCTTTGACGATATCCCCCACGCAGATCTGCCTCAGATTCAGCTGACCACCATTGCCCAGCCCAAGTACCTGATGGGCAAATATGCTGTTGAGATTCTTCTGAACGAAATAAAGAACAAGGCAAAAAAAGAGGTGAAAAGGATCATTTTGGATCCGGAGCTGATCGAGCGGAAAACCACCAGAGGACTCCAGTCCTGGTAGCCGGCGCAGGCTGTGATATGAATCAAGTATAAAACCTGCAAGATTTATCGTGCAGGTTTTCATTCAAGGGTTACGCAAACGTTTTCGTTGAGATAACAGCTGAGATTTCATGAATTTTCAGTACTGGTTGAGAAGATTAACTTCATTATCAAAAAGGGACATTCCTTAACGTAAAAGAAATACATGTTACTCGAGCAAGGTGTGTCCCTTTACATTAATAGGAGGAAATGAAATGAGAAAAATAAAAGCAGGTATCGTGGGCTTGGGCAGATTGGGAATGAAGCATGCCGAGGATATGGCCTTCAGAATTCCCAATGCCGAGCTGATAGCAGCGTGCAGCATCCGGAAAGAGGAATTGGATTATGTCCAAACCCATTGGGGCATCAAGCATGTTTATAGTGATTACAGCGAAATGATTCACAACCCCGAGCTGGAAGCAGTCATCATTTGCTCCACCTCCTCCGAGCATTGCAGCCAGATCGTTGCTGCCCTGGATGCGGGCTTGCATGTTTTCAGTGAAAAACCGCTGGGGGTTACCATAGAAGAGTGCAAACAGGCGGAGAAAGCCGTAGAAAGGCATCCGGACAAGGTTTTCATGCTGGGCTTCATGCGGCGCTATGACCCCTCCTATGCTTATGCGAAGCAGAAGATCGAGGAGGGTGCCATTGGAAAGCCTTATATCATTAAAGCGGCCAGTATTGATCCCGAAAAGAACATAGAGGGCTGCATCAAGTTCGCGGCAACCAGCGGTGGGATGTTCCTGGATATGGCAGTGCACGACATCGATCTGGCTCGTTGGTTCCTGGGCAGCGAGCTGAAGAGCGTCTATGCAGCGGGGGGCAGTTACCTGCATCCAGAATTCAGTCAATTCGGAGACGGAGACAATGTCTGCGCCCTGATGCAGTTTGCCGACGGCTCCATGGCACAGCTGCATGCCGGAAGGACAGCGCCTCACGGCTACCATATCGAGACCGAGATCATCGGTACCAAAGGAACACTGAAGATCGGGACGGTTCCCCAGAAGAACCTGGTTACCATCCTGAACGAGCATGGCGCGGTAAAGGAATGTGTATCCGGCTTCCCCGAGCGTTTTTCCGAGGCCTATCTGATCGAGAAGCAGGAGTTCATCAGCTGCATACTGGAGAACCGCAAGCCTGCAGTTACGGTATATGACGGCACCAAATCCACCGAGATTGCCTATATCGCTACCGAATCCTTCAAGGAAAACAAGCTGATTGTGCTTGATATCTAAGGTAAGGTTGAGTCTGTCAGCTATAATCATTGCAAATTGTGACATATTATAATATAATTAGAGCGGAAAATTCTTATATAAGGGAGTAATAGGATGGGTTTACTGGAAAACTGGAGAAACACGGCTTACGAAAGCGAAAAGGACGAAAATGCGCAGAAGAAGTTCTGGGCAGACTATTTTGAAGTGGAAAAGGGTATTTACGAAAAGCTGCTTGCCGAACCCGGCGTTGTGGTTGAAGGGACGGTAAAGGAACTGGCTGAGCGCTTCGGTACCAGCATTGAGCTTTTTACGGGCTTTTTGGACGGCATCAACGACAGCCTGGTGACGCCCAACAAGCTGGATGAGCTGGAAGAGGAAAGCACCGTCAGGCTGGAAACCGATCTGGAGAAGCTGTATTACAACATGTTGGCGGCAAAAGCCCACTGGCTTTATGAGCTGCCCGCTTGGGACAGTATCCTGACGCCTGAAAGAAGAAAAGAAATAACCAAAGAGCAGAGGCTCTCAGGAACGGTGGTAAAGGAAGAGAAACCTGGACGTAATGATCCCTGTCCTTGCGGCAGCGGAAAAAAGTACAAGAAGTGCTGCGCGTCATAATCAGAAACGAGAAGAAGCATATGAGAAGCTCCAACGGGGTCAAACCTGTTGGAGCTTTGAATTTGTTAAGTCCGTGACAATGGTTGACAAGAATCAAGCATAACACTAAAATGATAATAACATTATGATAATATGAAAGGACAGTCAAGAATGAAAGGAGACGGGAAATGGACAGAAAGGAACTAAGAAACAGGCAGGGTCTGACAGAGGCAGCCTTTCTAAAGGCTTACGATGCCGGAAAATACGAAAGACCCTCCGTGACCGTGGATATGCTGCTTTTTGCCGTCATGAACAAGGAAAAAGAGAGCTATCGGAAGCTGCCTGAAAAGGTCCTGAAGCTGCTCATGATCAAAAGGGGTGACCACCCTTTTATGGGCTGCTGGGCGCTTCCCGGAGGCTTTGCGGATGTAAGGGAAAGCTTGGATCAGGCGGCACAGCGGGAGCTGAAGGAAGAGACCAACATTGAAAATATATACATGGAACAGCTTTACACCTGGGGTGATGTAGAACGGGATCCCAGAACAAGAGTCATCGGCTGCTCCTATATGGCCTTGGTGGATGAGAGCATACTGGATGTGAGGGCCGGAGACGACGCTGAAGCTGCCGAGTGGTTTACGGTAAAGACCCGGCTCGTGGAACAGCAAAAAGCCGTGACGGCAGAGGGTTATATTTTGCAGGAATGGGTCGATCTCACACTCAGAGGGCGGGAGGATGTTCTGACTGCGTGTATAAAAATAACGAAGCAGGTGGCTGGAAATGTGACCCGGACGGATCGCGAGCTTGTGGCGTCCAACGGAATTGCCTTTGATCACGCCAGGATCATAGAGTATGGCATTGAGCGCCTGAGAAATAAGATCCAGTACACGGATATTGCCTTCAACCTGATGCCGGAGCGTTTCACGCTGACCGAGCTGCAGCAGGTCTATGAGGTGATTATGGATAAACCGCTGTTGAAGGCCAATTTCAGAAGAAAAATTGCCGGAATGGTATCGGAGACCGGCGACTATACAAGAGATGCGGGACATAGGCCCTCAAAGCTGTACCGTTACAACACCGGCTGGAAAAGCATGGGCTTTGAATAGAAAGATAACGTATGCAAAGATGAGAGGAGCAGAAAGATGAGCATTTTTAATGGCAGCCGACTGCCGAAGGATACTTTCAAGATCGACTCTGAAAGAATGCGGAGAGGCTGGTATTCCGATGCCTATTTTATCAATACCGTCAGAATACTGGAAAAGCTGGCAGACGAAGGCTACCGATTCAATGGCGCCAGCGATTTGAAAGCAATAGACTGCAGCCACGTCAACAACGGAGATATCATCGTCGAGATGCAGTTCTTTACCAGGAGGAAGCCTGTCAGCCTGATCGCAGGTGTAGATGAAGCCTTGGCCATTCTTGAGGAGTGTTCCGGTTATTATGATCAGCAGGGCGAGTTTGTCAATACCTTTGACCAGCTTGAGATTGAGGCGGTCCATGACGGCACTTTTGCAGCCTATGAGGGCAATCCGCTGGAGGTGCAGCCGGTGCTCAAGATCCGGGGACGCTACAGGGATTTTGCCCTGCTGGAGACGCCCATCCTTGGTGTATTGACGGATGCCACCAGAGTAGCCACCAATGTGTACAATACCCTGGTAGCTGCTGCCGGAAAGGATATTCTCTTTTTCCCGGCCCGCTTTGCCCATTACAAGCTGCAGGCGATGCACGGTTATGCCTATTCTTTGGCGGTTCAGGCCTACAACCAGAAACACGACAAAAACTCCCGCATTTTTGTCTCCACAGACGACCAGGGCGGCTGGTGGGGCGGTAAAGGCGGCGGCACCATCGCCCATGCTTCCATCGCATGTTTTTTAGGGGATACCGCTGAGACCATGATGCAGTTTTCCAGGATCATGCCAATGGAAGTGCCCAGAATTGTCCTTGTGGATTACCACAACGACTGTATAGGGGAAGTCCGGAAGGTCATGAGCCGGATGTTTGAGAAATACTTATCGCTATACCGTGAAGGTATGCTGGAGGAAGCCAGGCGTTACAAGCTTTTCGGCGCACGGCCCGACACCTCCGGAAATATGCGGGATGTATCGGTTGAGCCCATCGGTGACAAGCGGTTGGATTGCGGCGTCAACCCAAGACTGGTATGGCAGCTCCGAAAGGCGATGGACTCGGCATACCTGGATTGGGAGCTGAAGGAAGCCGACACGGCGCTGGCCAAACAGTGGTGCAGCGATGTGAAAATTATCGCTACCGGAGGCTTCAATATACAGAGGATCAAGCAGTTTGAGGAGCTGGGAGTTCCGGTGGACATATACGGCGTCGGCTCATCACTGCTGGATAACAGCAGCGACAACAATACCAACAACGACTATACGGCAGATATTGTGCAAGTGAGCATTGACAACCACTGGCACCATATAGCCAAAGTGGGAAGGCAGTCCAGCAGCAACGCCAACCTGGTCAGGGTACGGTGATTAAAAGCAGTGCGGTGGTTCAGGCATTTCCCCCACAGTCCCACAAACCCATCGTCTATCCGGCAGCCGTGGTAGCAGCCAGCCAGCAAAAAGATGCGGCAAAAGCATTCCTGGATTTCCTGGGCACTGAAAGCGCCGGACAGGTATTTGAAAAATACGGCGTTGATGTCCTGGCAGAGTAGGTAGGCGTATGGATTTAAGCCCGATACTGATTTCACTCAAAGTGGCTTCAGCAGCCACCTTGCTTACTTTGGTGACAGGCCTGTACCTGGCTTTCATGTTTACCAGGCATGAATTCAAAGGAAAACAGTTCCTTGAGGTTCTGATTACGCTGCCTATGGTCCTGCCGCCTTCGGTAATCGGTTACGGCCTGCTGATCATCATCGGGAAGCGGGGACCGGTGTCCATACCGCTGATGTACCAGAGCTGCAAAGCGGCCTTCCTGAATATAAACCACCTCTATGAGCATGCGGCAAGGACCCTTGGCGCCGGAGAAAAGCGGATTTTCTGGCGGATAACCCTGCCCATGGCGTGGCCCGGAATCGCAAGCGGTATCGTTCTGTCCTTTGCCAGGTCCCTGGGCGAGTTTGGCGCCACCCTGATGGTGGCGGGCAACATATCGGGAAAGACCGAAACCATTCCCCTTGCCATATACTTTGCGGTAGAAAGCAGCGACATCAAAACGGCCAATACACTGATGGCTGTGGTGGTGGTGTTCAGCTTCGTTCTGATCTACAGCTTGAACTATTGGGTTAGAAGAAAGCATTACGGATAATACAGGAGAAAAGCATGATCCATGTAGATGTATTTAAGAAGCTTCAATATGCCGACCTGCGCATCAGTTTCCAGACAGACCGGGAAGTGCTTGTCATCCAGGGTGCATCCGCAGCAGAGGCATGAAGGATTTCGGGTATGCGGACCGCCTGAGCAGGTGTTTGGCATCAAGCATCTGGAGGGCAAGCTGCCGGGCAGGATCTCGGGAGGCGAAAAACAGCGGGTGGCTTTGGCACGGGCTTTGGCCACAGAGCCTCAGCTGCTGCTTTTGGATGAGCCCTTTTCGGCCTTGGACAGCAGTACCAGGCAGACGGTACACAAAGAGTTTCTGGATTTTAAAAAAATATGGGATATCGATGTCGTTCTGGTTACCCATAATGATGATGAAGCCAGGCTGCTGGGAGACCGCATCATCAGGCTGTGAGAGCCTGATGCGCCAAAGACCGGTGACTGCTCCGGCTTTGGCGGCTTTTCTGCTGAAGACACACAAAAGGTACTATCCTGTTCAGCGATAGTACCTTTTGCTTATCCCGGCAGCAGCAAACGCGATGCCTGCAATAAGTCCATACGGATCGTTGATAGTATTGTGATAATTGAAAGACAACCGTCAAACTGGTATACTTAGGCTAATGCATCAAGTGGAAGACCAGTAGATAATGCACAAAACCGGGTGCATTGGAGGTATGAAGATGAAATTCCGTTATGTGGCATGCTTTACGATGATATTGCTTCTGACAGTCAAGGTTTTTGCATGGGGAGACGATGCCAAATTGATTATTGAGGCGTTAGAAGGAAGGATGAGTATCTATTACAATGGAAATCCGGTCAGGCTGGAGAAGCCGCCACTGGTTGTGAACGGATCCACCTACCTTCCCCTCAGGGTCCTGGCTGACCTTTTCAACAAAGCCATTCAATGGGATGCCCGGACCAACAGCATCGACATGGCAGACAGGACGGATCCTCTGATAGGCATACTCAAGGAGGAAATGGTCAAAAAGGATCTGAAGGTGAAGGAGCTGGATGAAAAAATCAAGCTGATGGAAAAGCAGGCAGCAGGGCAGAACATGAATATAGATGATGTGGAAGAAGAAATAAGGGAAGCCTTAGGAACCCATGCGGGGGTATCCTTCCTTATTCTGTTGTCCGGTAATGAAAATGAAGTCCGGGTGAAGCTCTATACCGACCTGAAAGAAGATCAGAAGGCATGGAACCGGTTGAGCAGCAGCGAGAAGCTGGAGTATCTGCAAGAGCTTGGCGATGCCATAACGACGTATTATCCCGAAGCCCGCATCAAGGGTTATGCAATAGACATGAAAGACTCCCGCCGGCTTATGACCTTTAACAGCTCACCGACAGGAGACATGCGGTTTGGTACCTATAAAAACTACAGTACCATCAGTACGTTGGAGGATATGTTCAACGACGAGTACAGGAATTACCTGGCGGATATGTGCATTGGCGTCAAGCTTCTTGGCAACGAAACCAATCCGGTTTTTGAAATCCACATACCCTACGAAAAATATAAGGCAAAATGGGAAGCAACTTCGGACAGCCGCGTGAAGAACTTGATGGGGAAGATTACCGCAGATATTGAGGCAGCCTTTCGGGAATGCTTGATCACCGGTTATGTGTATGACACGGATGGCAAAGTGCCGCTGGCGTCATGCTGGAAACAGCCGGATGATGACCTTGTTTTCCAGAGGGAGGAGTAATCAATCCAGGAATATGGCGGTATAGCCGTGAATGAAATGGACATGCTCATGACTTGCTGCGCTTATTCCATGATAGTAATGGATATGGCCGCTTTCCACTACGAGGGCGGGTCCTGTAGAAAAACTGAAATAGTGCTCATGACCGTGGTTAAAGGTAATGTAGCCGGTAATGTGGTGCACATGCTCCGTTAGATTCGGGATTTCATTGGTTACACCCGTCAAACCGTGGCGGTGCTCATGGTTCATGGCGGTTTTGCCGTTGAAGCTGTGGCTGTGCAGGTTTTCTGGCATCATAATCACCTCATATACATTTTATGCAAAAAATATGAAAATCTTACATGAATTTGAAAGAATAATCCATATCAGAAAGGAGACAAAATATGAACTATCAAGAGGTCTTGCAAAATGCCAGGGAAATCATCAACCCCAAGTGCAAGGTGTGCAAGGCATGCAACGGAATCGCCTGCCGGGGGGAGATCCCGGGTCCGGGGGGGAAGGGTACCGGAAGTGTCTTCGTCAGAAACTATGAGAAACTGGAAGAGATCAAACTAAATATGGATACCCTGTATGCCTTCAAGGAACTGGACACATCCGTAGCACTTTTCGGAAAAAGGTTCAAATACCCCGTTTTTGCAGCACCCATAGGTGCATTGGGTTTGCATTACAGCGACAAGCTGAATGATGAAACCTATTCCCGGGCTATCATTGAAGGCTGCAAACAGGCTGGTGTCGCGGGTTTCACCGGAGACGGCGTCAAAGCGGAGAACTATGAGGTACCGCTAAAGGTCATTGAAGAAGCGGGAGGCTGCGGCATTCCCACCATCAAACCCTGGGGCCTGGCGGAAGTGCTGGAAAATGTGGCGAAAGCCGAGAAGGCAGGGGTGCTGGCGGTGGCAATGGACGTGGATGCGGCAGGCCTGACCGTCCTGGCTGCAGCAGGCAAGCCGGTGAAGCCCAAACCGGTGGCGGAGCTGAAGCAAATAGTGGGAAGCACCGGACTGCCCTTTATTATAAAAGGCATCATGACGGCCAAGAGTGCGTTAAAGGCTGCCGAAGCAGGAGCCTATGGCATCGTGGTCTCCAACCATGGCGGCAGGGTGCTGGATCATACACCGGCGACGATTGAAGTACTGCCGGAAATTGCAGCTGCGGTAGGCGGAAGGCTGAAGATATTCATAGACGGCGGTATCCGGAGCGGACTGGATGTATTCAAGGCATTGGCTCTGGGTGCAGACGCCGTACTGATCGGAAGACCTTATGCCGTTGCTGCATATGGAGGCGGCTCTGAAGGAGTTGCGTTATATACAGAAAAAATAGGCAGTGAGTTGCGTGATGCCATGATGATGACTGGAGCGGCTGCACTGGATGATATAAGTCAGGAAATGGTCTATCTGAAGTAGTAGCATTAGCGAGGAAAAGGCTGTAAATCGGATATGCAGGGATATGCCTAGGCTATATAACCAATAGGCGGCGGCAGGTTTCTTGCTATTCCGATATTTTTTTGGTAAAATGTCTTCAAATTAGGTACATATATCCGTGTATTGAGTACAAATTGTATTGTATGTGCACATGAACGCATAGGATATGCACAGACTGCATGGGGGTGGGCCGGATAAAATGGAGGAAAAGGAATTGGGAATTGTAGTACAGAAGTTTGGCGGAAGTTCGGTGGCCAATGTGGCAAGGATCCGGAATGTGGCAGGGATTGTTGCAGAGACCAGGAAAAAAGGGAAGGACGTGGTGGTGGTCGTATCCGCAATGGGCGATACCACAGACCATCTGGTTGAGCTGGCCCATGAAATCAGCAGCCTGCCCCCGCGTCGGGAGATGGACATGCTGTTGTCCACAGGGGAGCAGGTATCCAGTGCACTCCTGGCTATGGCGATTATGGAACAGGGCCAGCCGGCAATATCGCTGACAGGTCAGCAGGTTGGCATCATTACGGACAGCATGCACACAAAGGCAAAAATCGTTGATATCGATCAGGACAGAATCAAGAGTGAGCTGGGAAAGGGCAATATCGTTGTGGTAGCCGGCTTCCAAGGGGTCAATGGGCAGAATGACATCACCACCCTGGGCCGGGGCGGATCGGATACCACTGCGGTTGCGGTTGCGGCAGCCCTTGGTGCGGAGCTCTGCGAAATATATACCGATGTGGATGGTGTTTATACGGCAGATCCCAGATGTGTCGTCAATGCCAGGAAACTGGATGAGATTACCTATGATGAAATGCTGGAGCTGGCCAGCATGGGCGCAGGTGTATTGCAGCCGCGCTCCGTGGAATGCGCCAAGCTGAACGGCGTGGATCTGTGCGTATTGTCCAGCTTCAACAGAGTTGAAGGAACTTATGTCAGGGAGGGTTTGAAAATGGAAAAGAAAGTTGTGGTCAGAGGGGTTGCCAAGGATGAGAATGTAGCGAAGATTGCCATCATGAAGGTTCCGGATACTCCCGGCGTTGCCTTCAAGGTATTTGATTCCCTGTCCCAGGAGGGGATCAATGTGGATATGATCATTCAGAGCGTCAACTCAGATAATTTCAATGATATTCTCTTTACCATCAATAAGGACGACTTGAACCGCGCCAGACGGATACTGGAAAAAATAGTTCTGGAGATCGGTGCCAAAGGGGTCATCGATGATGCCGATGTAGCCAAGATATCCATTGTAGGTGCCGGTGTTGCAAGTACGCCGGGGGTTGCTGCACAAATGTTCGGAGCGCTGGCGGAGAGCAATATCAATATCCAGGCCATCAGTACATCGGAGCTGAAGATTTCCTGCCTGGTAGCCAGGAGCGCCATCTACAGGGCGATGCAAGCCGTGCATGACAAGTTTGCCCTTTCCAATGAAGGAGATCATGAAGTGGTTATAAGATAAGTTTGTCATTAAGTTGAACACATCCGACGCAGGTGTGTTTTTCTTTTTTTTGGGGGGCGGACTATAATATACCTTTCATGTATTTCCTCGGGCGGGCAAAAATAAGAAGCAGGTGCAGAATATGAAAAAAAACCCGCCTGATGGGCTTGTAAGCCATAATTTGAGGGGTGGCAAATGAATAAATATATAGTAACACTTCTCAGCATCTCATTAAGCTCTGTGGCCCAGCTCCTGCTGAAGAAAGGGGCGGCACAGGCTGCCGGCTTTGATTTTGCTTCAGTTATGAAGCTTTTTACCAATCTTAATATTCTTCTCGGCCTGTCCGGTTATGCCGCCAGTGCCGTCTTATGGATTTATGTACTGAACAGGATGAAACTGAGCATTGCCTATCCTTTGGCCAGTTTGGGCTATATTTTTACTTCTGTTTTAGCCGTGCTTTTTCTGGATGAGAAAATCTCCGGGAATCAGATTGCAGGGCTTTTACTGATCATTGCAGGCGTGGTTGTACTCGTTCGTTAGGGAGGAGGCTCCGTACAATGAAGGACATTTCTTTAAAACCGCTGACCGTCACAAAAGCCGAGGCCTATTTGCAGCTTTTAAGGCCAAAGCACTGGATAAAGAACCTGTTTGTATTTGCGGCCGTCCTGTTTTCCTACAACATCAGCAGTCTGGAATACTTTACCATAGCCGCCAATGCCTTTATATGCTTTTGTCTTGCTGCTTCTACAGTCTATATTTTCAATGACATCAAGGATGTTGAGAAGGATAGGAATCATCCGAAAAAAATAAAGCGCCCACTGGCAGCCGGCATCGTCGGAAAAGGGGAGGCCTTAGGCATCCTGCTGATCATGCTTCCAACAAGCCTGATTTATGGCTTTAGCCTCAGCATAGGCTTTGGTGCCGTCATATCGCTTTATCTGATCAACAATCTCCTGTACACGCTTTATTTGAAGAACCTGGTCATATTGGATGTCATGTCCATTGCATTGGGCTTCATTCTGAGGGTTGCAGGCGGAGCCGTAGCGATCAGGGTCTACATCTCACCCTGGCTGCTGTTGTGCACCTTGCTTCTGTCACTTTTCCTGGGATTCACCAAGCGCAGGACCGAGCTGCTGGTGCTTCAGGCGGAAGCCCGGCATCACCGCCAGATCCTGCAGCATTATTCACTTGAGTTCATCGACAACATGCTGTCCATTGTTACCGCATCGACGCTGCTTTCTTACAGCCTGTACACCATTATCGAAAGCGAAGACAGATATCTGATGGTCACGATTCTGTTTGTCCTGTATGGGATTTTCCGGTATCAGTATGTCATGTACAATAAAAACCAGGGGGATAGTCCGGAGGAAGTCGTGCTGTCCGACAAGCCGCTGCTGATTAATATCGTACTATGGGTCGTAGCCAGCATGGTGATCCTTTATTTGATCTAGCAGCAATCTAATAGTGCCCTTTCTCCAGTGATGCCAGGCCGGTCAGCAGGATGCCGATGGCAATGCAGAGGAAGGGCTCTGCTATGATGCGGTACCGGGGTGCGAAATAGAATAATTGAATGATTAAGTTGGTGTAAAGCACATTGCCGATGATCCATGCAGGTTCACTGAACAGAATATGAATGGTCTGATAAAGCACCAGCTTCACCGTAAACGCAAGCAGCAGCAGCAAGGTCAACTTCCAAAGCAACTCAAAGTTCAAACGGGGGAATCGAATATACCGGTCCATAAACATCAGCACGGATCGGTTATTGGAGAAAAGCCGGGAGTTTCGAAGGGTCAGAAAAAGCGGCGGTCTGTATATGCGATCCATATAAGCGGCTATTTCAGTTTCATGGGGATCTGTCTTGTAAGCATAGTGCTTCTGCTTGACAGAGAGAAGCGTCAGCTCTTTGCTTCCGTGGGACAGCATGTAGCGGAAACCTTCCTTATAGCCTGTTTCATACAGCCTGTTGATATCGGTGTGGGGTTTTACGTCCACCCATTCCCCATTTGCCAGTGGGTTATGGGCAATATAAAAGTTGATGGGACCGTTGGTATCAATCAGAATGAACTTCCCTGTCACATTCAGATTCCGGACGATCCAGGGCAGGAAGGTGACCATCATGATCAGCACGATCAAGGTACAATCCGGGATAAGGACCGCCAGGGCTTGCTTAAGGCCGCTGCGGGTTGTTTTGGAATACAGCATTGCCGTGACGGCCAATACGCCCGGCAATAGCAGAAGAACAGGCCTCGTGAGGCAGGAGAGCCCCAGGAAGAAGGAAAAGAGAAGGATATGCTTGAGCTGTATGTATCCAGCCCGGGAAGCCAGCTTGAGCTGGAATTCTTCCTTGAAATACCGAAGCCCCCAATAGGCTGTCAGGAGATATAAGGTAATGAAGACGGTTTCCACATATAAGTGATTGGTGTATAGAACCATCCTGGGGTTGAATGCCATGAGCAGACCGGCTGTCAAACCGGCGAGCCTGTCAAACCGGCTGTAGCTTTTAATGGCTTCACAGGCAATCAGGTAGGCCAATAAGCAGGATGCAGTCGAGAAAGCCGCTTGAATCAGCCTCATCACCAGGAAATCCTGTCCTGTACCGAAGAATCTATATATAAAACCGGAAAGAAAAATATAAAGAGGCGGCCAATACGCATATCTCGCCCAGAAGTCGCCGAAAGCGGCACCGTAATAATGCCCGTTGGCAACATTCATGGCATAGTGGTACATGCTCCAGGCATCGATCTTGAATTCAAAGGGAACGATCAGGACGTGCTTTACCCGAAGATATAAAGCCGTAAGTGCAATGATAGTGATGTAAAGCTTGCTGCGGTTTTGGATCTTCATTCTCAGTCGTATCCTTTCAAAACCTAACTGAATTAGGGCATATAATATAGTATATGCAGCAGACGGAAAATGAAACATACAGCAAAATTCATTATTGCGTTGTGATGGAAACGGCTCTGAAGTCCGGTATCCACTGGATCCGGTAACCCATGTCCTCTATCAGCTTTCTGAGTCGTACCTGTTTTTTGCCGCCTCCACCAGTAGTGCATCCTCTTCGGGATCCCCATTTTCCGTGAAGAGAAAATCAAAGGCAATGACGGCAGGTTTTCCCTCCGACAGTCGGTTAATGAGCTCGGCATGATAACTGCGGGGCCACGGCCATTGGCCCAGCGTCTCCAAGCTTGTGTCATCCACCGTGACCATAACGATCCGGGTATCCACCGGACGCGGGAAACGGTAGCTGTAGTCCTGCACGATCCGTTCCCATCTCAGAAGACTTCCATTGCCGAGCAGCAGGCTTAAGCACAACACTAAGGCGATGCACCTTTTTCTGATCAAGCCTGTTTTAAGCGGTATTTTTGCAGACAGGGTTTAATATTGCCAGGCTCTTTTTGAGCGATTGTAAGGCAAATAAAACGGAGCAGGATTTGAGGGGAAAATGCAAGGACCGACAGAAAAAGAGCGCCATTGACAAGATACGCCAAACTTGTATATACTGTGCATATATGGTAGTAACGATATATACGGTATACACGATTTTGGCTGTCGATGGCAGTAAAAGATAGAGGCTGTGTATGCTATTTATATACAGTCGGAGTGTTTTTGAGGATGCGAAAAGCATAGGGAGAGGGTGTATATAGATGAACATAACAGTGAGTAATGCTTCCCAGAATCCGATTTACGAGCAGATTGCGGAGCAGTATAAGAAACTGATTCTCAGCCAGGCGCTGCAGCCAGGGGATTGCCTTCCCTCCATCCGCAGCCTTGCCAAGGCGTTGGGCATCAGCGTCATTACCACCAAGAGAGCTTATGAGGAACTGGAAAAGGAAGGCTATATCGAATCGGTAGCCGGCAAGGGAAGCTTTGTATCCAAAGACAACAAGGAATTTCTGAGGGAAAAAAAGCTCAGCATATTGGAAAGCAAAATGATGGAGATCATCAATGAGGGCCGGATACTCAATATCGGACTGCAGGGGCTTAAGATGATGATGGAAGTCATGTACAGGGAAGCATAGGGTATTGTACAGGGGATTTTGGTATAATATATGTACAACATTTAAATTTGAGGTGTTATATTGCTGACGGAATGGATGGTAAAAACCTTTGTCCGCGACCATAAGAACGTGAAGGATAAGAATGTCAGGCAGGCATATGGCTTCCTGGGGGGCTTTGTGGGAATCGCCGCTAACGGTGTGCTGTTTGCTGTGAAACTGACAGTAGGCTTGGCGTCCAACAGCATCGCCATAACGGCAGATGCCTTCAACAACCTTTCCGATGCGGCTTCTTCCATTATCACGCTGATAGGCTTCAAGATAACTAACAAGCCTGCGGACCGGGAGCACCCCTTCGGACACGGCAGAATTGAGTATATTTCCGCTCTGGTTGTATCCTTTATGGTCATATTGGTCGGCATTGAGTTTCTCAAGAGCTCCTATGACAGGATCCGGAACCCGGAGGAGCTGAAGTTTGACTTGACGGTGTTCGGGATCCTGCTGCTGTCCATCGGCATTAAGGTGTGGATCAGCCGCTTTTACAAGCGGATCGGCGGTTTGATCGGCAGCCATACGATGGAAGCAACTGCTGTTGATAGTCTGAGCGATGTCATCAGCACAGCGGTGGTTGCGGTCTCACTGTTGACATCCCGCTGGATTGCCTTTCCCATCGACGGGTATATCGGTCTGGCTGTTGCGGCCTTTATCATCTATAATGGCATTTCGCTGACCAGGGAAACGCTGAATCCCCTTTTGGGAGAAGCGCCGGAGCCGGAGCTGACCAGGGAGCTTACCGAGAAAACGTTGAGCTTTGAGGGGATTATAGGCGTGCATGACATTATCGTACATAATTACGGACCGGGACGGTGTGTCGTCTCGCTGCATGCGGAGCTGCCGGGCACCATGGATATCATGGATGCCCATGATCTGATTGACAAAGCAGAAAAAGAGATTTCGGATGCCATGGATGTCCATCTGGTGATGCATATGGATCCCATCAACACCGATGATATGACGGTTCAGCAGACACAGCAGGAGATTATTGGGGTCATTAAGGATTTTGACGCCGATTTGTCCATTCATGACTTCAGAGTGGTGGGCGGTGAGCAGCACAAGAATGTCATATTCGATATGGTCATCCCGCATGAGTGCAGTGATAAGAAGGGCAAACTGCTATGCCATGAAGTGACGAGAGCTATTAAGGAGAAGTATCCCAACTATGATGCGGTCATCAGTATTGACAGAGCCTACTCCATCATCAGATAAATAAGAAAGCCTCGGAAATGAAAGATTCCAAGGCTTTTTGCATCTTCTTCAACGCAGCAGTGCATGCAGCTTATTCAGTTTTTCGGTGTCTGTCTCAAGAATGCCGGAAGCATAGAAGCTGACTTTACCACCATCACCAGTCATTTCCAGTAGCCCTTTTTCCTCCAGCAGATTCTTCAAATGGCGCACAGTGCCAAGGCTCCCGTCTATAAGATCGATATGCGGGGGAAGAATCTTATTAAAATGCGCCTTGAAAAGAGGAAAGTGTGTGCAGCCCAGCACAACCGTGCCGTATTGCTCCAGATCAAAGCCCGACAGTTTTTCCTTCAGGCAGGGGACAACAATGCTTTCGTCAAAAACATAGCTCTCGGCGAACTCAACCAACTCCGGAAGCGGCAGTGAATCCACGATATGCCTGCCCTCCACCTTGGCCACCAGGCTGCGGTATTTTTCTCCCTTAAGCGCCAGCTCGGTAGCCAGTACCAGAACCCGCTTATGGTTTTTCTTATTCTTTTCAACAGCCGGCTTGACGGCAGGCTCCATTCCGATGATGGGAAAACCGTACTTTTTTCTCAGGTCACTGACAGTGACGATGGTTGCTGTATTGCAAGCGATTACCAGGGCCTTTATTCCTTGCTGCACCAAAAAATCAACCGCCTCAAAAACATACCCTCGAACCTCTTCCCGGGACTTTGGACCATAAGGAACATGCCGGGTATCGGCATAGTATAAATAATTCTCCGAAGGCAGGAGCTGCAATGCTTCTTTTAGTACAGACAATCCGCCTATTCCGGAATCAAAAAAACCGATATGCATCTGTAACCCTCCAAGTTGAATAAGGTATAAATCCTTCATGCAGGATTAAAATGGGATTCCTATTCAACTATATAATATTTTATGCGGACAGTAAAGGTGTACATACCATCTATATACACTTGTTCTGACCATTATAGGATTAATATTGGCAAAAAGATGTATTCTTATGATAGCATATGCAAGCTGATATGTCTTTTAAAATCAGGCGCAAAGTATCAAATTGTCCGATTGGCATATTACTTGCTTGAATAAAAGGCAGGAGGGATGCAATTTGGACAGTCAGTTTTTGGATAGAATTATGAACAACCCGGTTATTGCAGCGGTGAGCGGAGAGGAAATGCTGGACCCGGCGGTCCAATCACCCTGCGACGTCATTTTCCTATTGTCGGGCAGCATATTTAACCTGAAGGAAATGGTGGACCGCTGCAAAGCCCAAGACAAGTGCATATTGGTGCATATCGACCTGCTGGAGGGCTTCTCGAAGGATGCGGTGGCGCTGAGATATATCCATGAGAAGATCCGGCCCGATGGGATCATCACGACCAAGAGCAGCCTGGTTAAAGCAGCCAAGGAGCTTGACATCTTTGCCATTCAGCGGCTTTTCATATTGGATTCACTTTCAATGGAAACGGGAATCAAGTCGATTCGTTCGGTAAAACCGGATGCCATAGAAATCATGCCGGGTGTCATGCCAAAGGTTATCGGGCTGATCCATCATCAAACCAGCATACCGTTAATAGCCGGGGGGCTGATAGCCGACAAGGAGGATGTCATTAATGTGCTGAAAGCCGGGGCGGTTGGTGTATCCACAAGCAATAAGGCAATCTGGGATATGTAAAATTTATGTTAAGTAATTGACTTCTGTTTTCTTTTTGCATACTATATGAGTATAAACGAATATAGTAATTTATACTGGAAGAATACTTTAAGGAGGTGAGCGGGATGGACCTGGTACAAGTGATGAAAGCACTGGCGGATGAGACGAGGCTGAGGATTCTGAACCTATTGGGACAAGGAGAACTGTGTGTATGTGAGCTGGAGCAGATTCTGGATATAAACCAGTCCAATGCATCCAGACATCTGAATAAGCTGACGACAGCAGGCATGATTTTTTTTGAAAAAAGGGCATTGTATGTGTATTACCAGCTAAACGATGAGCTGATGGAGACCTATCCTTTTATCAGGCAGTTAATCGGAGCGGAACTCGTCAAAATTCGAAAATGTGAAATGGACAATAAACGTCTGAAGATGTATCGGGAAAGCGGAATCACTTGTGAAGACTTGAAACAAGGTAAATTATGTTTTGATAAAAAATAGGAGGGTATTAAATGAGTAAAAGCAAGCAACATACGGCGGAGCAGGACCAAGGTCTGGGCTTTTTCGCAAAATATCTGACCGTTTGGGTCGCTATCTGCATCGTAGTGGGTGTCGTTATCGGGCAGGTCGTACCGGCTTTCCCCGAGACGCTGAGCAAATTTGAGTATGCTCAGGTTTCGATACCTGTTGCCATACTGATATGGCTTATGATCTATCCCATGATGCTGAAAATCGACTTTTCAAGTATCGTCAATGCCACAAAAAAGCCCAAGGGGTTGGTTGTTACCTGTGTGACCAACTGGTTGATCAAGCCCTTTACCATGTATCTGATTGCGGCATTTTTCTTCAAAGTCGTATTCAAAATGTTTATCACCGATGCCCTTGCAACACAGTATCTTGCAGGTGCAGTGCTATTGGGGGCGGCACCATGTACAGCCATGGTTTTTGTATGGAGCCATCTGACGAAGGGCGAGCCTGCCTATACCCTGGTGCAGGTTGCCGTCAATGACCTGATCATACTTTTTGCCTTTACGCCTATCGTTGCATTCCTGTTGGGTGTAAGCAACGTTCTTGTGCCTTATGATACACTGATTATTTCCACTATACTTTTCGTTGTTATCCCGCTTACAGGCGGCTATCTGACCAGGAAATACGTCATCCGGCATAAGGGGCTGGAATACTTTGAAAATGTATTTTTAAAGAAGTTCGATAATATCACCATTATAGGCCTGCTGCTGACACTGGTCATCATATTCTCCTTCCAGGGAGAAATCATCCTGAAGAATCCGGTGCATATAGCACTGATTGCAATCCCTTTGACCATCCAGACTTTCCTGATTTTCGCCATTGCATACGGGTGGGCCAGAGCCTGGAAGCTGCCCCATGCCATCGCAGCACCGGCCGGTATGATCGGGGCCAGTAATTTCTTCGAGTTGGCAGTTGCAGTAGCGATATCCCTATTCGGATTGGAGTCCGGTGCAACCTTGGCCACCGTCGTAGGCGTGCTTGTAGAGGTTCCGGTCATGTTGGCTCTCGTAAGAATTGCAAACCAGACAAGACACTGGTTCCCTGAAAAAACAGACATGTATTAGGAGGAAAGTATATGAAAATTGCGGTTATAGCGGATATACACAGTAACATCCATGCACTGGAAAAGGTGCTGAGCGATATTGAACAGCGGAATGTTGACCTGACCCTATGCATGGGAGATATGGTAGGGTACTATCCCTATCCCAATGAAGTGATTGATCTGATCCGCAGGAAGAACATCCTCTCCATCATGGGCAATTATGATGATGCAGTGGGAAATGAACTGATGGCCTGCGGCTGCGATTATCCCGATCCCAGGGATATGGAGAATGCGGCAATTTCACTGAATTGGACCATTGATGAGACGAATGACGAAAACAAGGCTTACCTGCGCAGCCTGCCGAAAGAAATGACGATGGTATTTGAGAACAAGAAGGTTCGGTTCGTGCACGGAAGCCCTAGGAAAATTACTGAATACCTCAAGGAAAACTCAAAGGAAGCATCTGAGGTAATGGCCGACTTTGAGGAAGACGTATTGGTGTGCGGCCATACCCATAAGCCATATCATAAGCTGTATGGAGAAAAGCTGCTGGTGAATGCGGGCAGTGCAGGGAAACCCAAGACAGGGAACCCTGACGCCAACTACGTGATTCTAACCGTCGCAGCAGATGGTGCATCCGTAGAAACCGTTGAGGTACCCTATGATTATGAAAAGACTGCAAAGGCTACTGAGGATGCGGGACTGCCCAAGGAATTCGCAGTCATCCTCCGTACAGGGAAAGCCTAATTGAAAAGGGGGTATTGCTGTGAAGCATGCGAGGATTTCACCCTGGTTGTACAGGTATATATACGATAGAGGGACGGAACTGAATGTTACGCTGCGTACGACAATCGCAGGGTGATGAATGGCCTATAAGACACCATCAGGTTTGATGGGACAGCCGGAAGATATGATGAAATTTGAGACCTTCAAAGTGGAGGACATTCAGGTGCACATCCACCGTAATGTGCTCTTGGAGTACTTGAAAGAGAACAAACTATTGATAAACATAGAAGGCTATGGGAAGTATAATTTTGAAATCTTAAATTCGGAGGAAGCATCAGAATGATAAAAGTTGAACTATTTGAGCCACCCATGTGCTGCTCTACAGGAATCTGCGGACCCAGTGTGGATGAGAGCCTGGTCCGGATCAGTGAAGCAATTCAAGCCCTGAAAAACAAATATGCCGGTATTGAAATCGAGCGCTATCAGATCTCGCAGCAGCCGGCCAAATTCCGTGAAAATCCGGAGGTATACGGCCTGGTGAAAACGGAAAGTAGAAAGTCACTTCCCATCACCGCCGTTAACGGCAAGGTGCTGAAAGCATATCGATATCCCACGCTGGAGGAGCTGGAAGCCAGGATAGGAGAAATTATCAATGGGAACTAGGTTCATCTTTTTCTCCGGTAAGGGCGGCGTAGGGAAAACCTCTATGGCCTGCACCACGGCTGTTCAGTATGCGGATAAGGGCTGCAGAACCCTGATTGTGACGACAGATCCGGCAGCTAATTTATCCGATGTCTTCGAGCAGCAGATCGGGCACCGTGTTACAAAAATCAATGGGATGGAAAACCTGGATGCCATGGAGATCGATCCGGATGCCGCTACGACGGAATATAAAGAAAGAGCGCTGGCACCTATGAGGGATCTTTTCGATGATGAGCTGGTGAAGATAGCGGAGGAGCAGCTCAGCGGACCCTGTACCGAGGAGATGGCTTCCTTTGACAAATTCATCGACTTCATGCAGCAGGATGAATATGATATCGTCGTATTCGATACCGCACCCACAGGCCATACCATCCGCTTGCTGGAGCTGCCGGTGGACTGGAGCAGACACATAGAAGAAAGTGCAAAGGGCAGCGGCCAGACCTGCATGGGGCCTGTTGCCCTGATTCAGGACAGCAAAAAGAAATATGACCAGGCTGTCAATATGCTGAGGAACCGGGAACAGACGCAATTCATCTTCGTCATGCAGCCGGAGCAGACCTCCCTGGATGAAACAGCGCGTTCCGCCAAGGAGCTTCAAAGGCTGGGCATCACCACCGACCGGATCATCATAAACGGGCTGATACCTGAAGCGGAGGCTGTCAATGCTTTTTTCAGGCAACGGCTTCAGATGCAGAAGGGGTATGTGAGCAAAGCACAGGAAATATTTGCAGGTACACCCATGAAAGAAATGCCGCTTTTTGACACCGAGCTGAAGGGGATTGACATGTTCAGACAGGTGGGTAAGGTTCTATTTGAAGGAAGTGACGGCGATGAATAGTATTGAAAAACTTATCTATCCCGGAAAAAGCAGCAGGCATATTTTCTTCTCAGGAAAAGGCGGCGTAGGGAAGACCTCCATGGCCTGCATCATCGCTGTCAAGACGGCTTCGGCGGGATACAGGACGCTGCTCCTGACCACCGACCCGGCGGCCCACATCGGCAATGTTCTGGAAAAGCCTGTGACGGATGAGGCTTCGGCTATACTGGAGATTCCAAACCTTTATGCTGCTAAGATCGATCAAAAAAGAGCCACAGAGGAATATAAGCACCATATTTTGGAGGATGCAAGGAAAAAGTTCAATTCTGAAACCGTCATGGCCATGGAGGAGGAGCTGAATTCCCCTTGTACGGAAGAGATGGCTGCTTTTCAGAAATTCGTAGCCTTCGCTTCCGAGGATGAATACGAGGTGATCGTATTTGATACAGCACCCACCGGGCATACGCTGCGCCTTCTGGAGCTGCCCATGGATTGGAGCAGGCAGCTGGAGCTTAAGGCCGGCGTGGCAACGGAGATCAGCGAGGAAGACAAGCGCCAGAAGGAGCGGTTTGACCGGGTCATTGACAGGATGAAGGATCCGGAGATATCCACTTTTGCCTTTGTCATGTATCCCGAAAAGACGCCCATAGTCGAAGCCCACAGGGCATCGGAAGAGCTGGGTACATTAGGCATCAGGACGCACCTGGCAGTTGCAAACCTGGTTATTCCGGAGGAGCAGGCGGCAACGCCCTTCTTCATGAAGAGAAGGGCCATGCAGCTTAAATATATCGACGAGATCAGAGACCGGTTCAAGGATGCTGAACTGGTCACCGTACCGATGTATGAGACGGAGATCAAAGGACTTGAAGTATTGAAGCGGGCGGCTAATGAGATATTCGGCTAAAATTGCAAGGCAGTTGATTGTTGACTGCCTTGTTTTTATAACCAGACCTATTGTACAGGTTGACTCAAGTAGAAATCTTCTTTAAAGGGGTGTTTTCAATGAGTAAAAAGCTAGTGTTTATATCCGATATACACAGTAATGTAGAAGCGTTGAAGGCCGTTTTGGCGGATATATCCCAAAAAGGTTATTCATTAGCCGATGTTTATTGCCTCGGGGACTTGGTGGGTTATGGTCCCAGACCCAACGAAACCTTGGCTTTGTTGAGGCAGTGCGGCATTGTTTCTGTCCTGGGCAACTACGATGAAGCAGTAGGTTTTTACTTGCCCAACTGCGGCTGCAATATCAATTCTGAAAATGAGAAATTAAGAACACAGAATTCTTTGGCGTGGACAGCAAATCATACAAGCGATGATCATAAGGAATATCTTAGGGAATTGGAGGAGCAGATATCCCTTGAATTAACGGGGCGGCGTATCCTTCTGACCCATGCCAGCCCTTTCGCAATCAATGAGTATGTATTCGAAAACGATTTGGAACTGCAAAAGGAAATAGCTTCAGAAAATGACGAAGACATCGTCATTTTTGGGCACACGCATCTTCCTTATTACAAATCGGTTGGAGGCAAAATGTTTATAAATGTAGGCAGCGTGGGGAAGCCCAAAGATGGTGATAATAGGGCATGTTATTGTATTCTGGATTTGGATACCGTAAAAGCAGAATTTGTTCGTGTGCGCTATGATGTTGAAAAAGTAGCTAAAGAAATTGAAGAATCCGAACTGCTGAATGTCTTTGCAGAATCACTGCGCAAGGGACGTACCGTATAAAAAAGTGATACGCATTTAACATAGAGTTAACCTGAATTTCATTTACATATCAACATATCATGATATAATAAAATCATGAAATGATAATTCCTAACTCACTATTGATTCTATAGGCTCTGCTAAGAGCATTGTAGGGCCTATAGAGAACTTTTTAATGATACTAATCCATAATCATCGCAGAATGCGTTGATGTAATATGGATAGTTGATAAATGAGAATAAGGAAGGAAGATTTAAAAATGAGATTTAGGAAAAAAGCACTGATAACCGTATCCGTAATGTTGATTCTGGCCATGCTGACACTGACAGGGTGTGGCAGCCAGCAGAATGCAGCACAGCCGTCACAGGAGCAGCCGGCAGAGCAGCCGGCAGAGCAGGTAAAACTGTCAGGTGAAATCAGAATCGACGGATCATCCACGGTATTCCCCATCACTGAAGCAATGGCAGAAGAGTTTACAGCGCTTAATCCGGATGTGAAGATACCTGTAGGTGTTTCCGGTACAGGCGGCGGATTCAAGAAGTTTGCGGCCAAAGAAATTGATATCAGTGACGCTTCCAGACCCATCAAGGATGCTGAGGCAGAAGCTGCAAAGCAGAATGGTGTTGAATATGTTGAATTGACGGTAGCGTATGATGGTTTATCTGTTGTCGTGAACAAAGAAAATACTTGGGTAGACAGCCTTACTGTAGAGGAACTCAAGAAGATATGGGGGCCGGAAAGCATGGTCAAGACTTGGAAGGATGTCCGGGCTGAATGGCCGGCAGAACCTATCAAGTATTATGCACCTGGCACAGACTCCGGTACATTCGACTACTTTACTGAAGAAATTAATGGCAAGAGCGGTGCAATCCGACCGGACTTTACACCTAGTGAAGATGATAACGTCCTGGTACAGGGCGTAGCCGGCGACAAGAATTCAATTGCCTTCTTCGGATATGCATACTATGAAGAAAACAAGGATAAGCTCAAAATTGTAAAGATTGACAACGGCAAGGGTGCAGTAGAGCCGAACTTCGAAACGATCAAAAGCGGAGAGTACGCACCGCTGTCCAGACCGATCTTCATCTATGTAAACAAAGCTGCTTTTGGAAGACCTGAGGTTAAGGAATTTGTAACATTCTATTTGACAAAAGCAAAAGAAATCGTGCCGCAGGTAGGCTATGTTGCACTTCCTGATGAAGAGTATACAAAAGGATTATCTATTATTCAGTAGACAGCAGCATCAGATAAAGCGCCTTCGAACAGAAGGCGCTTTAATAATCGAAGGGGTCAAGGAGAAGTGAGGTTAGGATGAAGAAAGTAATAGGAAAACTGAATAGTATTCTCCTCAAAGCAGCACGCGGTATAAAGCATACAGTAAGAAAGATGAATCTTGAATGGATCAACCGCAATAAAATTACTGCTGTATTGCGTGAGCATATCCTAAGGATTGCCGGTAAGGGTACAGTCAATCAGCTCAAAGCCTCCGATATGTCTTTAAAAAACCAGTTGATCATGGTATTTATTCTGATTTCCATTGTTCCGATTCTGTTGATGGGGACAATCATCTATAACCGGGTACATAACCAGATATCCAACACGCAAAATAATATGCTGTCTGCCTATTCGAAAGGCGCAAAAAGTTCAATTGACTTGACTGTCAGCAGTGCAAACAACATTCTTAAAAGCTTGTCATCACAATCGGACCTTGCGGTATTACTTGAAGATTTAAATAACGACGGTATTCTGGAAACACCCATACGTCTAAATAATGTGCTGCTATCACTTAAAAATGCAGTTAAGAGCTCGGAAAAACTTTATGAGACTATTTTTGTAAGTGACCTGAAGGGAAATGTTATTGCAGACGGTTCGGCTTATAAGGAACAGTACATGCGAATGAACATTTCGGGCACTGATTATTATAAAAAGCTTAAAGGCGGCGAAAAATTTGTCGTCGGAAATCCGGATATCTCAAAGGCAACAGGGCATCATATCATTCCTGTAGCCTTGTCGATAGACAATCTTGCAGGTTCTGTCGGCGTTATGGTCATTATGTTTGACTTAGAGAAGTTTACTCAGCCGGTAAAAGAAATAAGGATCGGTGAATCGGGTTATGTCTACATCGTCAATGAGCATGGTACAACGATTTACCACAAGGACAAGGAAAAGCTGCTTAAACCGGTTGAGAATGAACTCATCAGCAAGGAAGTCGAAAATCTGAAGAACAATAAAGCCTTTAAGAGCAATTCAGGAGAATATGTATTCAATAACAATAAAAAGATTGCATTATACGAAAAGGCAAGCAATATGGACTGGATAGTCGTTGCTGTTATGGACAAAAAAGAATACATGAGAAGCATAACAGCAATAAGAAGCTTTATCATGCTGATCACTATAGGTTTGGTTGCAATATGTCTCGCGGTTTCTTACCGCTATTCGCAGAACCTGACTACACCGATAAGCCGGCTGGCCGGCCTAATGGAAAAGGTGGCTAAGGGAGAACTGGACGTCAAGGCTGAGCTTCATACCAGCAGGGAAATTGGTATTCTAAACGATAGCTTTAATACAATGTTGTCAGATCTGAAAATGCTTATATCAAATATAACCGCAGCCTCAGGCGAAGTAACATCTGCAGCACAACAGTTGACCGGTATATCTGCAAACGCTTATGGATATACGGAACAGGTCTCAAATGTGATTGGTGAGATTTCAGCGGGAGCATTGGAACAGGAACAACACATTGAAAATGGTGTTTCCAAAATCAATACTTTGGCAAGTGCAATAGAAACGGTGAATGAGTATACCCATTCGATTATTCACGCTTCTAAGAATACAAGTGCTATTGCAAAAGGCGGAATGAAACAGGTGGCGCTGCTGAATGATGGGTCTGACAAGAGCTACGCGATTTCTGCCAAAGTAAGAATGGAGGTTACCGGTCTAAATTCTGAAATAGAAAAGATAGGCTTTATACTCAATACCATCAACGGGATATCCAAGCAGACGAATCTTCTGGCATTGAATGCAGCGATTGAATCTGCCAGAGCGGGGGACGCAGGCAGGGGATTCGGGGTTGTGGCAGGCGAAATCAGGAAGCTGGCCGAGCAGGTATCGGATCAGACGGCATTTATTCAGAGAATCATAAACGAGACGCGTCTGAAAGCAGAACTTGTACATCAAGTTGTAGAAGAAAATGACCGTCTTGCCAAGGAACAAAAGCAAATGGTTCTGGATACACAAAAAGCCTTTGAAACAATCTATGGCACCATTGAAGATATGAATAACCGGGTTTTGAACATAACAAATGCCATTGAAAAAATGAACACCCAAAAGCAAGAGATCATCACAAGCGTCTCAGGAATATCGGAAATTGCGGAGAATGCAGCCAGAACTTCAGAAACGGCGCTGGACGCATCGAGGCTCCAATTCGAAGCGATCCTTCAAATGAAACAGCAGGCGAATTCTTTGGGTATGCTCGCAGAGAATTTAAAGCATTGCCTTACTGCATTCAATAACAAATAATTAGTTTTAACGATTTACATATCATGATATTATGATATAATAGATTGTAGGATTGCAATTGCGCTTAGGCAGAAGGACTTATTTAATCCGTTAGGAGGATGCGGTATGGTAGAGATGAGCAAATCGCGCAAAGCCCAAATCTTCAAAGAGAAAATCATTGCAAGGCTTCTTCAAATGATTGCGCTTGTTTCAATATTGACGACAATAGGCATCGTGCTGACATTGGCACAGGAAACATTTCAATTTTTCAGAGAAGTATCGGTTGCTGAGTTTTTCACCAATACCAAATGGACACCGACTCTTGAACCAAGAAATTTTGGTATTTTGCCTTTACTGACAGGTACTATGATGATCGCTTTGGGTTCCAGTGTTATTTCTCTTCCGTTGGGGCTGGGAAGCGCAATTTACCTGAGTGAATTTGCCCCCAAAAAGGCAAGGAAGCTGATTAAACCGGCTCTGGAAATATTGGCAGGTATACCGTCCATTGTCTATGGTTTCTTTGCATTGACTTTCATCACACCTCTCATTCAGAAGCTGTTGCCGCAGACCGAGGTTTTTAATGTTGCCAGTGCCAGTATAGCTGTGGGTATCATGATCATCCCGATGGTGGCATCCTTAAGCGAGGATGCGATGATGGCCGTACCGGATTCGATACGTCATGGGGCCTACGCCCTCGGGTCTACAAGAATGGAAGTAGCGCTCAAGGTTGTCGTACCCGGCAGCATTTCCAGTATTGCTGCCGCATTTGTGTTAGCCATATCCCGCGCAATCGGAGAGACAATGATTGTAGCAATTGCAGCCGGCGCGAATTCTCAGTTGACGTTTAACCCGTTGAAGAGCGTCCAAACGATGACAGGGTTTATGGTCAATATAAGCCTTGGAGATATTCAGCATGGAAGCATTGAGTATAAAACGGTATTTGCAGTGGGAGCGTTATTATTTGCCATTACATTCCTGATGAATATCCTATCCAGATTGATAGTAAGGAAATTCGGGAGGTATCAATAATGCAAACCAGTGTAAAAAACAACCTGAATATTAGAAAAATAAAAAACAGGGTATTTCACGGTCTGGTATTTGCGTCAACCATGTTTGGAATTGCAGTTTTGGCAGTTCTGCTGACTAGCATACTAAAAACCGGTTTAAGCAGCCTCAGCTATGACTTTCTTACCAACTTTCCGTCCAGATTCCCGGCAAAAGCGGGTATCAAATCCGCCCTGGTAGGCAGCGTCTGGATCATAAGCTTGACAGCCTTGTTCGCATTCCCCATTGGTGTTGGTACTGCCGTCTATTTGGAAGAGTACTCAAAAAAGAGCTGGTATAACACCTTCCTCCAGCTTAACATTTCCAATTTAGCCGGGGTACCGTCCATTGTATACGGTATATTAGGATTAACGGTATTTGTGCGCATGCTGAACTTCGGGAGAAGTATTCTGGCAGGTGCTATGACCCTGGCATTGCTTATTCTGCCTGTTATTATCGTTGCAGCGCAGGAAGCAATCAAGAGTGTTCCCGAATCCCTGAAGCACGGCGCTTATGCGCTGGGAGCAAGTAAATGGCAGGTAGTCAAGACGATTGTACTGCCGACAGCCATGCCGGGAATTCTGACAGGAACAATTCTTGCCATATCAAGGGCTCTAGGAGAGGCTGCCCCGCTTATTATGGTCGGTGCCATGGGATATGTTGCGTTTCTTCCGGATGGGATTATGGACTCCTATACCACATTGCCCATCCAGATCTTTAACTGGACTTCCAGACCACAGGCTGAGTTTCACCAGCTTGCTTCGGCCGGGATTATCGTTCTGCTGGTGCTGCTTTTGTCCATTAACGCAACTGCCGTTCTCATTCGTAATAAATGCCAGAATCGCATGTAATTTTCTCCGCACCCATTGCCAACCGTTATGAGGTGCATTACAATGATAGGAGATAACATGATATTATGATATCATTGAATAATGCTGCCGAAGGAAGGTAAGGATATGCAAGCAACGCTAAACAATGAGGATATCATGCGGATCAAGCTGGTAAGCAAGTTTTTCAAGGGATTTGCGGACTATAGCAGGATCTGCATTTTTGAAAGCCTGATGGAGGGAGAAAAGACGGTTACAGAGATCGTTGACTTTACCGGCTTCAGCCAGTCCAAGATTTCCAACCATCTTAAATGCCTGAGGGAAAGCGATCTGGTAAATGTGAGGCAGGACGGCAAATATATTTACTACAGCATATACGACGAAAGAATCAAGCTGATTCTCAATACAGCCAGAGAGATAATTGAAAATGTCTCGGAAGAGAAATACAACTGTATGAAATACTAACACACAAAAAAGACAATCTTTCAAAAGGATTGTCTTTTTCAATAGCCATATCTATTGAATGTTATCACTATTCGCACTCCGATCTTCTGATTCCAGAACCATTTCCAAAAGCTGCTTCCCTTTCTTGACGGAATATTGATGATATAAATAGCCGTATCCTCCCAGTATAATCGCTGCTATGATGAGCCACAACATTTTATCACTCCTTCTCAAAAGAATTTCGTTCTGCGTCATACTTTTAAGTTCTCTTCAATTCCATTATATATCATGATATGCTGATATGTGAACTAATCTAATGTTAACTTTAAGTAAAGATATTGTGGAAAACGTTGACTCGTATTGACAAATAAGTATAGTGGCTATATTATTATATTAGAAATTTCTAATATAATAATATAGAAAATTAATAGGACGGTGTAACACATGAATACCTTTGCGCAACTGTTTGGTTGGATCAACGATCAGCTGCTGAAAATGACCTGGCTTTCGGAGCTTGTTCGCTATCTTGTGGAGAATTTGCTGGGCTTACCGGTAAGAGAGCGTCTTGGCGGCAGTATTCACTTTTTTGTATACGATACCATAAAGATCTTTATCTTGCTGTCGGTGCTGATTTTTGCCATATCCTACATCCAGAGTTATTTCCCGCCGGAAAGGACCAGGAAAATACTTGGCGGCATCAGGGGAATCAGGGGGAACCTGTTCGGCGCATTACTGGGAACGGTCACACCATTTTGCAGCTGCTCCAGCATACCCTTGTTCATAGGCTTTACATCCGCAGGACTTCCGCTGGGGGTTACTTTCTCCTTCTTAATATCTTCACCTCTGGTGGATCTGGCCTCGTTTCTGATCCTGATGTCCTTTTTCGGATTCAAGATTGCCCTGGCTTATGTGGTGGTAGGATTGATCCTGGCGGTAGCGGGCGGTACCATAATAGATAAGCTTAAAATGGAGAAATATGTTGAAGGCTATGTCATGGAGATAGAACGTGTTGACGTAGAGATCAGCGATATGACACGCAGGGAGCGAATAGACTATTCTAAGAACCAGGTGAAGGAAATAATCCACAGGGTGTGGCTGTATATACTGATCGGAGTAGGAATAGGTGCTGCGATCCATAACTGGATTCCGCAATCGGTTGTTGAGACCGTCATAGGGAACGATAATCCTTTCTCAGTCATACTTGCAGCGGCTGTTGGCATACCTATGTATGCGGACATATTCGGGACAATACCGATAGCAGAAGCGTTATTTGGGAAGGGTGTCGGGGTTGGTACGGTCCTGGCTTTCATGATGTCCGTAACGGCGCTTTCACTGCCGTCCATGATTATGCTGAGCAAGGTGGTAAAGCCGAAGCTGCTGGGTTTGTTCATAGGGCTGGTATCCTTTGGCATCATTCTAATCGGGTACCTGTTCAACGCATTCTCACTCATACTTACTTAGCAAGGTGTGTCCCTTTACATTGATAGGAGGGTAATGATGGATATAGAAAACTTGGAAGTCAACATTTTCAAAGCACTGGCCCACCCGATCCGGCTAAAGATTATCAAAAAGCTGTCGGAGAAAATGTACTGTGTTTGTGAAATGAGCGAAGATGTGGAGTTCAGTCAGTCCAACCTGTCCCAGCATCTTAAGATTCTTAGGGATGCAGGAATCGTATACTGCGAGAAAGACGGCATGCGGATCAACTACTACATCAAGAACCCGGATATCGTTCAAGTCGTTAATCTGGCAGAAGAAATGGTGCGCAAAAGCATCAGGGAACTTAACGAGAAGCTTGACAAATAGATTGTTATACAGACGCTTTTAACAAGCTGTGGAAGACAATAGTCGGATGGAGGTGATGGGGTGAATAGAAATAAGCTTTTTTTGGTAATCGGCGTTATTGCAGTGCTGATTATCCTTATTTCCGTGAAATCCATGGTAAAGCCTGCCGATAACAAGACAGCAGCCATGCAAAAGTCAGATTTGGAAGTTCAATATATGGAGCTGAAGAATGCAGGCATACCGGCAATGATCATTTTCTCCTATGATGGTGACTGCTGAGAGTCTACCCGAGTATTCTTGGAAGAATACAATGCTAAGGCCAGACTGCTTATGGAGCGGCATAAAGACCAATTGACAACTCTTTTTATAAACGCAGCTACACCCAATAAGGCTGAAATGAATGTCATTATCGAAATCGCAAGTGAGAACAACGTGACGGATCTTCCCTCCGTTCTTTTATTGAACCGGAAAGGAGAGCCCTTCAAAGTGATTGCAGGGAAGTTTGATGATGCTGAGTTAGAGAAAGCAATCAAGGAAATCGTTCAATAAGAGCCGAAAGCTGTAAAGGGGGAAATGAGTTGAACAGAAAGCTATACAGAGTCGCAGCTATAGTGCTGGCTGTCATGATGCTGCTCGCGGTAAAAAGTGTTTTAAAGCCCCAGTCTGTTGAGGCAGTTGTGCTTGATGCGGAAATGAATGTCAAAGAAATGCTGGAGCAGCTGAAAAAAGACGGCAAACCGTCGATTATCGTTTTGTACTATGAATCCGAATGCTGTGCCAGCTCTGTTGAGTACTATTCAGAATACAGAAAGAGAGCCATGCAGCTTCTGGAAGAGAACAAAAGCCGAGCCGGTACACTGTATATTGATACCACAAAGCTGACGGAAGAACAAGCAAAGGCAGTCTATGAAATGACAGCGGATTACAAGATCAATATTTACCCTACGGTTTTACTGCTTGATACCGAAGGAGAGCTCTTGAAGACAGTCAACGGTGTGATTGACGTGAAGTATGTCAATGAAATTATTGACGGGATGGTGAAGAAATGACGGGCTTGGATCTGGATGCAAACCTGCTGACAACCCTGGCAATCATTTTTTCTACCGGATTTCTAGGCGGCTTAAGCCCGTGTACACTGCCAACGATTGTTCTTGTTGTGGGCTATGTGAGCGGTTACCGGGAAAATTCCAGAATGAAGGGTTTCATATTATCATTGTTCTTTGTATTGGGAATTGCCTTCACTTTATCCATTTTGGGTGCCTTCGCTGGTGCCATCGGTAAGATATTGCAGAACACAAAGCTCTTGAACTACTTGGTAGCGGCCATTCTTGGCGTCATGGGCTTGTGGATGCTCAAGATCTTTGACTTCAATACCGGCTTCGATATGAAGAGGCTGTCACCCAAAAGCGGCAGTGGTGCCATAGGCGCATTCATATTGGGGATACCCTTTGGCATTGCTGCCTCACCTTGCACGCTGCCCATTACTGCATCCGTGTTGGCTTATTCCGCTGCAAAGGGCAGCGCAGTCTACGGGATGACGCTGATGTTTACATATGCGATTGGGCGCAGTATACCGATTTTGTTGGTCGGTACCTTTACCGGTCTCTTAAAGAATGTGAAGCAGCTTGAGAAATATCAGCATAAAATCGAAACCATAGGCGGAATCATTCTGGTTCTACTGGCATTCTACTTTGTGTGGAAAGCATAAGAATAAAAGGAGGTATGAAAATGTCAAAGAAATGGTACCCGGTCATCAATTATGAAACCTGTATTGAATGTGGGGCTTGTGTTGAAAAGTGCTCGCACGGCGTCTACGACAAAAAAGAAAGCAAGCCGAAGGTCATTTATCCGGAAGGCTGCATTGACGGCTGCAGGGGCTGTCAGAAGCTCTGTCCCACAGACTCCATCGAGTATGTCGGAGATGCAGGTCAAGCCGGTGATTGCGGCTGCAGCTGCAGTGGCTGCTGCTAGAGAATAATTTAGAGTAGGGGGGTACAAACAAATGTGTAGAAGATCAATAGGCTTTGTCGGTGGGGGAAGAGTTACAGGGATTATATTGGCGGGTCTAAAAAAGGCGAATAAGCTCCCGGATGAAATCGTAGTCAGTGACGTCAATTCCGATATGCTTGATAAAATTTACAAAGCGTTTCCCAGCGTAAAAGTCGAGTTGGGAGGGAACAAGAGTGCAGCTGAAAAGGATATCGTATTTATTGCGGTCCATCCGTCGGTCATGAAGGATTTGTTGGATGAGATCGCTCCAAGCTTAGGAACAGAAGCGATTGTAGTTTCGCTAGCGCCAAAATACAGCATGGCAAAGCTATCTGAGGGGTTGAAAGGCCACAATAAGATAATTCGGATGATACCGAACGCACCATCCGTTATCGGAGCGGGGTATAACCCGGCTGCCTTTTCTGAATCTTTATCCGGTGAGGAAAGAGAAGCCGTTCTCAGCATGCTGTCTGTTTTAGGAGAATGTCCTGAGGTGCCTGAAGAAAATCTTGAGGCATATGCAATACTTAGTGCAATGGGGCCTACTTATTTATGGTTCCAGTTTTATGAGCTTCAGGAGATCGGTAAGTCCTTCGGATTGTCTGAGCATGCGTCGGCAGAAGCTGTGGCAAAGATGGCTTCAGGTGCTGTGCAGGCAATGTCGGAAGCAGGCCTTAAGCCTATGGAAGTAATGGATCTGGTTCCTGTAAAGCCTTTAGGTAATGAGGAAACCAATATCAGGAATATGTATAGAAGCAATTTGGAAGGGCTATACAAGAAATTGAAAGGCTAACCAATAATTATAAGGAGGACAAAGTATGGTAATAAAAATTCTAGGAACAGGCTGCGCGAATTGCAAGAAGCTTGAAGCAAATGCAAAGGAAGCTGTCAGGCAGCTTGGCATTGATGCAGCCGTTGAAAAGGTAGAAGATTTCAAGGACATTATGAAATACGGCGTCATGAAGACACCGGCTTTGGTTGTGGATGAGCAGGTTAAGTCCATGGGAAAAGTATTGACGGTGGAAGAGGTAAAAAAATACCTGTAATGCCGTTTCCCAAACGGCATGTTTGACATATACTATAGTCGAAGGTGTTTTTCATGAGATCAAGCATTGAGTAATTGAAAGAAACGGGTGATTGCAGTTGTCGGTGTGTATAGGCAGTGTTTGGGAAGAGTTCAGCATGCCGCTTAGAAATTTCATAAAAAGACGTGTTTCAAATGAGCAGGACACTGAGGATATTCTCCAGGATGTTTATTTAAAGATTCACAGCAGCATTGAAAGCCTGAAGGATGAAAACAGGATCCATGGGTGGATCTACCGGATCACCCGGAATGCCATCAATGACTATTATAGGAAATATGGAAATGCAGCTGTTTCCGGCGAGTTTCCGGAGGATATGGCAGCTGAAACCGATGAAGACCTGATCTTTAACGGAGAGATCGCTGCATGCTTGAAATCCATGATAAACAATCTGCCGGAGAAATATAGGGAAGCCATCTTGCTGACGGAGTTCCATAACCTGACTCAAAAGGAGTTAAGTGAAAGGCTGGGGATTTCCATATCGGGAGCAAAGTCGAGGGTACAGCGTGCAAGGGAGAAACTGAAGGAAATGCTGCTGAACTGCTGCCAGCTGGAATTTGATCGAATGGGCAACATCATTGACTACAAGCATAAAGCATGCGATTGTAAATATTGCTAAAGAATGGGCGCAAAACTTGCGTCCTTTTTCTTTTTACTGCGTCTTTATTAGTGAAGCCAATAAAAGATACTATTGGAGGTTGCTAAATTTGAATAATAAGGAAAGAATCAGAGACTATGTACGCAAAAACTATTCGGCTGTCGCAGCAAAAGGGTCGGGAGGCTGCTGCTGCAGCGGCAGCAATTGCTGCGGGGGGCAGACGGATGTGAAGGGTGCATCTGCCAGTATCGGCTATTCCCAAAATGATCTGGAAGGCGTGCCGGAAGGCGCAAATATGGGCTTGGGCTGTGGAAATCCCATCGCCATTGCAGGACTAAAAGAAGGTGAAGTCGTATTGGATCTTGGCAGCGGCGGTGGATTTGACTGCTTTCTTGCCAGGAAACGGGTAGGCAAGACCGGTTATGTGTTAGGCGTGGATATGACGCCTGACATGGTGAAGCTGGCAAGAGAGAATGCCTATAAGAGCGGTTATGACAATGTGGATTTCAGGCTGGGAGAGATAGAACACCTGCCTGTGCCGGATGGATCAGTGGACGTCATCATATCCAACTGCGTCATAAACCTTTCACCAGAGAAGCAGCAGGTTTTCAGGGATGCATACCGGGTGCTGAAGCCCGGCGGCAGACTATCCATTTCCGATGTCGTAGCCACAAGGGTGATGCCGCCGCACATGAAGCAGGATCTGGACATGATAGCCGGTTGTATAGGCGGAGCCGAGCATGTGGAAGACCTGAGGAGAATGCTTTCCGATGCGGGATTTAAGAACATCCGGATGAATCCCAAGGAAAACAGCAGGGAAATCGTCAATTCATGGATGCAGGGCCGGAACCTAGGGGACTACGTCGCATCCTATATCATCGAAGCTGAGAAATAAAAGAATCAGGAGACTGTGGAGCAGTCTCCTGATTCTTTTTCAAGCCGATTAGGGGGTCAGCTCAGGTTACTCAAATTCCTTGAAAAGCGCTTCAAAGGCTTCGGGGCTGTCGATAGCATGGTAAACGTGCTTATCCTCGGGGAATTTTTCGCCTTTGACATCATCGACGTATTCCTTAAAGGCATTGACAATAACTTCAGCCACGTTGGCATATTTCTTGACGAATTTGGGAGTGAAAGCCTGGAACAAGCCCAGCATGTCGCCGCAGATGATGAGCTGGCCGTCGCAGGGCACCCCTGCACCGATGGAGTATACGGGAATGGTCAGCTTCTTGGCTATGTAGGCAGTCAGTTCCGGTGGAACTGCTTCCAGAAGCAGAGCTCTGGCTCCGGCTTCCTGGATTGCGATAGCATCCCTGATCAGCTCTCTTGCACTATTGACGTCTCTGCCCTGGGCTTTGAAACCGCCCAGCTGCCCCGAGCTCTGAGGGGTCAGGCCGATATGGCCGAATACAACGATGCCTGCATCACTGATGGCTTTGATCCGGCTGATGACTCTCATGCCGCCTTCCAGCTTGATGGCGTCCATGTCTGCTTCTTTGAGGAAACGGCATGCATTGTATACAGCGTCCGCATCTGAGATCTGATAGGATCCGAAAGGCATGTCGCCGATAACGAAAGTGTTGGGTGCGCCTCTTCTGACAGCCTTGCAGTGGGAGATACAGTCGTCCATGGTGACCGGAACGGTACCCTGATAGCCCAGCACAACCATGCCGAGGGAATCGCCTACCAGGATCATGTCCAAGCCTGCCTGCTCGGCGAAGGAACCCATGGGAAAGTCATACGCGGTGATCCAGGTTGCCTTTTCTCCCTTTTTCTTCATTTCCATTAAGTCGATAACGGATTTCTTTTTTGCCATACAAACGCCTCCTATTTATTTTAATTTAGGGAAAACTTAGTCATGCCCCAGCTTTCTGGATATCTCTTTTGTCATGACAATCAAAGTCTCGCAGATTTCCTGGCGGAAAGCCGCATTCATTCTGGAGGTGGGTCCCGATACGCTGACAGCCGCAAAAGCCTTGCCCAGATGGTTGAAAAGGGGTGCAGCCACACAGGTCAGTCCGAGTTCCAGCTCCTCGCTTTCTTCGGCATAGCCGTCAAGGGCGGCGCTTTCTAGATACGCCAGCAGCTTTGCCTTATCCCGTATGGTATTATTGGTCAATCCGCACAGATCCATGCGTTCCACTTTGTCCTGCCGCTCAGCAGGAGGAAGTCCCGACAGGATGGCTTTGCCCACTGCCGTGCAGTGAAGCGGCAGCTTGCCGCCTATGACGGTATTGATATACATGGAACGGGTGCTGTCTACCTTCTCCAGATAAACCACAGAGAGATCATCCAGGACCACCAGGTTCACCGTCTCCTGATACAGGCTCACCAGCCTCTCCAGATAAGGAACTGCAATCCGTCGCAGGTTGGCATTGACCTTGGTCCCCAGCCGGAAGAGTTCCAGCCCCAGCCGGTATTTGCCGGTGACTTCACTTTTTTCAAGCAGCTTATCGGCCTCAAGGGTGGTGATCAAGCCGAAAGCGGTGCTTTTATGGAGTCCCAGCAGCCTGCTGATTTCGGTAACACCCAGCTCCTCATTGTTTTCAAAACATTGCAAGATTTGTACCGCTCTGCTGACAGACTGAATGTTTTTTTCACTTTTTAACGCCATTGCTTCATCCTCACTCAGAAATGTGCGATATTATCGTACGATGTATTGTATTATAGAACAATTATAGTATATCACAGTCAATTTTTGGATATCAATATTTTTTTCAAATTTTCGAAGTATGATTTAAGGTCTCCGCAAATCCTCCGCTTTGGCACAAGAATTGCTTTGGTTATTACGGTATAATTGAGTTACAAGGTCATGCAATAAAAAGGAGGGTGTACAAGTGTCCAATGAATTGGAAAGAATGTCATCCAGGTTTGCAGAGCGGCTGCAAAGACTGGGAAGCGAGTCTGCATTTCAGGTCTTTTCCAAAGCCAAAGCCTTGGAGGCGGAGGGGAAAAGCATCATACACTTTGAAATCGGAGAACCGGATTTTGATACCCCCGGCAACATTGTGGATGCGGCAAAAAAAGCCCTGGACCAGGGCTTTACGCACTATACGGCAGCCCAAGGCTATCTTCCTTTCAGGGAGGCTGTAGTGGAATATGCGGCAAAATACAAGAAGTTCCAGGCTGGTGCGGACGAGGTCGTTGCTGTACCCGGCGGCAAGCCGGTGATGTTCTATACCATCATGGCATTGGTGGACCCGGGAGATGAAGTCATTTATCCCAACCCTGGCTTTCCCATATACGAATCCCTGATCCGCTTTGCAGGAGGGACACCGGTCCCGGTCTCAATTCTGGAGGAAAACGACTTCCGTTTAAACGTGGAAGAGCTTAAGTCCAGGATCACACCCAGAACGAAGCTCCTGATCCTCAATTCACCGGCAAATCCTACCGGCGGCGTGCTGACCAGGGAGGATGTGGAAGGGATTGCCGAGGCTGTAAGGGGCAAGGGCATTTTTGTCCTGTCTGATGAAATTTACGAACGGATCGTATATGAAGGCTCGGCTTATTCCATTGCAGCGGTTCCCGGCATGAAGGACTGGACCATCGTCCTGGACGGTTTTTCCAAGACTTATGCCATGACGGGCTGGCGGCTTGGCTACGGCATCATGAACAGGGAACTGGCAAAAAAAGTGACGGACTTGATGATCAATTCCAACTCCTGTACGGCAACCTTTACGCAGATCGCAGGGATTGAAGCCATCAGAGGCCCCCAGGAGGATGTAGACAGTATGGTGGAAGCCTTCAGGAAGCGGAGGGAGGTCATCGTCAACGGTTTGAACAGCATAAAGGGCATAAGCTGCAAAAAAAGCGGCGGTGCTTTTTATGCCTTTCCTAACATCACCGGTACCGGCATGACCAGCAACCAGATGGCAGATTATCTGCTGAACCATGCAGGGGTGGCGGTCCTCAGCGGCTCCTCCTTCGGCAGCTGCGGAGAAGGCCACTTGAGGTTTTCCTACGCTACTTCGCTGGAACAGATTGAAATGGCGCTTGAGCGGATTCAAAAAGCTTTAGCCCACCTATAAAGTGTGATATGATGATATAAAGATACAAACATAAGAAGCGTGTGGGTGATTGCGATGATGGAAACTTTCAATTCTACAGTATTGGAATTTATTGATATGATTCCTGTTGGCGTCGTGGTAACGGATGATGCAGGCTATATGGTTCATTTCAACCCGCAGGCCGCTGCAATGTTATCCCTGAACAAGACTGCCGTCAAATATATCAGGCTGGAAGAAGCTTGCCCCGGCATTTATCGGGATGGAAAGCTTAGAAAAGAAGCTGTGTTCAGAACCGGCGAGGGCAGGAGCACCTATAAAGTTACAGCAGCAGCTGGGGGAAGCTACAAAGCGGTGTTTATTGAGGATATCAGCCGACAGACCTATTTGGCGGAAGAGAATGACTTGCTGAAGACCGTTCTGGATGCAATCCATGAAGGTGTTCAGATCAGCGATGAAAAGGGTGTAACCGTGCTATACAATAAAGCGTGCGAGCGCTTTGAAGGGATGAAGAAAGAAGATGTCATCGGTAAAAAAATAATCGATGTATATGATGTGACAGAGGAGACCAGTGTTCATCGAAGCGTTTACAGGACAGGAAAGGGGATTGTTGAAAGGCAGCACCGGTATCATACCTGTGACGGGCACCAGGTAGAGGTGGTAGCCAGCACACTGCCTTACTTCGCCGGGAAAGAGGTGGCTTATGTCTATTCCATTAACCGGGATGTCACCAAGATGAAGGAGTTCCTTTCCAAAACTATTGAGCTGCAAAGGCGTTTAAGCACCGGGGACAAGGGTAAGGCCGGCGGCAACAGCGCCTATTATACCTTTGACGATATTATCGGTACCAGCAAGGCCATCAAGGATGTAGTGGCGTCGGCCAGGAAAATTGCGCTGAACAATTCCTCGGTGCTGATCTATGGTGAAACAGGCACCGGCAAGGAACTGTTCGCCCAGAGCATCCACAATGCCAGCCTCAACGCCCGGGGGCCCTTTATCGCCATAAACTGCGCGGCTATTCCCGAGACGCTGCTGGAAAGCCTGCTTTTCGGGACGGTGAAAGGTGCCTTTACCGGCGCGGTGGAGTCACAAGGCCTTTTTGAACAGGCGGAGAACGGAACTCTGTACTTGGATGAGATCAACTCCATGGGACTCCATTTGCAGGCTAAGCTTCTGCGCGTCATACAGGAAAAGTCCATGAGGCGGATCGGAGACAGTGTTCAGAGAAATGTCAATTGCAGGATCATCAGCTCTACCAATAAGGAGCCCCAGAGCGCCGTCAATGATCAGCAGATCCGGAAGGACCTGTATTACCGCCTGGCGGCCGTGACGCTTTTTATTCCGCCTTTAACGGAGCGTATTGAGGATGTTCAGGCTTTGGTAGACTATTTCATCAAAAAATACAACAAGCAGTTCGGAACCGGTGTAACGGGCATTTCGCCCCAGCTGCAGGAGGCCTTCGACAAATATTCATGGCCGGGCAATGTAAGAGAGCTGGAGCATGTGATAGAAAGTGCCTTCAATATGGTAGAGGAGGAGAAGACGCTCCAGATGGAGCATCTTGCAGTCAACCTCCGCAAACGCTTTACGGGTCAGCTAAACCACATCCAGCAGATAGAAAATTCACCGGGCCTCTTAAACGAGATCCTGCAGGACGTGGAGAAAAGAACCATCATCCGCTCCCTGCAGAAAAACAAAGGGAACATATCGCAGACAGCCAAGGAGTTGGGTATCTTCAGGCAGGCGCTGCAGTACCGGATGAAGCGCTACAATATCAACCTGAATGGCTTGGAAGAGACTGAAATTTAGCCGGCGGCAAGCTGCAACGAATGATTGCATATGCAATGAAATATTGCAGCATTTGAACATCACCGTACACTCAGCATGCATTGTTCTATTGCATTTTAATCGGGCTGACAGGGAGAAGCACTGGCATACAGCCTGGGAGGATCGATGGAGAACCTTGGAATTCCAAGGTTCTTCTTTTTTTCCATTAACAGAGAGGCAACTGGCATGGTTCGTGCTTATTATCAGTATAGAAAATTTAGAATATTAATGCAAAAGGAGGGTCGCGGTTTATCCCCTGGTTTTGATTTCATCAATA
>JAJGRE010000003.1 GCA_021083345.1 Calditrichales bacterium MX18-03 | reverse complement strand
CTTAAATTTTAAAAATTTAAAGTTTATACGAAGGTATCTGCTTGAAGCAGGATATGGGAGAGAGGATATAAGCATACAAACGCTAAGACTGTCAATTAGTGCATTGAGTTGTAATAAGGATAACACTAAGAAAATCACAGATTATCGGGACAAGTATAACAAATTTCTACTTAAATACTCTACTGACTTTTTAATATTTAACAGTACTAAAGAGATCCTGAAATACTATATTTCTCAGACTCCCAAAGATCAGATACTAAGCTCACGCAACATAGTATTCTTAAAGAAATATCTCTATGAAAGAAAAAAGGTTAATGAGGATTTAAGCATACAAAACATCAAGCAACTGCTTATTGAGCTATCCAACATTACAGTTCCAAGAAAAGTTGAAAAAAGCTCAAATCATGTGAGTTATAGTGCAAAACCAAATGTACAGGTGTTGATAGACAATTTTAATGAATTGATTGAAGAAAGGTCTGTAAGAAATGCTACAGAGATACCTAATGTTACTGCTCCACAAAAAACCGAAAAAGCCACAGATCATTTGAGCGATAGTGTGAAACCAAACATACAGTTGTTAGTAAATACCTTAAGTAAAATGTCTGAAGAAAAGGAACTGAGGAATGCTACAATTACGGCTCATAGGCAAGAATATGAAGGCGGTGATACTACCACTGAGCAAGTGACAAAGACTTCTATAAATGTAGGACCTGCTGAATATGATATTTCAGATAACAAAATATCCAATGTGAAAGCAAAACGCATACCTATTGCTTTAAAAGAAAAGGAAGATCAAAAGATATTTTTTGAGATGAAGAAATTTACAGAAACGCTCCATGAGCAATTTGGCTATAACGATAATAGAAAAATTTTCTACGAGCAAGCAAAATTTATGGAGAATTATGAATACAAAGTAGACCATAATGAATACAAGATAGATATTAATGAATATGGGACCGAATATATTGCAGACTTTATGATGGATACTCTAACATATGAATATATGACAAAGCAAGAATTAAGAGGGTACTTTTGTTGGAGAACAAATGTGAGAATGGGAAACAAAAGTATGACTAGCCTCTCAAATATTTACCTTTATGCATGTGAGCTGATTAATAAAATTGGGGTAAAAAACTCTGAAGATGGATTAAGCAAACTTTTCAATTTATGGAAAGAACACAGAGATATATATGAGCGTCTAGATAAATATTTACCAGTCTGGATTCGGGATTTCAATATTGTATATGAATGTAACAGAGATTATTACGAATTAGTAAATGAAATACTTAAGTGTGATGTCAAGAATACCTGTCTTGAATATGAAACTATGATTAGAATGCTTATAAAGCACGATTTTAGTAATGCTTCTAATATATTAGGTAAATATTCAGGGTATAACTTTAAAAAGAGTAGATTCTATTTAAGCAGTTACGGTTATATGCTTGATAAAGCTATAGAACTTGTTTTTTCAGAGCTTGATAAGCTAAGTGCCTCAAGAGGAGAATCTTTGGTAGAGATTTTATTTGGTAAAATAAAGCCTTATGCTTGGCATCCCTTTCCTAAAGCACCGTTCTACATAAGCAA
Organism: Calditrichales bacterium MX18-03; assembly: GCA_021083345.1. GTDB lineage: Bacteria > Bacillota > Clostridia > Lutisporales > Lutisporaceae > JAJGRE01. Next base: position 565,780 of record JAJGRE010000003.1, on the reverse strand, counting down.
ATTTACAAATGATCAGGTACTATCTATTTCAAATTCTAAGTACTTCTGGGTTGAAAGTGGAACTTGGTATAGCACTTATCCTAGTTGGCTTCCAAATACAGGTAGGAGCTATATAGGGGATGTGATCAAGTCTACGGAAGAATACTTGAGAGAATATGCACATTTTAATGGCAGGCTCAATATTATGGACATCCCACAGTCAATTCGTCAGGTAGCAAAGGATGTAGTGACTCAATATTGGCAAACTATTAATCCTTCCTACAAACAAGCACTCAAGCCTAGTAATAGAGCTTACAACCCTATACAGCAAAGTAAGGCAGCAACTGAGGAATTATTTCTTAATGCAGACATACTTGAGCAGTTACGAAATGACTCGGAAATGATACAAAAGAGGCTTACTGCGGAATATGAAATAGGGCAACAAGACCTACTTGAGTCTCTTCCAGCAGCAGTATCCGAAATATCAAAAGAGGCTGCCTTAAACCCAACAATTGAACTTGATTATAGCGAAAATGAATGGGAGGTGCTTAAAAGCCGCCTTCCTGATTATAGTAAAGAGGTCCTCTTAGTATTGATTGAGTCGGAGGATATAAATAAAAGATTAAGCCATATTTCCAAGAGGCAAAATGCCTTAGTTGAAGTATTGCTAGAATTTATTAACGAGCAATCCCTTGTATATATTGGTGATAACATAATAGACACCAGCAATTCAGTGCCATATATTTACGAGGATTACATAGATAAAGTGAAAAGTATTGTTGCGGAGGGATAAGTTATGGTGAAGATTGTTCCAAAGAGAATAGCAAATGCTATTTTCAATTCATTAAAGAGTGGCGTTGTACCAAGAGTTGGATTAGAGTATATTGCAGTTGGACGCAAACTGGAAATAGAAGCACTTTTACACGACATAGAAATTGTTGAAGATGGTGGTGCGACTTTCCGGTTTGTTATGGGTAAGTATGGAAGTGGAAAAAGCTTCTTAATGCATACTATAAGAAATTACGCTCTGGATAGAGGTTTTATCGTGGTAGATGCAGACCTTTCGCCAGAAAGAAGATTAGTTGGTACAAAGGGGCAGGGGCTAGCTACATATAAGGAGCTTATTAAAAATATGTCTACTAAAACAAAACCAGATGGCGGAGCCTTATCATTGATACTTGAAAAATGGATATCTGGAATACAAGCCGCAGTCCTTAGGGAGAATGAAGTCGAAAGTGATAGCCCTCAGTTCATAAGGCTTGTTGAGGAAAAGATATTTGAGGTCATAAATGATATTGAAGAAATGGTTCAAGGATTTGACTTTGCAAAGGCTATAAGCTTGTATTGGAATGCGTATCACCAAGGTGATGATGAGAAAAAATCTTATGTTTTAAAGTGGTTTAGAGGGGAATATGCATCTAAATCAGAGGCGAAGAGAGATATTGGTGTTAATGTAATCATTGGGGATGATGATTGGTATGAATACCTAAAACTATTCTCATGCTTCATGGTAAGGGCAGGGTATAAAGGGATGATTATTTTAATTGATGAGATTGTAAATATATATACCATCTCACACGGAGTTTCACGCCAGTATAATTATGAGAAAATACTTACAATGTTCAATGATACCATGCAGGGGAAAGCCAGATATATCGGAATTATAATGGGGGGGACGCCTCAAAGTATTGAAGATACAAGAAGAGGTGTGTTTAGCTATGAAGCCCTTAAGTCGAGATTAGCGGGAGGGAAATTTAGCAATGATCAGATAAAGGATATGCTCGCTCCCATTATTAGCCTTAAAGCTTTGACATACGAGGAAATGTTTGTGTTAATTGAAAAACTTGCTGATATTCATGTTGATTTGTATGGGTATAAATCAACAATAACAAAGAAAGATTTGATGTTTTTCCTAAAAGTTGAATTTGAACGGATTGGAGCAGATAAAAACATTACACCAAGGGAAGTAATAAGAGATTTTATTGAAGTTATAAATATACTTTATCAAAATCCTAATATTACAATAGGAGAAATTATTGGTAGTAGTACTTTTAAATTTGCAAAAGACACTATTACCGATGAGAAAATTCATGAGGAGTATGCGGAGTTTCAACTATGAGTAAAGATACATTTGAAAAGCTTGCTCTGATCTTCTCCCCAAAATTATGGTCCACTCTCAATGAGAAAAATGATAAAATCAGAACAAGGGAGTGGAGTAAAAATGAGAAAGAAATTTACAGAAGAACAGATTACATTCGTACTGAAGCAAGCTGAACTTGGAACCCCTATTGAGGAAGTTTGCAGGAAAGTCGGAATATCCGAGCAAACCTTCTACCGCTGGAGAAATAAATACGGTGGAATGCTTCCTAGCGATGTTAAGAAGCTTAAGCAGCTTGAAGAAGAAAACAGGAAGCTCAAGCAACTTGTTGCCGATCTTAGCTTGGATAAAGCGATGCTCCAGGATGTACTATCAAAAAAGCTCTAAAGCCTGCTGCCAAAAGGGAACTTGTAATGTACTTGCAGAAAGCTTATGAAGTAAGCGAACGCAGGTCTTGCAAAGTATTAAAGATCAACCGAAATGCCTATAGATATAAACCTAAAAAGGACGAGCAGGCGTTCCTACGAATGAGAATTAAAGAAATAGCAGCTACCCGCATAAGATACGGGTATAAGCGAATACATATATTACTCAGGCGCGAAGGGTGGAATATCAACCATAAGCGCGTATATCGGTTATACAAGGAAGAAGGCTTGAACCTTCGAAATAAGTCTAAGAGAAAGAAAATCAGTGAGCCTAGAGTACCAGATAAAAACTTAGCATCAGCTGTAAATGAATGCTGGGCGATGGACTTTGTATCTGATCAGCTCTATGACGGGAAGAGATTCAGAGCTTTGACAATCATAGATACTTACAGCCGTGAGTGTCTAGCTATTTGTGTCGATAAATCCATTAAGGGCGAGGCTGTAGCTTATACCCTATCTGATATTGGATTAACTAAAGGTCTACCAAAGAAAATTAAAGTCGATAACGGTCCAGAGTTCATCTCAAGATCCTTAGATGCCTGGGCTTACTTGAATAACGTTCAATTAGAATACTCAAGGCCAGGAAAACCAACGGATAACGCACATATCGAATCCTTCAACGGAAGCCTTCGGGATGAATGCTTGAACACCAATTGGTTTATGTCCTTGGAAGATGCTAGAAATAAGATAGAAAACTGGAGAAAAGACTACAATGAGTTCAGACCGCACAGCGGACTAACATACATGACGCCGTTCGAGTTCGCTTCTGCGGCAATAAATCCAGCGATTTAAAGGTTCGAAAATTCTCATAAAGAGTGGTACAAAAAGTGGGGGACCCTCACATACCATAGGTTGAGCAATTCATATATGAAGGCATATAGGGGTTGCTATAGTTGTACAATTAAATCACTCCTATTAGAATAAGTTACTACCAATATATGTTAAAATTTTGTTGATGAGCATGTTTACAGTGAAGCTAGGGGAACATATTCCAATAGTGGCAGATGAAAACTGAATGAAACAGAAATTTGAATATAAATATTGAATTGAAATATTAGAAAAGATGATGGAGCACTTTTTAGCGTTAATCAAACAATTTAGCAGAATTAGATTAATGCTAAATTGTATCAAAATCAGAGTGATTAAACAAATAATCTACCATCTATTGATAAAAAGTTTTTTGCAAGCAGATGGTTTAATTCTATATGAAATTGAAGTATTTAGCTGTTCTGGCGTTATAGCGGAGCAGCTTTAGTTGTTTTTTGGTGATTTTTATCGGGAGCTACTTATTGGCTGCATGTATGGAGTTAATATTTTTGGTGTTTGTGAAAAGATTAATCGTTGAAAATTTAATAAGGGGTGTGCACTTTGGGCTTAAATCGTTTGATGATTGGGAGAATCGTTGAAGATTACCTATCTACATATTATATAATGGCGGTTGGACTTGTTTCCTTTAACAGTGCACGTGGAGACGGTAGCATTGATGTGTAGAAAGTAAAGTCCGAAAAGCCTTGAAAATACTGGATTTTGTAAATTAACAGTAAATCAATCAACTCGACTTAAACCCTTGATGTGTGTCTGTGGGAACATATCAAGGGTATATTTTTTGGCAAAACTTGAGTCTGAAATTAGGTAGGGGTGAGTTGACAGATAAGATAACGTATAGGTTGAGGATACAGGATGTGTGTTAATATTTTGTTATTCATTTCCGTTTGTTAAGTCGATAGACTTAAATTGTGACATTTCTAAATCAATGAAAAATATAACGATTAATATCTAGTCAATAGTATTAGCCTTATAGAAGTAAAAGATTGATAAATAGTATAACACATGCTATTAAAGGTTACTATTCGAATAGAAAATTATGAGATGTTTAAGTACTTAATTTAATGGTTGACCGGTAAACTATATGGTGCTATAATTACAATATAGTTAACTGGTATACTATTATTGATAGTTAAGTAGGTGATATTTTGGGATTTAGTTTAAATAAGGCTGTTAAGCCTCAGACCATGGAACTTAACAAAAAAGCTAAAGTATTCTCCAATGAACTTTCTCCAATCAAACGATTGTATGTAGAAGGCAAAAAGGAAAGATTTAGTAAAAAGGATTTGGTGGTTATGTTAAAAAGCATAAGTAAAATTTACAAAGTACCTTTTTCTATGATGAAAACTGTGAAATTGATTAAAGCTGATCGTCCTGGCATTACGAAGCGATTAACCCAGGAGATATTTAATGACTTCGAGGAATTGGTGGAGTCATTAGGCGTTGATGATTACGGATTTTTCAAGGTTACACCTGAACGCCTTTTTAAAGGATGTGGTGTTCCGCATAAATACGCTTTAGTTTTTTCATCAAGAATGGATATTGACGCGTTTAAAGAAGCACCAAGTATGGAGTGTCAGCTCGAAGTTGCAAAAATATACTCAAAAACAGGAGATATCGCAAATAAAGTAGCAACCTATTTACAGAGTAAAGGATTTGGAGCAAGTCCGAATCATTCAATGGGTGGTCAACTTGATTATTCAATGGCTGTAGAATGGGCAGGCATTGCTGTTACAGGAAGGCATAGTATGGCAATTACCAAAAAGAATGGGCCATGTCATCGTATTTCTGTTGTTTATACAGATATTGAAAACCTAAATGATTATATTTCACGCAAGAATAGTGACCTGCTATGGATTAATGATTTCTGTAAAAAGTGTGGGAAATGTCAAAGAAAGTGTCCAACGGGAGCAATTTTGAAAGAACCTGTAATATTAGATGGAACAAATCATACTAGAATTGATTACGATAAATGCTGCGAAGGATTTGTGAATTATGGATGTGGAATTTGTATCAAAGAATGTCCTTTCTCTAATGGGAATTATAAGAAATTGGAGCAGTCATTTCTAAGAGTGAATCAAAAGGAACAGGAGGGAAGTTGAAATGGCAATCAAGGATTATGGAAAAATGCTTAGATCAATTATTGCTAATGTTAATAATTATATTGGTTCACAAGTTGAGAAGTATGGGATTAAACAAGGTCAGTATGAATATTTTCTTCTGATATACAGCTCACCAGGAATTAACCAGCTGGAGCTAGCAAGGCTTAAGAACGTCGGCAAAGCCAGCGTTACAAAAGCGCTTAAAATACTAGAAGATGATGGATTCATTAAGAGAGTCACCGATGAAAATGATCGAAGAAATATTTTGTGCTTTATCACTGAGAAAGGTGAAGCCATTGTTGAGGACTTGATTAATGTTAAGAGGAATGCAGAGGAAGATTTGTTTAAGGGTTTTGATGAGGAAGACAAAGATATCTTCTATAATTACCTTTCGTTATTTCACAAAAATTCTATAGCTTTAACATCAGGCATTACACATATATTAGAAGAGGAGTAGATTGAAGTATGCACACTATTATTGGAAAAGAAGAAAAAGCATATTTAGAATGCATGAAAGAATATAAAAACCAAGGGGTGCATGCAAACATAAAGTCACCTCAAGAGGGATTTGAGTATTTTGAATCAGAAGATTATCTAGAAAAGTACGGAAATTCAACACCCGTGCTATTGGAGAGATTTACTGCAGGTGGCTTAAAAGGTTTCTTTGGCATGATTAATATTTTCTTAAAGCACATGGGGAAAATGATGAAAACCCGTGGACAATGTTTTGTTGATATTCAGCCTTATCTTGATGAATTAGAAACCAAAGGTTTTGTTCAAGGGACTAGTGACGCTTTAATATCAAGTTACCCAAATGATTCGATTTGGAATGAATTGACACACTATGCCAAAGAAAAATGGGACATTCATATTGGATTTACTGAAGTACCGGAAGAATTGGTTTTTAAAGGTAAGGCTGTTCTTTTTAAGTATGCCATTGTATGCTACAAGAAATGCGTGAAGACAAAATCAATAAAGCGCCTGAGCTAGAAGCAGGGAGCGAAGTGATGCGTGTCTATAAAGAGTTAGGGTTCGGAGTTGATGACATAGCAAACTGGCTTAGGGAAAAGTATGGTGTGAAATGTCAGAGTAATCATCCTTTAGGTGGACTTGTAAATACATCTCCACTAGCTGCAAAAGCTGGATTAGGATGGCAAGGACATAATGGACTTTTGATAACCCCTAAATTTGGACAACGACAAAGAATTGCACCTATCTTCATACAAGATAAAATATTCCAGTTTACTGATAATTCAGAGCATAAATGGCTTGAACAGTTCTGTAAAAACTGTAGGAAGTGTGAAAAGAATTGTCCCACAGGGGCAATTTACTCAGAAAAGAAAATCTCTATTGAAAATGTCTCAGGGATAGAACAAACAAGAACCTGCATTGATAGGACAAAATGCTATCCCTATTTCAATAGGACACTCGGTTGTAGCGTATGTGTCAAAGTATGTCCATTTTCAAAAGGTGAAACTCAATACAACAAGCTTAAGCAGATATATATAATATATAATAAGGGAATTTATGCGTCCGAATCCTGATATTCAATAATTATGGACAACCCCTGAAAAGGTAGAGTCAGAATTGGCAGGTATACTACTTGGAAAGGGGTTGTTTTTATGCCTGCAAAGCGATACGATTTGGAACAACAGGAGCAATTGCAAGGAAGTCCCTAGAGGGTGGAAAAAGCGGTAAACAGATTGCAGCAGAGCTTGAAATTAAAAAAACAGCGTCTATAAATGGATCAACCGGTTCAAGAAGATGTGCCAGGTTTTGAAGGTGGCTGGGAGTGGATTTTACAAATGGGGAGACCGGGGCTAAAGCACAAAACGCAAGTATACAGCCACAACGAATTCAAGGCAGGGGCTGCCTGTCTATAATAACCTTTACAGCAAAATCACTGCCAAAGCTTTGAGGCGATTACCGCATTGATACTTTGAGCGCTTAGAGGGAATTCTTTATTGAATAAGCATCGAATAATTGTAATTGGATAGCTCTTTGCAGCTGAAACAATATTCCTTTACCTTTATAAATCTTGTACAGATTATTTATATTATGTTTAGCAAATTATCCGATTTCCGCATATTTTGATAGATAAAATACTGAAAGCTTACAACCGCCATCCATCCTATCCCGGTTGCATAGGCAACTGCGCCAAGCCCCAAACCTTGTACAAGCAAGTATGATAAAACAACTCTGATTGAAATGTGGAGTATCGTGCCCAAAACTGGAACATTTACTTTACCGCATCCGCGGAACATGCCAACGAAAGTGCTTCCGATGAAGCATAAGGTGTAAAAGAAGGATATTGTTTTCAGATAGCTCACTCCGTTTGCCTTCTCCACACTGCCTGAGTTGCCAAGCATAAAGGCAATACTTGTATCCGATGTGACATACATGACAAGAGATAGTGTTAATCCCAGCAATATCATCAAAATTAATCCGATACGAAATCCCTGCATGGCGCGTTTCTTATTTCCGCAACCGATGTTTTGAGCAACAAAAACGGATATTGATACTGCTCCGCTGTCCCCAAACGAATTGGCAAACCCCTCAATCCTCGTTGCGGCAGTATACGCTGATATCATTGCCGTGCCCATAGAGTTCACAGCTCCCTGGACCAATAGTTTTCCTATATATAGGCTTGATTGATGCAATGCTGATATTATTCCATAATTCAGTGTCCTTCTTAGCAGTACACCGTCATAACGCATATCGCTTTTTTTGAAAACAAGAAGCGGAAGTTTTTTTTGCAGGTAAATAAAGCAAAGGGTCGCAGACAACATCTGTGATGCAACAGTCGCCCAAGCAGCACCAGGGACCCCCAAACGGAATACCGCGACAAAAAGCAAGTTTAATCCCAGATTACTTAGCATTGCCACTATTAATATAGTTAAAGCGGCACTGGTGTTTCCTATAGCGCGCAATGCTGCCGAACATAGATTATAAAGAAAAGTGGCAAGCAATCCACAAAAAACGATATAGAGATACTTGCAGGCATAGACCGCCACTTCGTCGGGCGTGCTGATGCCTTTCAACAGCAGTCGGAGAAAAAGTATGGCCAGAATACTTAGGGCTACGGCAAACGCCCCTCCAAAGGCAGCAGATAGAAAACCTTCTCTGCGAAAACCCTCATAATCGCCGCTTCCGTATAGCTGGGCAAAAATGACGGAGATCCCCGCGCAGCACCCGCTTAATATGAATGTAAAAAGGTTCATAACGGTTCCGGCAACACCAACAGCTGCAAATGCGGTTTGCCCGACATATCTTCCAATAACTATCGCATCGACGGTATTGTACAGCTGCTGCAATATGTTTCCGATAAGCAAAGGGAAAGTAAGAGATATCAATTGCTTCCTGATGTCGCCTTCGGTCAAAGCCATTGCATGTGACATAATACACCCCACTGTTTTGAACAATTCGTTTTTATTATAAACTTAGCGATTATACTTGTAAAATGCATAATTAATACTTAAAATATAAAGCAGACATCATATTTAGGCGGTGAAAATATGACAGAACTCGAAATAGACGCATTTCTTGCAATTGTAAAAGCAGGAAATATCACGGCAGCAGCAGAAAAATCCTTTATTACACAGTCTGCTCTCAGCAGACGTATTATTACCTTGGAAAAGGAACTCGGGTATACGTTGATTCGAAGGCGGAAGGGCGTTCGTACAATTGAACTGACTGATGAGGGAAATGCTTTCGTTTTGGTAGCCGAGAAATGGAAAGCTGTTTGGAATGAGGCTCGGGAGATAGTAAGGCTTGACAGGCATAGACATCTGGACGTAGCATCCGTTGGAAGTGTCAGCACATATATCCTTCCACCTGTTTTTTGCCGTTTTATGGGTTTAAATCCTGAGTACAGGCTAAGCTTTCATAATTACCATTCCTTTGAAGCCTATGGATATGTTGAAAGCGGACAGATTGATTTAGCTATCATATCTGATGATATGTATTCAAAAAATGTCGAAACCATCCCATTATTTAAAGAAGAAATGGTACTGGTTACTACCACAGCATCAAAATATAATAATGCAACCCATCCTTCGATGCTCGATGCAAGCCGTGAGATAAGGCTGCCGTGGAATCCCGAATATGACCTTTGGCATGATTTCTGGTTTAAAAATACTGACTATCCACACGTTTTCCTTGACCAAATGTCATTGATGGAATACTTTATAGTGCAGCCGGATACCTGGGCGATTGTACCTATATCTGTTGCCGGGGAAATGAACAAACGTATTGATTTATCAATATGCAGATTACATGATTCTCCGCCGGACAGGATCATATATCTGCTGCTGGGAAAAAAGAAAAAACCTGAAATTACAAATAAATTTCTTGAAATTCTCAATGAGGAACTGATAAGCATTAGAGGGATAGAATCATACGTTACTGGAAATTCACTTCATAAGAAAAAACCTCAGTAGTTAAATACTATTTTTGGTTCTGCTGCTGTGACATAGTGCCAGGAACAGAACCTTAGAACTTATCGCGCTTGGTGCAGTAAATGAGTTCTTAACTGCCGTGCCTGGCACCACATTAACTGATAATGAGTTAAGGCCATGGCAGCCAGCATGCATTAATAATATTGACTTTCCGCACCCCGGGCTCGGGCGCCATATGGCAGGGTACGTCACTGCCAAAGCTTTGAGGCAATTGACGCATTATGAAGCTGCTGAAGTCGTTAGCCTGTCAGCCGGCGTGCGGTAGAGGAGAACTCAGTTTTTTACGTACATATTAGTAGAGAAAGTTGGCTAGACAGATGGTGGTAATGCATCTGAATAACAGCTTAAAGTATGTTTTTCTATTTTTGATTTCTAATTAAACATTATTTTAGCAAGGACTCTTGCTAACAATTAATAGGAGTTTTTATGAAATTAATTGGATCGAGGTGTACAATATTTGTCTTACTGTTTGTTGCATTACTCTAAGTTATTTTTCTATATATCTATGGGTGGAGTAATCCAACAGATAGTATTATCACAGACTTCCACATGCACATTTTGAGTGACGAATTGGCCAGGGAGGTAAAAGCCAATTTAGCAGCATTTGACCCCACAATTCAGAAATTGAGTAAAAAATGTGATGCGGATATCATTATTTCTGAGATGGATAAAGCTGGAACAGATAAGGCGCTAGTATTCTCCGGTGCATACCTATGGAGTACTATTTTACCTGCAAAAGCTATTCCTATGATTGCTGAGCCTCTTCAATACGAAAAAGTCAAGCAGGAGAACAACTGGACTGCTGCGCAAGCAGCAAAATATGCAGATAGGCTTGTTCCGGTTTTTTCGATTAACCCACTTGCGGATTATGCAATTGAAGAAATGGATCGCTGCATTGAAGAACAAGGTGTGAAAGCAATGAAATTGCATTTGGGAAGCTCGTCGGTTAATATAAATGATTATAACCAGCTCAGAAAGCTGAATGATGTGCTGTCTCATGCAGAAAAAAGGGGTATACCTGTAATTATTCATATATGGACGAAATTCTCCCAGCCTAAGGATTCACAGATAATTATAGATAAGATTCTTGCGAAGCATCCGGATCTTAGAGTATGTATAGCACATCTAGGATATGTCGGCGAGCCGGAGATGAAAGTAATGGAAGCAATAGTCACTGCCTACAATAAAAACGAAAAGCTTAACAAGGCAAATCTTTTCTTTGATATGTCAGCAGTAATATGGACTAAGGATACAGTTAGCATTCTACCTGAAACCTCTCAGGAATCACTGGATAAAATGGCAAAACTGATCAAAGCATGGGGTCCTGAAAGAATTCTGTGGGGGAGTGATTACTTTGCACGTGAGCCCAAGGAATTCCTGGACGCAACAATAAATCACCTTAACCTGGAAGCTAAAGATATGAAAAAGCTGCTTTATAAAAAGCCGGAAGATTTTTTGCAATAGCTGCTCGTTCAACTAGTATTACTCAGGTCTTGAAATCTCCAATTAGCAGGTACGCATGTTATAGATTTAGTTGGACACCGATTGCATGCTTCCAAGTCTGTGTGAGCTTAGGCTTTTGAATCTACTAATCATGCGTTGAGGCCATGGCAGCCAGTATGCATTGATAATATATAGTTTCCGTACCCCGGGATCGGGCGTCATATGGCAGAGTACGTCACTATCAAAGCTTTGAGATAACTGGCACAGTATGAAGCTACTGAAGCCGTAAGCCTGCTTTTGGGCGTGCGGTAGAGGGAATGTTAAAACAGAAGCTGCGCTGGTTGTTTATGGCAAAATAGAAATGCAGGGATCGGCAGCCTAAATCTACAGAGTAGAATTACCAGTTTAGCCTAATAGGAAGGCACTTGCCAACTCCATCAATTTACCTTATCGTTGTTTGTGTTCGAAGCAAATAACGAGAGGGGTTTGAAAGGATGTTAAAAGTGCCTCAACAACAGTATATCCGATTCCTTCGAGAAATTGAAGGAGCAAATATTACAGAGATTGCCGAGACTATCGGTATTGATTGGCGTACTGCCAAAAAGTATGCGGATAAGGATGACTGGAACTTACCGACTATACTCAAACAATACAAGATGCCGGTCATTGATCCATCCAAAGAACTCATTGATACCATACTGCTGGAGGACAGTCTTCTACCAAGAAAACAGCGCCACACCAATGCCAAGATATATCGGATACTTACTGAACAACATGAGTACAAAGGTTCAATAAGGACAGTGAGTGCCTATGTCAGCAGACAAAAAAGTGAGATGCAACTCGACAAAGCTATGACATATCACCGCTTGGATCACCCTGAAGCAGAAGCTCAAGCTGATTTTACAACGATTCAAGTAAGCCATGACGGTAATCTTTTGGAGTACAAGCTGCTAGTTCTATCCTTTCCATTCAGCAATGCTGCTTTCGTACATCCTGTTCCATCGGAGAACCAGGAGTGCTTCCTGGAAGGGTTAAAGATCCTGTTTGAAAAAGCAGGTGGAGTGCCCGAACGGATCTGGTTTGACAATCTCTCTGCCGCAGTAATATCCGTAAAACCTGAAGGCAAAAGGCAACTGACAGATGCTTTCATGCGCTTCTCTTCACACTATCGTTTTGAAGCTATATTCTGCAATCCCAATAGTGGCAATGAGAAAGGCAATGTTGAAAGCAAGTGTGGTTACAGCAAGCGCAACTGGTGTGTTCCTATCCCGATATTCGAATCTCAAGAGAAACTAGCGGAGCAACTGGATGCAGCAGCACTGTCCGACATAGATCGCCCACACTATGCTAAAGGAACTCTAATCCGTGATTTATGGCAACAGGAGCAAGCTAAGCTGCTAAAGCTTCCTCCGACAGACTTCTCAGTCTATCGCCTTGAAAGTGCCAAAGTAAATGCCTATGGTGAAGTCAAGGTTGACAAGACCCATGTCCCGCTCTTTCAGGCGAAACCGGAGAGCACTGTGATACTAAGGTTTTGGTGGGATCGTGTGGATGTACTGGACGAGTATCATCATGTATTAGCCACATTCCCACGGGCATATACCGGAAAGAAAACAGAGATACCCTGGCAGGAAGCCTTCAGAAATTACATACATAAACCGCGAAGCATCAATCATGCCCACTTGGTTAAGATGCTTCCTGAAAGATTGCGTACATATATTAAAACCGAAGTCATCAATCTGCGCAAAGAACGTCTTCAGGCTGTATTCCATTGGTGCGGTAACTATACAGTCAATGAGATCGAGCAAGTTCTTAAATACCTTGGGGATGAACCGCCAGTTGAGCTGATAACCGCCAGACTTGCGCTCTTAAAGCCTTTATCCAGCCCATACAAAGATACCCTTAACGAGTCCTATACACCTCCGGAAGTCAGGAAACTGACTATGGACTTAAGCAGATATGATCTGCTTGCGAAGGGAGGTGAAAATATATGACTCAGACACTTACAGAGATGTGCCGTCAACTAAGACTTGCACATGTTACTGAAGCCTTGGAGATTCAGAAAGATGAACAGCTGATTCGTCTAGCTGAAGAGATACTCACAGCAGAGCTGGAAGGCAGAAAGCGCTCCAAGCTTAACAAGCTGGTTCATCAGGCGATGTTTCCGCATCTGAAGACCTTTGATGGATATCAGTATGGCAATATTGGTTTCCCGGCAAGCTGCAACCGTGATAAGCTGCAGTCCCTTGAATGGATTGAGAAAAAAGAAAACATATTGATGCTGGGTGCAGTTGGTACAGGGAAAACCCATATGGCTATTGCGCTTGGCGTACTGGCCCGTTTTCAAGCCAAACTGAAGAAGGCTGAACTCCTTATACTGGATGAAGTAGGCTATGTACCTTTCAGCCAGACTGGATCAGAGCTGTTGTTTAATGTTATTGCTGACTGTTATGAGCAGCAAAGCGTAATCGTAACATCTAACCTGGAATTTGGACAATGGACCAGCATATTTGGAGATAACAAGCTGACTGCAGCGCTTATTGACAGGTTGGTTCACCACGCCCACATACTGACTTTTACCGGTGACAGCTTCCGTCTCAAGGAAGCTATGAACAGAACTTAATACTTCGGAGTTGGCAATTGCTTTCTACAGAAAAAAGCTGCCGAATTATGCATTTTTGTATTGCCAAATACACTGGTCGAGGTTCTGACCAAGATGCTTTCGGACAGGGGTTCGATTCCCCTCGCCTCCACCAACCCTAAGTCAAAATTAAAAATTACATAGGTTTATTACACGAAAACAAATGTGCTTTATAGGTTGCGATACCTACAAAGCACATTTTTCTTTATTTTCTGTTTGAAATTCGATATAGATATCTATGAGAACATTACGAGTTTAATTCGATCTCTAAGAACATCAATTCTCTAAACTTGGTGAATTTGGGGTAAGGGCTTGAAGGTCATTTAGATATTAAGAGCACCCGTTTTTTTCTAAAGCATCTTTTACTAGATGCAGATGTTCGTAATGAATGCGTTTAGCTTCATCCAAGTTTTTATTTATGAGATTATCCACCAGTCTTTCAAAGGAGTCAATAGTATAAAGACGGGTTCTAAGTGCTGTCGCCAAAAAGTAGTCTTGATTGTCCCCTATTCTTTTTATGATTATCTTCATCAGTTCTAAAATTAATTCATTATGAGTAGTTTCTGCAAGGGCAAGATGAAAGTCCATATCGGCCTGTAAAAACGTGGATAAATCCTCGCTGTTCTTCATTCTAGTTATTACAGCTTTCATTTTCTTAAAGTCTTTCTCATTTGCCCTTTGGATAGCTAGTTTAATAAAATTTTCTTCTAAGAAAAATCTTACTTCCATTAAGTCAGATATAGATCCATTCTTTAATAACTCGTTCAATTGGATATTCTCATATTTTTTATCTTGGTATTTTGCGGAGACATAATTACCTTTTCTTTCTAAGGATTCTATGTAGCCCAGGCTAGCAAGAATCTTCACTGCCTCTCTGATGGATGAGCGGCTTGCCTGAAATTTCCTCACCAAATCTCTTTCTGATACTAGTTTATCCCCGGGTTTCAATACCCCAAACTCTATATCATCTTTTAAGGACTCAGCTATTTTGAGTGACATGGTCTTTTCTAATTTCATAACAGAACTCCCTCGTATTAATTATTAGCAGGACTGCCTTTATTATATGAATCGGTTTACATTAATAGCAGACATGGTTCAGCTTTCAAATAATAGAAAATGAAAATTACTTGAAGAACCATTGTGTTTAGATTCATTTCAATATATATAATAAACCTTTTAAAATAGTATTTTCAGTTTAATATTATTGTAAAAAAAAAAACACAACTTTGCAACCAATAAGAAGGATATAAGGGAAAAAAGTAGAATATATATAATAATATATCTGGTCTGACCAGATTATGAATGTATTGGAGGTATGAATATGAGTTTATTCCCTGAAGCGAAAATATTGGATATAGATTTGACTAATATGAAGGTGGAGAAAGCTACTTTGCCCGGAGAAATCTATAGACTTTATCCCGGGGGATCTGCATTAGGCTCATATCTTTTGTTGAGAAATATAAAGCCTTGTATAGATCCATTATCACCCGATAACATATTAGTTTTCTCAGTTTCTCCTCTCACAGGACTGCCGGCAAGCGGTTTGAGCAGAATTGTAGCCACTGCAAAGAGTCCTTTGACAGGAGCCATAGGGGACAGTCAAGCTGGTGGTTTTTTCCCTGCATATCTTAAAGGTAACGGATTTGATGCCATAATCCTTCGAGGTAGGGCAGCAGAACCAGTATACATATATATTGATGGTGATGATATAAAGCTGATGGATGGATCCAGGGTATGGAGGAAGGTAACCGGTGAAAGTGAGAAAATAATAAGAGAAGAAATTGGCACTTCCAATGTGGAAATTGCGCAAATAGGACCTGCCGGTGAAAATCTGGTACGTTATGCATGCATCATCAATAAGTGTAATAGAGCAAACGGCAGAAACGGTATGGGGGCTGTAATGGGCTCTAAAAACCTTAAAGCTGTTGTAGTAAAAAAGACAAAGGCTATCAAGGCTCATGATCCAGAGAACTTCAGTAACTTTGGGAAAAATGCAATGAAGACCATAAGAAATAATCCTGCTCTATCCGGATTATTTGAGCATGGCACCGATGGAGATTTGGAAGGTTTTCATCTAGAAGGGTTTCTTCCAACTAAAAACTGGACTACGGGTTATTTTCCTGAAGGGGCTTCTAATATTACAGGAGCAACTATGACTCAAACCATATTGAAAGAGCGTGACACTTGCTTCGGCTGTGCAGTAAGATGCAAAAGGGTGGTAGAAGTACCTGGAGTTATTGATCCGATGTATGGGGGACCTGAATATGAAACTTGCGCCACCTTTGGTTCCTATTGCGGTATTACAGATTTGACAGCAATATCCCTTGCAAACCAGCTTTGCAATATGTGTGGTATAGACACCATATCCTGCGGCGCAACGATAGCCTTTGCAATGGAATGCTTTGAAAAGGGTCTTATCTCCTATAAAGACACTGAAGGAATGAATCTTAACTTCGGCAATCGTGAAGTATTGGAAGAGTTAATCAAGAAAATAGCTTATAGAGAAGGTTTTGGCAATTTATTGGCTGAAGGTTCCAGAAAAGCCGCGGAAACCATTGGCGGCGAAGCCCTAAGCTTAAGTATGAGTGTCAAGGGCCAGGAACTCCCGGCTCATATGCCTCAGTTTAAGCCCTCGGTAGGATTAGTCTATGCTGTCAACCCTTTCGGAGCAGATCATCAGTCGAGCGAGCACGACCCTTTCCTCACTCTTCCAGAGGATAATATTGTGAGAAAGAGACTGGCTATGCTTGGAATACATAAAGGATATGACAATCCCTTTGAACTGGATGATGAAAAAGTAAGATTTGCTTTTGATACTCAGTGTTATTTTTCCATGCTTGATACCTTATGCTTATGCCAATTCGTTTGGGGGCCTGCTTGGGAGCTCTATGGACCTGAGGAACTGATAGCATTGTGCAAGTATGGAATAGGATGGGATACCTCTATCTATGAGCTTATGCAAATAGGAGAGAGAAGAATAAATATGATGAGATACTTCAATGCAAGAGAAGGCTTCACCAAAGCGCAGGATACACTGCCGGAAAGAATATTCCAGCCTTTCACCGACGGGCCTTCAAAGGGCCGATGCTTGGATAAGGATGCTTTTGAGAGTGCCAAGGAATTGTACTATGAATTCGCCGGGTGGGATAAGGCAACCGGTAATCCAACCGGTTCGAATTTGCGGAGGCTTTCTCTGCAATGGTTGTCTGGAGGTTCAGATGAAGATTGATGTGAATAATAAGGAAATCTCTGTTGACAGCAGTATTACTGTAGAGAAGCTGTTGAAGCAACTGGGGCATCACGGTTGGGTTACGGTATTTGTGAATGGAAATAAGCTGCTGGAAAAGGAATATGAAAATGCTGTTTTGAAGGAGCGTGATATAATAAAAATCATTAAGCCCTTATCCGGTGGGTAAATTAAAATATAGTTTAAACAAAAGGAGGTTCTTAAATGGAAGCAATGAAAGGTTCTTTTGCAGTTTTAATCACACCAATGACTCTCAATCAGGAGGTTGATCTGGAGGGTCTTAAGAAAAACATAGACTGGATGATAGCGGAAGGAATACCAGGTATATGTGTGTGCGGCAGCACAGGGGAGTTTCCCAGCCTTACGAAAGAGGAAAGATTAGCTATTGCAGAAACCGCAGTGAAGCATGTGAATGGAAGAATAAAATGTTTGGTTGGAACAGCAGCCGAAACTACAGCCGAAACGATATTCTTAACAAAGCATGCTGAAGAAATTGGTGCAGATGGCGTAATGATAATCAATCCTTATTATTGCCTTCCCACCGAAGATGAGATATTCGCCCACTATAAGGCTGTTTCCGAGGTTGTAAGCATACCCATAATGGTATATAATAACCCGGCTCATACAGGCGTAGACATGAAACCGGAACTGATTGCAAAGATTGGTACTTTAAAAAACGTAGAATATGTTAAGGATGCTTCAGGTGACCTAAGAAGGACATCTGATCTTGTAAGATTGGTTAAAGGAAAAGTTAACGTATTTTGTGGTGGTGAGGATTTATCTCTCCAAAATTTCATACTGGGTGCAACGGGTTGGATATGCGTATGTGCCAACATAGTGCCAAAACAAGCACAAATGCTCTATGAATTAGTTCGAGACGGCAAACTTGAAGAGTCAAGGGAATTATTTGAAAAGCTGTATCCTCTCCTTGATATGCTGGAAAACACACCAAAAGCCATACAGAAGGTAAAAGCAAGCCTGAACCTTATGGGGAGACCTGCGGGTCCAGCAAGATTACCACGAGGGCCTTTGAATGAAAAAGAAGAAGCTGAATTGGTAGATATTTTGAAATCCCTTCAGCTTATTTAAATTTGCCTTTTTAGCTGGTAGGACCAGAAACATGCCCTCACTAGTTCCATATTCCAAATCCTTATGTTTATTTCAAAAGCAGTTACAAAATATTACCAAGGGGAAACAGGGTAACTGCTTTAAAGATGCGATAGTAACCGTTAATCGGTTATTATAGAAAAAATTATAAAGGAAGGTGCAAAAATGGATAGAAAAGAGAAAAAATGGTTGAGCTGGTATTTTGACACGCCTCTTGTATGGAGAATTCTAACAGCTCTTATTGCAGGTGCAATCCTCGGGGTGGTTGTTGGTCCGAAAATTGCAGTAATTGAACCCTTAGGTACGTTGATGATTAAGCTACTTAAAATGATTATACTGCCGCTCATATTTTCTGCAATAGTAATGGGCGTTGGGAGCATGCCTGCTTCAAAAATTGGAAGGGTCTCAGGGAAAATACTTTTATACTATTTTTTTACTACCTTACTTGCAGCTTCGATTGGTCTTATTTTGGCGAATATTTTTAAACCAGGATTGGGTATGGCTTTTTCAGGAGCGGCTGCTGCTGAAGGTGCTTCAGTCAGCAATCCTTCCATTAGCGAAGTCATGTTAAACATGGTGCCTGATAATGTGGCAGCTTCATTTGCTAATGGCGCTTATTTACAAGTAGTGGTTTTCGCTTTATTATTCGGGCTTGCAGTTTCATTTCTCAGAGATCATAAAGATGAGAGAATTAGTACAGCAGTCACGACAGTTTATAAATTCTGTGAGGGCGTAGCAGAAATAATGTTCGGCATTACAAATGCAGTGCTCCAATATACTCCAATAGGTATTTTTGCGTTGATTAGTGTGGTTTTTGCACAACAAGGTACTAAGATTCTTAGTTCTATGGCCGTCTTAATAGGGCTTTGTTATCTTGGTTATGCCATTCAACTTTTTGTTGTATACGGAACTTTCTTATCTATTAATAAATTAAACTTTTGGAATTTTCTTTCAAGGGCACGAGAGGCTACACTTATGGCATTTGCAACAAGGAGCAGCGGAGCAACTTTGCCTGTAACATTAAGAGTTGCCGAAGAAAAGCTAGGAGTACCAAGAAGTATAGGGGGCTTTACTCTACCACTTGGATCACAAATCAATTTGGATGGGGAAGCTTATTATCAGATATTATCTGTATTCTGTGCTGCTTTTGCTGCAGGGATTCATCTTTCATTTCCACAACAATTAATAGTTATTTTCGTTGTTACTGTTGGTACAATGGGCACTGCTGGAATCGCTGGCTCAGGGCCGGTTATTCTGCTGGCAGTTATGAACATGGTAGGTCTTAATGTTGAAGCTGGAACTATAGTCGGTGCAGTTTTCGCTTTGATTCTTGGAATTGACGTAATTCTTGACATGGGAAGAACGGCAGTAAATGTAACTGGAGATATTGCTGGAACAGTTATTGTAGCAAAGAGCGAAGGACTGTTGGATACAACGAAATGGGAAACCAAGGTTGGCAATTCCATTAATTTATCATAAAGAGGATTTATCATTACAAAAGCAGTGAATATCTGCTTTTGTAATGATAATATGATATTTACAATTTGAAACCAATGTTGATGTTAAGTATGAAAGATATACTCAGATGAGAAATATTAAAAAAGAATGATGAAGCTAGTTGACGGAATATAGAAACAGGGGGGCATTATGGAAAAACTACCTGCCAGCATATTTAACGATGTCATAGGACCTGTTATGCGAGGTCCTTCGAGTTCCCATGTAGCTGGTGCTGCGCGGATTGGGAACATTGTAAGACAGTCATTAAATGAAAAGGTTATAAGGGTTACTGTGAATTTTGATATTAATGGCTCTCTTGCTGAATCTTATCATGGACATGGTTCAGATATAGGCTTTGTCAGTGGTATTCTGGGGATGGAGTTGACAGACATATCTGTACCGCATGCATGTGAAATTGCCAAAGAACGGGGGGTTGACATACAATTCCATATTTCTGATTATGGTGCAGCACACCCCAATAATTACAGAATAGAAGCATATTCGGAGGATGGAGCTTGCCATAAATGGGAAGCAATTTCTGTAGGTGGTGGCATGATCGAAATGCAGAATTTCGATGGTTTTAAAATATGCATATGCGGCGATTTTTATGAGCTCCTTATAAAAGTTGATACCACTGAATGCGCACTGGAAGATGTTCTTCAAACAATTAAAAGCATCGTAAAGGAATACGAAGACATTGCCTGCATCGAGGGTTCTAACCAAGGACTAATCAATATTAAAGCTATATCACAACTTGATGATAAAATATTGACGGAATTGCGCCGGACTTTATATGTTCTTGATGTCGTACATATACATCCCATCCTTCCTACTCAGTCAAGCGTGAACTGCAAGGTGCCATTTACGACAGCCGCCCAGCTTTTGGAGTGGGCGAAAAATGAAAACAGGGAAATGTGGGAACTAGCTGCACTGTATGAAAGCAAGCGGGGCAATACCACAGAACAAGATGTATTTGATAAAATGTACCGACTTGTAGAAATCATGGAAAACTGTATCGCGGAAGGCTTGGCCGGCACAAAATATTCATACCGAATTCTGGGGCCCCAGGCGTATAAAATAGAGGAGGGTGTCCAAAAGGGTTGTTTGATTCCGGGTGACATACTGATTCACGTTATTAAGTCTATTACAGCCATCATGGAAGTAAAAAGCTCTATGGGTGTAATTGTGGCAGCGCCTACTGCAGGTTCCTGCGGCTGTCTGCCTGGTACGCTTCTGGGGGTTGGCAAAACCATGGGCATGTCTCGGGAAGAAATTACAAAAGGAATGCTTGCAGCAGGATTAATTGGCGTATTTATTTCAGAAGGAGCAACATTTGCAGCAGAGGTGGCCGGATGTCAGGTAGAATGCGGGGCTGGTTCTGGTATGGCTGCAGCTGGCATTACACAGATGTTCCATGGCACTGTGGAGCAATGTGTGGATGCAGCTTCTATGGCTCTGCAAAATATAACGGGATTGGCATGCGACCCGGTGGCAAATCGGGTTGAGGTACCTTGTCTTGGGAAGAATATCATGGGCGGTTCTAATGCCATTGCCAGCGCTAATATGGCGTTGGCTGGTTATGATAAAGTAATACCTCTGGATGAAACCATTGCTGCAATATACGATATGGGACTAAAGCTTCCACTGGAACTTCGGTGCACCTTTGGTGGCCTCGGGAAGACAAAAACCTCCATTGAAATCAGCAAGCGGCTACCATAATGCGAATGTGTATGAAGTTGTTCTTAAAGGAGATATCTCATGGTATGTAAGTTCAACTCATCGTGCTTTATACTTTAGCTTCTCTTCAAAAAATTCTTAACAAAAAGTGGTGAATACTGCGCACCACTTTACATTACAATTTGTGTCGCCAGCGGTAGCGGCGAAATAGAGGTTAAAATGAAAATTCGTAGAACTTTTCAAACAATAGATACACATACCGGTGGAGAACCCACTAGAACCGTCGTAGGTGGTGTGCCGGTGATTCCTGGTTCAACGATGCAAGAAAAATTCATTTATATGCAGACGCATAATGACTGGATGCGTAGAGTACTGTGTCTAGAACCTCGCGGCAATGAAGTAATGTCCGGAGCGTTTTTGACTCCGCCCTGCACCCTAGGTGCGGATATCGGCGTATTGTATTATGAAACCGGCGGCTGGCTCCCGATGTGCGGCCATGACACTATCGGCGTCGCTACGGCTTTGGTGGAAACTGGTATGGTGGAAGTTAAAGAACCCTTTACTGACATCGTTTTCGATACACCCAGCGGTGTTGTTCAAGCGCGTGTGGAAGTAGAGGATCAAAGGGCAAAGAATGTTACGTTCGTGAATGCACCTGCCCTTGTGATTGGTCGTGACTACTATGTTGACACGCCTGAATTCGGCCGTGTAACCTTTGACGTGGCATATGGCGGAAATATGTATGCGATCCTACCGGCTGCCTCGCTTGGGTTGGAACTAGTACCTGAACGATCCAAAGAGATTGTGGCAAAGGGGGTTTTACTAAGAAAGTACATCAACGAGCAGATCCAGGTCCGTCATCCCGAACTCCCTTTTGTGGATAAGGTTACACACATCGAATTTTCCGCTCCCTCCAATACGCCTGGTGTTTCTGCCCGGAACGCGGTCATCATTACTTCCGCCGCCATTGATAGATCTCCCTGCGGTACCGGTACCTCAGCAAAAATGGCAATTTTGCATGCAAAAGGTGAATTGAAGCTTAATGAAACTTTTGTTCATGAGAGCCTGATCGGAAGCATATTCACCTGCCGGATTATCGCGGAGACGAAAATTGCCGGCATGCCGGCGGTCATACCGGAGATTAGCGGCCGCGCCTTTCTAACCGGCATGAGTACGTTTATGATGGACCCTGACGATCCTCTGGCTGAAGGGTTTGAACTAGGCTAATGTTTTAAGGAAATATAGATTTGCCTGCTCGTTATAAACGCTAACGAAAATTACGCGTTAGCAGCCTAAGGCTGCTCGTTCAACCCGGGGTTCCCTCACCTTGGGATTGGGCGTCATTTAGAGGGGTACGTCACTATCAAAGCTTTGAGATAACTGACGCATTATGAAGCTACTGAAGCTGTAAGCCTGCTTTTGGGCGTGCGGTAGAGGGAATGTTAAAACAGAAGCTGCGCTGGTCGAGGTTCTGACCAAGATGCTTTCGGACAGGGGTTCGATTCCCCTCGCCTCCACCAAAAACTTAAATGATCAGTCTGAGAAAGTTTGATATGCTCCCTTCAAAGTAGACAGATGAAATAAAAAACATCTGAAAACTTTGAAGGGAGTATTTTTATGCCGCAAAAGGGACGATTACCTGTAGAAAGGAAAATAAAGATCGTTGAAGACTACTTGGCCGGGAAGGAAGGAATTAGCTCTATATGTGAAACAACAGGGATCAGCCAGACTATACTAAGACAATGGGTACGATTGTATGAGACGCGGGGTATAGAAGGCCTGGTACCAACTGCAAAGGACCGGAAATACTCTGCTGAACTGAAAGTGATGGTAGTAAAAGAGTATATAGCAGGAGATATTTCTATAGAAGGGCTATGCCGAAAATATGACATTACAGATCCTCAGATTGTACGAAGATGGATAAAGAAGTATAATGACCATAAAGAGTTCAGAACACCAAAAAGTGGGAGTGAAATCTATATGGTCAATGGACGCAAAACTACCTGTGAAGAACGCATAGAGATGGTGAGTCACTGCATTTCCAATGGAAAGGACTATGGCAAGACGATTGAGAAATACCACGTATCCTACCAGCAGATTTACAGTTGGGTACGAAAGTACGAAGAACACGGTGTGGAAGGGCTCGTCGATAAGCGCGGTAAGAGAAAACCATTGGAAGAGATGAACGAGGTCGAGCGCCTTCGTGCGGAAGTTAAACTGTTAGAGGCTGCGAACAGACAAAAGGATATGGAGATAGAGATATTAAAAAAAGTTCAGGAGGTAGAAAGGAGGCGGGACTGAACGGCGTCAGGCAGGAATGTCTATATGTTGCAGTTACTGAGTTACATAAAGAGAAAGGTTATCCTATTGAAAGGATCTGCCGAATCTTAAATCTGAACCGGTCATCATACTACAAGTGGCTCAGCCGCAGCAAGAGTGCGCGAGAGGAAGAGAGCGAAGATTTGCTACATAAGATTGGATATATATATGCCGAATTCAACGGGATTTATGGATACCGCAGGATAACAGACGAGTTGAACAACCAATGCAATACCCAATACAACTACAAGCGAGTTTACCGTTTGACGAGGATCGTAGGGCTAAAGGCTGTCATCCGTAGAAAGCGTCCGCAATACCAGCGCTCCACACCGGAGATTACGGCAGAGAACATTCTGAACCGTAAGTTTACAGCAGATAAACTCAACGAGAAATGGCTAACCGATATAACAGAATTCAAATATGGAGCCAATGAGAAACTGTATTTGAGCGCAATCCTCGACCTTAAGGACAAGGGTATTGTTTCATTTGCAATTGGAAAACGTAACGATAATCGCCTTGTATTCGATACGTTTGATCTGGCTGTAGCCAAATATACTGACGCCCATCCGCTATTTCATAGCGATCGGGGCTTTCAGTACACCAGTCGGCAGTTCAAATCTAGGCTGGATAATGCCGGGATGACACAAAGCATGTCCCGTGTGGGGCGCTGCATTGATAATGGGCCAATGGAGGGGTTTTGGGGCATCCTAAAGTGCGAGATGTACTATCTAAACAAATTTGAGGACTATGACAGCTTAGCCACATCTATTGAGCATTACATCCAATTCTACAACTTTGAGCGTCGTCAGAAAAAGCTAGATCATCTAGCGCCTATGACTTACCGACAGCTGCTCGAAAATGCAGCATAAAAAACTGGATTCCGTTTGTTGACGAAATCCAGTTCGATCGTTTTTCTTTTTTGTCCTGTCTACTTGACAGGGGGCAGTTCAGTTAGTTCTCAGGCTGTTTTTGTTTTATTTAAGTATTTGATTGGGCTTGAAAGTGAGGAAAAAGAAAGGTTAAGCGCATAGCGCTCAACGAATACATCAAATCACATAAAAGGGCATACACGGCTATCGCATTGATACTTTTATTCCAGATTGCAATAAAGTTGTTTTTCTAGAACTGAAGAAACTGATATGACATACTTTTTAAGTATATTATGCTGGACATCGGGAGTATAGGTCCAAATGCCACTTATGAATTCTTTTAGTTCACCTCTTATTAATGATAGCATATCAGGCGGTATATTTGAGTTTGATATGCTCGCTTCAGCTTTATCTCTATTTTCTTTATATTGTTCTAAATCTTGCTCAAGCTCAAAGATGTATGTTTCCAGATAGGAGCTTTCGGGTTTTAATTTAATTTCTTGCTTTGCTAATTTAATTCTCTTGGTTAAATGTTTAATATCATCATCCATGCGCGATATGTTAGATGATCTTATTTCAGTTGGAGACCGTTGGCTTCATGAATTGCTGAAATTGTTAGACGCTGCGAAAAAAATTCATCCTATCATTGATAAGATTAAAAAATTATAACAACAACCTTACATTTGTACACCACCCACTACTATTATGTTTTAATAACTATGGGGATAGTGTAGTTACGTTAACGCTATCTTAAAATTAACATTATTTAGGAGGGCAATTATGAAAATAATGACTGAAGAATTTGAAAGTAAGATAAGGTTTTCTATTTCTAATTTTGATGAAAAGTATCGAGAAATTTTAAAAATGTGTTTTTATAATGAATTAAATGGAGTTTATTATAAGAATTTTTCGGCGGATTATCAGTATATGGATAATGTTCGAAAAAACTTTGAACTATTTGCTGAAGATATGTTTAAGCAATTAGGTTATTATTCTGAGATTCCGTGGGAAGATGCTTTAAAACTATTTTGTCAAAGAGTAGAAGGATATAATATTGATTGGTGGCTAACTGGTAGTTGTGCATCTTGCCTCCGAGGAATTGCATTAAAACCGCATGATGTTGATATAATGGTTGATTCAAAAGACATACATTTAATAGAAAGCCTCTTCTCTGAATATTTGATAGAGCCAATTGTTAATACAGGTGGATGGCTAACAAAAGATTTTGGTGTTATATTTTTAAAAGCAAGAATTGACATTGCATCTGACCCGGTTGAAAGTCTTGATGATCCGATCCCTGTTGATTGTGGTCCCACAGCAAAAAGAAATTTGGAAACAATTCGATGGGCGGATTTTGATATAAGAATCCCCCCGATAGAGTTGCAATTGAACGCAAACAAAAGAAGAAATCGTGTGGATAGAATTAAATTGATTGAAAGTTATATCGCATCAACAAAGTAAATTGGTCAGTATGCAGATACTAAATGATAAGCGTGAAACCCCATGTAGAATCAATGTTTTTTAAAGTGATGAGGTACAAAAATGCTTATAGCTCCGCCTCATGCTTATGATGAAATCATGAAAAGGTATCGAAGGACAAAGTGATTACATCAGACTATCCTGATGAAGATACTCGGTCAGAGCTTATTGAAACTGCAACATACACAATAAATAAATTGTTTTAAAAATCTCTTGACTCTCCTGTTAGGGGAGGATTTATATTATAATCATAAAGTTAATGTGATGGGAGTGGTGTAAATCTATCGTATCGGCCAGTTTCCCAAGATTAATAAAGTAACAATTAAAGCACTCAGATATTATGACGAAATCGGAATCCTAAAGCCTTCATTTGTGGATCAGGAAAACGGATACCGCTATTATACATCTGAGCAGCTACCGGAGCTTCATAAGATTATGGCTTTAAGACAGATAGGCTTTTCTATCGATGAAATTTCTCTGATATTGAATGGCCACAATATTGCAGGGATATTTAGTAATAGGAAAACCGAGTTTGAAGCTGCAATTCATGAAAGTCAGTTTCAACTTTCCCAGATATCACATTACCTTGAAAGAATGAAGGCGGATTTTAATATGAGTTATCAGGTTGCATTAAAAGAATTGCCTGAGGTTATTGTGTATTCAAAAAGGATGGTAATTCCAAACTACAACGCATATTTTGACATCATACCCAAATTGGGCGAGGTTGTGGCATACTCAGGTGGATACAGTAACTGTGTTCTCAGAAGAGGATATACGGTTCATGTTTAAGGATGGTTCCGAATTTTGAATATTCCGCAATACCCAAAGGTTTGACGGTTTCTGTCTCCCTTTGGGTATTTTTGTGCCACTTCGTACAAAATCGTACAAATGTATTTAAAAATACGCACAATTGTGTTATTGTTTTTCTGAGGTGATTTATATGGAAATAAGCATTGATAGTTTATTCCCTTTTGAAAAAGCACTGTCTGAAACAAAAGAGGTATTTGACCTTGTTGATAAGAATGGTAAGGTTGTTCTTTTAAAAGAAAATAGACCAGTGTATATAATTATGAAGTATGAAGAATCTTCTCAGCCAGTTCTAGCAAAACACATTCCACAAAAAAATAAGACATTACAGGAAGCAATGCAAGCTGTGTTGATGGAGGCAGACAATCAAACACTGCATGCTTCTGTTTTAGCCGATATTATTTTTGAGCGAAGGCTTTACACTAAGAAAAATGGAGATAAAGCCCAATATAACCAGATTAGAGCCAGGTGTGGGCATTATCCGGAGATTTTTGAAGCGCTTCCTGGAAATTATATAAGACTGAAATAATACTTATTACTGTAGGGGCAAAAAGATAAGCCTATTATTAGTTAGGTTGTAAATAAGTTTTAAAGGAAGATTAATATGGACCTTATATTAAATGTATCAAGACAAATATATATTTCTAAAATTAATATTGTGCAAGATTATATCGAAAGTCATTTAGATGATGAACTCTCTATTCAGCAACTTGCACGAGTGGCTTCTTTTTCTGAATATCATTTTCAAAGAATTTTCAGGCATTTCACAGGTGAAAGCCTACATAGCTTTATAAAGAGACTTCGCTTGGAAAAAGCAATATTTCTTCTAAGAAAGAATAATCAAATGACGATTCAGGATATTGCACTATCGGTGGGTTTTTCTAATCAAGCATCCTTTGCAAAAGCATTTAAGGAAAGATACAGAGTTAGTGCGAGTGTGATAAGGAAAATTGGTGATTTGGAAATGGATAAATTAATCAATGAAATTAGCATGAATGGAAAAGTATTAAAAGGAAGAATGAATTACAATATCCCTATAGAATTGAAAATTAAAGAAATTGACCCTATAAAAGTTCTATACATCAGACATACAGGCGCTTATAAAGGTAATTCTGATTTATTCATGAAGCTTTTTACAAGGCTCTATAGCTTTGCGAGCAGAAGAGGCTTTGTTAGTTCCGGAACAGAGTGGTACACCGTATATCATGATTATGGAGATTTAACTGAGAAAGAAAAGCTTAGGTTGAGTGTGTGTATGTCTATCCAAAATGATTTCAGCAGTCAGGGAGAGTTTGGCTGTATGGAGCTTGCTGGTGGGAAATATGCTGTTGGCAGATTTTTGTTAGAAACAAATGAGTATCAAAACGCCTGGGACTATATGGTTTCAAAATGGTTGCCAGAGAGTGGCTATATGCCTGATGATCGGCTGTGTTTTGAGTACTATCCACCACAGGAATGTGAAAATGATAGCATGAGGAGGATTGTTGAGATATTCATTCCAATAACTCCTCTATAGGAAGGGTGAATATCAGATGAAAAGTATTGAATTTCAAATGATTGGCTGTTATGAGATGATTTATAGGGATGGTGAATGGAGTAATCTCATTAAGGTTCGGATAAATAAAGAATTGAAAGATGCCTTGATAAATCTGGATTATTTCAGTCATTGTGTTCTATTTACAAAGGACGAAAGCGAAATCTATTGTTATGCTTTTAAAATAATAGAGATCATAGAGAAAAGCGGTGAGATGATTATTGAAACCAATGTAAAGTCTCAGGCCATCAGAGGTGATTTGGTAGATATTAAGCCGTATTTTCCATGTGAAGAGGTAGTAGAAGATTATAAAAAAAATGGCTCACCAAATGAGACCTTCGTACCCATCTCATTTAAAGGAAAGCCAGTTGGTGAGTATTTATTCAAAAATAACTGTGGGATGCTTAAATTATACCAATCGGAAACTCTATCGGCAGAAGAAATCTCTGAACAGCTTGAGAAAATACAGCCAGGTGACTTTGTAAGAGTATTATGGTGGTTCCATAGGTTTGATGACAAGAGATACCGCAGTCACCTCATGTGTAACCCTCCCTATGAAAATGCCCCCAAATGCGGGGTATTCGCCACCAGGTCTCCTGTCAGACCCAATCCATTAGCTTCAACTATTGTAAAAATAAAATCGATAGATAAATATAATCAAAGCATATCAGTTTTAGGATTTGATGGTTTTGAGCACTCTGTGATTCTGCAGATTATGCCATATCAAGATAAAGCTTATAATGACATAAGAGTACCGAAATGGGTGGAACATTGGACCAATTATAAAGTGTTTCATGATACCCCTGAAATGAATATTATTTCATATGAGACAAACTATCTCCCAGCTGATAATGAAACAGTTTTTTTTGAAGAGCTTGAAAGTGGAGAAACTTTCGAGCATGACTATGTCGATTCAAATGAAATAGTTGTTGAGAATGCCTCTATACACAACTTAAAAGATATTTCAGTAAGGATTCCAAAGGGAAAAATAGCGGTAATAACAGGAGTTAGCGGAAGTGGGAAATCAAGTCTTGCATTTGATACCATTTATCGTGAAAGTCAAAAGCAATTTATTGACTTGGTTGCCTCGAATTCCCTCACAGGGACTGATCTGAAAGATTCTATGGTTAAAAGAATTACCGGTCTCCAGCCTTCAATTGCCATAGAGCAGAAAAATCTAGGAACAAATCCCAGATCAACTGTTGCTTCAGTAACGAGAATTGGGGAGTATTTACGGCTGCTATTTGCCACAATCGGTGAAAGAGTGTGTCCGTTCTGTAATGGGATTATCCCTGAAAATAATGTTTGCAGAAGCTGTGGTACCATATTTTTTACTCTTACGCCAGCAATGTTTAACTATAATCATCCTGAGTATATGTGTCCTGTCTGTAAAGGACTTGGCGAGGAACTTCAGATTGATATTGATATGATTGTTTCTAACCCGGAGTTGTCCATACTAGACGGTGCTTCAGTTTGGTGGGGTAACCTCAGGAAGCATAGGGAAAAGCCGAATGCCAATTGGATGAAGGGTGAAGTGTTGGCGTTGGCAGCCGATATGAATGAAGACCTTGAAGTGCCTTTTAAAGACCTTTCAGAAGCATTTAAGCAGCAGATATTTTATGGAAGCAATGGCAGAGAAGTAACTTTAAGCTATGAGAATACTAACGGCAGAAACGGCACAATAACAAGACCGGTTGAAGGCGTAGTCAATATATTGCAGCGATTATTAGCAGATAGTAGTGAAAATAAATCGATTGATCATATTGAGCGCTTTATTGTAAATAAAAAATGCAGTAGATGTAACGGTGAGAGATTGCTTGAAGAAGGGCGAATGGTGAGGATTGGCAATACAAGATACCCTGAAGCTACCATGATGAGCATTACCGTGTTAAAGAAGTGGTGTCATTCGATTTACAGAAGTTTGGATAATAATCAAAGGGAAAAATGTAAGGCTATTCTTACTAAAATTATCGCTAGACTTAAAAAACTTGAGAGAGTAGGACTTGGGTACATTAATCTGGACAGGAGCATTCCGTCACTATCAGGTGGAGAAGCGCAGAGGTTGAAGATAGCAACTCAATTTGGTACAGGACTTTCGAATATTTTGTATGTCATGGACGAACCTTCAAAGGGGTTACATCCAAAGGATTTCGGATTTCTAATTGAGACCATTAAGGAATTAAAAAGACAAAACAATACAGTTATTATTGTAGAGCATAAAAAAGAATTTATTAATATGGCGGATTATCTCGTTGAAATTGGTCCGGGAGCAGGGCATTATGGGGGGCGGTTATTACGGGCGGAAGATGTAGAGTATGCGGAAGCGCCGGATTTAAACTGCTTTGATTTTGCGATTAGGAGTGATAAAGTTGAATCAGATGAAGTAATTGTATTAAAAGGTGTAAGAACAAACAATCTAAAAAATATAGATATCTCAATACCGCTTTCCAGGTTCATTTGTGTTATTGGTGTCAGTGGCTCGGGAAAAAGCAGTTTGATTTCAAAAACCCTTTATCCTGCCGTGATGAAGGAACTTAGAAAAAGAGTTGACGTAATAGGAGAGTATGATAGCATAACCGGAGTAAATCGGATTAATGACATACATTTTGTCAGTCAAAAGGCCATTGGGAAGAATTCAAGATCAAACCCCGGAACATATACTGGAGTATTTGATTTAATAAGGGATTTTTATGCTAACTTAAGTGATGCAAAAAGAGAGAAGCTGACAAAAGAACACTTTAGCTTTAATAGTGCAAAAGGACAATGTGAGGAGTGTAAAGGGGCAGGTGAAATAGCCATACCAATGCACTTTATGCAGGATATTTATACCACATGCAGTAAGTGTAATGGTAAAAGATATCAAGAGCATATATTAAAGGTTCAATATATGGGGTATTCTATTGCCGATTTACTTGAACTGGAAATCGGTGAGGTGAAAGATTTATTTAAAAGTGAAACTAAAATGTATGAGATACTGGATATGCTTTGCAAGGTAGGACTTTCATATATCAAACTGGGTCAGAGTGCGGCCACCTTATCAGGGGGTGAGGCTCAGAGGATAAAACTTGCAAAGGAGCTTTGCGACAGCAGAACCAAAGATGTAATTTATATTCTTGACGAGCCAACTACCGGACTTCATGATGATGATGTTAAGAAACTTAGTTTTATTATTGATGAATTAACCTCGAAAGGTGCAACTGTTATCGCTATGGAACATAACCCATTACTAATAAAACAAGCAGATTATGTGATTGAGATGGGACCTGAGGGCGGGGAGTGTGGAGGATATGTATTAAGAGAAGGCTGGTTAAATAAAGTGTAATAATTTTACAAAAGGACAAGACTATAATGGAAAAACAATTCGGTTTAGTCATTATTGATATGCAAGAAGCTATTCTTTAGCTAAAGCAACCTGTTTATCAGGCGAGGAAGCTTATGGAAAATATTAACAGACTCATTGATTGGGCAAATCATAATAGAGTGAAAGTATTTTACAGTCAACCTGAGAATACTACATTTTTAAAGTATGGTTCACCGGACTGGAAATTTGCATTAATCAAACAATTTAGCGTTAATCAATAGCGCTAAATTGTATCAAATACTAAGTGATTAGACAAGAATAATATTGATTTACATAGAAGAGCACTGTATTCGAAAGGTGAATACAGTGCTTATTGTTCAAATGCCCAAACTTCAGGGTTATTCATTTCATGCTGCAATTCTTCCAAAAAGTTTTTTATATGCCAGCCGTCGGTAGTAGCATGATGTACGGTAATTGATAGGGGCATCAGAGTTTTATTGTTGTTTTCATGAAATTTGCCGGCTTCTACAGTGGGAAGGTAATACGGCTTATTCTCATATCCGTGCAGTGAGAAATGCTTAAAATCCACCCAGGGTATGGCAGAAACAGTGTAACAATTTGCAGGAGGCAGACATGCCGGTTGAGCTAGGATACCATGATTGGTTCCGTACTTTTGCTGGTTTTCCAAATACCGCTTATAAAAAGCTGGGAAGGAATCATTATACTCAGTCCACATTAGCGAGATGGTTTTATCATCCTCATGGAAGGTTGCATATAGTGGAGTTAGGAAATCCCAGTATCCAAGCACTTCATCAACCATTGCTACTTTAAATTCAATCTGCCTGTTAAGCAATTTTGTTGTTAACCAAAGGTATGCAGGGAAAAACTTAATATTACGTTCCCTCAAAACCGACTTCATTATAGTCACATCTAAATCAACCGTCAAGGAATAACCCGTTGGGGCAATCTTACTAAAGTAATAGTATATCTGACCCCTTGGCCATGTTTGCATATCAATCGGATTAAATTTTACTTCCATTTCATATTCCTTTCACCCAAAGTCCGTGCTCGCTGCAATAAGTATACAGCTTTCCACGCTGCATTTTGGGAATTCTTAATTCCAAGTTTTGTTCAGGATAAAACTTCACAAGTATAATCCTGTCAAAACCCACATGAGCTGCAAATGATACATAGTGGGATTTGTTCATTGGATGATCTATTGTTATATAATACTCATCATCGCTGTCAGTTACAGTAATTTTGTGAGCTTCATCTTCAGGCTTTACAACCAATTCTGTAAGCTTCCTGCCGCAGCAAGAAACATCAGCATCACTTGTACTGGTTATTACATTGTTGCAGTTTTTACATACGTAGAACTTTATTCTTTTCATATTGCCTCCATCCTTATCGTTTTCTTCCAAATCACCCATTAAGATTCTTTCGATATTTACACCCAATATAACGGAAAGGTCGCCGAGTAGAGTCACATCGGGGCAACCCATGCCACGCTCCCACTTCGAGATGGTTTTATCGCTTATATTCATCCGGTCAGCAACTTCTTTTTGGGTCATGTTTTTTTCTTTGCGCAAGCTCAATATTAAGGCGCCAACTTTACTACAGTCCATATTAATTCCTCCTCTCTATACCTAATATAATCGTTATAACATAACTATTCAATAAACGCTCCGTAGAGTTTTTGGAACAGGGACAAGGGACTTGTCCCCGTGTCCCCTATTTATAAACAGGTGTGTTATGTTATCATAAGGCCGGGATAGCGAGCGGTGGTCCCAGAGGCACCATAAAAAGCTGGAAAATTAATTTAAACGCTAACGAAAATTACGCGTTAGCAGCCTAAGGCTGCTCGCTCAACCCGGGGTTCCCTCACCTTGGGGTTGGGCGTCATTTAGAGGGGGAAGCAACAAGTTGCGGCGTCACTATCAAAGATTTGAGATAACTGACGCATTATATAGCTACTGAAGCCGTAAGCCTGCTTTTGGCCGTGCGGTAGAGGGAATGGTCGGAGGCTAAAGCATCCGGCAAACAGAAGCTGCGCTGGTCGAGGTTCTGACCAAGATACTTTCGGACAGGGGTTCGATTCCACTCGCCTCCACCAAGAGGAACGCAGGAGTATTTCTGAAAATGTCACATGGGGTCAGAGGAAAAGGTTTGCAGATGGAAAAGTTAGTCTACCTTACTCACGATTTCTTGGATATGACAGGAGTGAAGATGGTCTGCCACAGATTAATGAGGAAGAAGCGAAAATAGTCCGGCTTATTTACCGACTTTTCCTTGAAGGGCAGACACCGCATTGCATTGCAAAACATCTTACCGAGCAAGGCTTAACCTCGCCGGGAGGCAAGGAAAAATGGCAGTCAGGAACTATCCGAAATATCCTAACCAACGAAAAATATAAAGGTGATGCTCTTTTGCAAAAGAAATACACAGTGGATTTTCTGACCAAGAAGCAGAAGGTCAACGAGAGTGAAGTGCCCCAATATTATGTAGAAAACAGCCATCCGGCGATTAATTCATCAGATGTTTTCGAAATGGTTCAGGAAAAGATGAAGCAAAGGAAAACCATGAAAAACCGCCACAGTAGTGCAGGGATGTTCTCAAGTAAGATAATATGCGGAGAATGTGGAGGTCTATATGGTTCAAAGGTTTGGCATTCAAACAGTAAGTACCGCCGGGTGATATTCCAGTGCAATAATAAATTCAAAGGAGCCGATAAGTGCAAGACCCCACATATAAACGAAGAGAATATAAAAAAGCTATTTGTCACAGGTGTAAATAAACTAATTTCAAATAAAGATGCAATATTAGAAAACTTTGAAATGATTAAGAACACCATATTCGATGTCACAAAGCTTGAGATGGAGCATTCAGAAATGAGAAACGAAATGTCTGTTGTTGCCGGGCTTATACAAAAATGTGTCAATGAAAATGCTCAAGCCAAGCTTGACCAGGAAGAATACAAGAAGAGTTATAAGGGCTGGTGCAAGGTTTGAAGTGGCAAAGGCAAGGTTTAATGAAATTAGCGAGCATCAGCAGAAAATAAAGGTGCGACGTGAAAGCGTTGAAGCTTTTTTGTGCAGACTTAAGGAGCAATATGAACTGATTGCTGAATTTGAAGTGAGATTGCGGCATACACTGGTGGATACAGTAACTGTGTTCTCGGAAGAGGATATACGGTTCACTTTTAAGGATGGGTCAGAATTTTGAATAACATAAAAAAGAAATAATGTAACAGTGGGATTTAAGTCGGGACTGGATATACCAGTGAATAGGAATTTGAGAAATGCAAATTGAAAACAAATAGCCTTAAGCATTGTTATGCAAATCAAAAAAACTCCAATGCTTAAGGTTATATCTATTGTTTCTTCAGAAATTTCACGATTTTTTGTCTATTTTTAACAAATAGCATAATTGAAACCATTATAACGGGTATTGCTGTTAGGTACGAAAAAAATGGTACAAGACTGTAGATCAACTTAGTAAATGATTGAACTCCTACAGTAAAATATGTCCCTCCAATCATTTGAAATGTAACATACAAAATTCCTACTATAGCTAACATGATGAATGGAGAAATAGTCAGAGCTATTATTCCCCAAAAACCTTTAAAAATTTTATTTATAATTGGTAGCAACCTCATTTCTTAATGGAATATCAAATTCTTTGGTCAAAATGTAACACAAGATGCCTATGAAGATCATAATTATCCCAGCGAAAAACATCCAACTGCTTACTCCTATTATTTCAGATACAGGACCTGCAATAAACATTCCTACAGGTGCTGCGAAGCTCATAACACTTGTAACAAGAGAAATAACTTTCCCCAGGTTTTCGGCTGGAACCGTCCTTTGAATGTAGGATATAAAGGGAATGTTGAAACCCATACCCGTTGTCCCCATAACAAACACAACAATGCAGAAAACCCAAAACATAGATGCAGGTAAGATACCGCCAATTAATGCACATATACCTAATAAACCCGTGGAAATTGATATCATTAAAAATTGTTTTTTGAGTCCTCCGGTAATGCCGATTACCATTGCTGCGATAAGCATTCCGCTGGAAAACAAGGTTTGTACAACGCCGTTGTGCCATGCCGTACCATTAAAATAACCTTTAACCATAAGTGGAAGCAGTGTTCCCAAAGGAACAAAAATGATGGTTGATATCAGCATGGGAATGGAAAGACGGAGCAACGCCTTATTTGATTTAAATGCTCGGATCCCTTGCTTCATGTCTTGTATGAAGCTTAGTTTTATTGTCTGCTCTATCCTGCGTTTTGGAATTTTTATAAAAGACAATGTTGATACTGCCAAAACAGCTCCCAAAACATCAACAATCATTGCATATTGAAGTGTTGTTATGCTCATTAAAAAAGCGCCAAGCATAGGCCCGACCATAGAGGTTGCAGAGTTGATCATTTGCCCGAAACCGCCTGCTTTTGAAAGCTCTGAAGGAGGAACCAGTTGGGGAATGGCTGCTTGAAGAGCTGGTTTGTGAAAAGTCTCGCCCAAAGCTCTGATAAGCAGAACTATATAAACATATATAATGGATTTAATCCCAATAAAAAATAGAATTCCTAAAAACAAGCTTGATAATGCCACTACTATGTCAGCTATAATCATTATTTTTTTACGGTTGAACCTGTCAATCCAAACTCCTGCAAACAAGCCGATAAGAGCTTGCGGCAACAAGCCTATGACACTGGCTATTGTCAAGGCAAAAGCTGAGCTGGTTTCCACGGTAATCCACCAGATGATTGAAAACTGAACTGCACTAGAGCTTAATAATGAAAATGCCTGACCTGTATAGATTGTAAAGATTTTTTTTCGCCAATTCTCTGTTTGCTCCATATCTTTACCTCTCAAGACACTTTACAATAATTTCTGCACATTCTATAGCTCCGTTTTCAGTAGCAATTTTTTTGCCGAGAGCTTTTGCGTTTGCAATGATTTTATCAGTTAAGGCAAATCTGATTGCATCAGCAAGCTTATCTGCAGACAATTCCTTTTTAGGAATGGGTTTGGCTCCAACCCCTAAGTCATAAGCCCTATGTGCCCATGCAAACTGGTCATTGGAGAATGGTACAATAATGCTGGGAATTCCTGCTTTAAATCCTGCCGCAGTTGTGCCTGCCCCACCATGATGGCATACAGCGGAAACTCTCTCAAACAGCCAGGAATGAGGAATGCTGTCAATTGCAAAAATGTTTTTTGAGAGATTTGCTGGTTTTCCCATGCCACAGATAATGCCACGTTTGCCGCTTTTGGTAATCGCTTCCACTGACATTTCTGCCAGACCCTGATGCTTTTCAAAAGCTGTCATACTTCCGAATCCTATATATACTGGTTTTTCACCGTCATTTAAGAAAGCTGCAAGCTCATCGGTTGGAGTGTACTCGCAAGGCTCTTCAACAAACCAATAGCCGCTCTGATGAATATTTTCGTTCCAATCATCAGGTCTTTTGAAAACGAAATTACTGCATGAGGTAATGGCAGGATGTTTTTTATCTATATGCTTTTCAAAGGGACAACTGAAATTGTCAGGTACTTTCCCAAAACGTTTTTTCCAGAATCCTTTCACAGAATCCTTTGAGGCCATCCACAGCATTCCCTGAAGCATAGCATAGCTGATTTTTTTAGAAAGAACATTAGATTTTGTTTTCCCATACATAACCACAGATAAATATTCCTTAGTCTTATGCACTGGGAAGGGAGACGCCAGGACAGAAGGAATACCAAATTTCTGTGCGGCAAAATAGCCGATAGTACAGCCGGGATGGTAGATAATGAGTTCACTTCCCTCGCAGGCGGAGTAGTAATCATTTACCATATAAATACCATATTCCTTCATTTTATTGAAAGTCAAAAGCATTTTCAAAGGATTGTCAGCTGAACCGGCAGCTTTCAAAAGCTTTGGATCAACATTCAGACTTTCAATATCTGCAGCTATAGGGTAAACATCGATCCCATAGCTGCGAAGGAAGCCTTCAAAGCTTTTACTTCCCGTGATGCGAACATCCTTCCCCAGCTTTTTTAACTGCTGTGCAAGGGCGATATATGGCTGAAAATCACCGCGTGAACCAGAACAAAGAATTGTAATCATATTTTTAACCTCCTTGAATAATCCGACACCATGTTGTATAATTTAATTATAGATTCACGACTGTTGAATATCAACCAACAATGTTATTTGATTTGTCGGAATTCAAAATGAGGTATGATTATGAAAAAACGGGAAGAAATAACAGCCCAGACGAAGCAGAATATAATTGATGCATTTTGGGGCTTGTATTGCGAAAAAAGAATAGAAAAAATAAAAGTAAGGGATATCACAGACAAAGCAGGCTATAACAGGGGCACCTTCTATGAGTATTTCACGGATGTGTATGATGTCCTGGAACACATAGAGAACTCATTAATCCCTACCTTAGACGAGCTTCCTCCTGTTTCCATGCCATCAGGAACTATTGGAATGCCACTGGATATGTTTCTGAAGCTTTATGAACAAAACAGCAGGTATTATTCTGTATTGCTTGGAGACAATGGGGACCCTGCATTTGCAAGCAAGCTAAAAAACTCAATAAAACCGACAATAGTGAAAGTATTTGCTGACAAGCAAAATGTTGATCAGATAGAACTGGATTACATAATGGAATACACCCTGTCTGCTATGATTGGAATAATGAGCTATTGGGTTAAACGATCAGAACATCTGACAAGTGAAAAATTATTTGAATTGATATTCCGTTTGATGGAGGAGGGGGTAATGAAGCAGCTGCCTAGATAAGTATAGAGAAGGTTATATGTATGCTAAGCATACAGCTTATCCTGAGGCGCTGACACATTGATATCCATTCGACTATGGATATGGACGCAACAATATGTAGGATTTGGACCGCAGATAAAGATGTGATAAACATCGAGTCTACGG
Organism: Calditrichales bacterium MX18-03; assembly: GCA_021083345.1. Lineage (GTDB taxonomy): Bacteria > Bacillota > Clostridia > Lutisporales > Lutisporaceae > JAJGRE01. The sequence goes on along the minus strand of JAJGRE010000003.1, from coordinate 527,025 downwards.
TTTTTTTTATTTTAAATAACACCTTTTAGTTTACCGGTAAACTAAAAGGTGTTATATTGTTATTAAGATTATATGAAAGCTGGGATAAATATGGGATTAAGTTTGAATAAGATCGCTAAGCCCCAAGCAAATGAATTGAACAGACGTGCAAGTATTTTCGCCAATGATAATTCTCCCCGAAAAAGACTTTATGTGGAGGAAAATAGACTGAACTTCAGCAAACAAGATATCATCAAGCTTATAAAAAATATAAAAAGAATTTACAAAATTCCCTATACATTGTATAAGACATTAAAGTTAATTAAGAAGAACAATATCCCTTCGAAAAATCAAATATCAAAGCAAATATATGATGACTTGGTTCAGCTTCTGACAGAGCTTCAGGTTGATGACTTTGGATTCTTTGAAGTCACACCGGAAAGAATATTTAGAGGCTGTGGTGTTCCATATAAATATGCTTTGGTATTCTCAGCCGCTATGGATAAGAAAGCATTTGAGAATGCACCTAGTATCGAATGCCAGATAGATGTCGCAAGGGTCTATGCTCTGACAGGAAACATCACCAACCGGGTTTCTGAATTTCTGCAAAATAAAGGTTTCGGAGCAAGTCCCAATCATTCGATGGGAGGGCAGCTTGACTATTCCATGGCTGCCGAGTGGGCAGGAATAGCTGTGACAGGCAGACATTGCATGGCAATAACTAAGAATAATGGGGCCTGCAACAGATTATCGGTTGTATATACCAATATAGAAAATATTGGAGATTTCATAAAGAATACGGAAGATATGACCTGGATCAAAGATTTTTGCCAAAAGTGCGGAAAGTGCATCAGAAAGTGCCCGGAAAAAGCAATTTACGAAAATCCTGTTGTTTCAGACGGGGTTAATCCAACAAGAATTGACTACGAAAAATGTTGTAAGGGATTTTTAAGATATGGATGTGGTATTTGTATCAAGGAATGTCCTTTTACTGGTGGAAATTATGAGAAAATAAAAAAAGCTTATCATAAAAGAAGTTCAGCATATGAATAGTGAAAGGATGATTTTTATGAAAGTAAATGAAATGGGAGCACTTATTAGAGGTATTACTTCGAATGTAAATCTTTTTATTGGCTCAAAAATAGAAAGGTATGGCATTAAGCATGGGCAATTCGAGTACTTCTTGCTGATTTACAGTATACCGGGAATAAACCAGTTGGAACTGGCGAGGATGAAAAATGTCGGCAAGGCAAGTGTCACAAAGGCATTGAAAATACTTGAAGAGGATGGGTTTGTAACAAGAATTACCGACGAGGAAGATCGGCGGAATTCACGTTGTTTTGTTACGAAAAAGGGAGAAGGAATAGTTCATGAGCTACTGGATGTGAAGACAAGTGTGGAAGCAGATTTGTTCGAAGGCTTTAATGAGGAGGATAAAAGCACTTTTTTAAAGCTTTTATCTAAGCTATATGTAAATTCGCAAAAGTTAACTGCAGAATTAGAGATGAGGGAGGACGATGAGTGAAATGAAGTTTCCAATGCCCAGAGAGTATAAATACATCAGACCTATTGATGAAGTTTGGTATGGTAAGCCTACATACAAAGAAGGACTTTCAGTACCGGAGATCAATATCAAATACGGCAGTTTGTATTCAAAAGTTAAAACAATGCCATCCTATGCCAAATACCTTATTGGTTCATTTAGGGAATTGAATAAGACAGTAAAATCTATAAGAAATAATCCCTATACCGGAAAAAGAACGATAACAACTAAATTTTAGGACGAATTAGAAAGCTATGCCAAGTTGCATGGTATAGCAGCAATTGGATATACACAAGTTAAAGAATCACATATGTTTAAAGACTCCATCGTTCTTTTTAAAAACGCAACGGTATTCATTATGGAAATGAAGAAAAGTGAAATTGAGCAGGCCCCGTCAAAAAGGACAAATAAAGAGGCATTCAGAACATATTACGAGTTGGGGAAATCTGTGAATCTTATTTCGGAATTCATGAGAAAGAATGGATATAACGCACAACCTATTCCTGCAATAGGAAGTAATTTAAATCTTTCAGTTATGGCAAGGGATGCAGGGCTTGGCGAATTTGGAAAGCATGGACTTATTATTTCCAAGGAGTTCGGTCCAAGTGTTCGTATTGCAGCGGTTCTCACAGATATAGAAAATCTTCCATATTATGTATCAGATGAAGAAGCGTGGATAAAAAATTTTTGTGATTCATGCAATGCATGTGTGAGAAAATGCCCAGCCAAAGCTATTTATGAAAAGCCTTTGCTTTTTGAAGATGGTAGTGAAAGCCATATAGATTGTAAAAAATGTGCATTGCCTTTTAGTAAACAGTATGGCTGCACTGTGTGTATAAAGGAATGCACCTTCTTTAAAAACAATTATGACAAGGTTAAAAACTCTTATGACAAGAGAAAAATGTGATGTGGCAATTAGTAGTAATATTAATATGAAGTAGGGAGATTACTAATGATTCTTGATGTTATAAAATTTGTTGAAACCAAACCGGCAAATTTTCCCGGATTAATTTACCCTAATGAGGAATCCAAGCCATGCCAAAAAGCGTGCCCGGTTTCCTGCATATATGAAGCAGAAGAGCATCTTGTTATCAATCCTGACGAGTGCATTGAATGCGGTGTTTACGTCACAGTCTGCCTGTAAGTGCAATTTTTCATGAAAAGAACGTGCCTTATGAATGGAGAAAGTACATTGGTTTAAATAAAAAGCAATCAGAGTCAATTATCAAGTAGAAATATTCGAGTGGTGAAGCAGAGATGCACCCCCCTACACAATTTGCACCCCTCGGAGAATCATTAACCGAGGAAAAATTAAATTGTATCAATGACGCTCATTTTAGACAAAAACATAAATTAACAGACTAGGAATTTTGATTCTTAGTCTGTTTTTGTTTTTTTGAATATTTAGTGGTGCCTAAAAGTGAAGAAAAAAGAAGAGCTGAGCGCATAGAGCTCAACGAGGGTATTGAAAATACGGAAATTCGCTCTTTTATCTTGTAAATATCTTCCTTAATACGGAGGACAACTTTTTTAGCAGAAACTCCTTCCGATCAAGCGTATGATTGAAGGGGCTGCCGGTATGTTTTCAGGGACTGGGTTAAGCTTGCATTTTGACTTCCATACACTAAATAATTATCAGTGATCAAGATCACGTAAAAACTTTACCTATTATGTTATAATGAAATAATACCAAAATTTCACTGATGCAAGGGGGGCGAAGTTATGTCAATAAATAAGCTTTCTTTTCGCCAAGCGTTATCGAATCCCGAGAAACTGTCTGTTACCTGGGAGCTGGTCCCGGGCAAAGGCGCGCGGGAAAAATCCCAGGAGCATGTGCTGAAAATGGCGGAGCTGGCCGGAAAGGACCTGAGGATAAACGGTATCACCATTACGGATAATCCAGGCGGAAAGCCTGCCATACTGGCATACACCCTTGGTGTCGAAGCCAAGAAGCTGGGCATAGAGCCTATCATACATTTTACCTGCAAGGATAAAAACAGAAATGACATCGAAAGCGAGCTGTATGCCCTTGCCAGGTCAGGCATCGAGAACCTGCTGGTTATGACCGGGGACTATCCTACCCAAGGTTACAGCGGCAGGCCAAAGCCCGTGTTTGACATTGATGCGGTCCAAGCTCTGAGGATGATCGGGCAGATGAATGCCGCCGAGTTTTTTACAGGTGCGGTAGTATCTCCTTTCAAGAAGCATGAATCAGAGCTTATGACCCAGTATTACAAGCTTGAGAAAAAAGTGGAAAGCGGAGCAAAGTTCATTATTACCCAATTGGGCTATGACATCCGCAAATTTGACGAGCTGCGCAGGTACGTGGATCAGAACAGGCTTAACGTACCTCTGATAGGGAATATATTTGTCCTGTCCCTTCCTGTTGCCAGACTTATGCACAAAAACCTTATACCCGGCTGTGTCGTCACCGATGAAATGCTGGCAATGCTTGAGGCTGAAAAAGCGAGGGGCGTAAATGCAAAGGTAGCCCATCTGGACAGGTCTGCCAAGCTGTATGCCGTGCTCAAGGGCTTGAAGTATGAAGGGGTAAATATCAGCGGACACGGAGTAGGCTATGATGATATTCAGCATATTATTGAAAAAGGCGAAGAACTCTCCAGAAACTGGCAGGACATAGTTGAAGAATTGAACTTCCCTCAGCGTGAAGGCTTCTACTATTTCAACAGGGATGATTCCACTGGACTCAATACGGACAAGCCTGTGGACAGAAGCAAAACCGGGAAAGGGAGGCTTTCCCTCAACTACATGCTTTTCACTCTGGTGCACAAGGTGTTTTTTGACAGGAAGGCACCGTTTTTCCCTATATTCAGAAAGGTAGCAGAAATGATTGACAAATCATTCCTAAAAAAGCCCTTTACCTATTTTGAGTATATTACAAAAACGATAACAAATGAATGTGAAGCCTGCGGGGACTGCGCACTGCACGACCTGGGATTTATCTGTCCCATGTCGCAATGCCCGAAGCAGCAGAGGAACGGTGCATGCGGCGGCAGCTACGACGGCTGGTGCGAGGTGTACCCCGACACACAGAAATGTATTTATGTTGATATGTATGAAAAGTTTAAAGCAGTAAACAGGGAAGAAGCCATGAAGGACGGATATATTCCGCCCTGCAACTGGGACCTGCATAATACTTCATCCTGGCTGAACTATTTTAACGGCAGGGACTATACAAGCAGATGCGGCAAGAGCACGAAATAATGGATAGATATTGAGCCGTTCACAAAAAGCCTGGCGACTTTTCGCCGGGCTTTTGTTTGTGCGCGCGGCATGCGCGCGAGCTTACCCGCGGAAGTATGGCAGATAAGCTGCAGTGATGAATTTCTAAGCAGCAACCCACGCAGTGATGCATGACTAAACAGCCGGAAGTCAGCAGAGGTCATAGTACCCAGATGGTCTGGAACATCGGGGAAGGACCGAACATCAGGAGGTAGGGATGGAATTCCAAGGTACTGAGCACAAAAATAAATAATATTACTTTAATAATAATGATTATTGGTATATAATATATATTACTAATAAAATCTTGGAAGGCCTTTCAAATATTGTTAAACATAATAAAGCCAGGCGTTAAGCTAAATGTTAAAATTCATGGGTAAGGGGGTAAATATATGAGAAAGCGCTTCATAATTGCATTACTGACAGTATCAGTCTTAGGCCTAACCGGTTGTACAGCAGTAAATAGAAGTAAAGGTGTTTTTGTGGATACTCTTATTGTTTCCAAAGGGGCTATAGTAAAAGAAGTAAGAGTAGCAGGAGGAGTGGAAGCTGTTGATCATGAAGAGATCAGAATTGATCCAGGACTTAAGGTTTTAAAGCTTCACGTAAGTGAGAACCAGGTTATTGATAAGGGACAGGTCCTTGTTGAGCTGGATAGTGATGATGCAGCCATACAACTGGAGAAGGTGGAGATTAATTTGGAGCAGCTGCAGCAAGAGATGAAGGAGCTAAAAGAACCTGAGACAGTTTCGGGAAGGCAGGCTGTAGTGAACAGACTCACAAAAGCTGAAATCATTTACAAGAGCCTTGAGCGGAAGCTTTCGGAGCAGTCAGAAAAGGTGAAGGAGGCACAGGTTCTTTTCGGCGGTGGTGGTTTGTCTGAGAATGATTACAAGGCACAGATCAGCATAAGAGATGATATATCGGAACAACTGATCGAGGCTGAAGTTGATTTGATAAATGCTCGTAATGAATACCAGGATTATGATATAAACAAAATTATGAAAATACAAGAAAAAATGAGGCAGATTGCAGCTGTGAATGCTGATAGAAAGAGCCTTGTGAAAAAACTTGAGGATAGTATAGTCAAGTCATCAATAGCAGGTAAGGTTGTTCAGCTTTCCTTTAAGGAAGGTAGAATGACCGATGAAAAAAGCACTATTAGAGTTTTCGATACCACAGGATATATTTTTAAAGCTTCAGTTATCCAAGAGGATGCAGTATTGATAAAGAAGGGACAAACTGCAGTGATAAGGCTGAAAGGCCTGGATAGAGAGTACGATGGAGTTGTGGCTGATATAAAGCCATTTGCGGTTATGGATCAAACCAGCGCCAGCCGCACCCCGAAGGTGGAACTGGAGCTTGAGTTCCGGAGTAAAGATGAGAGCCTGACTGTTGGCTTCGATGCAGAAGCGGATATTATGGTTGGGAAAGTATCGGAGATACTGGCAATACCCCGTGAAGCTCTTAGAAAGGACCGGGATGGACAAAGTATAGTGTATGTTGTGGAAGCAGGACGGGTCAAGGCTCATTCAGTGACCACCGGGTTATTTGATGATTATTATGTTGAGGTAAAGTCGGGCATATCGGAGGGACAATTAATCCTATCAAATCCGCCTGAGGAACTTAAGGACGGAGATCTGGTCCGATATGAGCAAAGATAAGGAGGGTTAAAGATGGCAGGGAATCAAAAGGAGTTGTTTGCAAGGTATCTGGAAGCAGGAGATAAGGATAGATGCTTGGATTTTGCCATTACAAGCCTCCAGGAGGGCAGTATAGATATTGCTGGCTTATATGAAGAGATACTGACACCTGCACTTAATGAGATGAACACTTGCCTCTCGGAGGATTCCGACTGTATATGGAAAGAACATTTTAAGACATCAATCGTGAGGACCATTATAGAATGCTGCTATCCATTTATTCTGAAGGTTAAAAAAAGGATAAAACGTTTGGGAATAAAAGTGCTGGTGTTTTGCCCGGAAAATGAGCTTCATGAGATGGGTGCGCGTATGGTGACGGATTTTTTTGTGTTGAACGGGTATGATGCATTATTTGTTGGAGCAAATACGCCTGTGCTGCAGATAAAAGCCGCAATAAACCGGGAAAAACCGAAGTATGCTGCAATCAGTGTAAGTGACTATTATAACCTGGTTGCAGCCCAAAAGGCAGTCAAGCTTATTCGGGAAGCCGCCGAACATAGAGTTTACATACTGGTAGGGGGTACTGCCTTTGAGAATAATAAGGATGCAGTAAGTCTGATAGGTGCCGATGACTGCATTGCGTGCTATGCGGATATTGTCCGGATGAGAGAGGGGGAATGCAGGTATGAGACTGGCATTTAAGATTGCCTTGCGCTTTCTCCTATCCGGTAAGAATCAGACAATACTGATTGCACTTGGCATAGCAGTAGGTGTAGCGGTGCAGGTTTTCATCGGTTCGCTTATCCAGGGGCTCCAGTTGAGCCTGGTGGAAAAGACGATTGGTAATTCCTCACAGATTACAATAACCTCAGGCAGCGGGGATAAGATTATTAGAAGTTGGGAGCGCGTTGTCTATGAAGCTGGAATCAGCAGCAAAGCTATCCGCAATATTTCGCCTTCGGTAGATGCTTCTGCTTTTTTAGAGTACGAGGATGGGAGTGAGCCGATTCTTGTAAGGGGGTTTAGATTGGCAGATGCAGATGATATCTATGGAATCAGTGGGGGGCTTTACGATGGCAAATTGCCGCAGCGCAAAGACGAGGCGATTATTGGGAGAGATCTGGCAGAAAAGCTCGAGGTTGAAATCAACGAAAGAGTCAACCTTGTTACACCCTTAGGCGGGGTCGTGAAACTCATGGTTACCGGCTTGTACGATCTTGGGGTTTCAGCCGTAAACAAATCCTGGCTGATAACCAATCTGGAGACTGCTCAGGACATTTTTGGCCTTGACGATGGTATTACATCGGTAGAGATGCAGGTTGACGAAGTTTTCAATGCTGACAATCTAGCCCGGCAGGTCAACAATACATTATCAGACTCCCGGCTGATCGTGGACAATTGGAAAGACCAGAACAAGCAGCTTCTTAGCGGCTTGAGCGGACAGAGCCTGTCCAGCTATATGATTCAAGTTTTTGTTCTCGTGGCGGTTTTGCTTGGTATCTCTAGTGTATTGGCTATTTCAGTGGTTCAACGGTCAAAGCAGCTTGGTATACTAAAGGCAATGGGAATTAAAGACAGGGATGCCAGCCTGATATTTGTTTTCCAGGGATTATTGCTGGGGGTGATAGGCGGGGTGCTGGGAATACTGCTCGGCATTGGCCTTTTGTTGATGTTTACGGCTTTTGCGGTAAATCCGGACGGTTCTCCGGTAGTACCTGTATTCATAAGTTATCCTTTTTTGGTTGTGTCAGGTTTATTCGCAATTTCGGCGGCTGTATTTGCATCTTTGATACCTGCGCGGTTATCTTCAAGGCTGAACCCGATTGAGGTGATCAAGAATGGATAATATAATTGAGCTTCATGGCATTAACAAAGCCTATGGCGAAAAAATTAAAACACAGGTGCTGCATGATATCAACCTAAGTTTTGAGGCAGGGAGCTTCAACTCAATCATTGGAGCTTCAGGAAGCGGGAAGAGCACATTGCTTAATATCATAGGCACGCTTGATAAACCTACCTCCGGTCAGCTGTATATCAACAAACGCAGAACGGAAAACATGACAAAGGATGAGCTGGCTGAACTAAGAAACCGAACAATCGGCTTTATATTCCAGTTTCATTATTTGCTGCCGGAGTTTACTGCCAAGGAGAATATACTCATGCCTTACCTCATAAATCATTTTAAGCCTTCAAAGGAGGTATTGAGTTGGACTGACCAGCTTATTGAATTGGTGGGCATTGAGAAAGTGGCCCATAACCGTGCAACGGATATGTCCGGCGGGCAGCAGCAGAGAGCGGCAATTGCCAGAGCCCTTATCAACAAGCCTCCTCTGGTATTGGCCGATGAGCCTACCGGCAATCTGGACTCTGAAAGCAGTGAGAATGTCTACAATACTATGCGGAAAGTCAATGAAGAATATGGTACTACCTTTATTATCATTACTCATGACCAGCGTATAGCTGAAAAGACAGACAGGATAGTGGAAATAAAAGACGGCCGTATAGGCTTGGATATTAGGCGCTGAGTGAACAGATAAGAAACCGATTGGTAATTGAGAGCAATGAAGAATGCTATAACATAGAAGACGTCCTGCAAATAGGCAAAGTATTGGGAGTACCGGTTGTTTATGACAACCTTCTCAACAGTATAAATCCTCCTCTGAATGCAGAAGGCACATTATTCTCAGCAGAAAACCGATGCACCTAAAGGTGCTCATTCCGATACCATATATATAGGTGAATTTCTGGAGTATTACCAGGATGTGAAGGATATATATTGAAGTAATTTTGAATTCTTGAATTTGTAATGCTTAATCATGGATAAAAATTGTGATAGAATAAGTAAAAATAACAAATTATGGGTCGAATTGTGCAGAAAAAAATCTTATTGCAAGGAGAAAAAATGATGAAGACAATCATCAGTAATGAGATACAGGAGCAAATTGATAAGCTTAAGGCATTTGAAAACTTGTATGATTTTATGAGGCTGGTTGACCCTGTATAGAATAAAGTAGTAACGCTTGTAGGGAGAGAGATACAAGTGACGGAAGATACGTGCTTTTCATCCATAGTCTACGAAGAAGAACTAACCCTGAGGTCCGGCAAAAAGACATGGTTAACGACATTATCACCGGTGATAATCGAAGAAAAAGTTGTTCAAATCGTGGGTGCTTCTAGAGATATTACGCATAGAAAGAAAGTGGAAGAAGAGATTTTTAATGAAAAAGAAAAATTGGATATAATCCTTCGGTCTATAGGAGACGGTGTAATTTCTATGGATAACAATCACAGGATAAGCTTTATGAATGCAGCAGCTGAAAGTATTTGCGAATGCTTGAAAGAATATGCCCTAGGCAGAAGAATAGAAGAGATTGTTTCAATTTTTGATAAAGATGTACCCCTTAATTTTGATGCAAGCGTTGAAGGTATAACTGGATCAGAAACGCCTATTGAGATCTTCAATGATTACATTTTGACTACAAGAAATTCAACAAGGAAAAGGGTCAGCGGAAAGGGTGCAAAGCTTAGGGATATATTGGGAAATGTGCAGGGGATTGTGATAACGATCCGGGATGAAACTGAAAGACTCAAAAACCAGGAAAGAATTACATATCTTAGCATGCATGACAGTCTTACCGGTTTATATAACCGTGCTTATTTCGATGAAGAATTGAAACGTTTGGATACAGCAAATCAACTCCCAATATCAATAATTGTCGGAGATGCTAATGGACTGAAATTAGCTAATGATGTTTTCGGACATTATGAAGGGGATAAACTCTTAATCAATATTGCACGTATTCTGAAGGAGTCCTGCAGGTATGCGGATATTATTGCGCGCTGGGGTGGGGATGAGTTTTCTATAATTCTGCCAAACACATCTAATGAGGATGCTCTGCAGATATGCAGAAGAATTAAGGAAAAATGTGAGATTTCAGAGCCTTTACCAATAAAGCCGAGTATTGCGCTGGGTACAGCGACAAAAACCATCGAGCGTGAAAGCATAAAAAAGGTATTGTCTGATGCGGAAGAAGCAATGTACAAAAACAAGCTGATTGAAGGAAAAAAGGTGCGGAATGAAATTATATCTATGCTTAGGGCGATTCTGAATAAACGCAGTGCAGACACGATTGAACACTGCAACAGATTGCGGGTATTAGCAGGCCATATCGAATCGGTTTTTCGGCTCACAGAAAAGGAAGGAGAATATTTGCGCATATTGGCTGATATTCATGATATCGGAAATATTAGCATAGCATATCTGAAAAAATCCTGGCAAAGTCAGGCGCTCTGGAGAAATCGGAATGGAATGAAATTAAAAAACATCCAGAGATAGGTTATAGAATTGCTCAATCTTCAGCAGAGCTTGCTCAAGTTGCAGACCTAATTCTTTCTCATCATGAAAGGTGGGATGGAAGTGGATATCCACAGGGTCTTAAGGGTGAACAGATACCCAAATTGTCAAGAATTCTTGCTCTAATGGATACGTATGATACGATTACAAATGACAGGCCATATAGAAAAGCAAGGTCCCATGATATAGCGGAGGCAGAAATAAGAAGATGCAGCGGTAGTCAATTTGACCGGGCTCTTGCAGAGACATTTCTGACATCTATTAGCGAACTGAAGGGGAATATCTTCTTAATTGATTAAGGGAGTTAACAAAGAGCAAAGCACAAAATTCTTGATAGATACTTAAATTTAAACGCTAACGAAAATGACGCTTTGCAGCCTAAGGCTGCTCGTTCAACCCGGGATTCCCTCGCCTTGGGATGGGTGTTGCCGTAAGCCTACTTTTGGGCGTGCGGTAGAGGGAATGGTCGGAGGCTAAAGCATCCAGCAAACAGAAGTCGCGATGGTCGAAGTTCTGACCAAGATGCCATCACGCAGGGATTCTTTTATGGAGAAATAGCCATTAATGACTCTACAATCTTCACTGATTGTTCAGTAATGTATCTGCTTTTTCTATATTCTAAATTCGGTAGGTGTCATATTAACAAGCTTTTTAAACAGACGATAAAAGTAATATGGATTATCTATTCCAACTTCACAAGCAATTTCTTTTATGGATAAAGTAGTGTGCTTTAGCAGTTCCTTAGCACGAGATATTCTGAAAAGATTGATGTATTGAATGGGCGTTCTATGCAATTTGGTTTTAAAAATGCGTATCAAATATTGGGGGGATACATTTAGATGTCCGCAGATATCCTGCAAGCTAATCTGCTTCATATAATTATAGTGTATATAGAAGATGGCTTCTTGGAGGACACGAGGCATTGCATTTCCTTGATTAAAAGCAATGTCAATATTTAGGGTCTCAAATGCCAAGCGTGAAAGAAGAATAAGAATTTCGCATAAATAGCTGGTAATCATAAGTTCACTACTTAGGGTCAGCTGGTTTCTTTCAGCAATGGTTTTCTCCAAAATATCAAAAATAGTGCCTTTATAAATTCCAAGATAGCATTGTTGCAACAGATAAATCTCTTTAAATTCTATATGCGGCATTTCAAAAGCATCCGTCATTTCCTTATAATCATAGGACTCCATAGCTTGCTTTATTTGCGTTGTAGTAAAATCCATTTCTATTCTTTTCACCGGACAGTTTAATTGAAAATGTATAATATAGTATTTGCAAGGATTTTTTGGATTGGTTTTGGCGCTGAAGATTTGACTGGGCTTCAGAAGTACACAATCCCCAGTGTGTGCTATATGTAACTCATCGTCAATTAAAAAGTACGCATCACCTTGGTATATGAAAATTAGTTCGTAGTTTTGAATACAGCAGGGAGAGTATTCCCAAATCGGATCGCATATGCGGCGACCTATCAATACAATTCTAGGGAATTCAACCAATTCAAAACATATCATTGTTATCCTCCGGTTTAATTTTGTATAGTAATTACTAACATTATTCATTTATATAGTGGTGTGTTTTAAGTATAATATAGACAAATGGAACACTGCAAGTTTCATTTAGTATATTATCAAAGGAGGGGAAAGATTATGGATTTGATGAGGGACAGAGAGGAAATATCAAAGAAGCTTAATATTGGGTCAGAGGTACTTTATCTGACAAAGCAAGAGTGCAGTAATATCGGGATTACTACAGACAGAGTATTGGAGCTGGTAAAAGAGGCATTAGTGGCTCATGGGAAAAAAGAGTATGAAATGCCTGCCAAAATTGGAGTTCACCCATTTTCTGACGTATTCTTTCATGCAATGCCGGCTTATGTTCCTTCAAAAAAAGCAGTGGGTATGAAGTGGATAGAATGTTACCCGCAAAACCCAAAAAAGTTCGGTATCCCTCAGACAACGGGCCTGTTGATCCTGAATGATGTTCTTTCAGGATGCCCTATGGCAATCATGGACTGTACTTGGCTTACTGCAATGCGAACACCGGCAGTAACGGTTCTGGCGGCAGGAGAGTTGCACCCGGATGCCGAGACCTTTGGTATGTTTGGCTGTGGGGTTCAAGGCGTGGAGCATGTAAGATTTATTGTTAAATCATTGAAAAAGCTAAAGAAGATATATATTTATGATGTCGTCGAAGCAGCTATGAATCACCTGATTGAAACAATTCAACCGGTGGTGGATGTACCGATCATAAAAGGCAAGAACCCTCATGAATTGGCTGAGCATTGCGAGGTGTTGAGTTCGGCGACAATTATCACAAAAGACACATTATCTGTTGTTAAAGATGAGTGGGTATCGAAAGGCCAAACCATACTGCCTTGTGACTTAAATACCTTCTGGGATCCCAGAATTACGAAAAGAGCAGACAAATACATTGTTGACAGCATAGAAGAGCATGAACTATTTGATAAAATGGGATATTTTCCTGATGGGTTACCCAATATTGTATGCGAGACCGGAGAAATTTTGGCCGGGGTGAAAAAGGGAAGAACATCAAAAGATGAGTTAATCGTCTGCAGCAATATTGGCATGTCTGTATGTGATGTTGTCATGGGCAGAGAGATATTTGATATTGCTTTAAACAACAATATAGGCAAGATCATACCATTATAACAATTGCTAGGCATTGTATTTGAAGAAAGTTGAGAGATAGAGAACTGCCATAAGATTGGGCATCATTTAGCGGGAGAGGTGACAAGTTGCGACGTCACTATCAAAGCTTTGAGATAGGGATGACAAAGGAAGCTACTGAAGCTGTAAGCCTGCTTTTGGGCGTGAGGTAGAGGGAGAGTATTTATTTACATATGAAGCACTGCATTTTCGGATGTAGTGCTTTTGTTATAAGGTTAAAAATCTTTAGAGACCTTCCAATAGATACCAGGTCAATTTTGCAGGAAAACGGGTACTGAAAGAAGAAAGTATGATAGTGCATATTGGAGAGCTAGTGGACAACCTGGTGGGTTACTTTCAAAGGCAGCCGAAGAATAATTAGGGTGGAAATTCCATCGACAGCGGGGATTGTCCAATTAAAAGGTGTGGAGCTTTAATGTGTGTTTTTCAATGTCCATCTCCCTGCAGTAATACAGGATATTAAATTAGATTAAAATTGTTACGGAGGTTATTATGTCTGATTCTTCAAAATCACCTAGATCTATTGGTATTGCCCCCAAAGGGGTTTTTGTTCTGGTTATTATTCTGGTAATTGTTGGATTGGGTATAATGGGTGCTATTCGCTTCAATAGCCCAATTCCGGCGATTAGTACCACAGCAACGGCACAAAATATCGTTTTGCCTGGCGAGTTTTCAGTAACCTTTCCCGATCAAGGCCAATCGGCCGTTGGAACGGATACCTTTGGTGTAATAGCTTCTTCTCCGAATCAGACCCCGATTCCAATTGCCAGCGTAGCTAAAATAATGACCGCTTATTTGGTTTTAAAGGAACATCCGTTGCAGCCCGGAGTGGATGGACCGAGCTTGACGATGACAGCTGAGGATGTCGCCGGTTACACGTTTGCCAAGCAAAACAACTATTCCCTCTTACCGGTTGTTTTAGGGGAGCGCCTTACTGAGAGACAACTTCTACAAGGTTTGATGCTGCCGTCCGGGAACAATATCGCTGATACACTAGGCCGCTGGGTTGCAGGGAGTGATGAAGCATTTGTTGCCAAGATGAATGAAACCGCTCATTCCCTCGGTATGAACAATACCCACTATGCTGATGCCAGCGGGGCGAATGAGGCTACTGTGAGCAATGCCGTCGATCAAATCAAAATTGCCCAGGCAGCAATGCAAGACCCGGCTTTTCGCGAAATTGTCGCCATGCCCCAGGCAATCCTTCCTGTTGCCGGCAAGGTATATAATGTAAATAATATGCTGGGGAAACATGGTATTGTGGGTATCAAAACCGGTTCCGGCACGATAGCCGGCGGGTGTTTTGTTTCTGCCACACCGGTAGTAGACGGAAGCAAAGAGCATTATATCATTGCCGCCGTGTTGGGCAGTCGGAAGGACAATCAAAATCTGCAAAGTGCTCTGGAGGCCAATGCCCAGATTTTGGACCAGGTTCGCTCTCAGTTTAAATCACATGCATTGACGCCGCCAGCAAATGGCTTTGGCCAAATTACCACTCCCTGGCATACACAAAGCGGTTTAGTAGTGAGCGAACCGATTCAGGTCTTTGGTTATCCGGGCATGAAGGTATCTTATTCCATTAGTCCCCTGGCAACAAAATTGCCGGCTGCTCCAGGCACGGATGTTGCAACCTTGACGATCCAGGCGGGAAAAATATCGCAAACCGTTACGATGCAAAACACAGAGCAAATTGATCCCCCGGGATTTCTATGGAGATTAATCAGGTATTGATTTTGTTACCAATATTCAGGCTGGTTCTCTTTTATGGTGAACCAGCCTGAATATTATTGCCCGTTTATCAACCAATACGCTGTCAATAATGCTACCATTGCCAGCCCGACAATTTCCAGGCTGCAGCAGTTATGATATCAGGCACTTTAATACAAGATATCTCCATAATTATACATAAGTCTTAAATATGATGATGTAGATTTTTCTCACATGCCGCATGAATAAATTGAAGAACATGGTTTATGTAAACAAGAACGATAAAAATAACATCTGCTCATCTGACACAACAACCATTTTCAGTTCCATTACTTATTGCCGGAATTTACTGCGAAAGAGAACATCCTTATGCCTTATCTGATACGCAATATCAATCCTCCAAAGGAGCTTTTGCAATGGGCTGATCAGCTTATTGAGCTGGTCGGCATTGGGAAGGTTGCAAAAAATCGTGCAACGGATATACCGGGAGGCCAGCAGCAGAGGACAGCAATTGCCAGAGCCTTAATAAACAAACCTCCGATCATATTGGCAGACGAGCCTACAGGCAATCTGGATTCTGAGAGTACGGAGAATATCTACAATATTATTAGAAAAATCAATAAAGAACATAACACGACCTTTATTATTATTACACATGACCAGCGTATAGCTGAGAAAACCGATAGGATATGCCTGCCAGGTTTTAGGTGTCCATGGGACACATACCAGGGTTTTCTCACCTTGGGATTGGATGCCGCTGTAAGCCTGCTTTGGGTGTGTTTGATGGTGAAAAAAAGAAGAGGTGAGCGCATAGCGCTCAACGAATACCTGAAAATACTTAAAAGGACATAGACGGTTACCGCTCCGATACTTTTAATCTAATGTCAAACATCTCTATACTCAGTTACCTTTATATGCTTCATCTCATAATATGTAATTGAAAGTATTTGAATTTGATTAAGGCTGGGGCTAGCATTGTATGTTCAGGAGAGGTTAATATGTATAAATTACCATCATCATTAGTAACAGTTGTAACCACAGTATACAATAGGGAAAATTATATAGCGCATTCTATTAACAGTGTGTTACAGCAATCATATAAGCATTGGAAGTTACACATCATCGATGACGCTTCTAATGATAATACAGCTGAAATTATTAAATCCTATTTGGTGGATCCCCGAATCAAATATACATATTTATCTAAAAATCAAGGAGCCGGTCATGCTTTAAATGTAGCACTTTCCTCGATAGATACGCCTTATTTTATCACTCTTGACTCAGACGATTGGCTGGATCCTGAGGCATTGGAAATTTTGGTCACTGAAATGCAGAATCAGCCGAAATCAACATCGCTAATCTATGGAAATATGGTATCTTGGGAAGAAACGGGACAAAATTTGATTCAGCTAGAGGTTAAAAAGTTTAAACCCTTCAGTGATAAATATGATTTTATATTTTATCCTTATATGCCATGTCCTCGTTTTTTTCGAACGAAAGCGGTTAAAAAAGTAGGTGGAATACCAATAGATATACCTTATCATGGGCGATTTGGAGAAGATCGCTGTTTGCTTCTTAAGCTGATTGGGATCAGCAATTTTCATTGGGTAGACAAGAATCTCTACCATGCAAGAAGACACCGAAACAATATTACGACAGATGAAAACATAAAATATTTTGCAAAGGTAATAAAATACATGGTCGAAAAAATTCTACTGCAATGGGGAGATAAGTACGTTCCGGTATTTTGTGACATCTATGGCTGGATCAACGTAAAGGAACTTATTAATAAGAACGGTAAAATTCTGAAAAATCCCTATCTGTATAATAAAGAATAACTTATAAATACCGGCTATTTGAGAGGTGTTGTATATGATTTCATTAGTTGCTTGTACAAACAGACCTGAAATGATAACCAATATTTTTAATAATTATGAACGCCAGGTTTATAAAGGAAAGGAACTTATTATCATAATAAACCGAGACGATACTGATCTTAATTATTGGCAAAAAAAAGCTAAAAAGTATCCGAAAGTATCGGTTTATCACCTACCCCATCAAAGTTTAGGCAACTGTCTAAATTTTGGTTTTGCTAGAGCACAGCATGACTATATTACAAAATTTGATGATGATGATTATTATGCACCCTACTACTTAACCGAAATTATGAATGCATTTAAAAAAACTGAAGTTGATATTGTTGGGAAGTCAAAATTTTATTCCTATATTGAAAAATATAAATCTCTGGCTATCTCAAAGAACGGTTATGAAAATAAATTTGTAAACTGGATTGCGGGACCAACCATATCAGTAAAGAAAAAGGTATTTAAGAGGGTTAGATGGGGTGATATTACAGGTGGTGAGGATAAACTATTCCAAACGGATTGTGTTGAAAAGGGTTTTAAATTGTACTCAACAAGCAAATACAATTTTGCATATATCAGAAGAAAACCTGAGGAACACACATGGGGTATAAGTGACGAAGGGCTTTTAGAGTGGTTTAATATAATCTGTCAAACAGAAGACTATAAGAAAATGATACTAAAAGGATATGCCCACGCAGGTGATTTATGAATTCATAATTAAAATTACTTTAATTATGGGGGATACCGTTAGAATAGAGGTGGAGTTCATTGAATATTGTGAGTACAGCAAATGACCAATATGCTCAGCACTTAGGCGTCATGCTAATCTCACTGCTTGAGAACACAAAAAACAGAGAGCTTGTTAATATTTTTATAATAGACGGAAATATTTCAAAAACCAACAAGAAGCGACTTAACAAAGTGGTAGGCAGGTTCAACAAAACGATCACCTTTCTTATGCCAAATGAGAGATTATTTAGGAAACTTCCATCTGATTCAACCATTGATTACATAACCAAAGATACCTACTTTAGAATATTACTCTCCAAACTATTGGATAAAACAATAAAAAAGATTTTGTACCTTGATTGTGATCTCATTGTTAATAATGATATCACTGAATTGTGGAACACAAATATAAAGAATTATGTTTTGGCTGCGGTAGACGAGTCTTTTATTTTAAATCCAATAAAAAAAAGAAGATTAGTGCTTGAGTTAGGTTTGCCTAGTAATTCCCTTTATTTCAATGCAGGGGTTTTATTAATTAATCTGGAAAAATACAGAAAAGATAAGGTCTCAGAACGTATTATAAATTTCTTACATTCCCATCCCAAACTTAAATTTATGGATCAGGACGCTTTGAATGCTGTTCTTCAAAACAAGTGGCTCCAAATAGACTATAAATGGAACTATACAACTTATCATTGGGATGCTTTACCTCACGTTAAACCGGCTATTATACATTTTTGTGGCAGGAATAAACCTTGGAACTCGGATATTCGTTATAAAGAAGAGTACTTCAAATATTTAGAATCCTCGAAATGGAACGAGAGTGAAGAGCAATGAAGCCAAAAGTCTCAATTATTGTGCCGGTCTTCAATACAAAGAAATATTTAAAGAAATGTTTAGACTCTTTAATAAACCAAACGTTAAAGGATATTGAAATTATTGTAGTGAACGATGGATCCTCTGATGACTCCCAGAAGATTATCAATATGTATTATAAGAAACATCCAAGCAAGATTGTTCCGGTCATCAAAAAAAACGAAGGTCTGGGGATTGCCCGGAATTATGGAATAAGAATAGCCAAAGGAGATTTTATAGGCTTTGTTGATTCCGATGATTGGACTCATCCACAGATGCTTAGACAATTATATAAAATTGCAGCTAAAGGACATGACTTTATCATTTGTGATTACATTGTAATTCAGGAGGACAATTATAGTTACGTTCTTAAAGGCTTTACAGGTAGTTTTTTCAACCATCGTCAAGCTGTTATGTATTCTACGGATGCCGCATTTTCTTGTAATAAATTAATCAAAAAAAGTTTATTTAAAACGATTAAGTATAACGATACCTGGTATGAGGATCTCGCTACCAATCCTTTATTGCTGACTTGCGCCAACTCCCCTGCCTATATCGAAATGCCTCTTTATTACTATTACCAGCGTTCTGATTCTATCACTAAAAGTAACCATATAAAAACGTTAGGGGTTATTTGCGCATGGGAGAGATTACTTACCGCAGCAAATCCGGCATACCAACAGGAGTTGGTATTTGCTGTTGCCAGAAGCATCGTAACATTTATTAAATTTAAGCCTTTGTATGCAGTTCAGTTTATAGAATTTGCTCAAAAACATAAAGATACTATTTCAAAAAACATTCACTATCAGGAAGCTATACTTTCAGGCAAACTAAAAGATTTATTCACCGGTGACATATTGTGATAAAATCAATAGTGTAAAGATCTGAATACTAAAAAACCTATACACGCCCAAAACATATAAGCTCGATAAAGGAAGCATTATAGACATAAAGGCCTAGGATGAGATGGGTAGAAGGATCAATATTGAAAACAAATGCAGATCAGGAATACGATAATAAGACGGCATTGTATTACTGGTCAAGACCATATATATCACAGCTAAGTGACAAACGAGACCTCAATAACTTAATAGTAATAATTATGGATATACAATTAGAGATATGATATATCTGTTGATTGAGTGCAAAGCAATGAAAAGTCAACAGATATAGAATGGAAAGGGGAATATTTAGGATAGTCCTTGATTTCAAGGGCTTTTCGGCGTTTTTGTGGATAAGGTTACACACATCTAATTTTCCGCTCCCTCCAATACGCCTGGTGTTTCTGCCCGGAACGCAGTCATCATTACTTCCGCCGCCATTGATAGATCTCCCTGCGGTACCGGTACCTCAGCTAAAATGGCAATTTTGCATGCAAAAGGTGAACTGAAGCTTAATGAAACTTTTGTTCATGAGAGCCTGATCGGAAGCATATTCACCTGTCGGATTATCGAGGAGACGAGAATTGCCGGCATGCCGGCGGTCGTACCGAAAATTACGCGTTAGCAGCCTAAGGCTGCTTTTGACATATTACCTTAAAAAATAGTTCATATCAATCGAAAGTATATATTAAGTACTAAAGGGAGGTAAAATACCATGAAAAAAATCGCAGCAACAATCGCTTGCATCGTCACGGTCATTGCAGCCAATACAATGTTCCTATTTGCGGATGATAATTCAGTAAATGCTGCTACATTAGCTAATGATACTGTAAGCGCTCAGACAACAACGACACAACATTCCAACGTGACGAGCAGCGAAGGAACGCAATCAGGCATTTATACAGCTTCAGCAGCTGGAGTAACACCGGACAACCCCCTGTATGTGTTTGACAAACTCATGGAGAGCATACAAGTTACTCTGACTTTTCAAAGTGAAGAAAAGGCTGTACTTTTAGTAAGTTTTGCTAATGAAAGACTGGCAGAAGCTTCAGTTTTGGATGATGAAAGCAAGGTAGAGTTATTTGAAGATATTATGAAGGCTTACTTAGAAGTGTTGGAAAAAGCGAATGTGCAAATAAAAGAAGCTGCTGAAGAAGGAAAGAATGTAAAACCGATCATTCAAGATATAAAGCTTACACAAGATTCAGCTCAGACAATTACTGTCAGCATTGAGGGAAAAGTCCTGCCCGAGTCTGCTGAGCAGCTTAAAGCTGAAGTGTCTACTGTTGTGAAAGAAACTCTCGCCGTAGAAGCTTTTGCTGTGGCAAAAGAAAACTTTTTCGAATCAAAGAAGCAGTTTGAACTGGCTAAGGAAGAATTTAATAAAGCGGTGGAATCAAAAGATGAAGCTTTGATAAAAGCAGCTCAGGAAAAGCTTGCGTTAGCTGAAAAAAACAAAGATGAGAAGGAATTGACAAAAGACCTGATAGAAGTAAGAAAGGAAGCAGTTAAAGACCAAGAAGAACACAATAAAAAGGAACTGGAAGAGAAGAATAAGGAAGCTGAAATGTTGAAAGAGAAGGTCGAAAAGCTAAAAGAAAAGGCTGAAAAGAAAGCAGAGAAGGCAGAGGAAAAGGTGAAGAAGGAAGCTGAAAAAGCAAGAGAGAAAGCTAAGAAGGCTTACGAAAAGTCAAAAGGTGATGACGACAAAGGCGACGATGAAGATTGAACCAGACAATTAATTTTGCTTCTGTAAGCAACTGAAGAATTGATGTTGACTAAAAAGTCTGTGATTTCCTATCACAGACTTTTTTAGCATTCCGAGCCTATAATATCCAGATTGAATATGATCTGCACTTCTCAAAGGTATTGTAGCATTCCTATCTTGACATAGTTAACCTAATTAACTATAATAAAGTTAACCTTATTAACTATGTTTCAGGAGTGAGAAGATGGACAATAACATACTGATCAGAAGCGCAGAAGCAGTATCAATGTTTTGCAGACTAAATATCAACACAAAAAAGAACCTGCCCATTCGCTCAAGTGAAATGGGAATGCTTATTTTTATCGTAAAAACTGAGCACCCTGTTTCTCCTGTAATGGTTGCTGAATTTTTCAAGGTATCAAAACCAATGGTTGCATCAATGATATCCAATTTATCAAAGGAAGATTATATTATCAAGGTTCCTTCATCTGAAGATAAAAGAAGTTTTACGCTTTCTCCAACAGAAAAAGCTGTGAGTCTTGTTGAAACTACATATTGTGAATACTTAAAAACGATGCAGCTATTAGCAGACAAGTTAGGTCATGAAAAGTTTACATGCCTTATCGGACTTCTTGAGCAGGCGAACGATATATTGATTGGGGGTAATGATTAGTATGGGAAGAGTAATGGTTACAGGTGCATCAGGCAACGTTGGAAGCAATGCTGCAAAATTCTTGATTCAAAATGCTCAGGATGTGGTTGTTGCAGGAAGGGACATAGAAAATCTAAAAAGAATATATGGAGATACAGCCAAAATCGTTTATTTCGATTTTTCCGACATCGGTACATTTTCAGAAGCCCTTGAAGATGTCGATAGAGTATTTATCGTACGTCCACCACATCTTGGAAAGCCAGAGGAATTAAAACCCTTTGTAGAAGCTCTGAAAGAAGAGGGTGGCATAAAGCTTGTAAGCTTTCTGTCTCTAATAGGTATTGAAAACAATCCTGTTCCTCCTCATTACAAAATAGAAAAATATATTGAAAAGGCGGGCTTGCCATACTGTCATATTCGTCCCAGCTTTTTCATGCAAAACATTAGCGGAGTGCACGCCTTTGAAATCAAGCATTTTGACAGGATTGTTATCCCGGTGAATAAAGCACTTACAAGCTTTATTGATGCAGAGGATATTGGTGAAATCATTGCGAAAGTCTTGACCGATGCAGATATACATAAGAATACTGCTTATTCAATCACCGGTCCTGAATCCATTGATTACTACGAAGTGGCAAAAATCCTGTCTGAAGAACTCGGAAGAGAAATCATATATGCAAATCCCAAACCTAAGTTTGCAAAGAAATATTGGGTTGAAACCCGCGGGCTTGATAAGAAATACGCCACAGTAATGAGTATGCTTTATATGATGACCCGTTGGGGTACAGCCAAAAGGGTTACAAACGTGTTCGAAGAAGTAATGGGCAAAAAACCACAGACATTCCGTCAATTTGCTAAGAAAAATCTTGATGCGTGGGAGAGATAACATAATGAGATTAAAAGATAACGTAATAAAGCTCGATTGCACAAAGGGCTCTTACGCCTACGCAATGATTCATGATGGCGTAACTCTTGTTGACTCAAGCATACCTGGCAGGGGTGAAGCAATTTTGAGTGAATTAAAATCATATAGTATAATGCCAAATGATATTAAGCGCATTTTAGTAACGCACCATGACATTGATCATATCGGAAACGTTGAATATCTTATGGCTAAATGCAAATGTGAAGCCTATATCAGCGAAGCAGACTTGCCCTATGTCCTTGGAATGAAGAAAAGACATGGTATTAAGAAGGTTCTTGGTATGCTTATGAAAGCAAGTGTTCCTAAAACAGTCAAGGCTTTTGACACAAGGACGATAAGTGGAATAGAAATTTTACCAGCAGCCGGGCATACAAATGGACACACCTGCTTCAGATTCAACGATGTCTTTTTTGCAGGTGATTTATGTAGCAGTAAAGATGGTAAGTTGGTGCTTCCTCCTAAAATCATGACATGGGACATGAAAAAGAATATAGATTCTTGCAAAGCATTAAAATTGGATGGCGTTAAGTGGATATGCACGGCACATGGGGAGCCTGTAAATGATAATAAAGCATGGAATTTATTCTTGCAAAGCTTGCTCTAAACGTTGAGAGAGACATATTTGAGTCATCTATGAACGATATTTGTTGGAGGTGTTCTTTATGTGAATTCAATTATGAGAAACTAGAACATATTGTGATACAAGGGGGAATTTGATGAAGCTGGATCCATTGCGTTTGAGCTTTAGAGATTTGGATTTGGAAACTGAGTTTAGGCATACCTATGACTATGAAAATAGAAGGTTTAATCAGGTTGGCATTTTACTTTCATATCTGACATGGGTCGTTATGATAGTTTTTACATATTTTAATTTTCCACAAAATTTTTTGAAAGTGACAGTGGTTATTGCATTAGCTCTATTCCCGATTTTTACTTTTGTCATGCTAATAACCTCTTCTCCTCGTTATATAAAATACTATCAGGTTTTAACTGCCGTAGCCAATGGGATTGCAGGGTTCGTATTCATATATGTAGGCTATTTTGTGCTGGATAAAAACATTATTGCAATTTCTGGTATAATTGCAGCTACCTTTTTTGCTTTTCTAATCCTGCGCTTAAGGTTCAGAATTGCACTGTTTACAACACTACTCTACGTCGCTGCATACCAGCTTACCCTATTAATGCCTACAGGTCATAAAACTGGTGATATTGCTTTGCTTTCCGCGATATTATGGTTGATTGAACCCATTAGCATCGTAAGCGGCTACATACTTGAACGGTCTTCCCGGCAAATATTTTACCAGAATAAGGTGATAGAACAGCAGAAGCAGCAGATTTTGGCTGAACAGCAGAAAACTGAAAGTTTATTATGCGATGTATTACCTGAAACCATCGTGGAACGATTGAAAGATTCACCCCAATACATTGCTGATCTGTTTTTATCTGCTTCGGTTCTATTTGCTGATATAGTAAATTTCACTTCCATATCTGAAAGATGGCTGCCAGAAGATACTGTAAAAATCCTGAATGAGCTTTTTTCTTTATTTGATGAGTTAGTTGATAAACATGGTCTGGAAAAAATAAAGACCATTGGCGATGCATATATGGTTGCTTCCGGAGTTCCCATACCAAGGGAGGATCATGCAAAATCAGTAGCAGGATTAGCTATGGATATGCTAGCCGTTGTTGAGATTTTCCGAACTAAATACAAAATTCCATTCAATATTCGTATTGGAATAAACTCAGGTCCGGTTGTGGCAGGAGTAATTGGTAAAAAGCGATTTCTATATGATCTTTGGGGAGATACAGTGAACACTGCCTCAAGGATGGAATCGCACGGGTTACCGGGAAAGATTCAGGTGACAAAGGAGACTTATGAGCTGATACAGGATGAATATCTGGTTGAAGAACGAGGATCAATTTGTATTAAAGGTAAAGGTGAAATGACAACTTATTGGTTGGTGAAACCTAAATAAAATAGATATTTGTAACATATCTCTCTACCCTGGCCAGGAACTTTAAGTACCTCAGCAGGAAGGACTATACTGTGAGGGAGATGTAGCATGTTGATATGTTCCCCCATAATAAGCAGACTCGGAATTTTGATTCTTAGTCTGCTCTTGTTTTGTTCAAGTAGAGACAGCTTGGCAAATGTGGATCACTTAAAGACTTGGTTCTTCTGAAACAAAAAAAGACATGTATGAAAACTTTGACCTTCAAAATGCCATGGACAATTTACCGCTTAGTTATAGACTGATTATAAGCCTAAGGTTATCCAAAAGGTAAGGAGAATATAACAGGATACCGGTTTGAACCCTGGCATCTCCGCTATACAGGTAAAAGTACCGCTCTTGAAATAGCAGGCAGAAATATTACACTGGAGGAATACTTAGGGAAAGTATAAAATGAAAAAATGGTTGGTTTTGTGATTAAATCACAGAACTCAACCTGTTTGACGGGTATAATCAAATTACAAAATATGAAGTCAAAGGGAGTTGCAGATATGCTTGATATCGTTGTCATAGGTGCGGGTCCTGCCGGTCTGTCGGCTGCAATAAGCGCGAGGCAAAGGAATAAAACAGTCAAAGTAATTTCTAACAGATCAAAGGCCAGCTGGCTTGAAAAGGCTGAACGCATAGATAATTATCCGGGCTTGCCGGAGGTAAGTGGAAGAGAAATGCTCAATGTGTTTGAAAAACAGGCCAAGGCTATGGATGTAGAAATCATTGGGGGACTGGTCAGACAGATAATACCATCTGATAAAGGATACCTTATAGGAATTGATTATGACTATATCGAGGCGCATTCAATAATTCTGGCACTAGGTGCTACCCAGCCAAAAACATTGAGGGGTGAGGCAGAATACATGGGTAGGGGAGTCAGCTACTGTGGGACTTGTGACGGCATGCTATACAGAGGTAAAAAGATTGCTGTCATTGCTGAATCGGAGGAAGGTTTGCACGAAGCAAACTATCTTTCGCAATTAACCAATGACATATACTTGTATTCGAAATTACCGGATCAGGAAAACGTAAATACGATGATTAAAAGAATAGACAGGAAACCAGTGGCGATAGCAGGACATATGAAGGTGGAAGCTTTGAAAACCGAAGAAGAAGAGTTAGCAGTTGATGGCGTCTTCATATTCCGTGATTCAGTGCCAACAAGTTCATTGATTGATGGATTGGAAATGGAAGGCGCTTACATCAAAGTGAATAAGAAAATGGAGACAAATTTACCAGGAATATTTGCTGCAGGTGACTGTACGGGTAAACCCCTTCAGATTGCAAAAGCTGTCGGTGAGGGGAATGTTGCAGCACTAATGGCAGCTGATTATTTGGACCATCTGCTGCCGACTAATGCTGTATAAGGATTTGAGAATATTAAATATTAGAAAGGAAGATAGGAATGAGTGCAAATATTGTTGACCTAACAAGCAGAAATTTCACAAATGAGGTGAGGAATACCGACCAGGTTGTCATGATAGACTTTTGGGCTACATGGTGCATGCCATGCCGCATGGTAAGCCCAACCATAGACCAACTGGCAGAACAATACAAAGGTAGTATCAAGGTGTGCAAGGTCAATATAGATAAGGAACCGGAGCTTGCCAATCAGTTCGGGATCATGAGCATACCTACGGTAATTGCGGTGAAAAACGGTGTTGTATGTGATAAATTGGTAGGGGCAATGCCAAAGCAGTATTATGCAAAGATGCTGGATAATTGCCTGACAAAAGCGGTTTGATAATGGACGCTACAGACTGGTTGAAGCAGTGCTTATTGCACTGCTTTGTTTTTTATGAATATAATATAGTATCAACGCTATAAGGAGGGTATGCATTGAAGCCACTTGAAAACGAAATTCTCCAAGCTTATCCGGTATTCGCCAAGCTTGAGCCTGTAAGTTTGCATAAAATACTTGACAGTATTGAGGTATTCAAAACCAGCGCCAACAAACTGTGCTTCTCTGGCAATGAGTGCCGGGGGTTTACTTTAGTAATTGAGGGATTGCTGCGAATCCAATACATGAGTGGAAATGGGCGTGAGCTTACCGTATATCGTGTGGGGAAAGGGGATTTCTGTCATCTGACTGTTGCAAAACTACTTTATAATAAAGATATAAGCTTTGAGGTATTCTCTGAGAAAGCAATGCGTTTGGCAATAATACCTGATAATATTTTTAGAACCTATTTGGCAGACAACCCGGTATTTCTTAGGGAAATATACAGAGACCTGCATGATAAAATGGATGAGCTATACAGAGTCATCAACAATATTGGTTTTGAAAGTGTTGAAAGCCGGCTGACTGCATATTTTGAAGGAAAGAAGAAACTTACCGGAAACGCCGTTTTCAGTTTGACACAGGAGCAGATTGGTGTTGATATTGGTGCAACCAGGGAGGCGGTATCCAGAACACTGTCAAGAATGCAGGAGGAAGGTAAGGTTAAGCTGTCACGTAAGCGAATCGAATGGTTAGAGTCATAGCCTGGATACTGTAAGGAATTGAATGACTCGACTTTCTATGGTATACTTTGGAAAAGCATCTTCAAATCTGAGATGGAGAGTTATATTTATGAGGTGATCACATGAGACTAGGGCTTGGAATAGATACGGGGGGGACCTATACCGATGCGGTTGTCTATGATTTTGATACATGCACAGTTCTTGCAAAGGGAAAGGCACTGACCACCAAAGAGGATTTGACCAAAGGCATCGGTGAGGCAATAGACGCATTGCCAAGTGAGTTTTTGACACAGGCAAAGATTATCGCACTCTCTACAACGCTGGCAACCAACGCTTGCATCGAAAACAAAGGCGGACGGGCAAAGCTGATATTGATAGGAACAACACAAAAAGTTCTTGATTGGATTGATGCTGAGGCAAAATACGGGCTGAAAAATGATGACACCCTATGTGTAAAAACTTACGGAAGCTTTGATGGAAAGATCGTGGATGATCCGGATTGGGACAAGCTGCTTCTGGATGCCGATAACTGGCTTACCGATGCTGATGCCCTGAGTGTGGCTGATGTTTACACCCACGGAAATGCCGCATTCTGTGAGAAGAATGCAAAAGCGATATTGGGAGCACGTTATAATGTACCTGTTGTACTTGGCAGTGAATTGGTAAGCGGTTTGAATGTAATGGAGCGTGGTGCAACTGCACTGCTTAACGCGCGGCTTTTGCCGATCATACAGGAGTTTATGGAAGCAGTTGCAACTGCACTGACTGCACGAGGCATCAATGTGCCGACGATGATTGTGCGCAGTGACGGCAGCTTAATGTCTGGCAAGTTGTGCAGAAATCGACCGGTTGAAACGATACTCAGCGGACCGGCTGCAAGTGTATTGGGCGGCATAGGTCTTACAAATTGTGAGGATTGTCTGATTATTGATATGGGCGGTACAACCACAGACATCTCCATGGTCAAAAGCGGTGCTCCGGCTATGGTCAATAACGGAATTCGCATCGGCGGATGGCGCACACAGATAAAAGGCGTGTTTACAGACACCTTTGGGCTAGGCGGAGACAGCGCAATTCGAATAAAGGACGGTAAACTCGAACTGTGTTCACGTCGTGTTCAGCCGCTTTGCGTTGCAGCGAAGAAATGGCCGGGTGTCAGAGAGGCACTTTGGCAATTACTGAACGGGCACTGGATATACGCCGATCCGCTGCACGAATTTTTATACCTTGTCCGAGAGCCAAAGGATGTTTCCCGGTACAATCCAAATGAAATCTCATTAATCGACGCACTGAGAGCAGGTCCAATGATGCTCGGAAATGCAGCAAGGTCAGCCGGTATTGATATTTACAGCTTGAAAAGTGAACGGCTTGAGTCCGAGGGAATTGTCATGCGATGCGGATTGACGCCGACAGATATCATGCATATCAAGGGTGATTTTATATTATATGACACGGAATCGTCGATTCTGGCAGCTAGGTACTTCCTTAGATGCCTTTCCCATTATCATGACGATGCAGATAGCCTTAGTGCCTTTGCAGACGAAGTCTATAACTTTGTAAAGCAAAAGCTCTATGAAAATATCGTGCGCATCCTTCTGACAGAAAAATACCCGGAGCAGTTTGAAAAAGGCTTGGACGAGCAGACTCGGTTCTTGATTTCTCAGGGCTGGAAGCTGCGAAAAAGCGATTGCACCATACCATTTTTTGATTTTGGTTTTAAGACCGTGGCTTCGTTGGTTGGAATAGGCGCACCAACGCATGTGTTCTTACCTGATGTGGCAAAAGCGCTTGGTACAAACTGCATTATCCCGGAACACGCAGAGGTTGCCAATGCGTTTGGTGCAATAATTGCAGACATATCAACAAAAGCACAAGTGGAGATTAAACCCATAAATACAGCGGGCGGTATCGTAGGCTATACAGTTTACGCTCCTAATGGCAGACAAGTATATAATACTTTGGAAGAAGCGTCTTGCGCAGCTAAAGAGGCAGCGATTCAGTCAGCAACCGAGGAAGCACGCAGGAGGGGGGCTTTGGGTGAACTATCGGTGGATATACAATTATCTGCCAGAATAGTACATGCCAAGAAAGATGTAGCAGTTTATTCAGGCACAAGTGCAATCGCAGTTGCAACAGGGCGAATTGAGGCATAAAAATAAGGCTTTACATTGCGTTATTAGCAGTAAATAAGACTTTTTAATCAAGCACCTTTCTGAGTCTAAATCGGATTGGTGCTTTTGCTTTACTATTGAATTCATAGAAATCCATGGAGTTGCCTTGATTAAATTCCTTAAAATCTCTAATAGCCTTAATTGCCTTAATTGGACATTGGTTTAACGATAAAAATAACAGTAAAATAGATAAATATATATTGTAAAACAATAAATAGTGTGTTAAAATCGAGTTAACAATAAATAAGTGAGGTGCTTTTATGAAACGAGGAACAACACTCTTTTTAAAGTTAGCTGTTATTCTTATAGGAATCCCGGTTCTTGCCCTGTGTATATATGGGTTGCCTTGGTTAGCTAATAATCCGGTAAATCCAGATTATGCCCATATACTATATCCCATTTTATTAGGTTTGTATGTATCGGCGATACCGTTTTACTTCGCTTTGTATCAAGCTTTTAAACTTTTGTTCTATATTGACAAGAACAAAGCTTTCTCACAGAATTCTATTAAAGCTTTAAAGAATATAAAATACTGTGCAATCACAATCAGTGCCTTGTATGTGGTGATATTGCCATTCGTTTTTCTTGTAGCAGATAAGGACGATGCCCCAGGTCTCATAATTGTCGGAATGGTCCCTATCTTTGCTTCAATGGTGATTGCAGTCTTTGCTGCTGTTCTTCAAATGCTTTTAAAAGAAGCCATAGACATAAAAACAGAAAATGAATTAACGGTTTGAGGTGAATAATATGGCAATTATAATCAATATTGATGTGATGCTGGCTAAAAGGAAAATGAGCGTAACAGAGCTTTCGGAGAGGGTTGGGATAACAATGGCTAACCTTTCAATATTGAAAAATGGAAAGGCAAAAGCGATTCGATTATCTACTTTGGAGGCAATTTGTCAAGCATTAGGATGCCAACCAGGGGATGTTTTAGAATACAAAAGTGACGAAGACATCCAAGGATAATAAAGTTTATTAATAAACATTTTAGAGGAAAGCAGGACTTAATATGACAATGATTAGTGGAGGTATAACCATGGCCATTAACAATCTGATTACTGAAAATATTGCTAACCCCCATGAGCTGGAGCGACTGTTTCAAAAGGAACCCGAAGCTTTTAAAAAGTCATTCACATACGCCTGGGAACAAAATCCTGATTCGCAGGTTCTTGCCGTTTGGTATGAAAGATTACATTTCAAGGAGGCGGCAAATACAGAAAAAGCTTCCTTGCTTCAAAAAGACTTCCTATCCATGGGCATTCTGGCAATTCTGGCCGGGATAAGCACCAGGATCATTCTGCATTTTGCCGAAATGCAAGCAATTGCCCCTATTAACCTTATTTTTGGTATAATTCCCTTTATTGCCGCCTATTTTGTATACAATAATACCCCGAAAAAAAATGTTCTTTACACCCTTGCAGCGTTATTCCTAATCTCCGTACTCTATCTTAATATGCTGCCACTAGAGCAAAAAGACAGTATTATACTGGCTTATATGCACCTTCCTATATTCTTATGGGTATTATTAGGGCTTGCATTTACAGGAAATGACTATGGAATAGGCAGCAAGAGATTAGCCTATCTTAAATTCAATGGGGAATTTTGCATACTCTACGCCAGCATGGCAATCAGCGGAATGCTGCTAACAGTATTAACCATGCAGTTATTTAGCTTTGCCGGCATTGATTTAGAAGAATTCTATTTTAAAAATGTCGTTTTATTTGGTGCTGCCGCTCTTGCTGTTGTGGCTACATACCTGGTATCAAGAAATCTTAAGCTTGCCAGAAATATTGCACCATATATAGCCAGAATTTTTAGTCCTCTTGTACTGGTCACATTGTTGGTCTATCTTATAACGGTCATTTGGGTCGGAACAAATCCATTCATGGACCGCAATTTCCTCATATCCTTCAACGGAATACTCCTAAGTGTATTGGCCGTCAGTATATTCTCCATTACCGAAAGCGGCACAGACGAGAAAAAGAACATTTCTGATTATATAAATTTTGCCCTGATTGTGCTTGCTCTTATTATTGACAGTGTGGCTTTATCAGC
Organism: Calditrichales bacterium MX18-03; assembly: GCA_021083345.1. Classification (GTDB taxonomy): domain Bacteria; phylum Bacillota; class Clostridia; order Lutisporales; family Lutisporaceae; genus JAJGRE01. Next base: position 495,556 of record JAJGRE010000003.1, on the reverse strand, counting down.
CATAGTCTTCAGACTTTCTACCTATGGGATTACGCCCAACAGACTTGCTGTTCTAGGCGTAAACATACTCATCTGGTCCAATCTGATTTGGATTATGCTCTCCTATATGCGTTTTCTACAGAACAAAACCGGACCTTCAACCATCCAAGATGCCGTTACTAAGTATTTGCCGGTCTACGGACTCTGGGCAGCATTCGTTACACTTGTTTTTCCTTTAATTTTTTAGCAGAAAGGTTCTGTTATTGCGATGAAAAGATGCAAAGGAGATGAAAAAGCTTATGGAGAGAATTAACAGTCAGCGTGTTCAGATCAATCCTTGGGAAGACAAGGATCTTGAGTTGCTTTTCGGTATTAACGAACCAGAGATGATGGAATATCTTGGAGGACCTGAGACCCAAGAAAAGGTTTTGAGTCGTCACAAACGTTATCTGGAGATTGGCGATAAAGGATGTATGTTTAGTATTACATTATATCCAGATTTGAAGGAAATCGGCTGTATTGGTTATTGGGAAAAAGTTTGGAACTGTGAGGGTATATACGAAATAGGGTGGAGCGTCCTGCCTGCATATCAGGGGAAAGGGATAGCTACAAGTGCTGCCAAGTTAGCAATAGACGCAGCAACTGCCGAGAACAAGTATGAGTATATTCACGCTTTTCCTTCAATTAATAATCTTGCCTCTAATGCAGTCTGTCAGAAGCTTGGCTTTGATTTTATCTCAGAACAAGAATTTGAATACCCGCCAGGGAATTTCATGCGATGCAATAACTGGCGTTTAAGGCTTAATATTAATAAATAGTCATTTTATGCTTTGATTGCCCAACGCAATTTAGCAGAACGCGCACGACTATTGGCATAACATTCTTCTGCTGATGGACGGATCGGATCGGGTGCAATTTCGCGATAAACGCCTTCACGGTAGAAGTGTTTGAAAGATTTTTTAACACGACGATCTTCTCCTGAATGAAATGTTAGTATGGCAACGCGTCCGCCCTCAGCTAGGACACCAGGAAGTTTTTCCAAAAATTCGTCTAACACATCAAACTCTTTGTTGACATCAATTCGCAGCGCTTGAAAGCATCGTTGACAGGATTTTTTAATCTCATCTTCACTGATTTTTGGTATCGGTTTCAGAGCATCTTTGATGATATCTCGGAGTTGCGTTGTGGTTGATATATCAACTCCTTTTTTAATACTGGAAATAATGGCGCGTGCGATTGCTTCGGAATGAGGCTCGTCAGCATTTTCTATCAACATGCCTTGCAATTCATCCAGTGATATTTTTTTTAACCGACTTGCTGCCGATTTACCCATTTTCGGGTTAAGGCGCAAGTCCAATGGCCCTTCAGTCTTAAATGAAAATCCTCTTTCGGGATTGTCGATTTGCATGGAAGAAACACCCAAATCTGCCAATATAAAATTAAATGGCCCTGATTCGGGAACGATTTGATCAATTTTGGAAAAGTTCATTTGCCTGATCTCTAAAATTTCTGAACCATAACCCAAGCGCTCAAGACGATCTTTGGTGCGCGGCAATTCAAGCGAATCTACATCGATTGCATATAAGCGCCCCTTTGAATCCAAACACTTAAGCATCGCTAAAGTATGGCCTCCATAGCCTAGAGTTGCATCCAATCCGGTTTGCCCTGGCGTAATCTGCAGGAATTCCAATATTTCTTTAACACAAATTGAAAGATGCATGCCGGCAGGCGTGCGGCCCTTCTGAATAACCTTTGCCACATCATCAGCATATTGCTCTGGCTGCAGTTCTTTATATTTTTCCTTAAAAGTCTTAGGGTGAGTGCCTTTGTATCGAATACGTCGCTGATGTTTGGGCTTATTCTCATCCATTTCGTAACCTGAGCTCATTTTCTCACCCCGCTTTTGTTAATGTTATTTTGTACTATTGCCATAAATTATATGATACCAAATACGATTTACTAAAGCAATACCAGCCGTTTAGTACGTAAATTTCATACTGCTTTATCCCGATGTTGTACCTGCTTCCTTTTGCTGTATGATCATTAGGGTGATTTATATAGATAAAAATGGTTATTAAAAACATCAACATGATCGTTGCTGGTGGGAAGCTGGTCGTAAGTGCAGCTCCTGAAGTGAAGGTTGCAGCTCCGGTAGCAGCTGAAAAGAAGCTTTTCCATGGATTGGGCGAATCAGCTAACTACAGAGTCAGAGGCGCACAGAAAGACAATTTGAACTTCACTACAGCAAGTGCTATATTTGACCAGGACGGTAACATCGTAGACTTGACTTGGGATGTTATGGAAGTTACTTATGCTCTTTTCCCCGGCTGGGTTGACGCAGCAGCAGACCAAGCTACAAAGGATGCTTTTGTAAAGTCAATCGACGATGTTTGGGAAACAAAGAGAGAAGAAGGCTACGACTATGACATGACACACTTGAAATCAAAGGGTGTAGCTGATAACGCCAGCAAGAAAGAATGGTTTGAGCAGCTTGACTACTTTGAGTCATTCTTCAAAGGCATGACAGTTGCAGAAGTAGAAGCTTGGTTCAAGAAATACACAGATGCTAACGGAAGACCTTACAAAGTGGCTTATCCTGAAAAGTTGATTGACGCAGACAAAGCAGTCGTAGCTAATTTCACAGCTGAAGAAAAAGCGATGCTTATAGACGTTACCACTAGTGCAACAATTTCGCTCCAGGATCCTCACTCCCACTTCATTACAGCTTTAAAAGAAGCATATGTAGCGAGAGAAGAAATAAAATAGCTAGTACATTTTAAAACATTCCTTGAAGAGGCTGTCAAAACTCAGATATCTGATTTTTGACAGCCTCTTTATTTTTTACTGCGCATTTTCAAGTCCTCCGCTGTTTGTAAAGGAATTGAATAAACATGCAGATTAATATATAGTTAGATTAACAAAATAAAACGGAGATGATGTATTTGGGGGTAGCACTCATTCTAGTCTCGGCCGTATTCTTTGCAGCAAGTTCATATTTTGGGAAGGTTGTTATCAACACCACTGAGATGACAGCGATCGTAACATCCTTCTTCAGATTTGTACTCGGTACGGTTATAATGTGCATATACATGCTTTATACTAAAAAATCTTTTAGGCCTGTGAAAATTAAGCTGGTGTTTTTTCGCGCCATATTCAATTGTCTTGCTGTGATACTTCTAACTTGGTCATTACAATATACAACGATAACAAATGCAAATATGTTGAACATGACTTATCCTGTATTCGTAATCCTGTTGGCACCCTTCATAACAAAAGAAACCAGCAGCAAGAGCACATATCTATATCTGTTTATGATAATGCTAGGTTCTTACATCGTTTCAAACCCAAGCTTTGCAAAAATAAATATGGGGGATGCCATAGCCGCGGTTTCTGCTATAGCTGCAGCGGCTGCCGTACTATTCCTTACAGAAGCAAGAAAACATAATGAAGGGCACATAATCGTTTTTTATGTTATGTTTATAGGTTCTTTTATTAATTTGCCATTTGCATATCATGATCTGATCATGCTGCGCTCTAATGGCTTAGGTCCGGTACTTCTTTCGGCATTATCAGGGTTCCTGGGTCAGGTATTTATCACTTGGGGATACAAATATGTTGATTCGGCCACGGGGGCACTCGTATCGACAAGCAGGATCATTATGTCTGCTGCAATAGGTGTTATTTTTCTTTCAGAACCACTAAACCTTAGAATAATAGCTGGTATCATACTGATCACTTCAGCATTGGCCCGTATAAGCGGATTCTTTGGTAAGAAAGAGATATTGCAATCAGTAGAGAAGGTTTAATAAAATGCTGCAACTTTATACTTGACAACTGTATATTAGTAGGAGTTTAATTTAACTTGTTGAATAATAGGTAATAGTCAGTAAACACAAAGAAATTTGGTTTTCTTGATACTTGAAAGTGCAAAGGAGATTTTTTATGAGTCTGATAAGTAACTATATCAAACTGCTAAGAAAAGAATTTTCGGGGTACAACAAACAAAAACTGAGCAAGGATCTATTGTCGGGCATAACGGTAGCTGCCGTAGCGCTGCCTTTGGCCCTTGCTTTTGGAGTAGGCAGTGGAGCCAGCGCTGCTTCCGGCATCGTTACAGCAATCATATCAGGATTATTTATTGGCGCTTTGTCCGGTGCTTCTTTTCAAATATCAGGGCCAACAGGGGCCATGACCGCTATTCTTGTGCCTTTGGTTGCACAGTATGGGCTGCAGGGCGTTTTTATTGCATGTATGTTTTCAGGTGTCATATTGCTGATAGCCGGTATTTTTAAGCTGGGAGACCTCGTTTCCTTCATACCCCTGCCGGTTATCACCGGGTTTACCTCCGGTATTGCAGTTATTATTGCCCTTGGGCAGATCAACAGCCTTACAGGCTTTGCTTCAAGCGGACACAGCACTTTGGCTAAGCTGGCCAGTTATTTTACGACACCCCAAAGCTTTGATGGTGCTGCTTTTTTCATAGGCGCGTCAGTCATCCTATTTATGGCCGTTTATCCCAAAAAGTTGAATCAATACTGTCCCAGTTCCTTGGCAGCCATTATTCTGGCTACCCTTGCTGCTGTCGTTTTCAAGCTTCCTGTTGATAAAGTAGGGGAGATTCCCAGGACACTTTTTTTAGAAGACAGGCTGCACCTCGGCGGAATAAATATTGATCAAATCCAAGGTTTGCTGATACCGGCTGTCAGTATTGCCGCTTTAGGTTTAATTGAAAGTCTGCTGTGCGGAGCTTCCGCAGGCCGCATGAAGAACGAGAAGATGAATGCAAGACAGGAGTTGATAGCTCAGGGTGTGGGTAATATCCTGCTGCCTTTTTTCGGTGGCGTTCCAGCTACAGCAGCAATTGCCCGTACCAGTGTGGCGATCTCCTCGGGAGGTCAAACACGTTTGACCAGTGTTATTCATGCTGTTATACTGCTGCTTTCCATGTTTGCTTTTGGAGGGATCATGTCGTCCATTCCGCTGGCTGCATTAGCGGGCGTGCTGATCCTCACTGCCTGGCGGATGAACGAATGGCATGTGATAAAGGATATTTTCAGCAAAAAGCTGAAATCTTCAATTTCTAAGTTCTTGATCACCATGGCTGCAACTGTCATTTTTGACTTAACCATCGCAATTATCATAGGAATTTTCTTCTCGGTGGTGGTGTTTCTGATTAAGGTTTCAGATATGCAAATCAATATCTGCGATATAGACCCAAACAAGCTTCACGACAAGACGCAATACAATGACAATCATAGGCGTACATGCGTCATCTATATCACAGGTCCTTTATACTTTGGTACTGCCAATAAGCTGGAGGAAAAGCTTTCTGATTTTCCTGAAAAGGATGTATTGATATTTTCCATGCGGGGAGTACCCTTGGCAGACATTTCGGGCGTCAAGGTTTTGGAGGATTTGTGCGTGCGCTTGTCACAACAGCAGAAAACCGTTTACTTTACCTGCATTCAGCCTGCCGTTATGGAAATGTTCGAACGATGCGGCATGAGGGAGTATATCGGAGAGGATAAATTCTTCTGGAGTACGGACAAGGTTCTTAGCAAAATAGGGAGATCACATGTCTGTTAGCTGATCAATAGCATAACTTTAGAATCACACATTGTTTTAGACAAAATCAAAGCACTGTATTCATAGAGAATGCAGTGCTTTCTAAATAATCCGGAAGCTTTCTTATACTTGGCGTTTAAAGTCCTTCAATAGGCTGTCACGGATATCTTGCTTCAGCTTTTGCTCCGAGGCAAACTTATCACAGAACGCCTTTGTATATTCGGAATTAAGTTTCTGTCTATGGGATTTGCTAAATAAATACTTTAGGATATGCATAAGGTATTACCTCCTTGTTATACTTCTACCCCGTTGGGGTATAATTCATTATATTTTATTTTTTTGAAAATGTATACATAAATATTATATTAACATACCTTGATGAATAAGGCTTGAGCCTGGAAAGTACAAGATTATTAAAGGAAATTGGACAAAAAAAGAGAATACTTAATTAAAACCCTTGTACTCTTCATCTGGGACATCCCGGAGCCATTATCCTTGCTAATGCCATGCAGGATGCTTTACTGGTCCCCATGCACTACGGAACATACAATGCTCACGGGAAATTTGCACATGAAGAGATCCTGAAGATATTTTTTCGAAGGTGAAAAACGCGGATAAGCACAAAAGAATACTAGCCCCCGGACAGCCGCTTATTCAAAAGAATAAAGAGGAGGCTTAAGGAAAAGCTTCAACAAGTGTGCAAATAGATGTTTAGGGAGAGGAGTGAGTGTTATGATAAACATTATAGTAACGGACGCGCTTAAGTCATATCTTGAAAAGAAAGCCAATAAGTTCATTACTCTGGGAAATGTAATGAGTAGAACTTGCTGAGCATCTCCGCCTCTACCCTCGGTGAGGATAGGACAACCAAGCAATAAAGATGCATACTATCAACATGAAATCGATGGTATTGTGATCTTTATTCATAAGGAAATAAAGTACAATAAAAATCTCTTAAAAATTGATGTGCGTAGATTTCTTTTTATGCATGAGGTTTATGTATGTGATCCGGAAACGCTATGCTTCTGCAGTGGTGAAAAATAAATGAAAACAACAGGGATGCTTCCTAATGCTTCATGCAAAAAGCATAAGGGACTGTCCCTGTTGTATGTTGAGACGTACTGCTAACCTATTTCCCTTGGAAATTCGGTTTTCTTTTCTCCAGGAAAGCGGATACGCCTTCCTTCTTATCATCGGTCGCGCATGTGAAGGCGTGCAGATAGGATTCATGGGCCAACCCCTCATAAATCCCAACTTCCATGGATCGGTTCACGGCCTCTTTGGCACACTGAACGGCAAGGGGTGCTTTTGATGCGATTTTTTCGGCCAGTTTTTTGGTGGTTTCCATTAACTCTCCTCTGGGAACCACTTTGTTGACGAGGCCAATCCGATATGCTTCCTGAGCATCCAGCTGATCGCCGGTCAGCACCATTTCCATGGCACGGCCGAAGCCCACCAGCCGAGGCAAACGCTGGGTGGCGCCGTCTCCGGGAATGATCCCCAGATTGACCTCGGGAGATCCCAGGCGTGCTTCTTCGCAGGCAACCCGCAGGGTGCAGGCAATAGCCAGCTCCAGCCCTGCGCCCAAAGCAAAGCCGTTGATAGCGGCAATAACCGGGATCTTCATCTCGGCAATCCGGTTAAATACCTGCTGGCGCCGCCTGGTTTGCTGGCGGCCCAACACATAATCCCGTTTCTCCAGCTCCTTTATATCCGCACCGGCCATAAAAGCCTTTTCACCTGCACCGGTTATAATCAGTGCCCTGACATCCTCATCCTGCTCCACCAGGTCAAAGGCTTGGCTGAATTCCTCCACAAGTGCATTTGAAAGCGCGTTCATAGCATCCGGGCGGTTGATGGTAATGTAGGCCAAAGTTGCTTTTTTTTCATAGATTAATAATTGAAACAAAACGATTACCTCCCATCGGAATCAGGGTCATTGGTTTCTGTCTAAAGGAATTATACGAAAGCCGACATACCCAGTTCAAAATTGCCGATGATAAGCTGTTGAATCTGTGAGGTGCCTTCATACAAGGTATTGATTCGGGCATCCCTGAAGATCCGCTCCACCGGATATTCATCAGAGAATCCATATCCGCCGAAAACCTGAACAGCCTTGTAAGCCACTCTGTTCACCATCTCACTGCAATAGTATTTTGCCATGCAGACTTCCTTGGTGGATTTCTGACCCAGGTTTTTCATGTGCCCAGCCTTATAAACCAATAGCCGTCCGCACTCTATGTCTACGGCCATATCGGCAATCAGCTGCTGTACCAGTTGGTGGGCAGCTATGGGTTTGCCAAACTGGTTCCTTTCCTTGGCGTATTTCTTGGCATAGTCCAAAGCAGCCTGGGCGCTGCCTACGCATCCGGCGGCAACAGTATACCGGCCGTTGTCAAGGGTCGACATGGCAATGGCGAATCCTTTGCCGACACTGCCCAACACGTTGGTCTTAGGCACGCGGACGTTGTCCATGATGATCTCCGCAGTATTTGAAGCCTTAAGACCCAGCTTGCCGTGGATGTCTTTTGTGGAGAAACCGGGTAGGCCGCGATCCACGAGAAACGCGGTGATACCCTTCGGACCAGCATTTTTGTCGGTTTTGGCATAGATAACCGCGACATCGGCAATACCGGCGTTTGTGATCCACATTTTGTTTCCGTTCAATATGTAGGAGTCGCCGTCTTCCACAGCAGTTGACAGCATTGAAGCCGCATCACTTCCGGAATTAGGCTCGGTCAGGCCGAAGCATCCGAACAAGGTACCGGCCGCCAGTCCGGGCAGGTATTTTTGTTTTTGCTCTTCGGTACCGAATGCTGCGATGGTTTTTGCCACCAGGGAGATTTGTACCGAGTAAATGCCCCTGAGGGAGGAGCAGCCTTTACCAAGCTCCTCTGCCACGATAGCGTGACAAATGGCATCAAGTCCGCTGCCGCCGTATGCTTCCGGAAGGGCGGTGCCGAATATGCCCAGTTCTCCCATTTTCCTTACCGTGTCCCAGGGAAACTTTTCTTCCTTATCCCATTGGGCGGCATAGGGGGTGACTTCCTTGGCCACAAATTCCTCCATCATGCCTTTTACCGCTTCTTGTTCCGGTGTATAGCTGAAATTCATTCCGTTCACACCTCCGTCATTTATAAATCTTATTGACCGGGTATCATTAAAGCTTTGTGGGAACCGGGGGGATCTGGCTGTAATCATAGAAGCCCTTGCCGGACTTTCGTCCCAGATATCCCGCAGCCACCATTTTTTTCAGCAGATAGCAGGGACGATACCTGGCATCACCCAGTTTGCTGTAAAGGGTCTCGGTTTTAGCCAGATGGATGTCGATTCCGATGAGGTCGATCAGCTCCAGTGGTCCCATGGGCTGGTTTGCACCCATTTTCATCGCTTTGTCGATATCTGCCGCTGACCCGATCCCTTCTTCCAGTACCCAGACCGCTTCATTCAGGAGCGCAGCCAGGACTCTGGAAGCAATACCGGCAACACCTTCTTTAAGTGTAACCACCGGTTCCTTGCCAAGGGACTCCGCAAAAGCACGGGTCCGTTCCACCGTTTGTGGAGAAGTCTGCAGGGCCGGCATGATTTCGACCAGCTTCATGACAACCGGGGGATTGAAAAAGTGCATTCCGATCACCCTGTCGGGATTCTTGACGGCAGAAGCAATTTCGGATAGAGAGCAAGCGGTAGTGTTGGTTGCTAGAATGACGTCTTGCCTTGTTATACTGTCCAGCTTGGAGAATATTTCCTTTTTGAGTGAGACATCCTCCAGAACCGCCTCGATAACAAAATCGCAGCCGGCGGCAGCTTCAAGCCCTGTGGTACCGCTGATCCTCGAAAGGATACCTGCAGATTCTTCTTCGGTCATCTTGCCTTTCTCAACTCTTGCTGCCAGTCCTTTTTTGATTTTGTTCAGGGCGCCCTGCACGATGTCCCCCCGGACATCCGTCAATACGGTTTCAATACCGTTCTGTGCCAGCAGCTGGGCAATGCCGCCACCCATAGTTCCGGCGCCCAGAACGACACATTTCTTAATATCCATCTATTATTCGCCTCCATTCAATCATGACTTTATCAGTTCACTCTTTCAACGATCATAGCCACACCCTGACCGCCGCCCACACAAAGGGTTACCAGCCCTACCTGCTTGTCATGTGTCTTGAGGGCATAGAGAAGGGTGGTGAGGATCTTGGCACCGGTGGCGCCCACCGGGTGGCCAAGGGCGATTGCGCCGCCATGGACATTGACCTTGCTTCTGTCCCATTTTAGTTCACGTTCAACTGCCAGATATTGGACTGCGAATGCTTCGTTCAATTCAATCAGGTCGATGTCCTGAAGTGTCATTCCGGCTTTTTTTAATGCCAGTGGTACGGCTTCCACCGGACCGATACCCATATACAGGGGATCAACTCCTGCTGTTGCGTAGGAGCGGACCACTGCCATGGGCTTTAGTCCCAGCTCAGCCGCTTTTTCGTCAGACATCATGACCAGTGCCGATGCGGCATCGCATAATGCACAGCTGTTGCCCGCAGTTACAGTGCCGTCCTTCTTGAATACCGGGGGGAGCTTTGCCATTTTCTCCAGGTTGACATTATTCCTGGGGAGCTCTTCCTGGGCAAATACTTCGACTGCCTTGCCCGCTTTGACTTCTACGGGCATGACTTCTTCTGCGAATCGGCCGTCCTCCATAGCCTTTACGGCCTTTTGGTGGCTTTCAAGTGCATATGCGTCCTGCTCTTCCCGGGATATGCCATACTTTTCAGCCAAAAGCTCCGCCGTATTGCCCATCAGCATTCCGGCCAGCTGGCACATGAATCCGTCTTTGTGCAGAACGTCATATACCTGTTTGTCACCCATCCGGTGTCCCCAGCGTGAGTCCTTCATCACGTAGGGAACATTGGAGGAGGACTCGGTGCCGCCTACCACCAGGACATCCGCATCACCGCTCAGAATAGCGGAGGAGCCAATGGCAGCAGCCTTAAGGCTGGAAGCACATCTCAGATTCACTGTATATGCGGTTGTCTGATGAGGCAGCCCGCCCTTAACACTGGATATCCTGGCCACATTAGGCCCCAGTCCTGCCTGCCAGCCACAGCCGAAGATCAGTTCATCCACCAGCTCCGGTGGGATTGCGGCTCTTCTTACCGCTTCCTTTACGACCAGGGCGCCTAATTCCGGCGCTTCAAGACCTGCGAGCTTGCCGCCGAAACTTCCTCCCGGCGTTCTGACGGCGCTTACAATTACCGGTTTTCTCATAATTTTCCCCGGTCAAACCGGGCACCTCCTTGTTATATTTTTATGGGCTACTTCTCAAGAAGCGCCTTAAAGCGCTCTTTAAGGTAAGGCAGCGCCTTATGGAGATCAGCACAGATGCCGAGGTTGGCTACCTTGAAAATGGGAGCCTCAGGGTCTTTGTTGATGGCTATGATGAAGTCAGAGGTCTGCATGCCAGCCAGATGCTGAATGGCACCTGATATTCCGCAAGCGATATAAAGCTTGGGGGCTACGGTCTTTCCTGTCTGGCCTACCTGTCTGTAGTGCGGCACCCATCCTGCATCCACAACGGCACGGGATGCGCCGGCAGCACCACCCAGCACCTCAGCCAGTTCTTCGATAAGATAGTAGTTTTCAGGACCGCCGATGCCCCGGCCGCCGGATACAATGATATCGGCCTCTTCCAGGTTGATGGTTTTGGCAGTATGCTCCACAACCTCTTTGATTTGGTAAAGCAGATCACCGGCGGTCACGGCAGCCTCAAACCGGATGATCTCCCCCGACTTGCCATAGTCAGGCATCAATTTCTTCATGACATTGGGGCGGACTGTTGCCATCTGAGGTCTGTGGTCCGGGGTCAGTATGGTAGCCATGATATTGCCGCCGAAGGCGGGACGTGTCTGCTGAAGGAGCTTGGTTTCGGGATCGATGGAAAGCTCCGTGCAGTCTGCGGTAAGACCGGTGTAGACTCTGACCGCAACCCTAGCAGCGAAATCCCTTCCGTCATGGGTAGCACCGAAGAGAACAATGTTGGGCTTAAAAGCTTTGATCAGCTGTGAAAAGGCTGTGGTGTAAGGACCAGTTGCATAATGCGTGTAGACAGCTCCATCCACATGGTAGACTTTATCGGCGCCATATGCAAAACAATCCTTTGCCAGATCCGATACTTCATTTCCGATAAGCACTCCTGCCAATTCCTGTCCCAATTGGTCCGCCAGCTTTCTTCCTTCCCCAAGCAGCTCAAGGGCAACATTGGCAATTTTATTTTTCCTGTGCTCGATAAAAACCCAGACGCCTTTGTATTCATCCAGTTTTGTTCCCGCTTCCCTTTTTGCCGCTTCAAATTCAATGGCTTCCGTACTGCAGGAATCCACACAAGCGCCGCATTCCACGCACTTGTCGGTGATTACTGCTACACCATCCGCCATGATGATTGCACCCGGATAAGGGCAGCTGGAAAGACACATTTCGCAGCCAATGCAAAGGTCTTTCTTAATCTGAATAGCCATATCTCCATCCCCCCTATACAATTTTCTCGTCTCTAAGGGTTTTAACCAGTTCATCCAAGGCCTCATGCATTTCGCCGGTAATCATCCTGCCGCCTTTTCTGGGCTGCGGTGTAAAAGTCCGTTTCACTCTGGTAGGGGACCCCTCCATACCGAAAAGGCCCGGTTCCAGATTGATGTCGTTGACGGTAAGGGTCTTGATCTCTTTTTTCAAAGCCTTTACAGTACCCATCATGGATGGAAGCCTGGGCACACAGCAGGATTTATCGATGGTCATTAATACAGGCAGGGGGCTTTCTATCAGCTCATAGCCGCTTTCGACACCTCTTTCAGCTGCCACGGTGTTATCCTGAATACCGAAAACCTTTTGAACATAGGTTATCTGAGATATCTTCAGATGTTCGGCAATCCCGGGGCCGACCTGGGCAGTGTCGCCGTCGATGGCCTGCTTTCCGCACAGGATCAGGTCAAATTTCCCCAGAGAGGAAATCGCTTTTGCCAACGTGTAGGATGTACTCCAGGTGTCAGAGCCAGCAAAAGCTCTGTCACTAACCAAAACCGCTTCGTCGGCTCCCATGGCGATGCATTTCCTGAGTGCCTCGACGGCTTGAGGCGGGCCCATGGTAATGACGGTGACTTTCCCTCCCTTTTCAGCCTTCAGCCTTAAGGCGGCTTCCACAGCATACTCGTCGAAAGGGTTGACGATACTTGGAACGCCATCCCGGATCAGGGTCCCCTTTTCCGGGTCGATTTTGACTTCAGTGGTATCCGGTACCTGCTTGATGCAGACGATGATTTCCATTTCATTACTCCTTTCGATATTTGCAGCTTGTTATGTCCGGCTCAAATGAGTTGCCTATTGAAATAGTTAGCAAATAATATACCAATAAGGAAAACATGAAAAAAGGCCAAGTAATCTCAATAATGCTGATAATTGAGGTTAATCGACCCGGATTCATTGGACGATTCTTTCACAATTAAAACACATGCACTCAATTGGTGTTTAAATATTGAACTTACATCGAGAAATCTGAACGCAGATACCAAAAAGCATATTGGCTTTGTTACTTGTTTTACAAATATTCCAAATAGTATTGAGGTTTTAGAGTGATGGTGCTAAGATATAAGTGCGAGTATATAAATATACAATTCGACAGGGGCACAATATTTTATTAAGTTAAAGGGGTGGAAATCGATGTATACTTGTGACGCAAAAAGAATGGAAGACAAGATCGTATCATTCAGTAAATTCGGTGATGCCGGTCACGGTGGGATTACGAGGTATTCATTATCACCCGAAGCGCATCAGGCCAGAGACTATTTCGTAAAAAGAATGGAAGCAATCGGAGCAGTCATCGAATGCGACGATGTGGCGAATATGTATGCTACACTTCCAGGTTCCGAACCGGGTTTGAAGAGGATCGTCATGGCGTCCCATGTAGACTCCGTAAGAAACGGCGGAAACTATGACGGTATCCTAGGTGTAATATCTGCTATGGAAGTTCTTGAAGCCGTAGCAGCAGAGAATATTCCCCACAGACATCCGCTCACGGCGATGATCTGGACAAATGAAGAAGGCTCCCTTTACCCGCCGGCAATGATGTGTTCCGGTGTTGTTTGTCATGATTACCTACCCGCAGAAATTGCAAAGAAGTTTCAAAAGGAAAACATGCTGTTATCGAAAAGCGTTATCGATAAGAAATCTACTTTTGGAGAGGCTTTAAATGCAAGCCCCTATAAGGGAGAAGAAAAGAACAGGTTAAACCCGAATGATTATGGAGCTATGTTTGAGCTTCATATTGAACAGGGTCCCATCCTTGAAGATGCAGGCAAAGACATTGGCGTTGTAACCTGCGTACTGGGTATGTTCAACTACAGGATCAGATTCTTTGGTCAGTCAGATCATGCCGGTACGACTCCCATGCATAAGAGGCAGGACGCTTTGTATGCTGCTGCACAAGCCCTTTGCTACTTGCACGAAGAAATTGATAAGCTTGGCAGGCCTGAGCTGGTCTACACTACCGGTGAAATCTTATGCCATCCCAATGTACATACAGTCATTCCGGATATGATAGATTTCTCAATTGACGTAAGACATGAAGATCCTGAAGTAAGAAAGCAGGTCCTGGCTATCGTCAAGAGCCTTGAAACCAGAGAGTGGGCAAGATGCAAGTGTGAAGTTGAATTGGCTTGGCAGCGTGACACGGTATATTTCGATAAAGAATTAGTTGAAATGGTTAAACAAAGTGCTGAAGAATTAGGCGCTTCCAACCAGTATATCAACTCCGGAGCAGGTCATGATGCACAGTTCGCATCATATATGATGCCTACAACCATGATCTTCGTTCCCTCTAAAGACGGCCACAGCCATTGTGAGCCAGAATTTACATCCGTAGAATCCTGTACTGAAGGTGCCAGCGTCATGCTTAACGCCGTGCTTAAAGCGGACAAAAAATACTAGAGCTTATATATATTATCAGGCGGATTTGTAAACTTAAAAAAGTCATTTTCTAGAGACAGTGTTACTGTCTCTATTTTTTTGGATAATCAATGGTAACTGTCGTGGAAATGATTAAAGATGTTCGAATATTTAGCATTAACTATAAGAATAATAGTTGAAGAGTATTAATAAAACCGTAAAGGAGCGAGTTCAAAATGCCGGAAAATATGAAGACTGTACCAACCTCAGCCAAAACACCGCAGGAAATTACATCCGCTACTGTGAATGCCAGAAATTTTGAGGGAAAATTCAACCTGAATGCAACTGGATTTGATCCCAGTATGCCAGGACATGTAACACCGCATGACATGATTTTAAGGCAAGCACCAAGAACAGTAAAAAAAGAAGGTGCAGGGATTGGCCTTCCATATGAAGTGCGTCTTGAAATGGCACTCATGCTGGATGATCATCAATGTGCATTGTCCGTCGCAATGCACCAATATAATAAACATCATTGGCTAAGTGAAGGTGCCGAGTCGTTTCTGAGTTTGCATGAGCTGCTTAATGAGCATATCAACCAGACCCACGATCATATCGATAAGATCGGGGAACGGGTAGCACGTTTGGGAGGCGTACCGACAGCACATCCAGTGACGCAGCATCAGCTTTCCTACATCAAGCACGAGGTTGAAGGCCGTTATACCATGAGGGACTTTATCCGGAATGACCTTGAACATGAGTTGAAGATTCAAGATATGCTTCGCAAACAGATCAAAAGAGCCCATGACCTTATGGACTTTGGGACTGTAGAAGTGCTTGAAGAAGTTTTAAGGGACAGGGAAGATCTTGGATATCACTTGTTCAGCGTACTTGAGGACGATACTTTGGTTAGAGGTATGGAGCACTTGGTTAAAAAGGAAGGAAATATGGCAGGGGATGGTATCGTAGATAATAAGAACAAGCTGCAGTAAGGTTTATTGGCGGAGCATTTGCAATGGACTCTATTTGTTACGATTACAAATAGAGTCCATTTTGTATTTGATTGGTGTGCATGCCGGAGTAATGTATAATAAGCTTATATGTGTTTAAATTTGTTATTTTATAGCTGGATCTGTTGAATAAAAAGGTTTTTTGAAAATTATGTCGAATCCTAATTATCAGTCAATAATGAATATTTAATAATTTTAGTCGGGGGGGGGCGCATTGACTTGTCAACAAATGAAGTGATACTTCTCAGTGAAGCAAATTGCGTAGGATGCAATAAATGTATCAGTAATTGTCCCATTAGCGACGCCAATGTCTCATACACCGTTGAAGGGAAAAGTAAGACAAAGACAAATCCTGAAAAGTGCATACGGTGCGGTGCATGCATTTCTGCATGTGACCACCAAGCCCGCGACTTTATAGATGATACTGAAGCTTTTTTTAGCGATCTTAAGCAAGGGAAAAAGATATCCATTATCGCCGCGCCAGCCATGAAAGTCAATTTTGAGGACTATAAAAAGCTGCTCGGTTATTTAAAAAAAGTGGGTGTCAACGCTGTTTTTGACGTGTCTTTCGGGGCTGATCTGACAACCTGGGCTTATCTCAGAGCAATTAAAGAAAACAACTTATCTTCAGTCATCGCACAACCATGTCCGGCCATAGTCAATTATGTTCAGAAGTACAGGCCGGAATTGATTGGACATTTGGCACCGGTTCACAGCCCAATGTTATGTACGGCAATATATATGAAAAAGTATGAAAACATTTCGGATGAGCTTGCGTTCCTATCCCCTTGCATAGGCAAGTATGACGAGATCAATGACAAGAATACAAATGGATATGTCCGGTACAATGTTACATTCACAAAGCTGAAGGACTATCTGGAAAAGAACAAAATCGATTTATCAGCTTATGCAGAAAAAGATTTTGATGACATTGGCTGCTGCTTGGGCTATTTATTCAGCCGGCCTGGCGGCTTGAAGGAAAATGTAGAAGCCAGAGTCAAAAATGCCTGGGTGCGGCAGCTGGAAGGGCAGAACCATGTCTACAAATATCTCGACACG
The DNA here is from genome assembly GCA_021083345.1 of Calditrichales bacterium MX18-03. Lineage (GTDB taxonomy): Bacteria > Bacillota > Clostridia > Lutisporales > Lutisporaceae > JAJGRE01. The sequence continues at coordinate 479,024 of JAJGRE010000003.1, read as the reverse complement.
TACAACAAAAGTATTAAGTCCAAAAAAGCGCTTCCTTTGCTGTTGGATGTTCTTAATTGCCCTTACGGATGTAATTTTGGGACGGCAACCTGTAATGAGATGTCAATAGATGAAGTCGACTATAAATTTAATACGTTGAAAAATATCAAGTCGCAGGAGAAAGGGAAAAGCCTGATAAAAAAGAAGATAGACTGGCTATATGATTATTTTGATAAGACACTGAAGCTTTCCGATTTTATGAGGCAATACAGCAGCAACATGCAGATAACGGGTGCTGAGGAGCCTAGTGAGGCAGAGTATGATGAAACCTTCAGGAAAATGCATAAGAATACGGAACAATCAAGACGAGTCAATTGTACTGCTTGTGGTTACGGAAACTGCAAGCAGATGGCGAAAGCCATTTACAACAATCTGAACGTTTTGTCCAACTGTATTGATTATGACAGGAATGAGATCGAAATCGAAAAGCAGGAATTGACAAACAAGAATGAATTGATCAGCAGCATGGACCGGATTAACAAGCTGACGGAAGAAAGGCTAATAACTGCCGAGAAGCTCAAGCTGCGCGTCAATGAGATCATTCATGCAGTGGATGAGGTCTCCCATGGAAATAATGAATGTGCGTTAGGCATTGAGAACATTGCAACCGAGGTAGCTGATATCCTGATTAAAGCCAACATATTAAGAGAAAGCGTCAATGAAATGAAAAGCAGGTTGACTAATTTCTCCAAAGCCTCAGAAAGAATTGTTTCTATTTCCAGCCAGACAAGCATGCTGTCTCTTAATGCTTCTATAGAAGCTGCCAGGGCAGGCAACGAAGGAAAGGGGTTCGCCGTCGTAGCTGACGAAGTCAAAAAACTGTCGTATCAGTCAAAAGAAGTTGCTGTATCCACACAATCAGATCAGGAAATCATGCTGAGAGTGATGGAGAGCATCCTAAGCATTTCCAACGGATTGGAAGAAAGGGTGCGAATAGTCAATTCGAGTATCAATAATTCATCAGCTGCTATTCAGGAAGTAACCGCCAAGAGTGAAGAAATCGTAAGCGCTGCGCAAACGCTTATCGAAGAATAAATAGCAGCTCACAAAAGCAACAGGAAAGCTCCTATTGCTTTTTTATAGAATATTCAAAAAATTTGAACTCTATGCTATTGCATAATTTCCATAACATATATATAATATTAATTAATTATAAATAATTGTTCGTTAAGTAACGAACAATTCAGCATCGGAAGCGTATGCATTTCAATGGAAACAATCTATGCGGAACCAAAGACTGTTTGAGGTTTGAAACATTACAAGCCTTTAAACATAAACCTTAAGAGCATTAAAGGCTTTTAAGGAATCATAATTTTTTGGGAGGCGTGTTTTCATGAAAAAAAGGATGGTTAGCCTACTCTTGGCAGTGGTACTCGTATTGACCAGTTTCTCCTTTGCATTTGCAGAAGACACTTACACCGTTCAGCCAGGGGACCAGCTGTGGGAAATTGCTCAGAAGTACAGCACCACATGGCAAAAGCTAGCTGAGATGAACAAGCTGGAGAACCCCCATATGATTTATACAGGGCAGACGTTGAAGCTCACAGCTGATGCAACTTCATCGGCAACGGGTGCAACTTCGGCTGCAGTACCGGTACCGGCAGTAAAACCTGCAGCACCGCCTATGGAAGCAAAGACTGCTTTTGATGCCTCTATGTTCCCTGCTTGGGTTGAATCAGACGGTCTTTGGAGAACAGTTAATAAAACCTCCTTCAAGGATGGAGCACAGTATGCACCGACCGTTGAAAAGCTGAAAGCGATTATGAGGCTCACAAGCCTTACGCCTACTTCCGTTGGAAAAACAGACTATCTGATGGTTGTGCTGAAGGACGTGAAACAACAGGAAGATGTTATAGGCGTAGGTAATGTAAACAGCGGAACTGTAACCGTGCTTGTCTTTGGAGACCGGTTGATAGAAACAGAGCAAAGCCTTGGAAAACATAAACAACAGTTGGATCGTGGTTATTACAATGTTGGTATTGCATCAGGTTACTTAAATCTGGGTGCCATTAGCCAGGGTTACGGCACACACTTCTATATGACCACTCAGTATGCTGCGGCAGGCGCAAGGACAATGACCATAGAAGATGCGTACCTGAAGGATAAAGGCTACAAGTATACCTTGGGCTATGATCCTAACAAACAAGGTGATGCAAACGGGCAGATTGATGCATATGGCAACTTGAAGTTCGTCTGTGCCATCGTAATTGGTACGCTGAATGAGCAGGCTGAAACGAAAGTAACCGATCATGGATACCCGGAGAACTGGGTAATAAGCAAATAGGTATTCGAATACATACAGTTTATAGCTTATCAACGGATTCTACCGCAACTTTGTTGCGGTAGAATTAATTTATCCGGCAGCTTATAAAATAACTACTTGATCAAAGGGGCAGCAAATAATGAAGAGAATATTAATCGTGGTATTCTGTATGGTATTTGCTCTGGTTGGCTGTAGTGAACAGCAAGTGGAAATCCAGCAAGAGATACCCGTTTCTCAGCTAAGTGCAAATGCTGAACCAAGTGAAAAGGCTGAGGAAGAAGGCCCATCGCTGCATAAGGAAGACAGCCAGGCAATTGAACCCAGTCCCACAATTGCGAAACCTGCTGACAATACGAACACGGATGCCGTCAAAATAAACCCGAAAGTACTCTCGTCAAAGAGGAAGACAAGCTATGATCATTTTAACACGGTATGCTTTGCCGTTGTATTTGATGATTTCAGCTCGACCTCTGCGCGGGCCCGCTTTGAGCAAGCGTGGCAGGAAATTGATGAAATGCTGACGGTATTGGAAAGTAAAGTGAGTGTCAACCTTGTTGATAGTGATATTTATAGATTTAATGAGGCTAAACATGGGGAAAGCATTGCGATAAGCACCGTTACGGCGGAGATTGTAGCAAGAGCGATCGACATGTATGCCCTAACGGCCGGTGCATATAATCCTGCTGTAGCCAACCTCGTTGACCTGTGGGGATTCTCTCCCCGTTTCCACAACCGCGAGGCGAAAACAGTGCCTTATGACCGGCCCAGAAATGAGGACGGCAGCTTTGATATTCCGGATCAGCGCTATATTGAAGCATTTAAGGCACTAGCTGATTTTTCCGGTGTTGCGTTGAACCGGAATGAGAACGGTGGTTATACTCTGACCAAGAAGGTGAAAGATATTGAGCTGGACGGCGTCCTATATTCGCTCAGGATTGATTTGGGCGGTATTGCAAAGGGCTATGGTGCGGATCAGGCAGTTGAAATCTTGAAAAGGCATGGCTATCAATACGGCTTGGTAAATCTTGGCTTAAGCAGTATGAAGCTGTTGGAGCGGGATGTATCGGACAAAGACGCGCCGGGGGAAAATATGTGGTCGATCAGCATATCCGATCCGGATAATCCCACGGAAAATTATTTGACTGGGTTTGGAAAGAATGCCGGGGTTTCCACAAGTGGTACCTATGAGGTCCAATATACTGTTGGAGGGAGAGAATACAGCCACATTATTGACCCAAGCACCGGAGAACCAACCCAAAGTGATGTTGTCTCAGCGACCCTTTGGGGAGGCGAAGCCGGCAATGCCGATGCGCTTTCCACCGCGCTTTGCGTAATGGGAAAAGAGAAAGCCATTGCGTTTATGGATGCTTACCTGAAGGACTATAATGTGGCAATGCTGGTCAGAAATGGCGGCAAGCTGGAATTGGTGACAAATATGGCAGAAGGGGAATATGTCTTGAGTAAATAAAGGCGCCCTTGACCACGTGTCGGATTATGTTGTAAAATGTATTTGCATATAAAAACAGATAATGTTCATATATCCGCAGAGATATGGTCTGCAAGTTTCTACCAGACGACCGTAAATTGTCTGACTATGAGCAAATGCATGCCTATGGGTTGTCATAGGCATACATTTAAACTGCACAGATGGAGACTTTCCAGGCGTGTTGGTTTTTACTCTTTGCTCGAGTAGAACCCGCACGCCTGATTTATTTTGAAGGGAGCCGCAGCATGTTTACACTTAAAGAATTTGTCCAGCCCAAATCAGTGGAAGAAGCCTATGAAATCCTGATTAGCGGAAGGAACAACACGGTGCTTGGCGGCACCGCTTTTTTGAGGATGGGCTCAAAAAAAATCGGTACGGCAGTGGACATATCCAAGCTCGAACTAAATGGGGTAAAGGACGCAGGTTCCTTGATAGAGATTGGAGCATGCACAGCCTTAAGAGAGGTTGAGACACATCCGCTGCTTATCGATCACTTTGATGGTGCTGTATCTGATTCGGTAAAAAATATTATCGGCGTGCAATTTAGGAATATTGCTACCGTCGGTGCCTCTGTCTTTTCAAAATACGGCTTTTCGGACTTGCTTACGGTCCTGCTTGCATTGGATACCGAAGTCGAGCTGTTTAAAGCAGGCAGACTGCCGCTCGATGCGTTTCTGAAAAGCCCTTGCGAAAAGGATATATTGATGAGGTTATTCATCAAGAAAAACGGCAGAAATGTATCCTACCAGTACTTAAGGAATTCGGCCAGCGACTATCCTGTTTTAAATGCCGCTGTCTCAAAGCTTGGCAGCCAATGGACAGTAGCTGTAGGTGCAAGACCTCAAAGGGCTGCTATTGCGATGAAGGCATCTGAAGCACTATCAAACAGCTCGAACCGTGAGAATCCGGAGTACTATGCAAATATGGCAGCGGATGAGCTGCGCTTTGGAACCAATGCAAGAGGCACGGCCCAATACCGGCATGCTATGTGCAAGGTGCTTGTAAAAAGAGCAATAATGGAGGTCCTGCAATGCAGATAGAAATCAATTTAAACGGTAAAAAAGTCTCCATAAAAGTAAAGAAGAATGAAATGCTTGCGGATACCCTAAGGGCTCATGGCGTATACAGCATCAGAAAGGGCTGCGATACCGCCTGCTGCGGACTATGTACCGTTTGGGTAGAAGAAAAGCCGGTACTGTCCTGTGCATTTCTTTCCTTAAAAGCGCAAGGCAAAAGCATCACCACACTGGAGGGTCTTCAGGAAGAAGCTGAAGCATTTGCACAGCATCTTGTAGCAGAAGGCTCGGAGCAATGCGGTTTCTGCAGCCCGGGGTTTATCATGACCGTACTGGCTATGAAGCGGGAGCTTAAGAACCCTTCTGATGAAGAGATCATTCATTATTTGACAGGAAATTTGTGCAGATGTACAGGCTACCTGGGACAATTAAGGGCAATCAAAAAATACTTGGGGGTAGCGCAGCATGAATTTTGTCGGTAAAAGCATACCCAAAATAGATGGAATGGCCATAGCCACAGGGAAGCCAGTATACACCGAAGATCTGGCGCCGGCCAATGCGTTGGTTGTAAAGCTGCTGAGGAGTCCTCACGCCTTTGCCAGAATACGGTCAATCGATGTCTCTAAAGCATCAAAACTGAAGGGAATTGCATGCGTCCTCACCTATAAGGATGTACCCCGCGCAAGATTTACTTTGGCGGGACAGTCGTATCCTGAGCCGTCACCCTATGACCGCTTGATTCTGGATGAGATTGTAAGATATGTAGGAGACGAAGTAGCAATTGTAGCAGCTGCCGATGAAGAAACAGCAGAAAAGGCCATGAAGCTGATCAAAGTTGACTACGAAGTATTTGAGCCTGTATTGGATTATGAAAAAGCGATAGACCACCGCGCTGTCGTCCATTCTGAGTCGGATTTGCACTGCAATTTTGATATAGGCATGCAAAAGGATAGGAATATTGCTTCTTCACAGAAGGTGGAAGTGGGCAATGTGGAGGAAGAACTGCAGAAATGCGCTGTAGTAGTGGAAGAAACTTGCTATACCAAGGCGCAGGCCCACTGCATGATGGAGACTTACAGGGCGTTCAGCTACCTTGATCATACCGGAAGGCTTGTGGTCGTATCTTCCACACAGATCCCTTTTCATGTCAGAAGACAACTAGCAAGAGCGCTCAACACGCCGGCCAGCAGAATAAGGGTCATCAAGCCCAGAATAGGCGGAGGCTTTGGCGGCAAACAAACTGGTGCTGTAGAGATGTTTGCAGCCATTGTAACACTGAGAACAGGAAAACCGGCAAAGATCATCTATGACAGGAAAGAAACCTTTACAGCCACAAACAGCCGGCATGCCATGCGGTTGAAGGTAAGGCTGGGCGCTGACAGCGAAGGCTTCATCCGTGTGGTTGATATTGAGGGCTTGTCGGATACGGGAGCATATGGAGAACACGCTTCCACCACTTTTGGCGTGGTAGGCGAAAAAACACTACCGCTATATAACAAGACAAGAGCCGTCCGTTTTATGGGAAACGTGGTTTACACCAATAAGATGCCGGCCGGTGCTTTCAGAGGCTATGGCGCAACGCAAGGAACCTTTGCCTTGGAAACGGCTGTCAATAAGCTGGCAGAGGAGCTTAACATGGATCCGGCAGCGCTTCGGCTGAAAAACCTGATCAAAGTGGGAGAGACAACCTTGGTATCTGAGGGTAAAACACTGGGAAGTTCAACCCTTCACCAGTGCATTGAAAAGGGTCAGGCGCTGATCGGCTGGAAGGAAAAGTACCCGAGGCAGGCAACGGGCAGCAGCAAGGTAAGAGGGCTTGGAATGGCGGTAACGATGCAGGGCTCGGGTATTGCCAATATCGATACGGCTTCTGCGGAAATCCGGTTGAATGACGATGGCAGCTACACACTGCTGATAGGGTCCACCGATATGGGCACAGGCAGTGACACCATACTGAATCAAATGGCTGCGGAGGTTCTGGACACCTCTGTGGATACGATCATCGTACATGCAGCAGATACGGATATCTCGCCTTATGACCCCGGTTCGTACGCTTCCAGCACGACTTATGTGACAGGAATGGCGGTGGTGAAGGCGGCTGAGGACCTAAGAAGGCAAATCGTTGAAAGCGGTGCGAGATTCATGAACGCGGCCTTAGAAGAGGTTGATTTTGATGGACAGACACTGTCCACTCTCGACGGAGAAAAGAGTATAAGCCTGCAGAAAATTGCAGAGCTTCAAGTGCTGGGTTTCGGGGGCAGCCGCCAGCTGGTTGGCTATGCAACACACGGCAGCTCCGTCTCACCTCCCCCCTTCATCGCCGGATTTGCAGAGGTAGAGGTAGATCAGGAAACCGGGAAGATTGAATTGGTAGATTATGTAGCGGTGATTGACTGCGGCACGGTCATCAATCCCAACCTTGCGGCGATTCAGGCTGAAGGCGGGCTGGTTCAGGGAATCGGTATGGCAATGTATGAAGACGTCAGGCACGATGCGTGGGGTAGGATGATGACGGACAGCTTCATGGAGTATAAGATTCCGACCAGAAAGGACATTGGCAGCATCAAGGTGGTTTTTGAAGAGTGCTTTGAACCCACAGGACCCTTTGGCGCAAAGTCAATCGGCGAAGTGGTCATCAATACGCCGCCGCCGGCGATTGCCCACGCTGTATATAATGCGGTGGGGGTAAGGGTGACAGACCTTCCGATTACGCCGGAGAAGGTATTTCTTAAGATGCAAAAACCCGGACATCACCGTTGATGTGAAGGAATACATCACAGAGGCTGATCATAGCATAAATGTTTGTATGAGCTGTTGTGCTGACCAATACATGATTCTAAATGCATTCATAAAGGAGCTTATCGAGCAATATACTCTTATTACAGCATGTTCTAAATATATATGGCGTTTCATTCCGGCTCTATTCAAGAAGCTGTTATTTTGTCGTATGTAGAATGCTTCCAATGAAGCAATATTACCGTACGGATGAGCCATATTTGCGCCGTGTTGGGAATAACATGAGGTAAGGAGAATGCAAATGTCCAGAAAGCAAATGATCTATGAATTCCTAAGGAAAATGAAGAACCTTAAAGGCCTGGATGCAGCCTATACGACCGAGGAAATTGCGAGTGCAGTAGGATCTTCACGAGCCAACGTAAGCTCGGATCTAAATCGGCTCTTTGAGCAGGAATTGGTAGAAAAGGTAACAGGATGGCCTGTACGATATCGAGCCAGTGCGGCTGTGCTGACACCGTTGCCGGATAAGACACCCGGTGTAAACGTAGAAGGAGCAGATAGTGTATTCGAACATTACATAGGATATAACGGCAGCATAAGCATGGAGATAGAAAAGGCGAAAGCTGCAGTTTTATATCCGCTTAACGGATTGCCTATGCTTATCGGCGGTAAAACAGGCGTGGGGAAAACGACATTCGCAAAGCTGATGTATGAGTATGCAAAAAAGACAGGAAGAATCAAGGACGATGCAAAGTTCATAACATTTAATTGTGCAGATTATGCAAATAACCCAGAACTAGTAATGGCTCAGTTGTTCGGCTATGTACGCGGTGCGTTTACTGGAGCAGACGATAGTCGGGTAGGATTAGTGGAACAGGCTGATAACGGCATATTGTTTTTGGACGAAGTCCACCGATTGTCTCAAGCTGCACAGGAAATGTTGTTTTTCCTTATGGATTTTGGACAATATAGAAGACTTGGCGAGGCAGATGTTACACGCTATTCGCGTCCAATAATCATAATGGCTACGACAGAAAACAAGGATTCCGTACTGCTTGAAGCGTTTAATAGACGTATTCCTATCACGGTTACACTGCCTACGCTTGCTGAACGCACTCCTATTGAACGTTTGAAGCTGGTAAAACAGATGTTTATTGCAGAGGCGTGCAAGCTAAGCTTGGACATGAAAGTGGATTCTATAGCTGTAAAAGCACTTCTAGCATACGAATGCCCAGGTAATATTGGTCAACTGGAAAGTGATATTAAGGTGGCATGTGCGCGCAGCTATGTAGCGTATCTTATGGGCAGGCAGAATCATCTGAACATAAGTATACTTGAATTGCCATTGCATGTGAAAGATGGTATAAGAAAGCTGCGTAACATATACTCGGATATCAATCTTATTTCGGGAGATTTGGAGATAAGCCAGAGAGAGGAGAGTGATACGGATAAGCCCGATTTCAGAAACGATCTTGATATATATGATATTTTGGAGCGGCGTCACCAAGAGTACTCGAGCAATACGGTGGATAAGGATTATTTAGAGCTAGCTATGATGCTTGATGTGGAGGGGTATTTTTATAATTTGTTGCAAAACCATAAAGCAAATATGCTTAGAAGCAACATAATGGAATATATCTCTCAGGAGGCACTGGATGTCACAAAGCGAGCTGAACAGATCATTAGCCAAGACATGGACTTGGTATTGGAAGAAAGTTATCTGGTGGCATTGGCATTGCATTTCAATGCGGCAATATCGCGAATCGTTGCAGGCAAGTCAATAGTATGTCCCGTGCATACACAAATAAAGAAAGATTATCCTGATATTTTCTATACTGCCGAACGGATTGTACTTATGATGGAGCAGGAGTGTAAGCTAGCGATACCAAACGATGAGGTGTGGTTTATCGCTAATCTGCTTTTAAAGATGAACACAATCGAGGCAAACGTCGAGCGCTGCGGTATATTGGTTATCTGTTATGCACTAGGTAGTGCAAAGACTATGGCAAAGGTAGCAAATAGCATACTGGGAAAGGATCATGTGCATTGGCTGGACGTGACAGACAAAGACCTTGCTGAAAATCTAGCAGACCTTGCAGCTGCTAAAATAGAACAAATGAAGGCGGTTAATGGAATCGTGTTAATGGTAGACTCAGAGCTTCTTATGGAAATGGTAATAACACTGAAAGACCGCTTTGATACGCCCATTTACGCAGTATGTAATATCAGTACATCGATTGTTATTGAGGCAGCGTTGTTGGCGATGGAATATAAGGCAACGGCGCAACAGGTATTCTTGCATTTGAGGCAGATGGAGCGAGACTATAACGAGTTATATCGGCTGGAAACGAAGAAGCTCAAGAGCTCCGACGACAAAAAGGTAATACTGACCGCTTGCATCTCCGGCTGTGGTGCAGCTGTAAAGCTGAAACGGTTGATAGAAGAAAATTTTAATATTCCTGAGGGGATAGATATCGTCACGATGGATATACCTTCCGTAGAAGCCTTGAAAAACCGTATAGCAGAACTGTCATCCATACGTGAGGTAATATGTGTCATAGGTATGGACGTAGGACTGGAGGTAAACTTTCCCTTCATTTCGGCACAGGAGTTCGTGCTAGGAAATGGAATACAGCGGCTGACCGATATTATGAGCAGCTATCACATCAAACAGCGCGGCGTGATGTGGAACAATAGGAACGAGACCATGCTTGAGGATATGTTTTTCTCCGGCAAGTATTTGAGCAGTTATTTGTTCTATTTGGACGGAGAAAAGGCTGCGCCGTTTTTGCGCGATTGCGTGAAACGCATTGAAGCGGCAAGGTGTCAATTGAATTCAGGAAAGCGCATCATGTTGATGATACATTTGTGCTCCATGGTGGAACGTCTTCTGTTTGACAATAAGGAAAATAACTCGGCGACTAATGCTTCGAAAGATCTTATGGAAGCAATTGAGCCGCTGGCATCTACCTATAGCATAACGGTACCAGATGAAGAATATGAGATGATTGAGAAGATACTTGAATTAGTTCTTGATAAGTAATTAGTATAGTGATAAAAGAAGCACCTGCAAGGCTTATGCAGGTGCTTCTTTTTACTTATAGTCGAAATTGCAAAAGTGTTTTGGCACTTAAATTGCAGTGTATATAATCAGCAAAACAAATTGACAACATAACCGGGTTCACAAGCGAAAACATTGATGGAGGCAATTTAAATGGTTCAGAAACAAACTATAGTGAAGAATCCGGCGGGTTTGCACGCCCGCCCCGCTTCGCAGCTGGTAGAACTGTGCAAGGGTTTTGAATGCTCGGTTAAACTTGAATTAGGAGATAGGGTTTGTAATGCAAAAAGTATATTCAGTATCCTGCGCTGTTGTATTAAGATAGGTGAGACTGTGGTGTTAAGAACCGAAGGGCCGGATGAGGAGATTGCAGCAGCTGAGATCATAAGGTTTATCGATGCATTGGAGGAATGAAAATGAAGCTCACAGGCATACCTGTTTCTCAGGGTATGGTATTGGATAAGAGTTATATTTTAACAGCGATTCCTGAGTTTGAAATGGAAGAAAAGTCAGATACTCCTGCGGAGGTCTCTATAGCGCTTATTGACCGGGCTGTTCATCAGGTACTTGGGGAACTAAAGACATCCAAGCTGCGCATGGCGGGAAATACCGACCATATCGCACTTATACAAGTACAAGAAGCGATGCTTGACGATGCCTGTTTTCGAGAAGATATTATCCGGAATGTCAAGTTGGGCTATTCACCTGAAGCTGCAGTAATGCGTGCAGCTAAAGCTCAAGAGGAAATGCTTGCCTCGCTCGGAGATCCATATATGGTGGCTCGGGCTGAGGATATGCATGACATTAGCTGCCGCTTAGCATGCTGTATAGCTGACAAGAACTATCCCGATATTTGTGGGATGAATGACCCAGCAATAGTTGTAGCTCAGGACCTTCTGCCCTCCATGCTGATCAGTGTGGATGATTCTAAGGTAAAAGGGATTATCATCGAAAGGGGAACCAAGACCTCGCATGTATCAATACTTGCAGCAAGCATTGGTATTCCAATGATAGTAAGCTGTGCAGGCGCAATGAACATAAAGGATGGCACAATGGTATTCTTGGACAGTGATAAGGGTGAGGTATACTCAGATCTAAATGATGATGAGCATAAAAGATTTATGGAGATTGCAGCAAGTTTTTCGGAAGAAAAAGCAAAGCTGAAGGATCTTGCCGCATGTGAGGCGCTGAGCGCCGACGGAGAGCGGATGATCGTATCCGCGAATATTGTAGAGCCTATGGGGCTGAGCAAGGTTATAGAAAATGGAATGGATGGTGTAGGGTTATTCCGTACCGAGTTCATGTATATGAACCGAAAGAAACTACCTACAGAGGAGGAACAATATACGGTATATCGGCTAGCCGCCGAAAAGCTTGCTGGTAAGCCTATAATCATACGTACCATGGACATAGGTGGAGATAAAACTGTAGAATGTCTTGACCTTCAGCATGAGGATAATCCGTTCATGGGATATCGAGCTATACGCATATGCTTGGATCATAAGCACATAATGCTCACACAGCTTAGGGCTATACTGAGAGCGAGTGCGTATGGAAACGTATGGGTAATGTTCCCAATGATCGCAACTGCAAAGGAGCTTAAAGCGGTACTTGATATGCTAAGCGAGGTGAAAGCAGAGTTAAAGGAACAATGTGTTCCATTTGATGCTCACATCAAAGTAGGAATTATGGTGGAGATTCCATCTGCTGTAGTCATGTTGGATGTATTAATAAAACACCTGGATTTCGTGAGTATTGGCAGCAACGATCTGATTCAGTATACTTTTGCAGCAGACCGACTCAACAAGAACGTAGGGTATTTATATAACTACATGGACCCGGCGGTGCTCCGACTTATTAAGCACACGATCAATATAGCCTATCGAGCGGGAGTGGAATGCTCGATTTGCGGAGAAATGGCAGGAGAAGCGCTGGGTATGGCGGCATTGGTAGCATTGGGATTAAAAAAGTTCAGTATATCGCCATCTCTGGGTTTGATGGCAAAAAAACGCATGAGTCTCCTGAATGCAGGTAAACTTGCTGAGGTCGGCACAATGATGCTGGAAGTGGAGAATGCCGACGAAGCGACAGAAGTTTTAAAAGCAGCTTTGCCCCCAAAATATTCATGATATTTATCGTAATAATGTAGTTCTCTGAAATGATGGGTTGCCAGGCATTCAGGATTTAGATGAAGGGGGTATGCGAAAAATTATTAGGTCTGAGTTATTGTTTTTTAGAAGTAAAAAAGGAGTGATGAAAATTGGTATTCTCAGCAATTCTTGTTGCGCTTATCGCCACGCTTAGTACTTGGTGGTTCAGCCATACCATCACTAGAACATGGCTGTATCCCCTGTGGTCAGGCTTCTTGGTGGGTCTCGTAATGGGCCGCCCTCTTGAAGGCATGATGATAGCGGCGGCTATCAACCTTCCATATGTCGGTTTTATAACTGCGGGCGGCTCCATGCCTGGTAACCCCATGTTTGCCGGTCCTGTAGGTACGGCATTGGCACTTGTATCCGGCATGAATATACATACAGCTACCACGGTAGGTGTTATATTGGGCTCCGTCGCAATACTGTCTTGGAACGCCTATATGACCACCAACGCACTTTGGGTACATGTAGCAGACAAGTATGCCGCTCAAGGTAATCTTAAGATGGTCCGTGTAATGAACTATGTACCGTCGTTCTTTGTATCATTTATACTCAATGGCGTACCTGCATTTTTGGTAGTAATGTATGGTCAGAACTTTGGTACATGGCTGCAGTCTTTTCCGCAATCGATTATAAATGCATTTGGTGTGGTAGGTGCTCTGATTCCTGCTCTTGGTATCGGCATGCTGCTCAATTATCTTGGCAAGAAAAAGCTCATAGCATTTTTCTTTGCAGGCTTCTTCCTGACTATCTATCTGAAGCTTGATACGATGGCAATAGCTGTTATCGCAGCCATTTTTGGTACTGTTGTCTACTTCTTCAATAATAAAAACATCTCCGGTGGTGAGAAAGTTAAGGAGGCGATTTAATCATGGCTGAGAAAGTATTAAGAAAGTCTGACTTGATTAAGCATTGGCTCCTTGGCTATTCCAGTGAGACCTGCTATAACTATGAAAGGCTTCAGGCGCTTGGCAACGCAAATTCTATAATGCCCATAATAAAGAGACTGTATAATAAGGATCAATATGCAGAAGAGATCTCTAAATACATGGTATTCTTCAACACCGAACCATCTTTCATGGGTACTGTTATACATGGTATCACTGCAGCAATGGAAGAAAAGCGCGCAAATGGTGAGAATGTATCAGCTGAAGATATTAACTCTGTGCGTCTGGCACTCATGGGACCGCTTGCCGGTATCGGCGACGTTGTATCACAGTCCATTGTATATCCCGTTCTCGCTGGTATCTGCATACAGTTGGCATTGGTGGGTAACTTCTTTGGGCCTATCCTGTTTGAGGTCGGGTACAAGGTAATAATGCTTACATTGGGCTATAACATGTATATGCTGGGGTACAGAAAAGGCAAGACGGCTATCTTGGATTTCCTCAAGGGTGGTACGCTCAACAGACTTATTGAAGTAGCCAGTATCATAGGCTTGATGGTTGTAGGTAATATGGCGGTAAGCCGTGTTGCCGTTCATATTCCTATAGAGTGGGTATTCAACAATGAGCTTGGCCAGGTCAAGTTGAACTTACAGACCGGTGTCCTAGATGCATTGCTTCCAGGCATCTTGCCGCTGGGCATTACGTTAGGTGTTTGGGGCTTGCTGCAGAAACGGGTAAAGCCGCTGACAATCATCGCTCTGATATTCGTAGTCGGTGTCATTTGCTCCCTTCTGGGAATACTGGCCGCGTAACCGCAATAGAAGAGTCGTTATGGTAATGCGGGAAAGGCGCTTTGCCCTTTCCCGCTTATTCCAAGTATGAGGTAATTCACATGAACAAACAAATAAAAATATCCCCATCAATCATGTGCTGCAAGCTGTGGGAAGTGCGAGATTTTGTTCAAGCGTTTGAAGAAACCGGTGTGGATTCTGTCCATTTCGATGTTATGGATGGACACTATGTAGATAACATTATGTTGGGTACTTCTTTTTATAAGGACATAAAGGAGCTGACCCATATTCCGGTCAATATCCATCTGATGTGCATGGAGCCTGAGCGCTATTTGGATTATTTTTCACCCGCTGAAGGGGATAGAGTCAGCTTTCACCCTGAATCCTGCAACCAACCGTATAAACTACTGCAGCGCATTCGCGAAAATGGCCTTAAGGCGGGATTGGCACTAAGCCCAGGAACGCCTATAGAAATACTTGTTGAGGTGCGGAAAATACTTGACTTCATATTGGTGATGGCAGTAAACCCTGGCTTTGGGGGACAAAAGATGGTTCCCGACCACATCGACAAACTTGAACGCATCTCTGAGCTTATTAAACGCTTTGAGATGGATGTTGATGTATTTGTGGATGGAAATACAACATTGCAGAACACAAAAAAAATGTATGCAGCGGGTGCGAATGGATTTATAGTGGGAACGTCTTCATTACTTAAAAATGTAGACTATTTTAAAGAACAGTATTCCGGTTATATTGCCAATATTATTAATACACCAAATAATACTTTATTGGAGAAGAAATATGGTTGGAATAATAGTCATTAGTCATGCTGGATTGGCGGAAGCGCTCGTAAACAGTGCAAATATGCTCGTAGGAAAAGGAAAGCAACTTGTTTATGAAGGTATTTACCCTGGAAATACGCCTGAAGAGTTTTACGAGCGAATATTGGAGAGCGCAAAGCAAGTCGATTCGGGTGAAGGTTTAGTAGCGCTTGTCGATCTCTATGGCGGCACGCCGAACAATACGGTCTACAAGCTGTCGCGAGAGATCAATGTGCGCATCATAACTGGGGCGAACCTGCCTATGGTCATATATGCAATAACTGAGCGATCGCCGCAAACAACACAGCAGGAGCTGGTGGACGGTCTGCTCGCAATTGGTATAGAGGGAATTGAGGAGTTTGGTTCAGTATAATTCAATAAATAATGGAGGAATTATGGAGAATTTGGACTTTACCAGGATAGATGATCGCTTAATACACGGACAGGTCGTTGCGGCGTGGCTGCGGGCTTATTCAAATGTGTCACACATTCTGGTGATTGACGACCAGGTCTGCCAGGATGAATTCATGCAGCAGATGTTCCAAATGCTCGTGCCAACTGGCATATCCATCGAAATCAGAAGTGTAGAAGAATCGGTGGAAATGATGCGTGCAGGTTTTAAGGAGCCGACCATGATAATCGTTAAAGCGCCACTGACACTAAAGCGTATCATGGACGCAGGTATCATTATTCCAAAGGTGAACATCGGCGGTATGGGCATGAGCGCAGGCCGTAAAAAGCTATTCCAGAACATATCCGCTACGGTGGAGGAGCTTGAGATTTTCCGCCAAATGATAAATAAAGGGGTAGTTGTTGAGATACAGATAATACCCGCTGCGAAAACGATTAATGTAGCCGGATTATTGAAATAAGGGGTTTGGCAAATGAAATCTGTACGATTGCACGCGATTAAGGATTTTAGAGTTGACAATTTGGCCATTCCGCAACCTGTGGGAGAACAATTGCTGTTAAAGGTGGGTGCATGTGGAATATGCGGTTCTGATATTCCCCGAATATTCGAGTTGGGTACGAGCAAGCAAAAATACCCGTTGACATTAGGGCATGAGTTCGGGGGCACCGTTGTTGCAGCAGGAGAAGAGGCAGATTCAAGCCTGATAGGCAAGAAGGGAGCGGTATTTCCGTGCATACCTTGCCGGAAGTGCAACTCTTGCATTAGCGGAGATTATGCCATGTGTGTGGATTATGATTATCTCGGCTCACGAAGTGACGGGGGATTCTCGGAGTACTGCCTAATACCTTCAAGTTGGCATTTTGTGGAGTCAGCAAACCCTGAAACATCTATGGAGGCAATGGCAATGGTAGAGCCCTGTACAGTGGCGCAGCATGCGGTCCGAAAGAGCAACCTGAGAGCAGGCTACTCTGTGATTGTTTTCGGTGCGGGTCCCATAGGCATTATGGCGGCGCGTTGGGCAAAGATATTTGGTGCTGATCAGGTCGTACTGGTGGATGTTATAGATGAAAAGGTGCGGTTTGCCGGGGAATGCGGGCAGGTGGTCCTAAACGGCATTAGACAAGACATAGCAGCGGAATTCAAGAAATTAAGCGGAGGACGGCTTGCCGACATTGTTATCGAGGGTACGGGGACCGGTGCGGCTCTCAATCAAGCAATAGATTGCGTTAAGACATTTGGTACGATATCGTTGCTGGGAAATCCCCACATGGACACCACGATAAGGCTGTCACAGCACAGCAGCATACTCCGTAAGGAGCTTACACTAGTCGGCATCTGGAATTCATATTATGCTGACACGCCGATAAACGAGTGGAAATACACCGTTCGAATGATGGACACCGGGAGGATGTTTGTTGGTGATTTAATCACACATAGGAGCAATATTGACGGTATCCCGCAGTTGTGTGAGGATATTTACATGCACAGAGTGAATATATGTAAGGCGTTATACAGCGAGGATGTGGAACAATGTTGAATGACAGTAGACAAACGGTTCTGAACGAGCTTTCACTAGCGCTCGCACGCATCGATGTGTGTGAGTTCGAGTTTTTTATCGGACAATTGATGCAGCCGCGCCGTATACTCGTGGTTGGTGTCGGAAGGGTGTTGGTTTCAATGAAGGCATGGGTAAAACGCTTGGTACATTTGGAATTGGATATCAACTACGTAGGCAGCGAGACGGAGATGCCAATTAGCGAGGGAGATCTACTGATAGCTGCATCCTCGTCGGGGGAGAGCGTTTTTCCAGTTGCGATAACTCAAATCGCCAAGCATCAAGGTGCTTATGTGATATATGTTGGATGCTCTCCAGACAGCACGATTGCGGGCATTGCAGACTGCTGTTTACTGTTGGCGGGCCGCACCAAGCTAAACCGAACCGGTGAATTCATGTCTGTTCAGCCGATGTCCACACTGTTTGAGCAACAGTTATATTTGCTTGGCGACATGATTGCGCTGGAGATAATGAAGAAAAAAGGATGGAGCGAGGAAGATATAAAGCACCGACACGCAAATCTCGAATAGGGAGGATTATGCATGGCATTCAAAGAGTTTAGCCCCAAACTACAGCTAAGCTTCGACGAGTATGTCGAAACGTGGCGCTCGCTTGTAATGGAATACTATATGCGAGGGCTAGAGCCCAGTATAGCGGACAAAGAACTGAAGCTCTCGGAAGAAGGGATGATCAGGTATTCCATGGATCTCGCAGCAGTTGTGCTTATCATAGCCATAAGAATATGCAAATTCAGGCTTCGCGTATCAGAGGACATTAGGAAAAGGACATCAGATGCAATCACTAAAAAGTTTTTCATGGATTTGCACAGCCGCGCAACAGCTGAACTCTTGGGTGAATGCCTAAGCTTCTACAGCTCCAAGTATGATATTTTCAAAGAATTATGTTCAAATCTATCAAATCCAGATGCAAAAAAACGGCAGCCCGAGCTAATCGGATTGGCCCGTTATCTTGTGGCACAGGTGTCAGCCTTACCGGAGCATGAGAATGTTAGGGCAATAGAACAGCTTGGCTCGTTGTTTATTGATGCCTCAGCTACCTGCGTTAGGCTGGCTGAAAACTCTGCTGTAGATAACCAAATGTTCGGCAAATTAAAGTTTATCGTACAGAAATGAACATGATACTTTGAATCATTTGATTTGCGATAGCAAAAAGATACACGGAGGAGCATACCGTGCATCTAAATATGGAAGAGACTGCAGAATTGGTTATGACGACAAGCAAATACAATGGATTTAGCTAGCAATTAGAAATAAAGCTGGATAAATCGATGGATTTGTAGTATGATTTTTAGCGACACGGTATCGGTAAGATGCTGTGCCGCATTTTTTTCAGGAGGTCAGATACGTGATCAAACTAGTTGCACTGGATATTGACGGAACGCTGCTGAGCAGTAGACATGTCATATCGGAAAGAAACAAAATGGCCTTGCATAGGGCTGCTTCAATAGGTGTCAGGATTGCATTGTTGTCAGGCAGAAATATTGTGGGCATGCAGAAGTATATTGAAGAACTTGGCTTGAAAGATATAGTAGTGTCCCTGAACGGCGCTTACATCGTGGCCAATAACAAGCCGGAAGCCATACACGATTTGCGGATTGAAAAGGAAACAGCCGCGGAAATAATAAAATATGTCGAGTCTATGAAGATTCATTTGAATTACTATCATGATGACGTCATTA
Organism: Calditrichales bacterium MX18-03; assembly: GCA_021083345.1. Taxonomy (GTDB): domain Bacteria; phylum Bacillota; class Clostridia; order Lutisporales; family Lutisporaceae; genus JAJGRE01. Next base: position 460,105 of record JAJGRE010000003.1, on the reverse strand, counting down.
CCTGCGGTGCCGAATCGGAGTATTCGAGGGAGTATGCACGCATTACCGACGCCCCGGTGATAGGGGTCGGCTCGTTGCTTGAATACAGTGAAAGCAGGCAGCCGGGCAAGCTTCTTCTGATCGGCGGACGGAACTACCTTGAAGCCGCAAGGGAATGGTTGGAAAAAAATCATAGCCACCGGGTCAATTGCTTCTTTTCGAATTCAAATTACCTGGAGGTAATACATAAAAATGCATCTAAGGGGGACGCATTGAAGCGGATTGCGGGCTATTACAATCTCAGTATGGACCAGGTCATGGCCATCGGGGATGGGGAGAACGATATTTCCATGATTCATGAGGCAGGAATCGGCGTAGCGATGGGCAATGCATCAGAGAAAGTAAAAAAGGAAGCAGATTTTATTACACTATCCAACGATGCGGATGGGGTCGCATATGCCGTAGAAAAATTCGTGCTCTGCGACACGAGCCTATAAATGGATATTCTTAACACTATTTCCGTAGATGACCGTGGGGATATAGCAAACCTCACGGTTTATCATTTCATTGTTGCATTTAATACGATCCATGATCATCTCACCGGCGCGCTTGCCCAGAGCCCAAGTGTCGGGCATTGCATAATTCGGCTGCACGTAAAGCAAATCTGAGAGAGAGATATTACATGGACTGGCGAAAGAGATATCCTCAGGAACACGGATTTGATGGGAGCGAAAATACCGCAAAGCGCCGATTGTTGTGTCACAATGCATAATGAGAAGAGCGGTCGGAGGATCCTCCATTGTAAGAAACCTCTCACAAGCAGCATATCCGCTTTCAGTTGTAAAGGGACCCTCGTAGAAGTATTTATATTCAGAACTGACTTCCACATCTATTGACTTCATTGCCCTCTTAAAATTGACATATCTGTCATAAGCAGAGCTTAGAAACAATGGGCCGGAAATAAGGCCTATTTTTCGATGGCCATTTTCTATAAGATTCATTGTCAGCTCATAACAGCTGCCTCCAAAATCGGCGTCAATAAAGTCCCCTTTAAAATTCGGAAGGCTGATGCGCCGATGCAACAAAACCATAGGGATATTGTTGCTGAGCTTAGCGATAAACTCGTTATTGAAGCCTGAAACATTGACAATAATGCCATCCACCTGTTTTTCGGCCAGAAGGTTCAGATAATTGAGTTCAGTGTCTTTTTCATTAAGGGAGTTGCAGACAAACAGCGTGTAGTTATCCATGCAGATAACGTTTTCTATGCTCTTTATGATGTGTGAAAAATACTCGCTGCTGCTGCTGTCAGCAATGAGTATTGCTATTGTTTGAGTGCTGTCCTTCTTTAGTCCGCGTGCGACCAGATTGGGATAGTACCCATTTTTTTCAATTGCATGAAGTACTCTTTGACGCAGATCAAGGGCTACGGTGTCGTTGTTGTTGACGACCCTTGAAACAGTGGCTACCGAGACGCCCGCTTCTCTTGCAATATCCTTAATCGTAACGTTTTTCATCGGCTTTCTCCTAAAAAATTGATAAAATGTTGGTTTATCCTTGTAATTTGATATCATTATAAAACGTTTACCAAGGAAAGTCAATTGATGGAAGGCAATATAGTGTGAAATACGTGCATAAATCTTAATTTTTGAATGAAGAAATGGGTAAACAATGCAAAAAAACGGATTGACAAGATAAAATCTGGTATTTATAATAAGTTTAAGAATACGTTTTCTCGAAATCACCAGAGAGAATGCGCAAAGCACTAGTGCTTGTTTTCAAATCATTTCTAATCGTGCATTTGGTAAAAAAATAATATAGATCAAAGCATTCGAGCCGGTCATAATTCCTACGTTAAGCGGTATAAAGTTCCTTATGAAACAGAAATCCATTATATAGCACGAGTCTGTTGAGTACAAAAATAATTATCTGATTTATTTTGCACTTAATTTTGCTATTTCCATAAAGGCATAATATGAAAACAAAATAGCTGCTCTCGTTTACTTGATTTTACCATGCTGTAGACCTTCTTTCGGAAATGCCGGAAGACGTTTAAATGACGCTTTCGTTGCATATAAAAAAATAAGGGAAGGGAAGGATTATTATGAAGAGGATTCTTGCTATTCTGCTCATCGTCTGTATGGCATTCGGTATGACTGCATGCGGACAGCCGGCAGCCACATCGGGGGAAAAAACAGCACCCGCTTCAGGGGCTGAGTCTGCTGCCAAGCCCATCAAAATTGGTTTGACCACTGTTTTGACCGGTGACCGATCTCTGGAGGGCGAGTATGCATCCAATGGCATAAAGATAATCCAGCAGGAAATCAATGATGCCGGCGGCGTGTTGGGAAGACCGATTGAGATTGTCATTCAGGATGCACTTGGTACGGACGTAGGTGCTGTTAATGCTTACAGGAAACTGGCAGATGATTCGGAGATAGTCGCAATTATTGGTAGTGACAGTTCCAATGACAATATGGCGGTATCACCTGCGGCACTTGAGCTTAAGATTCCTACAACAGCTCAGGGCAGCAGCCCCAAGCTGAGAGACATGTGCAACAATGATAATCCGTGGTTATTCCAGCTCCGCGCATGTGACGAAACATTATGTGCTTCCCTTATGCGCTATGCTGTTGAAACAGGCGGATATAAAAAATTCGCCATTATCCATGACACAGAGACATCTTCAGCAGATCAAGCCCGTCTTTTCACCGAAGGACTTGCAAAATACGGCATAGAACCGGTTGTAGTTGTGCCCTTTACTACAGGTACAAAGGACTTCACATCCCACATCACCCAGATTCAGAAAGCCGGTGTTGATGCCATAATCGGAGCCTGCTTCCAGGCTGAAGCTGCAATTCTGATTCAACAGATACGTGCACTGGGAATGACAGATATTCCAATATTCGGATCAAATGCATTTGCTGATCCTGTTACAATCCGTCTTGCAGGCGATGCTGTAAACGGTGTATACTGTGCATCCGCTTGGGTTCCGACAACACCTAATCCGAAAGGTGCTGCCTTGGCCAAGAAATATAAGGAGCTTTTCAATGAAGATTGCGGTAAAGCTGCCGCTCAGGTATATGACCATGTCAGTATTATCGTGGAAGCCATCAAGCGTGCCGGAACAACAGATCGTGCTGCTGTTCGGGATGCGATGAACACTATCGATAACTATGAAGGCGCTGTCACCCGGTATGATTTGAGAACCAACGGCGACTGCGGCCGCGGCGGCCTCCTGGTAAAGGTGGAGAACCAAGTGGCAGTCGTTCTGGATCAGATCACCTCTGAAAAAATCATTAAAAAGTAATAAACAAAATCAGGTTATATACTATAAACCAAACAGCGGGATGCCATCGGCATTCCGCTGTTCCAAAGGAGATTGAATAGAATGAACTTGCAGCTATTGGTTTCAGGCGTTTCAACAGGAGTTGTATATGGCTTGATTGCAATGGGAATGGTCCTGATTTTTCGAGCAGTGGGCGTAATGAACTTTGCTCAGGGTGAATTTCTGATGTTCGGCGGCTACCTCTGCTATACATTAAATCGATTGCTGCATTTGCCAATAGGATTGTCCCTAATATTGGCCTCCTTGCTGATGGGAGCGGTAGGTGTCATCTTTATGCGGACATCCTATTGGCCACTGCGCAATGCCCAGGCCAGAGCCATTATTGTCAGCGCTATGGGAGCTTCTATCGTACTGAAGGAAGGCGCCCGTCTGATATGGGGTTCAATACCCGTAACAGTGGAGAGGGTGGTGAACGGTTCGACGACTTTGGCGGGAAGTGCAGTGGTTCAATGGCAGTATGTGGCCATAATCGTCATATCTGCCATGATCATGGCCTTGGTATATCTGCTATTGGAAAAAACATTTATCGGGCATATCATGCAGGCTACGGCCCAGGATCAATACATGGCCTCCCTAGTGGGCATCCCAGTCATAATGTCCATAGGGCTAACCTTTGCATTAAGTGCATTTTTGACAGGAATCGGAGGCGGACTCTTAGCACCCCTTTTCTTCTTGAATAACACGATGGGTGCCACCGCTGGCGCCAAAGCTTTTGCAGCCATCGTAATCGGCGGCTTCGGAAGCGTACAGGGCGCTATAATTGGCGGCCTTATTGTGGGGCTTGTAGAGGCCTTCGGCGGCGCATATATTTCCACAACTTACCAGCTGGTTCTCATTTATGTTATGTTGGTTCTTGTGCTCATGTTTCGCCCTCAGGGCATATTTGGCGGAAAAATCCAGGAGAAAGCGTAAGGTGGTGCCGATATGAAACAATTGAACTATAAATTTGTCATCAAATATATTCTTCCTGGGTTGTTTCTGGCATTTTGTCTGGCAATACCGGGGTTTACTTCAGGCTACATGCTTAGGGTCCTGAATATTGCTCTGATAACGTATCTCTGCGTTCTCAGTCTTTATGTCATACTGGGCATGTGCGGGCAAAACTCCTTTGCCCAGGCAGGCCTGTGGGGCGTAGGTGCATATATGGCAGCCAATTTTGTCATGAAAATGGGAGCACCGCCATTGGCGGCACTCTTGCTGAGTTCCCTGGGGACTGCCGTTTTCGCCTTCGTGCTGGGTTTTGCATTTTTTCGCCTGAGGCAGTATTATTTTACATTTGCCTCAGTGGGACTCATGGCAATTCTGAACGGACTGTTTATGAATTGGAACGAAGTTACAGGGGGCGCTCTGGGCATCACCAACATACCCAGTTTCTCCATTGGGGGCGCCATAATAAAATCAGAACCAGGCAATTTTTACGTTATTTTTTTCATTTGCCTAGCTGCGTTTTTTCTGATGAAAGTATTGTTTAATTCAGCTTTGGGAAGGTCTTTTATGGCAATACGGGACAATGAGATTGCCGCCAACTGCCTGGGTGTCAACAGTTTGCTAACCAAAAGCATAGCCTTTGGAATCTCCGGGGCACTGTGTGGTGCAGCAGGCGCCTTGTATGCCTTTCTGGCCGGATACTTGAGCTATCAGACCTTCACATTTCAGCAGTCTACCATGTACTTAATCATGATCATGCTGGGAGGAACCATGTCGCCCTCCGGTGCGCTAATCGGTACATTGATAATATCTCTGCTGCAGGAATGGGTAAGACCCTTACAAAACTATATGCAGTTTATCTACGGTGCTGGAATTATGATCCTTATGATTGTTCAGCCGGAAGGAATATTCGGAGGAGGTAAGGCTATTTATGACAAGTATCTCAAACACTCAAAAACAGCCCGTACTGAAGCTGATTAATGTATGCAAACGTTTCGGAGGTGTCGTAGCTGCCAATGAGATATCCTTCGAGCTTTATGCGGGGGAAATTTTCGGTTTGATAGGTCCCAACGGCTCTGGAAAGACAACCCTCATCAATCTCATTACAGGCATCTACTCTGTAGATAGCGGTTCGATTGTTCTGGATGGTAAAAACATAGTCAGGATGCCAATCCACAATCGAGCCAGAGTGGGGATCGTCAGGACTTTTCAGCATCCAAGACTTCTGGGCCGTTGCGATATTAGAGCCAATATTTCATTGGGTAAAGATTTGGCTGACAAGAGAAAAATTCCGGATACAGACAAATATCAGGAAAGAATGGGTGTACTTCTAGAAGCAGCAGGCCTTACCAACGTAGATCTGTCCGATTCCATTGAAAAGCTTTCCTATGGGCAGCAGAAGATGCTGGAGATTGTAAGGGCTTTGCTGAGCAAGCCAAAGGTATTGCTGCTGGACGAACCGGCAGCAGGTCTCAACCGCAAGGAGATGAGCTATATTATCAATCTCATTGATTTTGCCGTAAAAGAAGACATTTGCGTACTGTTGATCGAGCATGCAATGGATCTGGTAATGAGCATTTGTCAGCGCTTGACAGTATTGAACTTCGGACAGCAGATCGCCAGCGGAATTCCGTCAGAGATACAGGAGAATCCTGCAGTAATAAAGGCATATCTGGGAGGGAGCCGCAATGCTGAAAACTAAAAACCTTGTTGCCTCTTATGGAAATATTCAAGTGCTTCACAATGTCAATATGGAGGTAGGAGACAAAGAGATTGTAGCATTAATTGGGAGTAACGGAGCAGGAAAGACCACCATGCTGAATGCCATTTCAGGCCATGTCAAGCTTGCAGGCCAGATTGAATACAACGGGGTCGGCATTCATAACAAGAAGCCGCATACCATTGCTTCAATGGGCATATTGCAGGTGCCCGAGGGGCGGCATGTCTTTCCGGGCCTGACTGTTGAGCAGAACCTTGCGGTGGGTACTGTGGTGTACAGAGGGATAAAGCTTACGAGTGGAAATATCTCGGCGGATATTGAGATGATTTATGAGATTTTTCCCAGGTTGAAAGAACGCCGCAAGCAATTGGCTTGGAGTCTGTCGGGCGGTGAACAGCAGATGCTGGTGATCGGGAGAGCCATGATGGGACACCCCAAGCTTCTGATGATGGATGAGCCCTCTATGGGGCTTGCGCCAAAGATTATTGAAGAAGTATTCGATAAGATTGTAGAAATCAATAAGGCGGGTACGCCGGTATTGCTGGTCGAGCAAAATGCAGCGCTAGCACTCGAAGTATCCAACCGCGCTTATATTATAGAGAGAGGGAACATTACGCTTACCGGCGATTCCAAGAATTTAATCGAAGATGACAGAGTCCGGGAAGCTTATCTCGGGAAAGTAAAAAAATAGAGAATAATAGCTAAAAGCATTATAGGAGGATGAGTAAATGATTATATCAGTTGGCTGCGATCATGCAGGTATCAATTTGAAAGAAAGAATGATTCCCCGTCTTAAGGCTATGGGGCATGAAATTATTGACAATGGGTGCTTCTCACGAGACGAAATGCCTTATTTTCCGGATGTGGCGAAAATAGTATGTCAGCCTGTTTTGGAAGGCAAAGCTGAAAGGGGGATCATGTTCTGTGGAACCGGCGTAGGCGCTTCGATTGCATGCAATAAAATCCCTGGTATCCGAGCTTCTATCATTCATGATATACAATGTGCACATCAGGCTGTGGAGCATGACCATGTCCAAATCATGTGCATCGGTGAAAAAGTTGTAGGTGAATGGCTTGCATATGACTTGATCGAGCGGTTTTTAGGAGCAACCGGGGATACCGATGAACGCACACAAATTGTAATCAGAAAACTGGCTGAGATGGACGGAACCGTTTAATAAAGAATGAGGAGATGCTAAAATGATTTTTGATGCAGACACGCATATGTCACCATACAGAAATTTTGATAAGAGCATAGATGTAGTGCAATGGGCAGAGCTTATAGATCGGGCAGGTGTTGACAAGGCGCTTTGCTGGTTGCTGCCGCAAGGTGTGGAAGATGTTTCGGAGAGCAACCGATACCTGTATGAAAACAGCAAGAATTATAAGAAAATGCTTCCCTTTGGCTGGGCCAATATCCGTGAAGGGTTGGACAAGGCAATTTATGATACACGCCGGTGTATTGAGGAATTCGGTTTTTCAGGGGTTAAACTCAACGGGGCTCAGAACGCTTATAACATCGATAGTCCGGAGGCCATGAAAGTAGCGGAGCAGATAGCAAAACTGAACGGAATCATTGCGTTCCATATCGGTGTTGATGAACCTGAATTTACTAACCCCAAACGTGCTGCCAATGTAGCAAAGGCTTTTCCTGAAATGACAATCCTGATGGTGCATATGGGAGGAGCCGGAACCCCTGACTGCAGTGATCTGGTCATAGAGGTTGCAAAGGAAAACCCCAATATGGTATTAATAGGTAGTGCTATCGATGCACGCAAGGTAGGGAACGCCATCAAGGCATTGGGGCCAAAACGGATTATGTTTGGCTCGGATATTCCTTTCGCCGACCTTGGCGGATGTATATCAAGCTATAGGCAGATGCTGTCTGCTTTTGATGAAGAAACAAAGGAGGATGTATTCTGGCGCAATGCTGCCAGCATCTTCAAATTCTAAATTCCTACCTAGTGTCAATGGATGTTAAATTGATGTGAGAAGGTGGTACGGATGCTGACCGTGATTGGAAGCATTAATATGGATCTGGTAGCTACTGCAAATGAGATACCCCAAGTCGGAGAAACAGTATTAGGCAGAGATTTTAACCAGTATCCCGGCGGCAAGGGTGCCAATCAAGCTGTGGCGGCAGCAAGGCTTGGAGTACCGGTTTGCTTCTTGGGCTGCGTTGGAGCAGACAGTTATGGTGCACTGCTGCTCAAGGGTATGCATGAATGCAGTATTGATGTATCGAGAATAAAGACAGTAGAAGGCTGCTCCACAGGAATTGCAATAATCTGTGTTAATGACAAGGGACAGAATAATATTGTAGTCATTGGCGGAGCAAATAATGATGTAGACACAGATTATATTGATGAAAATATTGAAGCAATCGTGAAGTGTGATATTGTGCTGTGTCAAATGGAAATACCAATTCCTACAATAGAGCATGCCTTCTCCAAAGCAAAGGAACTGGGGAAGACTACCATACTCAACCCCGCACCGGCTGCAGGCATTTCAGACCGTTTGATAAGCCTGACGGACATACTGATACCAAATGAGCATGAGTTGGAACGATTGGCGGGTATACCAACGGATCATACTGAAGGAATCGACAGGGCAGCTCAAATGATGCTGGCTAAAGGCGTCAAAGTAATGATTGTAACACTTGGTAAAAGAGGATGTGCAGTGTTTGCAAATAATGAAAGCAATTGGTATCCTTCATATGAAGTGGAAGCAGTGGATAGTACGGCTGCAGGAGATAGCTTTATCGGGGGCTTTGTATGGTCATATATGAAGGATAGAGAGCTTAATGCTGCTGTTATGGCAGGGCAGCTGGTGGCGTCGCTGGCGGTGCAGAAGAAAGGGGCACAAAGCTCCCTTCCCTATTTAAATGAGGTAATGCATAATCTGGATCATTTGCAGAGTTGTAACAGAGAGGGCATATAAATCCTAAAAAATTCCAGAAGTAAGAGTTAAACCGCATCCTTTCGGACGTCATCTTTCCGGTGCCGTCTTCTTTTTTCGCATTTTTTCAACCTGACAAATGGTTCATTGACGCTTATGAGTTGCTATGATAACATTTCATTAATGTAGGTTTTGCAAGGAAATTGACACTAATAGCAAAGGGTGGTAGCATTGACAAATTGCCGATATGAACGCATATTGTCCATCATCGTTTTTTCACTGTTTTTTTCTTGGCTCTTGGCTTTCCCCTTTCAAGGACAAGTATTATATGCTCTTGCACATCAATACGGCATCGATCCCAGCGCACTGGTGTTTCAATCGACCGCAGCCCATTTTCTGGGGTTGTGTGCCTGCGGTTTTTTTATCAGGACGCTGAAAACTGCCAAAAGGCTGATGGTATCCTCTACCGTTTTCTGTATGGCAGGCAGCCTGCTGTTCTATTTTCCGCCGTCCATCATTTGGAATGCATCGCTGGTTGCCATGTCATTTATTGTCGGTACCTGTGTTGCGGCATGGGGGTTTTTCCTGAAGAGCTTCACCCCTTCCAATGAACGCATCAAGACGGCTGCCGACGCATTGATCTATTCAAATGCACTGATGATCCTCATCAACATGCTGGCAGTCAACTTGTCTCCCGGAGCAGGTCTTGCACTGTCGATCCTCATGTTAGCACTGGCTATGTTCTTCGCTGTAAAGCTGCCTGGGGAAGTACCGAAGACCATACAGACGGCTCCAACCAGCGCAACTAAACCTGAGAGCCTGGCAAAGCCCATGCTGTTCCTATGTCTGTTTATTATGATCATCACCATTAATTCAGGCTTAATGTACCAGGTTATCAACCCCGCCTTCATGCACCACCAGTGGCTTGTCAGCTGGTACTGGGCTGTGCCTTATATTGCTGCCTTGTTTATTATGAAGAATCTACCCTCAAAATTAAGCCGGTCTTATATTTTATATGTTGCTATTGCCATGATTGGTTTTTCTTTCATTTCCTTCATGGTGACAGACCGTTCGGCGATAAGCTATCTGCTAGTGAATACGCTCATGATGGGTGCCTTTGGGGTATACGACCTTTTCTGGTGGAGTATCCTCGGTGAAATGATGGACTTCGACGACAACCCATCAAGAATACTTGGCATAGGCCTTTCCGCCAACGTACTGGGCGTTTTGCTGGGCGGTGTCGTGGGCGATGCCGTCAATGCAGCCGGAACTCAGAATAACAATTCGTCACTATTGGCACTTGCCGTGGTATTTATCATATTGATCCTGTTGCCGTTGCTTCATAAACGCTTATCTATGCTGCTCACGAATCATGCCTTTCTGACCGTCTTTTCCGGGATGTCCTCAACTCTGCAAAAGGAGGCGGTGGAGAGCTTTACGCTTATCGGAAACCTGAGCCAGCGTGAAAGTGAAATTGCAGCCTTGCTTTTGAAAGGGAGGACATACAAAATGATTGCGGCAGAGTTATTTCTGAGCGAGAATACGATAAAAACGCATATCAAAAACATATATGCCAAGCTCAATGTGCAGAGCAAAGCGGAGTTGGTCAGTCTGCTGGTAAAAAGGGAGAATGCCTTTAAAATATAAACGGCAACCTTCAGGCAGAATATCGATGGAAACTCACCCAAAAAGGGTGAGTTTTTTGCGTTAATCACCCTTTATGAGTGACGTAGTTTTCGGAATGATTCGGTATGATGGCACTAGAGGGCAGCTCTAGGAAGAAAGGGGGACATTGCTTTGAAAACAATCAGAAAAAGGCTGGTGCTTTTAGCTGCGGCAGGCAGCTTGACATTGTTGCTCTCGTTCGTTGGTCTTCTTTCGAGCAGTGTCGTTCAAGAGGTCAAAGACGGCGCATTTTCTACCGTTTTCGTAGTGTTCACCATTGTTTTTATCAGGCAGTTTATCAGGGAATACGACAGGTATCAGGCGGCCAGGCTGATTATAGATAATAAAATCATGCATATACAGGTTGCAAAGACAGAGGGGCAGGTTGGTACAGCCGGTGCCTCAAGAGATAATGGTGATTTTGAGGTATACATCTCATGTTTTGGCGTTCTGCTGGATTCCCGGATCATCAAGTTCAATGTCGATGCCATTAAGCTGAAAGGGGTGGAAATCGGGCGCGATTTTGTTTTTCTGTCCTATGGCAATGAGCGCGCGACACAGGGTATCAGCATTCTGCACGGCCCTATCGGGCTGCAGGAGCTGCAAAGGTGTATCGACAGATTCTGCTATGAAACCGGCATCAATCCGGTGACATTAGATTTATAAAAAGGAGGGGAGCATCATAAACACATCACGTATATTTTATGAGAAAGGAAGGGAAAAGATGAAAAAAAAGCTTATATCAATACTTTTGGCAGTCACCATCTTACTAGGGCTGACTGCGGGGTATACCGCACCTGTTTCCGCTGCGGAAGGCGAATATGCATGGGTGTTGGTGGATACCTACCGGTTCCCGATTCCGCAATACTTTAAGCCCGGTGAAAGCTGGAGTTATTATGCGAATATGGAGGGCAGCACTATTGAGGTTCAAACCTCAATACCTTGGGACATCGGCGTTTACGCCTCCAGGGACTATTCCAATCCGGTGAACCTGCATGCCAAGTACAGCTGGAGCAGTCTGCCGGGCAGCATACAGCCAAAGGCAACAGTAGGCATCAAGCTTTCGCAGCAGGTCATCAGCGGAAATTACGGAAAGTACAGTATTGGATTCAGTCCCTTCTTTAAATTGGATGCCGCAGACTTGAACCTGGGCAGTGCTACAGCGAGCAAAGTGGATGCTAAAGGCATCTATTCGGATGGAACTGAAGCAAAAAAGCTGGGCGTCGGCAACGGAAAGGATCCGCAATCACTGGGTTCCTTTACGGCTGATATGACGCTGCAATTCAGAGATAAAGGCTCACCTGGGCAAAAATGCGCCCTATATGTGGGCGTGCATGCCGGACCTCCGGGTTCGGTAGGTGTCCGTTATACCTATGAATGGAAGCAGCCAAGCAGCGCCGGTGCTGCATCGCAGCCGGTGTCGGGAGGGAATGCCAATCTGGGGAAATACGCTTGGGAAGGCGAATGGGACAGCAACTGGGGCAAGATGATCATGACACAGAATGGTGCTGCTGTAGCCGGAACCTATACCCATGACAGCGGAAAAATAAGCGGGGTTGTCTCAGGGGATACGCTGACAGGCACTTGGGCGGAGTCACCTTCCTATGCACCTCCCAGTGACGGCGGAGATATCATATTTACGATGGCCGCCGACGGCAAGAGCTTTACCGGCAAATGGCGATACGGCTCTACAGGAAGCTGGGGTAACTGGGAAGGCGGAAAACGCATCAGTGAAGTCCTTCCGGCACCTGTACCAGCTACAGAAGCTCCGGCACCGGTTGTAACGGTACCCACTGCAGGCAGCAGCGCTGAGGCTTTTGAATCCGGCTCCAGGCTCATATGGCAGCCTGCCGACGGCCTTGGCTACAGGGTTTTCCGTTCCACCAGTAAAGGGAGCCTTGGCATATCCATTACTGATTTTTATATTACCGGCACTTCCTATGCAGATGTCAATGTTGAGCCCAATACCACCTACTATTACACGGTAAAGCCGGTGATCGCAGAAGCAAGGCCTATAGAGGGCATCGAGGAAAAGCTTGGTCCGGCCATACACACCTTTACAGTAAAGACTGGCAGCCAAACCTACAAGCCAGGAAGCTACAAGCACTTCATCATGCTGAAGCTGGACAGTCCCATGATGAGCGTGGACGGAACAAGTCAAGAGGTTGATCCCGGGCGAGGGACAAGTCCCATCACCATAGCAGGCAGAACCATGGTACCCATCCGCGCTGTAGTAGAGGCCATCGGCGGGCAGATAGAGTGGGAGGCTGCGACTCAAAAGGTGACGCTGAAGGCAAGAGGGAATACGGTTGAAATGTGGATGGGCAAAACAGATATCAAGATAAACGGAATCAGCAAAAAAATGGATGTAGCGCCGGCATCCAGAAATGGAAGGACCTTCGTTCCTGTCAGGTTTGCAGCAGAGAACCTGAACTGCAAGGTGGACTGGATCAACAGCACCAAGGAAGCAGTTATTATATACGAGGAATAGACAGAGATAAAAAATGGGGCATGGTTTCAGAAGGAAACCATGTCCCATTGACTTCCGAGGTGCAGGGTAAAAGCGGTGTAAATCTGAAGCCTGCCATCGATTGAAATTTGTCAGATGCAGATGACTTAGGGGGGGCTTATTACATAAATCCTGTTGCTTCAACAAACAATAGACAAGAATGACTGCCAGAGTGAGGAGAAGTGACATGACCGAAGAGAAGGAAAAAATCAAGAGTGTCGGAACGCATAACGGCCGGTTCCATGCCGATGATGTTATGGCAACTGCCGTTCTGAAGCTGCATTTTCCGATAAAAGTAGTCCGAACCAGAGATTTGGAAGTTCTGAAGGAACTTGATATCGTGTATGATGTGGGAGATGGTGAGTTTGACCATCACAGTATTGAGAAGGAATATCGGGAAAACGGGGTGCCCTATGCAGCTTGCGGCCTGATCTGGAGGCGGTTCGGCAGAGAAATTGTGGATGACAGATATCCCGACCTGTCGGATGAACAGGCTATGGCTATATTCCAGCATATCGACTTAAGTATCATCCAAGGGATCGATGCTATTGATAACGGTATGAGAACGGTTATCAGCCTTGTTCCCGTCATGAATATTCCGACCCTTATTTCCGGGTTTAATCCGCCCTGGGATACGGTAATCACAGATACCGATCCTTACTTTCACAAGGCGGTTGATGTAGCATACACAGTGCTTGATAATGCTTTGCAGGAGCAGGCTTCTGCCGCTAAGGCCAAGGCTCTGGTTTCCCAAGCCTATGCAGGGCGTGTAAGGCCTGAAGTACTGGTATTGGACCAGTCCTATCCTTGGAGCGTGGTATTGAATGAGATTGATACGAAAAAGGAAGTCTTGTTTGTCATCTATCCGAGAGATGGAGAATATCTGATTCAAACTGTCCGGGGGAGCGGCGGGACCTTCGGCAACAGAAAAAGTCTTCCCAAGGCTTGGGCTGGTTTGAGGGAGTTAGAACTGGGCGAGATTATCGGCATCGAAGATGCTGTTTTCTGTCATCCGGCACGATTCATCGCAGGGGCAAGATCTTATGAAAGCATTATGAAGATGGCTGACATTGCTGTCAATGAACCGGTAGAAACGATAAAAAAAGGTTTTCTGTACAACCTGAAACGGATGGCTTTCCGAAAAAACATATCGGTCAGGCAGTAATATGCATAAGCATTGCCGAAAAGATATTGACAGAGTCATCTGGTTGTGATAATATCCAAATATATAAATATTACGATATACATTCTGTCATTGAATGTGTATTTTTGCTGGTAAAGGGGTGTAAGCGTTATGAAAGAACTAGTTGTCATCAACAGCCGATGTCCGCAGAACCATCCGTGCCCGTCCATCCGCGTATGTCCTGTAAATGCACTGAAACAGACGGGCTATAAAGCGCCGACAGTGGACAACGATGCATGTATAAAATGCGGCAAATGCGTCAAGTTTTGCCCAATGGGGGCATTACAACTGAAAGATTGATCCAGGACATATGCAATGTCGTTTTTGTTGAATAAGCACCTTATTTATGATAAGGTGCTTTTGTCTTCCTTCCGACTTATTAAAAACATCTTGACACATGGTGTGAATTATGATAAATAAAAAATAGGGGTTAGCACTCGATGGATTGGAGTGCTAACAATACCGTTTGACTTACATATATAAGAAGATTTACACACAGAAACAATTTGACAGGAGGAGCGATTTACATGGGAAGAAAGCAATTTAAAGCCGAGTCCAAAAGGCTGCTGGATTTGATGATCAACTCAATCTATACGCATAGGGAGATTTTTCTCAGGGAACTGATCTCCAATGCCAGCGATGCCATAGATAAGATCTATTATAAGGCTTTGATGGATGAATCTATGACTTTTGACAAAGAAAACTATTTTATCAGAGTTGTTCCGGATAAGGCAAACAGAACCCTCAGGATTTCGGATACAGGCATCGGTATGACCCAGGAAGAACTGGACGATAACCTGGGCGTCATTGCCAAGAGCGGTTCTTTGGCCTTCAAGAAAGAGAATGAATTGAAGGATGGCTATGATATCATCGGGCAGTTTGGTGTCGGCTTTTATTCCGCATTTATGGTATCGGATGTAGTGACCGTCATCAGCAAAGCTTATGGCAGCGACCAGGCCTACAAGTGGGAGTCCAGGGGAGCGGAGGGCTACTCCATTGAGCCCTGCGATAAAGATGCGGTAGGTACCGACATCATTCTGAAAATCAAAGAGAACACCGAGGATGAAAAATATGACGAGTACCTGGATGAATACCGGCTTAAAGCCATCATCAAGAAATACTCCGACTTCATCCGTTATCCCATCAAGATGGATATCACAAAAAGCAGGCCTAAAGAAGGCAGCGAGAAGGACTATGAAGACTATACCGAGGAGCAGACCGTCAACAGCATGGTTCCAATCTGGAAAAAGAATAAGAACGAGCTTTCCAGGGAGGACTATGATAATTTCTATTCCGAAAAGCACTACGGGTTTGATAAGCCGGTGAAGCATATTCACATCAGCGTTGACGGGGCTGTCAGCTACAATGCCATCCTGTTCATACCGGAGAAAACGCCCTTTGATTTCTACACCAAGGAATACGAAAAAGGGTTGGAGCTGTACTCAAAAGGCGTTATGATCATGAACAAATGTGCCGATTTGCTGCCTGATTATTTCAGCTTCGTCAAGGGTCTGGTGGATTCCGAAGACCTGTCCCTGAACATTTCAAGGGAAATGCTCCAGCATGACAGGCAGTTGAAACTGATTGCCAAGAATATTAAAACCAAGATAAAGAATGAGCTGGAGAACCTGCTAAAGGATGAAAGGGAGAAGTACGAAGAATTCTTCAAAGCCTTCGGAAGGCAGTTGAAATACGGCATATACAGCGAATTTGGCGGTAATAAGGAAACATTGCAGGATCTTCTGATGTTCTATTCCTCAAAGGAGAAAAAGCAGGTTACCCTGGATGAGTATGTTTCCAGGATGCCGGAGGATCAGAAATATATTTACTATGCTGCCGGCGATTCCATTGAACGGATCGAGAAATTGCCTCAGGCGGAGCTGGTATCGGATAAGGGATATGAAATTCTGTACTTTACCGATGACGTGGATGAATTCGCAATCAAAATGATGATGAACTACAAGGAAAAGGAATTTAAGTCCGTCTCCAGCAGCGACCTGGGCATAGAAGCAAATCAGGATGCGGCTGATGCCGATGAGAAAGACAACAAAGAGCTGTTTGAGCATATGAAAAATGCTTTGGCCGGAAAAGTCAAGGATGTCAGGGCCTCCAAGCGTTTGAAGAATCATCCCGTATGTCTCTCTAATGAAGGCGAGCTTTCCATAGAGATGGAGAAAATCCTGAATGCCATGCCCAATAACCCCAGCATCAAGGCCGACAAGGTCCTGGAAATCAACATCGGTCATGACGTGTTCAAGGCGTTGAAGCATGCCTACGAAAATGATAAGGAGAAGCTGGAGCTGTATACCAGTCTGCTGTATAGCCAGGCACTTCTCATTGAAGGCTTGCCGATACAGGATCCGGTGGAGTTTACGAATAATATGTGCAAGATAATGGTATAAGTAGCGCTTCGCGTATATTCAAAAGGGGACGGTTCTTGAATTGAATGCAGTATTCAATTCAAGAACCGTCCCCTTTTGAATTCGGGTCTTAGAGCAATATTTTGATATAAGTGGGCAACAATAGACGCTCTTGACGGCTTATAATGATATCAAAAAAGCAAGATGCAGGAGGGGTATTATGATAAGCGTAAAAGAGAGGCAGGCACTTAGGACGCTGGCGCAGACATGGCGGGAAATTGCCGCGTTGCCTATCATGGCGGTCAGGAAAAGGCAGTGGCGGGCTATTAAGGATTTGGAGGCGGAGAAGCCCATGATCCTGGTAGAAACGTGCATGCTGTCCGATTACATTGGGCAGGATGAGCTTATCAATCAGGATCCGTATCTTCGGAACATAGAAAAGTCATTGCGTGAGATAGTCCGGCATGCTGAAGAAATTGGAGATGACATCATCGTTGACAACTATTTCAGGGTGCCTTGGGTGCTGGAGTTGTCTGACTATGGGATACCTATAGTTGCGCATCATGCTCAGGCATCAGACGGCAGCTCCCTTGGCTATTCCTTCAACTTCGCTGTAAAGACCTCGGAGGACCTAAAGAAGCTGAGATATAAAACCAGAAACGTCAACCGGGAAAAAACCATGGCGCACAAAGCGCTTCTGGAGGATATCTTTGGCGATATCCTGCCTATAAAAATTGGGGGCTATGATCCTTTTGATCTGGATGAAGGCTATCATCCGTGGCTGGGCAACCTTTACGGAGGTCTGACCATGGACTTCTTCAAGCTGGCAGGAAATGATAACCTGATGTTATGGACTTACGACGAGCCGGAGGTGGTTCACCAGCTGATGCGTTTCCTGATGGAAGACAGGATCCGGCATTTCAAATGGATGGAAAGCGAGGGACTGCTGTACCGGAATTCCGATACCTGGAATCCTTGTCCGGGCAGCTATGGTTTTGTCTCAGACCTGCAACACCCGCAAGCAGCTGATGATGGCGTCAGTCTTCAGGATTGTTGGGGATGGACGGACTCGCAAGAGACAACCGCTATCTCACCCGCTATGTTCAATGAGTTTTTCCTGCCTTACATAGCGGAAGTCAGCAAGTTGTTCGGCCTGGTGTATTACGGCTGCTGCGAAAGAGTGGACGACCGGTTCGAGCAGGTCAAGAAGGCTATTCCCAATCTCAGGGCAGTCTCGGTATCCGGTTGGAATAACCTGTACAAAGTCGGTGAGATACTGGGCAAGGACTACGTGTACTCCAGGAAGCCTCTGCCGACCTATATCAGCGGAACCTATCCCGATTGGAGCCTGTTGGAAAAAGATGTGAAGGATACTTTGGCTGCAGCTAAAGACTGCAATCTGGAGTTCTGCTACCGGGACATCTATACGCTGAACGGTGACCGGTCGCGCTTGAGCCAATGGGTCAACATGACACGGGCTCTTATGAACGCTTAACGGATATTTGTGACAGCTTGCTTGTCAGTACTTAGGGGACGGGCGTATAATGTAAGTCATAGGAAAAAATCGGCAGCTGGAGCAACCGGCGCAATGGGAGGCTGGGAGATGTATTTTCCGGAGGTAGGCGTTTCCAGAGAATCGGATACTTTTTTTCCCATGGTCAGCAATATAGCCAGGTCCATGTTCTTTTACACGGACAGGGTCGGCCATTTCTGGTGTGACAAGGACTATACCGTTAAGCGGGACAGCTTCGAGGACTTTATCGTCATGTATGTCATAAATGGCAGCGGGTATGTGCGGAACGGCAGTAAAACAGTGGGCCTGAAAGCCGGAGATACAGCCGTGATGGGCTGCCTTCCCCACTGCTATACAACAGACGGCGGCAGCTGGGAAACGATTTGGTTTCACTTTAATGGCTGCTCTAGCCGCCAGTATTTCGATCTTCTGTACGAGCGTGCCAATTGTGTGATAGATACATCCAACTCTCTGATCATACCGAAATACATGAACAATATCTTCAATATCTTTAAGAATAATGAAGTGATGAATGAACCATTGATCTCGTGCATGATCCAGAGGGTGCTGGCAGAGCTGGTCATCCTGTCTTCCAATATATATGGGAAGCATGAAGACGAAAGCAATCCTGTAATGGATGCCATTGCTTTTATGGAAAGCAACTTTAGACGGAAGATTGGACTGGAAGAGATTGCGGTGAAAGCCAACCTGAGTATTTATTATTTTACTCGTTCATTCAAGAAGGAAACAGGTTACACTCCCTATGAATACATTATAAAGCTAAGAATCAACCATGCAAAAAAGCTGCTCAAGAGCACCAATTATTCGATCAAAGAGATTGCAAAAGACATCGGCTTTGGAAGTGAATCCAACTTCATTCATACCTTTCGGACCCACACCCATATCACGCCGGTTGAATTCAGAAGGCAGCCATAGCATTACAAATTCAAGAACCGTCCCCATTTGAATTCGGAAAAAAGGATAAAAAAGATGCTGTACTCAGGATAAGAGTACAGCATTTCAATTTTATTAAAATAAGGGGAGGAGATAAATATCTTGATGTTAGAAGCCGCTGATGTCCTGAGCCAGGCCGAATACCAGCATTTCCGAGACACAACCGCCTTTAGTAAGGGCGCAGGCCTGGTAAACCATATCGGCGAAATGCTCGGGGCGTACTGCGAAGGACTCATCCCATTCGAACTTGCTGACGCCTTCAGCAGACTGGAAGTTGGTATTTGAGCCGCCGGGTACCAGCAGGGTAACACAAATGCCATGAGGTCTCAGTTCAGTATACAGGCATTTGGTAAATGCGTTGACAGCAGCCTTTGCTGCGGAGTAAACCGACCAGCCCGGCCAGGAACGCCTGTCGCAGACGCTGGATACATTGACGATTTTGCCGAAGCCCTGTGCCTTGAACTGGGGTGTAAAAGCCCTGCAGCTCATAATGGTGCTTGTCAGGTTCAAGTCTATGATCTTCCTGTTCATTTCATCTGTCATTTCTTCAATGGGCGCTATCTTGACTGCGCCGCCTGCGTAATTGATCAGATAATCCACTTTTCCGAAATTGTCCATGCATGCCTTGAGCGCAGCGTCGAAGGTTTCTGCTTTAGTTACATCACCCTTGAAGTAAATGACCTTTGAGCCGAAGGCCTCGCAATTCTTTGCGGTTTCAGCCAAGCCTGCTTCATTGAGGTCGATCAGTACCAGATTGCACTGATCCTGTTTTGCAAATAATTCAGCCGTTGCTTTTGAAAAGCCAGAAGCAGCTCCGGTTAAAACGGCAACCTTTCCTTTTAAAGATTCACTCATGAAAAACCCTCCTTTTTATTTGTGGTAATAGATGGATGCTGTATTTGAGTCTATACTAACATATTCCATGACAAAGGTCAATAAGTCAAAAAGCCAATTTGACATTTTTTATAAAAAAGTTTAACCATGTGTTGACATATGTTATAAATTAATTTAGAATAGTATTAACAAATGTTTTAGAAAATGTTATCAGAAGGTGAGGTTAAGGATATGTTGGATAACTTAAATGGCAAAGTATGCGTTGTAACAGGCGCAGCAAGAAGCATCGGACTGGGCATATCGGAAAAGTTCTGCAAGGGCGGAGCAGCAGGGGTAGCCATGATCGATATCAACCCTGAGGTGCTTGAACAGGCGGATCGGCTTTCCAAAGAATATGGAACAAAAGTCAAAGGTTATGTTTTGAATATAACCGACAGGGATGAGGTTCTGAGGTGTTTTGAAGCCATCGTCAACGACTTGGGTCCTGTGTTTGCATTGGTGAACAATGCAGGAATCGTCGATCAGCGTCCTTTTGAAGAAATTACCGCAGAGCTGATCAACAAGCAAATGGCGGTAAATGTTAACGGTACATTATTCTGTTCCCAGGGTGCAGTGAAGAGCATGAAGGAGAATAAAGAAGGCAGGATCGTCAATTTTTCCTCCAAATCGGGGAAAACCGGCTCGGCTCTGATGGCACATTATTCCGCAGCAAAGGGAGCCGTTATTGCATTGACTCATGCACTGGCATTCGAACTGGCGCCATACAACATTCAAGTGAACTCAATCTGCCCAGGCATTACTGATGCTACAGGGGTGTGGAGCGAAGTCAGCTCCGGATATACTTCCAATCTGAACCTGTCAAGGGAAGAAGTCATAAAGCAGTTCACGTCAAAGATACCGCTTAAACGCCTTACTAATATAGAAGACATCGTCGAAATGGTCTATTTCCTGACTTTGAAAGGCGATTATATGACCGGTCAGGCATATAACATCACCGGGGGAAGGGAGATGCACTAAAATGGCCAATGAGCTCGGTATGTGCGTAAACTATTATGCACCCAAGGATGTCCGGATCGAACCCATGACGGAAATACCGAAGATTACCAAGGGCGAGGTTCTTGTCAAGATTGAAGCTTGTGCCATATGCGGCACAGATATCAAGTCCTTTACAAACGGCAACCCCAGGATCAAGCCGCCGCAAATCATGGGGCACGAATTCTGCGGAGAAATCATGGAAACAGGCTGCGGTGTAAGCGATTATCATGTGGGTCAGAGAGTATCGATGGCCACTACCATCGGCTGCGGTGAGTGCTGCTATTGCTTGAAAGGAAAGACAAACCTCTGCACCAGCGCCGAAGCAATGGGCTTCCATTATCCGGGCGCAATGGCACCGTATGTTGTCATTCCTGAGAAGGCGGTCAGGCAAGGCCATCTTGTGGATGTGGGGGATCTGGATGCCACTATCGCATCCTTAAGCGAGCCTTTGTCCTGTGCAATGAATGATATCAGCCGGGTACCTGACGGAGAATTGGAAAGTGCACTGATCATCGGCCTTGGACCGCTGGGAATGCTGCATGCCGTCTGCCTCAGGGAAAAAGGCGTAAAAAATATCGTATGCTCTGCAAACCCCGGAAAAAGAGCGGATATGGCAAGAAAGCTGGGCTTTGAAACCGTTCTGACGCCGGCGGAGTTGGATGAGCAGTATAAAACGGTCTCGGGCGGCGAGGGCTTCGATCTGGTCATCATAACGGCACCCAATAACGGCGTACAGGGAAAGGCACCGATGTATGCCAAGAAGGGCGGCTATATATCTTATTTTGCCAGTCTGCCGGTGGGAGATGAAATGCTCACCATGAACAGCAGGACCATTCATTATAATGAACTCATCCTGTACGGTACATCGGATTCCACAGTGAAGCATGTGGAAGCGGCAGTAAGCCTCCTGCGGAAGAATCCTGAAGGCTTCAAACCGTTGATTACACACGTTCTGCCTTTTTCAGAATTCCATCAGGCAATGGACGAAATCAAGGCCGGAAATGCCGTCAAAATCGTATTAATACCTTAGTATACAGGGGGTGAAAGCATGAAGCTGGTAGGTATCGGAGATTTATTCATACCAAAGGAGTACATCGAATTGGGCTTCAAGCCCTACAGCGGGATGGACGTAAAGGTAGAGACCGTAGAATGGCAGCTGAAGGATTTCGATGAGCTTCAAAATATCAACCTGATGGTTGAAAAGGGCGGCAGTGAAGCCTACGAGCCGCCGCAGTATATTTACGACGCTTGTGAGGACGCTGACATCATTATTACACAATTTTGCACCATTACAAAAAAACTGATCGACCATTGCAAGAAGCTGAAGGTCATCGGCGTGCTTCGTGCAGGCATCGAAAATGTCAACCTTGCCTACGCAAGTGAAAAGGATATATTGGTCTACAACACGCCCGGCAGGAATGCCGATGCGGTAGCGGATTTTACAATCGGACTGATGCTGTCGGAATGCAGAAATATTGCAAAAGGGCATATGGGTCTAAAAAACGGCCATTGGATCCGGGTATACCCCAATTCCTTTTATATACCTGACCTTCCGGGAAAAACAGTAGGCATTGTGGGGCTTGGTGAAATCGGTCAGAAAGTGGCGAAAAGGCTGGTAGGCTTTGATGTAGAACTTTTAGGCTACGATCCTTTCGTTTCAAACCCTCCCTACGGCATCAAATTATGTTCTCTGGAAGAACTGATGGAGAAGTCGGACTTTGTTACCATCCATGTCCGGCATACAAAAGAGACAGAAAATCTGATCAATGCGGAATTGATAGGCCGGATGAAACCCACTGCCTATCTGGTCAATACTTCCAGATCTGCAATCGTAGATGAAAATGCGCTGTATGAAGCCTTGAGAAACAGGAAAATTGCCGGAGCAGGCCTGGATGTATTCAATGTAGAACCGCCGTCGAAGGATTATCCCATTGTGGCCATAGACAATGTGACGGTTACACCCCATATGGCAGGCGGGTCCAAGGATGCATTCCTGAACTCTCCCAAGAAGCTGGCGTGGGAAATGCAGAGCCTCTGGCGTAAAGAGGAGTCAAGATACCTTGTCAATAAGGACGTATTCAGAAAAATCATCCACAATATGAAGTCCCTTTAACCGGTCAAACACGGAGGTAGAAAGCGTATGTATGCTGCAAAGGTAATTGGTACCGTGGTATGTACCCGCAAGGATGAAAAGTTAAATGGAAGAAAGCTGCAGGTGGTGCAGCCGGTCAGCCTCATGACCCTGCAGTACGAGGGTAAGCCGTCAGTGGCCATTGACTCGGTAGGTGCCGGCCTGAATGAAATCGTCCTGGTTGTGGGCGGAAGCTCCGCCAGGCAGACTGCCGTAACGGCCAATACACCGGTTGATGCAACCATTATGGCGATTGTGGATTTGATTGATATCGACGGCAGCAAGGTATTTGACAAGGGGGTATGATGGCTGAAAAGAACGGGAGGAATGGTCCATGTATTTAGCCAGAATAATCGGAACGGTGGTAGCCACCCAGAAGGATGCGTCCTTGAAAGGCGTGAAGCTGATGGTCATTCAGCCCATTGACTCCAACGGGCAGGATGCAGGCCAGCCGGTCGTGGCGGCGGATACCATCGGAGCCGGCTATGGCGAGATCGTCTTTTGCGCCAAGAGCAAAGAGGGCGCCATGCCGCTGCGAGATCCCAACGCACCGGTGGATGCCGGGATTATCGGTATAGTGGATAGTATATACAATAAAGCATAAGGGTGATTGCCATGATTTTTGCACGTGTGGTTGGAAATTTAGTTGCCACTCAAAAAAATGAGCACTTGAAGGGATCCAAACTGATGCTGCTGCAGCCTCTCGATACAAAGGGGAAAAATGCAGGGGACCAGTTTATTGCAGTCGATGCCGTAGGCGCCGGTATAGGCGACCTGGTCATTGCAATTGCCGAAGGCGGTTCTGCAAGGCAGGTCTACAAGGCAACCCACCCTATGACCCCGATTGATACCATCATAGCAGGGATTGTCGACATTATTGAGACGGAAGACGGAAGCATCGGGCTATATGAATAGATGAGGTGATAGAATGGAAATAAACAAGTTGATCGAGACCATTACCCAGGAGGTCCTGAGGGAGCTGGGTGAAAACAATGCAGCCAGGTTTGCCGGAGCGGGCGGTTCCAAGGAAATCCTGCCCAACGGCGTCGACATAAACAATCTGGCAAAAACTGTGGATCATACGGTTCTGAAACCGGAGACCACCCGGAAGACCATTGAGAAATTCTGCAAGGAGGCAGCTGAATGGGGTTTTGCATCGGTATGTGTCAATCCGACCCATGTCAAACTGGCAGCCGGCCTGCTGAAAGGAACAGATGTCAAGGTCTGTACCGTTATCGGATTTCCTCTGGGAGCCAATACAACTTTCGTTAAAGCGGCTGAGACCAGGGATGCCATTGCCAACGGTGCACAGGAAGTGGATATGGTTATCAACATCGGTGCATTGAAGGATGGAGACTACGACCTGATATCCAAGGATATCAAAGCTGTGGTGGACGCAGCCGGGGGGCAGGCCCTTGTAAAGGTCATCATAGAGACTTGCCTGCTGACCGATGAAGAAAAAATGAAGGTCTGTCTGCTGGCGAAGAATGCCGGAGCAGATTTTGTCAAGACCTCAACAGGTATGAGCACAGGCGGTGCTACCGTCGAGGATATCGCTCTGATGAGAAAGACTGTGGGACCGCAAATGGGCGTTAAGGCTTCAACCGGCGTCAATGACAGGGAAATTGCATTGAACCTGATCCGGGCAGGGGCTACAAGGCTTGGCACCAGCAAGGGAATGCTGATACAGACAGGCAAGAAGCCGGAAGAATCAAGCTGCGTCAATTGCGGCAACTGCAAACAAGGCTGCCCCACCGGCAATGCACATCTGGTAAAGGACAACTATTGATGGCGGATCGGCAGCAAAAAGGGATGTGAAAAAAGATGGCCAATGAAATGGATAACATAGAAAAGTCATTGAGAGAAGCCAATGCGTTGATGGATGAAGCTTTCGAAAGCCAGAAGCTGCTTGGTGAACTGGATCAGTGCAGAATCGACAGGATCGTCAAAGCCATGGTGGACGCGGGCTATGAAAATGCCGGCAAGCTTGCACGCATGGCGGTTGAAGAATCCAGAATCGGCGTTGTTGAAGACAAGATCGTAAAAAATGTTTTTGCTACCAGGAATCTTTATGACTATATAAAAGACATGAAAACAGCCGGAATCATCGCTGAGGATCAGGAGAAAGGCGTCATTGAAATCGCTGCACCCATGGGTGTTGTGGTCGGATTGATCCCCACCACTAACCCGACGTCGACGGTTCTGTACAAAGCCATCATCTCCATCAAATCAAGAAATGCAATCGTTATCTCTCCTCACCCCAGATCGGTAAAATGCTGCATCGAAGCGGCACGCATCATGGAAGAGGCGGCTGTATCAGCGGGTGCACCCAAGGGCATCATCAAGTGCATGACACAATGCACCAAGGAAGCGACAGACGCACTGATGCAGCACCCTAAGGCTTCCATTATACTGGCTACGGGCGGCAGCGCCATGGTTAAGGCAGCATATAGCTCCGGGACGCCGGCCTACGGAGTGGGACCCGGCAACGTACCGGCATTCATCGAACGGTCGGCCGATATTGCCGACGCAGTAGACAAAATATTCAAGAGCAAGACTTTTGATAACGGCACCATCTGTGCATCGGAACAGGCCATCATCGCTGAAACGGCCATAGCAGAGAAAGTCATAGCGGAGGTCGTTAGACAGGGAGGCCATTTTGTAACGGGCGCAGATCAGGAGGCTTTGGAAAAAACCGTCATTCAGCCAGGCGGCGGGGTAAACCCCAAGGTGGTAGGCCAATCGCCGAAGACCATTGCTGAGCTGGCGGGCATAAAGATTCCTGAAGGGACCAGAGTCATTTGCGCAGCCCTGAAAGGCGTCGGCAGGGAATACCCCTTATCAGCAGAAAAGCTGTGTCCGGTACTGTCCTTTTATGTGGTAAATGATTGGGAGGCCGGCTGCAAGCGCTGCATAGAACTGTTGAACTACGGCGGTCTTGGCCATACCATGGTCATACACTCAAACAACGATGCCATCATCCGGGAATTCGGCCTTAAAAAACCTGTGTTCCGTATCTTGGTAAACACACCTTCTTCCCAGGGTGCAATCGGGTATACAACCGGGCTTGCACCTGCCCTGACACTAGGATGCGGAACGTGGGGCGGCAGTATTACATCGGATAACGTATCGCCGCTGCATCTGATCAACAGAAAGCGGATAGCCTATCATCGGACAGTTGAGAGTGAAAAGACAAACCATTTGAAAGCAAATTACGTGTACACCATGGCTGAAATTCTGAAAGCCATCGACATGAATTAAAAATAGGAGGGTAAATAATGAGCGAAGCAATAGGCATGATCGAAACAAAAGGTCTGGTAGGTGCAATAGAAGCAGCGGATGCAATGGTTAAGTCCGCAAACGTCCAGCTGATCGGCAAGGAAATCGTCGGCGGCGGGCTGGTGATGGTCATCGTACGGGGTGATGTAGGCGCAGTTAAGGCAGCTACGGATGCAGGCGCAGCAGCAGCAGGCAGAGTGGGCGAGCTGAAGTCCGTACATGTGATTCCGAGACCGCATAATGAAGTAGCAGCCATACTTCCGAAGAACGAGCCGGCAAAGGCTGAAGCAGCAAAGGGACAGTCAAAGACAACCGCTTAGTGCAAAGAACGGAAAAAAGAGTTAAAGGATAGGAGGCAATTGATATGGAAAATGCTTTAGGGATGATCGAAACAAAAGGTCTGGTGGCTGCAATAGAAGCAGCGGACGCTATGGTCAAGGCAGCCAATGTCACATTGGTGGGCAAGGAGTACATCGGCGGTGCATTGGTAACCGTCATGGTCAGAGGCGATGTAGGAGCGGTCAAGGCGGCAACGGATGCCGGTGCAGCTGCAGCAGAAAGAGTAGGCGAGCTTAAATCAGTCCATGTGATTCCGCGGCCGCATTCGGACGTCGAATCCATACTGCCTGATAAAATATAAAGTAAAAAGAATTGCAGGAGGTATTTGATATGGAAAATGCATTGGGAATGATCGAAACAATCGGTGAGGTTGGTGCAATAGAAGCAGCAGACGCTATGGTGAAGGCAGCTAATGTACGGCTGGTGGGCAAAGAGAAAATCGGAAGCGGATATGTAACCGTCATGGTGCGCGGCGATGTAGGAGCAGTCAAAGCGGCAACAGAAGCCGGTGCTGCAGCGGCAGCCCGAGTTGGCGAATTGAAGTCGGTCCACGTGATCCCGCGTCCGCATAAGGAAGTAGAAAGCATACTGCCGGGCAAATAAGAGCTGACAAGCGTTGAAATTATAGGCGGTGGATAGTATTGGAACAGGAATTGATAAAGAAGATCGTATCTGCTGTTTTGTCCAAAATCGGCACTGGTTTTTTGGGTCATGAAAACAGCAGACCTATCCCCATCGGGGTTTCTAACAGGCATGTGCACCTCTCGGAAACGGATCTGGCGGTTTTGTTCGGATCGGGGTATGCCCTCAAGCATCAGAAGGACCTGTCTCAGCCCGGCCAGTTTGCCGGTGTTGAGACAGTGATCCTGGCAGGGCCCAAGGGCTGCATTGAGCAGGTCAGGGTATTGGGCCCCGTAAGGAAGCAAACACAGGTGGAGATTTCACGGGGAGATTCCTTCAAGCTGGGCATCAAAGCGCCTGTCCGTGAGTCAGGAAAGCTGAAAGGTTCGTGCGGGTTGACGATTATCGGCCCCAAAGGTACCGTTCAGTTGGCCGAAGGGACCATCACAGCACAACGGCATATTCATATGACGCCTAGGGACGCGGCTGCTTTTGGCGTGGCTGACGGACAACCGGTCAAGGTCAGGGCCGGTGAGGACAGAGGTTTGGTTTTTGATCGTGTGGTGGTCCGGGTAAGCGACCAATTTGCCCTGGAGTTCCATATTGATCTGGATGAGGCAAATGCGGCAGACATCAGCAACGGTGATCCGGCATATCTTTTGGTACCGGCAGGCAATCAGTCTTGGCCTGAAGAGAAGCACATCACCCAAAAGGGCATGGAAATGGCCGTACCGGCAACTCAAAAGCCTTTAACTCTTATTACGGAAGAAATTGTCCGTGATGCATGGAAAAGAAATGCCCAGCTTGTTGTCGGCAAGAACACGCTTTATACCCCTCTTGCCCGGGACGCGATGAAGGAGCTTAAGGTAAAAGCCGTACAGCATGCAGGATCCGCATAGTATCAATACAATGAGGTGAGTAGATTGGCAAAAGTCATGGCACAGAAGGACATCATGCAATATGCCGGGATGAAAAAGGTTGAAATTCCTGCGGGAATGATCCTGACGCCTGCTGCGAAGGACTGGGCGGCAGAACATGGGCTGGAAGTCGTGATGCTTCAGGGCGGCGCATGCCAGGCTTCAGCTTGTGCAGGGAAAACAGAAGATGAAAAAACGGAGCTGCTAAAGCGTGTGTTAAAATCAGTCAGAAGCAATATGAACCAATCCGGGGGATTGCTTACCCGGGAAGAATTGGTTAAAATAGTAGCATCAAGTCTTGAAAGAATGGGCTGCACGGTAGAGAATAAGTAGGGGAGAGGTTGCTATGGATAGATACTTGCTGAGTGTGGACAATGGATTGACCACAACAAAAGCGGTGCTGTTCGACTTGGACGGCAGGGAAGTTGCATCCAGTCATATCAATACTGTCGTTGAGAGCAAAGGAGACCATGCTGAGATCGATATGGAGCTCCAATGGGCAAATACGGCTAAGGTCATTGCCGCATGCCTATCAAAGTCCGGCGTATGCCCTGACCACATCATTGGTGTCGGCAACAGCGGCCATGGTGCGGGGCTTTACTGCCTTGATGGGAACAACAAACCTGTCAGGAAAGCCATTTCTTCAATGGATGCAAGAACCAATGCCATCATTGACCAATGGAATAAGGAAGGGCGAAGTCCCTATCAGAGGATCTGCCAGAATTTCTGGAGCGGGCAGGCCATCCCCATCCTCAGCTGGCTGAAAAGCCAAGAACCACAGAACTACCAGGATATCAACAGCATCATGATGGTGAAGGACTGGATCATTTACCGGCTTACCGGAAGCATCGGAATCGATTATACCGATGCCAGCAATTCAGGGCTGATCAATGCCCGTGACAAAAGCATTGACAGAGAATTGTTGGAGCAGTTTGGCTTGCCGGAGATCTGGGGAAAGATCCCCAGAATAAGAAAAACAACGGATATTGCGGGTTATGTGACAAAAGAGGCAGAGCAGGAAACAGGGCTAAGGGCAGGCACGCCGGTTATGGGAGGCATTTATGATTGCATCGCTTGCGCGCTGGGCAGCGGTGTCTACGATCATAAAAAGTACAGCATCATAGCAGGAACCTGGAATATCAACTCAGGCATAGAAGACAAACTCATCGAACCCAGCGAAACAATCAAGTGTTCGCTTTATGCGGATATAGACAGGTATTTCTATGTAGAATCCAGTGCGACTTCTGCTGTGAACCTGAGCTGGTTCATGGACAATGTCATCAAGGGCTTTATGCCTGCCAGTCAGAACGACAGTGAATACCACAGGATCATTGGCGAGAAGATTGCAGAAATAGATCCGAAAGCATCCGGACTGATTTACATGCCATTTTTATACCGGTCCCATCTCGCCGATATGGATGGTGCTTTTTTCGGACTAAAACCGGAATATAACGTTTTCCACATGCTGAGAGCCATTTATGAAGGCGTTGTCTTTGCACACAGGATGCATATCGAGAATCTGGCAAAAGGAGGGATCCGGCGGGAGTACGCCGTCCTTTCCGGCGGTGCATCCAAGAGCCTTATATGGAGTCAGATGTTTGCGGATATTTTGAATATAGAAGTTGCAACGGCGGAAGCTACTGAAGCAGGGGCTTTGGGAACGGCTGTCTGTACAGCGGTCGCCTTAGGCGCATACAAGGATTTCAGTGAAGCGATTGCGGCTATGGTACGGGAGAAGAACCGGTTCATACCGGATCCTATGAATAAAGAAACCTATGATACGAAATATGACATGTTTAAAAACATAGTGCTTAAATTCGACCAACGATAAGATTGATTTCATGTAGCACTTATAACGGATTAGAATGGAGGGATTCTCATGGACTTAAGCCTCAAAGGAAAAGTTGCCATCGTAACAGGCGGCAGCAGCGGACTGGGAGCTGCCATCAGCGAGGTTCTGGCAGCAGAAGGCTGCAATGTGATCGTCAACTATATTGCTGATGAACCGGGAAGTTTCAAATTTGTGGATCAACTAAACGAAAAGTACGCAGCAAAAGCCATTCCCTTATATGGCGATATTACCAAAGCAGATGATATCGATAACATTATCGCACGTGCCGTCGATATATACGGCAAGGTGGATATTCTGGTCAACAATGCAGGGGTATGGCCAACTGCCTTCGTTGAAAACATGACGGATGAGGAATGGGACAGGACTGTCAGAATCAACCTGACAGGACCCTTCATGTTCAGCAAGCGGGTCGTGCAGCACCTGGTGTCAAGAAAAAGTCCGGGAAAGATCATCAACATTGTTTCGCAGGCGGCATTTCATGGGTCTACCAGCGGCCACGCCCATTATGCGGCAGCCAAAGGGGGGGTTGTGACCTTCACTGTCTCGCTGGCCAGAGAGGTTGCGAAATACGGGATCAATGTAGTAGGCGTAGCACCGGGGATGATGCGTACACCGATGAATAAGAAGGAACTGGAGGAAAGGGAATCGGAATATATCAAGAGAATACCCCTCGGACGGATATCCGACCCCAAGGAGGTTGCTTATACCGTAGCTTTCCTTGCTTCAGAAAAGGCAGATTACATTACAGGAGCGACTATTGACGTTACAGGCGGCATGCTGATGCGGTAGGAGTTCGCCTATTGTGCCATGAATTGACAAATGTCATGGGATTATTCAGAATAGGTAAGAATAACATTGAAAAATTTGCTTGAATATGGTAATAATATTACTATAGCCTCATGACCCCAATCGCTGTGGTATAAAAGGCTAGGAACAAATATTATGATAAGAGGAACCGGTTTATGGATTCAAAATTTGATGTTTCACTAATGGTCAAGGTCGCACAAATGTATTATATGGACGGCTTGAAGCAGGAAGAGATTGCCAGAGAGCTTCAGATTTCCAGATCCCTTATTTCCATGATCCTCACAGAGGCTAAGGAAGTCGGCATCGTCCAGATAAACGTACGGAATCCTCAACTGAATAATGAAGAGCTTTCCAAGGCCTTTGAAGAAAAGTTCAACCTGCGGAAATGCATTATTGTACCAACGGCAGTGCAGGATTTGAACACCCTCAGAAAGCTGATCGCCCAGAGGGCCGGGGATGTGTTCAACCAGGAAGTGCAGGAGCAGTCCAATGTGGGCATATCCTGGGGCAGGACCTGTTATGAGTTTATCACCCAGTATGTCGCTGAATCAGTGCATAAGGACGTTTCTGTTGTGCCCTTGATTGGGGGAAGCAATCAGATCGCCCATTATTTTCAGGTGAACGAAATGATCAGGCTTTTTGCCGAGAAAATAGGCGGAACACCCTATTTCATCTATGCGCCTTCATTGAATGCGACAGTCGAGGAGAAGATGATATTCCAGAGAAGCGCCTATATGCAGCCCATTCAGGAAAAGTGGGCGAATATGGATATAATCGTAGCTGCGGTGGGTTCACTGCCGGACTTCAACTCCCATGAGCGTGAAACCTATATCGGAGAGTCTGAAGTTTACAGTGTCCTTGAAAAGAGCGAGGCTATCGGTGATATTTGTGCCCGCTATTTTGACCGGGACGGCAACTTTATAGAGAACGAATATTTTGACAGGATCATTGGCATATCCATCGAAGAATTGCGAAAGGCACGCACCACCATCGGAATATCCACCGGCCCGGAAAAGGTCAATGCCATCCTGGGCGCACTGAAGACCAGAATATTCAATATTTTTATTACTGATGAGCAAACCGCAAAAAGTGTCCTGAAAGCCGACAGCCAGAAATAGATCCATCCCGATGTTCTATGATAATTTAACACCTCGAGTTTAGAGGTGTTTTTTTATATTTTGGAAAAGCCTCGCTTTTCAAAATATAAAAAAACCACTGATTTCAAGCACTGAGAGGCACTGGTGCGGTTCTTGACAAAATTTACGCAAAATGTCAAAAAGCATATTGACATATGTTATAAATTTGGTTATTATTAAATTGACAAATGTCATGTAAAAATTTATAAAGGGGGAAAACTCATGAAAAAGGTTATTTCCATCATCATGTGTCTGGTATTACTGGTTGGTTTAGTATCATTGGCTGGCTGCGCACCCAAGCAGGAGCCTGCAGCTGCCGCTGCACCGGCTGCACCAGCAGAAAAGACAGAAGCAAAGCCCCTAAAGATCGGTTATGCCGTATCCACATTGAACAACGGCTTCCATCAGGCCCATGCAACCTGGGCAAAGAAATATGCACAGGAAAAGTACGGCGCAGAAGTTCAGGTATTTGACGGCAAGTCAGACGCCAATGTTATGGCACAGAACTTCGATCAGGCTGTCGCAATGGGATTGGATATGGTATCCCTCCACATCTGGCAGGGCGAATCCATAAAAGCCGCTGCAAAGGAAGCCATCGGCAAGGGTATGGTTATCACCACCTACTTTGACAAGATTCCGGATATCGCCAACCCGCATATCATGCCGGGCGAAGCTGAAATCTCCGAGCAGATGGGCAAAATTGCCGCTGAACAGTGGAAGAAGGCACATCCTGACAAACCCATCGTGTTTGTATGCATCGGCTGGCCGGAGCATGAAGGTGTCACTAACGGACGTACAAATCCTTTTGTTAAAGGTGTACAGAGTGTAGATCCCAATGCCAAATACCTTGGCTGCATGGACGCCAGCAAGGGCGCTGATGCCGCTTTCAAGGTTACACAGGACCTGGTTCAGGCAAATCCCGGTTTGAATATCATCTACTCAGAAGCTGCAGACCTGACTGTTGGC
Source organism: Calditrichales bacterium MX18-03 (assembly GCA_021083345.1). GTDB lineage: Bacteria > Bacillota > Clostridia > Lutisporales > Lutisporaceae > JAJGRE01. The sequence continues at coordinate 427,131 of JAJGRE010000003.1, read as the reverse complement.
GTACTGCCGGCACTTCAGCAGCTTGGCAGAGGCAAGATGGATAACGGCAAGCCCCTGACTGAGATCCTTGTCAGTGTTGACTGCCCCGAGAGCGAGCTGGTTGCTTGCTTTGATCCCAACAGCTCACTCAAGATGTCGATGGGACTTCCTCCAAAGGAAACTGCAATTGTAAGAATTGATACCATGATGAAGATAAAGAACGGCGAACTCAAGCAGGAAGACGCAGGCTTGGAGACCATCTATGTACCGAATAAGCTGATCGGCTTCTGGTCACAGAAAGATGTCAAGGAAGCGGTTGACTGGTACAACGAACAGTTCGGCGCCAGCTTGGCAGTACCGCAGTATAAGTAAGATCTAGGTTTTTACCCGCGAAATTAATATAAGGGCTATCGGGAGGGACTTCATGAATGGATCCCTCCCGATAGAATTATGAGGCAGCTATGCGCTGTATCAGCAACAGCAAGATTACGATTACTTGGATGGGAGAGCGAAAGCCATGAGCGATAACGTATTGGAAATAAAAAATCTTACAAAGGTTTTCCCAGGGGTCCGTGCAATAGACGATGTCAGCTTTGATATTCGAAGGAATACCGTTCATTGTCTGGTTGGAGAAAACGGAGCAGGCAAATCAACACTGATCAAAATTCTGACCGGCGCGTATGCCAGAACCAGCGGGACGATCCTGCTGAACGGAGAAGAATATGCGGCCCATAATCCCAAGGAAGCAAAGAACAAGGGTATCAGTACGCTCTTCCAAGAGCTCAACGTGGTAGACCAGCTTACCGTTGAGGAAAACCTAACGCTCGGGATTGAGGATACGAAATTCGGTTTTTTACAGAAATCCGTTAAGATCAAAAAAATGCTGGAAGTACTGAAGAGCATCGAGCCCAGCATTAATCCAAAGCAAAAAGTCGGAAGGCTGAGTGTGGCAAAGAAGCAGATCATAGAGATTGCAAAAGCAGTGGCATCGGAAGCGGATATCATTATTATGGATGAACCTACGGCAGCCATATCAGAGGGAGAAATCAGGCGCCTTTTTAAGATCATAAAAAACCTCAGGGAAAAGAATGTAACGGTTATCTATATCTCTCACAGACTGGATGAGATATTTGAATTAGGCGATAATGTCACAGTCATGCGTGACGGTAAACATATAGAAACAAAGCCGGTTGCAGAAGTCAAGGACCGGTCGGAGCTGATCCGGATGATGATCGGCAAAACGGTCATCGAGTCCTATATTCCGAAGGATACCAAGTCCCAGGAGATCCTGTTCGAAGTAAAAGGCATTTCAAACAGCAAGCTGCATGATATTTCCTTCGACGTCAAAAAGGGTGAGATCGTAGGCTTCTACGGGTTGGTGGGAGCAGGAAAGACCGAATTGGCGCGTGCCGTATATGGTGCGGACAAATATGACGGAGAGATTATTTTTAAGGGCAGCAAGCTGGGGGATACGCCCAGCAAGGCGATCAAGGCCGGAATCGTGCTGGTGCCGGAAGAGAGAAGGACCGAAGGTGTATTCACCATATTGACCATCCGGGAAAACATTCCCATCATGAACATGGGTAAGATTTCAAAGGCAGGCTTTCTCAACAACGCAAAAGAGAGAAAGATTGCCGGCGAATATATCAAGAAGCTGAATATCGTAACCAGCAGCATGGAGAAGGAGACGGCAAAGCTCTCCGGCGGCAATCAGCAAAAGGTTGTCTTTTCCAAGTGCCTGTTTGCGGACGCCGATCTTCTGATATTGGATGAGCCGACCAGGGGCATCGACGTAGGTGCAAAAGGTGAAATATACAGCATCATCCGTCAGCTGTCAAATGAAGGCAAGTCCATCATGATGTTCTCCTCCGAGCTTCCTGAGATAATCAACAATTGTGACAGGATATTCCTGCTCTATGACGGAAGAGTGAAAGCTGAGATCGAAAACGGCACTGACATTAACGGCGAAATGATTATCCATATAGTAACAGGAGGCGAATAATCGTGCAAAGCTTGGAGAAAAGGAATACGGCAGGTTCGAAGATCAGCAACCTGACCTTTGTCAATTTGGCTATGTTATGCGTTCTTGCGGTTATCTTCATCATAGCATCCCTGGTAGTACCAAGATTCTTCAATATCAACAACATATCAAACCTGATTGCCCAGCAGGCAGAAATCATCATACTGAGCATCGGCGTTACGTTCCTATTGATATCCGGTTACTTTGACATGTCGGTGGGCGGAATCATTTCAATGGCTGCAGTTCTCTCAGCGTTTTTCTGCCAGGCACAGGGCGCAGCAGCCAGTGATCTGGGAAGCGGTTTGGGCTTGAGCTACGGTATGGCAATCGTGCTTACATTGATATGCTGTATGGTTATCGGTGCACTCAATGCATTCTTGGTCGTCAAGCTGAAGGTGAATTCGGTCATCGCTACCCTGGGTACCATGGCACTAGCCCGCGGCATCGCTATGATTGTTGCAAAGGGTGCCCAGCGTATCACAGGCTTGCCCCCGGAATTCAAGGCAATAGGACAGTTCACCATTATCGGCACAATCAACCTGGCGGTAGTCATCATGCTGGTACTCCTAGTGGCTGCGCTGGTTATAGAAAATATGACGGTTTTCGGCAGAAGGATCTACTTGATCGGTGCCAACCGGGTTGCTGCCCACTTGTCAGGTATCAAGGTGGGAAAGCAGATTTCCCTGCTTTATGTGGTCAGTGCCTTTTTGGCGGGGGTTGCAGGCATCGTCATGGCTTCCAGGTTCAATGCAGGCAACTGTGCTCTGGGTACGGGATATGAGTTTGATGCCCTGGTTGTTACCGTGCTAGGCGGAACCAGTATTTTCGGCGGATTCGGATCGGTTACCTGTGCCGTCGTCGGCGCCTTTATACTGGGTATACTGAGTACCTCGGTCAACATGCTCGGCTTCCAGCCCTCCATGCAGATGCTGGTTAAAGGCTTCGTCATCATTACCGCCATATTGGCGCTGCGCTTTGCCTTGGATAAGAGAAATGTGTAAGGGGGTGGGGGCTGTGAATTTAGTCAAAAAAATTTCCTGGAAATCAACGATAAAGAACCTGTATGTCCTAAGCGTATTGATACTGATCGTTGCGATCTTTAGCTCCGTTTCAATAAAATTCATCGAAGGTCCGAACATCATCAACATCATGCGGCAATCCGTCCCGCTCCTGCTTGTGGGAACAGCGGTAACGCTGCTGATGATATCAGGGAATATCGACCTTTCTGTGGGCGGCATACTGGGGCTCACCTCCGTTATCTTTTCATTGCTGGTGAAAGCCCAGTTGGGATACTTGGTTTCAACCCTGTTAACTCTGGCTCTCGGAATCTTTCTTGGATATATCAACGGTTTCCTGGTCGTCAGACTCCGCATCGTACCCGTCATAGCAACATTGGCCACCATGAGCCTGTGCATCGGCTTCGGGAAGCTGTTGTCGCCAGGCGGTATCGGGTTGATCAAAGGACTACCCGATAGCATCATCCGATTCGCTCGTAGCCCGTTTTTATTGGGCTTGCCAATTTCCTTTTATGTAACGGTCCTGATCATCGCTGTTCTGGTGGTGCTGCAGAAAAAAACAGTACTGGGCAAGTATGCTGTAGCCATCGGCGGCAACAAAACCGCTGCGGAGCTTTCAGGAATCAACGTTGTGAAAACAGTATGGCTGCTTTATATCATCGTCGGCTTCTGCTCTGCTTTGGCGGGCATAGCCAGAACCAGCCTGCTGTCCCTGGGGGACCCGGTAACAGGCTCCGGAATTGAACTGGACGCCATGATTGCTGTGGTTCTGGGCGGAACCAGCTTCTCAGGAGGAGATGGCTCGGTAGCTAGGACGATCATCGGCGTACTGATCATCATGTGCCTGACGGCAGGGATGCAGGTAATCGGCATGGAACCGTATTTTCAGTCCCTTGTCAAAGGACTGGTGTTGATCGTTGCGGTGGTTACCGATGTATTGGTCAAAGAAAGAATTGAAGATTAGAGGTGAAAGGAAATGCTGGGTCGTTTTGATTATCAGGTGCCTGTCAGGGTCATCTTCGGAGCAGGGCGTGTATCGGAGATCGGAGCCATTGCTAAGGCGTATGGAAAAAAGGCCCTGATCGTTGCAACAGGTACTTCATCCATGAGGAACGGGCTGATCGGCAGACTTCAGGTATACCTCTCCGTTGAAGGAATCCAATCGGAATACTTCAATGAAGTGAGCCCAAACCCAACTTCCTTTCAGATAGATAAGGGCGCCGGCTTTGCAATGGAAAAGGGCTGCGATATGGTGATCGGCCTGGGCGGAGGCAGTGCAATCGACGCTGCCAAGGCCATTGCAGTGGTCATGGGACACGGGAAGCCCATATGGAATTTTGCAGCCGGCTGTGTAGAGAATCCCTTGGAGATAACGGAAAAAACCTTGCCTATCATTGCAGTGACAACGACTTCAGGTACAGGAAGTCATATTACCTGCTACTCCGTGGTCAGCAATGAGGAGACGCGGCAAAAGCCCGGGCTGGGAAGCCCCAACCTTTATCCCAGAGTCGCCTTCGTAGATCCCGAGTTGATGGTGACTATGCCGCCTAAGACCACCGCTGCAACAGGCTTCGATGTATTTGCCCATTCGCTGGAGGCTTACACCAGCAATCTTTCAACGCCGATAACGGACCTTTATTGTGAGGAGGCCATCCGTTTGGTCGGAAGGTACTTGCCAAGAGCGGTGAAAGACGGAACAGACATTGAGGCAAGAACGGCGTTGGCTTTTGCAGATACGCTGGCTGGCTTTTCTATTACGGTGGCTGTAGTGACGCTGTGCCATGCAGCTGCTCACGCCGTTGGCGGCATTTGCCATACAGTCCACGGCGAGGTTTTGGCCGTTTTGACGCCGTACTTTGCGGAGTTCAGCATGAAGTCAAGACCGGAGAAATACAAAAAGCTGGGCATGCTTTTGAGAAATGAAGCAGTCCTGGCAGATAAAAGTGAAGATGACCTCTTGAATGACGGAATCAGCGAGATCCTTAAGCTCGTTGTGGATATCGGGCTGGAAACCAGGTTGAACCGTCTCGGTATCAAAGCGCATGACCTGGAAGCCATAGCCAGGGATACCGTAGGCTACATGAGCGGTGCAGTGGCTTTAGACCCGCGGAAAGCCGGCATGGAAGAGGTTCTGAATATTTTGAAGGAAGCATATTAGAAGCTGAAAGGCGTAGATAGATAAAGGGGGTATTAACATGTTAAATTTGTCCTTGAACATCGAACCGGTACTGACCCACATGGATTTTTACGACAGGATCAAGGTTGCCTCGGAGCTGGGATTCAGCGCGATTGAATTCTGGGACTCTGAAGTAAAGGATGTCAAAAGGCTGGGAAGGATCGCTGCAGAAAACAATGTCAAAGTGGCAATGTGTACCATCAATGGTATCTTTAAATATGTTCTGGATCATCCTTACCCGGTGCTCTTAAAAGCAGTAAATGAAACCATTGGCTTGATGAAGGAGATGGACTGCGGTTCCATGATCATCTTTTCCGGCAATACCGAAGGCAAATCTGATTCGCAGAAGAATATCATCATCGAAAACCTGAAAAGGCTTTCAGAAGTCGCAGAGAAGGAAAATGTCATGATCAACATCGAACCGTTGAATTCCATTGTGGAATGCAAGGGGCATTATCTGGATTCACAATACAAAGGGTTTGAAATCGTCAAGTGTGTCAACAGTCCCTTTATCAAAATGGTTTATGATGTTTACCATATTCAGATCATGGAAGGGAACGTCATTGACTCCATTCAGAAGAACATTGACTCCATCAGCCATTTCCATTCAGCAGGCGTGCCTGGCAGAAACGAGCTGTTCCTGGGAGAAAATGACTACCGCAATATTATGAAAGCGATTGAGAAGACCGGGTACAAAGGCTACTTCGGTGTTGAGTATTGGCCATCTTATGAGGACCAAATGCAGTCACTGGTGGAAGTCCTGCAGTACCTGCGGTCATAGAACGGGGGTAAAGCATGAAGATTGTCGGTATCGGAGATCTGTTAATACCTGAGGGTTATATCAAAAAGGGCTTTTCAAGGCTTGAAGCCTATGGGGTCGAGGTAGAGACCCTTCAGTGGGAGCTGAAAGGCTATGAGGAGCTGCAGAACATCAACCTGCTGGTCGAAAAGAGCGGCAGCGAAGCTTACGAGCCGCCGCAGTATATATTGGATGCTATTGAAGATGCGGATATTGTGATAACGCAGTTTTGCACCATTACCAAAAGAGTCATCGACCATTGCAAAAAGTTGAAAGCAATCGGCGTACTACGTGCAGGCGTGGAGAATGTCAATGTGGCTTATGCAGATGAAAAAGGGGTCGTAGTATTCAATACACCAGGGAGAAATGCCAATGCTGTGGCTGATTTTACGGTGGGACTGCTGATTTCAGAATGCAGGAACATTGCAAAAAGCCATATGGAGATGAAGAACGGAAATTGGGTCAGGGATTTTTCCAATAAAGCCTCTGTTCCCGACCTGATGGATAAAACTGCAGGCATCGTAGGACTGGGTGAGATCGGCAGGAAAGTGGCGAAACGACTTTTAAGCTTTGATATGAACGTTATCGCATTTGACCCCTATGCAAAGGATGTGCCTGAAGGAGTCAGGCTGGTTGACCTTCCGGATCTGATGCAGGCATCGGACTTTGTTACCATCCATGCCAGGATGACCAAAGAGACCGAGAAGCTGATCAGCAAAGCATTGATCAGCACCATGAAGCCCACTGCTTACCTGATCAACACATCCAGATCAGGCCTGGTGGATGAGGAAGCCCTGTATATGGCGCTCAAGGAAAAGCAGATTGCCGGTGCGGCACTGGACGTATTCAATGTGGAGCCCCCAGGAAAGGACTATCCGCTGGTCACGCTGGAGAATGTGACCATTACACCGCATATGGCAGGGGGGACGGTGGATGCATTTCTGAATTCACCCAAGCTGCTGGCGGAGGATATGATCAAGCTTTGGGTAAATGAAGTGCCGAGATTCATATTAAACCGGGAAACCTTCAAGAGAGTTTGGAAAATGTGAGGGAGTCATTGTTATGAACAGATACTTATTGGGCATTGACAATGGTGGTACTGTCACGAAAGCAGGCATTTATGATACCAAAGGCAGGGAAATTGCCGTTTCGGGCATCCGGGTCATGCTGTATACCAGCGGAGACGGCTTCGCTGAGCGGGATATGAAGGTGCTTTGGGATGCCAATTGCCGTGTCATAAAAGAATTGATAGAACAAACTGCAATAGATCCGGGTATGATTGCAGGTGTAGCGGTAACTGGCCACGGCAACGGCTTATACTTGATCGATGCAGATGGACAGCCGGTGTGCAGCGGCATCTATTCCACCGATTCACGGGCTAAGGATATAGTAGCAAGCTGGTATCAGGAAGGTGTCTTTGACAGCGTACATCCCAAAATCATGCAGGCAATCTGGGCAGGGCAGCCTGTGGCACTCCTGGCCTGGATGAAGGCAAACAGGCCAGAGCTGCTCAGCAAAGCAAGATGGGTGCTGATGTGCAAGGACTATATCCGGTATTGCCTGACTGGTGAAATATACGCTGAGATCACCGATATGTCGGGGACCAACCTGATGAATTTGCTGGATGGCATTTATGATGAAGCTCTATTGGCGGAATTCGGTATCCATGATACGCTTCACATGCTCCCAAACCTGAGACGCTCAGCAGAAGTATGCGGCTATGTTACGGCAGAAGCAGCGGCGCTGACAGGGCTCAAAGCTGGGACGCCAGTGGCAGGCGGCCTGTTCGATATTGATGCTTGCGCCATCGCTGCAGGTATTGTGAATGAAGAGAAGGCATGCATCGTAGCCGGGACTTGGAGCATCAATCAGTATATAGACCATGCGCCGGTAAGCGCCAAAGATTTATTTCTGAACACCTATTATTGTATTGACGGATATAGATTGATAACAGAAGCAAGCCCCACCTCTGCCAGCAACCTGCAATGGTTCATCGAGCAGCTCTGTGGCGAAGAGAGCAAGCTGGCCGAAGAAAACGGCTTATCGGTGTTTGATCTCACCAATGACATGGTTGCTCAGATCGAACCGGAGGAAAACAAGCTTCTGTTTCTTCCCTTCCTATTCGGCTCCAATGCAGCACCGGACGCGAAAGCTTGCTTCATCGGCCTTAGCGGTTCACATACCAAAGCCAATCTGCTGAGAGCCGTCTATGAAGGTATTGTATTCAGCCATCTCTACCACTTCGAAAAGCTGCTGGCCTCCAGGGAGGCACCCCAGTCTGTCCGGATTTCCGGCGGTGCGTCCCGTTCAAGGGTATGGGTGCAGATATTTGCAGATGTCCTGCAGCTGCCTGTTGAAGTCGTAAAAGGGGCTGAACTTGGGACGCTGGGGGCTGCTATATGTGCCGGTGTTGCAGCAGGCATCTACCCGTCCTTTGAGAAGGCTGCCGGCAGCATGGTGGAGGTTGCCTATACCTGCCAGCCTGATCCCGGGAAAAAGACCGTATACGAAAAGAAATATACGGCATATAAACTGCTGGTCAAACAGCTTGAGCCGGTATGGAAATGTTTATAAAGTGAAGATAGGAGAATATTTATGCCTTTAGTCAGTTTGAAAGAAGTGCTGGTTGCAGCAGATAAGGGAATGTACGGCGTGGGGGCATTCAATACATTGAATCTTGAGATGTCCAAGGCCATCATACAGGCTGCGGAGGAGGAGCGGTCACCGGTCATCCTTCAAATCGCCGAACTGTTATTCCAGTTCATGCCGGACTGGGAAGCCTTGTCGGTGGCGACACTGAAGCTTGCCAGGGAAGCGAAGGTGCCGGTAGCGGTACACCTTGACCACGGCATGACCTTTGACAGTATTGTGAAAGCCATGAACCTGGGCTTCAGCGGCGTCATGATCGACGGATCCCATCTCAGCTTTGATGAGAATGTCCGGCAGACAAGAGAAATTGTCAGAATCGCTCATGCATTGGGTATTCCGGTAGAGGCGGAGCTTGGAACCGTCCCCGGCGAAGAAGGCTTATACAGCACCCAAGCCACCGTTATGACGGATGTCAAGCTGGTAGAGAGATTTATTGAGCTGACAGGAACCGATGCCCTTGCAGTTTGTATAGGCAATGCCCATGGAAACTATATCAAGACCCCATGCCTCGATTTTACAAGACTTTTGGAGATAAAGAAGATTGCAGCGGTGCCGCTGGTGCTTCACGGGGGCTCAGGCCTTACGGACGAGGACTTCAGAAAGTGCATCAAGCTGGGAATCAACAAAGTCAATATATTTACCGATTTATGCGCTGCAACGATGCTGAAGCTGAATTCGGTCTTCGGAGAAAAAGAGGGAAAGGTATCATACCCTCAGATCGTTTCTGTGACAATGGATGCTGTAAAGCAGGAAGCTGTCAGAAAGATGCGGTTGTTTGGAAGCAATAATAAAGCTTAAGGAGGTAATCGGTATGAAAATCAAGAATATCACGGATGCAGGAAAATTTCTGGAGGTTGTGTGCCATTGCAAGGGCGACGTGGAGCTGGTAACCACCCAGGGTGACAGGCTGAACCTGAAATCAAAACTCTGCGCATGCATTTCCTTGGCAGATTACTTTACCGAAGCCAGAATGGATGACATCAATATCATCCTGCATGAGCCGGAGGATTTTGAAATGCTGACGGAATTCCTGGTCAGGGGATAATACAGGCAAGCCTTGCTTGACAAGTAATGAAATTGGAAGAAGGGATTTTGATGGACGCTGTCCTAATAGATAAAATTGTGAAGGAAGTCATCCAGGAAACGATGAAGCAGAAGGGTCATACCTGCCAATGTGCTTATGATGAAAAGCTGGCGTCAGCCATGGAGCATTCCATGATCAGGCCCGATGCCACGCCTGCGATGGTAAAGCAGTTCTGCGAGGAAGCAGTCAGGTACGGATTTAGAAATGTCGCATTGGCGCCTTGCTTTGTCCCGATGGCTGCAGGCCTGCTGAAAGGGACAAAGGTGAGGGTGGCAACTGCCGTTGCTTTCCCCATGGGGATTGCATCCACCGAAGCCAAGGTTTTTGAGACCAACGAAGTCATCGCCAAGGGTGCATCGGAAATCGACCTGCCCATCAATGTGGGAATGGTCAAAGCAGGCGAAATGAAGGCAGTAAAGGAAGATATTGAGGCCGTGGTCAAGGCAGCTGGCAAGAGAGCCTTGATAAAGGTCGTTGTAGACCTGGGGCAGCTGACGGATGAAGAAAAGATCAAGGTTGCCGTAACCGCCAAGCTGGCCGGTGCGGATTTTCTGAAGATCGCTGCAACCACAAGACCGGTGGGTGTAAATGCCGACGACATGAAGTTCTTCAGGCAGGTCGTGGGTCCGGAAATGGGGTTAAAGGCCGACGGCGGCATCAAGGATTATAAATCCGCCATAGCGGTTATTGAAGCGGGCGGAACAACAATAGGCGCAAGCGGCTCCGTCAAAATCGTTGCGCGCTAGCGGAAGGAGATATCATGATACAAAGAGCAAGCATGATGCAAACCGAAGTCAGGGATAGTATGAAGGGCGGAAAAGGGGAAATCAGCATCACCCACCTTCTGCGCCAGATCCAGATGAGGGGACACTGCCGTTTTGTAGGCAGGATGACCATCAATCCGGGTTGTTCCATCGGACTGCACCAACATCTGGATGAAGAGGAAATCTACTATATCCTTAAAGGAAAAGGGATCGCGGAAGACAACGGCATCCGACAGGAGGTCAAGGAAGGCGACGTCATCCTCACAGGAAACGGCGCATCTCACTCTATTGAGAACAATTCAAACGAACCCCTTGATGTACTTGGAATCATCCTCTTATATAAATAAATGCAAGCCTGCTACAAGAGGTGGAAAAGGGTATGGATGTGAATTTAAAGGATAAGGTGGCACTGGTAACAGGCGGATCTCACGGTTTGGGAAAGGCCATATGCCTCGCCCTTGCTGCGGAAGGCGCCAGGGTGGCGGTCAATTACAGAAGGGAACCCGGAAAAGCAGGGCAGCTGGTTGATGAGATTGCAGAAAGATTCGGCATGGAAGCTATGGCGATACACGGTGATGTGTCGGATGAAGCGCAGGTTCAGCGCATGTTTGAGGAGGTTGCCAGTTTTTTTGGCCGTATAGACATACTGGTCAACAACTCAGGCATATGTCCGGTTTCGATGATCAAGGACATGTCGCTGACAGAATGGGAAAGCGTTCTGCGGACGAACCTGACCGGAACTTTTCTGACCAGCCGGGAAATGGTGAACCACCTGATCGGCTGCAACCGGACCGGCTGTATCGTCAATATTGCCTCCCAGGCCGCATTCAACGGGTCAAGAACGGGTAAATCCCACTATGCTGCCAGCAAGGGCGGCGTTGTGACTTTTACACTGTCTCTGGCAAAAGAGGTTGCCCAGTATGGAATACGGGTCAATGCTGTGGCGCCGGGCATGATCCATACCGAAATGGTTGCCGAAACCCTGGAAAAAAACATGGAGCGGTACAAGAAAGAGATCCCCATCGGAAGGGTAGCAGAAGGGTCGGAGGTGGCAAGAGCCGTTGTGTTTCTGGCCTCTGATGCTGCAAGCTATACAACCGGCTCGACAATAGATGTCAGCGGCGGGATGATCGGGGTATAAAAAGGGAATGAACAGGAACACGAAGGGGACAGTCCCCGCTGCCAAGCAAGCAGCATGGACACGTCCCCTTCTATTTTGTATGCATTTTTCTGTATTGATAGGGTGTGGTTCCGGCATACTTTTTAAAAGTCCTTATGAAGTGGTTGACATTGTTGAAGCCGCAGTTGAGCCCTACCGTCGTCACATCATCGGAAGTATAATACAGTTGGTCCTTGGCTTTTGATATCCGCTGCAGAATGATGTAGTCCTTGAAGTTAAAGCCCGTTACTTTTTTGAAAAGATGGGACAGATAGTACATATCCGTGTAAAACAATTTGGATACTTCTTCAAGGCTCAAGGGTTCAATAAGGTGCGCATCAATATATTTCTGAATTTCCAGTATGGTGTTTGTGGAACGGTTGAGAGTCTTTAACGGGAAATGCTCTTTATACGCTCGGTATATGGATACCAATAACAGTTGCAAGCAGGATTCCAATGCTGCCTCCCAAAAATCAGCCTTCATGGAGAATTCATCCGTCATTTTTGATGTGATTTGGCATATTGAACGGCTTTTTTCATCATTCAAGTGGATGACGTGCTCGAAGCGTTCCGGTCTGTATTTAAAAATGGAGGCAAGGATGGGATTGCTGATCAAGGTCTGAAAGCAATTCGGTTTTATCAGGATAAAGGACCTCCTATAGGGCAGCTCCAGTACTTTCAATTCATGGTTTTCCAGATTGTTGATGAAGACAACATCATCTCTGCCGACGGTATATAGCTTATCGTTTATCCGGAATTCAGCCTTTCCTTCAACTACATAAATCATTTCATAGGAATTGTGAAAATGGTTCTTCAGCTCCATTGGCAGGTAATTTTCCCTGTAGTATATTTCAATGGCATCGGACATGTTTCAACCTCCTCTGAAAGACTAACGCAAAAAACGCTAATTTTATGACAAAGAATCTGTAGAATTAGAAGCAGGGAATCAATATAATTATAATTAGTATCAAGGCTATTATAACAAAAAAGGGAGATGATGAAAAGCAGTGGGCCACAAAGAGTTTAAGTATGGGGAACTGAAAGAGGTTGTTGAGGATGCAATGGCCCTGGGGGTGAAATTGAAGTTTTCGGACAAGCTTGAAATACTTTCCAGAAAAGCAAAAATTGACGGTTTTGATCTGCCAAACGCTTTAGCCGTCCACCCCATGGAAGGTGCGGACGGCGAGCTGGACGGAGCGCCTGGTGAGCTGACAAAGAGAAGGTATGAACGGTTTTCACGGGGCGGTGCCGGACTACTTTGGTTTGAGGCGGTGGCAGTGGTTCCGGAAGGCCGGGCAAACCCGAGGCAGCTGTGGATACATGCGAACAATCTTCCGCAATTTCAAAAGCTGGCAACGGCAATGCTGCAACAGGCACAAGAAGAGCATGGATCCGGACACACACCGATGCTGATCATGCAGCTGACCCATTCAGGCCGGTATAGCAAGCCATATAACAAGCCAGTTCCCATCCTTGCAGCGCGGAATCCGTATCTGGATGCAGCACAAAAGCTGAATGACGACGTTCCCATCCTATTCGACGATGAACTGGAAAAACTGGAAGACCACTATGTGAAGGCTGCAGTACTGGCTCATAAAGCCGGATTCCATGGGGTGGACATAAAATGCTGTCATCGCTACTTGAATTCCGAGCTGCTTTCAGCCTTTACCAGAAAGGGCAGATATGGGGAAACCTTTGAAGGGCGGACGCGGTTTCTTCTAAATGTGGTGCGGAAAATAAAGGACTGCCTGGGAAAGGATTTTATTGTAACCACCCGTTTAAATATTTATGACGCAATACCGTATCCTTACGGCTGGGGCGTAGACAAGGCCGACTTCCTGCAATACGACTTATCGGAACCCAAGCTGCTGGTTAAACTACTGTGGGAAAGCGGTGTCAAGATAGTGAATCTGACCATGGGAAACCCTTACTATAATCCTCATGTCAATCGGCCTTATGATAAGGGACCGTATACACCTCCAGAGCATCCGCTGGTTGGCGTAGCGCGGCTAATTAACGGCATTGGGGAGATTCAGAAGGACATTCCGCAAATGGCGGTTGTAGGGACAGGATTCAGCTGGTTAAGGCAGTTTTCTGCAAGCCTTGCAGCAGGCACCTTGGAAGACGGGCTTGCCACCATCATCGGATATGGCAGAGAAAGCTTTGCTTATCCCGACTTTGCAAAGGACATCATCAAAAACGGATCGTTGATAAAAGAGAAGTGCTGCATCGCTTGTGGAAAATGCACGGATATTATGCGTTCGGGCGGAACCACCGGATGTGCCATCAAGGACTCCAAAATCTATGCGCCCATATATGGCAAGGTATGCAGGAACGGTTAGGATTCACCATGCACAACGCACAAACGATTGCACAAAGGATTGCATTGGGAGGTGTTGGAAATAACCACGATAAACGACGTTGCCCGGCTTGCAGGCGTTTCGGCCAGCACTGTATCCAGAGCATTGAGCGGGAGAATTCCCGTCGATGCTGAGACAAAGCAGCGGGTTCTGGAAGCGGTACAACAGTTGAATTATTGTCCCAATGCGCTGGCGAAAGGGCTGAAAGAAGGGAAGACCTATACAGTCGGCTTGATCATCCCCAACATACGAAATCCGATTTTTCCCGCTGTAGCCAGAGGTGTGGAGGATGTTGCGCGAAAGCATGGCTATACGGTCATACTGTGCAATACCGACGAGAGTATACCGGTAGAGATGGATTACGTCAATAAACTGCAGAAGCGCTGGGTGGACGGATTGATTTTTGCAACCGCCACCAGCAAAAGCTCACACATACTGCAGCTGGTTAAAGAAGAATTCCCGGTTGTTCTATTGGTGCGGAAAATGGAAATGCTATTAGATGCCGTTGTAGTGAACAATCATATGGCTGCTTATAATGCCACCTCACTGCTGCTTCGGCGGGGATGCAGAAAAATCGCACTGATCAACGGCAATCCGGAGGTGAATGTATACCGTGAGCGCCTGGAGGGTTTCATAGAAGCACACCGGGAACTGGGACTTGCAATAAATGAAAAGCTGATTACCCAGGGTGTGAGCGGTGCACGGGAGGGATACAATGCTTGCAAAGCCATCCTTCAAGAAGGACTAGCGTTTGATGCCCTCTTTGCCACCAGCGACCGAAAGGCTATGGGGTCTATGAAAGCCTTAAAGGAAAAAGGCATCCGCATTCCCGAAGATGTCAAGGTTATTGGCTTTGACGACCTGGACACAACGGAAATGATCGATCCGCCGCTTACGACAATGTCTCAGCCTACCTATGAGATGGGGGCGAAGGCAATGGAGCGTCTGGTGAAAATTATCAACAGCAAGAAGAGACTCAAACCCCTGGTTGAGGAATTGGAAGCACAATTGGTTATAAGAAGCACGACATAGTACAACACAGACACGGGATTTAAAGGGGGATATGGGGCGGACCAAACCTGTCGGAGGCTTTGTATTCAACTGCTTTAAATAAATAATAATAAGGGGGATTCATTCATGAGAAAAATCGTTTCACTATTGCTATCGGTCATTCTGGTGTTAGGCCTTCTTTCTTTGACAGCTTGTTCTACTGCGCAAGGCGGCGAAATCGTCATCGGAAACATTCAAGATCTGAGCGGCAATACCTCGGTATGGGGCAAAGCCGTTGCCAACGGAGCAGAGCTGGCAGTAGAAAAGATCAACAAGGATGGCGGGATCAATGGAAAAATGCTGAAGCTGGTGACCTATGATACCAAAGGCGATGTAAAGGAAGCGATCAATGCATATAACAGACTGGCAGGACAGGACAAGGCAACAGTTGTTTTAGGTCCGCCGGTCAGCAATATCGGAATTGCGCTGGCACCTATTGCCAATGAGAAAAAAGTGCCTGTAGTCGGAAGCTTTATTGATCCAAGAGTCACAGTAAAAGAAGACGGAACCCCGCAGCCCTATATGTTCCTGGTACAGCCAACCAGTGTCCAATATGCTGAAATACTTGCCAGCTACACCATGGAAAAGCTAGGAGCAAAAAAAATAGCCGTACTGTATGATCAGTCCAACGCATTCTCTGTATCGCTGGTTAAACCCTTCATGGCCTTTGTACAAAAAAAGGGCGGTCAAATAGCAGTTGAAGAAATCTACATGAAGGGGGATAAGGACTTTAAGACGTAGCTTTCAAAAATTAAAGACAGTCAGGCCGAAGCCATCTATTTCCCCAACTATGTGCAGGACTGCGTCTTGCTGACCAAGCAAGTAAAGCAATTGGGGATCAATATTCCTTTAATAGGCGGGCTTGATTTTGCACCTCCTTTTGCCAGCATGGTAAATGACCCGGCAATTGCCGACAATATTTACTTTGCAAACAATTACTCAGATACTGAGCCACAATTGAAAGAAATCAACGAAGCCTATAAGGCAAAGTACAATGAAAGCCCCATCAATAAAGCTTTCCTGGGCTATGACAAAGTGCTGGTTGTTGCGGAAGCACTGAAGAAAGCCGGAAAAGGAGACGCTGAAGCATTGAAATCGGCGCTGGAAAAAGTAAAGGACGTTAAAGGCTCTACAGGTGTCATTACCCTATCGGAAAAGACACACAGTCCTGTGGGGCTATCCATGGTCATGTACCAGATAGAAAAAGGTCAATACAAGGACCTGGGCAGATATATACCGGAAGAACATAAACAGTAATCGGAAACGGAAGGCTCCCGTCAGCCGGGAGCCTTCCTAATAAAATTTAAAGGAGTGGCTACCAAAGTGAGTGTTCAGCAGCTAATAAACGGCATTTCCCTGGGCTCGGTGTATGCGCTGATAGCGGTCGGGTTTGCGCTGATATTCAATGTTCTGAAGTTCTCGAACTTTTCCCATGGCGGAGTCATGACAGCTACTGCGTATATAGGGTATC
Organism: Calditrichales bacterium MX18-03; assembly: GCA_021083345.1. Taxonomy (GTDB): domain Bacteria; phylum Bacillota; class Clostridia; order Lutisporales; family Lutisporaceae; genus JAJGRE01. The sequence continues at coordinate 410,604 of JAJGRE010000003.1, read as the reverse complement.
TTGCAGCTATCGGCCTGAAAAACCATATAACATCTACGCCCCTGCTGATCATTACTGTCATAGCGGCAGCTTTAGCGGGAGGCTTTGTTGCTGTTATCGTGGAAAGGACAGCCTTTAGAAGGCTTAGAGTCAATAAAAGCCCGGTCATCTATTATTTTGTTTCTTCCATCACCATGGGCATGCTTCTGGAAAACCTGGTTACCATTTTTGCAAGCAGCAATTTCTACTCCTACCCCTTTGCACTGGGGTCCCAAATATATCAAATCGGAGATTTTACGTTCGCAGCATCGGATTTCTATATGCTGGTTATTTCCATTATCGCATTGACTGCGCTTATGTGGGTTCTGTACAAAACCAGGATTGGCGTGGCCGTCCGGGCTTTATCCTTTGATGTGAATACGTCCACCTTGATGGGGGTGGATGCGAATTTCGTCATCATGGCCACATTCTTCGCTTCAGGTGTTTTTGGCGGAATCAGCGGTGTTTTCCTCGGGATCAACTATACCTTGTACCCACAGCTTGGAAAGCTGATCGTCAAGGGCTTTATTGCTTCGGTCATAGGCGGCTTGGGAAACATTACAGGTGCAGTGGCAGGGGCTGTTTTGCTGGGTCTTACCGAAGTCCTTCTGATCGGCCTGGTAGGTTCAGGGCTGACGCCGGTCTTCATTTTTGTCATCATGCTGGTGTTTTTGCTTGTACGGCCTCAGGGAATTGCAGGCAGGATCGTTCAGGAAAAAGCTTGATAAAGGAGGAGTACCATTGGATTTAGTTTTTTCAGTTATTACTTTCACCTGCATCACATTGCTGGGTGTCATGGGCGTCTTTGTTGTGACAGGACTGACAGGCCTTTTCTCCTTCGGTCAGGCGTCTTTTATGGCTATAGGGGCGTATGTTGCAGGTGTCCTGGGCATCAAGTACCATATGCCTTTTCCGCTGGCAATTGCAGCAGCTGTGCTGTGCGGACTGACAGCGGGGCTGCTGGTGGGCCTGCCTACCATAAAGCTGCGAAGGGATTACATTTCATTGGTAACCTTTGGATTCGGTGAAGCCATCATCGCCATACTGAACAACTCGGTGAGCTTTACCGGCGGCGCCATGGGACTGTCCGGCATACCCAAGTATACCAGCCTGTGGCTGGTGGTACTGTCTGCCGCTCTATGCATTTATATTGTTGCAAATTTCAAGTATTCCAAGTTCGGCAGGCAATGTCTTGCCTTGAGAAGCGATGAACTGGCTGCCCGCTCCATGGGTATTGATGCGGACCGGGTCAAGCTGACCGCTTTCCTGCTGGCTGCTGCCATTACAAGCTATGCAGGAGTCATGTACGGGTATTATACAACCTATGTAGAGCCAGGGATGTTTGATTGGGGTGTTTCTGCCGAATGGATTATCATTGTTTTCTTCGGGGGGATCAACAGCTTGACGGGTGCGGTTGTGGCTGCATTGACGCTGGCCTCTCTTCCTGAGATATTAAGGTTTGCTTCCGAATGGCGGATTGTAATTTATTGCGTCATCGTTTTGATCATACTGAACTTCCGGCCTACCGGCATTTTCGGTGAGTATGAGCTTTTTGCAAAACACGGCAGAACGAAGACCAGCAAAGGAGCATAATGGGATGAACAGATTGGAAGTTAGAAGCATATCCAAAGCCTTTGGCGGCATCCAAGCCGTGACAGACTTTTCCCTGGACCTCCGGCAAAATGATATCGTCGGCATCATAGGGCCTAACGGTGCGGGAAAGACCACTGCATTCAACCTGATTTCCGGGGTATATAAGCTGGACTCCGGAAAGATCCTGCTGGAAGGCCGGGACCTTACGGGGCTAGGGCAGCATCAGATCACTCGTGCGGGTATCGCCCGTACTTTTCAGAACATAAGGCTTTTTAAAGGGCTCAATGTCCTGGAAAACGTGATGACTGCGGCAGATCCGTATTCCTCCTACAACATTTTCGAGTCCATATTCCGTATGGGAAGAAGGAAGCGGCAGGAGGAGGAGAACCGGGAAAAAAGCATGCACTACCTGGACATCGTAGGTCTGAAGCCTTTGGCATATGAAAACCCGGAGAGCCTCCCTTACGGCTTGCAGAGAAAGCTGGAAATTGCAAGGGCCCTGGCAACCAACCCCAAGGTGCTGCTGCTGGATGAGCCCGCGGCCGGCCTGAATCCCAGCGAAGTGGGTGAGTTTATCGGACTGGTTAAAAGACTGCACAGGGATTTTGACTTATCGATCCTGATCATTGAGCATCGGATGGAGGTCATTATGGAGCTGTGCCGCTGGATATATGTTCTGAATTTCGGAGAGCTGCTGGCAAGCGGAACGCCAACCGACATCCAGAACAATCAGGAAGTGACGGAAGCCTATATCGGGGAGGAGGATGAAGAATGCTTGCTGTAAAGAACCTTTCGGTCTCTTATGGTCATATCGATGCACTGAAAGATGTTTCTCTGAATGTCGGAGAAGGCTCCATCGTAAGCATTATCGGCTCCAACGGTGCTGGAAAAACGACCATGCTGAATACCATCTCGGGGCTGGTGAAATTAAAGAAGGGTGTCATTGAGTTCGAAGGCAGCAGTTTGGGACAGATACCTCAGAACGTGGTGAAGCGCGGTATTGTTCATGTTCCGGAGGGCAGAAAGGTGTTTTCAGGGCTGACGATCAAAGAAAACCTTGTCATGGGCGGCTACCTGCTTAAGGACAAGAAGCGGCTCAATGAGAACATTGATAAGATGTTCAAAATGTTTCCCATCCTGCGGGAACGGCAGGATCAGCACGCCGGTACGTTGAGCGGCGGTGAGCAGCAGATGCTGGCCATATGCAGGGGTCTCATGTCCGAGCCGAAAATGGTGCTGCTGGACGAACCCTCACTGGGCTTGTCGCCCATCATGGCCAAGGAAGTGTTCAAGATCATACAGGCCATCAGAGACAACGGCATCACGGTCATGCTTGTAGAGCAAAATGCAAAAAAAGCTTTGGCACTCAGCGACTATGCCTATGTACTGGAAAATGGAAAGATCATCATGTCGGGTGAAGGAAGAAAGCTTTTGTGCGATCCGGCAGTCAAAAAGGCTTATCTTGGTGAGAAAAAGGAGGAAGCCCATGAATAGCAAAGAAATGATGCAACAGCTGGGAAAAGGGGTTATTCCGCCCAGAATCCCGTTCTGTCCGACGATTTATGAACATGCGGCCAGCCTGGTTCATGTGACGCCGTCACAAATGGCCAAGAGTCCGGACCTGCTTGTGGAAGGACAGTTGGCTGCCTATGAGACCTATCGGCACGACTTGATAACCGTGGGGGTGGACATATACAATGTTGAGGCGGAAGCCTTGGGCTGTCCCATGATCTTCTACGAGAACGCAACGCTTCCCTCTACCAACGGCATCGTGATAAATGAGGCATCGGATCTGAAAAACCTTCGGACGCCTGATCCGCTGAAGGATGGCCGAATGCCTATGATCCTGGAGGCATGTGAGCGGATCAATGAAAAAGTGGGCAACGAGGTGCTTGTCAGCGGAACGATCGTAGGACCTTTTACGCTGGCTGCCATTCTGAGAGGCTTCGAAAACTTTCTCATGGACCTGCTGTATGAAGAGGAATTTGCAGAGGAGCAGCTGCGGTTCGCTTCCCAGGTGGGCTTGGCCTTTGCAAAAGCCTACATCAGCAAGGGAATCGGAATCGCCATCAATGAGTCTTGGATTACGCCGCCGCTTTTATCACCCAGTTTATTCAGGGAAAAGGTATTGGGATTCGAGAAAGCGTTGATTGGCAATATCAAGGATAGCGGCCTGAAAAGCATAGCGCTGATCAGCGGAGGTAATACGACGCCCATTGCCGACTCACTTGTGCAGACAGGCACTTCCCTGCTTATGGCAGATGCAAATACCGACCAGAAAGCATATAAACAGCTTTGTGAAAAATGGGGCATCAGCCTGAGAGCCAGTGTCGAATCCAAACTGGTCGAAAGCGGAGATGAGGCGGCGATGGAAGCAGCTGTCAGGAAAGTGGTAGGCAATTGTGCCGCCAATGGACGCTTTATCTTTGGCTGCGGGGTCGTCAGCTATAACACGGCACCCGAAAACGTGCTTAAGCTAAAATCTATTGTAGAGAAGCATAATCCATATTCAAAGGGGTCGTTAGCATGATAGAAAACAAAGTAGCATTGGTTACAGGGGCTTCCAGGGGAATCGGCCATGCGACAGCAGCCCAGCTTGCCAGTGAGGGCTATGCAATAGCTGCGGTGGGTACATCGGAGGAAAGCAGTATTACTGAAAGTCTTGAAAAAGTAAAAGAATGGGGCAACCCGTTTATATATGTCAAGGGCAACATTGCCTTGAAGGACGACCGTAAAAGGATTCTGGAAAGCGTTCTTGAACACTTCGGCAGGATTGATGTGCTTGTCAACAATGCCGGGGTGGCGCCAAAGATCAGGATGGACATCCTGGAAACAACAGAAGACAGCATGGAGCACGTATTAGGCGTCAATCTCAAAGGGACCTTTTTTCTGACACAATTGGTTGCCAATTTGATGATCGAAGAAATTCAAAGAATACCAGGCCTATCACCTCAGATCATCAACATTTCTTCCGTATCTGCCTATACTTCATCCGTCCAGAGGGCAGAGTACTGCATTTCGAAAGCGGCAGTCAGCATGATCACAACTCTGTATGCCGACAGGCTTGCAGAGTACGGTATCGGTGTTTTTGAAATCAGGCCGGGTGTCATCAACACGGATATGACCTCTGTGGTGAAGGAAAAATACGACCAGATGATCCGGAACGGTCTGACACCCATCAAACGATGGGGGCAGCCACAGGATATTGCAAATGCCGTATCGGTTATTTGCTCAGGCAAACTGGGCTTTTCCACCGGAGAAGTCATCAATGTGGATGGGGGATTCCATATCAGGAGGTTATGACAATATGGAAACATACAAAATCAATATAGAGGGTCTGGAGCTGGATGTACATCGTTTGAACACCGTCATCGTCGGCAGCGGTGCTGCCGGGTTTAATGCAGCCGATAGTCTGCACGACCTGGGACAGCGGGACATTGCCGTGATAACTGAAGGCATGAAAATGGGGACTTCAAGGAATACTGGGTCTGATAAGCAGACTTACTATAAATTGACGTTGAGCGGCGATGCAAACGATTCGGTAGTGGAAATGGCCAGGAATTTGTTTCAAGGGGGTGCCATGCACGGGGACATCGCACTAGTGGAAGCGGCGCTTTCTGCCCGGGCTTTTTACAAGCTGGTGAATATCGGGGTTCCTTTTCCTCATAACAAGTATGGTGAATATGTGGGTTACAAGACCGACCATGACCCCAGACAGCGTGCAACCTCTGCAGGACCTCTGACCTCCAGATATATGACGGAAAAGCTGGAAAAGCAGGTTCTAAAGAAAGCAATCCGTATTTTTGACGGTTTTCAGGTCATTGCAATCATAACGGAAAAACCAACGGCAGGCGAAGGGCGGGATGCAAAAGCGGTGGGGCTGATCGCACTGAATTTGAAGGAGCTGGACATGCCCCATATGGGGTTTACGCTTTTTAACTGCACCAATATCATTTATGCCACAGGCGGTCCGGCAGGGATATACGCCACCTCGGTTTACCCCGAAAGCCAGACAGGTGCCTCCGGGATAGCCTTTGAGTCCGGCATAAAGGGGATTAATCTGACGGAATCCCAATACGGGATTGCATCAACGAAGTTCCGTTGGAACCTTTCGGGAACGTATCAGCAAGTTCTGCCGCGATATGTGTCGGTCAGCTGTGATGGGACAGACGAAAAGGAATTCCTGAATGAATACTTTGAGTCTCCCGGCAAAATGCTGGATGCCATTTTTCTGAAAGGTTACCAGTGGCCCTTCGATCCACGAAAAATCAGCGGTTTCGGCTCGTCCATCATAGATGTTCTGGTATACAATGAGACACAAGTAAAAAACAGGAAAGTATACCTGGATTTTACCAGGAACAATACGTGGGGCAGTACAAACGGCGAACTGGATTTTTCCTTGCTGGGACAGGAAACACTAAGCTACCTTGCAAATTCCGGGGCTTTGTTTGGAGCACCCATTGACCGGCTTAGTAAAATGAACCGGCCTGCTGTCGAACTCTATAAAAATAACGGCATAGATCTTGAAAAAGAGTATTTGGAGATTGCCGTATGCGCTCAGCATAACAACGGAGGACTCGTGGGGAATGTTTGGTGGGAAAGCAATGTCCGCCATTTCTTTCCTGTTGGAGAAGTAAACGGCACCTTCGGGATCTACCGTCCTGGCGGAAGCGCATTGAATTCGACGCAGGTTGGCAGCCTCAGGGCAGCGCAGTACATCAGCGCAAATTATGCACAAGAACCTCTGAGCAAGCAGGACTTTATAGAAGTTTGTCAAGCAGTAACCGCGGCCAAGCTTGAAATGGCCCGAAGTTTTATGGACAACAGGTCAGGCACCTCTAATGTCATTGCGCTCAGGTTGACTGCTCAGGAAAGAATGACGAAGCTTGGTGCACTTATCAGGTCTCTTGAAGGGGCTGAAAAAGGAATCGAGGAGTGTTTGGAGGATATCAGGAACATGAAGGTAAGGACGAAAATTAAGGAAGCCGCTGATCTGCCATATGCTTTTCAGAACCACGATATTCTAGTGACACAATACGTGTATCTCAATGCCATAAAACATTATATATCAGCAGGAGGAAGAAGTAGAGGCTCCTATCTCGTATACGATGAAAGCGGAAACATACCTTTGGAGGGATTGGGCATCCAATTCAGGTTTTCTCTGGATAATGGCACGCTGAATGATAAGGTTTGTGAGATGGTATTGGATGCGGATTGCTATGAGTGCAACGCTGAGTGGAAGCCGGTGAGGCCCATTCCTGAGGAGGGCAACTGGTTCGAAAGCGTGTGGAATGCCTTCCGTGAGGGAGAAATCATTAAATAAAGGAAACTGGTACACAATAACAAATAGTTAGTTGTGTACCAGTTTCCTTTTTATACCCAAAAAACGAATACAGGATAAATCCAAGGTCCTTACTACAGAATGCGCAAAAGTGGCGGTATATACAAAAAAGAGATCCCTATCGGAAGGGTAGCCGAAGGGTCAGAGGTGGCAAAAGCCGTTGTGTTTCTGGCCTCTGATGCGGCAAGCTATACAACCGGCTCGACAATAGATGTCAGCGGCGGGATGATCGGGGTATAAAAAGAAAAAGGGACAGTCCTCTCCACTTAGGAGTTCGTAAGCGGAGGGGACTGCCCTTCTCTTTTTTATTGTGAGGCAGCGGGCAAGGTGGTAGAATGATAATGTGCGCTGAAGTTCGAAAAGAGCCTTCAACGGACACAATATCAGTATGAGAGCAGGTGAATGTAACATATGAAGAAAAAACTCCTTCTTTTTTTGGCGATACTCCTTGTGTTTATTTCCGGAGCAGCAGTGTTCCGTTTCATCCAGCCAAAGCCCATTGGGAAAGTAGGGTTTTCCTGCTATGATATGAAGTTTGACTACTACAAGCAGATGGAGAAAGGAATGCGCAGCCGGCTTGACGATCTGGGATATGATCTGATCGTACATGATCAGAAAAGCCGCACGGACTTACAGATCAAAGGCTGCATGGATATGATCGAGCAGGGTGTTGAAGCACTGATAATTTCGCCGATCAATCCTAAGGTTTTGGGCTCTATCGTTGATGCGGCACATGAAAAAAAGATACCTGTCATACTGAATGACATCGGCGGCGGGAATTCGGATTACGATGTTGTCGTCATATCGGATTGCATCGAAGGCGGGCGAATGGCAGCACAGTACCTGCAGGAGGTTTTCACCAAGGAAGGTCTATTGCCCCAGGATACCGCCGTAGGGATCCTGCGGAACCCCCCGACCCATGAAGGACCCTTCAGCCGCGGGGACGGTTTCCGTGAAGTGGCAGAGGAGCTGGGCTGGCAGGTTTTTGACAACATTGGGGAAGGTGAAGAGGAAACAGCCTATGGGGTAACGCTTTCCATGCTCTCCCAATGGCCGGAAATAAAAGCTTTCTTTTGCACCAATGATCCAATGGCGATAGGTGTGGTACGCGCCTGCAAGGAGATGAACAGATCCGATATCCGCATCATTGGATTTAACGGTGATATACAAGCACTGAAACTGATTAGCCAAGGGCATATGCTTGCAACCATTCAGCAATTTCCTTATGCCATGGGGGAAACCGGTGCGGATATCGTCGATATATTCTTGAGTGGTCAGGAAATCGAGTTTGATGTCAGCGAAAAAAAGCAGATACTAATGCCTGTCAGGCTCATCGATCAATCCAACGTCGATGAAGCCCGCAAGGCTTTGGATTAAAGGCGGGATACCGGAATGAAGAAAAGATGGTTTGTGTGGCATGATCTGAAATCAAGAATGATGATGACCTACGTGGTGATTACCCTGTTAGTCTTTTTACTGCTGAGCGAGCTGACCTACAACCTGAGTGCATCCATCATACAGGATAATGCCAGTAAAGCGCTGATGCAAATAGCAGTCTCCACCCGGAAACAGCTTGACGTTACGCTGCGGGAAATGGAATCGGTGGCAAATGTGATTGCTGAGGATGATGCCATTGTAAGCAGGATGCCGGCGGTCAGTTCAGAAACCTGGAGCAAGATCACTCAAGATAACCTGATGCTGGAAGACAGCGGATTGCGTACAAGATTCCTCAATAGTATGCTATACATTGGTGATGTATACCGTGTAAGCATTATAAATGCAAACGGAGATATTGTTTCATCCCGGCCTGTGGAGGTGGGGAAACCGGTTGTACTGAATGCTTTGAGGGAACGCAAATACTTTGAGGAAGGGCATGGCGCCGGACTGAAGCTAAGCGGCATCCATTATGATCCATGGATTGCAGACAAGCATATCCAGGTTTTTTCAGTCAAGAGGAGCATGCGGAAGCAGGGGCAGGACATTGCCTGGGTGGAGGTCCAGCAGCAGCTCTCGACCCTTGATCAGATATGCTCTACAAGGATCGGGGCAAGTATGAACATCACGATTATTGACAGCAAAAACAACGTCGTCTATTCAACCTGGAAGCTGCTGAATAAAATGCTGATCCATCACTATATGCAGATTGCTCAAACGGGAGAAGGCGTCGTGACGGAGGCAAACCCAATCAGTAAAATCAGCGAGATGGTGGCTTTCAGCAATTCGAAGTATAATGGACTGAAGGTATTTGTCATTGAGAATGACCATAACTTTGAAAAGAACCTCAACAGCCTTCGCATCACCATCATGCTCATCGGGATCAGTATGGCGGCGGCATCCATGGCCGTATTCTATTATTTTGCAGGGCGGCTGACAACACCTCTTGCCAAGCTTGCCAAAGATATGGAGCAAATCGGTGTGGGCAGGTTCAGGGAGTCGGCTGATAACAGCATGGATAAAAGGCATGACAGCGAGATAGAGATGCTGAACCATTCCTTCCGGAATATGGTAAGGCGTCTGGACCATTCCATCGAAGCCGAGGTCAAGTCCCGAGCCCTGCATTTGAACGCCCGCTTTGAGGCACTTCAGGCATGCATCAACCCGCACTTTTTGTTTAATACACTGAGTGTGATTGTGGGGATGGCCGATGAAGCCGGAAATGATGAAATCGCAGAAGTGTGCCACCGGCTGTCCAAACTGCTGCGCTATTCGATACCCAAAGAAAACACCATCGTAACAATACGGCAGGAGATTCAGTATACCTGTGATTATCTCTTCCTAATGAAAAAACGCTATGAAGACAGGCTTGTCTGGGAGATTGATATGGATGAGCAAATGTTGGATTTCAGTATTCCGAGGTTTGTGGTGCAGCCCATTGTAGAAAACTCAATCATGCATGGTTATGAGAACAGTATGGAGCATGTCATGAGGATACGCATCTGGGGAAGGATACAGGAAGGCTCCTGGGAGCTGACAGTGGAGGATAACGGAGATGGTTTTACACCAGAAAAGCTGGCCAGCCTCAGAGCCTCCATCAGCAATTACGCCAACAGGCTGCTTTCGGATGAAGATGTACAACAGCTGACGATAGGCGGGATGGGATTGACCAATACCTTTGCACGTTTGACGCTTTTTTTCAGCGGGCAGCTGAGGTTTGAAATAAAGAACAGGGAAAAGGGGGCCTGCATTGCAATTAGCGGGCCGATTATGGGGGGTGAACGGAAATGACCTACAAGGTGCTGATTGTTGATGATGAACCGCCGGCCATACGTTCTATCCGCCGGATTCTGGACCGGTATGGTGCGAATTTTGAAGTGGTGGGAGAAGCTTTTAACGGTGTCGATGCCCTGGAGGCCATCGAAAGACTTCATCCGGACCTGGTTTTTACTGATTTGAAAATGCCGGCAATGGACGGCATCACACTGATCAAACAGGTTAACAGCCGCTTTCCCGAGATCATTACCATCATTGTCAGTGGATATGATGATTTCCAATATGCCCGTGAAGCAATGAAAACAACGGCGGCAGAATATTTGCTGAAGCCTGTGGCGCCTGAAATGATCATTGAGGTGCTTGAAAGCATATCCATAAAGCTTGAAGAAGCCTGTCTGACCCGCGGACAGCTTCTGCTGGACAGGGCTATCCTTCAGGGGGAGCAGATTCTTGAGCCGGATAAATCCCGCCTGTTCCCCGGGAAGTATTTCTCAGTGGGATTGCTGCGCTGCGGCGGTTTGCGCAGGAATAGCTGGAACGGTGTTGGATGCGGCACTGCAAATGTGCCGCTCCTTCGAAAAGCATATGGGAAAAACAGGATATGGACACTAAAAGGTCGTGATCATCAAGAAGAATACATTCTTATAACAGGCGATGATGAGAAGGAAGTTGAAGAGGCTTCCATTTCCATATTTGAGGAAGCTTGCAAATCACCGATATATGTCACTTATGTGCACAGCATGCCTTTCACTTCCTTAAATGATTTGCAGGCGACGGCCAAACAAGCTGTCAGTGCAATGGAGCATTCACTTATTGTCGGCAAAAAGCAGCGTTTATTATTGGATGTAAAGACGGATGCCTCAGTCCTGCTTGATGATACAACACTGGGACAGACCGAATACTATATGCAGTCTCGCATGATGCCGGAGCTCCGCGCATATCTGATCAAGGCATTAAAGGGGCTGGAATCTGATTCGATTACGCAGGCAGGTACAGAGCAGGTATTCAATCAACTGCTCCTTTCAGCGCAAAAGTTTTTACCTGGTTTTGTGAATAGCAGCACCGACATGCAAATGAATGATATTTTTCTCGAAGCACGCGATATGAACGAGGTCATCCTGCAATTTTTAGAGCTGCTGGAATCCATACTGGAAGAGGATTCGCCAAAACTTAACGTGCAGCGGCAGGCGCTCTTTGAAAAGATAACGGCGTACATTCGCCGCAACCTTTCGGCTCAGATCATGATACAGGATCTGTGTGCCGCCTTCCAATTATCCCAGCCCACAATAAGCAGGTTGTTCCGCGAGTATCAGGGGATGTCCTTCTGTGATTTTCTGACCGGACTAAGAATAGATAAGGCAAAGGAACTCTTAAGCGGGACCTCGATGCTTCTTTGGGAAATCGCTGAGATGGTGGGCTATCAAGACCAGCACTACTTCAGCAGGAAGTTCAGACAGGTGACCGGTATAAGCCCCAGTCAGTACCGTGAGCAGTCAAATCACGGTGGATAAAGCAAAAGCCCCTCCTTCCAATCGGAAGGAGGGGCTTTTGCTTTATCCACCACAGGCTTTTGTTATGTCCATAGAACAGTGTCGAGGCGGATGCTAGAATCGAAGTATGATGATGGATGGGAGAGGTGAAAAAATGAAAAAAAGGTATCTCGTGGTGAATGAGCTTAGGCCGGAATTCGTTGAAGCTTACCGCAAGTTCCATATGGAAATGCATCTCAGCGAATGGCAGCCTCAGTTGAAGGTGCTGGAAGATGCCGGTGCCGAAGAATGCATGGTCTATCTATACAACAACCTTGCTATCATGATCTATGTTTGCGACGACATTGATGAAAGCTATGATACCCTGGGAAAGAATCCGGTCCGTGACAGCTGGACTCAGCTCATGACCCCCATGTTTGCAAATACACCCAAGTTTGACGGTACAGCTAAAGCAGCCTATTGTGAGAAAATCTTCGACATGAAGCAGCAGCTGCATGGTGAATTGAATCAATTTTAAGGGGGCAGAACAGCATGGAAATCAAGAAGTTAATGGTGGCAGGAAGCTACAGTGTCGGCCTGTTCTTTAAGGGGAAAGCGCTGCCGAAGCCTGGAGAGACCGTCATTGGCAACAGGTTCTTTGAAGGGCCGGGGGGAAAGGGTTCCAATCAGGCCATAGCAGCCAGGGTCCTGGGTGCAGATGTTGAATTTGTATGCAAGATCGGTAAGGATTCTTACGGTGATGCCGCAGTTGAGATGTACAAAAAATATGATATGCATGGCCATGGCATCATTACAGACAGCAACCAGCAGACAAGTGTCGGTGTTATCCTGATCGATGAAACAGGCACTAACGCCATTATGATCGTTCCGGCTGCCAACCTGGCTTTGTCTGTTGATGAAATTACGACTGCCATAGACAGGAACCCGGGTGCGTTCCTGATTGGTTTTCAGTTGGAAAGTGACATTCAAACGGTTGTTCAAGCAATTAAGGCATCACATAACAGAGGCCTGAAGACGCTTCTGGATCCGGCACCTGCTGCCAGGCTGCCGGAGGATGTATTTCCCTATATTACCTATTTGAAGCCTAACGAGCATGAAGCAGCCGTGCTTAGCGGCATACAGATCAATACGGTGGATGATGCTTACAAAGCAGGCCGATGGTTCGTTGATAAAGGCGTGCAAGCAGCAATTATAACCCTTGGAAGCAAAGGAACCGTGCTGGTGGAAGAAGAGCGTGAACGTTATTTCACTTGCCCTAAGGCGGAAGCGATTGATACAACCGGAGCAGGGGATGTCTTCAGCGGAGCTTTTATGACTGCTCTCGCAGAAGGGTACACACTGGATGATGCCATCGTCTTTGCAAACTGTGCAGCTTCCATATCCGTTGAACGGATGGGTGTGGTGGAAGCAATTCCAGCACGGACTGAAGTTGAAGAAAGCTATAAGCTGATTAAGGCAGGTGGTAATTAGGATGACACAGCGTGAACGCATGCTCTCCGTCTATGCGAACAAAATGCCTGATGAGCCGGTACTGGGAATCTACTCAAGGTATTTGCCGCGTGGAAAAGTGGAAAGACTGGTCCGAGAGAGTGGTATGGGTATCATCGATTATGTGCCTGTTACAACGCAGTTGGCTGCACCATGGCATATGTATCCTGGATATTTGTCGGAAGTAAAGGGTGCACAGCTGAAGGTTGAGTATTATTGGAGCAATGGCATGTACCGGGAAAGAAGAACCTATGATACGCCTGTCGGCAGCGTCTATGCCGATATCGGCCAGTCGGTGGGCGCCGGAAGCGAGCATATCTCACATCATTACATATCCTCAGAAGAAGATTACCGTGTTGTGCAATACCTGGTTGAGAACACTGTTTTCGGTAACAACAGCCCGATGCTGGAACAACGGAAGAAGGCTCTGGGTGAGGACGGGGTAGTATTTGGCAGACTTGACAGAAGTCCGTTTCAGAAACTGCTAATCGAGCTTGCAAGCAGTGAACAGTTTCTGGTTGACATGTATACCGACTCGGAAGCGCCGGTCGCTCTGATGGAAGCTATGCGCAGGAGAATGCTGGAACAGGCTGCGATAGCTGTTGCATCTCCTGCAGAGGTTATATGGCTGCCTGAGAATGTAACCAGTGATATGACGCCGCCGGATTGCTACAGTGAGTACAGCCTTGAGTATTATAAGACTGTTACGGCATGGGCAAAGCAAGCGGACAAACCTGTGGCAGCCCATATGGACGGGAGATTGAAAGCGCTGGCATGGCAGATCTCAGAAAGTGGTTTTACTGCAATCGAATCCTTTACCCTGCCGGTCATGAATGGGGATATGACACTTGATATGGCTAGGACTGCCTTCAGAGATATGGCAGTGGTTCCCAACTTTCCTTCCATCCTCTCCAATGCACCGGAAGAAGACATACGGGAATGGATTTCCTGGCTGCTGGCGGAAAGCAAAGGCATCCCATTGATGCTGGAAGTCAGCGAGGATCTGGCAGAGGGGACCTGGGACCGCGTATTGCCCATTATTGCGGACGAAATGTACCGTAAATAGCATTTGGCTGCCTACACGTGAAAGCGTGGGTAAAAATAAAGGGAGGGACTTTTATGAAAAAATTGTTGTCATTGTTATTGGTTATCCTAATGTGTGCGTCACTCTTCTCAGGCTGTGCAAAATCGGCACCGGCCCAAGCGACGCCTACGCCAACTACACAGGAGGAAAAGAAAGAGGAGAGTAAGAAATTCACAATCGGTTTTGCCAATATGGCGGATTCCATTGAATTCTGCATGAATGTGAAAAACAGTATTGAAAACGAATGCAAAGCCCGTGGCTGGGATATCATTTCACTGGACAATAACCTGGATGGCCAGAAGGCCATTCAGAACACCGATATGCTGATTCAGCAGAAAGTGGATTATGTCATCATGTTCAATATTGATGCTTCAACACAGCCTGCTGTCGCCGACAAACTTAAGGCAGCAAAAATACCCGGTATCGCAATTGACATTTATATGCCCGACTTCCCGTTCTTCGGTGTTGATAATGCCAAAGCCGGATCAATGGGTGGAGAATACCTTGGCAAATATGCGCAGAACGTTTGGAAGCAGGAGCCGGACCTTCTGGTTATCCTGGATAACCCCACCGGAGGCAAGTATGCCTTTGACCGCAGCAACGCTTGTGAAGCAGGCTTCAGAAAAGTTTATCCGGATTTCCCGTCTGACAAAATTGTCCGTGTTGACGCGAAAAGCGACGTAGCACCTGCCCAAGAAGCCATGACAAACATACTGACCGCACATCCCAATGCAAAGTATATCTGTGTAACTGGTATCAACGATCAGGTTTGCGCAGGCGGCCTTGCGGCACTTGAGACCACAAAGCGGGACCAAAATGCCATCGTGTGCAGCCTTGGCGCCGATTCGAGCTTCCTGAAACAGTTCAAGGCAACCAAGGGAGAAGGCCCATGGAAGGCTTCCGTTGCCTTCACACCGGAGCTTTATGGAAAATACCTGATCCCGCTGGTGGAGAAGGTACTTGTTGAGAAAGCCACACTTCCTGAAGTCAGCGCTGTTGAAAATGTTGTTATAGACAAAGACTCAATCAAAACATACTATCCCGATTACGCATTTTAGAGTGTGATAGCTTGAGAAGAATACCGGCCCTACCGGGTCGGTATTCTTCTAGGGCTAACTTCACGGAGGAGGTTTCCATATGGGAGAAGTCGTATTGTCCATGAAGCATATTACGAAACGCTTCAATAACGTGGTTGCACTGGATGATGTCAATCTTGAACTGTATAGCAGTGAGGTTCTTTGCCTGCTTGGCGAAAATGGAGCCGGAAAATCGACGTTGCTGAAAATACTTTCTGCTGCATATAAACGTGACGGCGGCATCATTGAGATTGATGGCAAAGAGGTTCATTTTAAAACAACACGGCAGGCAATCGAGAGCGGGATCGCAGTCATATACCAGGAACTCAACGAAATCCCTGACTTGACGGTAGCAGAGAATATATATCTTGAGAGGCAGCCGGTCAGGGGACCTTTGAAGCGAATAGACTGGCAGCGGATGGTAAAGGATGCTGAGGCGCTATTTTCAGAAATCGGCATTGACATTGATCCGCGAAGAAGAATGAAAGAATTGTCCGTTGCTGAAAAGCAAATGACTGAAATAGCCAAAGCAGTTGCCCAGAATATCCGGATTCTGGTCACAGATGAGCCTACATCCGCGCTCAGCGAAGCCGAGGTCAATAAACTGTTCGGCGTCATCGACCGGATCAAACGGATGGGTGGTGCAATCATCTTTATTTCTCATAGGCTGGATGAAGTGATGCGGATATCAGACCGCATCATGGTATTAAGAGATGGCAAAAACGTTGGCGTGGTGAAAAAAGAGGAGACCAGCGAAGAGGAAATCGTAACCATGATGGTAGGACGTAAGCTGGTGGAGATGTTTCCAAGGCGGCGGCACGAAGTCGGAAACATGTTGTTGGAGGCTGAGAAGCTTACGGCCAAGGGGATTCAAGACATCAGCTTCCAGCTGCATAAGGGAGAGATTCTGGGGGTTTTCGGACTGATGGGCTCCGGCATTCAAAAGCTGGGGACAGTGCTTTTCGGAAAGGACAAATGGATCAGGGGGCATTTGCGCTTAAACGGAAAGCCGGTGAACTATTCTTCTCCCTGTGAAGCCATAGCCCAGGGGGTTGCCTTCGTACCCAGCGAGCGAAAAATTGACGGTATCATTGCATGCATGAGCGTCAAAGAAAACATTGTGCTGGCAAGTATGACCCAGTCGAAGCCGCGATTTTTATTAAATCACTCCTGTGACCGTATGATAGCAGAAAAATGGAAAGAGCGGCTCCGCATCAAAACGCCGGATATACGGAATGCCATATGCAATCTTTCAGGAGGCAACCAGCAGAAGACGGTTATAAGCCGCTGGCTTGAGATGAATCCGGAGGTGCTGATATTGGCCGAGCCGACACGGGGTATAGATGTCGGTGCCAAAGCGGAGATATATGAGCTAATGGAAGAATATGCGCGCTCAGGAGGTTCGGTCATTCTGATCACGTCTGAAATGCGGGAAATACTGGAGATGTCAGACCGCATCCTGGTCCTGCATGATGGTGAGATGAACGGCGTGCTTGTTCGAAGCGAGGCTGATGAAGAAAAACTACTTCTACTTGCTATGGGAGGGACTTTATTATGATACCGGAAGTTAAATTATCGCAAATAGGACTATCAATTAAAAAGAAAATGACCACTGAGCTTACGCTTTTGATTGGGTATTTCATCCTATGTACCTTTTTTTCCTTCATGTCCCCCTATTTCTTTAGCCTGAACAATTTTCTGAACATCGGCTTATATGGTTCCATCGTAGGGATAGCAGGCATCGGGATGACAATGGTGTTGTTGACGGGGAATATTGATGTTTCTGTCGGTGCACTGATGGGCTTGATCGGTGTATCTGTCGCATCCTTTATCGAGATGGGTGTGCCCTTTGCTGCTTCCATCATCCTGGGGATATCCATCGGTATCGCTTGTGGTCTGCTTAACGGCCTGATCATCACAAGGATGCGCATTAACGCCTTGATTGCAACCCTCTCGACAATGGCAATATTCAGAGGCTTGGCTTTTGTCCTGTGCGGAGGTCTTTCAAAAATCATCACCTCGGACGGCTACCGCTGGTATGGCAGGGGATATATACTCGGTGTGCCCGTATGTGTCTGGATCATGGTGATCTTCTATGGGATTTTCATATATATTCTTAGGAATACCAAGTTTGGCAGAAGGGTTTATGCCATAGGCGGGAACAGCAAAGCAAGCTATCTGTCCGGTGTCAATGTAAAAAACACGGTCATTTCGGTGTTTACATTGGCCGGCTTAACCGCTGGCATAGGGGGGATATTGATGGCTGCCCAGACAGGCTCCGGGCTGCCATCAGCCGGTCAGGGGATGGAGATGGAAGTCATTGCAGCTGCGGTTCTGGGAGGAACCAGTCTCAGCGGTGGAAAGGGAAACCTGGTGGGAACACTGATCGGTGTTATGATGATGGCAACGCTAGGCAATGGAATGGTATTAATGAATGTACCTGCATTCTATCAGCAGATTGCAAAAGGCGTTGTTCTACTCATAGCGGTATTTATGGATTCGCTGCGGTCCAGAGATCTGGATGAAGCTTAGAAGACTAAGACATTAAAACATAAAAAATGAACCGTCCCAACTGCCAAGGGTGTTTGCAGTAAGGGCGGTTCATTTTGATTTTGTGATGTATCAGCAGTCTACACCTGTAAGCCCATAAGCCTTCAGAATCTGCATCATATAGACAAGAGTCTTATCAGTGGCTTCCTCGATTGAATAATCTGCCTGCTTGGACAAAATACGCGACAGCATGCCCTGGTAAACCAGGATGGCCATTTCATTGACGGCAGGAAGGTTTTCTTCTTTCAGAGAGCCTTCCTTGACGCAGGCCTGCAGTATCGTCAGGTTTCTTTCGATGATATTGTTTCCAACCAGCATTCTCCTTAAGTCCTCATCCTGATTCTCCAATTCCTCCGGAAAGATGGTGTAGTATTCCTTGATGTCATGGTTCAGGGTGTTGCTGTATTTTTCAAAGAAAATGGCGTGAAAGATCCTGGGGTGAGCAAAGGAGTGATGGCAGAAGCACCGCCAGATACTGAAGTATCTTTCCAATGCCGTTTTCGATCCCTTCAGGTAATGATTTAAATCTTGAATATAATCCTTAAGATATCCTAAAGAAGTAAAAAATATTAAGTCGTCAATGTCGTTGAAGTAGTTGTACAGGGTTGCGCTGTTGTAGCCTGCCAGATCGGCCACTTCTCTGATATTGACTGTCTCAATGCCGTTTTTTTCTATGATTTGACGGGTTGCTTCAATGAAGTAGCTCATCATCCGCCTCTTCTGTATCGTCTTCTTATCCATTTGTGCCACCAATCATTTCCTGTTTTTTAGCAATATTATAACACAAAAAAAACAAGTGTGAAATTGAATGAAGGTCAAAATTACAAAGAACCGGTCAAATTTATAGAAAATTTTTAAAATATAAACATGATAATTATATAACCATGTTTATATTTTACCATTTATATGGTATATTTTAAATAAGTGGATAAAATGTACGGATATTGAAAGGGGTAATACAAGTATGGGGTAACGGGAAATGAAGGACTGAATGCGGATAAGGCCCGGGGAAAGCGCGTACCTGCAAAAGCATGGAAAATAATGGACGGCATTGATCCAAGCGTTTTTACAATCTCTGCCGTATTGACTTTGTGCTTTGTATTATGGGGCGCATTGGACAACAGCAGTCTCGGCAGGGTATCAAATGCTGTTTTGGCCTATCTGCTGGATCAATGGGGCTGGCTGTACCTGGCGGGTGTCCTTTTTTTTGTGTTGTTTTCTCTGTATCTGGCGTTGGGCAAATACGGCAGCATTAAGCTGGGCAGCAGCGCTGACGTGCCCGAGTACTCAGATTTCTCCTGGTTTGCCATGCTTTTTGGATGCGGGATGGGTGTAGGCCTTGTATTCTGGTCAATTGCCGAGCCGATCTTCCACTACCTGCAGGGACCCTCCTACGCCGGAGCTCATGGAAGTCCTAAAGCAGCAGAGTGGGCTCTGCCCATATCTTATTTTCACTGGGGTATCAGTGCGTGGGCGACTTTTGTCATCATCGGTCTGGCCATGGGCATCATCATATACCGAAAGGGGCTGCCGACACTGATGAGCTCCTGTTTCTACCCGATTCTCGGCGATATGATCCATGGGCCGATCGGGAAGCTGATTGACAGTGTCACCTTAGTGACCTCGCTTTTCGGCATGGCTACCACCATCGGACTCGGAACCATGCAGTTGTGTGCAGGCATCACCTACAATTATGGTTTCACAGAAAGCAGCGCCCTGAACCTGTCCATACTGGCAATCGTCATTCTTTTTTATCTGGCTTCTGCCTGTCTGCCTATTGAAAAAGGGATCAAAACAGGCTCCAATATCAGTATGGTTGCATGCCTTGCCCTGCTTGTCTACATATTCTTTTTAGGCCCAACGAAATTCATTATAGAAAACTCCTTCAATGCGGTGGGACTCTATATACAGAACTTTTTTTTCATGAGCCTTTGGATGGACCCCATAGAAAAGAGCGGCTGGCTAGGCTCCTGGACCATTTTCTACTGGGCCTGGTGGATTGCCTGGGCGCCTTTTGTGGGCATGTTCATCGCCAAGATTTCCAAAGGCAGAACGATTCGGGAATTCGTTTTCGGCGCACTGATCGCACCGACACTGCTGGATTTTGTTTTTTTCGGCGTATTCGGTTCCACTGCGCTTAAAATGGAAATGACGGAGGCGACCAAAGGAATTCTGGAGGCTGTGATCAACGATAATGTAGCTACTTCAATCTACGTGCTGCTTCAGCAATTTCCAATGGTACCGATCACTGCCGTCGTCACGATACTGGTGGTGTTCACCTTTTTTGTAGTTTCAGCTGATTCCTGTACCATTGTACTCGCGATGCTGTCCAGCTGCGGTGAAGAAAAGCCGAGGACCGGACTGAAGATATTCTGGGGAATTGTGATGGGTGTCTCTGCCGGTGTACTGATGACAATGGGTGGGCTGAATGCGCTGCAGATGGCCTCCATCGTCGGTGCTTTCCCCTTTCTTCTGCTGATGTTCTTCATCTGCTTCTCTCTGATGAAGGTTCTTCGTGAGACTGTTCAGTCCGAAGGCTTTCAGGTGGGATGCGCAGCACGGCAATCCAAAACGACTTCGATAGGGGGTGTTCACTGAAAGATAGAAGAACTGCTGCAGTACGGCTGCAAAAAAAATTGATGCGAGGTAAGAAGGGAGAGATAAATATGATGCCTAAGGAAAAGGCGCATACGGTACCAAATGTGAAGGGGGCAGAAAACCGTACGGTTTTATATGTTTCTGCTGCCATCGTCCTGCTTTTCGTTTTTTTCAGTATGTTTCTTCCGGCTCAGATGAACGACGTTGTCAATAAGGTATTCGCATTCCTCACAAATGATTTTGGTTGGCTCTACCTGCTATCGGTTGCAATATTCCTCGTTGTCGCTTACGGAATCGCATTCAGCCGCTTCGGGCAAATCAAACTGGGGAAGGAAGATGACAAGCCCGAATTTACCAACTTCCAATGGTTTGCCATGCTTTTCGGCGGCGGTATGGGTATCGGCCTTGTGTTCTGGTCTGTTGCCGAGCCCATCATGCACTATCTGTCACCACCGGTGGGGACAGGCGGAACCCCTGAAGCAATGGCTACAGCCATGCGCATCGTGTTCTTCCACTGGGGAATTCATGCATGGGTCATTTTTGCAATCGCTGGGTTGGCTCTGGCTTATTTCCAGTTCCGCAAAGGTCTTCCCTTCCTGATCAGCTCGGCCTTTTACCCTTTGATCGGTGATCGGATCTACGGACCTATCGGAAAAGCCATTGACGTCCTGTCTGTTTTTGCTACGGTATTCGGCGTAGCTACAAGCTTGGGTCTAGGCTCCAGCCAGATTGCGACAGGCTTGCAGTACATCTGGGGAATCCAGGCGACACCGGTTGTGATCTCGCTCATTATTGCCGTTATCACGGTTATTTTCACCATGGCTACCGTCTCAGGGCTGCATAAGGCGATGCAAGCCGCTGCCAACATTAAGATCTGGCTTTCCATCGGATTTATGGTCTTTATTTTCCTGTTTGGCGGCATGGTTGCAATTCTGAATAATTTTACCGACAGCTTGGGCGGCTATCTGCAGAATTTTATCGGGCAGACCTTCTGGATGGGAAATATCGGCTGGGTCAACGGCTGGACTGTCTTCTACTGGGCCTGGTGGATCGCTTGGGCACCCTTCGTAGGGCAGTTTGTAGCCCGTGTATCCAAAGGCCGTACCATACGTGAATTTGTTCTGGCTGTTACGCTTCTGCCGGTGGGCTTCTCCTTTATCTGGCTTTCCATATACGGGGGAGCAGCTTTTAACCTTGACAAATTGTCCAACGGCGCGATACAGGCAGCTGTAAACGCCGATTATACCACAGCGTTGTTTGCCACCCTGCAGCAGATGCCATTGTATGCGCTTACCGCTCCATTGGCCATCATACTCATTATTGCTTCTTTCATAGGAGCGGCAAACTCTGCAACCTATGTACTGGCAATGCTGACCTCCGGCGGCAATATGAATCCCAGTGAGAAGCTGCGCGGCTTCTGGGGGATTGCTCAGGGTGCCATTACCATCATGCTGATCCTGGTGGGAGGGACTGCAGCGCTCAAAGCATTGCAAACCGCCTCCATCGCAGCAGCCTTCCCATTCATGCTCATCATGCTGATTATGTGTTATAGCATTTATAAAGCGCTTCGCGATGATGATGCTGCGATGTAGATAGCGTTTCACTTGAAAGGAGAGATGCAATTTTGTTGCCGAAGTTTAATATATTGACAGAGAAGCAGGTTCAGGCAGTACACGAGCATTCCTTGAGAATGCTGGAGGAAATCGGAATAGACATATGCTATCAGCCTGCTATGGAAGTACTGAAAGCGCAAGGCCAACGGGTGGTTGGGCAGCGTGTTTTTCTCAGCAAGGATTTCGTAGAGAAAATGGTAAAAAAGGCACCGGCGGAATTTGTTCTCCATGCCAGAAACCCCAGGAATAACCTGGTTTGCGGCGGGGACAACATCATTTACATGCCGGGTTATGGCGCGCCTTTTGTGCATGATGCGGACGGAACCAGGCGGGACTCCAGCATGGAGGACTATGACAATATAGTCAAGCTGGCCGGAGCAAGCAAAAACCTGCATATGACCGGCGGTAATGTGGTGGAGCCCAAGGATGTGGATGACCGGATCAGGCATCTGAGAATGGTCCGCAGCCATATCGTGAATTCCGACAAATGCTTCATGGGCAGTGCATCCGGCTATGAAAAAGCAAAGGATGTCATCGACATGGCCGCCTTGCTCTTTGGCGGCAGAGAGGTCATAAAGGAAAAGCCGGCATTGATCTGCCTGATCAACTCCGTTACACCGCTAAAATATGACGAGCGCATGCTGGGTGCCCTGATGGCCTATGCAGAGGCAGGGCAGGCCATGGTCATCGCCTCCCTGGTCATGTCCGGCTCCACGGGTCCTGCCGCATTAGCCGGTGCACTGGCTGTACAAAACGCAGAAGTACTGGCGGGGATTGCCCTGGCCCAAAGCATCAATCCTGGGACGCCGGTGGTTTATGGCTCAACCTCCGCTATTACGGACATGTCGACAGGGGCGCTGGCCATTGGCAATCCGGAGTGCGCGCTGTTTACATCTGCCAGTGCCCAGATGGCAAGGTTCTATGGCCTGCCATCCCGCGGAGGCGGCGGCCTGTCAGATGCCAAGCTGGCCGACGCCCAGGCAGGCTATGAATCGATGATGGTGCTGATGGCGGCCAGTACGACAGGAATCAATTTTGTACTGCATACGGCAGGGATCCTGCAATCCTTCAATGCTATGTCCTATGAGAAATTCATGGTAGACGATGAGATAGCAGGGATGGTTCTCAGATATCTAAAAGGGATTGATTTTACCGAGGATAAGTTTGCTTATGACGTCATCAGCGAAGTGGGACCAGGCGGTCATTTCCTTTGTGAAGAACATACCTGTGAAAACCACAAGCTGGAATTCCGCCGTCCTGAGCTGAGCGACAGGAAATCCTATGACGGGTGGGCGAAGGAAAAGCTTGATGCCAACATGCGTGCGCACAGAAGGTGGCAGGATGTGCTGGCAAGCTATGAGCCTCCAGCATTGGAACCCGAGGTTGAACGCTTGATCCAGGCGTTTATGGAAAAAAGGGTAGAAGCGTTATTGAAATAGTCGTATGAGGTTTCAAATGAAAGGCATTCACGGTTTTCTGGAATCAGGAAGCGTGTTTGCCTTTTGTTATATTTATCACTGGATTGATTTTCCTTCTGGACAACAGGTAAGACTTTTGATTGATTATGTTTATTTTTTATTTAACAATCTTGTTTGATAATTATTATACAAATCCGGTTGACGTCCCAAATTTTGGGTTCTATAATGAAGTTAGATGCGCTTCTAATATATACCATAATTGGAAGCATATTAATTTGTGTTAGGAGGGTTCATATGAAAAAGCTTAAGGTAATCTCAGTAGTTCTGATCCTGGTTATGGCCTTGGCACTGGTAGGGGATTGCAGCAGTCTGGCAGCGGTAAAGACCATGAAGGTATGGATGGGGTCGGGACAGAACACAGCATTCCGCGTAGGACCCGGCAAGGACGTTACAGGCACTCCGGTATACAGCTTCAATATCATGTTGGCCAACGCCACCTTTGACAAGAACGGCAAAATACTTGATGTTTACTTTGATGCATATGAGATTAGCACACCTAACTATGACGGCGCCAGCATGCCCCATATCTCCGGCTGGCCTGGAACACCGGGGTACAATGTAGCCGAGCATGTGGAAGGCAAAATTGTTGCGAAGTCCGCCAACACGGAAGCAAGCATCGCTGCTGAAGTCAACGCCTGGAAAACAAAGCGCGAGCGTGGCGACAACTATCACATGAACGATAAGAACGAATGGTATAAGCAGGTCAATTTCATGCAGAATTTCTTCAGAGGCAAAACAGTTGCCGAAATAGAAGCCTGGTTTGCAAAGAACTGCTCAGACCTGAACGGCCGTCCCCTGAAGGTTCCGACAGAGACAACAAAGCCGGAAGACAAGGCGAAGTACGAAAAGCTGACAGCAGCAGAAAAGAAAGTACTGGCTGACGTAGTGGCCGGTGCAACTATCAGCTTCAAGGATGCTCATGGTGATTTCCTGAGCGCTCTCAAGGAAGCTTATGCAAAACGCTATGAGGTTACGATTCCGGTACAGTAATACATATACAAGACAGTTATAGTCAAGAAAAGGTATTCCATAGCGCTCAAAACGCTCCGGAGTACCTTTCTTATCGTGAAATTGAAACAATTATGGTAAAATAAGTACAAGCCAGAAAAAATACGCTAAGGGGGAATATACATGATTACAAAAAGCAATGTTGCTGAAAAAAACGCAGCAAGGCAGGTAGCCGAACTTATGGTTGCTGCAGCAAGAACAGCGCCGAAGGGCTGCGGAATCGATAGGCTGGAGCTATTGATTGTGGAGGGTGAAGCAAAGGATAAACTGGCTATGGAGATGCGTGCCATCTGTGATGACAAGAAAATAGATTTCTTCGGAAGAGATGCCGGTAATGTGGACAACTCACACCTGGTCGTTTTATTCGGAACGAGAAAGGGTCCCATTGATTGCCCCAACTGTGGGTATTGCGGATATGAGAACTGTGCCGGGAACCGGGCGAATGACGGCTTTTGCGCATTCAATACCGGTGATTTGGGTATCGCAATTGGTTCGGCCGTTTCCATAGCAGCAAACCATAGAATTGACAATAGAGTCCTTTTCTCAGCAGGCAAAGCAGCATTGAACCTTGGATATTTCAGTGAGCATGTGAAGATTGCCTACGGTGTACCCTTGTCTGTTTCCGGAAAAAGCCCTTACTTTGACAGAGGCTAATAAAAATCCCGTAGGCAGTGCTTCAGAATGCCTACGGGATTATTCCCATCGTTAGCTTGCCATTTTCCATGCACATCCTTTCAATCTGCTGCCTGCTGAAGCCGATTCTCTTAAAATGCTTCACCTCATCCAGCAGGCCGCTGCCGTGAGAAACGCCGTAAGCACCGGCATCGCTGCCCAACGCAATTTTGACACCGATACGATATCCCAGCTCAATGTTTTTCAACTGATGCTCAAATACCCGCCGGATGGTCTCCATTTCCGCCATGAAGCCAATATCGTTGGCGGACAGAAGGTTTCCCAAGGGTGAAAGCGTAGGGACCCATACGATGCCATGTTCTGCCATGCCATGCAGTTCAGCTTCAGTCATCAGATAGCCGTGTTCAATGGTGGTGACACGTGCATCGATGGCACGCCGCACCCCTTCGCTTCCGTTGGCATGCACCATGACGGGAAGGTTATCCTGTCTTGCGGTTTCCACCATATATTCCAATTCTTCCTTTGAGAACGCCGTTTCTCCAACATCCCCATATCGCTTGAAATTGACGATGCCGGTCAATATGATTTTCAAATGATCGGGTTTTTGGGACAGTAAAACCCTATACGTTTCATTAAAGCAGTCGATATCCGGAATGCCCTTTCCCAGGAAGCTGCCATAGCAGCCTGTTTTGTACAAGGCATAGATAGGCGTCTTATAGATAAAGCCTTCGGAAGCTGCTAATTCCCTGACCAATTGGGATATGGACGCATTATCACCGCCGTCTCTGGCAGCAGCAATACCCCGCTGCTTGTATTGCCGGATCAGCTCTCTCACCAGCCGGACCTTCTCATCATTATTGATCAAGTGCCACTGTGGCCTGGGGGTCAATCCATTCATGGCCATATGCACATGTGCGTCAATCAGCATTTTTGCACCTCGTTGATTAAAAAATGGAAATCGCTACAATACTTAATATGATACAATACTACCATTATACAGTACGTCTGCTTTCCTGGAAAGCAGGTCTGATGCTGCAACGGCAGCAATTTCTTTTCTGATAATAACTGTCAATTAATTTACCGTAATGTGCAGAACATGGTATAATGAGGATGAAGGCTGTAGGAAAATGACGAAAAAAGTCTTTTAACATACCAGCAAAAGAGGTGTTGCGTTGATGAGAAAGACCTATTGGATCCTGCTTTTGATACCGGTCATTTTTTTTGCGCTGCTACAGGCAAGTGCAGATGTACACCCCACCGTTATAGTAGCAGGAGATGAAAACTATCCGCCCTATGAGTTTGTAGACAAAAACGGTGCCTATAAAGGCTTTAATATTGATGTGATGAAAGCGTTATCGGATGAATTGGGAGTCCGTGTGGAAATAAGACCCATGCCATGGCAGGATGCTCTGGAAGCACTTGAAGCAGGGAAAGTGGATGCCATACAAGGAATGACCCGAAGTGCCAGCAGAGAAGAGAAATTCAGCTTTACCAATGCGCTGCTCCAAAATGCACAGGTAATTTTTGTGAGGCAGGGGACGGATAACATCGTAGAACTGCATGACCTTAAGGGATCCACGATAGCAATACAATCGGGAGATATCAGCGAAGAGCTGGTGGAGAGGATACCGGAGGTGCAGGTCATCATATACAGCAATCAGGAACAGGCTATAAGGGCACTGCTTGACGGTACGGTAGATGCTTTCGTCGGGAACAGGCTTACCGGCCTTTACATACTGCAAAGCCTGAAGCAGTTCGACAAGATCAAAATTGTGGGAGAGCCGCTATATATCACTGAATATTGCGCCGCAACACAGAAGGGAAACGAAGTGCTGCTCGGCCTGCTGAATACAGGCCTCGGCAAGCTAAAGCAGAATGGAGAATACGACAGGATATACAACAAGTGGTTCGGTGAGACAGTCACCGACCGCAGCATTCTATGGAAAAAACTGATCATCATTGTCAATTCCATACTGGTCGTTGTCATCATCGTTATTTCCATGGTGTTCTACTGGAACAGAAGCTTGAAAAAAATCGTCGATAGCAGGACAAGTGAGCTGGCAGCAGTCAACCAGGAATTGTACAGGCAGCAGGAAAGACTGGAGCAAAGCAGCCGGTTAAGAGGGAAAATCCTGGAGAGCATATTGGACGGCATCATTGCCTTCAGTACAGAGGGGGAGGTGCTAGGAGCAAACCATGCTGCAAAGGAGCTGCTGCAGATCGATAAGGAAGAAAGCCTGACCATTGAAAGCTTCAAAGCGGACAGCAGCTTTATATACGAGGGGTGCCTGCAAGCCATACAAGGCAGCGTCTGGAAGAAAAGCCTGATATGGGAGAAAGGCAGTAAGGGAACCATAAATATTGAGTGTAGCATTTATCCCATAAAGGGACCGGAGGAAAAAGTCGAAGGGATCATCATCGTGCTGCATGACTATACGGAGCGTAAGCTCCTGAATGAAGCCAAGGAATATGACAAGCTTAAAACAGAGTTTTTCGCCAACATGTCCCATGAATTCAGGACACCCTTAAGCGTGATCCTGGCTGCAGCACAGCTTCTGGAGCTTAAGGCCAGGGGCGGCACCCAGCAGGATATAAAGGATGGCATAGCCAAGTCCATAACCAGCATCAAACAGAATGTAAACAGGCTGTCAAGGCTTGTCAACAATATAATCGATATTACCAAGGCAGACACCGGCTTTCTGCAGTTGCAGCAGAAGAATCAGAATATCGTCAGCATTATTGAGGATGCAACGATGTCCGTTGCTGCATTGATTGAGAACAAGGGAATCAATATAGAGTTTGACACCGACGTGGAAGAGAAAATGATGGCATGCGACGCCGAGAAAATCGAGCGAGTCATTTTGAACTTGCTTTCAAATAGTGTGAAGTTTACTCAGAAGGGCGGAAGCATTTTCGTCAGGATTCAGGACGGTGAAAAGCATATCCGGATTTCTGTCAGAGATACCGGTATAGGGATTCCAAAAGACAAGCAAGGGTTGATATTCGATCGGTTCAGGCAGGTGGACAAATCCATTTCCAGAGTCAGTGAAGGCAGCGGGATAGGCTTGTCCCTGGTAAAATCCCTGGTTGAGCTTCATGGCGGATCCATCAGTGTGGAAAGTACTTATGGAAAAGGCAGCGTGTTTGAAATTCTGCTGCCGGTCATCCTGCTTGAGGATGTGGATGATAAGCACGTGACAGAAATGCTGAACACGAAGAAAGCCGAAATAGAGTTTTCCGACATCTATTTTTAACCTGGCCAATATATCCCATGAACTGCGGACGCCGCTGAATGTGATACTCAGTGCTGTCCAACTTCTGAACTTGTACTTCAGCAGTGATTTGCCGATAGAGAAAGCATCCGTTAAGAAGCTCTAAAGGCAATGAAGCAGAACGGCCTGAGGTTGGTCCGGCTGTGGACAGCTTGCTTGATATCACAAAAATCAGCGCGGGTCACTATGAACTGGTCAAACAGGAGCACGACACAGTGGGAAAAGTACCTGATGTGAAGCAGCATTGCTGTTCCGACCGCAGCCTGGCTGAGAGAATCAATGTTGAGTTTTCTGATATTTATAACGTTAATTGACAAGGGAATATGTGATGTGCTATATTGGTTTTATATGGGAACCATGAAGGTTTCTGCTCGCGTATATCTGAGGATTAACAATAGACCCATGAAGGGGCTAGTCTATAAACGGCACCTTTATCGGTCTATATTTTTTTGAGGAGTTGATATTGATGCATATGGCAGATGCCTTGATCTCACCGGCGGTAGGCGGTGCAATGTGGGCGGCGACCTCAGGCGTTGCAGCCTATTCCATGAAGAAGATACAGGTAGACCTGGATGAGAAAAAAATCCCAATGATGGGTGTCATGGGTGCCTTTGTATTTGCAGCTCAGATGATAAACTTTTCCATACCCGGAACCGGCTCCAGCGGGCATATCGGCGGCGGCCTGCTGCTTGCGGTTCTGCTTGGACCACAGGCCGGTTTTCTTACAATGGCCTCCATACTGGCCATACAGGCGCTTTTCTTTGCGGATGGCGGCTTGCTGGCCTTTGGCTGCAATGTTTTCAACCTGGGCTTTTATACTTGTTTTATTGCATATCCGTTGATATATAAGCGTTTGACCCGGAACGGCCACTCTGAAAAGCGCATTTTTGCAGCATCACTGCTTTCTACATTGTTAGGACTGCAATTAGGTGCATTCAGTGTTGTCCTGCAAACGGTTTTTTCGGGTAAGACGGAGCTGCCTTTTGGGACCTTCGTTATGCTTATGCAGCCGATTCATCTTGCGATTGGGTTGGTGGAAGGACTTGTCACGGCAGCAGTGGTTGCTTTTGTCTGGAAGGCCAGTCCGGATATACTGGAAAATGTCGCCAAAGAGAAAGCATTGGGCAGCATTTCCACAAGAAAGGTCCTGACGGGGCTGCTGATTGCAGTTCTCCTGGTGGGCGGTGTTTTTTCCTGGTTTGCCTCTGCAAATCCAGACGGCCTGGAATGGGCAATGCTCAAAACGGCAGGAACGGCAGAACTTGAAGCAACAAATAAGCTTCACGCCGTATTGTCCGATATACAAAGCAAGACGGCATTTTTACCTGACTACAGCTTTAAAGCATCAGATTCTGAAGAGGCGTCTGCCGCTGGTGAAGAAGCCTGGCCCGTGGTCAATGCCGGAACCAGTGTTTCCGGTATCTTAGGAGGGGGGCTGACGCTGCTTGCAGCAGCACTGACAGGCTTGACCATCAACATGATCAAGAAGAGAAGAAAAAGAGCAGGATTTGAGTGCTGATATGTCAAATATTTCGGAAGCTTTATACAACATGCGGTTCATGGATGACCTTGCCCGACGGAATACCTTGGTGCACAGGCTTCATCCCCTTGCAAAGCTGGCGTCGACGCTGGCTTTTCTGGCTGCTGTCGTTTCGGTGGAGAGGTATGAAATAAGCGGGCTGCTGCCTTTCTTTTTTTATCCGGTCATTGTGTTTGCTTTGGCAGAGCTTCCTATAAAGCCTATGGTGAAAAGAATACTCATGGTTGAACCCTTTATTATCGGTATCGGAATACTTAACCCATTATTCGACCAGCACATAGTGATGCTGGGCGGGGTTGCCGTATCCAGAGGCTGGATTACGTTTCTCTCCATATTCATCAAATGCGGTCTGACAGTGGCTGCCGCGCTGATATTACTTGCAACCACAGGTATGGACAGACTGGCATCGGCTTTAAGGATGCTGGGTATCCCCAAGCTGTTTGTCCTGCAGCTGACGCTGACATACCGGTATATCTCGGTGCTTCTGGAGGAGGTAGGGCGCATCCTGAATGCCTATGCCCTCAGAGCACCCGGTCAGAAAGGGATCCATTGGAAGTCCTGGGGTTCCCTGGCGGGACAGCTTATTCTGCGGACTTTTGAGCGGGCGCAGTCAGTATACGGTGCGATGTGTTTAAGAGGCTTTGACGGTGAGTACCGAACAGGTGACGGGCAGCGTTTTTGCACGACTGATCTGGCTTATATGGCAGTATGGGTGATGTTCTTCATTATCGTTAGATTTGTAGATATACCTGGGCTGCTCGGACTGGTTGTGACGGGAGGGATAAAATGAGCCATCATAAGCTTGAGGTGCGGGAACTGCATTTTGCATATCCCGACAGACATAAGGCGGTTAACGGGATATCCTTCAGCGCTCGCCACGGGGAGTCAATCGGGATCATCGGCGCCAACGGAGCCGGTAAATCCACATTGTTGCTTCTGCTGATGGGTATACTGCTCCCGCAGAAGGGAATGATCCTTGTAGGAGATGTTGAAGTGACAAAGAAGACCCTGCCGATGATCCGGGAAAGGATGGGGATGGTTTTTCAGAACCCCGATGATCAGCTTTTTATGACCACGGTGTATGAGGACGTAGCCTTTGGTCCG
Organism: Calditrichales bacterium MX18-03; assembly: GCA_021083345.1. Taxonomy (GTDB): domain Bacteria; phylum Bacillota; class Clostridia; order Lutisporales; family Lutisporaceae; genus JAJGRE01. The sequence goes on along the minus strand of JAJGRE010000003.1, from coordinate 379,508 downwards.
CGCAACTACAAGCTGAGCGAAAAGGAAGTGGAGGCAAGGGTAATGACTGCCTTGGACCATGTGGGCATCACCCACTTAAAGGATAGGGCGCCATTCCGGCTTTCGGGCGGTGAGAAGCGGGCAGCTGCCATTGCCGCCGTGCTGTCCATGCAGCCGGATATCTTGATCATGGATGAGCCTTCAGCAGGCCTGGATCCCAAGTCCCGGCGGCGCATGATGGGTTTGCTTCAAAGCTTTGAGCATACCAAGCTCATTACCAGCCACGATCTGGATATGATCTATGACCTCTGTGAAAGGACCATTGTGGTTAAGGGGGGCGAAATCGCCGCAGACGGACCTACGGTCGAAATTCTTGCCGACGAAGCGCTAATGGATGCGTGCGGGCTTGAGCTTCCTTTTGCCCTTCAGAACTGCCCGGTCTGTGGCAGTAAAGCAATGCCGCAGCAGCACCAGCATTCAAAAAAGTAGTGAATCCTGCTTTACCTTCATGTATAATGAAGATGATGAAAAACGGGATTTACATCAGAATTACAGCAGGATGAAGGAGAAGAGCTATGCGGATTGCAGTAATCGACGGGCAGGGCGGCGGAATCGGAAAGGCCATTGTTGAAAAGCTGAGGAAGTCCTTTGGAGAAGAAATTGAGATACTGGCACTGGGCACCAATGCGCTTGCAACCGCCTTGATGCTGAAGGCAGGTGCCAACGAGGGCGCTTCGGGTGAGAATGCCATCGCACAGAATGCTGCAAAGGTGGATGTCATTGCCGGTACAGTGGCTATCATCGTACCCAACTCAATGCTGGGCGAGATGACACCAAGAGCCGCGAATGCCGTTGCCGAGAGCCCGGCTAAGAAGCTGCTGATACCGCTCAACCGTTGCAATATCTTTATGGCGGGCATGCAGAACGAGCCGCTGCCCCATTACATAGAGGATTTGGCAAGTATGCTGGAGCAGATGATAAGGAGTGATAGGAATGTGTGAAGCAAATGTATATTTGATAGATAAGAACGGGAACGAAAAGCTTTTGCTGGAGTCAGTAGACAAGATCATCCCGGAGGCAGACGAGATTTTCCTTGAAAACATCTTCTGCAAACGGATCAAAGTCAAGGCAAGGATCAAGGAAATGGCACTGGTTGACCATAAGGTCATCCTGGAGGAAAAGGAATAGGGACATCTTTTCATAGCATAAATAAGAGGCACCAACGCAATTCTGTGTTGGTGCCTTTTGCATGACATCAATTTAACAAGTGGCTAAGATTTTTATAGGAATACTAAATTATTACAAGAGAAAATTTTTCCAAGCCATTAAAATGTTAATATATAGTCAATGTATATCGGCTCAAATGCAATTTAACAGAACGAGGTAAGCGGATATGGAAATGGAAATGAATCTCATGAAGGGATATCTATCGGCTTATAAACTGGCGTGTGAAGAATTGGCAAGCAGAGACCCGGAACAAATCTGTATGAATTCCAATGCTGCTTTCGGTAAAGAAAGCAGTTCATTTCGTTTGACCTATCTCAACAGAGAATACAAGGTGGACAGCCGGACCGGCGAGGTGAGCCTCGAAGGCACCCGGGAAGAAGTACCTAATACAACCAAGGTGCTGCTGCTTCATTATCTCTTGAATGCCCAAAACAAGCCGCTGACCGGCAGGCTAATATCCTTTAAGGAACTTAAAAGCGGCGCAGCCATCTATTATCAGACCTTTCACAAAAGGGCAATCACACCCCTCGTAAAGACTTTCGCAAACAATCTTGAAGTTTTTTATAAAGCTGCCTCACTGCTGGATGGTGAGGTTGAGCGCTATGGGCATGCAAGCATTACCGCCAAGGTATTGCCCATGGTTCCTGTTACTTATGTGGTATGGCAAGGTGATGAAGAGATAGCTGCTTCAGGGACCATCCTGTTTGATGAATCTATAGAAAGCTTTTTACCGGCTGAAGATATTGTGTGCGCCGCCAGTTTTGGGGTGTATGCACTGATGGCAGCCGCCAAAAGCGGCGGAGGGAGGAACCAATGAAAATTGCTGTTTCAGGAAAAGGTGGCGTAGGCAAGACCACGGTTTCCGCCAATCTGGCAAAGCTATTTGCCAGCAGAGGCTACAATGTGTACGCAGTTGATGCGGATCCCGACAGCAGTTTGGGGCTGGCACTGGGGATCAGTGAGGATCAGCTGGCCAGGATCAAGCCGGTGATCGAAATGAGGGATCTTATAGGGGATATGGCAGGGGACGGCGCATTCTATACCTTGAATCCCCTGGTCAATGATATAGCGGACCGGTTCAGCATCCGAAAGGACGGCATCAAATTTCTGAGGATGGGAGGCATCAAGCAGGGCGGCTCCAACTGTTACTGCAGGGAAAACACATTTCTGAGGGCCATCGTCAATTCGCTGCTGCTGGATACGCGGGATGTGGTCATCCTGGATATGGGTGCCGGAATTGAGCATCTGACGAGAGGCACATCACAGGGCGTGGACCTGATGCTTATCGTGACGGAGGCAAGCAAATCCAGCGTACAGACGGCCAGAATCGTAGAAAACCTGGCCGAGGACCTGAAGGTGAAGAAGGTCCGGTTTATCGCAAACAAGGTCAGGACGGAAAAGGAAGAAGCCTTTATCCAGGAAAGCTTCAACAAACAGGAGCTTCTGGGCGTCGTGCACTATGACGAGGCTATCAGCGAAAAAGCCATGGGGCTTCCACAGGACAGCGGGAACAGGCAATTGGATAATAAAGAACTGGAAGAGATACTGACCAAGGTGATCGGTTAAGTGGGTTTCTTTATAGTGTAGGAAAGTATAGCTTTCCTACACTATAAAAAACCTTGATTTAACTGCCCGTGCCAGTATTTTCTTACAAGCTCAAAAATGGCACATGGGCTGAGAAATGCGGTCATGCCGCCTTTCTCGTTATTCTGCTATAAATGTAAATGATTCAATTAAATCATAAATAAAGTAGGAGGTAGAACAATGTCAACACAAACACCCGATAGAAGAACCATTGATCCGGCAGCGGTAGAGATGCTGGAAGCTGCAGCGGCAGCAGGCATACAGACAGCCTGGGACAGGTACAAGGCACAGCAGCCCCAATGCAAATTCGGCAACACAGGCGTATGCTGCCGCATCTGTATACAAGGACCCTGTAGGATTGTTCCTACAAAGCCAGGCATGGACAAAGGGATATGCGGCGCCAGTGTATACACCATCGTAGCAAGAAACCTGGTCAGGTACATCGCAGGCGGTGCTTCTGCCCACTCGGACCATGGCAGGGAAATTGCGTATACGCTCCTACATACGGCGGAAGGACATGCACCGGATTATAAGATCACCGACAAGAACAAGCTGCTGAAGGTGGCAAAAAAAGTCGGTATTGAAACCGAAGGAAGAGAACTGAACGATATAGCCAGAAGCGTGGCCATCAAGGCGTTGGAGGATTTCGGAAAGTATGACAGCGAGCCCTGCGCCTGGCTTACCACCAATATTGATGAGGAAAGGAACCGCAAGTTCAAGCACACCACCATTGCACCCACTGCAATAGACAGATCCATTGCACAGTTGCTGCATCAGACCCATATAGGCACGGATGCGGACCCCGTCAATATCATATTCGGCGGTCTCAGGGCTGCATTGGCGGATTATACGGGAATGAGCCTGGCTACAGACTTGACTGATATCCTGTTCGGTACACCGACACCTGTTGTCACGGAGGCTAATCTGGGTGTTCTGGATGCGGAGAAGGTTAATATCGCCGTACACGGACACAATCCGCTGCTCAGTCAGATGGTGGTCTATGCAGCCAGAGAACTGGAAGGCGAAGCCATTGCAATCGGGGCCAAAGGGATCAACCTTGTTGGCATCTGCTGCACCGGCAATGAAGTCCTGATGAGGGAAGGTGTGCCGACAGCTACCAACTTCGGTTCACAGGAATTGGCCATCATGACGGGCGTACTGGACACCATGATCATGGACGTACAGTGCATAGCGCCTGCAGTGAAAGACCTGTGCAACTGCTTCCATACGCACCTGGTTTCGACTTCGCATATTTCCAAGGTTCCCGGTTCTATTCACATTGAGTTCAACGAAGCAACAGCAATGGAAGACGCCAAGAAAATCGTCAGGCATGCTATAGAGCGCTACAAAAAAAGAAAGCCTGAGCTAATCAAGATACCACCGTATAAAAAACAGGTTGTAGGCGGCTTCAGCTTTGAAACCATGATGGATCTGTTTGGAAAACTTAACCCGGATTCTCCCATCAGCGTACTGACGGATGCCATTCTGGCCGGAGAAATCAAAGGGGTATGCGGCTTCGCCGGCTGCAATAACCAGAAGGTGGTCCATGACCATGCATCTGTTGAAATTGCAAAGGAACTGGCAAGAAATGATGTCTTCCTGGTATCCACAGGCTGCGCAGCCGGTGCATTTGCAAAAGCGGGACTGCTCTCGGCGGAAGGCGTTGAAGCTTATGCCGGACCAGGCTTGAAGAAGTTCATCAAGAGGCTGGAAGAAAAATCAGGTCTGAACGCAGGCCTGCCGCTGGTATTCCATATGGGCTCCTGTGTTGACAATACAAGAATTGCGAACCTATGGACGGCCATGGCAGAAGAACTGAAAATTACCGTACCACAGCTGCCTTTCGTAGCCAGTGCACCGGAAGCCATGTCAGAGAAGGCAATTTCCATCGGTTCATGGGTCATATCCATGGGAATACCGACTCATGTCGGCGTACTGCCTCCAATCGAGGGCAGCGAGTTGGTGTACGGCGTTGCGACACAGATAGCCAGAGACGTATTCGGCGGTTACTTTATATTTGATACGGATCCTGCCAGTGCGGCGAAAAAGCTTTTGGACAGACTGGAAAAGCGGGCTTGGAAGCTCAAAATACACCGCCAGACGGCAGAAAAATATGACAGCGACCTGGCGCGCGTTTATGAAGGTTAAGGAGGGGGAAAAGCATGGCAAATCATTTGTATAAGCAGGCATTTGACGGAGCGGTCATCGCTACCAGTTACGCCGAGATATTGTTGAATCAGGCAATCAAAGAACATGGCGAAGACACCCCCGTCTGTTATCCGGATACGGCTTACAAGCTGCCGGTCATAACAGCTTTAAGCGGTGAGGATGTCAAGACACTGAAGGATCTGGTACCGATCCTGAACCGGATCAGAGTCACCAACGTCAAGGAGGACCTGACGCTGGAAGGTGCAAAGACAAACGGCGAAGCGGCATTCTATGCGGCTGAAATCATTGAAGCCTTGAGATATTTGAAGGGACAGAACCCCCACGTCAAACCCTGGACAGGATTTTTGGCAGATCCGGTATTAAGAAAGTTCGGCATACAGTTGGTGGACTTCACCATCCCCGGCGTTGCCGTTATCATCGGCAAAGCCAAGGACAGCAAGGCTGCGGCAAGACTGATCAAGGAACTGCAAAGCAAAGGCATCATGTTGATGCTCTGCAATGAGATCATCGAGCAGCTGCTGGAAGAGAACGTCAAGCTGGGCATCGACTACATCGCATTCCCGCTTGGGAACTTCACACAGGCCATACATGCCGTCAATTTCGCATTGAGAGGCGGTCTGGCATTCGGCGGCATAACACCCGGCAACAAGGCTGCCCAGCTGGAATACCAGAGGAACCGAGTCAGAGCATTTGTATTGGCATTGGGTGAGCAGGACGAGGTCAGGATAGCAGCGGAGTTCGGTGCCATCATGCTGGGCTTCCCGGTCATCACCGACCAGCCTATAGCGGAAGAAGTGCCGGATTGGTACGTCTACCAGCCCGACTACGAAAAGATTGTACCCTACTCCCTTGAACTAAGGGGCATCAAGCTGAAGATAGTGGATATCAATGTACCGATCACCATCGGTCCCGCTTTCGAAGGTGAGACCGTCAGAGGTGCCGATGCTTATGTTGAGTTCGGCGGCGGAAGGACTACAGCCTTTGAGCTGGTCAAGATGGTTGGCCCGGACGAAATCGAGGACGGGAAGATTACCGTGGTCGGTCCTGAAATAGATGATATTGAGGAAGGATCAAAGCTGCCTTTAGGCATATACGTCAAGATCTATGGAAGAAAGATGCAGCCGGATTTTGAAGGCGTTCTTGAAAGAAGGGTGCACTACTTCGTCAACTACGGTGAAGGTTTGTGGCATGTGGCACAGAGGGATATCGCCTGGGTGAGGATCAATAAGGATGCTCACGCAAAGGGCTTCAAATTCAGGCATTTTGGAGAGATCCTCATTGCCAAGTACAAGTCGGAGTTCCCTGCTATTGTTGACCGTGTGGAGGTCATCATCTATACCGACAAGGAGCAGGTGGAGGAAAGGATCAAGGAAGCGCGCGCTGCCTACCATCAGAGAGATGAAAGGCTGAGGGGCCTGACAGACGAATCAGTGGATGTGTTCTACTCTTGTACGTTATGTCAATCCTTCGCACCCAATCATGTCTGCGTGGTTGCGCCGGAGCGTGTAGGCCTTTGCGGTGCAGTCAGCTGGCTGGATGCCAAGGCTTCCTTTGAGATCACACCCACAGGGCCCAACCAGCCCATTAAGAAAGAGGGAACGATCGACGAGAACAAGGGAATCTGGAGGAGTGTCAATGAATTTGTTTATAACAGCTCCAACCGGACGCTGGAAGAAGTTGCACTTTACACCCTGATGGAACTGCCCATGACCTCCTGCGGCTGCTTTGAAGCCATTATGGCCATGGTCCCCGAAGCCAACGGCCTTATGATCACCACCAGAGAGCATTCCGGCATGACTCCATGCGGCATGACCTTCTCTACTTTGGCCGGTTCCGTAGGCGGCGGTGTCCAGTCTCCTGGTTTCATGGGCATCGGCAAGCGCTATATCGTCAGCAAGAAGTTCATCAAGGCTGACGGAGGTCTGGGAAGAATCATCTGGATGCCAAAGGATCTGAAGGATTTCCTCAGGGAGGATTTCATTAAGAGAAGCGTCGAAGAAGGCCTGGGCGAAGATTTTATCGACAAGGTTGCTGATGAAAGCGTCGGGACGGATACGGAGCAAATCCTGTCCTTCCTGGAAGAAAAAGGTCACCCGGCGCTGACGATGGATCCGTTATTCTAAAAAATTCATAAATCAGTCTGCCGGCCACCTGTTCCCTGTTTTTTAAGAGGAGCAGGTGGAATCGGCGCTTGGAGAGGAGGGTTCCTATGTGCGGTGTAAACAATGCTAATATTGTTACAGAGATTGTAGTTAATGTCGTCCGGAATGAAAAGTTCTTTGAGAACATGACGACTGAGGAAAAGGTCAAAGCTGTGTGTGAGCTTTACAAGGCGTTGTATCATGAAATCGTTGAGCACGGGCATGCATAGGCATGGACCGTTAAACTATAAGAAGGAGTTGTGATGTATGGCGTTGACAGGTTTAGACATTTACAAACTGCTGCCCAAAACTAACTGCAAGGAATGCGGGAATCCTACCTGCCTTGCGTTTGCAATGGCTTTGGCAGCATCGAAGACCTCTCTTGACAAGTGTCCTCATGTTTCCGAGCAGGCCAAGGAGACTCTAGGAGGCGCTTCAGCACCACCTATAAAGCTTGTAAAAGTAGGCAAATCAGGTTATGAGCGCGAACTGGGCGATGAAGTGGTATTGTTCAGGCATGATAAGGCATTTTTTCACCCCACCTGTATAGCCATTGAGATATCCGACATGCTGTCAGGCACTGAGCTGGAAGCCAAGGTGGAGAAGGTAAACGCCCTTGCCTTTGAAAGGGTCGGGCAGACAGTATCCATTGACATGATCGCAGTCCGGAACGATTCCGGAAACCCCGACACATTTGCAAATGCTGTAAAAGCTGTTGCTGACAAGACCTGCTTCGCTACCGTTCTGATCAGCGAAGATCCGGCTGCTATGGAAAAAGGGCTTGCCGTCATTGGCAGCTCGAAGCCCCTTATCTATGCCGCAACGGAAGCCAATTATGAAAAAATAGTGGAGCTGGCGAAGAAATATGATTGCCCGCTGGCTGTAAAAGGAGAAGGTTTGGATGCCACTGCTGCTTTGGTGGAAAAAGTGGCTGCTTCCTATAAGGAACTGGTCATCGATATCGGCACCAGGAACCTTTCACAAGCTTTGGCTGAAATGACACAGATCCGCAGACTGGCTATCAAGAAGCGTTTCAGACCTTTGGGTTATCCCGTGATAGCCTTCACGGCCTCCGACAATCCCAGAGATGAGATCATGGAAGCCAGTGTTTATATAACAAAATATGCCAGTGTTGTCGTCATGAAGGCAGACGAGAAGTCGCAGATACTGCCGCTGACAGCGCTGCGGATGAACATCTACACTGACCCGCAGAAGCCCAGCCAGGTTGAGCCCAAGGTATACCAGATCGGCGCAGTGACCAAGGATTCGCCGGTTTACGTAACGACAAACTTCTCACTGACTTATTACACCGTTGAAGGAGAAATATCCGGCAGCAAGATCCCTTCCTATATCATTGCATGCCCCACTGACGGTACCTCTGTCCTGACAGCCTGGGCAGCAGGCAAGTTCAACGGAGAAAAGATAGCCGAGTTCCTTAAGGCCTGCGGCATTGAGGATATGGTCAGCCACAGGAATATTGTTATCCCCGGTTATGTTGCGGTCATCAAGGGCGCATTGGAAGAAAAGTCCGGCTGGAAGGTTACGGTAGGTCCTGCTGAAGCATCTGGACTGCCGGCATTTGCCAAGGCGCATTTTGCATAAGGAAGATGGTATGTAATGAATAAATATCAAGTGACGTTTATGCCTGACAAAGTCACAGTGGCCGTGATGAAGGGAACCAACCTTCTCCTGGCTGCGAAAAAAGCCGGAATAGACATTGAAAGCCCCTGCGGCGGTCACGGTACCTGCGGCAAATGCGCTGTAAAGATCCTGAACGGCGCCTACGATATGCAGGATGATTCGCATTTGCCAAAGGAACTGAAGGAAATGGGCTATACGCTTGCCTGTCAGGTTAAAGTGCGGAATGATATGACGGTGGAGGTGCCTTTCCTGTCCAGGCTGACCAGGCATAAAGTCGTACTTGGCAGCAAGCGGACCAAGTTCAACAAAGAGCATGACTATTTCGGGAAAAAACCGATGGATCCTATTTGCAGGAAATATGCGGTACAACTGGAAGCACCGTATTTGTCCGACAGCCTGAATGATCTTGACCGTCTGAAGCACGCGCTGTCAAGACAGTACGGTCTGACAGATGTTCGCATAGCGCTGAGCTGTCTGAAGACACTGCCGTCAGCCCTTAGACAGGGCGGCTGGGAAGTGACGGTGACAGTGGCCGATACCGGCAGTGCTGCAGAAATCGTTGCCGTTGAACCGGGCAGGTCCACGAAGCCGGCTTACGGAATAGCGGTGGACATCGGAACCACTACCGTAGTGGTGAACCTTCTCAATACCGAAAAAGGAAAAATACTGGATAAGGCAGGCTCTTATAACAAGCAGGCCGTTTACGGCTCCGACGTCATATCCAGGATCATCTATACAGACGAGCATGCTGATGGCCTGGCACTGTTGCAGAAAGCAGTGGTGGAAACCATCAATGAGTTGATTGACGGCATTCTCAGGAAGAACGGACTGGAGCCCGGGGACATACCGGTAATGGTTTGCGGTGGCAACACGGTCATGACACATTTGTTCATGGGTGTGACGGCCTCTTACCTGAGGCTGGAGCCTTATGTGCCGTCGGCAGTGAAGTTTCCCGTGGTCAAGGCCAGGGAACTGAATATTAACATCAATCCGGAGGCAGCCGTCATCACCATCCCCTCGGTAGCCAGCTATGTGGGAGGCGATATAACCGCCGGTGTGCTGGCAACCATGATAGCGCGCTCCGAGGCCCTGACCCTTTTTATCGATATCGGCACCAATGGCGAACTGGTCCTTGGCAACAAGGACTGGATGGTAACCTGCTCCTGCTCCGCCGGACCTGCCTTTGAAGGCTCCGGGATCAGCTGCGGCATGCGGGCCATGGACGGCGCCATAGACTGGATCGCGATAGACCACCAGAGTCTGGAGGTACAATGCAAAGTGATCGGTGACACTAAGCCGTTGGGTATCTGCGGTTCTGGGCTGATTTACTCACTGTCCGAGATGATGGAGGCCGGCATCATAGACCGTGCCGGGAAGATCCTGACAGGAAAGGCTTCCGGACGGATCCGGAAAACGTCGGAAGGCCGCGAGTATGTCCTGATTTATGCGGAGGAAAGCGGCACCGGACAGGATATCGTCATAACGGAAGGCGACATCAAGAACCTTCTTCGAGCAAAGGGTGCCATTTTTGCAGGCATACGGACCATGCTGCAGATGGTGCAGCTGGACACTAGCGCCATAGAGCGGGTCTATATAGCAGGCGGCTTCGGAAACGATATCAATTTGGCCGATGCCGTCAATATCGGGCTGCTGCCGGATTTGCCGGCAGAAAAGTATGAATACGTTGGAAACAGCTGCATTCAGGGCGCCATGATCGTGCTCCTATGCAGGGAAGCTTTGGCGGAGTCGGAAAAACTGGCAGACGGAATGACCTATCTGGAACTGTCCGTAGGCAATCAGTTTATGGATGAGTTCATATCCGCCATGTTTATCCCTCACACCGACTTAAGCTTGTTTCCGACGCTTCACAGTGCATAGCCTAAGCAACAACACCGTAGAATTGATCAAAAGGGACATTCCTTAACACCAAAGGAATACTTCCTGTTCAGAAAGGTGTGTCCCTTTACATTGGAGAAGGAGAAATAGAAATGACTGTAAATATAGCAGTAGCAGGAAAAGGCGGAACAGGCAAAACTTCTTTTTGCGCTTTGCTGATTCGTTATCTGATTGAAAAGAAGAAAACACCGGTATTGGCCGTTGATGCAGACGCAAATGCCAATCTGAATGAGGCATTGGGCCTGAAAATCGAGAATGAGACGGTCTCGGAGCTGATTGCCAAAACCAAGGAGATACGCGGCATTCCTGAAGGGATGTCCCAGGAGGTCTATATTGAGTATAAGCTAAATGCAGCACTTTCCGAAGGAAAGAACGTCGATCTTCTTGTCATGGGCGGACCTGAAGGCCCTGGCTGCTTCTGCTTCCCCAACAATATACTCAGGAAATATCTGGATAAGCTGACAAAGGGCTATCCGTACATTGTGATGGATAATGAAGCCGGCTTGGAGCATATCAGCCGGAGGACCACCCAGGATGTGGATTACCTGTTTGTCATCAGCGACAATTCTGCCAGATCGGTGCGGTCTGCCGGACGTGTCAATGCGCTGCTGAAGCAGATCAATACCAAGGTGAAGAATGTCTACCTTATTCTAACCAAGGCGACGCCTGAGGATGTGGAGAGTTTGAAGGAAGAAATCGAAAAAACCGGCTTGAAGCTTGCAGGGATCATTCCCAATGACCCTGGGATAACGGAATATGATGTAAAGAGCCGGCCGCTTTTCGAGCTTCCCGGTGATTCATCCGCAGTCAAGGCCGTCAATGAAATTCTGGACAGTCTGAATATATAGCCTTATACCGAAATGTCTTCACGAATAGAGACTCTAATAGATAGATGAATGGAAAGGGGTCGAGAAAATGCCTGTACAGGTTTTGAAGGAAAGAAATTCCAGCAAAGTAACCAGTATCACATTGGGTGCCACAAAAGAACAGGGCGGAACCAGAACTGGCACCATTACCGTTGGAGGAGAGGCCAGCCTGCCCTTCCTTCACTTTGAAGGGGAAATGCCCAATAAGCCGGTCATTGCGATGGAAGTTGTCGACAGAGTGCCGGAGGAATGGAATGAGGAACTGAAAGCGGCTTTTGAAGGTGTCATGGATAGCCCTGCTGCCTGGGCAAAGAAAAGCGTGGAAGAATTTGGGGCGGATATGATATTCCTGAAACTTCAAAGTGCTGATCCCGAGCTGGGGAACAGCTCGCCTGAAAAATGCATTGAAACTGTCAAGAGCGTGCTTGCAGCAGTCGGCGTTCCGCTGGCGGTGGTAGGCTGCGGAATCGACGAAGTGGATAACAAGGTCATTGCTGCGGTGGCTGAGGCCTGTGCTGGGGAAAACCTGCTGCTGGGCTTTGCGACACAGGAAAACTACAACACCATCGTAGCGGCCTGCATGGTGCACAAGCATACCGTCATTGCACAATCTCCATTGGATATCAATATTTGCAAGCAATTGAACATATTGATCAGCGAAATGGGCCTGCCGCTGGACAAGATCATCATCGATCCCAGCATCGGCGGTCTGGGCTATGGTATCGAATATGCTTATTCCATCGGTGAAAGAGGTAGGATCGGTACATTGCAGGGGGACAAAATGCTGGCTCTGCCGACACTTGGTACTATCGGCTTTGAAGCGTGGAAAGCAAAGGAAGCCAATGTCGGCATCGATGAGTTCCCGGGATGGGGAGAGCAAGCAGAGCGCGGCATCCTTTGGGAAGCAGTGACTGCTTCCGCATTGCTGCAGTCGGGCCTGGATATTCTTGTCATGCGGCATCCCGAAGCGGTCAAGCTGGTCAGGAAAAATATCGGTGACTTGATGGTGCCAAACAGCCTCTAATAGAAAAATTAGCAAGGGAGATAGAGTAGAATGGAAATTATCGGCGAAAGAATCAACGGCATGTTCAAGGATATAAAGCAGGCAATCATAGAGAAAGACAAAACAGCCGTTCAGGAATGGGCGGTAAAGCAGACGGAAAACGGTGCAACCTGGCTGGATGTAAATACCGGTGCAAGCGCTGAGGATCAAATGGCTGCCATGAAGTGGCTGATTACCACCATTCAGGAAGTGGTGGATACCCCTCTGGCCTTGGACTCAACCAATTACGACATCATAGAAGAAGGCTTGAAGCTTTGTAAGCGGCCGGCATTGATCAATTCCTGCCATGCAGACCGTTACAAGATCGAGAGAGTGTTCCCAATGGCAGTCAAGTATAATGCAAAAGTCATCGGTCTTGCCATGAGCGAAGAGTCTGGTATTCCGAAGAATGCCGAGAACAGAGTTGCTCTTGCTATGGAATTGGTGGCGGCAGCTGATGAGTTTGGATTGCCTTTTGAGGATCTGTACATAGATCCGCTGATACTCCCGATCAACGTCGCACAGGATCATGCAGTTGAGGCCATGGAGACGCTTAGGCAGGTCAAGCTGCTGTCCGATCCTGCGCCAAAGACGGTTGTAGGCCTGTCCAACGTATCCCAGCGCTGCGCAAACAGAAAGCTGATCAACCGAACCATGCTGGCGATGCTGATGGCTTGCGGTCTTGATGCTGCAATAGCCGATGCCAATGATGACGAGCTGATGGAAGCGGCAGCAACGGCAAGAGTTATTATGAACAAGGAAATCTACTGCGACTCCTATGTGGATCTTTTCAAGTCAAAGAAGTACTAATATAAAAACGAATATGAATAAGAAGTGTTGACATACACTTCTTATTCGTATTTTAGAGGAGAGTATCATGGACTTAATCAGTTTGCGAAGTGCTTTGGAAGCAGAAAACTACATATTCGATGAAGATTTCCTGGTAACGGTATATGTCGCCCTGCAGCTGGGCAAACCCCTTCTCGTTGAGGGAGCGGCCGGTGTCGGGAAAACGGAGGTTGCAAAGGCATTGGCGGCAGCATATGGAGTCGAACTGATACGGCTCCAGTGCTATGAAGGACTGGATGAGGCAAAAGCATTGTATGAATGGAACTATCAGAAGCAGCTGCTTTCCATACAATTGGGCTCAGCCGGCAGTGAAAATAGGAATGCCTGCAGAATGCAAATCGAGAGCCTGTTCAGCCAGGATTTCCTCCTGGAAAGGCCGCTCTTGAAAGCCATCAGCAGCGATAAGACAGAGGTGCTGCTTGTGGATGAAATCGACAAAACCGATGAGGAGTTCGAAGCCTTCCTCCTGGAGCTGCTGTCAGATTTTCAGGTTTCCATACCTGAGCTGGGCACTGTTAAAGCGAAGGTAAAACCGATTGTGATATTGACCAGCAATAATACCAGGCAGCTTTCCGATGCGCTGAAAAGAAGGTGTGCTTACCTGTTTATCGACTACCCTGATCTGGAAAAGGAAATGAGAATCATCAATGCCCGGATCAAAGGTGTACCGGAACGACTCGTCAGAGATGCGGCTGCTGCAGTCTCTTTTCTGAGGCGAAACGGGAGTATTTATAAGAAGCCGTCCATTGCAGAAACCCTGGATTGGGTGGCTGCACTCATGGCAGTCGGCAAGAACAGGCTGGATGAGGACGGTGCGGATAAGACATTGGGCTTCATACTGAAAAACCGGGAAGATATGCAGGCATTCCGAAAGGATGGCGGATTCAATGAATTCTTTTCTGAAAAACATCGTTGAGTTTATTGAGGTCCTGAGGCTTGCGGGGGTCAGGGCAAGCCTTTCGGAATCCATGGATGCCGTAAAGGCGCTTCAGCATATCAATGTCTTGAGCAGGGCAGAGGTCAGAGCGGCATTGTCGGCGTGCCTGGCAAAGAGTGATGAAGAAAGAAAGCTGTTTCAGACAGTCTTCGATCGGTTCTTTATTGACCCAGAAGAAAGATCCCATTGGGCAGCATCAAAACGGGAGCAGCTGGCGCAGAAAAAGCATGAAATCGCGGAAAACGCCGCTGAACTTCGGTTTCAAGAAATGCAGCTGGAAATCCGGGACGATCTGAAAGAGATCTATACTGCACTGCCTGAGGATCTGAAGCAGAGTATCCTGAGCTTTTTGGCGAAAACCTCAGCCGGGAAGAATGTGGGGCCGGCTTTTAAGTCCATTGCGGAAGCCATGGTGCACAGCAGGCTGAGCAAGCTCAAAACCACGTTTGCCGGGTCTGCGGCAGCAAAGCAGGGTATGATGGAAACCGTTTTATCCGAAGCCGGATTGATTGCAAGGGAAGTGGCAGAAGTAAGACAGCAGGAAAATGACCTCATGTATAAAAACATAGGCGACCTCAGGAGTGAAGACCTGCCTAATGTCATAAGGCTTATAAAACAGTTTGCCGAAACTTTAAGGAAAAATATGCTGCGGCGGTACAAGACATCAAAAAAGAAGGCTCGTCTAGATTTCAAGAAGACGCTGAGGTCTAATCTGACAACAGGAGGGATCCAGTTCAGGCTCAAGTACAGGCAAAAACCGCGGCATAGGCAGAAACTGCTCGTACTTTGCGACGTGTCGGCGTCCATGTACCGCTTTTCCGGCTTTGTGCTTCAATTCACCACGGGAATGCACCAGAATACGGCTGCGGCAGAAAGCTACCTATTTTCTGAAGCCGTCGAACACCTCAACATGCAGGGCTTCGTCAATGCAATGGAATTTGAACGAACAGTGAAACAGAGCAAGGTCTGGCGGAGGGGAACGGATATATGCAAAGCTGTGGAGCATCTGCTGTATGAAAGTCGCACAGTTTTGAATGCTTCTACTGTTGTCATCATGGTCAGCGATGCCAAAACCTTGAACAGCGATAAAGCAGCCCAGAGTTTGAAGCTGCTTGCTGCCAGAGTGAAGCGGATCATTTGGCTGAATCCCGTTCCTGAGGCCGAATGGCAGGGAATCACAGGTACGGAAAACTTCAGGGAGCATTGTCTGATGATGGACTGCAGTACCATCGAAAGGCTCAGTAAAGCCTGTGCTGCGCTGCCGTTGGGATAAAAAAATAACAATTGCTATCAAAAAATATTACAAAAATTCATAAAATAGTCGAAGATTTAGAAAGCGGCTGGATGTTACGATGGTCGTAACATGATACATATCACATCATGATGGCAATTCATGGTTTTTTCCAATTAATATTAAAGCAGGTGATAAAAGGATGAGTCATATTTTAATCATCGGCGGTGGTGTTGCCGGCTGTACGGCCGCAATGGAGCTCGCAAACAGCGGTGTGCAGGTCACGCTTCTGGAAAGCTCGGAACGGATCGGCGGTAAGGTCAGAGCCTATGGCTGCAAAGCAACAGACCGCTGCAACAACTGCGGCGTATGCCTTGCTGCAGGTCTGTGGGATAAAGTGGAACAACATCCTGGGATCAGCATAATGACCGGCTCCACATTAAAGGATGTAATGGGAGCCAAAGGGAATTTCCGGGTGTTAGTGGACGGTCAGGTCGGCAGGTCGACTTTGGCAGGCTTCGAATCTATTATCGTAACCACCGGATTTGATACATTTTCATCGGTATCTTCGGGCAGCGTCGAGCATCCGGTACAAGCGGGAATCATCAGCGGATACCGGTTGGAAGAGCTTCTTGCAGGAAGAGACAAAGCGGGAATACTGCCTGAGGCACCATCCAGCATTGCATTCATTCAATGCCATGGTTCGCGGGATATCCACGAAAAGGCGCCATACTGTTCCAGGGTCTGCTGCGGTTATTCGACCCGAGCGGCAAAGGTATTGAGGCAGTACTATCCGTCAGCGGACATCACCTTCTTTTATATGGATTTGCAGCGGGTGGAAGCAGGCAGCTATTTTGACACGCTTCAAAAAGACAATATCGAATTCGTTCGGTGCAGACCGGTGAAGATCATTCCGGGCAAACCGGCAAAGGTAGCCTTTGAAAAACCGGGAGCAGGAGGGGTCACCGAGCGGGCTTTTGACTTGATCGTCCTATCGGAGGGAATCCATCCGGCAGCCGATAATGACAGGCTTGCAGAGCTATGCATGCTCGGCATTGACGAAAACGGATTCCTAAAGCCTGTAAAGGATGGCAAAACAGCAGGCATTTATCTCGCTGGCTGCGCTTCCGGACCCAAAAGGATCGAAGAGGTGCGGGCAGAGGCGCTTACCACGGCCCGGCAGTTGCTGGCTGAAATTTAGGGAGGGTTCTTATGAATGTTGCAATTTTAGGGAAAAGTCAGGTGAACGATCTCCTGGAAAAAAAGCTGTCTGAGGAGGGCTTCACGCCCTGTCGGGTCGAATGCCTGGAGGATATCACCGGCTTCAGCGGTGAACGGCTGGATTATATCGTGCGTACAACAGGTCAAACCGTGAAGGTGGGCCATGTGATTGTAACGGAAGAGCCGGTATGTGAAAAGCCTTTCAGCAATCATTATCGTGTGACGGTGGGCAATGAACCGGTTGTATTTATTTTGGATTATCCTTCTGAATCCCCGGCTCACTATACGGTGGATGCGCTGGAAAATGCCATCAAGCTGGCAAGACGCAGAAAGCAGGTGTTCTACCTCTCAAGGTTTATGAGAACGGCAGGCTATCAAACGGAAAATCTTTATAAGGAAGCCAGAAATGCAGGCGTAACCTTTATCAAATACTTGAGCCTGGAAATAGCGTGCGATACAGAAACAGGCCTATACCGCATCATGGCGGATGACGGTTATGATGCCCTCAAACTGGAGTCCACAGCAGTTATAAAGCCGGAAAGCAGTACGGCATCAGAGAAAATGGATAGAATAGCCAGGCTCTTGCGGCTAAAATGCAATGAAGACAGTTCAGTCAATGATGACAGAAGCTTTTTGTTCCCCACCTTGACCAGCCGGAACGGTATCTATTTTATTCATTCAAGTACCATAACGGCTGAGACAGAGCTGCAGGACAGGATAGCTTTTACGATTTCGGAAATGAAGGAACGAACGGGACATGGATTGGCTGATGCAGCAGCTGGAAAAGAGGCAAAAGGCATTGAAATAGATGCAGGGAAATGCGCATTTTGCTATACCTGCTTTAGAGCCTGTCCCCATTCTGCGATGGCACCCGATTATGAGAATTCCGTTATGAAGAACCTCGGGAATGGATGTCAGACTTGCGGAATCTGCGTATCCGTCTGCCCGGCAGATGCCGTGAAAATGAAGGCTGAAAAGCCGGTGGACGGGGTGAAGGCGCCCAATGCTTTAAAGATATTGTGCTGTGAGAATTCCGGCAAAGCGGCGGCTCAGATGCTGAAGCATGAGCTGGCAGGCTTGTTTGAAAGGATAGAGACGGTTCCGGTGTCATGCGGCGGTGAAATAAGCGTCGAGACGATTACAGCAGATCTGAAGCACTATGGAAAAGTCCTGGTGCTTACCTGTATGGATGATGCCTGCAAGCATTTTGAAGGGAACAAAAGGGCTGCGCGGTTTGTGGAAAAGACAAAGGCGCTGCTTGCAGCATCGGGATTGGATGAAAAACGGGTGGAATGCATGAAGCTGTCCCATGCCATGCCTATGGCACTCAGGGATCAAATATTGGAAATGATGGGATAAGGGGGGTAGCACATTGATTGTTGCTGAGCAAAAACCATTGGAAGAGATCTCGAAATCTCTGGAAGGCTTTGAGAATATTGTCATAGCAGCCTGCGGGACTTGTGTGACGGTATGTATGGCAGGCGGTGAAAAAGAAGCACTGAAACTGGCATCGGTCCTGGAACTGAACCGGGCAGAGCAGGCAGTGCCGGTAAAGGTCAAGGTTGTAACACCCAAGCGGCAGTGTGATGTGGAGTTTCTGGATGATATGGCGGAGGAATTTGGCGGGGCAGATGTTATCCTCTCCATGGGCTGCGGCGCCGGTGTCCAATTTATGGCGGAGCGGTTCCGGGGGAAACTGGTGCTTCCGGGAATCAACACAAAGTTTATCGGTGTTGCCCGCGAAATCGGTGTGTGGACTGAAATGTGCCAGGGCTGCGGTGCCTGTATCCTTGAAAAGACAGGCGGCGTTTGTCCGGTAGCGAGGTGCTCCAAGAGCAATTTCAACGGTCCCTGCGGCGGGTCAATGGATGGGAAATGCGAAATCGACCCGAATGTTGACTGCGGCTGGCAGCTGATCTATGATAGGCTGAAAGAGCTGGACCGGGTGGAAAAGCTTTATGAAATCGTAGAGCCCAAGGATTGGAGAAGCAGCAGGGATGGCGGACCCAGAAGCGTTGAAAAGAAGGAAATGCGTTTGGATACAGATATCTAAGACACTGTAAACTCAAAAGTATTTCACTGGGTCAACAGTCTCTAAGATATTCAGGATAACCAATGGTTATCCACCTTAAGAAAGAAGTAGAGGTAAAAGCGATGACGATAGAAAAAAGTAAATTGCAAACAATGCTGGAAGCCGGGCTTTTTACGGTAACCGCTGAAATCGGCCCTCCCATGAGTGCCAACGCCGAAATCGTCAAGAAAAGCGCCCGGGAGCTGCTTGACCATATTGATGCTGCCAATGTTACCGACAACCAGACAGCCATCGTCAGGATGTCCAGTGTTGCCGCTTGCTATCTGGCAAGCCAGGAAGGTGTTGAGCCGGTTCTTCAGATGACCTGCCGCGACAGGAACCGTATCGCCATACAGAGCGATCTTCTCGGTGCTTATGCGCTGGGAATCCGAAACCTTCTGTGCCTCTCAGGGGATCATCAGACCTTTGGAAACCATCCGGAATCAAAAAACGTTTATGATATCGACTCCATACAGCTTTTGCAAGGGTTAAGGAAGATGAAGGAAGACAAGGTCTTCATGAGCGGCAAGCCTAGCAAGCTGCCTGCTGAATTCTTCCTCGGCGCTACGGCAAATCCCTTTGCACATCCTGAAGAGCTGCAATTGATCAGACTGCATAAGAAAATCGAAGCAGGCGCCCAGTTCATTCAGACCCAGGCAATCTATGATGTGGAACAGTTTGCCCGGTGGATGGAGAAAGTCAGGGCAGCCGGACTACATAAAAAGGCATATTTCCTGGCCGGGGTATTGGTGAATAAATCGCTGAAATCTCTGGAAATGACGAAAAAGGTCGCAGGAATGCAGGTGCCGGACTACCTGGTGGAGCGGATGAGGAAGGCAGCCTCCTATGAGGAGGAAGGGGTCAGTATCGCTCTGGAACTGATAGAAAAAATAAAAAAAATCGAAGGCGTAAGCGGGATCCATATCATGGCTGTGGGCTGGGAAAGCATCGTGCCCAGCATCGTGGAAAAAGCGGGATTCCTGCCCAGGCCCAAGCTGAATGAGGTAGTTGTCTAAACGATAGAAATGGAGTTGTTAAGATGGGTGAAAAGAAAACGATGGATTTGGATTTCAAGAACCAGGTTGCGTCAATACCCGGCGGAGAAAAGGTCAAAAACTGCTTTATGTGCGGAACCTGTACCGCAGGCTGTCCGGTCAGCAGCTTGAACGCCGATTACAACCCCAGGCGGATCATGCGGATGGTGCTTCTAGGCATGAAGGAAGAAGTGCTGGCTTCTCCGGAACTGTGGCAGTGCAACCAGTGTCATACCTGTGTAGCACATTGCCCTCAGAATGTACGTTTTGCAGATGTCATGCGCGTACTGCGGCAATTGGCGGAGGAAGAGGGCTATGTCACAAAGGAACTGGCGGTAGAAGTCGGAAAAATAGACATTGAAACAAGGCAGCAGCGGATCGAAAGGATCAAGAATCTTACTAAGCGGTAAGCGGTAGTGTTTGGAGGATAGATATGAAAAAACCTGTACTAGTATTGGGTGGCGGCATTGCCGGCATACAGGCTTCACTGGATCTGGCCGAAATGGGGATTCCGGTTTTCATTGTTGAAAGCTCGCCAAGCATCGGCGGCCGTATGGCACAGCTTGACAAGACCTTTCCTACCAATGACTGCTCAGCCTGCATCCTGGCGCCGAAAGTAACGGCATGCTATAACCATCCGTTAATTAAGACACTGACCTGGAGCGAGCTGCTCGAATTAAAAGGAGACGCTCCGAATTTTACGGCAGTCGTAAAAAAGAAAGCCCGTTATGTGGATGAAGAGCTGTGCAAGGGCTGCAGCGACTGTACCTTGAACTGCCCAATCAAAGTCCAAAGCGAGTTCGACATGGGAATCGGAAAGCGGAGTGCGGTTTATAAACCCTTTGCGCAAGCGGTTCCCAACAAGGTCACCATCGATAAAAAGGGAACATCACCTTGCAAATACAAATGCCCGGCTCATATCAATGCACATGGTTATGTTGCTTTGACAGGCCAGGGCAGGTATGAGGAAGCTTTGGCATTGGTCAGGGAAGTAACACCTTTTGCAGGTGTTCTGGGCAGAGTATGCTTTCATCCTTGTGAATCCAAATGCAGCAGGCAATATGTGGATTCTTCAATCTCCATTGCATCATTGAAGCGTTTTATAGCAGACTATGAGATTCAACAGGGAAAAGCACCGGAGATCAAGACCGCTGCGGAGCCCAAACCGCATAAGGTAGCCGTTGTGGGCTCGGGACCGGCAGGGATCAATTGTGCGTACCAGCTGGCGGTTGCAGGATATCCTGTGACGGTGTTCGAAGCGCTTCCCGAGCCTGGCGGCATGCTGCGGGTCGGTATTCCCAGCTATCGGCTGGATAAGGCGATATTGGACAGAGAGATCCAGATCTTGAAGGACCTCGGCGTTGAGATCCGCTGCAATACAAAAATCGGCAGGGATTTGACGATAGAAGATATTAGAGAACAAGGCTATCATGCATTCTTCCTCGGCATAGGCACTCATAAGGATATGAAACTGGGCATTCCAGGGGAGGATGCCGCAGGTGTCGTACCTGGTGTTGAATTCCTGCGGGAGCTGAATCTGGGCGGGAAGCCGGCTGTCGGAAAGAAGGTGCTGGTGGTAGGCGGCGGAAACGTAGCCATGGACGTAGCAAGGTCTGCAGTCCGGCTTGGCTGTGATGTTACCATCGTCTATAGAAGATCGGAGCAGGAAATGCCCGCCAGCCCATGGGAAATTGAACACGCCATGGAAGAAGGCGTCAGATTTGAGTACCTGACCGCACCGGCTGAGATCCAGTCTCAGAATGGCAAGCTTACAGGGCTGAAATGTGTAAGGAACAGCCTTGGTCCTGCTGATGCGCGTGGGCGCAGGAGTCCTGTAGAGATTCCCGGCTCAGCGTTTGTTATGGAAGCTGACACCATTATTCCGGCAATCGGACAGCGTGTTGACAATTGCCTGTTTGGCGGAATAGAAGGCCTGTCCTTTGAAAAGAACGGTACCATTGTATGTGACGGAACAAAGCTGATGACAGGTGCAGCCGGTATATTCGCAGGCGGCGATGCTGTCAGCGGACCTGCCACTATGATCGACGCAATAGCCGCAGGGAATAAGGCTGCAAAAAGTATCCGCAACTATCTGGAAGGAACCGACCTGCCGGTAGAACCTTTCCTGTTGCCCGAAACACCAATAGAAGAAATCAGCTTCGAAGGTCTGGTACGTCTGCCAAGGGCAAATATGCCCCTGATTGAAATGGATAAACGGACCGGCAGCTTTGAAGAGGTCGAGCTGGGTCTGACAGAGGAACAAGCAAAATCAGAAGCGCTGCGGTGTGTGGATTGCTCCATCTGCTCCGAGTGCAAAGCCTGCGAGCATACCTGCCAGTCCAAAGCCATTCGCCATGAGCAGCTGGATGAAATCGTTGAGATCCCTGTTTCCTCAGTTATCATGGCCAACGGCTACGATACCTCAAGGGATATTCCCCAGGAGTTGGGCTACGGCAGATTCAAAAATGTCGTTACCAGTATGGAATACGAGCGGATCCTATCGGCCTCCGGTCCATACAAGGGACATGTCCAAAGACCCTCCGACGGCAAAGAGCCTAAGCGGATCGCCTTCATTCAGTGTGTAGGCTCCAGGGATACCAAATGCGACAGTGAATACTGCTCTGCAGTCTGCTGCATGTATGCAGTCAAGGAAGCTATGATTACCAAGGAGCATTTGCCCACGGTCAAGGATATCGATATTTTCTATATGGATATGCGGGCTTACGGCAAAGACTTTGACAAATATATCGACTCTGCAAAGAACAAATACCATATCGGCTTTATTAAAAGCCGTGTCGCAGATGTGGCTGAGAATCCGGAAAACGGCATGCTGGTGGTAAAACACTGCGCGGAAGACGGAAAGGTCGCTACAAGTGAATATGACATGGTGGTGCTGTCTGTGGGATTGAGCCCCAAGCTTGAAATCCGCAGGCTGTTTGACAAAACAGGCATTAAGACCGACCGGTACGGCTTCTGCTGGGTGAATGAAATGGCGCCGCCAAAAACCTCAAGGGATGGCGTAGCAGCCTGCGGTGTTTCTGCGGGACCCAAGGATATACCCGAGACAGTGGTTGAAGCCAGCGCTGCGGCATCGGAGGCATCCAAAATTGCCTATGCAGAAGAAGTAAGACTGAAGGATTATAGTGCATTCTTCAGTGAAAACGAAGCGGTAGAGATGCGGGACGTTTCCAAGGAGCCCATCAGGATCGGTGTGTTTGTGTGCCATTGCGGTGTCAACATCGGCGGGTACCTGGGCGTCAGCTCTGTTGTGGAATATGCCAGGACACTGCCATTTGTGGAATATGCGACGGAAAACCTCTATACCTGCTCGGTAGATGCCCAAAAGATTATCGCAGAGAAGATCAAGGAGCATCAGTTGAACCGGGTTGTGGTGGCTTCCTGTACACCCAGGACCCACGAACCGCTTTTCCAGTCGGTGCTGGTGAAAGCCGGCCTGAACCCCTACCTATTCGCCATGGCTAATATCAGGGACCAGTGCTCCTGGGTCCATATGGACCGCTATGAGGATGCCACGGCAAAGGCCAAAGACCTGGTCAAGATGGCGGTAGGAAAGGTGACCTTTGCCCGTCAGCTGACCAAGCAGAAGATTGAAGTGACAAAAGCAGCCTTGGTCCTGGGCGGCGGTATGGCGGGAATTTCTGCAGCATTGGAAATTGCCGGAATGGGCTTCAAGGCATACTTGGTAGAGAAGACGGAGCGGTTGGGCGGAAATGCACTGAAGCTGAATGCTTCGCCAACCGGAAGAGCGTATGATCACTATATACGGAAATATATCGAAGAGGTAGCCAATAATCCTTTGATAGATGTCTACCTGAATACCGAAGTGAAGCATATTGACGGTTATGTCGGAAAGTATGCAACGGTGCTCAGGACAGGGGATGAGGAAAATGAAATCAAGCATGGCGTTGTCGTTGTAGCAACGGGTGCAAAAGCCCATGAGCCCAAAGAATACCAATACGGCTCCCATAAGGCGGTCATCACACAGCTGGAGCTTGAAGAGCTGTTGAAGTCAGGGAAGCCGGATGCAGCAGTCAAGAATGTCGTCATGATCCAGTGCGTCGGTTCAAGAGATCAGCAAAGGCCTTATTGCAGCAGAGTATGCTGCAATCAAGCCATCAAGAACGCCTTGGAGCTGAAGGAGCGGAACAAGGATGCGAACGTATACATCTTTTACAGGGATATCCGGTCGTATGGCTTAAATGAGTTGAATTACCAAAAAGCCAGAAAAGCCGGCGTGCAGTTCGTGCATTACGCACCGGAGTGCAAGCCGCAGGTTTTGGAGGAAAACGGAAGGCTCCTGATCAAGGCTTATGAACCCATATTGGATCAGGAAATCGATCTGGATGCTGACCTGCTGGTTCTGAGCAGCGCCATTGAGCCGGAAATCGAGGCCAACAAGGTCATTGCCCAGATGCTCAAGGTACCGCTGAATCAGGAAGGCTTCTTCCTGGAGGCCCATGCCAAGCTCAGACCTGTTGACTTTGCAACGGAAGGCGTGTACCTCTGCGGATTGGCCCATGCACCCAAAAACCTGAGAGAGAGCATGACGCAGGGCAAAGCAGCAGCAGCAAGGGCAGCAACGGTCATCTCAAAGGATATGCTGGAGACGGAAGGCACCATTGCCCAGGTGAATGAGGGTTTATGTGCAGGCTGCGGCGCATGTGAGAAGGTTTGTGCCTACAAAGCCGTAAGCGTACAGGAAATCAAGAAGCGGGATGCGGTCGTGAAGAAGGCAGTCATTAACGCAGTGCTTTGCAAGGGCTGTGGAACTTGTTCCGCTACCTGCAGATGCGGCGCAGTAGACGTAAACGGCTTTGCTGACAGGCAGGTCGTCAGCGAACTGGAATATCTATTAAGAGGTTAAGGAGTTGCAGTCATGAAGGAAGAAATGATGGTTGAAAAAAGGGAAGCAGGTGCAGGATGGGAGCCGAAGATCGTGGCTTTTCTCTGCAACTGGTGCAGCTATGCAGGTGCTGACCTGGCAGGAACCAGCAGACTGCAGTATCCGCCCAACATCAGGATTGTCAGGCTGCCGTGTTCCGGCAGGATAAATCCGCTATACATCATCAAGGCTTTGGTCGACGGAGCTGACGGTATTATGGTTTCAGGCTGTCATCCCGGTGATTGCCACTATCTTACAGGCAATCTATATGCCAGAAGACGCTTTACGATGCTCAAAAGACTGCTGACGACTGCAGGGATAGAGCCTGGAAGAGTGCATTTCACCTGGGTCTCGGCATCCGAGGGCAACCGTTTTGCTTCTGTGGTGGAGGAAGTCGTGGTCAAGGTCAAGGCGCTTGGCCCCAACAGGATTAGGGAAGGATCCGAGCGAAGGAGCGATGTTCATGAGTTTTGAAAAGCAAAGAATAGAGTTAATAGATACATGCAAGAACCTTCTGAAGGAGGGGAAAGTCAACCTGGTACTGGGCTTTGCAGAAGGCCAGGCAGAAATGAGCGCTTCGCCCTTCTTCATCAGGACTCCGGAAGAAACGGATGAAATGAAGTGGGATGATGCCTGTTCCATGACCCTTGCCAAGTATTTACTGGAGAAAAAGGAAGGCGCAGCAATTATCGCAAAGCCCTGCGATGCAAGAGCCATTGTCATGTATCTGGCCGAGAACCAGATTGAGCGGGATAAGCTGACCATTATCGGTGTAGAATGCGCCGGTATGAAGGGCAAGGACGGGTTGGCCGCTCCCGGTTGTGAGGATTGCAAATTGAGAATACCGCCGGTATATGATATTCTGGTTGGGTATGGAGACGGATTGGAAGCTGAAGCGGTTCAAAAGGCTGCCGATACGATGGAAGCTGAGTTGTCCGGCAAGCTAACCAGGTTCCAGAAGGAAATGGAGAAGTGCATTTTGTGCTTTTCATGCAGGCAGGCCTGTTACGGGTGTTATTGCGAGAGCTGCTTCATCGACAGGGAAATACCCAATTGGCTTCCGAAGGAGCTGGATACCGGGGCAAAAATGGTCTTTCACCTCGGCAGGGCAATGCACCTGGCTGGAAGGTGCGTAGAATGCGGTGCCTGTGAAAGGGTGTGTCCTTCCGGTGTGAATATACGGTATCTGGTGAAGGATCTGGCAGAATTCTGTGAAGCGCTTTACGGATACCAGCCCGGTGTTAATCCGGAGGAAGTACCTGCTATGACAACTTTTGATATGAACGACAAGGAAGTAGGTTTCATAGGAGGTGAGCACAATGAAGCATGTTGTGGTTCCTAAGGACAGCATCAAAGACTTGCTGGAAAGCCTGATGACGGATTACAAGATCGTTGCACCGGTCAGGGAAGGTCAGACATTGGTTTATAAAGCCGTGAACCAGGTGGATGAGGTTATACTCAATGATGAGGCTGCCTATAAGTCGCCCAAGGAGTTCCTGTTTCCTCAGACGGAGCAGATGATGGTCTTCAGCAAGGATGGGGATATCAGGATAACTGAAGACGACACCAAAACCATTCTTTTCGGTGTAAGGTCCTGCGATCTGGAAGCGCTGAAAATCATGACGGCCGTGTTCACTCAAGGCAAATTTATCGATACCTATTTTGAGAAAAAATTAAAAAACACGGTTCTGATAGGCTTTGGCTGCCAATCTGAGAAAAAGGGCTGCTTCTGTGGAGACAGGGGCTTGAACAAGGGGTATTCAGAAGCATGCGATGCATTTCTGACGGATAATGGAGATCAGTATATCGTACAAATCATAACCGAAAAGGGTGAACTGCTTTTTGGAGGCTTTGCGCAGATAGATTCCCAGAAAGCAGTCTCGTGCGAATCAGGAGGCCAGGCTCTGCTGGAAATCAACAGCGATGAGAGTACACTGTTCAACAACGTGGACTGGGGCAGAATCTCAGAAAAATGCATGGGCTGCGGAACCTGCACCTATATTTGCCCCACCTGCCACTGCTTCGTATTCAAGGATGTGGTGGAAAAGGGCGAAGCTATCCGGTATAAATGCTGGGACAGCTGCATGTATCCCAAGTTTACCATGCATGCATCCGGTCACAACCCGAGGGCTTCCAAAAAGGAAAGGTATCGGCAGCGGATCCTGCACAAGTACCTGTATGTCAAGCAGAATTTCGGATATACGGCTTGTACCGGCTGCGGACGCTGCATCAGGAGCTGCCCTGTGGGAATGAATATCAAATCTGTCGTGACAGAAATAATGGAGGGGTTAAAGTGAGCAATCCGTATTTGCCGCAGAAAGCCGAACTGGTGGAGGTCATACAGGAAACCTCATCAGACCTGGATATCAAGACGTACCGGCTTAAGTTTACCGACGGCGGGAAAATGGATTTCATGCCGGGGCAATTTGTTGAGCTGTCCATTCCCGGCGTGGGAGAGGCACCCTTTGGCTTTGCATCCTCGCCATTGAACAAGGAATACATCGAATTGAGCATCAAACGGGTCGGACTTGTGACAGAGGCACTTCACAGCCTGAAGGCCGGGTCCAAGGTGTGGATCCGTGGACCCTTCGGGAACACCTTTCCGGTAAAGGAGATGGAGGGAAGCAAGATTCTCGTCATCGCAGGAGGCCTGGGGCTAGCCCCGCTCAGACCGCTGCTCCTCTATATGTTCGATGAGCAGAATCGGAGTAAGTATGGCGATATCCAGATGCTGCTGGCTGCCAGAGGTTCCGGGGACTTCATATACCGCAGGGAATTTGAGGAATGGCGGAAGATTGACAGGACCAGTGTTACCTGTACCATCGACAGGCCGGAGGAAGGCTGGGATGAGCGGGTTGGTTTTCCCCATGTCCTGGTTTCGGAAATGGATATCGATACGGCCAATACCTATGCCGTGCTTTGCGGGCCACCCATCATGATCAAGTTTGTGTCCGGCAAGCTGGTTGAGCTTGGGATACCAAAGGAAAAAATCCTGACGACGCTGGAAATGCGGATGACCTGCGGCGTGGGCAAATGCGGAAAGTGCAATATAGGCCATCAGTATGTGTGCATCGATGGGCCGGTGTTTAGTATGGCGCAGCTGTCGCAAATGCCCGGGGAGTATTAGAATACCTATTAATTAATGGAGGGGAAGAAGTATGCAGTATAAAAGCGATATCGAAATTGCACAGAGCTCTGAAATGATGCCTATTGAAGAGGTGGCTGCGAAGCTGGGGATCGAAAAGAAGGATTTTGAGCTTTATGGGAATTTTAAAGCCAAGGTCAATTACAACGTGTTGGATACGATGAAAGACAGGGAAGACGGAAAACTTATTCTTGTAACAGCCATCAACCCAACCCCCGCAGGTGAAGGAAAGACCACCACGACAGTGGGCTTGGGCGATGCGCTTCAGAAGATCGGCAAAAATACCATAATTGCACTTAGGGAACCCTCACTGGGACCGGTATTCGGTGTTAAGGGCGGTGCAGCAGGCGGTGGTTATGCCCAGGTTGTACCCATGGAAGACATCAACCTTCACTTTACCGGCGATATGCACGCAATCGGTGCCGCAAACAACCTGCTGGCTGCCATGCTGGATAATCACATCTATCAAGGCAATCAACTGGGTATTGACCCCAGAAGGATCACTTGGAAAAGATGCATGGATATGAACGACAGACAGCTGCGGTTTATAACGGACGGCTTGGGCGGCAAAGCCAATGGAACACCCCGTGAAGACGGCTTCGACATCACAGTGGCCTCCGAAGTGATGGCCATCCTATGCTTATCAAAGGACCTGGATCATTTGAAGGAAAAGCTCAAAAATATCATAGTAGGCTATACATACGACGACAAGCCAGTCACAGCAGGACAGCTGAAGGCTGAAGGCGCTATGGCCGCACTTTTGAAGGACGCCCTGAAGCCCAACCTGGTTCAGACCCTGGAGCATACGCCTGCCTTTATCCATGGCGGTCCCTTCGCCAATATAGCTCATGGCTGCAATAGCATCATGGCTACAAGACTGGCGCTTAAGCTGGCGGATTATGTGGTGACGGAAGCCGGTTTTGGTGCGGATCTGGGTGCAGAGAAATTCATCGACATCAAGTGCCGGATTGCCGGATTGAGGCCATCGGCTGTGGTTATCGTTGCTACCGTCAGAGCGCTGAAGCACCACGGTGGTGCAGCCAAAGCAGAGCTGGGTGTGGAAAACCTGACAGTACTGGAAAAAGGCCTTCCCAACCTGCTGAAGCATATAGAGAACATCACTACCAAGTTCGGACTGCCTGCAGTCGTTGCCATTAACCGCTTCCCCACAGACACCGAGAACGAGCTGAAGCTGATTGAGGATAAGTGCAAGGAATACGGGGCCAATGTGGCGCTTTCCGAGGTGTGGGCAAAGGGCGGAGAAGGCGGCGAAAGGCTGGCCAGAGAAGTTGTCAGGCTGGTGGAAGAAGGCGGAAGCAAGTTCAGCTTCTCTTATGAAGCAGAAGCATCCATCAAGGAGAAAATTGAAGCAATCGTATCCCGCATATATGGCGGCGACGGTGTTGATTTTGCACCGGCCGCATTGAAGGAAATAGAACGGTTGGAAGCACTGGGCTTCGGCAATCTGCCCATCTGCATGGCCAAGACGCAGTACTCTCTGACGGATGATCCAAAGAAGCTTGGGCGTCCGGCAGGCTTCAGAGTTGCGGTAAGAAATGTCAAGGTATCTGCAGGAGCAGGCTTTATCGTCGCACTGACAGGTGAAATCATGACCATGCCGGGACTTCCAAAGGTTCCATCGGCAGAGAGCATCGACGTGGACTCCACCGGCAGGATTTCCGGACTTTTCTAAGCATAGGGAGGTTGTTGCATGGCAGTATTAATGAAGGGCGCAGAAGTGGTTAGCGCCATGAAGGATAGGCTTCTGAAGGAAGTTGAGACTTTAAACGCCGGAGGCATAACCCCAGTACTTGCCATTGTGAGGCTGGGGGCAAGGCCTGATGATCTTGCATACGAGAAGGGTGCCATTAAGAGGTGCGAGGGCTTGGGGATCCGGTGCAGGGTATTTGAATACCCGGAGATACTCACGCAGGAGGCGCTTGTTGGTGAGATAAGAAAGCTGAATGGGGACGGTTCCATACATGGCATCCTCTTGTTCAGGCCGCTGCCGGGGCAAATCGATGAAAACGTCATCAAGTATGTCATCAGTCCCGAGAAGGATGTGGATTGCCTGAACCCGGTCAACGTGGCAAAAGTGTTTGAAGGTGATGAAACGGGATTTGCACCTTGTACCCCGGAGGCGGTCATGGAAATGCTGGCGCATTATAACGTAGACGTAAAGGGGAAAAAAGTGGCGGTGGTCGGCCGGAGCTTGGTGGTCGGAAAGCCTTTAGCCATGCTGCTTTTGAAAAAGCACGCAACGGTTACCATTTGCCATACAAAAACCCATCACATCGAGGAAACCTGCCGGGAAGCAGATATAATCATTGCAGCTGCAGGCAAGGCTAAGATGGTGACGGATGCCTTTGTTTCTGAAGGGCAGATCGTCATTGATGTGGGCATCAATCTGGATGAAAACGGAAATCTCTGCGGCGATGTGGATTTTGACAAGGTTGAGCAGAAGACCGCCGGAATTACGCCTGTCCCGGGTGGGGTAGGCACGGTAACGACATCGGTCCTTGCCAAGCATGTAATACAGGCAGCGAAATGGAGTAAATAGAGGAAGTGCCGGTCTGACTGACAGACCGGCACTTTATTCATAGGACCATAACCAGTTTTTTTACATGACTCACCACTGCATCATCCAAATCATACTGGCCGTTATGAAGGCACCAGTCATAGACGACACCTCTGACAGAAACAAACAGGAATCTGACGATTTCTTCAGCCGTCATATCCGTTCGAATCTCACCGTTTTTTTGTCCGGCCTCTACAATACGCTGCAATATTGTTTGCATGTGCCTTCCTTTCATGATAAACAGCGTATTCTGTACATTATACAATTGCATCACAAAATCAATGCCCCGGCAAATATTGTAATCCGCATAGTAATGAAAGTAGCGGATGATCTTGTCCCGGGTATTTCCTTCTTTCAAATCGGGAGCGTCCGCTACCACGTTCAGGAAGTAATCGTCTGCTACCTTGTATACTTCGTTAAGGATATCGTTCTTGGATTTAAAGCAATTATAAAAGGAGCCTACCGACACACCGGCTTTTTTGCAAATCTCTTCTACCGTGATGTTTTGAAGTCCTTTTTTCTCCATCAATTCAACGGCGGTACGGTATATGTTATCCTTGGTATTCTGCGCCTGAATTTGTCTTTTCGTCATTCTTTTCTGTGACATATTCCCTCTCCTGAAATCATCTTTATATTCAGTCATCTGGTTTCAATTCATCCTCATCTTAATTATATAAGACAAAAATGATTTGTCAAATTTGAACCAAATATTGCTAAAACTATTGACGAATAATTAACAATGTTATAAAATGAATATATTCAATGAATAAATTCATTGAATATATTCGACGAAATGTGAACTTATTCGGTAAAAAATACGGTATGCCCGTATTTTTAAATAATCAATTTAAGGAGGGTGAATCATGAGAAAAAAGGCAATGAGCCTGCTGCTGATTGCGGTATTGGTTTTCGCAAATATCACCGCAGTTTTTGCAGACAGTACGTACACGGTAAAAACCGGTGACGTATTATGGAAAATTGCAGAAGCAAATCAGCTGACATGGCAGCAGCTTGCTGAGGTAAACCAGCTGAAGAGCCCGCATCTGATCTATCCCGGGCAGATATTGAAGCTTGATGGCACAACTGCTGAGGCAGTATCGTCCGCAAGCGGAACAACCAAAGCAGCTCCTAAAGCACCGGCAACTGCCGCTTCACTTAAAAGAGGCGACTTAACAGGCGAAGGCAAAGGTGTTCACGGTAATATCCAGGTGGCCGTAACCATGGAAGGCAAAGCAATCAAAGGGATTCAGATCCTATGGCAGGATGAAACACCGGGAGTCGGCGACATCGCTATCAAGCAGATATCCGATGAGATTATCAAGCATCAGAGTGTTGCTGTTGATACGGTTGCAGGCGCAACTATTTCCAGTAAGGGCATTCTGGCAGCAGTGACGCAGGCGCTGGGAAAAGCAGGCGTCAATCTGGCGGACTACCAGAAGAAGCCGCAAAAGAGTGCTGCTGCAGGCACATTGATAGAAAAGCAGGCTGACGTAGTCATTGTCGGTGGGGGCGGAGCAGGCCTAGCTGCTGCTGTCTCGGCACACCAGAATGGCGCAAAGGTCCTCGTTCTGGAAAAGATGCCGAAGGTTGGCGGAAATACGATTATTTCCGGCGCAGCATTCAATGCAGTTGACCCTAAGAGACAGGTACCCCTTGGAATAGAAGACTCTATCGAAAAGCATTATACCCAGACCATCGAAGGCGGCGACAAGCTTGGCAAGCCTGAAATGGTGAGAACATTGGTGGAAAAGGCCTATCCGACGCTGGAATGGCTGGAAAGCCTGGGCATGAAGTTCAAGGCAGATATCTTTACCGTTCTGGGTGCATTATGGCCAAGAACCCACAAACCGGTTGAGCCGCTGGGAACAGGCTATATCAACACGCATATGAACTACATAAAGGCACACAGCAATGATATTGAAATCATGCTGAACACCAAGGCAACCGAGCTGATCGTTGAAGATGGTAGGGTTGTTGGGGTTAAGGCAGAAAGCGCAGACGGAAGCGTCACAGCCAGGGCAAGCAAGGGCGTGGTCGTGGCAACAGGCGGTTTCGGTGCCAACATTGAAATGAGAGATAAATATAACAAAAAGTGGCCTGCACTTACCACCATCAAAACAACCAACCATCCGGGCGCAACCGGCGACGGTCTGTTCATGGCTGAAAAGGCCGGTGCCAACCTCATAGGGCTGGAAGAAATCCAGCTGTTGCCCATGGGCGACCCAGTAACCGGAAGCCTGAGCGGCAACATCGAACAGGGCGTTGAAAACCGTATTTTCGTCAACAAGGATGGAAACCGCTTTGTGGATGAGGGTGCAAGAAGAGACGTAATGACGAAGGCATTGTTTGAGCAAAAGGATTCCTTCATGTGGGTTATCCTTGATAAGCACTCCTACCCGACCGGCTCAACCAAGAACAACTTCAATGAGACCATAGACCAGCTCATCGCAGAGGGCAGAGCCTTCAAAGGCGACACGCTGGAAGACCTGGCAAAGCAGATCGGTGTTAGCCCGGAAAATCTTGTCAAGGCTGTAGCGGAATTCAACACGGCAGTGGAAAAAGGTGGCCCGGATGCTTACGGCAGAACCTTATTTGCAGATAAGATCGACACAGCGCCTTTCTATGCAGGTGCGCGCGTACCGACAGTTCACCACACCATGGGCGGTATTGAAATCAATACAAGTGCCCAGGTCTTGGATAAGGCTGGAAAGATCATACCGGGCTTGTATGCTGCAGGCGAGACCACAGGCGGCATCCACGGCTCCAACCGTTTGGGCGGCAATGCGCTGCCGGATACACAGGTCTTCGGCAAGATCGCAGGTGAAAGCGCAGCTTCAGGAAAGTAGGATAACGCATCATATCGGGTAAGAACAGATAATAGCAGGGGCAGTCCTTGAGTTGAATCAGGCATTCAATTCTAGGTCTGCTCCTGCTTTTTACCATCATATTTTGTAATTTTATCCATCATAATGGAGGAATTTGCAGATTAATATAGAATAACGGTCATATAATCATTATTTTGTTGATTTTGACACAGTGGGGGTCATGAGAATGGAAAACAAGTCTCGGAAGCAGAAACAGGCGTGGGTAGTCGTTTTGGTCATCTATTCCCTGATTATGGTGTTATTCCCTTATTTGTTTGCTCGGAGTGTATCGACTGATTTCAAATTTCACATGCAGCAGCAGCGGCGCAATTCCATCAGTAAGATGGTTCACTTGGCCTATAATTCCATAAAGCCTATAGTGGAAAAGTTGAGAAGCGGCGAGATCAATCGTGCCGAAGCAAGGATTATGATCAGTGACATCGTTCGAGAAATGACTTATGAAGACGAGTTCGGCTCCAACTATATCTTCATGAGCACCTATGACGGTATTATGCTGGTTCAGCCTTTCGAACCCCAAAAGGAAGGCACTGACCAATGGACGCTGCGCGATGCAAACGGAAGGCTCATCATTCAGGATCTGGCGAATGCTGCGAAAGCAATGCCGTCAGGATCCTTTGTGACCTATGACTATTATCCGCCCAACAGGACGGTTGCAGAGGAAAAGCTGTCCTATGTGATGGGTATACCCGAGATAGAAGCCTATATCGGTACCGGTATGTATGTGGAAAGCACTTACGGCAAGCTTGAGGGCATCATTAGGATGCAAAGGCTTGGTTATACAGGGGTGTCGGCATTTATTCTAATATCCCTTCTGATTTATGCCAGGATGCTTCTGAAGAGCAATCAACGTCTTCAGCAGGAGATCCAGGAGCGCACCTATGCAGAAAACAATATCAGAACGATCTTCGATACAATACATGACACCATCATGATTCATGACGAGACAGGAAAAGTGCTGTTGGCAAACAAACAAATGGGTATTATGTACGGACTGCGTCGAGAGGAGGTCTACAATTACAGCATTGAAGACTTGTCGGAAGACCCGGTTCTGGCCAGGCAGAAGATCAGAGCCTTGGATAAGACTCTGGAAGACCAGGGCTCATTGGTTTTTGAATGGAAGGCCAGACGTCCTATGGAAGGCACCCTTTTGGATGTGGAAGTGGCATTGCGAAAGACGACCTGGTCCGGAAAGCCTGCCTATGTAGCAGCCGTGCGGGATATTACCGAAAGGAAGCAGTTCCTGGAGAAACTTCAGAACCAATACCAGGAGCTGAAAGATACAAAAGAGGAGCTTCAGGAGAAGCATGATGAGCTTTCGTCAATCTATGAGGAACTGGCTGCAACGGAAGAGGAGCTGCGGAACCAGTTTGTAGAAATCCAGTCATCACAGGAGGAGATCAAGGAGCTTGCTGACCGGTATATCTCAATCTCCGAAGGGACAAACGACGTCATCTGGTATTGGGATAATAAGGAAAAGCGGATCCGGATATCCGACAGGCTGAAGGAACTGCTGGGCTATCCTGAGGGGGAGATGGACATCGCATATGAGACACTTCTTTGCATCATGCATCCCGACGACAAAGAAAGCTTCCGCACGGATTATAAAGCCCATTTGCAGGGTGAAACCGAGTTCTTCGTTTCCGAATACCGCTTGAAGACAAGGGAAAATGTCTATAAATGGTTCATGTCCAGGGGAAAAGCGATGGTAAATCAAGAAGGTAAAGTCATTAGGAGCGCCGGCTCCATAACAGATATTTCCGACCGGAAACGCTATATGGAGAAAATCAGGTATCTGGCCTATTATGATAGCCTCACAGAGCTGCCCAACAGGGTTTTCATCATGAACGAATTGCAGGAGAAGCTTGACAAATGCAGCCGGGAAGGCGGCTTCGGCTCGGTATTCTTCATTGATATTGACAATTTCAAGATCGTTAACGATACACACGGTCATACCTTCGGAGACAGGATGCTTATTGAGATTGCCAAGAAGCTGACCGTGCTGACATCGGATGATGTGACGATTTCGCGGATTGGTGGGGACGAGTTTTTAATCGTCATTTCCAATCCGGCGGACCAGTCCAAAATCTCACAGCTTGCGGATACTGTGCTTGAATTGTTCAAAGGCGCTGTGTACATTGACGATATAAGCTTCCATATCACTTGCAGCATCGGCATCGCCCTCTACCCCAACGACGGCATGAGTGTCGAGGAGATCCTGAAACATGCGGATCTGGCGATGTACAAGGCAAAGAGCAAAGGAAAGAATAACTATGCTTTCTATGACAACAGCATGGTGGCAGAGCTTTCGGAAAGAACCGAGCTGGAAAAGCACCTGAGGGATGCCTATCACAACAATGAGTTCATCCTGTACTACCAGCCGCAGGTAGCGGCAGCGAACGGGCAGATTACGGGGATAGAAGCCCTCATCCGCTGGGAAAGCTCTGTATACGGGCTTGTTTTTCCCGGGAAATTCATTGATCTGGCCGAGGAAATGGGCTTGATCAATGAGATTGGAAAATGGGTCATAGAACGCAGCTTCTCATTCGCAAAAAAACTGATGCAAAAGGGGATATGCGTCTCTTGCAATGTCTCCTCGGTACAACTCAACGACAGCAGCTTTGTAGAGGATGTCATTGCATCCTATGAGCGCTATGGACTGAAGGAAGGCAGTGTCGCGCTGGAAATTACCGAGTCCTCCCTGGTTGAGTCCTTTGTAGAGGTTTCAGCAAAGCTGTCCAGACTGAGAGAGCATGGCATACTGATTTATCTTGACGATTTTGGAACAGGCTATTCGTCGCTGAACTATTTGAAAAGCTTGCCCATCGATGCTTTGAAGATAGACAAGTCCTTTATCGATGATATCATAAGAGATGGGGTGGAAAGGCGGATTGTCAGGACCATTGTGTCCCTAGCCCACGAGATTGGGTTCAATGTCATCGCAGAAGGGGTGGAATTAAAGGAGCAGCAGGACTACCTGGCAGCTTGCGGCTGTAATGCCATTCAGGGGTACCTGGTCAGCAGGCCGGTGCCTGAAAAAGAGATAGTAAAGTATTTAGAGCTTTAGGTTAAAAGCACTGCATCCAAGATGTGGTGCTTTTTGTTATGTCACAAAGGACTTTCTTTTTTAACACAAAAATGATAGTATATTGTCAGAATATAAAAAATATTGGGAAATAATGTCGAATTTGGCGTGAGGTGAGGCATATGGGGGTGTTTTGTATTCTGAAACTGCTTCAATTCCAATGAATAGCATAAGAAAGGAAGTGGTATGATGTTAAACTTGAATAATGTTAAGCTCGGAAATAAGATGCTGTTACTCCTCATGATTCCGATACTGGCTCTGATGGCAACTTCTGCCGTATCTGTTCTAGAGATTAAAGGTCAGTCCAGTGACCTGATTGATAATCTTTATAATGAAACGCACCAGAGTTTTTATTGGATCCTTAATGCAGACAGAGATTATTATCAGGCTCTGGAGGCTCAGATGCTGATGGAGCAGACCGCTGATGCAGAAAAGCTCAAAGGCCTGAGAGACGCTTATTACGAAAATGCCAAGCAAACGGTTGACCGGGTACATGCAGCATTTGAAATAATCAGTAAAAACAGGGCGTCCTTTGAACCCTATAAGCACCCCGATTCTAATTTGAATATGTTCGAATTGTTTTCAGAATTTGATAAGGATTATGCTCGTTGGTATGGCATTTTTGATCCAGAAAGCAACACCATGAAGGACAAGGCAGGATATATCAGTGCCTTTGACTCAGCAAGAGACAGAATGAACCAGATGGAAGAAATATTGGATGTATATGGAAATGACATCATTGCGCATAGCAGCAAGTCGGTACAAAAGACGCAAAGCTATATCATTGCTGCTGCCTTGGCTGCCATTCTGCTTTCGCTGACACTGGGCACGTTAATCATCAGAAACATTAACAAGCGTACCCAAAAAGTCATCCAACTGATCAATAAGACAGCTGATTTCGATCTGGCATATGATAATAGCTTTGACAGCTACTTAAAGGAAAAGGACGAATTCGGAATCATCATACATGCTGAATCAGGCGCCAGGGAAGAGTTCAAAAGAATCATCTGTGAGGTCATACAGGAGACAGCCAATGTAAAAAATGCCATTGCGGCTGCTAACATGAACATGTCACAGCTTGGCGAGCAAATCGAGGAGATCTCTGCCACTACAGAGGAATTATCAGCAGGCATGCAGGAAACGGCTGCCTCTACCCAGGAAATGAATGCCACTTCCATTGAGATCGAGAGGACGGCCGGCAATATTTCGGAAAAGGCACAAGAAGGCTCTCAAACAGCTGATGAGATCAAGAACAGGGCCGGTCTGCTCAGAACCAATTTCTTCAACTCCCAGGAAAGCGCCCTGAAGGTCTTCGATGAGGTCAAGGTGAAGCTGCAGCGGGCTTTGGAGGAGTCTAAAGCTGTAGAGCAGATTAATGCATTGGCTGATGCGATTCTGCAGATAACGTCACAAACGAATCTTCTGGCGTTGAATGCGGCCATCGAAGCCGCAAGGGCTGGTGATGCAGGCAGGGGGTTCGCGGTGGTGGCAGATGAGATCAGGAAACTGGCAGAGGACTCCAAGAAAATGGCCACAGAAATCCAGGATATCACTAAAGTCGTGACCAACTCGGTGAGCAACCTGTCAGCCAATTCCTATAATCTGCTTTCTTTTATGGAGGAGAACGTTGGGCGGGACTATAAGAACATGCTTCACGCAACGGACCAGTACAAGATGGATGCAGAATATGTTGACGGATTGGTCCGTGACTTCAGCCATACCTCCAAGGAGCTGTTGTCCGCTATTCATAGCATTATCAATGCAATAAACGAGGTAACCAATGCTACGGCAGAAGGAGCCAGCGGCACCAGCACCATCGCGGAAAAGTCCACGGTTGTGGTTTCAAGAGCCAGCGATGTCATAAAGAAAATCAGTTCGACTCAGGAAGGGGCGGAAAAGCTCAACGGCATGGTATCCAAATTCGTGGTATAATTACAAGCGGATGCTGACCCTGCCGCTAGGGGAACCCTTCTCCATTTCATCAATGATTGCTGAGATGCCGGACTCCATTTCATGGAGTTCGGCATTTGCTACGCTTAACCGGAGTATTTTGTCAGTATAGAATTCCTGCAGGTAATAGTTTTCCATATCGGACAACAAAATGCTTTTCTTTATCAAGCTCTCCCTTACGGCCTTTCCCGAACCTCCGTTCAATATTTCCATACCGGTGTAGAATCCGTTCTTTAGCGGCACATGCCAGCGGATTGCAGGAGAATCGTATTTTTCTGCAAGCCTTCGAAGACATGCTATTCGATTTCCATATAGGCTTCGTACCTTCTGGATATGCAGGTTGAACATACCGCTGGAGAGGTAAATCTCCAAGGCACCCTGGGATATCAGAGGCGTGTTGAGATCCGACCAGTATTTGTATTCCCTGAAGGTATTTACAAGCAATTTCGGCAGAACGGCAACGGCAATCCTCAGCCCCGGCATCATCACCTTTGAAAAGGTTTTGACATATACCACCCGGTCTGACATATCAAAGGAGAAAATGGGTGTAGATTTTGCATCGCTCTCCAGATCGCCGATATAATCATCTTCCACAATATAGGTATTGTACTTTTGCGCCAGTTCCAGAAGTCTTTTTTTGTCTTCGTTGGAGCAGCTTAAGCCTAATGGATTGTTGAACCGTGTAACGGTATAGATGAATTTGATGCCATCGTTCCGCAGAATGGCTTCCAGACCTTCAAAGTCAAAGCCCTGAAAGCCCCGCGCCACCCCCAGTACAGTAACACCGTTCAGCTTCAGGCTCTGAAGGATCCCCTGATAGGCGGGCTGTTCAACCACAACAATGCTTTTCCCATTCGGGAAAGGCATTTTACACAGAAGACTAAGGGTCTGCTGGGAACCGGTGGTGATAAAAATCCTTTCGCTGCCTGTGAAAACCTGATGGTCCTGCAAATGCTTGCGCACAGCCTCCAGCAACGCAGGCAGACCTTGTGGATCGGCATAGGTAAAAAGGCTGTCCTTATATTTGCTGAAGGCTTGATTGACACAGGGCTGAAATTCACCTAACGGGAGAGAACTTCTATCCAAAGAAGTACCGGAGAAGTCTATGATTTTTTTATCGGACACCTCACTGCCGGAATGATGGAGGACGTAATAGCCGCTGCCGGGAACCGCATAAACGGCACCGTGCTCTTTAAGCGCTGTATAGGCTCTCAGTACAGTGGATTTCGTACAGGAGAACCGGCTGCACAAGTCTCTGATAGAGGGGATTCTGGTGCCTGAAGCCATATGGCCGAGAGAGATTTCCTGAAGGATGTAATCGACAATTGTACTGTATTTCATTACTCTACCTCCAAACCGTACCGGTACACTTCGCATTAACTAGACTTGAATTTCCCATAATTTGCTTATATATTGTAAGTGTACCAGAAATATCAAGGGACTTCAATGGACTCTACGGTATACTTGGAGGTTGTAAGGATGGAAAATTCATATTCAGTAACGATGAAGGGCAGAACCAGATCCCTCTTATTGCTGGCACTGACTGCGTTGATGTGGAGCATCGGAGGCTTGTTCATCAAATCCGTAGACGCCAATCCATTAGCCATTGCGGGCGCAAGAAGCGCAATTGCATCCGCTGTATTCATAACGGTACTGAAGAGACCGCGGTTTACCTGGTCCTTTGCGCAAATCGGTGCAGCGCTGTCCTTATCGGCTACCGGCATCTTGTTTGTAACGGCAAACAAGATGACCACAGCAGCCAATGCGATCTTGCTTCAGTTTACCGCACCGGTTTATGTGGCGGTATTAGGCGTATGGCTCTTGAAGGAAAGGGTGAAGCGCCTTGATCTGGCAGCAATGGTCCTGGTCATGGGCGGCATGGTACTTTTCTTTTTGGATAATCTCAGTGCCAGTGGAATCCTTGGCAATGTGGTTGCAGCAGCAAGCGGGCTCAGCTTCGCACTTTTCACGGTGTTTATGCGCATGCAGAAGGATGGATCTCCCATAGAATCGGTATTGCTAGGCAATATGATCACAGCAGCTATCGGACTTCCTTTTCTGTACGGGTCGGCACCTGATGCTGCCGGTTGGTTAAGCTTAATCGTTCTGGGCATTGTCCAGGTGGGTATCCCATATATGCTTTACGCCAAAGCCATCAAGCAGGCAACGGCTTTGGAAGCCATTCTGATTCCCATCATAGAACCGATTCTGAACCCGGTGTGGGTATTCATCCTGCTGGGTGAAATACCCGGCATACTGTCCTTGGCTGGTGGGATGATCGTCCTTGCGGCGATCACGGCAAGATGTGCGCTGATTATATTGAAGGAGGGAAAA
Organism: Calditrichales bacterium MX18-03; assembly: GCA_021083345.1. Taxonomy (GTDB): domain Bacteria; phylum Bacillota; class Clostridia; order Lutisporales; family Lutisporaceae; genus JAJGRE01. The sequence continues at coordinate 338,743 of JAJGRE010000003.1, read as the reverse complement.
ACTTGAAACACATACTCAAATGTACGGGTTATGATATTTACGATACTTACATCGTCAGCGGGCAAGGCTGCTGCCTTTATGACGACCGTGGCGGTCGGTACACAGACTTTGAAGCGGGGGTCTGGTGTACAGCACTGGGCCATAGCCATCCGCAGATCAATGAAACCATTGTGGAACAAATCGGAAAAATCATGCATCTTGGGTATCGCTATAAAAATGCAGCAGTAGAAGAAGCTGCATTGAAGATCCTTGATATTACGACACTTGGGGAGGGGAAGTGCATCTTCCTCTGTTCAGGCAGTGAAGCCGTGGAATTCGGTGTTCAAATCGCAAGGCGCTTGTCCGGCAAGCCTTTGCTGCTGTCACTGCAGGGTTCTTTTCTTTCATCTTATGGTTCCTCAGGAAAAAGGAGTCCGGAGGAATGGTACTTATTTGACTGGAGCGGGTGTGAAACCTGTACATGCGCTGAGCAATGCGACCCTGCCTGTCCCAGCCTGCTGGCGGTTCCTGTGGATCGTATCGGCGGAATGGTCCTGGAGCCGGGCAATACGTCAGGTCTGGTCAGGCTGCCGCCCAAGCGGCTGATCAAAATGCTGGAAAGCATGGTCAGAAAGCAAAAAGGCTTGATTATGGCCAATGAAATAACCACAGGAATCGGGCGTACGGGAAAATGGTTCGGCTTCCAGCATTATGATTATCAGCCGGATATTGTTGCTATGGGGAAATCCATAGGCAATGGTTGCCCGGTAAGCGCAGTGGCCATGACGGGAGAAGTGGCCGGAGGATTGGAAGACAGCGGGTTCCGTTACGCCCAGTCCCATCAGAATGACGCTTTGGGCTGCACAGTGGCCGCCAAAGTCATCGATGTAATTAAGACAGAAGGCTTAATCGAACGGAGCGGCGAAGTGGGAGAGATATTCAAGAACCAGCTGGAGCAGCTGGCATACAGGCTTCCGCAGATAAAGCAGGCAAGAGGAAGAGGGCTTATGCTGGCTTTGGAGTTTAATGCTGGGGAGGATGGTACTGCCAACCGGCTTGCTGCCATGCACCGTAAGCTGTTTGAAAGCGGTTTTCTGGTTGGCTTCAGTCCGGCAGCCAATCTGTTGAGATTCTATCCCGCGTTGATTATTACACAAGCAGAGATAGAAGGAATGCTGAACCGGTTGGAACATATCATCCTGACAGAATAAAAGCAAAAAGCGTCGTACCGTCAGAATAATTGTAAAATTATATCGATTCTGAGATGTTTTGGTGTATAATCAGAATATAAAACATTTGAGGAGCGATGCAGATGGGTACAAACAGCATACTGGTTCAGAATGAATACGAAGCCAACCGATTTGCAGCCAAAATCATGCTGCTGACGGTCAGCTTTGTTGTATTGGTTTACCTGCTGGATGTCATAGGGATTTTTGTCGTGCCGATCCGGACTATGACCATTGCACTTTCAATAGCAACTATTTTTCTGTTGACTCCCGCCTTATTGGTTAATGTGATGAAGCTTGAGGGAAGATGGGTCAAATATGTGATAGTAACCTCAGCAGTTCTGATGGTTTCCACCATCAGCATGTTCCTGAACCAGCATGCCGTATTGCTCTATATCTATGCAGTAGCCATTTCAAGCTTATATTTCTCAAAAAAGCTCAGCTGGTTTGCAGTCATCTTTTCAGTCGTCCTGGTATCGGCCAGTCAGGTTGCCGCTTTATATGCAGGGGGTGTTGAAGATAGGAACCTGACCAATCTTTATGATACCATTGTCCACGGGGCTGCCCCCAGAGCCATACAATTATTCGCACTGTCCTTGATTTTTATTGCTTTGGCCAAGAGGACCAGGAATATGCTGGAGAATGTCATGGGAGCGGAAGAACAGAAAGAGATCCTGGGGCGAATGGTTTCCATTACTGAGAAATCCATGAGCGTATCCAATGTACTTGCTGATTCGGTCAGGCAACTTTCCGAGCTAACGGGGAATACCTCCAATGCCAGCCAGCATATCGCCCAAAACGCAGGCCAGATTGCGTCCGGATCAGAGACTACCATCCGCCATGTGGACAATATGGCAGAAGTTGTTCTCAGCATGTCCCACAACCTGGACCGCATAGCGGGCGAAAACAGGGAGATAGTCGGCGTATCGGGACAGATCAATAAATGGGCTGACAGCAACAGCCACGTCATACAAATAGCAGCTGCAAAAATGCAGGATATCGACCAGGTTGCCGGGGAAAGCAAAAGGCTGATCACCAAGCTGGGTGACCGGTCAAATGAAATCGGCAGAATCGTTGAGGTGATCACCGGTATTTCTGAGCAGACGAATCTACTGGCGCTGAACGCAGCGATAGAATCCGCCAGAGCAGGGGAGCTGGGTAAAGGCTTTGCTGTGGTAGCTGGCGAAATCAGAAAGCTGGCTGAGCAGTCCAAGAAGGCGGCGGAAGAAATCTCCAAGCTGATCGTGGAAGTTCTGGAAGGCACCAGGCTGGCAGTAGATTCGATGAACAACAGTACCGCTATGGTGAGTGAAGGACTTGTCACAGTGAAGGAAGCGGATGAATCCTCCAGAAAGATATCTGAAGCAGTGAAGGAGCTGGACCGCTTGATACAGACTGTCAGCAGTATTACCGCATCAGCAGCTGAAGACGGACATAAACTTACCAGCACGGTTGTGGATATTCGGGATATCAACCACAATAGCCTTGAGGACCTGAAGAATATTGCATCCGCATCGGAGGAGCAGCTGGCAGCGATGCAGCAGGTAGCGGCTTCAGTGCAGTCCATAGACCGGATAGCTGGAGAACTCCTGGCAGTTGTCAAAAAATAGAACCAGATCAACGCTCAAATAGAGAAAGCCTTGCAGTCAGGAATGATCTGCAGGGCTTTATTCATGATTCTTAAGACTTCATTCGACATAATGATTTATTATTTCAGAATCAATTCAACCGGGCAATGGTCGGAGCCGAAAACCTCGGGGTGGATGACAGCATCTGCAAGTCTGTCCGCCAGCCTTGCAGAGGTGCAGAAGTAATCAATGCGCCAACCGGCATTTTTCTCGCGAGCGTTGAACATATAGGACCACCAGGTATAGGCATCTTTTTTGTCCGGATAAAAAAAACGGTAGGTATCAATGAAGCCTGCGTCCAGCAGCGTGGAAAACTTGCTGCGCTCCTCGTCGGTGAAACCGGCGTTCTTACGGTTGGAAGCCGGATTCTTGAGGTCGATCTCCTTATGGGCGACATTCAGATCGCCGCACAGTACCACCGGCTTAGATGCATCCAAACCCAGCAGGTACATTCTGAAATCATCCTCCCATTTCATCCGGTAATTCAGCCTGGCCAATTCTTTCTGGGAATTGGGGGTATAAACCGTGACCAGATAATAGTCTTCAAATTCCAGTGTAATGACCCTGCCTTCGGTATCATGTTCTTCCATGCCGATTCCATATCGGACAGCCAGGGGTTCTGTTTTGGTGAATACGGCGGTGCCGGAATAACCCTTTTTCTGAGCATAATTCCAATATTGGTGATAGCCCTCGGTTAGCAGCTGGATCTGACCTTCCTGCAGCTTGCTTTCCTGTATGCAAAACACATCGGCATCCGCATTTTTGAAGAAATCCGGAAACCCTTTCTCGACACAAGCCCGCAGGCCGTTTACATTCCAAGATATCAGCTTTGTCATTTTCCGCTCTCCTTGCTTATTAAACATGTCAATGATTCAGTGTGTTGTCTATATTATACATTTTCCTAGTGGAATGTTCAAATTAAAACAGGATTATGGTATACTCTTAGGTAAAACATGAAAAAAATGTCGATAGGTGCAGAAAAGATGGGAGAGGTGTGAAGATGATGAGAAGATATCTTGTCCCAATAGCTATATTCGCAGTATTATTGTTGGGTGGTTGTACTGCAAGTAAGAAAGCTTATTCAGAAGTCAGCAGCCTTCCGATTGCTGTGAACTTGGAAAATGACGGCAGCAACGATACGACACCTGCCGATGCTTTGGAGGATAACATTAATGATGAAACGGTAGAAAAGGACCTGGAAATCACTGAAAAGCTGGAAAAAAGCAGCTGTACGGAAGAACAGCTTCTGGTTGAACAGAGTACGGCTGAAGCATGCAGGGAGAGTTTGGAGCAGCTGCAGCAAACCATTGTGAAAGAGTATAAGACAGTACTGCCGGAAGCGATGGACATAGCATTAAAGTATGAGATGTACCATCTAGTGTCCTATGATTATCTGCTGATTTTGAGTGACGGTGTCAATGTCAGGGAAAAGCCCGGTACAAATTCAAAGGTTCTGAAGACAGTACCGGCTTATACAAAGCTAAGCCTGCTGCATGAAATACAGGGCCAATATATTGAAGGTGCCAAAAGTGATATCTGGTATAGGGTGTTCTGGAAAGAGAATGATCAGGTACAATATGGCTATGTGATCAATAGACTGGGAGAGCCCCGCCGTTTTCAGTTCGACAAGATGCTGGCATCTATTGAGACATTGAAGCAGAAAATAGAAGATGGAACGATGGGCTTCGTGTCCAATCAGAGAAACAGAAATGGTTCTCCCCCTGCTTATAACGGGAAAAACCAGGATGTGTTTGGAAATGAGCGGTATCAGAGTGCACCCGGTTATGCGCAGCCTTCAGACGCTTCGGATTTCAGGTATATTCCGGATGGCACATTGGTCTCCGTCACCGGTGAAAAGAATGGCTTCTATGAGGTCGGTATTACGGGGGTTGACGGGATATTCTGGATCCCCCAAAAGTATGTTTCTTTCAAAAACGTACCTGAAGCCCTCTCTCAGGTGATTGCTGTGGACAGAAGGAATCAGAATGAAGGGGTGTTCGAGTATACCGAAGGGCGTTGGCGTCTCATTTCCTATACCTTCGCAACCACAGGGGTCAAAGCTAAGTACAAATATGAGACACCGTTAGGTTATTTCATGGCTATAGAGAAAAAACCAAGCTTCAAGTATGTGGAGGACGGGACAACGAATATTGCGGGTTATGCGCCTTATGCGATCCGCTTTTCGGGCGGTGGCTTCATTCATGGTGTTCCCGTGGATTATAAGAAGGAGAACGGCAAATTGGTGGATCCCGGGATGCGGGAGTATCTTGCCACCATCGGCTCCACACCCAGATCCCACAAATGTGTACGCAACTATACCAGTCATGCAAAATTCCTATATGATTGGATTGAAATCGGGAAAAGCGCTGTCATCGTCATCGAGTAAGGGTCAGGTATAAAATTTGAATCTTTCAAAAAAATTACTTGCATTTCATTAATAATCATATATAATGTAGTATATTAATTAATACGCAATGAACAATGGCGTTCACAAGGAAGGGGCATGGTACCCTTGCTTTGGCGCCATTGTTTTTGTTTTTGCACTATCATTATAATCCGTAATATGAAAGGGGAATTTCAATGTCAAACTACAGCGATCTCTTTGGTTCCATGGTATTCAATGATGCCGTCATGCGGGAGCGTCTCCCCAAAGCAACCTATAAGGCTTTGAAAAAAACCATTGACGAAGGCCTGCCGCTGGATCCAGCGGTAGCAGAGGTGGTAGCCAGCGCTATGAAGGACTGGGCTATTGAAAAAGGTGCAACACATTTTACACACTGGTTTCAGCCGCTGACCGGCATCACGGCAGAGAAGCACGAAGCCTTTATCTCACCAACGGCAGACGGCAAGGTAATTCTAGAGTTCTCGGGAAAGGAATTGATCAAAGGGGAGCCGGATGCCTCCTCCTTCCCTTCAGGCGGTCTTCGTGCAACCTTCGAGGCCAGAGGCTATACCGCGTGGGATTGCACTTCGCCGGCGTTCATCAAGGACGGTTCCCTCTGCATACCCACTGCTTTCTGCTCATATACCGGCGAGGCACTGGATAAAAAAACACCGCTGCTGCGCTCCATGCAAGCCCTGTCTGAGCAAGCGCTGCGTGTACTGAGGGTTTTCGGCAATGCAACGGCCACACGGGTGATCACGACAGTAGGACCTGAGCAGGAATACTTCCTGATCGACAAGCAAAAATACCATCAGCGCAAGGACCTGATCTATACCGGAAGGACACTTTTCGGCGCCAGGCCGTCAAAGGGTCAGGAACTGGAAGACCATTACTTCGGTTCACTTAAGGAACGGATTTCCGCATTCATGAAGGAGTTGGATGAAGAGCTCTGGAAGCTGGGTGTGTCCGCCAAGACCAAGCACAATGAGGTCGCCCCTGCGCAGCATGAGCTGGCTCCTATTTTTACTACAACCAACATTGCCACCGACCACAACCAGCTGACAATGGAAACCATGAGGAAGGTTGCGCTGCGGCATGACCTGGTCTGCCTACTGCACGAAAAACCCTTTGCCGGGGTTAACGGCTCCGGCAAGCATAACAATTGGTCCATGTCCACCAATGACGGCCAGAACCTTTTGGACCCGGGATACACGCCCCACGATAACGCACAGTTCCTGGTATTCCTTTTTGCGGTCATCAAGGCTGTGGATGATTATTCGGACCTGCTCCGGTTTGCAGCAGCCATTCCGGGAAATGACCACCGGCTGGGCGCAAATGAGGCGCCGCCGGCAATCATCTCCATTTTCCTTGGAGACCAGCTTACCGATATACTGGCGCAGGTTGAAAACGGCGGCGCAACCAGCTCCAGGCAGGGAGGCGAGCTCAAAATAGGCGTCACGACGCTTCCAGGACTGCCGAAGGATTCCACTGACAGGAACAGGACATCGCCCTTTGCCTTTACCGGCAACAAGTTCGAGTTCAGAATGGTGGGGTCTTCAGCTTCCATTGCGACGGCCAACTATGTCCTGAATACTATTGTGGCAGAGGTCCTGGATGAAGTCGCCTCAACGCTGGAAAAAGCCGAGGACCTGGATTCTGCCGTACAGGCACTTCTGAAAGATATTGCTAAGAAGCACAAGAAGATCATATTCAATGGAAACGGCTATTCCGATGAATGGGTTGAAGAAGCAGAAAAAAGGGGTTTGCCCAATATCCGTTCCACCGTTGATTCCACAAAAGCTCTGCTGGAGGAAAAAAACCTCAGAGTCATGGAAAAACACGGCGTGCTGAGCAGGGTGGAAATGCAGTCCCATTATGAAATTGCACTGGAAAACTACATCAAGACCATCAATATAGAAACCTTGACAACCCTTGAAATTGCGAAGCGGCAAATCCTTCCGGCCGTGATTGCTTTTGCAACACAGCTGGCTGAGTCCATCAACAAGATTAAGGCAACCGGCCTCGACGTGGATATATCTGCTCAGGCAGAGCTCCTGACTGAAGTCTCGAACTTGACAGCCCTGCTGAAAAAGAATATTACCAGCCTTGAAAACGCTGTGGAGACAGCTGCCGGGATGCATGAAGACACCTATGCACTTGCTTATTTCTACAGGTTTGATGTATATGAGAAAATGGGTGTCCTGAGGGCAAGCGCCGACAGGCTGGAGACGGTGGTCGACAAGGCTTTCTGGCCGCTTCCCACCTACGGTGACATGCTGTTCGACATATAGTGGCAACGCATTTCCAACGCAGTATTGGCGAAAAATAGCCGCTTTAAAATGGGAGTTTATTATTTAGTTGTTCCTTTGCTACTTGCATTATTTCAAATATTGTGTATAATAATTAATAATTACCTGGAAGGATGAATGGACAATGGCGTTCAGTTGATGCAAGGGGCTTGTATTCTTGTTTTGGGCGTCATTGTTTTTGTTTTAGAGTGTCTTAACTATAAGAGAGGAGTTATGAAGATGGCAAAATATACGCCGGAGGATGTAAAAAGAAGAGTGAGGGAAGAGGATGTCAAGTTCATACGGCTTCAGTTCACAGACATCTTTGGTACGTTGAAAAATGTATCGATCACATCCGACCAGTTGGATAAGGCATTAAACAATCAATGCATGTTTGACGGTTCATCCATCGAAGGCTTTGTCAGAATAGAGGAATCGGACATGTATCTCAGGCCGGACCCCAATACCTTTGCGGTCTTCCCCTGGCGGTCGCAGTCCGACCGGGTGGCGCGTATGATATGTGATGTCTATAACCCGGATGGGACGCCCTTCGAGGGCGATCCCAGATATGTTCTGAAGAAAACGCTGAAGGAAGCGGCTGATATGGGCTACACCCTGAATGCGGGGCCTGAATGCGAGTTTTTCCTTTTTCAAGTTGATACCAACGGAGAGCCCACCACTGTCACACATGACAATGCAGGCTATTTCGACCTGGGTCCAGTAGATCTGGGAGAGAATGCCCGAAGGGATATGTGCCTGATGCTGGAGGAAATGGGGTTCGAAATTGAGGCTTCCCATCACGAGGTGGCAAGAGGACAGCATGAGATCGATTTCAAATATGCCGATGCACTGGAAACAGCCGACAACATCATGACCTTCAAGCTGGCGGTGAAGACCATTGCACACCAGCACGGCCTGCATGCCAGCTTCATGCCAAAGCCCATTGCAGGGATTGCCGGTTCAGGCATGCATACTAATCAGTCGTTGTCCTGCAATGGGGTGAATGCGTTCTATGATCCGCAGGATAAGCTGGCACTCAGCGGAATCGCCTACAGCTACATTGCAGGCATCATGAAGCACATCAAGGCCATGACGGCTTTGACAAACCCGCTGGTGAATTCTTACAAGCGCCTGGTTTCAGGGTATGAGGCGCCGGTATATATTGCCTGGTCGGCAAAGAACCGCAGCCCATTGATCAGGATTCCCGCCACCAGAGGTGTGGGCACCAGAATAGAACTGAGGAATCCAGATCCCGCATGCAATCCGTATCTTGCGCTTGCCGCGATGCTGGCTGCCGGGCTGGATGGAATCAGAAACAAGCTGCAGCCTGCCGAAAGCGTTGAAGCGAATATATACAAGATGGATCCGGAGACAAGAGCAAAGCTGGGGATAGACAGTTTGCCCGGTGATTTGCATGAAGCAATAAAGGAACTGCAGGGGAGCGAATTGATGCGAAGAACCCTGGGTGAGCATGTTTTTGACCGATACATTGAAGCGAAGCTGCTTGAGTGGGAGGAATACAAGACCATGGTCCATCAGTGGGAGATTGAGCAGTACCTGACCAGGTACTAAGGAACAGCTTGTCTATTTGTTCTAGTGCATCAGCGCTTGTCCGGCGGCCGGGCAGATCAAGTTGGGAGTGTTGGGGATGAGTCAGCCGGAGATTATTTTGGCAATTGGAAACAGGGAGCTGGGGGAAAAAATCAGACAGGTACTGGCGGAAAGCGGTTTGGCCGTATCCGACCTATGCGCTTCCGGAAACGAGGCGCTGAGGAAGGTACGGGCCTTGCGGCCGGAGCTGCTGATTGCAAACTACGAGCTTCCCGATACAACAGGGTTTGAGGTGTCGAAGATCGTCTCCGGCAACAATCTGTGTTCAGTCATACTGCTGACCAACGAGACTCAACGTGGGTATGTGGAAGCCAAAGCATATGATCTGGACATCGTATGCCTCAACAAGCCCATCAATAAGGCTCTGCTGCTTAATACCGTGGAGCTGGTCATGAGAAGCAGGCGGAGAATCAGGAAACTGGAAAAAGAGCTGTATGAGATGAAAAACAGCTTGGAAACCAGGAAAACGGTGGATGCGGCAAAAAGTGTCCTGATGGAGAAACTGGGGCTGCCGGAGCAGGAAGCGTACAGGAAGATCCAGAAGCAAAGCATGGACACCGGCGTCCCCATGAAGGATGTAGCCAGGATTATTATTGATACCATGAAATAAAAGAATAGGGGTTCAAAGAGGAACAAAAGAGTGATGGAAAAGGACTAGGGCGTCTGTATGGATACAGACGCCCTTTTCATATATAGCTGCATGGACTTTAGTAATCGATTCAAGGAGGGAATGAAAATGAAAAAGAAAACCGTACTTATTCTTATGTTATTCGTACTTATTGGAACGCCGCTGAGCTTATTTGCAGAGACTGAGGCCGCCGTTGACCAGCTGCAGGCAAATCTGGATACCGTATGGGTACTTCTGGCAGCCTTTCTGGTATTCTTTATGCAAGCAGGCTTTGCGATGGTTGAAGCCGGGTTTACAAGGGCCAAGAATGCCAGCAACATCATCATGAAGAACATGATGGATTTTGCAATAGGCACGATTGCCTTCTTTGCTGTGGGATTCGGAATCATGTTCGGCCAGGATATGCATGGTCTCATTGGCACCAGTGGATTCCTTAACCCCAACAACCTGGACCTGGGGCTTAACATTCCCATGGAGGTATTCATCATTTTTCAGACGGTTTTTGCAGCTACCGCTGCAACCATTGTATCCGGAGCCATGGCAGAAAGGACAAGGTTTGCCGCTTATATAGCCTACAGTGCCGTTATCAGCCTGATCATCTATCCGGTGGTGGGCCATTGGGTGTGGGGCGGAGGCTGGCTGGCACAGCTTGGCTTCGTTGACTTTGCCGGATCCACTGTGGTCCACTCCGTAGGGGGCTGGGCTGCACTTATAGGCGCTTATATGCTGGGACCCAGAATTGGCAAATATGAAAAAGACGGCAAAGTTAATGTCATCCCCGGGCACAATATCGTACTAGGTGCACTGGGAGTATTCATCCTGTGGTTCGGATGGTTCGGTTTCAATCCTGGCAGTCTACTGGCAGCCGAAGGGGCTTTGGGCAGGATTGCCATGACCACCAACTTAGCAGCAGCTGCAGGCGCCTGTGCGGTCATGATGATTACCTGGGTACGGAACGGCAAACCGGATGTCAGCCTGACGCTGAACGGCGCTCTGGGCGGGCTGGTTGCAGTCACTGCTGGTTGCGCAGCGGTTAGTATGTGGGGAGCCATTGCCATAGGGATTATCGCAGGCTTTGTTATCGTTTTCGGTATCGAGTTTATCGACAGAAAGTTGAAAATCGATGATCCGGTAGGTGCCATCGGCGTCCATGGCTTATGCGGCGCAACCGGCACGCTGCTGGTGGGCATATTTGCGGTGGAGGGAGGACTCCTCTACGGGGGTGGAATCAATCTGCTGTGGGCTCAGTTAATTGGTGTTTGGGCAGTAGCATTATGGACTATCGCAGCCACCATCGTACTATTCAGCATCGTGCAGGCAGTCATAGGGTTAAGGGTCGACAATGAAGATGAAGAGCTGGGTCTTGATCATGGCGAGCATGCAACCCAGGCCTATGCGGATTTTGTCATGAAGGTCCAGGACGTCAGACATTAAAACAAGTAAAACAGCACAGTGACGGCAAACTTGCTGAAATTGTGCTGTTTTGCAATTTTGTCATCCAAAATTAACGTATTCTTAATATCGTTTCTGTTATAATATGGTATGATAGTAATATGAAAGGAGGTGAAATCATGAGTTATTTAATAGACTACCATATCCATTCCAAGAACTCATCGGATGGAAGCAGCAGCATCTCAGAAATCTGCAGAAGCGCTGTCAAAAGCGGCATAAGCGAAATAGCGATAACAGACCACTTTGAACCCAGCATCGGAAATGAAAATTGTCCTTTTTATGACCAGAAGCGGTATTGGGCAGACATGATCAAGGCAAAGCATGCCTTCAGGGGAAAGCTCAATATTAAGCTGGGTGTGGAGCTGGGGCAGCCTCATTTGTTTCCGGAGGCCACCAAGGCAGTGATGGAGGATTTTCCATATGACTATGTTATCGGTTCGGCACATAAGCTGCCGGAGGGAATGGATGTATCCGAGCTTGACTATGCCAGCGCAGATGCAGAAGCAGTATGCGGCATGTACCTGAAGCAGATCGAAGCGCTGATCCGTTGGAATGATTTTGACTGCATCGGGCATCTGGACTTGATCAAGCGTTACAGTATGAAAAGCTATAACCGGTATATCACACTGGCATGCCGCTACGAGCTTCTGAAGGAAGTGCTAAAGCTGGCCATTGAAAACGGAAAGGGCATAGAGATCAACACCTCAGGCCTAAGGCAGGAAGCAAGAGAGACATTGCCTGGACTGGATGTGCTGAAGCTTTACAGGGAGATCGGCGGTGAGATTCTGACCATCGGCTCTGATGCTCACAATGCATCGGATGTAGGCAAGGGTGCCCTCGAAGCAGTAGAGCTGGCAAGAGCGGCGGGCTTCAATTACATTACAACATTCAATCAAAGAAGACCTGAATGGATCAGGATAACAGGAGAAAAGAACACCTGCGGCAGCGGATGGCAAGAAAAAGTGATGTAAGCCATAGCTGCCGTAAGTTTTTTTTGAGTTGGAATCAGTGTATTATTTTGCTATGAAGTGGAAAATTCTACGAACTGTCAGGTTCGTTTGTGATATAATAAATTTGCATTTGAAGGGAACGGAGGAATAAAATGATACAATCACACCTGGGGGAGGCAGCAGCACTTCTGACGGCATTTTGCTGGACGATTACGGCGGTTTCCTTTGAGTCCGCAGGGAAAAAAGTGGGATCCCTGGCCGTGAATTTTATCCGGTTGTTTTTTGCCTTTATATTTCTCGGCGTCTATACATATATTACCAGGGGTATGGCTTTACCCATGGATGCCAACGGAAGCGCATGGTTCTGGCTGCTGCTTTCCGGCTTGATCGGCTTTGTCGTGGGGGATTTGTTTCTTTTTCAGGCTTATGTGGAGATCGGTTCCAGGATATCGCTGCTGATCATGTCGGCAGTACCGCCTATCACGGCAATAACCGGTTACTTGTTGATGGGCGAGCGAATAACCTTATTGGGAGCTGCAGGCATGCTCATTACCATGGGGGGCATAGCGCTGGTCATTCTTGGCAAAAACAACGACGATAAGCGGATACGCCTGACACATCCGGCGAAGGGGTTGGTCTTTGCGTTTATCGGTGCATTGGGACAGACATTTGGCCTGGTTTTCAGCAAACTGGGAATGGATGGTACCTACAATCCTTTTGCGGCTACACAGATCCGGTTGATAGCGGCCTTTATCGGCTTTGCCTGTGTCATAACCTTTTCACGGGGATGGAACAGACAGCTGGAAGCCCTGAAGAACAAAAAAGCACTGAAGCAAATTGCGCTGGGCGCTTTTTTCGGTCCCTTTCTGGGGGTATCCTTTTCATTGATGGCGGTTCAATACACCGCCACAGGTATCGTATCCACCATTACTTCCGTTACACCGATATTCATCATACCGGCTTCCATCCTGATTTTCAAAGAAAAAGTACTGCCAAAGGAAATATTGGGGGCATTCATTTCCATAGCCGGTGTCGCACTTTTATTTATTTAGGGACTGTTCATATGCTTATTTCAAGCGGGAATACTACCCATAACCGAAAGGAGGATAAAAAATGGAATTTTTGGCTCTGGTAAAAAAGAGATACTCGGTCCGCAGCTATCAGAACAAAAGGGTAGAGGCGGAGAAACTTCTGAAAATCCTCGAAGCAGGCAGGATTGCACCTACAGGGGCAAACCGGCAGCCTCAGAGGCTCATCGTGGTGCAGGAAGAGGAAGGTCTCAGGAAGCTGAAGAAAGCGGCTAACCTATTCGGAGCGCCTCTGGCCATAATTGTATGCGGGAATCATGACGCTGCCTGGAAAAGGTCCTATGACCAGAAGGATATAACCGATATTGATGCAAGCATCGTCACCGATCACATGATGCTGCAGGCAACGGATTTGGGTCTGGGAACCCTATGGGTATGCCATTTCAATCCGGCTGTTGTCAGAGCGGAGTTCAACCTGCCTGACAACATCGAGCCTGTCAATATCCTGGGAATCGGCTACGCTGCAGGCGAGGCGGAATCACCGGACCGGCACGCTACAGCCCGCAATCCCTTGTCAGATATGGTGTTCTACGAAATCTACAAATAGCAGCAAGGAATTGGTAACATCCTATGGCTGTCTGAGAGCAAACTCTGTGCAGGCGCATCTTTCGCCTTGCATCGAACCGTGCATTCAGGCGGCTTTTTACTTGTAATGGGAGCCTGATGCCGTTTAAAGCAAAAAAACGACAATTCATATAAAAAATGTAAAAAATGGCGTTTGGTGCGATATAATGACTTAAAGAGATGGCATCAGGAGGCAAAAAGTGTGAAAGTCCAGCGCAAGCAAAAGGTGCGGTCGTTTGTCTTTTCAGTCCGCGACCCTAAAAGGATTCCAGCAAGAACTCTTGCTGCATTTGTTGACAATATTGTATTGGATATCGAAGCCTATAAAAACTCGGAAGACATCATTCTTCTGACGCAAGTGACGGATTGGTGTGAGGCAAAGGGACTGCCGGTCCAGCAGGCGAAGATGAAGCGCAATATGGGGATGTATTATTTTTACAATAAGCAGCAGGACAAAGCTTACCGGTATATAAACGAAGCCGTTGATTTTTTCCGCAAGCGGAAAACCGGCGAAATGCTGATCACTTCCCTGTCCGATTTGGGGCTTCTGCATTTTTTTGATTATCAGTATCAATTAGCCCGGCATTATATTGAAGAAGCGCAGCGGCTCTACCGCTTAAACCGAAACATCAGATACCCCGTCAATTTTCTGTTGTACTACCGTGCAGGCATTCTGCTAAGTTATCTGAAGGAGTACGATGCTTCGCAGAAGATGCTGGAGACAGCTCTGGAGCTGGCACGTAGCCCCCATGACAAAGGGAGTACGGTATTGAACATGGGTGTCAATTACAAGAGGCTTCAGCGTTATGAAGAAGCCATTGCGTGTTATCAGAAGGCTGAATCCCTTTATGAGCCTACTCAGCTGATCCTTAAGTGCGGTGCGTTGAATAATATGGCGGAATTATACAAGGTTAAAGGCGATTACGATGCGGCAATAAAGCATATCATGAAGGCCTTTGAGTATCTGGAATGTAAAGACATGGCATATTTTTTCATGTGCTTTCAGACCTATACGGAAATCAAGCTCCTGCAGGGGGAAGCTACCGACATTATCTACCAGCTCTTAGACCTTTTGCGTAAGGTAAAGGAATTTTTCATATACAAGAGCTATATCATTGACGGACTCTATATCTTCAAAAAAATATGCAACAAGGACAAGCAGCTGCTGACTGATTTCGAGAAGGAGCTGAAGCTTTTGCTCCAGACGGCAGGCGAGACAAGCGAGCTGTTCCGGCAAGAGCTGGACATTTGTCTCGATGAAGTCCGTTTGTCCTTGAGTGTTCTAAGTACAAATTGATAGAAGGAGGTAAAAAACATGAAAAGGATACTCATATTGATGCTGGTTGTTGCAACTGTTCTGGGAACCGGGTTGATTTCAGCCGGCGCGTCAGATATTACCGATCCACGGGGAATCGTGATTGAACCCAAGCCCTCTCAGTGCAGATAAAATAACATTGCGGCGGTACTCAGGAGAAACATGCGCGATGGCCTCACAAGGAGGCCGGGGTGCATGTTTCTTTTTGATACCTATTGAATTTGTAATGGAACTGAGCTATTGTTAAAATATGACATAGATGAAGCAACCTGTGAGGTGTAAAAGCAATGGAAAAGCTGAAGCCGCCAATAAAAATCTCGCTGATATACTTTGTATTCAGTGTTATATGGATCATTTGGTCTGATGGTGTAGTCATGATGCTGGCTGATGAGCCGGATTTGGTAACCAGAATGCAGACCTACAAAGGCTGGCTGTTTGTATTGGCCACCTCGCTTCTGATATACGGACTGATCTTGAAGGACTACAAGCAAAAGGAGCAGCTGCAGGAGGCTCTGATCAAGCGGAACGACAACCTGGAAGAGGTCAATAACCGGTTGGTCAATGAAATAGAAGAGCGGAAAAGGATAGAGGCCGACTTGGTTGCAGTACAAAAATCACTGGAGGAAGCCAATAACGCCAAAACAAAATTCCTGGCAAACATGAGCCATGAAATAAGAACACCAATGAACGGGATTATGGGAATGATCCAGCTGATGCTGGCGGAAGACATTGACGATAAGCAGAAAGAATATATGGAACTGGCATTAAACTCGGCCAGATCGCTTCTGAATATTATAAACGATATGCTGGATATTTCCAGGATCGAGTTGGGGGCTATGCAGCTGGATAACCATAGCTTCAGTCTGTCTACGGTGATTCGGAATATTTTCAGTCTGTTCCGTGTCGGTGTAGAGAACAAAAAAATCAACCTGGTTTATGAGCAAGCCCCTGATATTCCGGATATGCTTCAGGGAGATTCTAACCGACTGAATCAGGTATTAATGAACCTCGTCGGAAATGCTGTCAAATTCACCGATTCCGGTGCTGTAAGGCTTCATATATCGGTTGTCGAAAAGAAAGAAGACAAGATTCTTCTGCGTTTTTCAGTCAGCGATACGGGAATCGGGATTGCGGATCAGGATCTGGATAAGCTTTTTAAGAGCTTCAGCCAGGTAGACAGCTTCAACCGGCGCAAATACGGGGGAACAGGCTTAGGTTTGGCAATAAGCCAGAATATTGTTGAATTAATGGGCGGTAAAATCAGGGTGGAGAGCCGGCCCGGCCAAGGCAGCACCTTTGAGTTTGCAGCCTGGTTCAGTTATCAGGCATCATAAAAGCATGCGCTTTACTGCGCATGCTTTTATGATGCTTTCATTTCTTTTCCTGCATTTCTTTCCATTTTGCCAGCGCATCCGCCATGGTATTGTTGACAGGCGCCTCATTTTTCTGTTCCTTCATGAACCGTTCCACCGACCGTTTGTCACTGCTGTCCGTTTTCTCTTCCATGCGCTTGTTGAAGCTTGACAGCTTTTCACGGTAGCCGCAGGTGCACACAAACAGCCTGCCCTCGCCTTCACCCCTCAGTTCCATTCTTTTGTGGCATTGGGGGCAGCGGGCATTGGATACTTGGGAAACACCTTTGCGGTAGCCGCATTCACGATCAGGACAGATCAGCATTTTCCCCTTTTTACCGTTAACCTCCAGCAAGTACTTCTGACACTCCGGACACCGGACCCGTGTCATATTATCATGCTTGTATGCTTCTCCGCTGGCAACGACGGCAGAAACCAGCTTTGAAGCATGTGTCTTGATCTGGCTCATAAAAACGCCTGCGTTAGCTCTGCCCCTGCTGATTTCATAAAGCTGCTGCTCCCATTTGGCAGTCAGCTCAGCGGACCTGAGCTCGGGAGGGGCTAGGCCAATCAACTGGATGCCCTTGGCAGTGGGGAATATTTCTTTGCCCCTTCTCTCAATATAGAAGGTGCTGAAAAGCTTTTCGATAATATCCGCTCTGGTAGCGGGTGTCCCGAGACCGCTGGTTCTATCCAGCGCCTCCCGCAGCGCTTCATCCTCAATGAATTTTCCCGGATGTTCCATAGCGGAGAGCAAAGTTGCTTCAGTATAGCGTGCCGGCGGCTTGGTCTTGCGGTTAACAGACCTGACGGACAAAAACTTCAATTTATCACCTTTCTGCAGGTTAGGTAGTGCCTGCTCGCGGTCTTCGTCATCGCCATCACCTTCCGAAGCATTTTTATCGTCATAAACAGCTTTCCAGCCCATTGCTTTTACCACCTTGCCACGAGCATACAGCTGTTCGCCTGCTGCTTCCACCTTGACAGTGGTTTGTTCATACTGGAAGACAGGGCTCAGTACGGCCAGAAAGCGCTTTGCAACCAGATCGAAAATATTCCTCTCTTCGGTATTCAGCGCAGACAGTATGACCGGCTGCTCCGTGGGGATAATGGCGTGATGGTCGCTGACCTTGTTGTTGTCCACAAGCCGGTTTGTAGGGGTAGGCCTGTTGCGGAGCAAAGCTTGCGCCGCCGCAGCATAAGGTCCTGTAGCGATGCTCTTCAGCCTGTCACTCAAAGTCGGTACGATATCGGTGGTAATGTGCCGGGAGTCTGTTCTGGGGTAAGTCAGCACCTTATGTCTTTCATACAGCGATTGCATGATTGACAGTGTCTGCTTGGCAGAATAACCGAAGCGCTTGTTGGCATCCCGCTGCAGCTCAGTAAGGTCATAGGCCAGGGGATGCGGCTCGCTCTTTGCTTCCTTCTTTATATCCGTTATTTCACCTGTCTGTCCTGTCAGTTTGGCTGTGACGGCTTCTGTACGGTCCTTATCAAAAAGCTGTGTATTTCCACTGTTTTTATCCCGCCATTGCAGTGTAAAGCCATTGACTTTTACTTCAATGGTCCAATAATCCTTTGGAACAAAGCTTTTTATCTCATTTTCCCTTTGTACGATCAAGGCCAGGGTCGGTGTCTGCACCCTTCCTGCAGATAGCTGTGCATTGTACTTGCAGGTCAGCGCCCGGGTAACGTTCAGCCCGATAAGCCAGTCTGCCTCAGCGCGGCACTGGGCAGCCCTGAAAAGATTGTCATAATCCTTGCCCGGCTTAAGCTGGTTGAAGCCGTCCCGTATGGCTTTCTCGGTCTGGGAAGAAATCCATAACCGCTTTAACGGCTTCCGGAAACCTGCCTTCTCAATGATCCATCGGGCTACCAGCTCCCCTTCTCTTCCAGCATCGGTGGCGATAACCAGTTCGTCGACATCCGGCTGCTTCAGAAGATTCCGGACGATTCCATACTGCTTTGCCGTTTCCTTGATGACGGCCAGTTCCATCTTGTCGGGCAGCATCGGCAAATCCTCCAGGTTCCATGACTTGTACTTCTGGTCATAAGCTTCGGGATCCGATAAAGTGACCAGATGTCCCAGCGCCCAGGTGACGATATATTTCGGCCCCATCAGGCAGCCGTTGCCGTTTTGATTGCAGTTCAGAACCTTGGCCAGATCCCGGCCAACCGAAGGCTTTTCAGCCAATACCAATATTTTTCCCATAATCATACTCCTTGAATTTTTTCTCGCTTTTATAGTTTACCATTTTATGCTTTTCATGACACGAATTATTTTATAATACCTCTTGAAATGATATATCATCACGTGATATAATCATCTCAAGATATAGCGCAGCTCGATATAACATGACAAGATATAAGGAGGTTCAAAATGGACATAGAAAAGCTAAGAAGGGAGTACACACCCATGTCGGAAACCGCTTTTTATATCTTGCTGTCCTTGGTAGAGGAACGGCATGGTTATGGCATCATGCAGTATGTAGATGGCCTGACGGGCGGTCGGATCCGATTGGGTGCCGGAACACTATACGGCAGCCTTTCACGGATGGAGAAGGATGGTGTCATTGAGGCGGCTGGGGAAGAAGAAAGGAGGAAGCTGTACCGAATTTCGGGAATCGGCAGGGAGATCCTGAAGATTGAAATCATGCGGTTAGGAGAGCTTTATCAGAACGGCATGAAGTTATGGGAGGGGATTTCGTGAGTGACGTAAAAAGGGTCTTCAAGTGGTGGTGGGCATGGTCCCACGATAGGATTGAAAACTGGCTGGAAGAGATGGAAGCACAGGGCTGGAACCTTTTTCACGTGGATTGCATTGCCGTACGGTTCCATTTTACCAAAGGCAAATCGCGGCGGATGCGTTACTGCACCGATTATCAGCCTAAAATCGATCCGGAGTATAAAAACGTATTCTTTGATGCAGGCTGGGAGCTAGTCTACTCGGAAAACGGCTGGTATATCTGGCGTATGGAATACCAGGGCACTCGTCCGGAGGCATACAGCGATGTGGATTCTCTTATTGAGCGGAACAAGCGGTTTATCTGGATCATTTCCATGCTATGTATCGTTGTTCCGCTGCAATTGATCATGAGTACGATTGCTGTAAATGACAGCCACAGGCTGCCGGACCTGATTCGTTTCCGTTACGGCGCGATGGCGGCATTGATAGCATTTGAGGGCTATATGCTGATTAAGTTCCTGCAATTTGATAAGGCATTGAAGCGCAAAAAACAACTGAAAAAGTAAGATGGAATAAAGCTCTGTTTCAGATACAGGGCTTTTTCAATTACAAGAAAATTTTTCTAAAAACAACTAGACAAAAATAATGGCCTATGCTAATATATAAATATGTGAATAACAATTATTAATAAATAATAAAAACGACCAAGGAGGACGATTTATGAATAAGTTTGTTTGTGCAATTTGCGGTTTCATCCATGAAGGGGATCAGGCACCTGAGAAATGCCCGCAGTGCGGGGCTCCGGCGGCCAAGTTTGCTGAGAAGGTAGAAGGAGCACGCCAGTGGGCAGATGAGCACCGGATTGGTGTGGCTAAGGATATCGACATGGAAATATATGAAGGCTTGAAAGCAAACTTCATGGGCGAATGCACGGAGGTCGGCATGTACCTGGCCATGAGCAGGCAGGCTGACAGGGAAGGCTTCCCAGAGATCGCCGAAGCATATAAGAGAGCTGCGTGGGAAGAAGCAGAGCACGCTGCTAAATTTGCAGAGCTGCTTGGAGAAGTTGTTCATGCCGATACCCGTAAAAACCTGGAACTGCGGGTTGAAGCAGAGTTCGGCGCATGCGCAGGCAAGAAGATGATAGCAACAAAGGCAAAACAGCTGAATTATGATGCCATTCATGACACCGTACATGAAATGTGCAAGGACGAAGCAAGACACGGCCAGATGTTTGAAGGGCTTTTGAAGCGGTATTTCGATAAATAAAAATAAAAAACAATACATTTGAGTACAGTTTTCATAATCGGTAAAACGTTGAGCAGTGAGGAATAAAGCCTTTGTTCACGAAACTGATTTTGAAAACTGTATTTTTTATGTTTTAATATATTTTGGACTACCCCTGAAAAAGTAGAGTCAAAAATGGCAACTATACTACTTGAAAGGGGTTGTTTTTATGTCAGCCAAAAGATATGATTTGGAGCAACAGGAGCAAATAGCAAGGATGTCTACCGAGGGTGGGAAAAGTGGCAACCCGATTGCAGCCGAACTGGGAATTAACAAAAACAGCGTATATAAGTGGATCAGCCAGTATAAAAAGAGGAGGGGTATCCCGATCTTATCTTCTCCTAAACCAGCAGTCAATAAAGAAGATAAGTTGAGAATCCGTGAATTGGAGAAGCTTCTTAAGGATAAGGAGGAAGAGATTGCGATACTAAAAAAAGCGGTGCACATCTTCTCAAAAATAGAAAACAGCTGAAGTATGAGTTCATCGAACAACATAAGAGCATCTTTCGGATCAAGAAGATGTGCCAAGTTTTGAAGGTGTCCGAAAGTGGATTTTACAAATGGAGAGACAGAGGCGAGAGCACAAGGGCTAAAGCTGAAGTCGAGCTTCTTAGAGACATTAAAAGAATTCACAAGAAATCAAGGGAGAGCTATGGCACAAGGCGTATAAAAGAAGCGCTGGCGCGGGAAGGTAAAGAGGTAAGCGAAGGAAGTAAAGAGAGACATAGTTATTAAATCATTGAATAGAGCTGTAACAGACCGAAAGCCAGGCGAAGGTCTTATTTGCCATTCCGATCAGGGTGTACAGTACGCCAGCGAAGAATACCGAGAATTGCTGAGAAGATTTAAAATAAGAGGCAGCATGAGTCGCAGGGGTAACTGCTACGATAACGCAACGGCAGAGAGCTTCCATGCGACAATAAAAAAGGAACTAATATATTCAGAACGCTTTAAAACAAGGAATGAGGCTAAGAACAAATATTTGAGTATATCGAGGTTTTTTATAATAGGCAGCGTGTGCATTCTGCACTAGGATATCAAACCCCACACGAGTACTGGCAGAAATTTGCAAGTGCTTAAGTGTGTTGATATAATTGTATTCAAGTGACTATTTACTATTTCTAGGAGACTCTAATTTTTTTAGGGCATTCCACTCCGTAAAGGACTCGGGTATTGGTATACCAAATGATAAACAAAAAATCATTTTTGACCGTTTCAGACAAGTAGATAAATCGCTCACCAGAAGCCATGAAGGCAGTGGTATAGGACTATCACTAGTTAAATCACTAGTTGTAATGCATGAAGGTAAAATTTCTGTTCAAAGTGAATACGGTAAAGGGACAGAGTTTCTCATTGAGATACCGGTAAAAATAGTTCCAGAAAAAAATACTATGATAAAAGAAGAAAGCAAACAGCAAAGTAACGTAGAAAAAATACAAATAGAGTTTGCAGATATTTATAAATTATCAAAGCAATAAAGGTGAGCTGGATATTTGGAAAGCAATGCCTTTTGATGACCCAAAGCAAGCAGAAGAATATCGAGAATTTATGACGGAATTTTATAATAGTGTATATGCATATAAAGGTGATTTGTTTTATCAAAGATGTTTATTTGTTTGTGATGTGGATGATAAACCGATTGCAGCATGTTTTTAGGGTGAAACAAGAAAAAATTGAAAAGAAGAGGCTTAGTTTGGTCACGATTATGATGACACAGCATAGCCTCTTTTTAAATCATTATATGGATATATACCAGAGCAATGAAATAATCTTGGAAATGAGTTTGGGTGGTGGTACTAGCTATATATCCGGATTGATCCTCGATTGCACTTTTTAAGAAGCATATCACCAATAGCGGGAAGTGAAAATTTGAGTAAAAGTCTTCTGATGGGCATGGTAATGTGTATACCCTAATTTGATTCCATAATTTACCTTTCCCTTTTAACTGCTAAAATAGTATATATAGCATCATTAATTTTAGTCTTCTTCACAATTTCAAAGCCATTTAATGACAATACTTCTTCGAGTTCCTCTGATCCAATACGAATGGACATTGGAGGTCCTTCGATTATCAAGTCATCCTTTTCATACTCCAGACATAACAAGTACCCTCCTGATTTTAGTACCTTAAATATATTTGAGAGTGCTTTTGTCAGTGAACTCACTTCGTGGAGTATTAAGGATGCCATAACAAAATCAATACTGTTATTTTGGATGCTTAAGTTTTCAATATAATCTTGAATCAGTTCAATATTAGTAAGTCCTTTTTCCTTAGCCTTATCTTCTATGACGCTAAGCATGCGTCTATCAGGGTCCATAGCGTACACTTTGCTAGATGTGCTTTCTGCCATAGAAATTGTAAAAAACCCTGAACCGGCACCAACATCGAGTAAAGTATGATTTTTTTGAATGGGCATTTGGCTAATAAGTGCTTCAGGTGGTATGAGATGCTCCCTTTGCCTGCTATCTAAAAAGGCAATTTTGCTTAAAAATTTTTGATCCAGTTGGTTGTGATGACCCATGTGATTCATAATTAGACCTCCTATAAAATATAATACAGACCGTAAATATCTACAATTGTGCCAAAAAACGAGCAGTCAAAACTGCCAATGTTTATGCTATTTTCAGACAATGTCGTAAATACGTTTTTCTTTAAGGTGGTTCACCATTTTCTCTTCGGCGTCTCTCATAACCTTTTCTATGTGACAAGCACGATTCTCGTCCATTTCACAAGTGAAAAGCGCTCCACTGCCTTCAATGGCTTGAATGATATCATAAAAGCTTATTTCAGTCTTAGGTTTCCTAAGACTGTAACCTCCATTTACTCCAGGTGTAGACTGAATAAGGTCAGCCTTGACTAATTGTGTTAGTATCTTGGACAGGTAGGTAGGTGATATATTCATGTGACTAGCTAAAGGCTGAAGACTTAAATTGTCTTTGCCTTCTAGCTTCATAAAATAGGCCATTATATGCAAGGCATAATTCGTTGCTTTCGTATACTTCATAGTAGTCCCTCCGTAAAGATAATGCAGACTGTATTTGTCTGTAATTATACATATTAGGTTTTGCAATGTCAATATATTTTGTTAAGAACCGGTTGCTGGATTTTTCTGAAAGATACCATACCGCCAACGAAAAACCAGGTCCTGAAGACATCATTTTATCTACTCAAGGCATTGTGAGGCGTCACCTTGGTGGTTAGGGAGTAGTATGAAATTAGAAATCCCCCAATGAAGATAAATCAAAGGGGGATTTTTGCCATTCAATTTAAAGTAACTTAACCAATTCTTCTAACTTTTCAGACAAGACTTTTGCAAGCTCAAAATCAGTATCTCGTAAAGCCAATTCTATTTGCGTTTCAACGGATTTTTTCTTTTGTTCAATTTCTAAATAGTCTTTATCAAAATGCTTAGCATAAATCATCTTTCTGAATTTACGCATACTCATTTTTCTAATCGTTTTATCTTCAATGATTAAAACATAATCCATACAGTTTACTATTAAATAGAAATCATGAGAAATCAGTAGAACCGCACCCTTATAGTCTTTTATGGCTTCTTCCAGTGCTATTTGTGAATAAGTGTCTAAATGACTTGTCGGTTCATCAAGAAGCAGCATGTTTGCTTTCTTAGCAGAAA
Source organism: Calditrichales bacterium MX18-03 (assembly GCA_021083345.1). GTDB lineage: Bacteria > Bacillota > Clostridia > Lutisporales > Lutisporaceae > JAJGRE01. Next base: position 314,668 of record JAJGRE010000003.1, on the reverse strand, counting down.
CTTTAGCCAATTGGAGCAGATTTTTTTCTCCACCAGATAAAAAGCCTATCTTTTGATTGATGATCTCTTCGCCAAAACCAAAGTTTGAAATATATGAGCTAATCTCTTTATAGGTTTTCAACCCTGCATCGTAGAACTCTTCAAGGATTGTATGAGACTCGTTTAGTACTTCACCTTGGATTTGAGATAAATAAGCCATATCAACGTCTTTATTCACTTCGATAGAAGGATGATTGTTTTTAAAGATATCTCGGAGCAAGGTCGTTTTTCCTGTACCATTTGAACCTATAAGGGCTACTTTATCAGTAGATTTAATTTCAAAGTTAACATTTTCTAGAAGTATATCATCAAAGCCAACACTGTAATCAGTAACCTTTAAAGCAGTAGTTTCTTCAATTTCAGGGTCAATAACAAAATGGATCTCTGGTTGTTTAATATCTACAAATGGTGCTTTAATCCTACGGGCTTCTAGTCTTTCCTGAGCTTTTACTCTAGCTTTTAGTGTTTTCCCTCTAGCAGCTTCAGAATTATTAGTTGCTATTAATCTTAGTTTCTTGATTAAGAGTTCATTTCTCGCGATTTCATCAGCATCAGCTATGGCTAGTTCTTGTGTCTCAATTTTACTTTGAAGTAATGAGAGGTTATAATCAATATATCTTCCATCAAACTCTTGGAGCGCCATATTTTCAAGGTGTATAATTTTATTAAAACAATGATTCAATAGATACCTATTGTGTGTGATAACTAGCAGTGTGCCTTTGTGTGAATTAATTAGATTTTTAAGTGAATTAAGGTTTTCAAAGTCTAAGAACACATCGGGTTCATCCATAATAATTAAGTCTGGACTTTTAAGCATTTCCTTAATGACCTGAACAAGTTTGAATTCCCCACCGCTAAGCGCGGTTACCATTAGGTTTTTCTGCTTGGTTAGGTCTGCGAGATATAGTTTCTTATCAATATTGCTTTCGAAATCATTTCCACCAAGCGCATCAAATGCGTCTAAAACTTGTTGGTACTTTTGCAGTAAAGCATCAAGATCCGAAGAGTTTTCCATTTCAGTACAAATAGACGCTATCTCATGTTGCAGCTTAATAAATTCTTCTCCTATATATTCGAAAACCGTGGTTTCTTTTGCTTTGTCTAGCTGTGGGAACTGACTTACATATCCGATTCTACAATTTGGGTCGATCTTTAATAATCCATCGAACAAATATCTTTCTGGATCCATAATAATATCTACTAGAGTACTTTTTCCACTGCCACTTGATCCTATAAAAGCACAATGTTGGCCATCTTCTAGTGTAAATGAAATCTTATCATATAGATCCTTCTGCGGAAATGAGTAGGACAAATTATCAACTTTTATCATAGTATTACCCCTCTATATCTCTAAAAAAGAGCCTATCAGAATAAGCTCTCAATATATAATATTCCCATGCCATTGATTATTATTTTGTAAAGACACTCGTTTGAGTTTACCGTTGGTAGCATAACACTTTTTACGACTAAGTTCAATCATTTTATTATGAAGCCTTTCAAATCATTGGTGCCAGGCACGACATTTGAGATTGGACACCATATGGAATTCTACCACGAAAACACAGAAAGAGAAGGCCGTTGAAATTGGAGGGTACAGTGATACTAGGTCTTTTAATAAGACTAGTACATCTGGATTGATTTCAGCCAGAATGGTAATTGCACTAGCATTGGCATTGAATGTTGATCCATTCTATATAAATGCTGATTCTGATATAAAGCAGAATGTACTGAAGATAGAATTATAGAGTTTATGAGAAAGCACGGATTTGCACACTTAATACACGATGAATTGGAAAGACCAACAAAAGCAGAAGTGATTAACTATATTTCAACAACAATGGACAATATAAGTAGTGAGAAAAGAGATGCAATTAATGCGCTTTCAAATGAGGAACTAAGAATACACCACCCATTATGAGGCCTTAGCGTTGATAGAGCGAGTATAGAGGTAGGATTTACAGAGATAAACAATAATTATTGGAGTAGTAAATATGAGTGATATAAACAAGCTAGATAATACTGAAGAAGAAATACCAGATAAAAGCATATTTATGATATGCGAAAGGCTAAATAAGAATGCACTTAGCGAACTGTCTATCCAATATCATACAAGGTACTGCAGAGAAGGTGAGCTGGATATTTGGAAAGCAATGCCTTTTGATGACCCAAAGCAAGCAGAAGAATATCGAGAATTTATGACGGAATTTTATAATAGTGTATATGCAAATAAAGGTGATTTGTTTTATCAAAGATGTTTATTTGTTTGTGATGTGGATGATAAACCGATTGCAACATGTTTTTTATGGAAGGCTTATGATGAATTTAATACTATACATTGGCTTAAGGTTGTGAAAGAATATGAAGGCAAAGGTATTGGTAGAGCATTGCTATCTGTAATTATGAAGGACTTGAAAAAGGAAGATTATCCTGTATATCTTCATACTCAGCCAGGCAGCTATAGAGCAATAAAATTATATTCTGATTTTGGATTCAAATTAATATCGGATCCAATCATTGGTAGTAGAAAAAATGATTTGGAAGAATGTTTACCTATTCTGAAAAAATTTATGCCAAAAGAAGATTTCGAAAGATTGAAAATTACTGAAGCACCAAAAGGTTTCTTAGAAAAGGTAGGCAGCGATAATCAATTTTAATGTGTACTCAATACTGCTTTAGGATATTGCATAGTAAGGGTTTAATATAAATATCAATTTGGCCTGGCCAAATTGATATTTATATGTGTATAAGATTATCAGTATCGTGCTATTTAGAAAATCTTAAGATTTTAATAAGTAAAAAGCTATAAAGTGGATTATTGATTTGCGGTATAATAATTATGACGATATATACTTAAAAGAAAGAAGATGACGCTTTTGGCTGCAAATATTTTAATAGTTGATGATGAACAAGCTATTGCCGATTTGGTTGAAGTTTATCTGAAAAATGAGAACTATAATATCTTTAAATTTTATAATGGCAAGGATGCCCTTAACTGTATAGAAAATGAAAAACTAGACCTCGCTATTTTGGATGTCATGCTCCCCGATGTTGACGGTTTTTCAATCTGTCAGCAAATCCGAGAAAAATATAATTTTCCGGTTATCATGCTGACAGCCAAAGAAGAAGAACTCGATAAGATTACCGGGCTGACATTAGGTGCAGACGACTATATCACCAAGCCGTTCCGTCCATTGGAACTTATTGCCCGTGTAAAAGCGCAGCTCCGGAGATTTACCAAATACAATTCTGCGGAGTCAAATCAGGAAGAACACTTGATTGCCTTTTCCGGCCTGGTATTGGACATGGATAACCATGAATGTACGCTGAATGAGAAAAAGCTAGCCCTCACACCTACAGAGTTTTCCATTCTTTGGGTCCTTTGCTCCAATCGCGGACGGGTGGTAAGTTCGGAAGAATTGTTCCATGAGGTATGGGGAGACAAGTATTTCACCAATAGCAATAATACGGTAATGGTTCATATCCGACATCTAAGAGAAAAAATGCACGACAGCGCGGAACATCCTAAATACATCAAAACGGTATGGGGGGTAGGCTACAAAATTGAAAAGTAAGAGAGATAAAAGAAAGAATGACTATTCGAAATTAATAAGGAAAGTATTTTTTCGAATGCTCCTTACTATTTTTGCCACTGCTGCAATTGTTATCTTTCTGCGTTTTACAATTCAAGAACGCTTTAGTTTTGGAGATACTATTGTCCGCTTTTTAATGAAAACATTTCATATGCATAACAGAGAAGCTGTAACGATTACTCATCTTTTATTTCTTAATAATATAGAAGCCATTACACTTATTGTAATTCTCATATTCTTAGTTATTTTGCTTAAATTTTCGATTTCCTGGTTTACTAGATATTTCGATGAAGTCATTGCTGGAATGGATAAGCTTGTTGAGGAATCCGATGATGAAATTACATTATCACCGGAATTGGATTTTATGGAAAATAAGCTTAATCAGATAAAAAACAACTTGGAAAAACAAAAGAAAGCTGCGCTTGATGCCGAGCAGCGAAAAAATGAATTGGTAGTTTACTTGGCTCATGATATAAAGACACCTCTGACCTCTGTTATAGGATACTTGAGTCTTCTGGATGAAGCTCCTGATATGCCTCCTGAACAGAAGGCAAAATATGTCGGTGTTACCTTGGAAAAAGCTTATCGATTAGAACAGCTTATAAATGAGTTTTTTGAGATCACAAGGTTTAATCTTCAAACTATTGTTTTGAATAAAGAAAAAATAAATTTACTTTTCATGCTCCAGCAGATGGCGGAAGAATTTTTTCCAATGCTGACTCCACAAGGAAAGCAGATGTCCGTCAATGTACCAGACGGCCTTACATTGTGGGGGGACGCAGACAAACTGGCCCGTGTATTCAATAACATCCTGAAAAACGCGATAGCCTACAGTTATGAAAACAGCGTCATTGATATTTCGGCTCAGCAGCAAGATAAAGATATGATTATAACTTTTACGAATCAAGGTAATCCTATCCCAAGAGAAAAACTGGAAACGATATTTGAGAAATTTTTTCGGCTGGACACATCCCGTTCTACCAATACAGGCGGTGCCGGGCTTGGACTGGCTATTGCCAAAGAAATCGTAAACGCACATGGAGGCAATATTTTCGTGCAAAGTAATACGGAAAAGACAGACTTTACTGTCCTCCTTCCACAAAAGTAGAAAAAGGATAAGTTATCTGCCTAAGTCAGATAGCTTGTCCTTTTGTAATAAATAAAGATTACTTTCTTATACAATGTATAACATAAAATAAAACCGAAAATAGAGAGCTAATGCTAACCTATAGCAAAGCGCCGCCTTAGTGGGACTATGGGCGGCGTTTTTGCGTAGATAGCGGAACTTCGGGTCAACTTGGTCCGAAGTCGCAGGGCTTGGGGATGGCATTCCCAACAAGCAATTTTTGAGTTTCCCGCAAGGGAAAATGTTAAAAATGTGCAAGTGTATAGACACTTGCCCTGCTTGCCGGTTAGCGGAAACAACGAAACAGCACAATATAGTGACCATAAAGTATTGTGAATATGAGAATAGACTCCTGTTCTAGTTTTCGTATAAGGTAGCTATATCATGTATTCTACTCTTCATTTCTGTGCGGATATGTAACGGCTCTAAACACTCGCATTTATCCCCAAAACTGAAAAGAATATTGTAGTAGTATTCGTTCTCTATGAAAGGAAAACTAACAATGTAATGCTCATCACCGTCTGGCGAAAAGTGTTCATAAGTGCAATAATCAAGTACCCTGTCCATGACAGATTTATGAATACGAATTTTGATTTTTGTTTGCATAGTTGCCAAAATATCAGTAAAATCTAACTGCGGTTTTTGATAATCTCGTGGCGTAAAAAATTCCTCTTGTATTTGTAGGTTTGATGTGCGGGATAGTTTGAATAGGCGAAAATCATTTCTTTTATGGCAATACCCTTGCCAATACCAATGACTACTTTTCAATACAAGCTGATACGGCTCGGCTGTTCGTGCAGTTTTATTTCCGTAGCGGTCTGCATATTCAAACGAAAGTAGCTTGCTTTCCTGCAAAGCTGTTTTGATAATTTCTAAATATGGTTGTATGTTCCTGTTGCCCATCCACGGACTTAAATCTATGTAAATCTGATTTGCTTTTAATTCAATATCTTTTGCTCTGTCGGCGGGGATAAAGCTCTTAACTTTCGCAAGGGCGTTTACCAGTTCATCCCCTCGTATCATAGTAGAAAGATTGGAAAGCCCCATCAGTATAGCGGAAAGGTCTGCAGTCGAAAAAACCTTTCTATCAATCTTGTATTTCTGCATGATTTCAAAGCCACCGCCAACTCCCGGTGCAGAACAAACAGGAATACCCGCCATGTTAATAGTGTCTATGTCACGGTAGATTGTGCGGGGTGAAACTTCAAACATATCTGCCAACTCCTGTGCGCCTATCCGCTCTTTTTCAAGGAGTATCATAATAATGCTAACAAGCCTGTCAATTTTCATCTGACAGCCGCCTTTCAATTTTTCAAAATTTCTTTTTATCAATATAGATTGTTGCCATACTGTTGTCAACAATTACATGGTACAATAAAAAAGAAAACAAATCAATCTACATATCAGGAGGGGACACTATGCAGAAAAAAGCCTTAGTAATAATAGATATTCAAAATGACATAACAAAGAATTACAAAGATATAATTGACAATATCAATAAAGCTATTGATTGGGCAGTCAATAATAATATTCATGTTGTTTATATAAGGCATGAAAATTTATCAGCCGGCACGAGGACTCTTAAACCCGATACATATGGGTCTGAATTAGCTTCAGACTTGAAAATAGTATCAAAAAATATTTTTACAAAATACAAAGGAAACGCATTGAGTAGTGAAAAATTTACAGACTTTATTAGTAAAAATGAAATATGCGATTTCTACATAACAGGAGCAGATGCTGTTGCTTGTGTTAAATCAACCTGTTACAACTTATGCAAAGCGAATTTTGGCGTTAATGTCCTATCAGATTGCATTACCAGTTATGATAAAAGGAAAATTGACGAAATGCTGCTCTATTATGAAAGTAAAGGCAGTAAAATCATTAGTTCAAATGACTTGTTACCTAATCACATCTTTGAAGCACAAAAACATTATAGAGGCGGCGAATTAGAAATACAATGAAAATGGAGGAAATTTATGTTTACAATCTATGTTTACGTTCTTGATACTTTAGCCGACTGGGAACTGGGGTATGTTATTTCAGAGCTGAATTCTGGTCGATTTTTCAAAAAGGGCGAGCAACGTGTATCGCTCAAAACGGTTAGTTATTCTAAAGAGCCAATCAATACAATGGGCGGGATGACAATAGTGCCCAATTGCTTAATTGATGATATTGTTGTAAGTGAAACAAGCATGTTGCTATTACCAGGCGCAGATACATGGAACGACCCAAAGCATGGCGCTATCATCGAAAAAGCAAGCGAATTTCTCTCTTTAGGCGCTACGGTGTGTGCAATCTGTGGGGCTACCGCTGCGCTTGCCAACTTTGGGCTATTGGATAAGCGTCCGCATACCAGTAATGGACCGGGATTTCTTGAAATGGTTTCTCCTGGTTATAAAGGGCAAAGTTATTATATAGACAAGCCATCTGTAGCGGATAACAACCTTATAACTGCAAGTTCCACCGGAGCTTTGTTGTGGGCGAAACAAATAATTGAGCATTTAGGAGTTTTTCAAACAAACACACTGGAATCTTGGTATGAATATTTTAGTACCGGTGAGCCTAAACATTTCTTTGCCCTCATGCAAACTTTGCCGTCTAGCAATGAAAACTGATACACCTTTGTCATAAACAGAACGGGGACATAGACCATATGGGATGCCTAACAAACAATCTTGAAATTTACCCGCCGCGCAAAGCAGAAAAAGAAAAAACCGTTGCACGGTGAGTAGTTAGTTGTGTCCGAATACTGTTCTAACCAATGAACGCCGAAGCTGTTTCGCTGGAACACATGAAATGTATTTCCGGCTATCTTGAAAATTGGGACAGCATTGGTTTTGAGGACAGGCGGCTTGTTACTGATGGGCTTATCTCTATAATCAGAGCTACAAGCGAAAGTGTCCAGATTGAATGGAAAATTTGAACCGTTTTTCATTCCACTACATTATACGGTTAGTTGTACATTGTCAAATAAAGATTGTATTAAATAGAGATCTGAATAAAGATATTAATAAAGATCTTAAAAATGGGTAAAACACAAAGAACATACCGGCGAATGCGCTGGCCATATAAATACAAGCCTCTTCACGAAGGAGCAAGGGAATTTTTTCAATATTGGTACTTTGGACAGAAACCTTGCCCTTTAATTTTGATAAATGTTCTTTCAGCAGCCTAAAAATTACCCATCCGATTAATGTTCCGATGGTATTCATCAGCAAATCATCAATATCCGTTACTCTTCTATTGAACAATTGACTCAATTCTATTACAAGAGAGAATGTAATACCGGATAATGCTGTTTTCCATATCACTTCATATTTTTGCCAAATAAATGGAAGCATAAATCCAAGAGGTATGAAAAGGAATATATTTTCAATGTATGGGCGAATACCCTCTGTAATCCAATAAAAAGGAATCAGATTGATCTCATCCGGTGGAAAATTCAATCCCTTTGGTGTTATGATTCCAAAGCTGTTATGAACAATGTCCCTTATGGAAGGAATACCGGTAAAGCTTAGCATACCAGTAAGGTAGTACACAAAGATATATACGATTACTATATGTTCAATTGACAGTTTGTAGCCAATCTTTTTGCTTTGAGAGGTCAGTCGTATATGGTATGGAATCAAGAATGGCAAAGTACTGATTAACCATGTAATCGACGCTATAATAAACATAATGATCACTCAATTCACCTCCGATGTAATTAACTTGTTTATCATAGCATGTTTAAATAAGAAATGTCTTAATAAAACCTTAAGATATGGTGATTTTCTCCTTAATAAGTTTTATTCCAATTTTTACAACAATAAAGATGCAGTAGTGTTGCTAAGAGCATATATGTCACAGTGACAACCCAGATACCGAGATAAGAAAATCTTAAGAAATTCATAAGCTGGAATTCCAACATAGCTCCTTCTTCTGTGGTTGAATAATATCAGCACAGAAGAAGGAGTTGTTTTATTATGGTACGAAAAGTAAAAAAGAAAAAGTCAGGAATACGCATGTTTGTGACATTTCTGTTAATGGTTGTTATTGCCGCTTTGGTTTACATTACTCTGGGAAATCATCATATATTCGAGAGAGAATATGATGATAAAACCTCGTTAAATTCTTCTTTAAAGATAACACCCGATTCTTCTGACGATAGAAAAACGCCGGTTCTTCCGTCAATAGAATCCGATCTACCTGTTTCTATATCTTCCGATAAGCTGAACAGTCCTAATGCGATTCTGATCCGGTTAACAGATGATACCGTCATGATGCTAAAAAATAGCGAAGAAAAAATCTATCCTGCTTCTTTGACTAAAATGATGACAGCCATAGTTGCGATAGAAAATTTACCTGATTTGAAGGAAGAAATCAGACTTACTCATTCTACGTTTCAGGGGCTGTACGAAGCAAATGCATCTATGGCAGGTTTCCAACCGGGTGAGCGGGTAGTGGCAATGGACCTGTTATACGGGGCGCTGCTGCCAAGCGGTGCGGAGTGCTGTAATGGGCTTGTTGATCAAATTGCAGGGTCAGAACAGAATTTTGCAAAAATGATGAATCAAAAGGCCGCTGATCTTGGTATGAAAAACACCCATTTTGAAAATGCGACCGGACTTCAGAATGAAAACCATTACACAACAGTCAATGATCTGTCTATTCTTCTAAGCTACGCTTTGCGAAATGATACTTTCAGGGAGATTTTTACTTCGTCACGTCATTCCACACAACCTACGAATAAGCACCCTGGCGGGATAACCTTTTACAATACCATGTTTGAAGAACTCAACAATCAAAATATAATTGGTGGGGAAATTTTAGGAGGGAAAACCGGGTATACCGATGAGGCCGGTCTATGTCTCGCGAGTCTCGCCAAAGTGGGTAAACAAGAATATATTCTGATTTCAGCTGGTGCAAAAGGAGATCACCAGTCGGAACAGTATAATATTACCGATGCATTGGCTGTATACAACAGCATAAGAGAATAATGAGTTCTTCATAAGAATTTATTAAGATTTTGCACTGCTGCATCCATAGGTATTTTTTCTGAAATAATCCTGCCGCCAGGGCCCTACTGGGTTCAAGCGGCATCTTTTTTGTACACTCAAGGCACGTGGAGACAGTAGCATTGATGTAAAGAGCTAAAGAGTGGGTGGACGTTCTTTAATGACTATACAAATTACATAGATAGATATTTGGGTCATAAAAAATATACCTATAGACAATCGCGCTATTATGTTATACTATATACTAGTAATAAGTAATACTGCATACAAGTTATACATAATAGCAAGGAGGGGTTATATTGGAGAACCTTACAGAAATGCTCAAAGGCGTGCTGGAAGGCTGTGTTCTTGAAATCATCAGCCACGAGGAAATCTACGGTTACGAGATCACGCGGCGGCTGAACGCCCTCGGTTTTTCGGACGTTGTAGATGGGACGGTATATACCATCTTGGTGCGGCTTGAGAAAAACAAGTTGGTGGAAATTACGAAAAAGCCATCCGATATGGGGCCGCCGCGAAAGTTTTTCGCGCTCAACGACGCGGGGCGCAAGGAACTACGGAAGTTCTGGGAAAAATGGGAGTTCGTATCATCAAAAATTAACGAGTTAAAGGAGAGAATATAATGAATCTTTGGGAAAAAGTCACAGGCAGCGACATGACTAAAGAATTGAAAACTTTTGAATCGCGCGCCCAAAAGCTGCCGGTTGATTATCAAGCGGCATGGAAAGAAATTAACGCCAATCTTTGGCTGCACTCAGATTTCACCGGTCGCAACCTCATGCCAATTCTTGACGGTGTGCTTAGCCTACTCGAAGAAACAGCGGCGGATGGTCTAAGTGTCAAAGAGGTTTTGGGTGATGATATCAAAGGCTTCTGTTCAGTGCTGGCTGGCGAAGAAGGAGCAAAGTCTTTTCGCGACAAGTGGCGCGAGCAACTCAACAACAATATCGCAAAAAAACTAGGTAAATAGGAGGATAAAATGAGCATACAAGATATCATCGAAGGCAAAAAAAAGTGGCGAGCGCACGTGGCGCGTTTCAAAGCGCTCCCGCAAGATTATCAGATTGTTTATAAAGAGATTCAAAAATATCTCTTTAAGGTCGGCCCTGTTGAGCTCACCGACGGGACGGGTTTGCTCTCAGGGATTATCGATCTTTTTGAAGAGGGCGCGGCCTTGGGGAAAGGCGTGCTCGAGGTGACGGGCAGAGACGTAGCGGCTTTCTGCGACGATCTAATCAAAGATTCAAAAACTAACGCTGAGGTCTATCAAGAATCTGTTCACCAAGAAGTTAACAAGGCCATGAAAAAGGTTACGGATAAAACAGAGTAAAAGGGGGATATCGGGATGGAAAAAGCAATTGAAGTGAAAGGCTTGCACATCATTATATAAAAGGGTTTAGCGCTGTACATGTATTCAGTAATCACAAATCCCCCTAATTTTATTATATCATATGAGATTTCTAAATATCAGTCTTATATTCAACATCAATTGCGTGTATCATAAGAGCAAATCTAGCTATTATTGAGGGAGGATATAATATGATTCCACAAGCAAAGCATATTGCCGTTAAAAATGCATTACAGGCTGCGTTTGGAGTGAGTGAATACGAAGATGTCAGAATATTGACTGCTGGGCTCTCGTCTGCCCTAGTTTTCCGCATTGTTGTGAAGGGAAACCCGTATTTACTCCGAATTATCACACGTACTGATGATATGGGCGATCCCACTCGCCAGTTTGCTTGTATGAAGATGGCTGCTGAGGCGGGGCTTGCTCCGCGCATATGGTACACAAGCATTGAGGACAGAATTTCAATCACTGATTTTGTGGAAGCCCGGCCATTTCGGATGGGGGAGGCAAAAGCTGAACTGGCTGAGTTGCTTCGCAAGTTACATTCACTGCCACCTTTCCCTAAGGTTATGACTTTCCAAGATACTGCTGATCGTTTACTTCGGAAATTTCAGGAAGCTAAAATTCTTCCGGAGCGTATGACGGAAGAACTCTTTAAGCAGTACAGCCGTGTTGCAGCTGTTTATCCTCGCAATGATCAGGATTTAGTTTCCTGTCATAACGACCTTAAGCCGGAAAATATTCTTTTTGATGGAGACCGGGCTTGGCTTGTGGATTGGGAAGCGGCCTTTTTAAACGACCGTTATGCGGATCTTGCCATTGTTGCCAATTTTCTAGTAAAGGACGATGAAGATGAAGCAGATTATCTGCGAAGCTATTTTGGAGAAACAGCGGATGAATATAAGCATGCTCGATTGTTTCTGGCGCGACAAGTCGTCCACATGTCCTACTTCACTGTTTTCATGCTATTCGGCGCTAAAGGCAAACCGATTGACGTGAATATGAAACCAGCTTTAAATTTCCGAGACTTCCATGACCGTATATGGGCTGGTGAAATCAGTTTAGCCAGCGATGAAACAAGAATACAGTATGCTTTGGCTCATATGGAACAAATGTTACGCAATATCGATTCGAAGCGATTTGATGATGCGCTCAATATTGTATCTATCTACCACACGAATGAGTTGCTGGAATGAATATTATTGCTTCGTTTTTTTTACTGAAGCTTTCTTATTTCCTATACTTCTCTATGAACCAATCGATCAGTCTCCTTGAAATGCTGAGGCTTCCGGGGATACTGGGAATATTGGGAATTTCATCGATGCCGAACCATCTGGCGTCTGCAATCTCATTATCGTCAATCTTAATCTCACCTCTCTCATGCTCTGCTGTAAATGCCAGCATAAACGAATTGGGAAATGGCCAGGGCTGGCTGCCAAAATATTTTACATTTGTTACCTCTATTCCGGCTTCTTCTCGTATCTCCCTTTTTACACACTCTTCTAGAGTTTCACCTGCTTCAACGAAACCAGCCAGTACACTGTACATACCAGTGGTGAAATTCTTGCTGCTGGCAAGGAGTAGTTTGTCGCCTTTAGTAACGGCAACTATGACTGCGGGAGATAAGCGAGGGTAGGAGGTATGTCCGCATTTGGGGCATACCTTGGCATGCTCATCAGACTTTTTTTCAGTAGCTTCACCGCAAACACCACAAAATCTATGTGTTTCATCCCATGCTACGATTTGAACAGCACGGAACGCTGCCTGCAGCATGATCTCATCTAATTTTTCATAGAGCTGCCTGAGCCCTACAAATTCCATGTTATCAGGAATTACCTCATCTTCAGGAAATCTTGCTGCATAGCAGGGATAACCGTCCAGACTGCCGATGTAGAACTTGTTTGCAAACGTATGTTGCAAATGTGAAAGATCATCAGAAGTGAGAACAGCAAATGCTTTATAGAGCTTTTTTACAAGAAGATTATTCTTCTGAAAAAGAAAAAAATAGTGCCGCTTGTTTTCGTTTTCAGGAGCAGCACTTCCAAGGATAAAATTCATAGTTAACACCTGTACTTTCTATCTATAATTGCAGATATCATGACTAAGTCTATATACAATTATATCAGAAATGTGATGGATTGATGAAATAGATCGTCGTTTTTTATTTACTTTTGCTGAAAAAATTGAACATTAAGTCCATTGGGATCTTTGATGCAGAAAAATTTGAAACCAGGCGTTTCAAACGGCCCGCTGTGTACAGGAATGTTTTCACCTTTTACCGTATCCAGCATGGTATCAACAGAATCGACAGCAAAGCCAACCGATATGAATTCGCTGTAATTGACTGTGCTATTGTTGCTATCCGCCAGGAGTTCAACCAATGTTTCATTGGCAATGCCGTTGCCCATAAAAGCTATTTCCATCCCAGGTCCCGCAGGAAAACGCTTCAATACTTGAAGTCCCACCAGGTTGGTGTAAAAAGCGATGGATTCCTCCATATCTTTTACATAGATTGTTGTCCATAAATACTTCATGTTTATTCTCCTCCGTTTTTGTATTATTGTTTATTGTACTGAGTATTGTTTTACCTTATTGGAGTGCTGGTATTAGCAGGTTTAAATTTTCATTAGATATCCTCCTTGAATCTGCAGGCCTTCTACAGTTAATAAAACGTTTTTTTGTTTAACTAACAAGTTTTTCTAGAATTATAATAATACTAGGCTTATAATTTTAATAGGAGCGAAATTATACTAGTATAAATTGTAATAGGCAGGGTTGATGGTTTTGAATAATGAGGAACTTCGGTACAAAGAACTAGCCAATTTTTTAAAAACGCGAAGAGCTAAAGTTTTACCATCACAGGTAGGCCTTTCTTCATCAGCGAATCGACGTACTCCCGGCTTAAGAAGAGAGGAAGTAGCACAGATAGCTGGTATTGGCTTAACTTGGTATACATGGCTTGAGCAGGGAAGACCTATTCATGTTTCAACTCAAATAATAGAAAGCCTATCTAGAGCTTTATTGCTTGATAAACAAGAACGCATTCATCTTTACCTTTTGGCGAATCAGCCGCTTCCAGCACATATACCGGGATACCAAGGAACAATAAGCCCAATACTTCAACATGTTTTGGACAGTCTAGTACTCTGTCCATCGCTCGTTACTGATCAGCGGTGGAACGTCATTGCCTGGAACAAAGCAGCATGCATGATCTTTGGTGAATTCAGTGAAATGAACGTTCGCCAACGAAATATCGTTTGGGCGATGTTCACAGATAATAAGTATAAACAGTTATTTGTCGACTGGAATCTGCATGCTAGAGGTTTACTGGGCAGATTCCGTTCAACGTGCGGGCAATATATTGAAGATTCCTGGCTAGCTCAGTTTATTGACGATCTTAGAATGCAAAGCACGGAATTCAATTTATGGTGGCCTTTACATGAGATTGAAAGCAATAGTGAAAAATTCAAGCAATTGAACCATCCTCTAGCAGGAATACTGGATTTTGAAGTCTGTAATTTTGATGTTTCTGATAACTCCGGCTTAAAATTGATTATCCATACCCCTTTATCAGGAACCGATACTGCTGGGAAAATGAAATCATTGATAGATGCGTAAAAGCTATACAAACAAAATCAGCGAATAGATGCACTTAATCTCTTACCTTTTAAAATTCATCCACACTTTAGATAACAAACTTTGAAAAGGAAATATCGTATAATGATAGTATAAAGTTAGAAAATTGAAATGATGAGGATTAAAACATGGGTAAGTTCAGAAGCAATTTTGCTTTAGTCAAGTCATTATTGGCAAATATCCGGATTATAAGGGTGAAGCCTTCCATCAATTGGTTCCTCGCAAAATATATGGGTAAGTTTAATCTGGTTGATATTGGAGGACAGTTCTTTATTCATTCGCATCTGCCTTCGGTGAACAGCAAAGCTTTCACCCGTTTCATAAATGAGCATCTGCTGGCAAGGACGTTGGGACCTTCCCATGCTCAGATCAGCTTGACCAATGCCTGCCCTCAGAACTGCCGATATTGTTATAACAAGGATAGAAGCGGAGAGCTTTTGAATACGGCTGAAATCAAACAGCTCATACAGGAACTGAAGGAAATGGGTGTTTTTTGGCTGGGCTTCACCGGTGGAGAACCGCTTTTAAATAAAGACATTGTTGAGATAATAGAAAGTGTCGGAGATAATTGTGCAATAAAATTGTTTACCTCAGGATGCAATCTTACGGAACAACTGGCAGCGGAGCTCAAAAAAGCAGGACTTTTATATGTCTCAGTCAGCCTGGACCATTGGGAAGAAAAAGAGCATGACCGGATAAGGGGATACAAAGGGGCCTTTCAGACGGCACTCAAAGCCATAGACATATTTAAAAGCGTAGGCGTTCATGTTAGCGTATCAGCGGTTTTATCCAGGGAGATGCTCCAAAAAAATCAGGTAGAGGAATTTTTAAAGTTCCTGATCAGTCTCGATATACATGAAGCCTGGCTAAGTGAAACCAAGCCGACTGTAGAAGCTTTGTGGAACGAGGATTCGGTTATTACGGAAGAGGAAAGGTTGAGCCTGGTAAGGCTGCAGGATAAATACAACAAAGAGGAAAGAATCACCATAAACTATCTTGGACATTTTGAAGGTGGAGAGCACTTTGGCTGTAATGCAGGCAATAAAATGGTCTATATAGACGCATTTGGAGAGGTCAGTCCCTGTGTATTTACACCAATGACCTTCGGAAATGTGCGCGATAAGTCGGTACAAGCCATATTTTCTGAGATGAAAGAACGTTTTCCATCGGAAAGCTGCTGCTTTATTAACCAAAACTATGAATTGGTGAAGAAATTTTATAAGGGACAATTTCCTATCAACAAAGAAGACACTCTGGAGATGATGAAGGAAGTCCGGTTTAGCCCGCTGTCCGAATTTTCGCGGTTGTATTATAAACGATAAAAGCATGGAGGTGCAGCATGAGATTGTATAGACTGTTCAGCTTGTCTGCAGCAGCAATATTTGCTGCTGTAGGATTGATTTTTCTGTTTTTCCCCGATGCAGCCCTGATTTTTTTCAACAGTATTTCGGGTTATTTCGGATTGCCTGAAGCACCTGTACAAGGCAGCAGCTTCTATCTGATACTGGCAGCGGCGTATATGTATCTTGTAACGCTGCTTGCATGTTTGATGTATAGATATCCTGAGAATAGGATCTATCCGTTTCTAATGGCTCAAAGCAAATTGGCATCTGCGATTATTTCAATTTATATTTTCATCGTCCACCAGCCATACCTTATATACCTTGCCAACTTCGTTATTGATGGCTTCATAGGTATAGCAGCATTATACATTATGAAAATGAAAAAATCAGGAGCCTGATTATGCTAATTAAGTTAATGCAGCACTACATACCTGGTTTCATTAAGAAGAAAAAGCTGAATGAGTTATTCTATATGACAGCAGATGCCTTCCAAAGTGGGCAGCCGCAGCTCAGAGGGCTTTCTTATAACGAGTGCTTGTTCAAGTATGCTGTTTTTACAAAGGAGCAGGCTGAGAACTATTTGCTGAGTGGACATGCCATTGAAGAAATAAAAAACCGGTTATATAAAAATTCTTATATCTTTGGACAAAACTTGAGAAAAAGTCTGCGCATAGCAACCTGGGAAGAGGCTGTTACAGTACTCCAGATTATTTATAAACTTGTGAGGATCGATTTTCAATGTGATAGACACGGTGAAATCATAATTAGGGAGTGCTTTTTCAGTCAATATTATTCTGCGGGAGTATGCGAGCTTATTTCTTCACTGGATGAAGGGCTTGCTGCAGGACTTTCGGGTGGCAAGCTGTACTTTGATCAAAGGATTACCGAAGGTGGGAGCTGCTGTAAAGGGTATTTAAAAGAGGGAGCTTTGAAATGAAAAGAGTGATAATTGTAGGCAGCGGTGCGGGTGGAGCAGCTGCTGCAAAAGAGCTGCAGGGAAAATTCCATGTGACGGTTCTGGAAGCAGGCGGTGTGTTCAAACCTTTTTCCTTTAGCTTACCTGTTTTTGAGAAATTAAAAAAAACCGGATTGTTCTTTGATGAAAGGGAAATACAGCTGCTGTTTCCGTCAATGAGAGTTCGAAAAACCGAAGACAGGATGGTTATGGTCAGCGGTAACGGTTTAGGAGGGACTACCACGCTATCTGCAGGAAATGCGCTTCGTATGGACAAGGGACTCAAGGCATTGGGCATTGATTTGAACGATGAATTTGATGAGCTTTACAGGGAGATTCCCATTACAGGGGATCATCAAGATTTATGGCAGGATGCCACAAAGAGATTGTTTGAAATATGCAGAAAAATGGAGCTGGACCCACACCCATTACCCAAGCTTGGAGATTACACAAGCTGTACAAGCTGCGGAAGATGCGTTCTGGGTTGTCGGCACGGTGTGAAATGGGACAGCCGTCAATTTCTGAAAGCAGCTCAGAATTCGGGGGCACGAATCGTTACAGGCTGCAAGGTTACAAAGGTCATTGAAGAGAAGGGAGTCGTCAAGGGCGTGCTGGTTCAGAAAGACTTCTATCCGGCTGATATTGTCATACTGGCAGCAGGAGGTTTCTCAACTCCTGTAATCCTTCAGAATTCGGGTATTGAATGTGAAAGCAGACTGTTTGTTGATCCGGTCCTCTGCGTAGCTGCTGAGCATAAGGGAAGCCTTCAGAACAAGGAATTATGCATGCCATTTGCCGTGCAGAAGGAGCATTATATCTTATCACCGTATTTTGATTATCTAAGCTTTTTCTTTAATAAAAGCTGGCTGTACCCTGCCTCGGACACACTGACACTGATGATTAAACTGGCAGATTCATGTGCCGGAAGTATTGACAATAAAAATATCAAAAAAACACTTACAGACAGTGATAAAGAAAGATTACGGGAGGCAGCCGGGATTTGCAGGGAGATACTTGGCAGGTATGGTATCAGAAAAGACGATATTTTTCTTGGTACAATAAATGCCGGGCATCCCGGTGGTATGCTGCCTCTTACAGCGAAGGAAGCAGAAACCCTTCACAATCCAAAACTACCTGAAAAGCTATATGTTGCAGATGCGACACTGTTCCCTGAGTCTCTGGGTAATCCTCCCATACTTACTATAATGGCTATGGCTAAAAGGGTCAGCAGCATTATTACAGAGCGATATGCATAAGCAGTTAAGGTGCCAGACACAATGTATAATTCCGGGATCGCAAATATGGAGTTGTTTGCTATATTTCCAGCCATCTGATATTATGAAGTAAACTGATTTTAGAATTGTCTTTTTACTGTGGAAGAGGGTTTCAGCTAATAAGTTCAATACCAGGAGGAAGCTAAATTGAGTAGAGGGCTTACGCCGAGGACATTGCAGGGTATGCAGACCAAGCAGAAAATATTTGAAGCAGCAATGTCCATGTTCCAGAACAAAGGCTATGATAACGTTTCAATTGATGATATTGTCAACAGCTGCAATGTCAGTAAGGGATCCTTCTATCATCATTTTAAATCAAAGAAGGATGTCATCATACAGCATTATTCTGAGGAAGTCGGTAAGTTAACCGACTCCTATACCATGGACCCCGACTATGAGGCTTCAAAGACCAAGTGTATTATTGATCTGCTCAACCATCTGCTGTATTTGTGCATTAAATTCGGATTGGACTGCAGCCGGCAGGTGCTAATGGGATATCTGGATGAAAGTGTCGCATTGGACAAAGAAGATCCGGCGTTTAAATTGATCGAAAAGCTGATGAAAGAGGGTATAAGCAAAGGAGAGTTCAATAAGGATACGGATATATATAGGGCCATAGACTCCCTAAATAGTATTAATTTCGGCAGCCTATGCATGTGGATCAGCAGCAGAGGAGAAATTGATGCCTTAGGTATTTCAAAAGACCGCATCAGTGCGTTTTTGGACGAAATAAAGAGCTGAGGCTCTTTTTTTTTGGCTATAGTTGACAATCTGATTGCAAAATAATACAATAAATATTAAGAAAGTTACATACTCAAGTCGGTGAATCCGGTATGTAACTTTAACTTCATAGACAGCTATCCTATTTTGAAGGGGGAGTGACAGAGTCAAAATCTCCTGACTATCAAAAAAGAAACCCAACCTATGTATTCCTCCATTTTGAACGTTTATCGCCAAAACCTATCACGATCATTCGGGTCCTATTCAACTTCAACATGATGGATTTCCTTTTCACTCTTTCCCCTATCGATACGGTAAATACTGCCGTAAGATAAGATTCACCTCAATAAACTTATGGTTGTTCCTGGTGGTTTTCCCGGTCCGATCAATGCATGTATTATTAAGGTCTATGAGAAAGATTGTTCAAGTAAAATATATTAAGCCGCATTTGCCTGGTTCATCCGGTAGGAAATATGCACGTAAAAAACGCTTTCCTTATTGTGCTACCACACTTGAAACCATATTATTTTAAGGGGGAATTATTCAATGTTGACAAAAAGGCAAAACTTAATGGAAACGATTAAAAAAGGAGGAAACCCGGATCGCTTTGTCAAACAGTATGAATTCTTGAATATCAATATGCCAGCCGGCGTCACGATGACGGGCATTCCATGGATACCCGGTCTGACCACTAGAGATCAATGGGGTATTACCTGGTTCTTCAAGGAAGGCCAGATTGGTCCTTACCCAAAACATGATCCCGAGCATAAAGTGATAAAGGATATCAGAGAGTGGAAAAAATATGTTAAAAAGCCTGTTGTCCCAACGGATGATGAAACATGGGCACCGGCTATCGGCTATAACAGCACGGTTGATCGCAATGAGGAATTTGCAGCCGTATGGTATGCACCGGGTGTTTTCGAAATGACGCATCATCTGATGGGTATGGAAGATGCCCTTGTTGCTTATTATGAAGAGCCGGAAGCCATGCACGAACTCATAGATATGATTGTCGAATATGAGTTGGATTATGCCAAAGTTGCAACCGAAAAGCTCCATTTTGATGCACTCTTTCATCATGACGATTGGGGCAGCGCTACGAATTCATTGATGTCCCCCGGGATTTTCAAAGAGTTCATCCTGCCGGCATATAAGAAGATATACGGTTTTTACAAAGCCAATGGCGTGGAACTTATCGTTCACCACAGCGATTCCTTTGCAGCCAATCTGGTTCCGTTCATGATTGAAATGGGGGTAGATATCTGGCAGGGGGCCGTTCCTACCAATAATATACCGGACCTGATCAGGCAATATGGCGAACAGATTGCATTTATGGGAGAAATTGAAACGAGGGAAATAGATCTGCCCAACTGGACACCAGAGGCGGTTGCGAAAGAGGTTGAAAGGGCATGCAGAAAGTGCGGGAAGTTCGCCTTTATCCCGTGTCAGACCATGGGAGGACCATGGAGCTCCTTCCCCGGCGTATATGACGAAGTAAATAAGCAGATCGATAGAATGAGTACCGAAATGTTCTAAATAGTCAAATTGGACTCTATTGTGCCAGCTTATAAAAACAGCTCCTATTGAACTTAAAGATCAACCAGTAGGAGCTGTTTTAAATTATGGCATAATCCATGTCAATCATTATAAATTGAGCAGGAGAAAATTGTATGAAAAAAGCTTGGATGATGGCAGCTATTGCTATTGCCACAGGTATTGTTTTTGTCATGGGGTTGTTCAGGATACCCCCAACCATGATTTTGCTGATGCAGGATATGAAAATTGATCTGGCTGCAATCGGCTTGTTGATGACAGTGTGTTCGTTTGCCGGAGCAGCTTTCACATTACCTTCCGGTGCATTGATGCAAAAAATCGGCCCGAAAAATATGGGTCTGATGGCTATCGTTATCAGCATCATTGCAATTGCAATTCAAGCTGTCAGCTCAAGTTTTGCATTGCATCTTGCAGGAAGAGTGCTTGAAGGAATAACCTTCGGCATGATGAGCATGGTGATTCCAGCCATTATTGCGATATGGTTCCCTGCTGAGAAGCGTGGTCTCCCGATCTCAATTTTCTCGCTATGGGTATCTATCGGAATGCTGCTGGTTTTTAACATCACGAATTTCATTGTCCCCTCCTTCGGCTGGAGAGGATTAGGGTGGTTCAATGTTATGCTTTTCATAGCCGTAGGGGTTGTCTTCGCAGTGTTGGTCAAATACCCGGCTAAGATTGCTCCGGACCAGGCTGATCAGGCACAAGCGGCAACGAAAGCATCGAGTGCGGAAGGCTTTAAGTCACCGGGAGCCTGGCTGCTGGGCTTGATTTTCGCCCTGGCCGGGTTCGCCAACGGTGCCTTTTCAGGATTTTATCCCACCTACCTTGTACAAAGCCTCAAGCTGGACATGGCCAGCGCCAACGCATATGCCAGCATTGCCACTGTTGGGATGATGGCCGGCGGCATCATCATAGGATTTGTTCTCAACAAAGTGAACTATATGAAGCATACTTTCGTACTGATTATTTCCATCATGCTCAATGCTGTCTTTGCTTTTGCACTATTCAATTTTACCAACATCGGTCTGATAGTGCCGTTTCTGTTGACGATGGGTTTCGTATTCCAATTGGTTCCTGCAACGATTTTTACGATTGCAACGGCAGTGGCTTCCCGGCCGGAAGCGATGGCACCAACGATGTCCATTGTCAATTTTGGAATCTCGTTGGGAGGGATCCTTGCCAATTCCACTATTGGACCCATGGTAAAGGCTGCAGGCGGCAGATGGAATGCTGTCAGCATGCCGCTGCTGTTATCTACATTTGCAGGACTTGTTTTGTCGGTAATCCTGCATACAATGCTGACAAAAAAGTATAAGGCTGAGTAGACAGCGCATCCGTGGGAATAGAAATGCATCTCCTTTTGAAACAGCCATATGATCCAGAGAAATGGAACATACGGCTGTTCTTATATAAAAAAAGTGCAGCCAATACTTGAAAGCTTGAAAGCAATGACATATAATGTAGAAAAGAAGATTAGTAAGACCAAATTCCTACGTTGACCGGGACTAAAGTCCTACAGTACTCTGTCAACTCTAAACTATGTGTTACTCGGCGAGGATAATTTTCGTAGGATACCCGCAAACCAAGGCGGAGGCGTGAGTAATACTCTGTGTATTGCGAGTGATCTCAAAAAATACCAACCCCGTTGGCATTTTATGTGCCAACGCAGGACTACGGAAATTTAACCGGTGATAACATGTAGAATTAGGGTTGACAGAGTACTAAATTGAATTATGGGTAAACTTATCGAAAGATAAGGACACAAAGCCACGGGTCTAAGGTAGCAGATACGATGACAGCCGGGTTGCATGGTTTACAGAGTCTGAGATTTGGCTGTGGTGCAAGCGTGCTGCAGCTTTTTACTTGTACGGCTGAAAATATGATGACAGAGGTGTGAATATGCATGTTTTCTCTGTCCTGTCCCTGTTTGCTTTGTCAGTATACATCTATATAGGACTGTATACTTACAAGCTGGAGGTAAAAAAAGAAATAAAGCAGTTAATTCTCTACCTTTGTGCCAGCCTTTCAATCTGGTCTTTTTCCTATTCGTTTGTTTATGTCTCAAGCAATGACAGCTATTTCTGGATAAAGCTCTCTGCGGTAGGCTGGTGTACTTTCAGCGCCATCGTCCTGCATATGGTCCTGGTCTTTACAGAGAACAGGATCGTGGAAAAGCTTCATGTCAGGCTGCTGATCTATACGCCGGCTGCCGTCTTTCTTTTTACCAGCGTTTTTCTTTTCCGGCCCGGTTATGTGACGCCAAAACCCATATCGGACTTCTTCTACGTCGGAGACTTCTTATATGATTTCTGTTACCTGCTGTTCAGCTTAATCCTGATTTATCAATGGGGCAAGCATTCAAACAGCCTGAGGAACAAAAAGCAGGCGCATATCATTCTGGCCGCAGGGGCAGTTCCTTTTGCACTGAATCTGTTAACTCAGAACATTCTGCCTGCACTAGGCTTCAATCCGCTGCCTAATATGGGGCAGATATATGCTTTGTCCGTACTGTTGGGCATGTATTACGCCATCGTAAAGTACAAGCTTTTTGTCCTGACACCCGATATGGTCATCAATGAAATATTATCTGAAATGGTGGATCTGATATTCCTGCTTTCACCTGAAGGAAAAATCCTGAAAGTAAATGAACAGACAGTCAAGCTCCTGGGCTACAGCCAGATTGAACTTCTGGACAAGCCGTTGTCCGTCATTATAAGAGAAAAGTATGCAGTCAATGCACTCTTGGAAAGCTCGCTCAAGTTTGAGCAAAGCAAGCATGACCAGCTCCACTGTATCAGGAAGAACAGTGAACTGCTTCCAGTTAGCTTTTCCTGCTCTCCCGTCATTGATCATAGGTTCAGCGAGTTGCTGGGTACTGTAATTGTAGGGCAGGACATCACTGTCACCAAAAAGCTTGAAAAGGAGATTATGCAGCACCGGGAAGACCAGGAAAGGATCCGCGAGAGCGAGGAACGGTTCCGGGGCATGTTTTATAAGCATACGGCCATTATGCTGCTGATTGACCCGGAAACAGGCATGGTTTTTTCAGCCAACGAAGCGGCACAAAGGTTCTATGGGTATTCAGCCGAGGCATTCCAGGAAACGAATATCAGTGATATCAACAGTGCGCTTATTGGGAAATTGGATGAGGCGGTTTCCAATATCATCGATCTGAAATGCAATAACTATTATTCCAGACACCGTTTGGCGAACGGAGAGATGCGGGACGTGGAAATACACGCTTCACTCATTCCTTTCGGGCGTAAAAAGATGATTTTCTCAGTCATTCATGATATTACGGAACGGAAAAAGGCAGAGGACCATATTCTGTATTTGGCATACCACGACAGCCTGACCGGTCTGGCAAACAGGAAGCATTTTTATGAGCGGCTCAGCCAGGAACTGGAGCGGGCCAAACGGAAGAGCGAAGTGTTCGGGGTACTGTATATTGATTTGGATGACTTCAAGATGGTTAACGATACCTATGGACATATCACGGGGGATCACCTGCTTTGCGAAGTGGGAAAACGCATAAAGAGCTGCATCCGGGAGAGTGACCTGATTTCAAGAGTCGGTGGAGATGAATTTGTTTTATTGATCCTGGATATATTGAGCCAGCAAGATGCTCAGTCGGTAGCGGATAAAATAACGGAAGCCCTGAAATACCCCATTGTAAAGGATGGGATTGAATTCATCATCGGAGCCAGCGTCGGAATCAGTGTCTATCCGGAAGACGGTGAATGCCTGAATTCCCTGATCAACAAGTCGGATGATGAAATGTATTTGAAAAAGAAGATGAAAAAAGGGACGGGCTCTTGCCTGGTGTCTTAGCCCACCCCTGTCAGATTTTATATTATAGTAGTAAAGCTACACACGGTTTTCCTTCTGGCGGCTGCGGAAGCGCCTGACCTTGATCAGACTGGCACAAGTGTTGCCGCACCAGCACCGGCTGGCGTTCTTGCTGGCATCATAAAAAATCCATCTACATTCAGGGTTCTCACATAGCTTGATCCGTTTCAGATCAAAACGGTCTATCAATTGTGCAAAAGAATGCACAATCCTTCCTTCAACCACATGCCATCCGGTTGTTGTCGGCTCCTTATGCAACGCATACCGGTCTGCTTCAAATTGCAGGACATGGTAATAAGGGTCTAATGCCAGATACCGGTTCATTTCGCTTATGTGCTTTTCGGAGAGCACAGCTCCGGAAAGGAGCTCCTGCGCAGCGGCTGTGAGGAAGCTCCGGAGGGCAGCCAGCCGGTCCAAATGGCTGCTTTCCACAGGGCCATGATTTTCAAGTCCCCACTTTTTCAGAAAGTCTGCAACCCACCTTTTATCCTGCAAGGGATCGAAAAAAGGCTCATGGGTTATATGCCAGCTGCTGTTGATAATTTCGAAGCACATCAAATCCAAATCGGACACCTCCTTTGTACTGCAATTATAGTATAACCCGTTCCCATAGGTGAAAGCAACAAAATAGGGCAGGTTGGATAGATATTGTAACTGTAATAAATTAAATTGACAGTTACAATAGGGTGTGTTAAAGTATAGTCATAGATGTAACCGGTAAAAATTAATAAGAAAGTTACAGGAGGGTTTAAAACATGAATTTGAATTCTGATGCGGTTAAAGCTATGTCAGGACGTCTGGGTGCAGAACTTTGCGGTATTGCGTCCGTTGAACGTTTCAGCCGTGCGCCCCAAGGCTTTCATCCCAATGACATTTACACTGCATGCAAATCGGTGATTGTTATGGCGTCCCGGTTTGCTTGGGGTACGCTGCAGGCTATGCCTTGAGGCATGTCCGCAAAAGGCTCTAAACGGGGTAACCATTGACCAGAAGCTTTGCAGGAACAGATCTGTCACCAGTACGGAAGGCGGTGGCTGGTACTTGTCTTGCAACACTTGCAGGAAAATATGTCCCAACTGCAGAGGAATGAATGAGAAGTCCTAATTATTACAGGCATGTTAAATTAAAGGAGATATAGAAAAATTTTCATCAAAAGTGTTTACTTTTAACAAATGGTTTTCTATAATGGAAACAGAATATTGTTAAAAATATAACGCTTAATAGATGGAGAGTGGGATAATGAGAATCAGTGAAGCCAAACAGTGCATAAAAGAGCTGTATTTGAATACGGAAAGCGTATCTGCCCTGATTAGCGAAAGAGGTGTAGGCAAAACTTCTGCCTACCAGCAATGCGCCCAGGAGCTTGGAATAGGCTATATGGGGCTATATGCTGCAGCTCTGGAGGGCCCTGACTTTATGGGTCTGCCTGATAAGGACAGGGAAAAGGGAATCACTCGGTATCTGGCGCCACAGTTTTTACCTACCGTTCAGGCTGTAAGAGAAGGTTTCTTTCCTGAAAAAGGCCTGCTGGTACTGGAGGAGATCAACAGGGTGCCCAGTGATACCACGTCGGTTCTATACCCCCTGCTGCTGGAAAGAAGGATCAACAACCACAGCTTGGCACCAGGCTGGAAAATCGGAGTTACCATGAATCCCGATACCATGAACTATACCGTCAATGCGCTGGATGATGCCATGCTGGACCGATTTGTTTCAATAGAGATAACGGCTGACCTGGATGACTATACCGAGTATTCGGTCCGGAACAATGCCAATGACAATGTGCTGGCGTTCCTGCAGGCCTGCCCGGATATGCTGCTGATTACCAAGAAAGCTGCTGATGCCACTGCATTGACGAAATCACCTACGCCTAGAGGTTGGACCAAGGTTCAGGAAATCATGAACAACTGCAGCCTGAACGACAAGCTGATGAAACAGCTTATTTCGGGTATCGTAGGTCCAGAAACGGCTTCCGCCCTATTCGGCTTTCTGCGGGACAGGGACTTCATGATCCCTTCGACGGATAAGCTGTTGGAGGATTTTGAGGCGGTCAGAGTGGATATATTGGATATATTGGAGAGAAACAGATTGGATATTATCAGCCTTGTAATCAAGAAAGCTGTTATCTCATTCAAAACTGAGGCAGAACAGCTGGCCAATCTGAACGCTTTTGTGGAATGCCTGCCGGAAGAGCTGGGAATTTTGTTCTTTAAGCTGCTCCTGTCAAGGCGGCAGGAGGATTTTGAAGCCGTCATAACCCATATGAGCACCTTTGAGAAGGTTTCCGATAAAATAATCAGTATGATGATTGCGTAGCAGAAAAGGGGCGATATAATGCAGATACGTGATGCTTTGGTACACCTTCTATTGAAGCAGCCTTTTTATGGGTATATGGCAGCTTCCATCGCACCTGCTGACAGTAAAGCTGTTCAGACCACCCGAATGATCACCGGCCCGACCTTGCGGCTGCTGTATAATAAAGATTGGTATGAGGCATTGAAAGGTGAGCAGCCTATCGGCGTTATCATCCATGAGCTGCTGCATCTGATCCTGCTGCATCCCTTCCGCAAAGGGAACCGGGAGCACATGCTTTGGGCGGTGGCTTGCGACATGGCAGTAAATGAGAACATACCTCAGAACATGCTTCCGGAAGACTATGTCACAGCAGATACGCTATCCAGGGAGATCAGAGTCAAGCTGCCCAACAAAAAAAGTGCAGAGGAATACTATGATATTCTGGCGGGGATTGAAGGACAGTTCAGTTTCCTTGAAATGTCGGGAGATGTGACGATCCGCTTGAAAAGCGGGATGGAGCTGCATGCCAATCTGTACATGGAGGAAGAAGCCTCGGAGATAAACCGGAACGCGGCAAAGAGCATGCTCTCGGAGCTGCTGGAGCAAGCAAAGTTCGAGGGGGATATTCCATGTGATATCGAGGGCAGCATCGCTGCGCTTTACAAGTCGGATACAGTGAACTGGAGAAATGTACTGCGGCGTTTCTTATCCGGCAAAGGGCGGACGGTGGTCCGCAAGAGCTGCAAGCGGGAGTCGAAGCGGTTTGAAAACCTGCCGGGCAGCAAACGCAGTACAGGGATCCAGGCACTGCTGGCCATAGATGCCAGCGGCTCCATATCCGAGCAGCAGCTGACAGCCTTTCAGGGTGAGCTTTTATCGATACAGAGGATTACAGGTGCAACGATTCATGTAACACAATTTGATACAGCCTGTACACCGCCGGTAAAGCTTGAAAAATACGCAAGAGACGGAAGACGTTTCAAAAGCGGCGGAACGGATTACCGACCGGTTTTTGAATTGGCTGATAAGCTGAGGATCCATCTGCTCATGGTTTTTACCGACGGTGAGGGAAAAGCACCGGAGCAAGTCAACCAGCAGGTAGTCTGGGTATTGACAAAGGGAGCGGCAAAGCCGGCTGAATACGGGCATGTGGTAACACTGGGTGCATAGGAGGGAATAGATGGAGCTGGAATTCTATATTGTAGGCGGCTATCTGAAAATCGAAAAAAAAGCTTTTATACAGGAAATGCTCAGTAAAGACAGCCAGCTGCGGGGTATATTGAACTGGGGGGCTACAAAGGCCTTCACCGATGGGCACCCTATTGTCAGCGAGACAGATGAGAACGGCATCATCACCATCAGCTTCAATTATACAGTCCATGTCAAGGTAGGCGGCAGTTCGGAGGAAATGCTGGGAAAACTAAAGGCAAAACACAGGGAAAAGGTAAAGGGC
Organism: Calditrichales bacterium MX18-03; assembly: GCA_021083345.1. Taxonomy (GTDB): domain Bacteria; phylum Bacillota; class Clostridia; order Lutisporales; family Lutisporaceae; genus JAJGRE01. Next base: position 286,486 of record JAJGRE010000003.1, on the reverse strand, counting down.
AAGGTGACCTGCAGGGGAATCGTATTCTATACCATGTTTGACTTTGTTATTGACCTGGATTCCGATGATGATAAGATATCGGTGAACTATTAGGTGCCGGGCATGCCTGGCACCTAAAAAATGCAATGATAATGGGAGAAAACTGCTGCGGCATCACAGTCGAGACCGGATGAAAAAGACAGGTTACCGACAGTACTGCACATTTCTTCCAAGCTATCTTCACCCATCATATATCGGTGCAGTGCAAGACACATGTCAACTGCCTTATTGACTGCAGCTTCAAACAAGTCTGGAAAGGAAGCCGTACAGCCGCATCGGTCATCCCACGGCATATACCAGCAGCTGTGGGACAGGTTCAGATAATCCGGACCTGTTTCCACGCTTTGCGGGTGAATGAGACTTGATATCAGCGGAGATACGTTTTGTTTACCTTCAATCCAGCCTATCAGCTTTTTCTTCATACCGGTATCATCCTGCAAGAAGCTGACGATTCCGGTCATATCCATGACGGCTTCTGCTGCCTGCAATGCATGAATATTCAGGCCATAGACCTCGGCGAATATCCGACTGTATAGCCTGCCAATGACTTGTGCTTCTGCGCGATTGACAGCTATAAGCTTTGCATGCCTCAGTCCCTTAGGCTTTAGTCCCAGAATCCTGTCAAGCATCAATACGTCGATGGCCGTCTCCAAACGACGGTGGTAAGCGGAGAAGGCCTGCGTTTCATGTTCTCCCGTCCTGACAAAACCCGAACGGTAGAAAATATAGGGATGGGCGTGAAGATCCAGTGAATAGTGACACAAATAGCCGCTCAGGTATGCAAAAAGCTGCTTTGCCTCCTTAGCTGGCAATTCGGAAGCATAAGAAAACGCAGTCCTGAAGAATTTTCCCGTACTCTCCTCATGCAGCCGTTCGCCTGCCTTATTAAGACCGCAGCCTTTCGTCCAGGGCCATGCACGATGATAAAACAAGAAATCAGGACCCTGTGCACCCAAATTGAAGACTTGCCTGTCGGCGGTCAAAAGATTAGCGAAATCATGACCCTCTATTTGGCGGATTACTTCAAAACCGCATAAATAGTGTGTCAGCAGTGCGGGCATATAGCTTCCTCCCCATATCGTTTTCATATTATTATTATAAACTAATCCCCCTCATTTTCCATAAAATTTTCACTGGATTTACAAATATTGTTTGTAGCGTTTGTTTGATTGGTATAAAATAGTAGTGATCCCACAGCTTGGGTATTCTAAAAAGGGAGGAAATAAGCATGCTGAAGGGTTTTTCACGGGAGGAACGCAGCTGGATCTTTTATGACTGGGCTAATTCGGCCTATTCAGCTATTGTCAGCGCTTCCATCCTTCCGATTTTTTTCAAGACAGTTGCTAAAGGTGCCGGGCTGAACACCCATATGGCCGATTCTTACTGGGGATATGCCACATCCGCAGCGACACTGGTGGTTGCCATATTGGCACCGATTTTAGGCACCATCGGCGACTATAAGAACAAGAAAATGCAGCTTTTCCGTTTCTTTTTCCTGGTGGGCGTCCTGTCCACGGCAGCCCTCTTTTTTACCCAGCAGTGGCTGCCCATGCTCATCGTCTATATGATCACCATTATCGGATTTTCAGGCGCCAACCTATTCTACGATGCGTTCCTGGTGGATATCACCGGTGAAGAGAGAATGGACTATGTTTCTACCTACGGCTATGCTTTGGGCTATATAGGCGGCAGTACGATTCCTTTTATAGCCGCAATCGCATTGATCATGTTCGGCAAATACATCGGAGTATCCGCGGTACTGGCTACAAGGCTTTCTTTCCTCATGACAGCCGTTTGGTGGGCTTGCTTCACGGTACCCATGCTGAAGAACGTCAGGCAGGTCCATTATGTGGAACCGGTTCCCCACTATATTGCCGACAGCTTTCGAAGGCTTTATCATACCTTTGTTCATATCCGCCAATACAAGCACATTTTCCTGTTTCTACTGGCGTATTTCTTCTATATTGACGGTGTCAATACCATCATCCATATGGCGACGGTATATGGCGACAGTGTCGGTATCAGCAGCAATTCGCTGATCCTGGCTTTGCTTGTGACCCAAATCGTTGCGTTCCCCTGCGCCATTCTCTACGGCAGACTGGCGAAACGATTCGGCAGCAACAAGATGATATTAACCGGCATTGCAGTCTACATTCTGATTTGTTTCATCGGATACCGCATGACTACAGCATTGGAATTCTGGCTGCTGGCGATGCTGGTTGCCACTTCCCAGGGCGGCATCCAGGCTCTGTCCCGATCATATTTCGGCAAGCTGGTGCCCAAGGAAAATGCCAATGAATTCTTCGGTTTTTATGAGATATTCGGAAAGTTTGCAGCCATTATGGGACCGGCTTTGTTCGCTATTTTCTCTCAGCTGACAGGGCAGTCCAGATATGGCGTCCTAAGCGTCATGTTGCTTTTCCTGGTTGGGGGAACGGCTTTTCTTTTACTGACGCTGAAGGAAAAAAAGAAGGCCACAAGGGAAGCGTAGGTGATATGGATGCAAGGGATTCAGATTCTGATTGTTGAAGATGATGTGGAAATCAACAACCTGGTGGCGGAGGCAGTTTCCAGGGAAGGCGGCAAAGCGGTGCAAGCCTTTGACGGGAAGCAGGCGCTGGAGCGTTTTGATCCCGCAGCCATCAAGCTGGTGATACTGGATGTGATGATGCCACGGCTGGATGGGATGGAGGTTCTGCGCAAGATCAGGGAACAGAGCACCGTCCATGTCATCATGCTGTCGGCCAAATCGGAGGAAACGGACAGGATTATCGGGTTGGGCATCGGCGCGGATGATTATATGACCAAGCCGTTCTCGGTGGCGGAGCTGGCAGCTCGAATCAAAGCCCACCTTCGGAGAAGCATGTATTACGATGGGGACAGGCAGCAGCATAGGAACATGTGTCATGGCGAACTGACTCTGGATCCTGATAATTATACCGTAACCAAAAGAGGAGAGGCTGTCTTGTTGACCCCTAAAGAGTTTGAGCTGCTGAAGCTCTTCATGATGAACCCGGGCCGGGTTTTTACAAAGGCACAGCTTTTTTACCAGGTATGGGAGAATGATTACCTGGGAGACGACAATACAGTTATGGTACATATCCGGCGGCTTCGAAGCAAAATTGAAGATTGTGGCGAGCACCCCGTATATATTCAAACGGTATGGGGAATCGGCTATAAATTGGGGGATGCGATATGACGGCTGTAGCAGGGTTATTGGCAGCCTTGGCTGCAGCGTTGGGCTTGCTGCTGCTTGGACTGATCCGAAAGCTGAACCGGATGGTGGCGGCAATGGACCAGCAGCTGCAGGGCAACTATAATATGAGGATCCGGCTCCAAAGCCATTTTCTCCCGGTCAATGCACTTTGCGGCAGAATTAACAGGCTTGCCGACCTGCTTCAAGAGGTTATGCGCAAGAACAGCGTTTACGAAGCAGACAGGAAGAGGATGATAGCCAATATGTCCCATGACCTGAGGACGCCCATGACCTCCCTGCTGGGCTATGTGGAGGTGCTGAAAACCTGTGATGTACTGAGCGGGGAAGAAAGGGAAAAATATCTGGACATCATACAGGCTAAGGGAACGGCTTTATACCATCTCATTGAGAGCTTTTTCCAGCTTGCAAAACTGGAATCGGAGGATGTCACACTGGAGCTTGCGGCGGTCAACCTGTCGGAACTGGTGCGGCAGAGCGTGATCCTTCAATTTGACGATTTCAGGCGGCAGGGAATTGAGCCTCATATCCAGCTGCCACAGGAGGATGCTTGGGTAATGGGAAACGAGGAAGCCATCAGCCGGATAATGGATAATCTGTTAAGCAACAGCCTGAAGTACGGAAGCGACGGAAAGACCGTAGGCGTCAGGCTTTGGAAAGAATCGGAGCAGGCAGTGGTACAGGTGTGGGATAAGGGCAGGGGCATACCGGAAGAGGAGCTGCCGTACATTTTTGACCGCCTGTATACCGGAGAGAAATCAAGAAGCACCGGAAGCAGGGGAAGCGGTCTGGGACTGACTATTGTCAGGAAGCTGGTGGAGATGCAGCGAGGAAATATCAAGGCTGAAAGCACGTGGGGCCAGGGGACTGCTGTAACCTTCCGCCTGCCGGTCAGGGGCAATGATATTTAAGAAAAATGTAAGAAATATGACCTGGCGTTGTAAGGATTATGGTTTATATTATAAGCATAATCCTTTTTAATATGAATTTGGGGGTGAAACGATGAACTATGTTCTAAGGACCTTTAAACTGTCAAAATCCTATAGCGGCATACCGGCGGTAAACAACCTGAGCATGAACATCAAAGCCGGAGAGATATACGGATTTTTGGGACAGAACGGAGCCGGCAAGACGACGACCCTCAGTATGCTGATGGGGCTTGCAAAGCCCGGCAGCGGGGAAATCGAGCTCTTTGGCGAAACGCTTTCAGGGAGAAACCGGGAGCTTTATGGGAGGATCGGCTCTATAATCGACTATCCCGGTTTTTACGGCAACCTGACCGCCTGTGAAAACCTGGACATCCATAAAAGGATGATGGGCGTGCAGGATAAACAATGTATCACAAAAAAACTGGAGCTGGTAGGCCTGAAGGAAGCTACAAACAAGAAAGTCAATAAATTCTCCCTGGGCATGAAGCAGCGCCTGGGAATTGCCAGAGCGCTGCTGCACCAGCCGGAGCTGCTGATACTGGATGAGCCCACCAACGGATTGGATCCCATGGGTATCAAGGAGATGCGGGAACTGATCCTAAGCCTCAGCAGGGAAAAAAAGGTGACGGTTTTGATTTCCAGCCATATTCTGAGCGAGGTGCAGCAGCTTGCGGATACTATCGGCATCATCCACAGGGGGAAGCTGCTTGAGGAAATCGATTATAAAGAGCTGCAGAAGCGGAACAGGCATTACTTGCAGCTGCGGGTAAGCGATGACAGGAAGGCTGCCATGCTGCTGGAGCAAGGGTTGGGCATCGCGGATTACAGGGTATGGGAGAAGGGTGTCGTGAGGATCTACGAGCGTTTGAACGACGCTTCGGAGGTGAACCGGAAAATGGTGGCTGCAGGTCTGGAGGTAAGCGAGATTTGCCTGAAGTATGACAGCCTGGAGGATTACTTCATCCGACTGACGACAGACAATGCGCCTGATGTGCCGGAGAACACGAAGCCTGCAATGGGAGGTGGCAGAATTGCTTAATATTGTCTACTGCGAATTCCTGAAGCTGAGGCGGTCCTTGATGAGCCTGATCATTGCAGCCGGAAGTGCCTTTCTCCCTGCTTTGATGTTCATGGGGTATGCGGTGGATCCCGGCCGGGACATCAAGTGGGGCAGCTATGTCCGCACCACTGAAATGGTACTTTTCTTTCTGCTCTCCATTGTCATGTTTTCGGTAATCACGGCTTATGTCTATATAAGGGAGTACTCGGACAAAACCGCGGGAATGCTTTATGCTTATCCTACCAGCAAATGGTCCGTCTTTCTGGGAAAGCTGACGGTGGTTTACCTGATCATTCTATTTGTCTATGGTATGAATTATCTGCTTACCATGGGAAGCGGTTACATTGTCTGTCGAGGGCTGCCCGAACCCGGTTTTTTTGCGGATCACGCCAGGATCAGCTTATATTCTGCAACGCTGCAATTTCTGTTGATGCCAGTGGTAGTGCTTATTGCAAATCTGAGCAGGACTGTACTGATACCAATCGTGTATTCCTCCCTGGGAGCAGTCAGCAATATCATTGTCATGCAAAGCGACCACTTTAAGTATTCGCTGTTCATGATTCCGGGAATGCCCTTAATACAGTATATGGGAGAAGCTGTTGATGCAAAAACCATGCTTTTCATCGGTACTGCAGCTTTTGTGCTGGGCATAACCGGCAACGTTTTCTATTATATCAAGGCTGATATGCAATAAATTAATCTTTTGAGAAATAAACAGGTATAACTTGACAGTATTTGGATATCGTATTAATATGAAAGTAAATAGTCAGTGGGGAATTAACTCAGCCGGTTAGAGTGCCATCTTCACATGGTGGAAGTCGCAGGTTCGAGTCCTGTATTCCCCACCAAAACAAAAAAGCTTGTGGAGTTACCATTGAGGTAACTCCACTTTATCTTTTATCATGCAGCAACGGATAAAACAAATACCGATGACGATCAGGCTGCCACCGCTGAACAGCAAGACGGCATAAAGCGGGTAGGTATTGAGCAGCATCCCGAAAAGGGCATAAGACAGAGGCAGTGATAGGTTTCCGGTTATGGCTGCTGCGCTGAAAACCCTGCCGGCCATCTCATTGGGCGTGTTTGCCTGCAGCAGGGATTGCCAGAGGATGGAGGCATTCACGACGAGACTGCTGAACGCAAAGAATACGAGCAAGTAATAAGGGATGGCACGTATGCCGAAAAGAAATACAGCGCCTGTCAGTAAGAGGCAGAAACCGCAGGCTAACAAGAAATAAACCAGTCTGTCAGCCTGCATTTTATGCTTGTTGCGTCCTGCGCAGACCGAACCGGCTACCAGTCCGACACCCATTGCTGTTTCCAGAAAGCCAAGGTTCTGAACACCATTTCCTTTCAGACTGACAGCCAGAAGAGGTGCAAGAACCTGCAGGCTGCCCACAAAAAGGTGAGCAACCGCAATGACGGCTATGATTGTCAGGATGGGCTTGCTGGTAAAAATGTAACGGAAGCCCGCCGCCGCTTCCCTTCCGATACTCGAATCCGCCACAAGCGGTTTGGCTTGAGGCAGTCGGATGAAGCCTTCAAGAATGCCGGAAAGAAAGAAGGATGCAGCATTTAAGAGGAGTACTACGGGGTATCCATAAAGGGTGACAAGAGAGGCGCCGATGACAGGTCCTGCCAGGGTCGTTATGCCATAGGCAGCCTGGCTCAGTGCATTGGCTTCCATGAGCTGTTCCTTTTCCAGCAGCTGAGGTAAGACGGCTTTGACAGCTGGAGAATAAAAGGCCGTTGCCAGGGACAGGGTTACCGTTCCTGCAAAAAGGAAGGTGGGCTGCAGGCCGCCGGAGCGTTCCAGAAATGTGAGCACCACCAGGATCATGCCTCGGGTGATATCGGCGGCGATCAGCAGACGTTTTCTGTTAAAGCGGTCGGCCACAACCCCGGCAATAAGGCCCATCAGAATCTGAGGCAGCAGTGTTGATGCAAGTAGCAGTCCCATCAGCATCGGTGAGCCAGTCCTCTCAAGGATCCACCAGGACAGGGCTACGGCATAGATTTTATCGCCGGTCTGGGAGATGCTTTGACTGAGCCAAAGACAGGCGAAGTTCCGGTTGATCAGATATATTTTTTTCACAGCGTTCAAACCTTTCACTTACAAATATTGTTTTACATAAGAACCAGTATAAACTATAAAGCTATAGTCAGGTCAATAGCACGATGCACATTGGGCCTCAGGGAAGGCTTCCTAACAGAAAAGGGGTGTCGGCCAATGGATTTCACTATCAAAATACTCTGTAAAAAATTCGGTTTGTCAAGAAGCACACTGCTGTACTACGACTCCATCGGATTACTGAAGCCGGCCAAGCGGACAGAAGCAAATTACCGCAAGTATACGGAGGCGGACGTAAAACAATTGGAAAGGATCTGCATGTACAGACAGGCGGGGCTGCCGCTTCTGACCATCAAGCAGATTCTGACTGCAGCAGACGGAGAGATTAAGGATGCGTTAGAGCAGAAATATCGGGATCTGAACAATCAGATCAGCATTATACGGGAGCAACAGGGAATGCTGGTAGAGTTGATGAAAAACCAAGCATTCATGGAGAAAAGCGCAGATGTGGACAAGGCGGCTTTTGCCCGGCTTCTGCATCAGGCGGGCCTAAGCCGAGACAACATGAATCGGCTGCATACCGAACTGGAGCAGCAGTACCCGGCATGGCACAGCCGCTTTCTAGAGCTTCTCGGCATGGATGAAGCGGAAATCGAGGAAATAAAGTGCCAGGCACGACTGTTAGCCGGTTATTGAGACAATAACCGGCTAACAGTCGTGCCTGGCACAGAGAAATGTGGTATACTATTTTCGTTGGTGAGGTGAAAAATTTGAACAGCATTGCAAATAACGGTTCGGGAAGCGGCTGTAATGTGCTTGTTCCGGACAATGAGAGAAAACCGCTGCAGGAAATTGAGCGCAGCATCATAACAAAATACAGGAAGGCAATCTGGTCGAAGTTCATTAAAGCCGTGAAGGATTTCAAACTGGTTGAAGCAGGCGACCGCATTGCCGTGGCCATATCGGGCGGAAAGGACAGCATCCTGATGGCCAAGCTGCTTCAGGAGCTGAAAAGGCACGGTCAAGTGCCCTTTGAACTGGAGTTCGTGGTCATGGACCCCGGCTATCATGAGAATATCCGGCAGCTGGCCCTGGATAACCTCCGGCATATGAACATACCGGTACATATCTTTGAGTCCAAGATTTTTGATATCGTTGACAGGATTGCCAAGGACTACCCCTGCTATATGTGCGCCAAAATGCGCCGCGGTGCATTGTACAACAAGGCGCAGGAGCTGGGCTGCAATAAACTGGCCTTGGGGCACCATTTCAACGACGTCATTGAGACCACCATGCTGAACATTTTGTATACCGGCAGCTTCAAGACCATGCTGCCGAAGCTGCATTCAGCTAATTTTGAAGGCCTGGAGCTTATCCGGCCGATGTATTATATTGAAGAGCAGGATATCGAAAGGTTTACCAGGAGCAGCGGAATACTGCCTTTGAACTGTGCCTGCATGGTTGCAGCGGGAAAAACAGGCAACAAGCGGTATGAAATTAAGGATATGATTGCGGCCATCAAGGAGAAGGTGCCGGAGGCAGACTGGAATATATTGAAGTCTGCCCAGAATGTCAATTTGGAAGCCATCCTAGGGTGGCGGAAGGATGGGAAGAAGTTCTCATATCTGGACTTTTACGACGGGGAATAAAGAACGGTCAGTTTATGCTGACCGTTCTTTGCTTTATCATTTGTCTGGCTGGCTTGAGTTCATAACCCGGATGAAGACCTCGGCTATCTCCGGGTCAAACTGTTTACCGGCGCACAGCCGTATTTCCGCTATGGCATCTTCCTTGCTTACTGCATCTTTATAGGGCCTGGAATGAGTCATGACATCATAAGCATCAACGATGGCGAGAATCCTTGACAACTTGGGTATCGCCCCGGCTTTTAATCCATGGGGATAACCCGTCCCGTCCCATCTCTCATGGTGGAACAGGATGTATTCAGAAATATGTGAAAGCTCCTGTGTGGACTCCGCGATCCGAAAGCCGATTTCAGGATGCTTTTTCATTTCTTCCCATTCCTCGGTTGTCAGCTTGCCTGGCTTCATCAGGATCCTGTCAGATACGGCAATTTTACCGATGTCATGCAGAAGCGCAAACAGGCTGAGATCATCCAGTTCACTTCGGGACAGACCCAATGCCTTTCCTAAAAGGGAACAAATCCGCCGCATCCGCTGTGCATGCTCATCTGTTTCATAGTTCCGCTCAAAAAGTGTCTTTTCAAGGGATGCAATGATGGAGCTCCGGTTGCTGCGGCTATCCAGCAGCTTATGCCGGTACATGTGGTTCTCGGCTTCCTTGATGACCTGCTGTATATTCTGATAGGGCTTCTCCTTTGTGGCAAAACCCAATGCAATGCTTGGCCGGATCAGGTCCTGATCTGTTTCGCTGCAGAGCTCGATGATTTTCTTGCAGATTTCATCTGCAACGTGATTCGGTGTCAGCGGCAGAATCAACGCAAATTCATCACCGCCCCAGCGGACGGCAATATCTTCTTGTCTAGAAGCTTGCAGCAGTATTTTCGCCATTCTCTGCAGCAGCCTGTCACCTTCGCTGTGTCCGAAAATATCGTTGGTCAGTTTTAGCCCGTTAAGATCACCGATGATGACGGATAGGGGCAGCTGGTTATGGGAATCCAGCCTTCCAAGCTCCTCGTCAAAAAAAACACGGTTATAGAGACCTGTCAGCTTATCATGATAGCTGAGATATTTTATTTCCAGCTCCGATTTTTTACGGTCGCTGATATCCTTGGCAATAATAACCACATTGTCCGTCTGGCCTGAGGCGTTGCGTATGATGCTGGAAGAGACCTCTGCAATGATCGTGCGTCCGTCATAGGTATTGAGCAGGTACTCCGCGTTCTTAATTGTGCCTTGTTCATTCAGCATTTTCCGCCTTTGGGCCAGCTTTTCCATTTCACTGGGGTCGATAAAGTCAAAAAGACAGATACCCTTGAGATGCTCGATATTTGTATACCCCAGCAAGCTGCAGGCTGCCTGGTTACAGCTCTGAATCATCCCGAAAAGGTCTGTCACGATAATGGAGTCGGGAGATGAGCTGAATACACTTCGCAGCTTTTCCTCCGAGGCCCGGAGCGCATTCTGGGTCTTGAGTCTGTCGGAAACGTCCTTCGCGATGGCGACATAGCCGATAGGTTTCCTGGAATCGTCATGAATCAGGCTCACCGACATTTCTCCGGGGAACTCGATGCCGGCTGCAGTTGAAAATGTATAAAGATTATTGTTAAAACTGCCGGTTTGAAGTGCCGCAAGCATATCCTCACGGATGATGCTTCTGTGAATCGGCGCTATCAGATTCATAGCACTGGTGCCGATCAATGAATCCTTTGTTTGATCACCGAAAACGGCGACGGTCATATTATTGCAATCCAGGATAGTCCCCATCAGATCGGTAATCACCATATAGTCAGGTGAAAAATCCAGTATCTTCCTCAGACTTTGCTGATTGACTCTATAATCCGTAATATCGTGCAAAAGGATGGCAAAATACCCCGGCTGTACCCCATATACAAAAGCTGTAAACCATTTGTTGTGTATTTCAGAGTAGTACTCAAAGCTGCTTTGAGCACCTTCTAGGGCAGCTTTTCCGCCGATGGCGACCCAATCGGTTTTCCTATGCCTGAGACCGGGTATGATCTCAGAAGCTTTTCTGCCGATGATCATCTCTTTAGAGAAGCCGGTTTGCTGCTGAAAAGCATCATTTATATCTTCATAGATGAAATCTAGAGGATTACCGTTTTCGTCCAGAATGATCCGGTTATAAGAGAATCCCACAGGCATCCGTTCTAGGAGTGATTGATGCAGCCCTTCGCAATGATGGTCATTTTCAAAAGCCAAGCTTTTTCCCTCCTTTCTAAGGTAAAGGGACACACCTTCTGAACAAGATGTATTCCTATCACGTTAAGGAATGTCCCTTTATGATCGGGGTATCTACAGCTCTTAGATTTGAATAATTCGACTGGATTAGACAAATTCCTTCAAGAGGAGACGAGTTGAGAAAAATTCTCTTCCCTATCAGCTTTTACTGTGCTTCCGAAGCATGCTTAAGAGAAGGAAATTGACAGCCTTCTGTAGAACTATTTATGGGTAGCAACACAAGTATATTGTGCAACCTGACGGAGGAAGCGTTAAAATGAACAGGGTCAAGAATCTGCTCCGATTCATCGGCAAGCATTCAATTCTGATATTGAGCATCCTAATAGCCCTGACCAGCGGATTTTTGTTCTGGGTACTCAGGGAAGAGCGGGAGATGATCATATCAAAGCCGCGCTATCATTTTTATTTCATCACGCAAAATTCAGTAGATCCCCTCTGGAAGGAAGTCAGACAAGGTGCAGAGAGTGCTGCCAGGCAGCTAGACGTGGCGGTTGAATTCAACCACCCCAGGTTCAATAATCCGCAGGAGGAGCTGAAGTACCTGGATATTGCCGTCAGTTCCTATGTAGATGGGATCATCACCCATGTATCCAGTGGTCTGGATTTTACCGGACTGATCAATAAAGCATACGACAGGGGCATTCCGGTGGTTACTATCGAAAATGACGACAACGAAAGCAACCGGCGGGCATTTATCGGAACCAACAGCTACCAGTTGGGTAAAGCTGCAGCGGATCTGATGATCAAGGGGACAGGCGGCAAAGCACAAATCGCCATCATCGTCAGCAGCGGCCTGGAGCTGGATAATGCCAGCCAGAATCTGAAGCTTAACGGGTTTTTGAGCACCATCAAGGCGTATCCCGAAATGAAGGTGGTCAAGACTTATACCTCCCAGATGGGAATTCTGAGTGCGGAAGAGATTGCCCAGTCCGTCATCAGCAGCCAGCACGGCATTGATGCGATTTTCACTACCAGCTCGGTAGATACTGTAGGCACGGCCCAAGTCATTGTCGATCATAACAGGGTGGGCAGCTATGTACTGGTCGGTTATGGCGATACCAAAGCCATCCTTCGTTATATCGATATGGGGATCATTTATGGCACCGTCATGAGCGACCCATACCGGATCGGCTATGAGAGCGTCAGGGCAATGATGGATATCAAGGAAAAGAACAATGTTTCCACTTTTATCGATACAGGCGTAAAAATCATTACCAAAGGCAATTTGGCCGAGTACGAGAAAAAAGCAGACGCCTATGAGCCTAATACAGATATGAAGGAATAGCGGGTGCCGAAATGAACAGAAGCATTTTCCATTTCACCGGAATCAGAAAAAAACTGATACTTTATTACCTGATAACGATTGCGCTGCTCGGCATCACCAGCCTGTTTTCCTATTACAATGCCAAGGTGATCCTTTACAGGATGAATACGATCATCGGGGATTATGTCTATCTCAATAACCTCAACAACAATGTGGACGATCTCATGACGGAAGTTGAAAAGTATCTGACCACCAAGTCCTCAGAAAACCTTCTGAACTATTATACCTGCTACAACCGCCTGCAGGAGAAAGCTCAGGGCATATACAGGGAAGCTTCCTACGACAGCGATGCGCTGATGCTGAAGGATATACGCTTCATGATCGACGAGCTGCTGAGTGAAACGGATCATGCGGTAAGAGCAAAAAGGGGCCGCATTAGCAGCGAGTATATAGCACATTTTACCAGGTCAAATCAAATTAGCGAACATATAAAGTTCTATATCAGCAGCCTGCTCAGCAGCAAGCTGGAAAAAGGCTCTGAAAAGTATAACGAAATCACAAGGAACATGACATATGCCACCTATATGAACCTGCTGGCCATCGTCACGACGGTTGTCATCAATTTGTTCCTGGCAATCTTTTTCACCTACAGGCTGACCAAGCCCATTATCGATTTGTCCCATTCGGCGGAGCGTATTTCCAAAGGGGAGTTTGACGTAGAGCTGATAGAGATCCAGACCGATGACGAAATCAATGTGCTTGCAACCGCTTTCAACAAGATGGCTGTCAATATCAAAAGCTACATTGACGAGCTGAAGCATCAGGCAGAAATGGAAAAGCGGCTTAAAGAACAGGAAATGCAGAACCTCAGGATGAAAAGCCTGCTAAAGGACGCAGAGCTGAAGTCCCTTCAGTCTCAGATCAACCCGCACTTTCTGTTTAACACGCTGAATGCCGCCGCACAGCTGTCCATGCTGGAAGGAGCGGATCGATCCTCAGAGTTCATCGGCAATGTGGCTGAGCTTTTCCGTTACAACCTGCGCAAGCTGGAAGAACCAGCGACTTTGGCTGACGAAGTGAGATATGTCAGAAATTATATGTTTATTCTGAAAACACGCTTTGGTGATCGGATCGATTTTTGCACGGGCATAGATGAAAGCATCCTGGACATTAAAATGCCATGTACCATCATTCAGCCGATTGTGGAGAATGCCTACATACACGGGCTTCAGAACCTTGAGCGCAAAGGGGAAATCCATCTGAATGTCAGGAAAGGCGAAGGAATGGTTCTGATAGAGATCATCGACAACGGCATGGGGATGGATGAGGAACGTATACGGCTGCTGCTGTCGGCAAACAGCCATGAAGAACAGTCCAAGCGGCATGTGTCGGGCATCGGTATTTCCAATGTAGTGGAAAGGCTTCAGCTTTTCTACAATATACCAGCCTGGCAGGACATTATTGAGATTCATAGCGTTCTGGACATGGGAACCAAGGTTACACTGAAAATTCCTTATAGTGAGGAGGGTGAAGAAGCAAATGAAACTCCTGATAGCTGACGATGAGTATCTGGTAATCGAATCCATAAAATACATCATTGAAAGAAACATGAAGGATGTCCAGGTGGTTGGCACCGCAGGCTCAGGGCGGGAAGCCATTGAAAAGGTCATAGAGCTGAAGCCGGACGTTGTCTTTATGGATATCCATATGCCGGGAATCGATGGGATCGACGCTATCCGTCAAATCAAAGCCGTCAACCAGGATGTGATGTTTATCATTATCACGGCTTACGAGTATTTCAATTATGCGAAGGAAGCCTTGAACCTGGGCGTATATGAGTATTTGCTGAAGCCTCTGAATAAGAATAAAGTGATCGAGACCATGGACGGCATATGCAAGGTCATAAAGGCAAAGCACGAGGCAATCCAGCGCGAGCTGCAGCTGAAAGAAAAAATCAGTAAGATCATACCGCACATGGAAGGGCAGTTTATCTACTCCCAGATATTTGACGGACGTGCCGTCAAGGACCTGGCATTTTATGAAAGTATCTTTGGCTTTCAGCTTGGTTATGGTTATGTCATGATGGCCATCATAGACGACACGGAAGGTGCCGATAGCGAGGAGAACCTGAAAAACAGCCTGATAAAGCAAAAGTTTTATGACATGTTCAGCAAAGAACTCAAGAATATGTGCCGCTGTCTGGTAGGTCCGCCGCTTCTGGACAGGGTAGTGGCTTTTCTGCCTGCAGATAGTCAGGCGGATCCGTATGTAATCAGGAACACGTCAATTCAGCTGGCCAACAGGCTGGCAGAGCAGGTCAGCAGAAACGTTTCCATACCCTATAAGATCGGTCTCAGCCGCCGGTATGAAATGGACAATTTCTCCAAATCCTGCACCGAAGCCTACACGGCAGCTTCGGTGGTTGGCAGCGACAGGGTGACACATTTTGAAGATATTGCAGTATCTTTCGACAGGATGGATGCGTACCCCACCAATAAGGAAAAGCTTCTGATCCATAAGCTGCTGACCGGGGATCAGCAAGGTGTGGCCGACACCTTTGAAGAGATTTTTTTCTGGCTGACCGTCAACTATAAGGAAGATATGGACAGGATCAAATCAAGGCTTATTGAGCTGATCTATGTCATCAAGCGTGCTGTTCCTTATTGTATTGAGGAAAGCAATTTCAAGGGCCAAAGCCATATGGTCAGAATTTTGAAGCTGCAGTCTGTTGTTGAACTGAAAAGCAGTTATATGGAATACCTCAGATATTTGCTGGAGAGCATGGCAGAATCAAGACAAAAGGAAATGAACGGCCTGATTTCTAAAGTAATCAAATACATCCATAGCAATTACCAAAAAAATATCAGTCTGGACGATGCTGCAAAGGAGGTCAACCTTAGCTATCACTATTTCAGCAAGTTTTTCAAGGAGTCCATGGGGAAAAGCTTCATTGATTATCTGACAGAAATCCGGATTGAAAGTTCAAAGGTGCTTCTGAAGGATGCGGAATTCAGCATCAAGGAAATAGGCTACCGCATTGGGTACAGTGATCCCAATTATTACTGTAAGACCTTCAAGAAAGTAACGGGTATGACGCCTACCGAGTACAGGACGAGTATATCCGGAGAGGGGATTTAGCATGAGACCGAATGCAAATGTAAAACGAGCGGTGCTGGTATTGCTTCTTTTGACTCTGGGTACGCTGGTTTATCTGACAGTCATGAACCTTCGGCTGGCAGGTCTGCCCAAAGCCAAAGATCCCAAACTGTCTGGGGCAGCCGACGACATCATCCGAATCGGTTTTTCACTGGGCACCCTGAAGGAAGAGCGCTGGATCAAGGACCGGGATATCCTGATGTCCAAGGTCAGGGAGCTAGACGGTGATATCATCATTCAAAATGCCAACAACGACGACCAGGATCAGCTGAAGCAGGTACGCTATCTGCTGGACCAGGGCATCGACGTGCTGGTTATTGTGCCCAATGATCTGGAAAAAGCGTCCTATGCGGTGGAGATGGCCAAAAGGCAGGGCGTCAAGGTGATATCCTATGATCGTTTGGTGCTGAAATCCGATGTGGATCTTTATATTTCATTTGATAATGAAATGGTAGGCGAACTGATGGCAAATTACGCCGTGGGAAGGATGCCTAAAGGGAATTTTCTGATTATAAACGGTGCAAAGAGCGATTACAATACGGAATTGATCAAGCGGGGCTATGACCGGGTATTGCAGCCTTTTATCGAAGAAGGCAGGATCAAGGTTATCGAAGAAGAATGGGCGCCAAACTGGATGAAGGAATTTGCTTTCAACGTTACCGACCAGCTGCTTCAGGATAAATATCATATCGATGCGGTCATAGCCGGCAATGACGGACTGGCAGACGGGGTCATTGAAGCGCTTTCAGAGCACCGAATGGCCGGAAAGACCGTTGTGGTCGGACAGGATGCAGACCTGGCGGCCTGCCAGCGTATTGTGGAAGGCACACAGCTGATGACGGTTTATAAGCCTATTGAGAAATTGGCTGATGCGACGGCAAAGATGGCAATCAAGCTGGCAAAGGGCGAATATATCGACACCAAAAGTACCATCCATGACGGCAGGTATACGGTGCCTTACTTCATTTTGGAGCCCATTGCCGTCCATAAGGAAAACATGGATGCAACCATCATAAAGGACGGTTTTCACAGGCAGGATGAGGTCTATCGTTAAGCAGCAAAGGCTGCGTTTTCTGCAGGCAGGCAGGAGGAAATTGGATTTTGTTTATAGAATATATAATATCTGGTATAGGACGTGATGGAAGTCTTATAATAATGGTTGTCAGGTATTGATGCGCCGATACGCAGAGAAAGCAAGAAGGATGTTGAGGTGAAATAGATGGAAAAACTTAAAATACTCTATGCCGCTTCCGAAGCGGTACCTTTCGCCAAGTCGGGCGGCTTGGCAGACGTAGCAGGTACGTTACCCAAGGAACTGATCAAGCTGGGGCAGGATGTGAGGCTGGTCATGCCCAAGTACAGGGCTGTACCCAAGCGTTATGTGGAAAAGATGGAATATGTAGGCTATATCTATGTGGATGTAGGCTGGCGGCATCAGTACTGTGCCGTGCTGAAACTGGTGCAGGACGACCTGACCGCCTATTTTATCGACAATGAGTACTATTTCAACCGGGAAGGCTTATATGGCTATCCGGATGAAGCGGAGCAGTTTACTTTCTTCTGTAAGGCATTGATCCAAATGCTTCCGCTGGTAGGTTTCAAACCGGATATCATCCATTGCAATGACTGGCAGACCGGCATTGTCAGCCTGCTTCTCCTTACACATTACAGGAAAGATGACTTTTATCGCGATATCCGAACGGTCTACACCATACATAACCTGAAGTATCAAGGCATATTCCCCAAGAGCGTGCTGCCGGACCTGATGGGTATCGGATGGGAATATTTTCACATCGATGGCATTGAGTTTTATAATTGCGCGAATTATATGAAGGCGGGTATTGCCTTTTCGGATTTGATCACCACTGTCAGCAAGACGTATGCCCAGGAAATCCGGTACGATTATTTCGGCGAAGGTTTGAACGGCTTGATCAGCAAGCGTTATGACCGGGTATTTGGCATCCTGAACGGAATAGATGACGTTGAAAATGATCCTGCGGCCGACCAACGAATCTTTGCGCAATATGATCTGGAAAACCTGGAAGGAAAACGGGTCAACAAGCAGATGCTCCAGCAGACGCTAGGACTTGAGGCGCGCAGCGATGTGCCGCTTATCGGTATCGTATCCCGGCTGGTTGATCAGAAGGGCTTTGACCTGATTTCCCATGTCCTGAATGAGCTGCTTGAAATGGACATCCAACTGGTTGTATTGGGTGCAGGGGAATACAAGTATGAGGAAATGTTCCGCACTGCCGCCGCCAGGTATCCGGCAAAGGTCTCGGCCAACATGAAATATGACGGAATCCTGGCACAGAGGATCTATGCCGGCGCCGACATGTTCCTGATGCCGTCCCTTTTTGAGCCCTGCGGCTTGAGCCAGCTTTTCAGCCTTCGATACGGCACCGTTCCCATCGTCCGTGAGACCGGAGGACTCAATGATACAGTAAAAGCTTTTAATGAAGTGACCGGTGCGGGCGATGGCTTCACCTTCGCCAGTTACAATGCCCATGAAATGCTTTTTACTGTTAAGCGCGCCATTCAGTATTATCACAAAAAGGAGATCTGGGAGGGAATCATGCGGTATGGGATGTCACAGGATTTCTCTTGGAGAAGGTCTGCAGAGGAATATATCAATCTTTATATGCGGCTGACGGGTAATTGGTAGCAGGTAGGGCTCCTGTCCCCTTAACTGGGGATGGGAGCTTTTCACTTTTTGTTATATTTTATCGGGAAATGCTGACGCAAATCAGCTGCCAGCTCCTCTTGGACCATGCCGGAAAAAACAACGGTCATGGGAACATCGTGGTTACGGAAAAGAAAGTACCTGAAAAACTCCATGGACAGCTTATCTATCCATTGAACAGACTGAATATGCACTGTAAAGGAAATTCTCTCAGCAATGGTGTTAAAGAGACGTTCAAGCGCAGCGAATATCCGGATTTTCTCAGATAGCGCAGTGAGCTGGTCAACAGTAAATGCCTCCCCGGTAAAATCCAGTGCACCGGCTTCAATCCGGTAGAGATCCCGCCAGAAGCATTTCGGCAATTCTTTCAGAATGTGCTGCGGACACCACCTCAATATTGCGCGTATCAGATCTGAAAGACACCCGTACTGAAGTTCTATAACCGGCAAGCAGGAGGCATAAACGGTCAGTATGTCCTGCCGCGGCTGCATCAACTCAGATTCCCCCGGCAAGGAATCTGAATAGATAATGAGTTTTAAACCGGAGGGTTCATATTGCAATACTTTTTTGTCCGAAGTACTGGAGACCGGTTGATCGTTAAATTTAATCTGCCGGTACAATGTGTCAATACTTTCGTTCGGGCTGATATTCAATTCTTCCCTGAGAATATCACTGCATCGGCGGTACTGGCTCAAGGCCGCATTCCGGTCTCCCAGCTCCAGGTAGTTCCGGATCAGAGCTTCGTATAGCTCCTCTTGCAGCGGATTGATTCTCAGCATATCATTCAGTAACTGGATACTCCCGCGATAATCACCGGCTTCAATATGCAGCTTCGATATGCAGCTCAAGGCTTCAAAATAAATCCGCTGCAGTCTTTCGCGTTCATAGAAGACCCAGTCATTGAACTCAACAGACTTGTTGATATAAAAGCCCTCGAGAAAGTCGCCCTTATAGAGTCCTTTAATTGTTTCCAGCAGCTGTACCGGCTCGATGCTATTGTCACGTTGCAGGCTGATTGCCAGGTTTTCCATATCCAGCGCATCAACAGTGATTTTAAGCTCGGGATTTATGAAACAGCTGTCCTTCTCAGTCAGTATGACTTCAGGCTGCTTTTTTTCCGCATTGAACAGCTTTCTTAAAGTCCAGAGCGTGTAGCGTAAATTGTATCTGGCAGTTTCAGAAGCAGCTGATTCCCAGAAAATGGAGGACAATTTTTCGCGGCTGAAGGCTTTGTTCCGGTTAATTGCCAGATAGCATAGCAAAGCAGCCGCTTTACTGCTCATCTTGCCCAAAACCGGCTTCCCATTCAATAGGATCCTCAAATTGCCCAGCATATAGATTTCAAGGGTGTTCAACCGGAATCACTCCTCACTTCATAAATAGCAGGGTTCCCTCTTTAACCGTAGCTGCAACAGATATATCTTTGATACAGGAGGGGTCAACCGCAAGGGGATTATCCTCCAGAATCACAAGGTCCGCCGTTTTTCCCGTCTCAATACTGCCTTTCAGATTTTCTTCAAAAACAGCCCTTGCACCGTTTATCGTAAATAACCGCAGCGCTTCAGGTACGTTCAGTGCATATTCCGGGGTGGGATGGTTGACGGCTGAATGAATGCCCAGCATCGGCTTCATAGGTGTCAAGTCGCTATCCGAACCACCAGCAACCGTTATTCCGGCACTGCAGTATTTTTTCAAGGGATTGGTCCGGGCGCTTCTAACACTTCCAAGCCGGGTCTCGTACATTTTGCCTTGTCCGCCCCAGTAAAACTCATAGGAAGGCTGGACTGAAAGAATAACACCCAAGGCCTTTGCCCTGCTGATATGCTGCTCAGACGGCAGCTCAAAATGCTCGATGCGATGGCGGTGGTCCATTCGGGGGACTGCTGCCTGGGCATATTCATAGGCATTGAGTGCCTGTTCGATTGCACGGCTTCCGATTGCATGCAGTGCGATTTGAAGATGACGCTGATGGGCTTCAAGAATGAAGCTGTTCAGCTCTTCCTGACTGAAATACAAGCTTCCGTTGGTCTCCGGCTTATCGGTATAAGGCTCGGCAAGTGCCGCTGTCCTGGAGCCGAAAGATCCATCCAGAAAAATAGTTCCGCCGATCCGTGGAAGCCCCTTGCTGATCACTTTTTCAACATTGACACTTTGATAGAACAGTGTTACATCAATGGGAAAAAGCTCTTTATTCTCCAAAATGAACTCAGCGTGCCGGTCATGAAAGGTAAAACCTCCTTCCATGGCATTCATGGAGGTTATTCCGTTTTCAACAGCCTGGATGAGCGCTTTGTGAACGCCCTCGTGTCTTTCACTATCAGAGACTTTTCCGAGGAAGTAACTTCTGACAACGGCGCTGGCCCTTCCCGTCAGCTGCCCGTTGGGCAGACCCCTTTCATCCCGGCCGATTCCTTCGAGATTGAAAGGCAGGTTGAGCAGATGCAGTGCCAATGTATTTACGATACTGGTATGATAGTCGACCCGGCTGATCCATACCGGATGATTGGGTGCATATTCATCCAGCTCATAACGGGTGGGCATCCGCTTTTCCCGAAGTTTCAGCTCATCAAAAGCAATGCCGCGGATCAATTGACCTGCCGGCAGCTGGGATGCCCTATGCCTGACTCCGGCGAACAAGTCATCCATGCAGGCTGCGTCACTCAGGTTAAGTCCCAGATAGTTCAGACCGGTTTGAACGAGATTGACATGGCTGTCGTAAAAGCCCGGCAGTACCGTCTTTCCCTTCAGATCCACAGCTTCCCTGGAGGAGCCGAGATATTCCTTCCAACCGCCCCCGCTGCCTACTGCGATGATCTTTCCGCCGTGGGCTGCGACCCAGTTTCCAACAGCAGATCTCTCATCCATTGTAAGTATCGTTCCGTTATATAGCAGCAAATCAACCTTCATTGCATAACTTCCTTTCAGTCAGCCAGAGATTTGATTTGGATCTTATCCATCATCATCCAATTATATTTTAGCATGATTTTTCATAAAATGAATAAAAATTCCGGAAAGCCGGAATTTTTATTCGCTATTCAGCCAATAGCTTTACGAGAAAAGTAAACAAGACATCAGCAGTTTTCTTAACACTGTCCAACTCAACATATTCATCCGGCATATGGTAATTGGCGCCATGGGGTCCGAAGACCAACGTGGGTATTTTCAGCCGGGAACCAATATAGTTGAAATCTCCGATACTGGAGAAATAACCGGTCTCGGCTTTGCAGCCTATGGCCTCCTGTACGGACGCCTTGAAGACATCGACATAGGGATTGCCTTCGTCCACGATGTAAGGATCGAAGCCGACACAGGCAGAATGAGGCGCATCCCTGAAGCTGAACACTGCAGTGCTTTGTATTTTTGCCCTTATGACCGCTTGGTGCAATTCCTGCTCAATATAATCACGGCTTTCTTCCCTGACAGAGTGCCTGAAAACCGTAAAAGAAGCTCTGTCGGCCACACTGCAGGCTGCGCCGCCTCCCGCAATGCCGATAACGGATATATCTCCTCGTCCGAGCTTCTCATCATGGCACATTTTTGATTTTTCCAGTTCCAGCAATACCCTTGCAGCATCGGAAATCGCATTGATCCCCAATTCAGGATTGGCAGCATGCGAAGCTTTTCCCGTCAGTGTAACGGTATAGTTCCATCCACCCCTGGCCCCAAGGCATAGACAGGGAAAGGTACGACCTGAAAATGCACTGCTTGGCTCGGTTACGACAGCAATATCGGCTTTTCCGATGGTACCGTCCAGAATCAACGCATCGGTACCCAGTCCATATGGACCTTCTTCATCCGAAACAATGGTGTATTGTATCTGCCCCTTAAAACGGGGAACAAGCTGCTTAAAAGCGTTCAGAGCCAGCAGAATGGCTGTGACACCGGATTTCATATCCAAAGCGCCCAGGCCATAGAGTCGGTTGTCTTCGATTGAAGCACGGAGGGGGTCTCTGGACCAGCCTTCGCATTGGTTAACGGTATCAGCATGCCCGTTGAGCAGGACGGTTGGGCCGCTGCTGCCACCTTTCAGAGTACCGACGATGTTGATTCCATTATATTTGGTAACCTTTCCCTCATAATAATGATGGTATTGAGCCGGTAAATCCCTTTCTGTCAGCCAGCCGTATATGAAATCCATGATATCCTTTTCAAGAAAGTAGGGGCTGGGTATTTCAACAAGCTCCGCCAGCAGCAGTTCTACCATATTTTCGTTAATATATCTGGCTTTGTCATAACGCATTGTCTTACCTCCGATCAAATAGCAGGTTCCGGACAGGGTGCGGCAAACCGCACCCTGTCCGGATGATACCTACATGGAAACGCCTTTGTTATCGTGATAGGTTTTGACCGATGGAATGTCGCCCTCTTTAAACATGAATTTTCCGGTTATGGAATAAAGGATGGCGATGGCAGGCGACAAGAAAGCCAGGAATACATATGGCAAGTATTCTGTAGTTGCTACGCCTAGCGCTCCGGTAAAGAATACACCGCACAATCCCCATGGCACCAAAGGCGAAGTAACGGTAGCCGAGTCTTCGCAGGTTCTGGAACAAACCTGGGGTAAAAGTCTGAGTCTTTTATAGGCAGGCACCAGCATGCGACCCGGTATGATGATGGCCATATATTGGCTGGCTGAAAAGAGATTGACAGCAATGCTGGATAGAACATGGGTGATGACCAGGCCTCTGACATTGCTGACAATACCGGAAATTCTATCCAGGATAACCTCCAGCATCCGGGTTTTTTCCAGGATGCCTCCGAAGCTTAATGCAATGAAACCCAGTGAGATGGTCCACATCATGCTTTGCAGGCCGCCGCGGCTCAGCAACTTGTCAACTGCCTCAACGCCCGTTGAGGATACAAAGCCGTAGTTCATATAATTCAGCATTTTTCCAAGGCTATGGCCCTGGAACACCATACCGAAGGCTGCGCCGAGCACGGAAGAAATAACCATAACCGCAAGTCCCGAGACTTTTTTAACAGCAAGAATAATGACCAGTACAGGAAGGATCAAGGTAACGGGGTTGATAAAGTAGTTGTCCTTCAGGCCCTTCAAAATGGTATCAACGGCAGCCGTGTCAATGGCACCGCTAGTGAAGCGCATTCCGATAATGGCATACAGGATCAGTGAGATGACGATAGCGGGTCCTGTAGTATAGAACATGCTTCTGACATGGTCGAAGAGATCTGCCTCCGCAACGCCTGCCGCAAGGTTGGTAGAATCCGAAAGCGGAGACATTTTATCACCGAAGATGGAACCGGATATTACGGCACCGGCTGTTATCGCAGCCGGTACGCCCAGACCCATACCGATACCCATAAAGGCCACGCCGAAGGTAGCGCCCGTTGTCCAGGAACTGCCGGTTGCCATGGAAGCAATCGAGCATATCAGGCAAACGGTAAACAGAAATACGGAAGGTGATAGGATTTTCAGTCCGTAATAAATCAGGGTGGGAATTGTACCGGAGGGGATCCAGGTGGCAATCAGGATACCCACCAGCATCAGGATCAGCATTGGAAGCATTGCTATTTGACAGCCGTATAGAATGCCATCCTGGATGTCATCCCAGGTAAAACCGGAGAACAAGGCAACAATAGAGGCAATAATTGCGGCAAGTATCAAGGTAATGTGGGTAACCCAGTCTTCATGCAATACAAAAATCTGCACATACATTGCCACGCATAAAAACAGAATGACAATGAGCGCACCCAGGAAGCTCGGTCTCTTTTCCTTTGCACCGGTCGTGTTAGGTTCTGACATTTAACTCACTCCTTTTATTCTTTTCTTAAGAATAACAAAAAGCATGTGTAGAGGGCGTTTTAAAAAATGTTTAAAAACTGATTTTTTGGAAAAATCGGAAAATATACTGATTGAAATTGTAAATCAAAAAAATATGTCTTCAAACAAAATCAGGAAGGATTTGAGAAGTGCTTTGCGAATTATTAGTTGTAGCAGAAAGGATTAAGGAAAGGAGACCATGATGAAACTGCAGAAAAAAGATATCAAGCTGGGCTTTTATCTCCTGGTTGCCGCTGTATGTGTATATTTTATACAGATTGTTGTTTTCAAGGATCCCAGCAACACCTTTTTCTACCTGCTTCAGGACCTGGCCTTTGTACCGCTCAATATCGTCATTCTGACCCTGATTGTGGACCGGGTGCTGGCGGAGCGGGAGAAGAAAGACCGGATGCAGAAGATGAATATGGCTATCGGAATGTTTTACAACGAAGCCGGGATAGCATTGCTGAAGTGCTGCATCGGTTTTGACAGCAACTTCGAGCAGTACCACAGCCGCTACCATATCACCATGGAATGGGAGGATGCACAGTTTGACCAGTTGTTGAAACGGTCGGACAGGGATGCTTTTCAGATGGACAGCCGTAGGAGCAGCCTGATAGATCTGAAGCTGCTCCTGGTGGAAAAAAAGGAGCTGCTGCTGACACTGTTGTCAAATCCCGTTCTGTTGGAACACGATACCTTTTCGGATTTGCTCTGGAGTGTATTCCATCTGAAGGATGAACTGCAGATATGCAGGGATTTCTCACAAATGGATGAGGATAATCATAGACACATATCGAGGGATATCGAAAGGGCCTACGGTTACTTGATAAGCCAGTGGATTTTATATATGAAGCATTTAAGGACCGATTATCCCTACCTGTACAGCTTGGCCGTCCGGGAGAATCCGTTTCGATGATCGGATTTTGTCGATAAAAATTGGATTATATTTCTATTTAGGATGTCCTGTCATACTTGACAGGATTTTCTATTTCTTGCTATAATTAAGTTAGTTAGTACTAACATATATGGAGGTAAGAGATGCGGGGGGGTTTCATAAAACGAAAAGAAAGCATTTTGATTTGTGCTATTGAGATATTGGACGAGCTTGGCGTTAGTGGCCTGACCAGCAAGGAAATTGCAAGGCGTCAGGGTATAACCGAGCCTGCGGTATATAGGCAGTTCACCGGAAAGCAGGACATACTGCTGGCTGTCATGGAGCGCTATGCCATTTTTGATGAAGTGATCATGAATACGATTGTGGAAAACAAAATGCCTTTCAAAGAAGGCATCCTGTATTTTGCTAGGTCCTTTGCAGAGTATTACGAGAACTATCCTCAAATCACTACGGTTATGTTTTCCTATGACACACTCAAATATGAAGCGGAAACCTATTTCAGAATGCAGCTGATCATAAATAGGAGACTGAACTTCCTGGAGGATTTTATCAGGAAGGGACAAGCTGAGGGCGATGCTTCAAACCGGATCGATGCAGTGGTCTACGCTGAAATGCTGCATGGCATCCTATGGTCCGTCACGTATACATGGAAGCTGAACAACTGCAGCTATTCCCTGAAGAGCAGGCTGCTGCCCGCCATAGAGGCAGCTCTTGGCATTTGAAGCTATTGACTGACATAACCCTGAACCCTTAGAACAGAAACGGAAGGTAAATATGAGAAAAGAAGAAATGCTGGAATTCATGATCAAACAGCTTCAGCTTAAGCTCAACAAGCATATTGAGGAAAAAGGCTTTAATGACTATGATGCGCTCCTGAGGACAAGCAGGGAACTGGATGATGTGCTGAATGAGTGGATTTCGGTGAACCTGGTACAGGAAGCTCAAAAGCGCATGGACATGGGAAGGATCTATGAAAAGGTGGGAGAGTAGAGAATGAGGACATTGATTGCGGAGGATGATCAGACAAGCAGCAAGTTCATGCAAGCTTTTTTTTCAAGTTATGGCGATTGCCAGGTTGTTTTCAATGGGGTCGATGCCATAGATGCCTATGTTCAGGCAATGGAAAGCAAACAGCCTTTTGATATGATAGCTCTTGATATCATGATGCCAAAGCTGGATGGTTTAAGGGTGCTGCAGGGAATCAGACAGATTGAAAAGCAAGCCGGCATTCCAAAGGAAGAACGGGTGAAAATCGTCATGACTACGGCATTGAATGACAAGACCACCGTTGCACGGGCCTTTGATGAGGGCTGCGATACTTTTCTCTGGAAGCCTGTTGAAGTAAGCAAGCTTTTTGAAATCATGGATGTATTGGGAATTAAGCTTTAGTTGTTGTAGTTTGAAGCGCAATTATATATAATAATGTTATTATACTGAAGACATATTTGGGACGCAGCAAGCGATGAGCTGATCCGAAATCATTAAAGGATGGGATACGTTGAAGGCATTATTCCAAAAGTATCGGCTCTTGGGCTTGGTGCTTATTTTTATAATTTCTGCGATTATTATGGGACAATTGTATTTTACTCAGGAAATGCTGATCGAGGATATGCAAGCGATCACCGAATTATCGGTATCCAATCTTGAGAAAGACATCAGCCAATGGATAGCGCTGAATTCCAAAGTCATTGAAGACATTGCCCTATATGTATCCTTCAATGCAGACAACGATAACGGTATAGACTACTATATGAAAGCGCTGCTTAAGGCCAATCCGTCATTTGCATCTCTTTACTACGGAAGCAGCGAAAACAAGATGATCAATGCATCGGGCTGGAAGCCGCCGGCAGGTTTTGACCTGACACAGCGGCCATGGTATCAGGAGGCTGCCTTACAGAAGCAGCTTATATACACGGGTGTATTCCTCAATGCCAGCAAGGACAAGTGGATTGTCACCATTGCGATGCCTGTCTTTGGAGAGGATGGCACACTGGCCGGCGTTGTCGGCGGCGATTTGGATGTTAATACCGTCATAAGGCAGATCCAAGGCGAAGCAGGGCGCATCGGCGGGTATGCCTTTGTCTTGGACAGCAAAGGCAAGCTGATCAGGCAAGGAGAGTCAGAAGCGGATTTAGGTAATGGCCTGAAAGCTTTGAATGTGGATTTTGAGCGTATTGTAGGGAAAAAAGGACTGGAAAAGCTGAATGGCCCTTCTTTTAACGGTTTTTTTGCATATACTCCGATTCGGGATACCGGCTGGACTTTGGGCAATCTTGTATCTTTGAAAGCCGCCTATCCTCATTACAAGCACATGCTGATGACCAGCTTGATATTAGTAGCGGCACTGGCTGTCGTTTTTATGGTTTTTATCCGGCTTCAGAAAAAGCACTTCCTGTCGCCGCTATTTCAACTGGAGTCCGGAATCAATGCCATCAACCCCGAAAAGGACCGGACCTACCGCATCAATTTAGCGCCTGACGCAGGTCTGGATACCCTTGCTGCCACCATCAACGCAATGCTTGACAAAGTTGAAAGGCAGCTGGATCAACTGCAGCGGATGGATAGCCAGCTGAAGATCAGTGAAGAACGTTGGAAGTTTGCATTGGAAGGCAGCGGTGCAGGTGTCTGGGATATCAATTTCTCCACACAAGAAATCAATTACTCAGACAGCTATAAGCAGATGCTGGGTTATAGCGCCAATGATCATATAGATGAGTTTAGCAAGCTGTTTACGCTTATACATCCTGATGATGCCGAACGGGTAAGGGCAGAGGTGGAAAAGCATTTCAGGAAGGAAATTGCCTGCTACACAACGGAGCATCGGGTACGATGCAAGGACGGAAGTTACAAATGGATACTGGACCGTGGAAAGGTTATGGTATGGCGTGACGACGGAGAGCCCTTGAGAATGGTCGGGACTCATTCCGATATCGATGAGAGAAAAAAAGCTGAGGAAGAGATCCTCTACCTCAGCTATCATGATAAATTAACAGGTCTTTTTAACCGCGCATATTTTGAAGCAGAGCTGAAACGGCTGGACGATGAAGGGCTGCTGCCCATCAGCATCATCATGGGGGACCTCAACGGCCTGAAAATGGCCAATGATGTATTCGGACATGCAACCGGAGACCGGTTGCTTAAGACGATGGCCGATATTTTTGTCAAAGCGGCTGAAGACAAGGGCAGCGTTTCCCGCATCGGCGGAGACGAGTTTGCCATCATACTGCCTTCAGCAACGGTTGATTTTGCCAACGCCATCGTAACCAAGATCAAGAACGCCTGCAAGAACGTTGCAGCAGACATTATTCAGCCTAGTGTGGCACTGGGTGTCGGCGTCAAGGAACATCCGGACCAGGACGTTGACATGCTTTATAAGCAGGCAGAAAATATGATGTACAATAATAAGCTGGTCGAGAGCCAGAGTACACGAAGCTCCATCATATCTTCACTCAGGAAAACACTGGAAGAAAAAACTCACGAGACCGAGGCGCATGGACAGCGGCTGCGCAGCCATGCCATGGCCATCGGGAAAATAATCGGGCTTCATGATAATCAGCTTAATGAGTTGGAATTGCTTGCGCTTTTGCATGATATCGGGAAGATTGCCATACCGGACAGTATCCTGGAGAAAAAGGGCAAACTTACCGAAGATGAATGGGTTATTATGAGGAAGCACTGTGAAATCGGGTACCGCATAGCAGTCTCCACACCTGAGCTGGCTATGGTAGCAAACGGAATCCTCCATCACCATGAACGCTGGGACGGCGGCGGATATCCTCAAGCACTCAAAGAGAAGGAAATCCCTTTATCTTCACGAATCATTGCAGTAGCGGATGCCTTTGACGCCATGACCAGCGACAGGCCTTATCACAGGGCAATTCCACAGGAAGAAGCGGTAAAGGAGCTTGAAAGGTGCGCCGGGACACAATTTGATCCCAAAATTATTGAGATATTCATTGATCAGGTTTTGCAGTCATAATGCAGACCATTCAAAGGAGGTACGGGCGAATTGGATACCAGGAAATATGAGGTACAGGCTGAAAAGCTGAAGGCTGTTGCACATCCCCACAGGCTTTGTATTATCAGGGGCTTGATAGAAAAGCAGTGTAATGTGACGAAAATCCAGGAGTGCCTGGAACTGCCGCAGTCCACAGTGTCACAGCATCTAAGCAAGCTGAAAGCCGCAGGCATCATCGAAGGGCAGCGCAACGGTTTGGAAATCTGTTACAGGGTCATTGACCAGGATGTTATCGAGATCGTAAAGATTCTGACGCGTATGGATCAAGAAAATATTTAAAACAAAATGGCATTCTTTTGAAGGAATGTCATTTTTATTATTAGCCTTCTCGTCATTACCCAAATGAAGAAACATATTGATATTGAAAATTGCAGTCGAATTTGATATTATACAATTGGACTAAGCATCTTTTACCTATGGTAAAAGCATATAACCAGACAGTCCGGTCATAAGCTAATAAGAGAAATAAAAAAGCGAAGACCATAAATGAGGGGATTCTTGACTATTTTTGGGAGGGGGCATATTATGCTTTGGTTTGTTTCGGCAACCACGTTTTTATTGATTTTGATTTATTTCCAAACGGCCAGAAATATTTCCAATTTTGATAACCTGAAGCCGTTGAACAACACGGATGCTGCTGCTGGACTCCCTATGATATCCGTCATCATACCTGCTTATAATGAAAGCAGGAATATCCGTGATTGCGTCATGTCGGTTTTGAACAGTACCCATCTTAGTTCCAGCCAGGTTGAAGTGATCGTGGTGGACGACAGGTCCACCGACAATACGCTGGAATTACTGAAAGCTATAAAAAAAGAAACCGGAAGTCCGATTCTGAAGGTCATTGAAGGCAGCCAAAGGCCCAAGGATAGAAAATGGGTGGGGAAAAACTGGGCTTGCTGGCAGGGTGCAGAAGCAGCAAGAGGCGAATACCTGCTATTCATTGATGCGGATGTCAGATTGAAAAAAACCTGCGTAGAAGCAGCATTATCAGCTGCAGTAAGAGACGGCGCAGACCTTTTGAGTGCGGCACCCTTGCTGAAGCTTGGATTTCTTGGAGAACACCTGATTCAGCCGGTCATCATGAACAACATGATAGCAGTTATGAATCCCAAACTCATCAACAATCCGGCGAAAAAATTCATGTATTTTGCACTGGGACCCTTTATGCTTTTCAAGACGGCGACTTATCGGAACCTGGACGGGCATCGCGGCATATCCGATCAGGTGCTGGACGACGTCATCATGGCACAGCGGATAAAGCATAATGATTACGTATTGCGGATCTATAACGGAAGAGATATTGCAGACTTGGCCATGTATGATTCATGGAAGGGGATAATCGAAGGCTGGAGCAAGAATTACTATCTGGGCCTGAGAAAGAACCCGTTTTTCGCGGCAGGCGCATTGTTTATCACCTTGCTGATCAATTTCCTGCCCTGGCTTAATCTGGCTCTGGCGATTTTTGATCCGGTTTATTCAGCCCTGCTCATGGGTCTTCTGGGAATCGGAATCCTCTTTATGATCCGTCGTTCTATGTACTGCAACTTCGGACTGGATATGAAGTATTGGTGGCTTTCCAGCATCGGATCGCTATTGGTAAGCTATATCACCATCAGTTCCATATATAAGTCCAAGACAGGAAAGAATTGGACCTGGAAGGGCAGGAGCCTGGAGGGCTAGAAAAAGCAAACGTTAAAGCGCTGTCATCGTGACGATGACAGCGCTTTTTTATGATAGGCTTATTCATCTTAGGGCCAGTCCTTCCGCTGCCGGAATATTGACAATTATTTTGTTGCATAAGGAACACCATGTGTTATACTATCGTAATAATAGGATGTGATGCAATTGAAAGTAGACATAAAGGAAGTGTACCGTTATCTGGGAATAAAAAGCATGGAAGCAGATGCTGCAACTGCAGAGCTGATTGACCGGTGCATCTGTGAGTTGGAAGAGATCACCGAGCCCCGTTCCACCAGCCGTATATTTGGAATTGAGAAGAACGGCAAGGAGATTATTCTTCCGGAATGCGGCTTGCCACTGGAAGGGGCTGACATGTATGAGCTGCTGGGCGGTTGCGAATACTGCTCAATTCTGGGCGTGACACTGGGAATCCAGGTAGACCGACGGATCGATTATTACTCGAGGACACAGCTTTCAAAAGGGCTTATCCTGAATGCGTGTGCCACTGCAGCTGTCGAAGCCTTATGCGAGGAAGCTGAAGCAAGGGTGCAGCAGCAGGCAGCGGAAGAAGGGCTGACAGCAACCCGGCGCTTCAGTCCGGGCTATGGGGATTTTGATGTTGCAGTTCAGCATAGCCTGTTGGGCATTCTGGATGCTTATAAAACCATCGGACTGACTGCGACAGAAAGCTGTATGTTGGTGCCGAGGAAGTCTGTAACGGCCATCATCGGACTATACCGTGAGGAAAAATCATCAGGTATGGATAAAGCCAGAGCCGGAAGATACGGGCAATGCAGCGAAGAAAAGTGCTCCGGCTGCGGTATGGAGCAATGTGAATTCAGAAAGGATGGGGATATCATTGAATCAAAGAAGTTTTAAGACGGACAGTTTCTTACTGTTTGACGGGGCAATGGGAACCATGCTTCAGCGGGAGGGCATCAAGCCGGGGGAGCTACCGGACAGCTATAATATCCTGCATCCCGAAATCATAGAAAAAATACATAGAGCCTATCTGGAAGCCGGCTCCGATATCATAACCACCAACACCTTCGGCGCAAACCGGTTGAAGCTGAAGCGCAGCGGTTACAGTGTCGAGGAAATCGTTAAAAATGCCATAAGGATCGCCCGAAAGGCTGCAGGCGAAAAAAAGCTGGTAGCCCTGGGTATCGGACCGACAGGGCAGTTGCTTGAGCCTTCAGGTACACTGCGCTTTGAAGAGGCATACGCGCTTTTTGCCGACCAAGTCAGAGCGGCTTCAGGCGAAGAAGCTGATTTGATCCTGATAGAGACAATGTCTGATCTGTATGAGGTGAAGGCAGCTATTCTTGCAGCGAAAGAAAACAGCAGCCTTCCGGTTTTCTGCACCATGACCTTTCAAAAAAACGGAAGAACGTTGATTGGGACGGACCCTCTGACCATGGTGAATGTGGTTCAGAGCCTGGGTGCAGACGCTTTGGGCTTGAACTGCTCTCTGGGACCTAAAGAGCTGATGCCCATCGTCAGAGAAATCACCAGGTATTCAAGGGTACCGGTATTGGTGCAGCCCAACGCTGGTTTGCCGGAGTATAAAAACGGGGAAACGGTGTTCAACGTAGGTGCGGAGGAATTCACATCGTATATCCTGCAAATGGCGGAGTATGGCGTCCGATTATTCGGAGGCTGCTGCGGCACGACGCCGGAATATATCGCTGCAGTCCGCGCCGCTCTGAAGGATAAAAACCCGGCGCAATGCGTTCCTGAAAGCTTTTCAGCGGTCAGCTCTGCTTCAAAGACTGTTAAACTGGGTGACAGCGTAAAAATAATCGGGGAACGGATCAATCCAACAGGGAAGAAAAAAATCAAGGAAGCCTTAAAGAATAACGATCTGGATTATATCCTCAACGAAGCCATCAGCCAGAAGGAAGCAGGCGCCCATATCCTGGATGTAAATGCCGGTTTGCCCGAGATAGACGAAAGAGCCATGATGGTGAGCCTGGTCAAAGAGCTGCAGAGTCTTATCAATCTGCCGCTCCAGATTGACAGCGTCAGAGCTGATGTGTTGGAAGCTGCAGTGCGCGAATATAACGGTAAGCCCATTATCAATTCCGTCAACGGCAAAAAAGAGGTTATGGAAGAAATCTTTCCCATAGTAAAAAAATACGGGGCTTGTGTGATTGGTTTGACACTGGATGAATGCGGTATTCCTTCAAAAGCAGAGGAAAGGCTGGAGATTGCCGAAAAAATCGTTTCAGAAGCCGTGAAATACGGGATCCCCAAGGAGGATATCCTCATTGACTGTCTGGTATTGACTGCCTCGGCACAGCAGTGTGAAGTGAAGGAAACCGTTAAAGCTGTGGCGATGGTCAAAGAAAAGCTAGGTGTCAGTACGACGCTGGGGGTGAGCAATGTCTCATTCGGCCTGCCCAACAGGGGGCTTCTCAACAAGACCTTCCTGGCCGGCGCATTGGCAGCTGGTCTGGATGCGCCGATCTTGAATCCTATGGATCAAGAAATGATGGACACGGTGCATGCCTTTAATGTGCTGTGGGATACCGATAAGGAAGCAAAGAACTACATCTCACTTTATGCAGGTATGCCGGGGAAAACAGATTCAAAAGAAGGTGCCAGCGAAACGGGTCTGCATAAAATCGTGATGAATGGATTGAAGGACGAAGCAGGTCCGAAGACCCGGGAGCTTTTGAAGGAAATGGGCGGGATGCAGATCGTGGATGGGCATCTGATTCCGGCGCTGGACCAGATCGGTCAGAAATACGAAAAGGGTGAGATCTATCTGCCTCAGCTGATACAAGCAGCAGAAACGGTGAAGAAGGCTTTTGAGGTGATCCGGGAAAAGCTTCTGGAAAGCGGAACCGGCAGCCTGAGCAAGGGCAAAGTAATTCTGGCAACAGTAAAAGGCGATATTCATGATATAGGCAAGAATATCGTTAAGATCCTGCTTCAGAACTATGGCTTTGATGTCATTGACCTGGGAAAGGATGTGCCGCCGGAAGAAGTTGTTAAGGCTGTGAAGGCACATGGCGTGCGTCTGGTTGGCCTTAGTGCCCTGATGACCACCACCGTCAAAAGTATGGAGGATACCATAAAAGCGTTGAAGGAAAGCGGTGCCGGCTGCTCTATTATGGTGGGCGGCGCAGTATTGAACGAAGACTATGCAAGCCGGATCGGTGCTGATTTCTACGGCCGCGATGCCAGAGAAGCCGTCAAGATTGCACAGGGGTTCTTCGACGAGGTTAAATAGGAGGAGAATGGCTTGAACATTTACGAAGCGATATTAAAAGCTCAAAAGCAGGGGAAGGATTTTGCCGTGCTGACAGTCGTTAGAACATCCGGCTCTGTGCCGCGGCACCAGAATGCCAAGATGCTTGTCTATGCGGATGGCAGTATTGCTGGTACGGTAGGCGGCGGTGCCATTGAAAAGCGGGCAATGGAGGATGCGATGGATGCTATTACAAAAGGGGAATCCCGGTTGGTAGAATACAAGCTTAATGACAAATCCCCGGATGCATTGGGAATGCTTTGCGGCGGTGATGCGGACATATTCATGGAAGTGCACCGGGGAAAGCCAAAGCTGGTAGTTTGCGGAGCCGGACATGTGGGGAAAGCCATCAGCCGGATGGCCGTGTTGCTGGGTTTTCACATTATACTCCTTGACAGCCGCCCAGAATGGGGCAGCGTGGAACGGTTCCCGGAAGCGGATCAAATTATCCTCAACGATCAAATGGAGGAAGCCGTCAGAGCTTTGGAAGCAGATGAAAATACCTTCCTAGTCATTGCTACCTGGGGACATAAGTATGATAAGGAGGCCTTGCTGGGTGCACTGGGACGCCCCTTCGGCTATATAGGGATGATGGGCAGCAAGAGAAAGGTTGCAGAGATCTTCAGGCAGCTGCTTGATGAGGGTGCTGACAGCAGCCTGCTTGACAAGGTGCATGCGCCGATTGGCCTGGATATTGGTGCCGAAACACCAGAAGAGATTGCGCTCTCCATCATGTCGGAAATCCTGATGGTTAAGAAAAAGGCAACAGGAAGACCAATGTCGGAAGAAATAAGGCAAATGCAACAACAATAATAACAGAAGCTGCTTAAGATCAGAAGCATGATGCTGTATGATCTTACAGCAGCTTTTTCATTGGAGCTTATCGAATGAAAATGATAAAAAAGCTGATACTAGTAGGGATAAAAAAGTATTGGAGGAGTGTAAAAATGCAGCCGAATCATGAGATGCTGGAGAAAATAAAGGGTATCGAATGTCCCACCGATGAGGTGGCCGACAGGATCATCAGTGTGTTGGAGAGCTATAGCCCGGAAGGAGAGTATCAGGTAACCCAAAGAGAGGATGATGATTTCATTCATGACGGCATAAAGTTATACAAAATTTATTCTGAGATGCCGGGGTCACCTTCCATCGAGGCCGTGATCAAGGAAGGACAGGATCACTATGTTGCAAGAGTCATCGATGCATATGAGATGTAAGGTACAGGAGCTGAAGAGCGGAGCAAAGACTTAAGGAGGATATTATGGACAGACAGGCAAAGATTGCAAAGGTCAAGAAGAATCCGGACGGCGACATCACCGATGTGATGCTGGAAAATGGGAATGTTTATTCCATCAACGAAGCGGTTATGATGGCAAAGGACGGCTTGATAGCCGGTGTCAATGTCGGTCAGGCCAAAAACGGGAGGGAATACCTAAGAAGTACACCCAATGAAACGTCCACAGACAATCTGGATCAACTGCCGACCTTCTAGCCGGATTGCTTTCAAAATCAGGCTTCATGAACAAACCGCCGTAGTCCTGCAGCTTTGGCAGCTTGCAGGGCTTCTTTATATTCTGACGGTGATATTTTTCTTTTCAATTCCTTGTATTGTGCTGCCTTATGGGCTGGATAATACTGCTCCATGATATTGACATAAGTATCGGGTGAGATTTCCTGAGCGATGAATTCCAGAATACTGCTCGTTTCTGCCAGGTTCTCCGGCAGGACAAGATGCCTTATCATTACCCCTTTAAACGCAATCCCTTCTTCATTCAGATCAAGGTTTCCCACCTGCCTGAACATTTCTTTCACTGCATTTCCGGCAATCTGCCCGTATTGTTTTACACCCAGGTACTTTTCTGCTGCAGCATCACTGAAGAATTTAAAGTCCGGCATATAGATATCGACGATGCCCTCCAAGAGTCTCAGTGTGTCTACCAGATCATAACCCCCGGAATTATACACAATGGGTATTCTTAAACCCTTTGCAGCAGCTGCTGAGATCGCTTCAACCATTTGGGGAACCACATGGCTGGGTGATACAAAATTGATATTGTGACAGCCTGCATTCTGCAGCTTCATCATCAAGACTGCAAGCTCGGCAGCGCTGGTTTCACGCCCCTCTCCCCTACAGCTGATCTCATAATTCTGGCAAAAGACGCACCGAAGGTTGCAGTATGAAAAGAAAATAGTACCAGAGCCGCCGCGCCCTACCAGCTCGCTTTCTTCTCCGAAGTGGGGCATCGCACCGGATACCACAACACGATCCAGCGTTTTGCAGAAGCCACTTTCCCCTTTCAATCGGTTGACCTTGCATTGGTGTGGGCAGAGGACACAGTCCGCCAGCATTGATTTCATGAGACCTGATCTAGTCTCCAGCTCTCCGGTTTCCAGCAGTTTTAAATACCCCGGGTGGTTCATAGGCTATTCATTCCTTTTCACTTGATGGCTTATGGTATATATTTCGTTTGTATGGCGTTTTCTATACTTTATTTGTGTTTGAATGCCCGGCAGCTTGACTTGCCAAGCCTTAAAGCATATAATGGATATATATGCCGGAAGGCAAAGACCACAATTGAATAATACCATGTAAGGTGCCTCAAGAGTCGTTTGCCCAGCAAACGAAGAGGATAATAGGGAAAGCGGTGAAAGACCGCTGCAGCCCCCGCTACTGTAAGTGGGAATGAAATCCAAGTGTGCCATTGTCAAATTAAGCGATGTAGTTTGCTC
The DNA here is from genome assembly GCA_021083345.1 of Calditrichales bacterium MX18-03. Classification (GTDB taxonomy): domain Bacteria; phylum Bacillota; class Clostridia; order Lutisporales; family Lutisporaceae; genus JAJGRE01. The sequence goes on along the minus strand of JAJGRE010000003.1, from coordinate 249,807 downwards.
TACATGACTTAATTCGGTGAGAAGGCTGGAGAGTAAGATGATCCACGAGCCAGGAAACCTGCCTTGTATGATAGTTTTTCTACCTTCGGGAGGAGGGGATGGAATATTGATGCAAGAGAGATATTTACCCACACCCGAGGTGGCACATCGTGCCTTACCGAGAGCGTGGGTTTTTTATTTTCCAGAACAGGAGGGCAGCAGCATGAAAACACCGAGAATCGTTGTAGCAGCACCGGGAAGCGGACATGGCAAAACCACCGTATCCATGGGGCTGATGGCGGCGTTGAAGAAAAGAGGTTACCGCGTACAGCCTTATAAAGTCGGACCGGATTATATCGACCCCGCCTTTCATGCCGCTGTAACAGACCGGCCGGGTATAAACCTGGACAGCTGGATGTTGGATGCGGGCTATATAAAGGATATGGTAAGAACTTATTCCGATGATGCGGACATTTCGGTGATAGAAGGTGTCATGGGCTTATACGACGGTATGGGAAGCGATCCTCTGGCTGGCAGTACCGCAGGCGTTTCGCGGCTTCTGGACTCCCCGGTGGTGCTGGTCATTCAGGCCAAGGGCATGTCTTGCAGCGCAGCAGCCATGGTATACGGGATGAAGACCTTTAAGGATGTCGACATCCGGGCGGTCATTGTCAACAAACCGTCATCAGTGAACCATTACCGGACTGTGAAGCAGGCAATTGAAATGAATACCGGTGTAAAGGTAATTGGCTATTTGCCGGATCAGAAGGATATTGAATTGAAGAGCAGGCACTTGGGACTGGTTCAGAGCAGCGAGACAGAAGAACTGCCATTGCTTGTCGGCAAGCTGACAGACCTTATCGAAGCGCATATTGACCTGGAAGCACTTATCCGGATCGCTGAAGATACACATGAACTGGAAGGCGCACGGCTGGAAAAGGGAACTGAAGTTTCAGGGTCCCCCTGCATTGCGGTGGCTAAAGACAAGGCTTTCAACTTTTATTATCATGAGAACTTGCAGATCCTGAGACGGATGGGTGCGAACCTCCGTTTTTTCAGCCCGCTGGAAGACAGCAAGCTGCCGGACAACTGCTGCGGCCTCTATATCGGTGGGGGATACCCGGAGGTGTTTGCAGAGGAGCTGGAGGCAAACGCCGGCATCAGGCAGGAGATAAAGAATAAAGCTTTGGGCGGTATGCCTGTTTTTGCTGAATGCGGCGGCTTTATGTACCTCAACCGGTCTGTGGAAGCAGAAACAGGAGAGGAATACCGGATGGTGGGAATCTTTGAAGGCAGAGCCTATATGACGAACAAGCTGCAGAATTTCGGGTATGCAGAAGCTACAGCACTTCAGGACACACCTTTTCTTAAGAGCGGTGAACGGGTGAGGGTGCACGAGTTTCATAAATCCCTTTTGCACCGGGAACAGGAACCCTGCTGTGTCAGTATCGAAAAGCAGCGGGATGGCAAGCTTGAGGGCTGGCAGTGCGGCATGACGCGGGAAAATGTCTTCGGTATGTACCCGCATCTATACTTTCCTGCAAACATGCAGTTTGCTTCCCGCTTTGCAGAAGCATGCAAGCAATACCAAGGTGAAATATATAACAACGAAGGATAAGGAGATGTAGCATGAAGGGAATTATTATGATCGGGCACGGCAGCAGAAGCCGGGAAGCCCAGGCGCAGTTTATGGGTTTGGTGGAAGCTGTCAGAAAAAGCTCAGGGAACATGGTGGAGGGTGCATTTATGGAGCTGGCCCAGCCGGGTTTTTTTGAAACGGTAAACAAGCTTGCGGCAGCAGGCATCAATGATATAACGGTTTATCCGGTATTCCTTTTCACCGGCATTCACTTGAAGGAGGATATTCCGGAAATGATTGAAAAGGCTTCGGAGCAGCACGGGGAGATCACATTCAGACTGCTGCAGCCCGTCGGAATCAAGGAAGAATTTGCAAAGCTGATTATAAAAGATATTAAGGAGCTTTAATATGTTTGAATACATCAAGAACCCGGAAGCCATCGAAGAAAGAAGCTTTGAGATCATCGGCGAAGCGCTGGGGAACAGGAACAGAGCCGATTTCAGGGGAAGGATCATCAAGCGGGTCATTCATACCACAGCAGATTTTGACTATGCCGAACTGCTGGAATTCAAGCCCGGGGTTGAGGAAACGCTTTTGGCGGCTTTTACTGACGGTTGCACCATCATTAGCGACACAAACATGATCAAGTCGGGGATCAGCAAGAAACTGGCAAATGACTTGGGTATAAAGATCGAGTGCTTTGTTGACAGTGAAGAAGCATATAAAATGGCTAAAGAAAAAGGGATCACCCGTTCCATCGCTGCAGTGGACAAGGCGGCATTGCTGACCGACAAAAAGGTATTCGTTATAGGAAATGCGCCTACAGCCTTGTTTAGAATCATGGAGCTATGTCAGGCGGGTGAACTGGATGTGGCAGCTGTAGTGGGGGTTCCGGTTGGATTCGTGGGGGCGGCTGAGTCCAAGGATGCGCTGTGGCAGACCGATATCCCGTCCATCATTTCAAGAGGTAGAAAAGGCGGCAGCACAATTGGTGTTGCCATCGTCAATGCCGTTTTAAGGGAGGCAAAAGCAAGACTTGGATAATTACCGGTATGTCTATAAAAGCGGGAAAAAACTGAAAACAGGCTATACCACAGGCTCTTGTGCTGCAGCAGCCTCAAAGGCTGCAGTCTTGATGCTGTACTCCGCTAAAACGGTTGAACAAGTGGAGATTGATACGCCGAAGGGCTGGCGCCTGAAGCTGGATGTCCATGAACCGAATGTCACCGAAACGGCAGCAGGTTGCTTTATCGTCAAGGATGCTGGAGATGATCCGGACATTACAGACGGCATCCGTCTTTATGCTTTAGCGAAAAGGTCAGAAGAGCCCGGTATCTCCGTAAAGACGGGAATCGGCGTCGGTATGGTTACCAAACCGGGGTTGTCGGTTAAACCGGGGAATCCAGCCATTAATCCAATTCCGATGCAAATGATACATAAGGAAGTCGGAGCTGTATTGCCTGAGGGCAGCGGGGTAGAAATAGAGCTTTCCATACCTGATGGTGAAAGGCTGGCGCTAAAGACCTACAACCCAAAGCTGGGTATTGTGGGCGGGCTTTCGATCCTGGGAACCAGCGGCATCGTAGAGCCCATGTCCGAGGATGCCATAAAGGATACTATCGCCATAGAGCTTGCATGCAGGAAGGAAGCCGGGTTTATGCACATTGCGCTGGTCCCGGGGAATTATGGAGAGGATTTCTGCAGGAACCGGCTGCATATCAAGGCGGAGCAGATTGTGAAGGTCAGCAACTATTTGGGCTTTGCTCTGGAGAAGTGTGCAGAGATGGGCTTTTCTAACGTGCTGATTGCAGGTCATTTGGGTAAGTTGGTGAAGCCTGCAGGGGGAATCTTCTATACCCACAGCCGGATCAGCGACACCCGTATGGAAATATTGACTGCCCACCTGGGTGTGATGGGTATGCCGCAAGAAGGCTTGGCAGAAGTCATGTCGTGCCGGACAACGGAAGAAGCCGTCACGGTGATCGACAGATTGGGCTTTCAGGCTATCTACCAACTCATTGCGGATAAATGCGCCGATAGGTGCAAGGGCTACGTATTTGATGCTTTTGCAGTGGGCGTGGTGCTTTTTTCAATGGCAGCGCAGCTTGCATGCGGGGGAGCGGCAGAAACAGTATTGGAGGGTTTTGACCGTGAATAAAATCGCAATAGTGGGTATCGGCCCCGGAGCGCCTGAGTATGTTACCGCTGCAGCGGTCAAGGCAATGGAAGCCTGCGATGTGCTGATGGGCGGAAAGAGGAATCTCGATACTTTCCGGCATCTGGGAAAAGAATGTTATGTCTTTGGGTCCGATACCGGAGACTTGATCCGTTACATCGAGGAGAACAAGGCTGCAAAAAAGCTATGTGCCGTTGTGACGGGCGATCCAGGGTTTTACAGTCTGCTGGATCTTCTGGCCGGCCGTTTCGGAGAGGACGCACTGGAGGTCACGCCGGGAATCAGCTCTTTCCAGTACCTTTTCAGCAGATTGAAAAAGTCATGGAAAGACTGCAAGCTTTTGAGCTTGCATGGAAGGCATGCGGCGTTGGCAAAGGTATTGGCAGAGGAGAAGCAGGTGTTTGTCCTGACAGATAGGACCAACACACCGGCGAAGATCGCGGAAGACCTGATCGAGGACGGCTATGAAAATATAACGATGACCGTGGGAGAAAATCTGTCATATCCGGAGGAACGGATCATAACCGGTAAACCTTCGGAGATCATCAGTCAGAGCTTCAGTAATCTGTGTGTGGTGGTGATTGAAAAGAATGAACTGGGAGCATAGAACACCGGGAATACCCGAGAGCTGCTTTGTCAGAGGTGAAGTACCCATTACCAAAATGGAAATCAGGGTGCTTTCCATCGCAAAGCTGAGAATCAACGAAGACAGCAGACTATTGGATATCGGCTGTGGAACTGGAAGCATAACGGTGGAAGCTGCACTGCAATGCCCAAAGGGCAAGGTGATTGCAATGGATTCCAACGAAGAAGCGTTTCGGCTGACTAGCCTGAATGTGGAGGCTTTCGGACTGAAGAATACAGCGGTATTCTGTGGGAAAGCCCCGCAGGATCTTCCGGATGAGATCTTTGACAGAATCTTCGTGGGCGGCGGCGGAAAAGATCTTACTTCAATCATCAGCTATGCACAGGAACATTTGACAGTGGAGGGTATTATTGTCATCAATACGATCCTTCTGGAAAGCACGTTTCATGCACTGACTGCATTGGAAGCCTGCGGATTCAAGGATATTGAATGTATCCAGGTGGGTATTGCACGGGGTGAGAAGGTTTCGGGGTGGATGATGAAGGCGTTGAATCCTATCTATATCATCAGTGCTTGCAGGTAAAGTACTGCAACGCTACTATTTAAGTTATTGGAGGTCGTATTTTGGCTAAGTTTTACGGGATCGGGGTGGGACCTGGGGATAAGGAGCTTCTGACCCTCAAGGCGGTCCGGATCTTATCGGAAATCGATGTGCTGCTGCTGCCGGAGGCAAAAGCCCAAGGGGGCAGTATCGCTTATGAAATAGCAAAGGACTATATCGGCAGCGGGGTGGAGCTGGTTTGCTTCGAGTTTCCCATGGTTACGGATGCCGGGATGATCAATGCAGCAGGCAGGAAGGCTGCAGAACTGGCAAGCGCCTGTGTGAGAAAGGGAAAGAATACGGCTTTCATCACCCTGGGCGACCCTTCTGTATATAGTACCTACGGTTATATTGTCAAAAACCTGGACCCGGATATTGACGTGGAAACCATACCGGGCATCACCTCCTTCTGTGCATCGGCGGCCAGGACCAACCGGCAGCTGGTGGAAGGGGATGAGATTCTCTCCGTCATACCAGCCACCGCGCCCATGGAAAAAATCCAGCAGGCAGTATCGGCCAGCGGTGGGTCTGTGTTTATGAAGGTTTACCGCCACGGGGATAAAGTGGTTGAGCTGCTTGAAAGTAAAAATCTGCTGCAATCCAGTGTGCTGGTCAAGCGGTGCGGCTTTCCCGATTGCAGCATAGAGAAGGATGTGGCGGAAGGTTTGAAAAAAGAGAAGCAGTATTTATCCGTCATACTCACAAGGGAGGAAAAGGAATAATGGTATATTTTATAGGTGCAGGACCAGGGGATGTGGAACTGATCACGGTCAAAGGGATGAAAAGGCTCCAGGAAGCGGATGTGGTCATTTATGCCGGCTCGCTGGTCAATGCGGAGCTGATGGCCTATTGCGGGCCGGAGGTGAAGGTTTATGACAGTGCAGGAATGGACCTCAACGAAGTGTTGACAGTCATGCAGGAAGGGGCAGCCAGCGGAAAGACGGTGGTCAGGCTTCATACGGGAGACCCCTCTCTCTATGGAACCATCAAGGAACAGATGGATGCCCTTGACAAGCTGGGAATACAGTATGAGATCATACCGGGGGTCAGTTCTTTCCTGGCAGCAGCTTCAAGAGTAAAGGCAGAGTTCACACTCCCCGGCGTTTCACAGACCCTCATCATCACCAGGCTTGAGGGCAGGACAGGAACTTCGGAAGGCGGCAAGCTGGAAGAACTGGCCAAGCACAAAGCTTCTATGGCCATTTTCCTGTCGGTGCAAGCCCTGGAGAAAGTGGTGGAAAGGCTGAAAGCCGGTTATAGCGACGATACACCTATCGCAGTCGTTTATAAAGCCACCTGGCCGGATGAAAAGATTGTAAGAGGAACACTCAAGGATATCGCAGAAAAAGTGCGTGAAGAAAAAATAGAGCGGTTTGCCCAAATCCTTGTCGGTGATTTTCTGAATTCAGCGTATGAGCTGTCAAAGCTCTACGATGCCGGTTTCAGCCATATGTACAGGAGTGCTAAGGAATGAAAAAAGCTGTCGTTGCAGTGACCAGGAGAGGGGCACAACTGGCAGGCAAATTGAATAGCGCGCTGTCCTGCGATATCTATGTACTGGAAAAATACTGCACCGAAAGCACCTTCATGCCTTTCAACACAAGCGTTAAGGACTTGGCCGGCAGGCTTTTTTCCGAGTACAGGGAAATCGTCCTGATCATGGCATGCGGCATTGCTGTCAGAAGTATTGCACCCTGGCTCCGGTCAAAGCAGACGGATCCTGCGGTGGTTGTAACCGACGAAGCAGGCAGGTTCGCCATCAGTCTGGTTTCTGGCCATATCGGAGGGGCCAACCGCCTTGCCAATGAAATAGCGGGTATAACAGGAGGCTGTGCTGTCATTACCACTGCTTCCGATATCCAGGGGATTGACGCGGTTGATACGCTGGCACAAAAGCTGAACCTTGTTCTTGAAGATTTTGAAGCTGCGAAAGCAGTGACAGCCGTCATGGTTAACGGCGGAACAGTAGGCCTGGTTTGTGACGAAGGTATTGAAGCCCCACTGATCAAGCACATTTTGCCCTGTGACCGGAAAGCCTTGGGAACTAGAATAACGGATGGCCTGATTCATGTAGGCTATACCAGGGAATTGGAAGGGCTGCCGCAGGATATGCCCGCAGTAAGTCTCATTGTCCGAAACCTCGTAATCGGTGTAGGCTGCAGGAAAGGCGTTGACAGCAGGCTGCTGCTTGAATTTGTCAAAGCAGTATTTCAAGCGCATAACCTGTCTCTGGGGGCGGTTAAAACAGTCGCAACTGTGGACGTTAAGGAAAAAGAAAAAGCGATTACTGATCTCAGTATTCACTTGAAAGCGGATATGAAGATAATTGGCCGCCAGGCGATTGCTGAAATAGAAAAGGATTTTCAGGGATCGGATTTTGTTCGTCAGACCATAGGCGTGGGCAGTGTCTGCGAGCCGGCTGCCTGTATTGCATCGGGCGGCGGGGAGAAGCTTGTGCCCAAGACAGCCCATGAAGGGATGACGCTCAGTGTCTATATGGAAAAGGTAAAGTTGGAGGATTTGTATGAAAGGTAAGCTATATGCCATCGGACTGGGTCCGGGCGGCGAAGACAATATGACCATCAGAGCCAGGCGATGCATCGAAGGCTGCGATGTACTGGTAGGGTATTCGGTATATATCGACCAGATTGAGCCTTTTTGCAGCGGCAAGACCTTGATCCGGAACGGTATGGGACAGGAAAAGGACCGCTGCCGGGAAGCAATCCGGCAGGCGCGGGAAGGCAGAACTGTCGGCATGGTATGCAGCGGAGATGCTGGATTATATGGTATGGCAGGCTTGATTCTGGAGCTGGTGGAGCTGGAAAAGCTGCAGGAAGAGGTGGCAGTGGAAGTCATTCCCGGCATCACTTCCGCCGTATCCTGTTCGGCACTGCTTGGCGCACCGATCGTAGAGGACTTTTGCACCATCAGCCTCAGTGATTATATGATTGATTGGGAAAAGATCAGGCACCGGATCAGAATGGCAGCCGAAGGGGATTTCACCATCGCCTTCTATAATCCCAGAAGCCAGGCAAGACCGGACTATCTGAAGGAAGCGCTTCAACTGATTGAGCAATACAGAGGCGGCGATACGCCGGTGGGTGTCGTCAGAAATGCATACCGTGAAGGTCAGCAGGTCAGGACGACAACATTGGAGATGCTGGATGATACGTCGGTGGATATGTTCTGCACCGTCATCATCGGAAACAGCAAAAGCAGGTTATGCGGCGGAAAAATTGTGACAGCAAGGGGCTATGCACTATGATACTGATTTTGGGCGGCACCAGCGACGCAACTGCCATAGCAAAGGCACTTTATGAACTGACAGACAAGATAATCGTCAGTACGGCAACGGAGTATGGCTTTCAGGCAACGGATAAGGAATTCCGTGGTGAAATCATTTGGGGAAGAAAGGATCTGAATGCATTAACAGCACTCTTAAGGGACCGGGGAATACACACACTGATTGATGCGACGCACCCTTTTGCAGGAGATGTATCTGAGAATGCCATAAAAGCCTGCGGGTTGACAGGGGTGGCATACATACGCTATGAACGGCCTGCTTCAGAAGCAGACGGGCAGCACATCCGCTTATGTGATACTTATGAGGACGCCGGTGAAGCAGCGGAACGCGAGACCGGTACGGTATTCATCACCACCGGGAGCCGGCATGCCGGCAAGATCCTATCCTGCATCAGCGACCAGTCAAGGGTCCGGGTCCGAATACTCCCGGTCTCGGAGTCCATCTTGGAAATAGAGCGGCTGGGACTTAAGGCGGAGCAGATCATAGCCATGAAGGGTCCCTTTTCAGAGGAAATGAATTATTTAATGATGAAGGAATGTCAGGCGGCGGTCATGATATGCAAGGACAGCGGAGCCCAGGGCGGTACTGAGGAAAAAATAAAGGCTGCCCGGCGGCTCGGGATCAAAGCGATTATGATCCGGCGGCCTGCAATAGAGTACCCCAACAGGTATGGTTCTATCAGTGAGCTTTTGCAAGAAGTTGGTAAACGGAGGACATAGATGGGTATTGCATGTATCGGTTTGGATTATCATAAAGGGGACCTGGAGCTCCGGGGAAAGGTGGCTTTTACCGAAAGCCGCTACCGGGAGAACTATGCCCGGTTTTTGACCAGCAGCGGTATTCTGGGCTGCATCATCCTTTCCACCTGCAACAGAACCGAGTTGTATTTTCATTACGACAGCGAGGCAGGCGGCGTTGACTGTATACGCAAACAGTTTAATGCGGATTTCAATCTGACTGTTGACGAAGCGGAGAAGTTCTTTGTTTATGACAATGAGCGGGCAATCAGGCACCTTTTCAATGTCGCTGCAGGGCTGGAATCTATGGTCATAGGCGAGGATCAGATCCTGAACCAGGTCAAGGATGCTCAGACCAGAGCAATAGAACTGAAGGCGGCTGACAGTGTGCTGAACCGGGTCTTCCGGGATGCCATAACCTGCGCCAAAGAGATAAAGACCCATACCTGCATGTCCCAGAACAAAACCTCCATTGCTTCCATAGCCGTGGATCTGGCAGAAAAACAGCTGCAAGGCCTGGAGAACAAAAAAGTACTCCTCATCGGTATCGGTGAAATATCCCGGATTGCCATGAAGCATCTGTACAGCAAGGGCATCGGCCAAATCTACCTGGCCAACAGGAGCCTTGACAGGTCGTCCCTGATGCTGGAAGAATTTCCAGCTGTACAGCTTGTTGCATTCGACGAGAGGTACGATTTTCTGGGAGAGGTGGATGCGGTTTTCAGTGCAACAGGCGCTCCGCATACGGTACTGAAGCTTGAGGCGTTCCGGCAGCATAACCGCAATAAGCAGATACTGCTGATAGATATGGCCGTACCAAGGGATATCGAGGCGGCAATCGGAGAATTGGAAAATGTGACGCTTTATGATATAGATCATTTTACATACATCAGTGAGTATAGTTTTGAAAAAAGGCAGAAGCTTGTCAGTGAAGCCGAAAAAATGGTGGATGGGGGCGTGGAAAAGCTGATGCAATGGCTTGAGGATCTGTATATCCGGGAGCTTCTGTCCAAGGTGGACAGCTTTGTTGATGATCAGGCTACGGAGCATGCGGAGGCACTGCTATATAAGCTGGAATACGGTGAAAGGCTGATGCGCGCCGAAGCAAAGGATTATGCGCTGCAGCTGACGGGAAGAATGCTGAAAAAGATGGTATTGAAGATAAAGGAAATGCCGCAGAACGAGGGCACCCAATATGCACGCATGCTGCAAGAGCTGCTGCAGTAATAAGCGCCAAGAATAGGAGGAAGGCATATGAAACGCGAAAAATCCATAAGCCTGTTTGAAGAAAGCAAGAAGTATATTCCCGGAGGCGTCAACAGTCCGGTCAGGGCCTTCAGGGGCACCAATGTGACGCCGCCCTTCATCAAATCGGCAAAAGGAAGCCGGGTTTTTGACGAGGACGGCAATGAATTCATCGACTATATCGGCTCCTGGGGCCCGCTGATTCTGGGACATGGGCATGAAGAGGTAATAAAGAGCATCCAGGATGCGCTGTATAAAGGAACTACCTATGGTGCGCCTACAGCCAATGAGCTTGAAATGGCAAAATTGGTCTGTAACGCGGTAAAATCGGTGGAAATGGTGAGGATGGTCAACTCGGGGACAGAGGCCACCATGAGTGCGCTCCGTCTGGCGAGAGGCTATACCGGCCGCAGCATGATCCTGAAATTCTCAGGCAATTACCACGGCCATTCCGACAGCCTCCTGGTCAAAGCCGGTTCCGGCGCACTGACCCACGGTGTTCCCGACAGCCCCGGCGTAACTGTGGATGTCAGCAGGAATACATTGACGGCGGAGTATAACGATTTGGAAAGCGTCCGGGCAATGTTTTCGGCTTATGGTAGCGATATAGCCGGTGTCATCATCGAGCCGGTGGCGGGGAATATGGGCGTCGTACCAGCCAGCCAAGCCTTCATGGATGGGCTAAGGGAGATTACAAAGGCTTATGGTGCCCTCTTGATTATCGATGAAGTCATGACCGGCTTCAGGGTCTCGTATCATGGGGCTCAAAGCCTATATGGGGTTGATCCTGATATCACCTGCTTCGGCAAAATCATTGGAGGCGGTCTGCCAGTCGGTGCTTATGGCGGCAAAAAGGAAATCATGCAGAAGATATCTCCGGCAGGACCGGTCTATCAGGCCGGAACACTTTCGGGCAATCCATTGGCCATGTCCGCGGGAATCAGCACATTGAAAATCTTGCGGGACCGGCCTGAGATCTATGCTCATTTGGATAAGCTTGCAGGCATACTGGAGGAAGGCCTCAAGAAGGGTGCCGCTAAGTATGGCATACCGCTTACCGTAAACCGGGTCGGCTCCATGCTGACGGCGTTCTTTACCGGCGAGCCGGTAACCAGCTTTGAGACGGCAATCAAGAGTGATACGGCCAAGTATGTGAAGTTCTTCACTGCCATGCTGGAACAAGGCATCTATATGTCGCCATCCCAGTACGAGGCATTGTTTATCTCTTATGCCCATACGGAAGAGGATATACAAAGAACGATAGAAGCTGCTGAAAATGCACTTAAGCAGCTGTAAACAGGAGAAAAAGCAGATGTTTTATCCTATCATGCTGGATATAAAAGACCACACCTGTCTCGTTGTTGGCGGAGGCCAGGTTGCGGCAAGAAAAATCAAAGAACTGGTCCGGTGCGGCGCCAAGGTCAAGGTGGTAAGTCCTGCATTATGCAATGAACTAGCCCAAAGTCACGGTAATGGAACCATTGAGTGGGTGCAGGACACCTATAGTGGGCAGTATCTTGGCCTTGTCACGCTCTGCTTCGCTTGTACCGATAATGGTGAAATAAACCTCAGAATCGCAGAAGATGCAGCTGCAAGACATATTCCGGTCTGTATGGCGAATGCTGTTATGAACTTGGAAAAGCAAAGCCTTTACAAGTTCATAACCCCGTCTGTCAGGCGCAAAGGAGATATCACCATGGCGGTAAGCTGTGATGAAAACCCCGCGGCATCAAGATACATAGCCGGCTTTCTGGAAGGCTGCATCGGTGATTGGCTCCAGGATTATATAGAGGCAACCAGGCACCTGAGGCTCGAATGCCATAAAAGGATACCGGAACCAGGGGTCAGGCAGGATTTTATGAAAAGCCTTTTCAGCGCAGAAATGATTGAACTGGCACAAAAAGATACCGATCAAGCAATAAAGTGTGCAGCGGAGCAATTGGATGCGCTGTGCCATGGGAGGAAATGCAATGAATCAGTTGATTAGGGTTGGGACCAGGGGCAGCAAGCTGGCGCTGGCACAAACGGATATCATCGTCAACAGGCTGAAGGCCTGTCATCCCGGCCTGGAATTTGAAATCGTCGAAATCAATACCACCGGAGACAAGTTCCAGAATGTTTCTTTGGACCAGATCGGGGGGAAGGGTGTTTTTATCAAGGAGATCGAAGAAGCGCTGCTGGCCGGTCAGATCGATATGGCAGTCCACAGCCTGAAAGATATGCCTGCATTAATTCATGAAGACCTTGTACTGGCGGCCTTTTATGAGCGTGAAAATCCTTCGGATGTACTGGTATCCCGTAACGGCGGAAACCTTAGCGGGCTGCCGCTTGGTGCCGTAGTGGGCACAAGCAGCCTGAGAAGGGCTTACCAACTGCGGGAAACAAGGCCCGATCTGAGGATTGAGCCGCTCCGAGGGAATGTAAACACCAGACTACGCAAGCTCTCGGAAGGCCAATACGATGCCATTATGCTGGCAGCTGCCGGTCTCATCCGGCTGGGGCTGGTGGATCAGATCACGGAATGGCTGCCAACAGACCGCTTCATACCCTCCGTAGGCCAGGGAATCATTGCGGTAGAAACCACAAAGGCGCGACAGGAGATCATAGGGTTTCTGGAGGCCTGTGATGCGGCCGATTCACGTATAGCAGCCTTGTGCGAGAGGGCTTTTTTGAGGAAATTGAACGGAAACTGCAAAATACCTGTCGGTGCTTATTGTATGGTAGAAGAGAATCGGATCAAGCTATGGGGCATGCTGGGTGATCCCGACAGCACTTCTGTTTACTGGGAAACAGGAGAAGGTACCGCAGAAGGTGCTGAGGCGCTTGGAAATGCGCTGGCGGAAAGAATCCTTGAGAAAATGGGCAGCAAGCCCTTAAAGGCAGATGAGGTGCAAAATGCCAGGTAAAGTATATTTGATCGGAATGGGACCCGGTGATCCCGAGCTGATTACCATTAGAGCCATCAAAGCCGTTGAAAAATGCCAGGTCTTGGTCTATGACCGGCTGGTCAATCCCAGACTGCTGGACTACAATCCGTCGGCAGAGCGGATTTATGTAGGCAAAACCACAGGACAGCACACGCTGTCACAGGATGAAATCAATGCACTTCTGGTGAAGAAGGCAAAGGAAGGCTGCAGAGTAGCCAGGCTTAAAGGCGGAGACCCCTTTGTTTTCGGGAGGGGCGGGGAAGAAGCCCTGGTACTGAAAGACAACGGCATCGATTATGAAATCATTCCCGGAATTACGTCTGCCGTATCGGTGCCGATGTATGCCAATATACCGGTTACCTTCCGGGGTATGGCAACTTCTTTTCATGTCATTACCGGTCATGAACACTCTGAGGTCAGTAATATAGAATGGGAAGCCTTGGCCAGACTGAAGGGAACCCTGGTATTCCTGATGGGTGTGGAAAACCTTGAATTGATTGCCGGATCATTAATGGAGCAAGGAAAACCCGGTAGTTGCCCGGCAGCCGTTATTATGAACGGGACTAGAGAGGATCAAAGGGAGGTCTTCGGGACACTGGAAACCATCGTTGAAGTTTGTAGTCACGCCTCGGTCAGGTCCCCAGCCATCATTGTCATCGGTGATACGGTGCAATTGCATGAGGCGCTGGATAACAAGAGGCTGAAGCCCCTATACGGCATCCGTGTGGTTAATACAAGGCCAAAGAATAGTGCAGGCGTGTTGACAGACATGCTGAGAGAAGCCGGTGCTACCGTATTGGAACGTCCCTGCATTTCAATCAAGCTTAAAGACGGTATCGGACTGGACGGGGAAAAGCTGCAAGGCTTCGACGGTTATGTGTTTTCCAGTGTATATGGTGTGAAAGGCTTTATGAAAGCACTTGCCGACAACCGTATCGATCTGAGGAACCTAAAAGGGAGACTGTTCAGCGTCGGCCCTTCCGTCAAGGAAGTACTTGAACAGCACGGACTTTTTGATTGTATCATACCTGAAATCTACAGCGCTGCAGAACTGGCAAATCACATCCGTGATGCCATACCGGAGAAAAGCAGACTTTTTATTGTCGGGGGAAATCTTGGAGGAGATGCGCTGCTTGACGCTTTGAAAGGGTATGAGACCGAGAGGCTGGAGGTGTATGAAACCCTTGAAGGCTGTGAAGAGCCTGTACCCGAAGCTGTTGATGCGCTGTTGTTTACAAGTCCCTCCTGTGTGAGAGGCTTTCTTAAAACAAACCCAATAGACCGGTTCAACAACAAGTATGTACTGTGCATCGGACTGCCTACCCTGGAGGAAGCCGCCAGGCTGGGCTTTGAGAATGTTGCATCCGCGGCTAATGCCAGCATGGAAGGCATGCTTCAGACACTAACAGACTGGAGGTCAAAAAATGCTTAAGCTAACCAAACGACCCAGGCGGCTGAGAAATATGTCCGCTCTGCGGGACCTGGTGAGGGAGACCCGAATCCATACAGATGATTTCGTTTACCCCTTGTTTGTTGTTCCTGGCAGGGACATCAAAGAAGAAATCAGCGCCATGCCGGGGGTATACCACCTTTCCATAGACCGGCTGAAGCCGGAAATAGCAGAGCTTTGTCAGCTGGGCATCAAGGCGGTCATACTTTTTGGTCTGCCGGAATATAAAGATGACAGAGGCAGCAGCGCTCATGAGGAGAATGGCATCGTACAGCAGGCGATAAAGGAAGTCAAGCGGTTGGCGCCTGGAATGTGCGTCATCACGGATATTTGCCTGTGCCAATATACTGACCATGGGCACTGCGGCATTATACGCCAAGGCAAAATAGAGAATGACGAAACCGTTGAAGTACTGGCTCAAGTTGCGCTTTCTCATGTCATGGCGGGGGCAGATATGGTGGCGCCCTCCGACATGATGGATGGCAGGGTCAAAGGCATCCGGGGAAAACTGGATGCAGCGGGTTATTATGACATACCTATCATGGCCTATAGTGCCAAGTTTGCCTCCGGATTTTACGGACCCTTCCGGGAGGCTGCCCATTCGGCACCACAGTTCGGCGATAGGAAAAGCTATCAGATGGACGGTGCCAACGGCATGGAGGCGCTGCGGGAAATGGAGCTGGATCTGGAGGAAGGTGCGGATATATTGATGGTAAAGCCTGCTCTGGCATATCTGGATATACTCAAGGCAGCGAAAGACCATTTTAATGTTCCGATGGCAGCTTATAATGTCAGCGGCGAGTATTCCATGGTGAAGGCGGCAGCCCAAGCCGGCTGGATCAACGAAAAGCAAGTGGTACTTGAGATATTGACCGGTATCAAAAGAGCCGGTGCGGATATCATCATTACTTATTTTGCAAAGGATGCAGCCAGTTGGCTCAAGCAGACAGGGGTGTGATGGATTTGTCAAAGCGCGTACAGCTATTCTTATGCATCTCCGTGCTGGTGCTGCTGATCCCGTTGAAAGCGGATGCCATGCACATCATGGAGGGTTTTCTGCCCCCCATGTGGTGCCTGGTTTGGGGCTTATTAACCCTGCCCTTTGTGGTCATTGGGTTGAAGTCGATCAAGAGAATCATTGCAGAGAATCCCCGCTTGAAAATCCTTTTGGCCATGGCAGGAGCTTTTGCTTTCGTCCTGTCTGCCCTGAAGCTGCCTTCCGTTACCGGAAGCTGCTCACACCCGACAGGCGTCGGCTTCGGTGCCATCCTGTTCGGACCTACCGTCATGAGCGTATTAGGCCTTATCGTACTCTTGTTCCAGTCCCTACTTCTCGCTCATGGCGGCTTGACCACACTAGGAGCCAATACCTTTTCCATGGCTGTAGTGGGACCGTTGGTGGCATATGGTGTTTTCGTGTTGGTTAGAAAGATGAGAGGATCTCAATCTATGGCAATATTCTTAGGCGCAGCTTTGGGAGATCTTCTAACCTATATGACGACTTCGGTGCAACTAGCTCTTGCATTCCCTGCGGAGATAGGCGGCTTTGCTGCTTCTATGGCAAAATTTATGGGCATATTTGCCGTTACGCAAATCCCATTGGCTGTCAGCGAAGGCATATTGACCGTCCTTATTTTCAACGCTATAGCGGCTTACGGCAAGGATGAGCTGAAGCTATTGAAGTTTTTTCCCGAAGGAGGTATGAACCATGTCAAATAAAGCAGTTGATGCAGCTGAAAAAAACAGCAAAATGATCAACCTGCTGCTGATCCTTCTGGTCATTGCTTTGGTAGTTGTACCGTTGTTCATTGCAAAGGATGCTGAATTCGGAGGCGCTGACGGCGAAGCGGAGGAAGCGATTACCGAAATCAACCCGGATTATGTACCATGGTTTTCATCCTTATACGAACCGCCTAGCGGAGAAATCGAAAGCTTGCTGTTTTCTTCCCAGGCAGCACTCGGTGCGGGCATCATCGGATATGGATTAGGTTATTTCAGAGGCCGGAAGGCAAAAAGGGACGGAGAAGGAAAATGATTTCTATAGACAGCGTCGCCTATATGTCAAAACTGAAAAAGATGGAACCAAGGCAAAAGCTTGCTTTTGCCTTAGTAACATTAGGGACATGCATCTGGGCAGATTATGTCATCGTGTCCGTTGCGGTCATTTTTATCATGGGCTTTACAACGGTCTGTAGAGGTGGAGTCCCGTTAAGAACTTTTCTCAGATTATTCACGGTGCCAATGTCGTTCCTGCTTCTAAGTGTCATAACAATTGCGGTCAACGTATCAGAGCTGCCGGAACTTCTCCTGATCTCAATACCTCTTTCGGGTAAATGGATAGGTGTTACCCGTCATGGGCTTCATGAGGCAGCAGGGCTTTTTTTGAAGGCGTTGGGAGCCGTATCCTGTCTGTACTTTTTATCACTGAATACCCCTATGGTGGATGTATTGGCAGCACTTAGAAAGCTGAAGGCACCAAAGCTGCTGGTGGAATTGATGGGGCTGGTTTATCGGTTTATTTTTGTTTTATTGGAGACATCCAACACAATTATCACGGCTCAGAATGCCCGTCTGGGTTACACCAGGCTCTCGACCGGCTACCACGCTCTCGGCATGCTGGCCTCGTCGCTTTTTATAAGAACCTACAAACGGTCGGATGAACTATATACAGCCCTTGAGTCCAGAGGGTATGACGGGGAACTGAACGTACTGGAGGAGCCCTACGACAGCAGCCTGACCGGTTGCGCCGCTGCTGCGGCTGTCAATACCGTTCTGATTCTGGCATCGATTTATCTGAAATAGCTTTACTCAACTCAAGTATATGAAAGAATGCGTACTTTTTATTAGGAGGCTTCTCATGAATGAGAATATACTGGAGGTCCGGGATCTCCATTACAAATATGCCGATGGGACCCAAGCCCTGAAGGGTGTCAGCCTTGGGATCAGGCGGGGAAAAAACACGGCCATACTGGGCGGCAACGGTGCCGGCAAGTCCACCCTTTTTTTGAACTTCAACGGTATCCTCAGGCCTTCCGCAGGACAGGTGCTGTGTGACGGAACGCCTGTTGAATACTCGCGCAACGGGCTGATGGCGCTTCGGCGAAAAGTGGGGCTGGTTTTTCAGGATCCGGACAGCCAGCTGTTTTCTGCCAGTGTTTTTCAGGATGTCTCCTTCGGTGTGATGAACCTGAAGCTCAGCGAGACGGAAACCCGCAGACGGGTGCATGAGGCTATGGAGAGAACAGGGATTTCACACTTGAAGGATAAGCCAACCCATTGCCTCAGCTTCGGGCAGAAAAAAAGGGCGGCGGTGGCAGGAGTCCTTGCCATGGAGCCGGAGGTGCTTGTGCTGGATGAGCCCACAGCGGGACTGGATCCCATGGGTGTGGCGGAGATCATGAAGCTGCTGAAGGAAGCACAGACGCAGTTGGGGCTGTCGGTGGTCATATCAACCCATGACATTGATATCGTTCCGCTGTATTGTGATGATGTTTACGTGATGGAAAAAGGCGAACTGCTGCTGCAAGGCACGCCGAAAGAGGTGTTTACTGAAGCGGAAACCTTGCGCAGGATTCACTTGCGGCTGCCGCGCATTGCCCATCTGATGGAAATACTGCAGAAAAATGATGACTTTGACTTCAGTGACTCTGCGGCAACCATATCGGAGGCCAGAAAGGTGCTGAAGGATTGGCGGGAGCACAACCGATAAAAGAATGGAGAAACCATGGTTTGGGAAATTTATAAGTGATTTCTCAAACCATTTTGTTTATAAAGGCGGGATAGAATGCAGCAATTTTTTGTCGATTTGCATGTCCATATCGGAAGGTCCTCAGGTGGGGAGGAGGTAAAAAAAGCCACCGCCAATAACCTGACCTTCAGGAATATCGCCTATGAGGCTTATTACCGAAAGGGGATACAGGTCATCGGTGTGGTGGACTGTATTTCGCCTTATGTGCTGGAAGACATTGAAGCACTACTGGAGACAGGTGAAATCATGGAAAAGAAAGATGGCGGGATGGAATACAGGGGAAGCCAGACACTGCTCTTGGGTGCCGAGATTGAGACCCATGAGAAGAAAGGCTGCAGCGCTCATTCATTATGCTTTTTTCCCACGTTGGAAGCCATAAAAGGCTTCGCAAGTGAAATGTCAAAGCATATCAAAAACCCTTACAGGAACAGCATGCTGAGCAGGTTGACCGGTCAGCAGCTTTTTGATATTGTTGATCAATGCGGCGGCGTGCTCATACCTGCTCATGTCTTTTCTCCCCACAAGAGCTTCTATGGCAGCTGCTGCGATTCCCTGCACCAGTTATTCTCTGAAGAAGCCTTCGAGAGAATCCCGGCTGTGGAGCTGGGACTTAGTGCCGATGCCATGATGGCCAGCCAGATCCGTGAGCTGGACAAGAAAAGTTTTATCAGTAATTCAGATGCCCATTCCTTGATAAAGATGGGAAGAGAATACAACATCTTCGAGATGGCAGAACCGAACTACAAGGAGGTGCTGAGTGCGTTAAGAGGGGTGGAAGGCAGACGGGTGGCAGCCAACTACGGCTTGAATCCGCTGCTGGGCAAATATCACCGCACCTTCTGCCTGACATGCGACAGAAGACTTGAAGGTGAGCCGCCGGTCAAGCGCTGTACGGTATCGGATAGCCATCCTGTGGTAATGGGCGTGAAGGATCGGATCGAGACCATAAAAGACAGACAGGCGCCTGAAATGACCGGTAGAGCACCGTATTACTACCAAATCCCACTGGAGTTTCTTCCAAAGGTAGGGCCTAAGACCATTGACCGGATGATTGAACGGTTCGGCAGCGAGATGAAGATCCTGCATGAAGCGGATTATGAAGCCCTTGCGTCGGTGGTGAAGAATGACATTGCCCGTAATATCATTCTGGCAAGGGAAGGAAAACTGGGTATTGAGGCGGGAGGCGGCGGCATATACGGAAAGATTGAAGACTGAAAGCAGAATACCCATGGCAGTGAGGGTAATACTAAGCCTGAATGATTTATTTAGGAGGTGCTTTAAAGTATGAAAGCCATTACCTATCAAGGCGTTAAGGATGTTAAAGTGAAGAAAGTGGATGATCCGGTTATAGACCGGGACGACGACATGATCGTCAAGGTTACATCTACTGCCATTTGCGGTTCGGACCTGCATCTGATTCACGGGATGGTGCCCAACATGCCCAAAGGCTTCATCCTGGGTCATGAGACGATGGGAATTGTGGAAGAAACGGGTAAGGCAGTAACAAAGGTCAAGAAAGGCGACCGGGTCATCGTGCCCTTTCCTGTCTCGTGCGGGCATTGCTGGTACTGTGAACACGACTTGTGGAGCCAGTGTGACAATTCAAACCCCAATGGAGAAGTAGGCGCCATACTGGGCTACAGTAATACTTACGGCGGCTATCCGGGAGGGCAGGCGCAGTATCTGAAGGTACCCTACGCCAATGTTGGACCGGTTGTTGTACCGGAGGAACTAACCGATGAACAGGTGCTTTTTTTATCGGATATCCTGCCGACTTCCTACTGGGGTGTTGAGCAAGGCAGTGTAAAACAAGGCGACACCGTGGTGGTTCTGGGCTGCGGACCGGTAGGCTTGCTGACGCAAAAATGGGCGGCGTATATGGGTGCAAAACGTATCATTGCCGTAGATTACATCGGTTACCGTCTGGCTCATGCCAGAACCTACAACAACGTAGAGGTCTATAACTTCAACGACTCTGACAATACCGGCGAATACATAAAGGAAATTACCCACGGCGGAGCGGATGTGGTCATCGACTGTGTCGGGATGGACGGGAAAATGACCGTTATTGAAATGGTTGAAAGTGCTTTGAAGCTCCAGGGCGGCTCCAAGTCAGCCATTGAAATGTCGACCCAGGCGGTGCGGAAAGGCGGGACGGTATCCATGGTCGGCGTTTACGGTGCCAGATACAATGCCTTTCCCTTGGGGGACTTCTTCGCCAGGAATATTACCCTGAAGATGGGGCAATGCCCGGCCCACACCTATATTCCCCGTATACTGGACTTGATCAGGAAAGGCAGCTTTGACGCCACTGATATCATCACCCACAGACTGTCCCTGGATCAGGGAGAGCACGCCTATGAAATATTTGACGAGAAGAAAGACAACTGCATCAAAGTGGTGATGAAGCCTAATTGATCCGGTATGGTAAAAAGTTCTTCAGCTGGCGCTTTGCGTTTGTCCTTAAATCATTTATAATAGAAATGATTGAGATATTATGCTGATCGAATGACGTGAAAGGAGAACGCATATGAGTGTATTGGAAGGGGTTAGGCATCAGGAGGTATTCCGGTATTTTGAGGAGATTTCTGCGATTCCCAGAGGCTCATGCAACGAAAAGGCAATCAGCGACTATATGATGGCTTTTGCCGAGAAGCATCAGTTGGAGGCCTACAGGGATCAGGCCTTGAACGTGATCATCAAAAAGTCTGCAACAGAAGGATATGAAAAGGCACCCACCGTCATCCTGCAGGGACACCTGGACATGGTATGCGAGAAAAACAGGGGTACGCAGCATGATTTTGAAAAAGACCCCATTCGACTGAAAATTGTAGGAGATATGATGTACGCCCATGATACCACTTTGGGCGCAGATAACGGTATTGCCATAGCATATGCGCTGGCGCTGCTTGCTGCAAAGGAGATACCCCATCCGGCTCTGGAAGTTCTGATGACCACGGATGAAGAAACCTCCATGAGTGGTGCCATTAATTTGGAGGCAAGCCCGCTGCAAGGCAGGATGCTGATCAACCTGGATTCGGAAGAAGAGGGAAAGCTGCTGGTCAGCAGCGCAGGCGGTCGCAAAGCGAAGGTTGTGCTTCCCGTTCTTTGGGAAGCTGCACCGGAGGGGAAAGCAGCCTATTTTCTCAGGATCAGCGGATTGAAGGGCGGCCACTCCGGCATGGAGATCGATAAGGGCAGGGGCAATGCCAACCGGCTGATGGGGAGGCTGCTAAACGGATTGTGCGGGGAATTCAAACTGCAGCTAGCTGAAATCAATGGGGGAATGAAATCCAATGCTATTCCGAGAGAATGTGAAGCACTGGTGCTTCTTGATCAAAACAGCACATCCGGATTGCAGGAGAAACTGGCTGAGTGGAACAGTGTTTTTGCCAATGAGCTGAGAGCGTCGGACGGAGGCGTTCAAATCAGTTTGGAACCGGCAGCAAAAGCGGTGCCGCGGGTATTCTCCGGTAATACGATGAATAGGATCATTTCCGCGCTGGTCATGCTGCCCAATGGCATCCAAAGCATGAGTATGGATATCAGGGACCTGGTCGAGAGCTCCACCAATATGGGTGTTGTCTCAACAAAAGCGGATGAGGTATGGATTTACAACGAAATCAGAAGCTCGGTGTTCAGCCTGAAAGCCGCCATTTATGATCAGGTGGCAGTGACGGCATCCGTTCTGAGCGGTAGTGTTGTCATAGAATCGGAATATCCTGGATGGGCCTATGACCCGAACTCCCGGCTAAGGACACTCTTTTCCAGGGTATATGAGGAAATGTACGGCAAGAAGGCGGAGATAATAGCCATCCATGCAGGGTTGGAGTGCGGCGTGTTCATGGAAAAGATGCAGGGACTGGATGCCATATCGCTGGGACCGAACCTGTATGATGTTCATACGCCGGAAGAGCATTTCAGCATTTCTTCTGCAGAAAGAACCTGGGAATTCTTACTGGAAACCCTAAAGAAAATGAAGGAGCTATAGTTATGGACAATCAATCAAATAAGGTGCTGAGCAGCAATGCCATCGGCGTCTTATACGGTGCTCTGGCTTTTACGCTATGGGGGTTTCTGCCGCTTTACTGGAAACTCTTGAGATCGGTGCCCTCTGATCAGATCCTTGCACACCGCATCCTGTGGTCCTTTGTATTTGTGACAGGCTTGCTGGCATGGCGTGGTGAGCTGAGCAAGCTGAGAGATGTGCTGAAGGACAGGAAAAGCACCAAAATGGTACTGCTCAGCGCTGCTTTTATAACAGCAAACTGGGGTATTTACATATGGTCGGTCAATGCAGATCACCTTGTTGAAGCCAGTATGGGCTATTATATCAATCCTCTGATTGTCACCACTTTGGGTATGACCGTACTGAAGGAACGGCTTAACCGACTGCAATATGTTGCATTGGCATTTGCTGCCGTGGGAGTTGCCTATATGACGGTGCAATACGGGCGTTTTCCATGGATTGCCGTTTCATTGGCTGTCAGCTTCGCACTATACGGCCTGTTCAAGAAGCTGATCAATGTGGAATCGACAGTGGGGCTTGCGTTAGAAACCATGGTACTCACACCGCTGACACTTGTTTACATTCTTTATGGCTGCTTCAGAGGAAACAGTGCGTTAATGGTTGCTTCCTGGAGTACATTGGTTTTGCTGCTGCTGTCAGGGGTCATTACGGCCTTGCCGTTACTGTGGTTCGGCATGGGAGCCAAGAGAGTCCGGTTGTCTACCATCGGATTTTTACAGTATATTTCCCCCACCATCCAGCTGGTATTGGGTGTACTGATTTATAAAGAGCCTTTTTCTGCTGCGCATCTGATCAGTTTCGGCTTCATCTGGATTGCGCTGCTGCTCTATTCCATATCGAATACGGGGCTGGTGAAAAAGGGAAAACCGGCAACTGAAAAAGCGTAAGAATAAACACATATTGAAGACGGGTCCGTTTTGTACGGACCTGTTTTTTTATGCCTTTCGCGGGAACAATACTGATGAATGACAATAGAAGGGAGTGAAAGGAATGGGACTGGAAATAACCAACATGGGCATCAGCGAGCTGGAGGACATCCTTTATGAAACCGATAAGTACAACCACGAAAACTTTAATACCTTTAAAGAAGCGTTGTTCGACATGTATGGCGGCATACAGACCGAGAATTATAAAAAGCTGGCTGATTTCATCCGGAATGAATTGAAACTGGCATCTGACGCGGACCTGACACAGCTCACCACAAGCCAGAAACAGAAAATTGTGGATTATGTATCACAGCTTCGGTAGAAGCAAATAACAGACGGGTACGAACGTGCCGTCTGTTATTTGCTTCTATGGGCTTTGCGGTATTCGGCAATCAAAAGGTCCACCATTCTGCCGTAGCTTTGTACGCCGTCCTTCTGCTTGTTGGCCTTCAGGTAAGCGTTGTTTATTTTGTTGGAGGTTCTTTCCACCGGTCCCTCATAACGCTGCCAGAAAGCATTGTGTGCCTTGAGATCCCTGAGAACACCCTGACTGTATAGCTTGCTTATTCTGGCATACCGGTCGGGATCATTGTCTCGCAACGCTTTTGTGGCATGTATCATTGCCAGAAGCGTTCCGGAATATTGAAAATCAGGATCAGGATGCAAGCTGCACGTCCAATAGGCGATATAATTGGCTTCATCCTCCCGGGCGAAGCCCCGCTGGTGCGCCATTTCATGGCAGGCGGTACTGGGCAGCAGGCAATCCGGCACCATGGTATTGACATTGGCTTCTCCGGTGAAGGGGAAGTAAATGCCTGCGATGCCGGAGTATGTCAAACCGATGGATAGCATGACCCCCTTCGGAGTACCATAGCGCCCTTCCAGCTGAGGCACGATACGGGCAGCAGCCTGATAGCCTTTTTTCGCACGTAGGAAGAGCTGCCGCCCGGCTTCCTTAACTTCCATGACGCCGCTGCGGTCTTCATTGACCCTGCTCCGAAGCAAGTTGGCTTTTTCGATGGCGGAGATGCATACGGCTTCCAACTCTTCCAATGAAGCCGGCCGTACATCCAGGTCTGTTATTTTTGGATAAGGAAGGCGATAATAATTCAAGCCCCACAGAATGACAAAAAGAAAATAGCCAACGCTTACTGCAATCAGGACATTGGTAAAGCTGTTGAGGATCTGCAGCGCGCTGCCGCCGGGGTGCGTAAGCGCAGTATAAATGCTTCGGGACAGGTAAAACAGGATGAGGACCGGCGTTAGGATGACCAAGGCCTCAGCAACTGAAAAAGGAAAAAAGCCGGTGAATGTACTAAGCAAGCTTCCCATATGCCTGTAGATGCCCTCGGAATACAGCTTCTCTACGGATTCCGGGTTTACAGAGGCAAAATGGACCAAGAGAACCCCAAGCGGTATCAGAAGCAGAAAGGGCAGTTTTTTAATAACGGTTATATTGTTCATTTGAATCTCCTGCCATTATAAGGTCTATTTCAATACTAGCATTTCCGGAGGGGAAAAACAATGCGCCCTTCCGGCTGGCCTGCGGATAAGTGAATTTGCTTGACAGAGGCGAATTAACATTATATAATATATGTTAATTAATGTACGTTTATATCCAAGGTGATGAAGAGGAACAGTAAAGGGAAAGATTCTGCCAGAGAGAAGAACCCAATTGGCTGAAAGGTTTTTCGAGAGGATTTTCCTTGAACCCGCCCTTGAAGCCGTCTGATGAAAAGTCAGACCGTAAGCCCGCGTTAAAGGCATTTGAGCGTCAGCATGGTGATGTGCTGAAAGATGGGTGGTACCGCGAATGACCTTCGTCCCTTTTATAGAGGAGACGAGGGTTTTTATATTTCTATGGTGATGAAGAGGAACAGTAAAGGGAAAGATTCTGTCAGAGAGAAGAACCCATAGGCTGAAAGGTTTTTCGAGAGGATTTTCCTTGAACCCGCCCTTGAAGCTGTCTGGTGAAAAGTCAGACCGTACGCCTGCGTTAAAGGCATTTGAGCGCCGGCACGACCATGTGCCGGAAATTGGGTGGCACCGCGAATGACCTTCGTCCCTTTTATGGAGGAGACGGAGGTCCTTTTATTTTGTAATATTGATATTTTTGACAAGGAGTGAAGAAGGATGAGTGCCTTACACCTGGAATTAGCCAGAGTCAATCATGAAATGTATCAAAGCATCACAAATTTTGAAAAAGAATTCAGGATGTATCATGACATCCTGAAGGATCATGGCTGCAGCTCCATCTTGGAGCTAGGCTGCGGCAGCGGCAGTCTGGCGCAGTATTTTGTAAAGGAGGGCTACCGTTATATCGGCCTGGACAAATCCCCGGAACGGCTTTCCATCGCATATGAATTGAATCCGGGAATCGATTTCATGCAGGGGGATATGAGGGAATTCACCATGAAGAAGCCTGTGGATGCCGTCATCATATCAGGCAGAAGCTTCACTTACATGACCAAAAACAAAGAAGTCAACAACGCGCTGAAATGTATATACAATGCCCTCAAAACTAAAGGTCTTCTGATTTTTGACAGCTTCAATGCCAAGGATGTGTTTCTGAACTTCCGGAAGGATTATATCCAGCGGGCGGAATGCAATGGCAGGAAGTATATGCGGGTCAATAAGAATTCCATGAATATGAATAGCGGGTGGACCTGGAAGCGGATTGCCACCTACTACATAGAAGAAAAGGGCAAGGACACCAGGGTCATAAGGGATAAAACCATGCTGCGGGCATTTACGGAGGAGGAGTTGAACCTCTTTCTGGAGCTGAATGGCTTCAAAGTGCTGCGGCTCTTGAATAACGGAACACTGACCGTTATCGCTCAAAAGAAGACAGGATCAAGGAATTAAGTAAATGGGCTGGTATTCTATGGCAATAAGCCATGGGATGCCGGCTTTTATTTTGCTGTGCTTTCGGCTTGTCTAGGGATGACGATCTCCAGCAGGCGACCCTGAAGTGTTACGGTCCCCAATTCGATAGCCGGTTCACCTTCCAATTGTATGATTTTATCTCCTCCGTCGGACCAATTATGGATGATAAGCCGGTTGCCGTTATAAGAAACGTGTAAACGCTGCGGGTTGATGCTTGCAGGAATGTCCAGCTGAATCTTGATTTGATTGTCGATTTCATAAACGACGGCCTCAGCATCACTTTGATGTTGATACGGCATTGCTTCTTGAGAATAGAGATGGCTACTTTCGTTGTGCTCATACGCAAAGGCTGACAGGCGCGGATATATGATGGACTTGAACAGCAATTGCAGGAGAAGCTGATAAAAGTCATTACCTGTGGTTAAATTATTTCCCGGCATACCCCAAAAAGTCCTTAAAATATAGTTGCTGAGCTGCTGCATTTCCATCGTCCACTCCTTTAGCCTCGATCCTAGTACATACTATGATACAGCTGAGGAAAGGTGCCAGGCGTGCTATGCACTGCTCAAAATTTGCCGCCATTATTTTTGCACACTATTTTATCTGCGACATTGTTAAAAAATTGGCTATCTAGCAGGCTTGATGCAAATTCATAGCCTTTTGTTTGTGTAAACGTTTGCAAATAAAATATGATATAAATGCCGATTTTTCGGCTATTCTTGCTATTTTAGACGCACTGTTTGTCGCAATAGACCGTTTAGACCACTTGTACAGAGCCACCAGATGGTTTGGCACGATAGTTGCTAAAATATTAACAATGGGTAATGTCGCAGGTTTTCATGCCTAATTGTTGCGAAACGGCAATATTTGTTGCAACGGCGCAACAAACAGCCTGTGGGCACATTTACAAAGGTGATTGAATGGAATGACTGAAACAACTATTTGAGGAGGAATTGATATGAATTTCGCCCTGACGAAGGAACAGGAAATGGTCAGAAAGCTGATGCGGGATTTCAGTGAAAATGAAGTAAAGCCGCTTGCTGCTGAGATTGATGAGACAGAGCGCTTTCCGAGAGAAACAGTGGAGAAAATGGCGCGTTACGACATGATGGGGATCCCTTTTTCGAAAAAATACGGCGGTGCCGGTGGCGATATGCTGTCTTATGCCATAGCGGTGGAAGAGCTTTCAAGAGTATGCGCCACTACAGGCGTTATCCTGTCGGCTCATACATCGCTGGGCTGCAATCCCATCTATCAGTTCGGAAACGATGTTCAGAAAGAGAAATACCTGATACCCCTTGCAAAGGGTGAGAGGTTGGGTGCATTCGGTCTGACCGAGCCTAATGCAGGTACGGATTCCGCTTCGCAGCAGACCGTAGCCAGAAAAGAAGGGGACTATTATATACTGGACGGCACCAAGGTGTTTATCACCAACGGCGGTGAGGCGGATGTGTATATTGTCTTGGCCATGACGGACAAGGCAAAAGGCAACAAAGGCATTTCCGCATTTATCGTCGAAAAGGATTTTGCCGGCTTCAGTATTGGAAAGAAAGAGAATAAGATGGGCATAAGGGGCTCCAGCACCACCGAGCTGATTTTTGAAAACTGCATCGTACCAAAGGAGAATCTGCTGGGAGAGGAAGGCAAGGGCTTCTCGGTTGCCATGCAGACCCTTGACGGCGGGCGTATCGGAATTGCCGCTCAAGCGCTGGGGATTGCCCAAGGCGCCTTGGACGAGTCTGTCCGGTACATGAAGGAGAGAAAGCAATTCAACAAGCCTTTAGCTGCCTTCCAAGGCTTGCAGTGGATGGCTGCGGAAATGGCCACCAAGATTGAGGCGGCACGGCACCTGGTATATAACGCCGCTTACAGGAAGGAAAGGGGACTTTCCTTTGCGACGGAGGCTGCCATGGCAAAGCTCTTTGCTGCAGAAACGGCCATGGAAGTAACTACAAGTGCGGTGCAGATTCATGGCGGTTATGGCTATACCAGGGACTACCCCATAGAAAGAATGATGCGGGATGCCAAGATAACTGAAATATATGAAGGCACTTCACAGGTACAGAAGATGGTTATTGCAGCAAAGCTTTTCAAGTAGAACGGAAAAGAAGGAGGTAATGAAATGAAAATATTCGTATGTATCAAACAGGTACCGGATACCAACGAGGTCAAACTGGACCCCAAGACAGGCACGCTGATTCGTGACGGTGTTCCAAGCATCATCAACCATGATGACAGGAACGCATTGGAGGAAGCCCTGCGACTCAAGGACCGGTACAAGGATGTTGAAATAACGGTCATTACGATGGGGCCGCCCCAGGCCGACGTCGCACTCCGTGAGGCTTTGGCAATGGGTGCCGACAGAGCAGTCCTGATATCAGACAGAGCCTTTGCCGGTGCAGACACCTGGGCTACGTCCAATACATTAACAGCCGCCATCCGGAAGCTGGGGCATTATGACATCATCTTCTGCGGAAGACAGGCCATTGATGGAGATACGGCGCAGGTAGGACCCCAAGTGGCGGAAAAACTGGATCTGCCGCAGATAACCTATGTGAAGCATCTGGAGATTCAGGAGGATATGGTCCTGGCTCACAGAGCTCTGGAGGACGGTTATGAAGCACTAAGCGTCAAGATGCCTTGCCTGCTGACAGCCATCAAGGAATTGAACGTACCCAGGTATCCGGGGGTAAAAGGAGTTTTTGAGGCTTACCGGGAGAAAACCGTTGAATTAATGAGCGCCAAGGATCTGGATATCGACCCGGATATCATCGGCCTGAACGGTTCTCCTACAAATGTAAAAAGAACCTTTACTCCTGCCCCCAAAGGAAAGGGCATGCTGCTGGACGGCTGCAGCAAAGAAACCGTCAAGGACCTTTTCAGCAGATTAAAAGATAAGAATATCATATAGGGAGGAAAAAAATGGGCGTCAGAATCTTAAAGGAAAAATGCATCGGATGTAAGCTGTGCTTAAAATCCTGTCCTTTCAATGCAATTGAAATCAAAGAAGGCAAAGCTGTTTTGAATGATAGCTGTACCGGCTGCGGTGCCTGTGAAACCTCCTGCAAATTCAAAGCAATCGAAGTGGACAAGATAGAAAAGAAAGCCAGGGACCTGTCTGGATACAAAGGCGTCTGGGTATTTGCCGAGCAGCGGAATGGTAAGCTGATGAGCACAGCGCTGGAACTGCTGGGTGAAGGCAGAAAGCTGGCCGACAGGCTGGGCGTGGAGCTCTCCGCGCTGCTGTTGGGTTATCAGGTGGATTCCTTGTGCAATGAGTTGATTCATTATGGTGCGGACCAGGTGGTCTATGCAGAGCATCCACAGCTGAAGCTATATACCACTGACGGCTACACGAAAGCAGTCGTTGAACTGGTCAATGAAAAGAAACCGGAGATCATCCTAATCGGTGCCACCAATATCGGAAGGGATCTGGGGCCGAGGATAGCTGCCAGGCTGGATACCGGTCTGACAGCGGACTGCACCAAATTGGAAATCGATGATGAGCAGAAGATCCTGCTGCAGACAAGACCGGCTTTCGGAGGAAATATCATGGCCACCATCATCACACCGAAGCACCGGCCGCAGATGGCTACAGTCAGGCCGGGCGTCATGAAAAAGCTGGTGCCGGACATGTGGCGCAGCGGCAGGATCGAAAAGGTGGAAGTCAACCTGTCCGAAGCGGATCTGCGCGTCAGGGTAATGGAGATCGTCAAATCAGCCAAACAGGCAGTCAATTTGGTGGACGCTGAAATCATTGTATCGGGCGGAAGGGGACTGGGCGGTCCGGAAGGCTTTGAAATGCTGTCGCAGCTGGCGGCAGAGCTAGGCGGGGTTGTCGGTTCCTCCCGTGCGGCAGTGGACAGCGGCTGGATCTCCCATGACCATCAGGTGGGTCAGACGGGCAAAACCGTGAGGCCTAAAATCTATATCGCATGCGGTATTTCCGGTGCCATTCAGCACCTGGCCGGCATGCAGACCAGCGAGTGCATCATAGCCGTCAATAAAAACCCGGAAGCGCCGATTTTTGATGTAGCCGATTATGGAATCGTTGGCGACTTGCACAAGGTTGTACCCATGATGGTGGAAGAAATAAAGGCGCTTAAGGCTGAAGAATAGCGGATGGAAACTTTGATCCCGTGGCATGCCGCGGGATTAAAGTTTTTTTTGAAGATTTCAACGTTTCTGGAGGAATATCCCTGTTTGAAATTGAAGTATAATATATTGCAGTTTGTATGGCCGGGACATTATATCAAAATGGGGGGGATGCCGTTTGAATTACCTTATCGTAACCAATAACAACCTGGTTGCAAAACAGCACAAGAATATACGCTTTGTAACAGGAACGGTTGATTCGGTTCTGACAGAAGCGAGGGACCTCCTCCACCGGGGTTACGGGCTCATCAGCCACCCCTTGCCTGCCAGCCTGAAACTGTTTTATTCGCCTTATCGGTCCATACTCATGAAAGCCGGATATGGAAATCCGGATGCATTTCAGGTGGAGGTCATGGAGAACAGCATCCGGCTTCACCGGAAGCATTTGGAGGAAAGGGGGACGGACTGCCGGCATGACGGAGACTATCAGTACCTTGACCTGGAGCTCTTAAAGGCATATGATTCTTTAATTAGCGGAGGTGAAGCACATGAAGTGGGAATTGGGTAAAATTTGGATCAAAGAACTGCAGTTCGGTCCTGACAGCAAGCTTGATAAAGACGGCACAGTGACCCTCGATAAGGCTGCCCTGATCGAAAAACTGATGGAAGACCGTAGGATCGCTGCCGTGGGATTGGAAATTGCCAAGCCGGGGGAACGAACGCGGATCATTCCCGTCAAAGACGTCATTGAACCCAGAGTAAAAGTGAAGGGAGAAGGCGGAGGCTTCCCTGGGGTGACGCATAAGATAGCCAAGGCTGGCAGCGGGAGGACGCATGCGCTCAGCGGTATGGCTGTGGTTACCATCGGCGATATCGTAGGCATTCAGGAGGGTATCATCGATATGTGGGGTGAAGGGGCCCGATATACGCCCTTTTCCAGAACACTCAACCTGGTTGTTGACATCAAGCCCGTTCAGGGTCTGACGCCCCATGAACATGAAGAGGTAGTCAGATTGGCCGGTCTTAAAGCAAGCGCATGGGTAGGAGCGCTTGCAAAGGACTGTGAGCCGGACGAATTGGAAGTGTTTGAATGGGGCAGCATAGCGGAATGCGTCAGGAAATATCCCGAGCTGCCAAAGGTGGTTTACATTGAGATGCTCATATCCCAAGGGCTGCTGCATGACACTTATGTCTACGGCATTGATGCAAAGCAGATGCTGCCCACGCTGTTCCATCCCAATGAGATATTGGACGGCGCTGTGGTTAGCGGCAATTGCGTGGCTGCCTGTGATAAAATCACCACTTACCAGCATCTCAATAACTCAGTCATCAGGGAATTATACAACAAGCACGGAAAAGAACTTAATTTCCTTGGTGTCATCTTGACACCGGAGCTGGTCACACTGGAAGGGAAAATACGGTCGGCAAATCATGCCGTTAATTTAGCCTTGCTCATCGGTGCAGAAGGCGCTATTGTGACGGAAGAAGGCTATGGGAATACCGATACCGACCTTCTTATGATCTGTCGGAAGCTGGAGGAGCAAGGCATCAAGGCAGTCCTGATTACTGACGAGTGCGCCGGGCGGGACGGCAGCTCACAGCCCCTGGCCGATACCACTCCGGAAGCGAAGGCAGTGGTCTCTACGGGAAATGTCAGCCATCTGATCAGTTTGGAGCCGGCTGACCGGGTGTTGGGCAACGACAAAGCCATTGCGAACCTATCGGGGGGGTATGATGAAAGCCTTTTAGCAGACGGCACCATCCGGTGCGAGTTGAACGCCATCATCGGCTCCACCTCGGAAATCGGATATTTCAATGTCACAACCAAACTATATTGATCAGAGAGGAGGGATGGAAATGGATACACCCGTTCGGATTATTTATTATCTGAATCAGTTCTTCGGTCAGGCAGGCGGGGAGGACAAGGCAGGCATGGAGCCGATCCTTCGGGAGGAAGCAGTAGGCCCGGCTGCGGTTTTCGACGGTATGGCCAGGGACTGGGGCAGCGTCGTAGGGACTGTGGTTTGCGGCGACAATTATTTCAATGAAAATAAGCCGGAGGCATTGAAGCGGATCCTGGAGATGCTGAAGCAGACAGGTGCGGAGCTGCTGGTGGCAGGTCCGGCATTTAACGCAGGACGCTATGGCATGGCCTGTGCCGAGCTGTGCAGGGAAGCAGCGGCATTACTTGGTATTCCGGCCGTTACAGGTATGTACCGGGAGAACCCCGGCGTTGATGCATGCAAAAAGGATATTTATATCATTGAAACAGGGGACTCGGCTGCGGGGATGAAATCAGTACTGTCTAAAATGGCAGGCTTTGCACCAAAGCTCTTGAGGCAGCTTCCTATAGGAACACCGGAGGAGGAAGGCTACATACCCAAGGGGATTCGCAAAACCGTATTTTCTGAAAAGAACGGATCGGCCAGGGCTGTGGAAATGCTGCTGGCCAGACTGAGGGGAGAAGCCTTTGAAACCGAAATGCCCATGGCAGATTTTGATCGGGTCGATCCGGCTCCACCGGTGCAGAATCTGGCAAGTGCCACCATCGCTCTGGTCAGCAGCGGCGGAATCGTTCCAAAGGGAAACCCGGACCGCATCGAGTCGGCCAGCGCGACAAAGTTCGGACGCTATTCCCTGGCGGGGCTTGACACCTTGGACGCATCGTCTTATGAGACGATACACGGGGGCTATGACCCGGTTTACGCCAACCTGGACCCCAACCGTGTCGTGCCATTGGATGTTCTGAGAGAAATGGAGCGATCCGGTCGGATCGGCAAAGTCCATGAGTACTATTATGCCACAACAGGAACAGGGACATCGGTAGCCAATGCAGTGCAATTCGGTAAGGAAATTGGTGCCATGCTTCAGCAGGAAAAGGTGGATGCCGTGCTGCTGGTATCGACGTGAGGGACTTGTACCCGTTGCGGTGCAACGGTTGTTAAAGAAATTGAAAGGTATGGCATCCCCATTGCCCATCTATGCACCATTTTACCCATATCGATGTCCGTGGGAGCCAACCGGATCGTACCCACTGTATCCATTCCCTATCCGCTGGGCGATCCAAAATTGGAAGCAGTTCAAGAGAAGGAAAAAAGAAGAAGGATTGTAGAAAAGGCTCTGAACGCCTTGTGTACCGAAGTTAAGGAACAAACGGTCTTTGAGTAGACAAGACTGAGCCTGAAGGATTGTGCTGAAACGCAGAAGCTGTTTTTGCACAGTCCTTTTTTCAATATTATGATAATAAGCAATATTTTTACTAATTGTGATGCACATATGGCGAATGTGATATATTTTTTACCTGTTTTTTATACAATCTTTGCATAGAACATGGTATAATAGAGTAGAGCCATTTATACGGTTATTTTTTTGCTTGAAGTGAGGGGATAGTTTCATGGAGAAAAGCTTTTCGTCTTTGGCTTTGGAAGTCAACCTGGCTGAAACCAGAGACAAGGAGATTACCATACCCGAAGAGCATCAATGGTTTACGGCGCTCTCCAAGTCCTATTGGGGAATCCATAAAAGGACAGAAGAATTCATCAACGAGCTGAACCACCATTACATCAATTACCAGTATGTTCTGGACAGCTTGCACAATATTAGCCTGACAGACCTCTGGTTTTATAATTCCGTGCCTGAATCCCGTAGGGCACTGATGGTGCTGGTGAATATCTTTAAGCGCTTGATGGAGGAAAACCTCAAGGAAAACATCAAGGAACAGCTGATCACCACACACATCAAATTCATGGATCGCCTGGCAAAGCAGGGTAATTTCCCAGATGGCATCATTTCTGAATGTATGGACATGATCAAGTCCGATATGGCGCGTCACGAGATCCTGTATATCCGCAATTCCGGCTATTTCAAGACGTATCTCAATAAAATAGCATTGATGCCGGAGTATGCCCGCCCGGTGTTCAGCATTACCCGGACATTACTGGAAAAGTGCGTGGATTACTGGGAAGAAACCTCCGGTGTTGAAGCTTGGCTGGAGGAAAGAAAGGAACTATTCCAGCCCGGGACGGACAAAAAGCTTGAAATGGTCGGGAAGCCCTTTTATGGCCATCTCAGGCAGCAGATACGGGATGCTGATAACTGGGAGCAGCTTTCCGAAGTTCTTTTCTTTAATGACATTGCCAACTACTTCAGGCGGTTTATTGACAAGTTTGAAACCTCCCTGGAAAAGATATATTTCATCTTCTACCTGCTGCATTTGCCAGGGATGGCACAATTGAAGAACCATCTGTTATATGATATGAACAGACTGCTGCGGAACGTGCTGAAGGAATTGGACGAAAACGAGATCACTTCCTTTCTGAGAAATATCATCTCGCTATTTGAGGAGCTGAAAACGCAGCATCTGGGTACGGTTTTAGACTGCATTCTGACATTGGGCAAGGAAGTCATCGATACCGGGGATCAGAAGATCATATCCTTCTATATCGGTGAGCTGATCCGGCTGGGCTTTGCTCATCCGGGGGAAGTCGTGATCACCGATGACTGGCAGATGCAGGTCAATACCAACCATGTGAAGAACATAAGAGTTTGGCTGGAGCTGGTAGGCCACGCACCCGATGAGATGAAAGAACTGCTGTCGGCCTTGATCGTCAATCTGAAGCTGGGCGGGATCTTTATTTCCGATACCGACCTGTTTCAGAGGGATGTTACAAAGCTGCTGAATTCCAATATTGCACCTGTTTATAAGCAAATGAAGCAGCTGACACGGGCTTTCCCGGTCTACTTCAGAGAAATCGGCGCAGAGGGCAGGCTCAGGGAAGTGACCACAGCCGTTGACGAGCTTTCAAGGCGTAAGGACCGGCTGCTGCATTTCCTGCGGAAGCAGGTGCATACAGAGAGCAACAATACGCATATCGATCTGACCCGGCGGATCATCCGGTTCTGGTACGACGGCAATTTAGAGCCGCTGAAACCCCTTCTGCCGGCTGATGTATTAGAATCCATCGAGCTTGACAGCGAATGGTATAAGGATGTGCATGAGATCCTGACAGAGCTTTGCGCCCGGAAAGAAATTGAACCAGATGCACTTTTTGATATGGACGACAAGGTGGTGGAGCAGGCCATCTCGCAGATAAACTGTGGCAGCGGAAGAGACAAGAAGCGGCTGCACTATATGATCCAGCTGTACACCCTGCTGCTGGAGAAGTACTCCCTGGAATCGGAGAATATCATCACCATGCTGAAAGGCTACCGTTTTTTCAGCAATAAAGACATCCAAAGCCTGCAGGGCCATCTGGAAAAAAACGAGTCAAAAGAAGCGCTGAGGCAGGTTTACAACTTCATGGAGGATCTGAAGAAGATCATTCTGGATCCCAACCAGAGCGAAGCTCGGGAGAATATTTATTACAAGCGGCATATCGCCATCGGGATTCCCTCCATGTACGGACAGTATATTGAGCCCAAGTTTGAGGCGTTGGGCTTGATGTTCCGACTGGAAAAAATCGCCGCCAGACTGATGAACAAACTGGTTGAGGCTATCAACCTGGAATATGTAACAGCAAAAACCTTTAGACATATACTGGATGTCCTGGAGTTCTTCAAGGAAGGCCTGGAGCTGGACGGCATCAACAATCAGGGCTTTAACTCCAACTTCCAGATGTTCAAATACAGCCTTACCTCTCCCAGCTTCTCACTGGACCAGTATATCAACATCTTTCAGTTCATGGCCCAGAACATCAAGGAAATCATCAACGAATACTTCATCTATATCTATGAGCAGCCTCTCCGCATTATTGTCCCGCAGCTGTCGGGGCTGAATGGTGACCTGCCTGAAGCTGAGATGAAGCAATTCCTGCACAAGGAGTCAGAGAAGTTTTACAGGGAGATCCTGACATCGGCCTTCCTGATTCAGGATCTGGATAACTTCATCACCAATATCATCAGCACCCTGAGAAGCATGGTGGATAACTATTCCAGCGATCTGATCAAGAATATGATGACCTACGATCCGGATCTCATCGTCAGCCCCTTGTATGAAGAGACGGTTGTAATGGATAACCCTGTATTCCTGGGGGCAAAGGCTTACTTTCTGAAGAAGCTGATTGCATATGATTTTCCCATACCGCCCGGATTTGTGCTGACAACGGAGCTGTTCAGGCATAAGGACACCATTGTTGAGCATGCCTATATGGACCAGGAGCTGGACCAATTCATCCTGAACCATATCTGGGGACTGGAGAAAATGAGCCGCCAGCAGTTCGGCAACCCCAGGAACCCGCTGCTTTTTTCCGTCCGGTCCGGCACGGCCATCTCCATGCCGGGCGCCATGCGGACTTTCCTCAATGTAGGCATGAATGACGACATTGCTGAAGCATTCAGCCGCAAGCCTGGTTATGCATGGACCTCATGGGACTGCTACCGCCGCTTCATTCAGAGCTGGGGTATGGCTTACAATGTGGACCGGGATATCTTCGACAGCATCATCCTGGAACACAAGAATAAATTCGGGGTGGAGCAAAAGATTCACTTTACGCCGGAACAAATGAAAACCATTGCTTTTGCATATAAAGCCGTTCTGAACGACTACGGCATACATATTGAAAAGGACCCCTTCAAGCAGTTGAAGGAAGCCATCGTCAGCGTCATCGACTCATGGTCCTCCCACAGGGCAAAATACTACCGGGAGCACCTGCAGATTGCCGATGAATGGGGAACCGCCGTCATCGTTCAGAAAATGGCCTTGGGGAATATATCGGGCAGCTCGGGGACCGGCGTGGTCTTTACCCATGATCCCAGTCAGGAAAAGTCGGGGATCAACCTTTACGGAGACTTCACGCTGTGCAGTCAGGGAGAGGATATCGTTTCCGGACTGGTGCATACGCTGCCGGTTTCGGAAAGTCAGCGCAAGGAATTTTACAGTGACTGCAAGACCTCCCTGCAATCCGCCTTCCCGGGCATCTATAGCGCTTTGAAGGATCTGGCGCAGCAGCTGATTGAAGCTTACGGCTTCGCCCATCAGGAGATCGAGTTCACTTTTGAGTCCGAGGACCCCAAGGATCTCTATATCCTGCAGACGCGCAACCAGAAAATCAAAAAGCAGAAGAAGATTACGACCTTTGCTCTGGCTCCGGAGCAGATGAACCTGGTAGGAAGGGGTATCGGCATCGGCAGCGGCGTTATCAGCGGCATCTTGACCTTCGACATGGGCGATCTGAAGGAATCCATCAGCCGGAATCCGGATGAGAAGCATATATTGGTAAGGCCGGATACCGTACCGGACGATATTCCCATGATCTTCACCTGTGACGGACTCATTACCGGAAAGGGTGGGGCCACCTCCCATGCAGCTGTCACTGCAGGAAGCCTGGGCAAGGTATGCGTGGTCAACTGCAAGGGGCTGCTGGTCAATGAAACAGAGAAAACCTGCAGCATCAACGGTTTCGTCTTCCGCTCGGGTGACTGCTTGTCCATAGACGGCAACCTGGGGAATGTCTATGCAGGCAGTTATGAAATCCAATATGTTTAAGTTTTAAATTCATCATAAGGAGTGGTAATATGAATGTCCCTTTGAAAAACAAGAATCTTCTGGGTATCAATGGACTGGGCAGAATCGGAAAGCTGACGCTCTGGTATCACCTCAATATACGCCATTTTGACGGCTTTGTTCTGAATGCCGGCCGTGAGGTGGGGAGAAAAATTGACGATATCATCCAGTACCTTACAACCGACTCCACCTATGGCACCCTTAACCATTTTCTGTATGGTTTTACAGGAAGGGCTTGCGACATCTCAGTGCTGAACGAAGCAGAGTGTTTGCTCGCTATCAATGGGATGCCGGTAAAAATCCTCCGAAACCAACGGAATCCCAAAAGCATCGATTGGGCACAAGAGGGTGTCCGGTTGGTAGTGGATTGCACCGGGACCTTCCTAGATCCGGCGGCGCCTGCCGACCACGCCAAGGGGAGTTTGCGGGGACATCTGGAGGCCGGTGCAGAAAAGGTTATCGTCAGTGCGCCTTTCAAAATTAAGGACTCATCCCAGCGAATGCCGGAAGACAGCGGTCTTTTTGTCTACGGTGTCAACCATATGAACTACGATCCGGCCAGACACCATATCCTTTCCGCGGCCAGCTGCACCACTACCGGCTTGGCTCACATGATCAAGCCGCTGCTGGAGACGGAAGAGACATCCAAAATCATTACGGCATCTATGTCCACCGTCCATTCCGCCACCAACAACCAGAATATACTGGATACCGTCCCGTCGGCAGGAACCAACGATTTGAGGCGAAACCGCTCGGTTTTCAACAATATCATTCCAACCACCACCGGGGCAGCCATCGCCTTGGAGGAGATCCTGCCTGAGATCAAGAAAGTGGGATTCATGGCGGATTCCGTAAGGGTACCTACCAGCACTGTCTCTATGATCGCCTTGAACATTACTTTCCGCACTGAGTTGAATGAAACAGGAGATCCGGTTATCAACCGGGATTTTATCAACAATATTTACAAGCAGGCGGCACAGGGAGCCCAGAAGGACCTGCTGATATTCAGTGAACGGCAGAATGTCTCATCGGATCTGATGGGCTGCCAGTCGGCCGTTGTAATAGAAGGGCACGAGACCCATACCAGAACAGGTTTTCTTCCGTTGTACTCCGAAACCTTAAGAGAGTACGGCATAGAAAATGCGCAGGATATCCACCTGCCGGTAACCCATGCCAAAGTCTTCGGCTGGTATGACAATGAATATGGCTGTTATGTCAACTGTCTGGGTAAGCTGACAGTGTATGTAGATAAGAACATGATATAGTGCTTTCTACTCAGGGTGCAGTGTTTATGATGCACCCTGATATTTTTGTGTTTACAATACATACAATCATCTGAATTGTCTACAGATAGTTCTCCTTTTTTTTTAATAGCTACCAGCAATTCACTGAAATGACTGAATGCTGTATACATCCTTGACCGGTTATTATAGAATAGTGGCTATATATTCAATGTAACCTATTTAAACTTCATATAGATCAAGGGGGAGACAGAGGTGTACTACATCAAGGTTTTAAACAAGATTTCCAAGAAAGGTCTGTCGCTCTTCAGGACAGACAGATACAGAGTGTCTGAAGAGGCTGAAAATCCGGATGCCTTGCTGCTCCGCAGTTTCAACATGCACGACATGGCGCTGCCGGCGTCCTTGCTGTGCGCAGCCCGGGCAGGAGCCGGTGTCAACAACATTCCTGTAGACAGTTGCACGGAAAAGGGAATCGTGGTATTCAACACACCAGGTGCCAATGCCAATGCCGTCAAGGAATTAACCGTGGCAGCGCTGTTCCTGTCATCCAGAAAGCTGCTGGAAAGCGTTCACTGGACGAAGGCGCAAAAGGATGCAGAGAATCTGGCAGAATTGGTTGAAAAAGGCAAGTCCGGCTTTGTGGGGCCGGAAATCAAAGGCAAGCGGCTGGGGGTCATCGGCTTGGGTGCCATCGGTGTCATGGTAGCCAATGCAGCTCATGCGCTGGGTATGGAGGTTGAAGGCTATGATCCCTTCATATCGGTGGATTCGGCATGGGGGCTTTCACGGAATGTCAGGAAAGCGCTGAGCCTCAATTCTCTGCTG
Source organism: Calditrichales bacterium MX18-03 (assembly GCA_021083345.1). Taxonomy (GTDB): domain Bacteria; phylum Bacillota; class Clostridia; order Lutisporales; family Lutisporaceae; genus JAJGRE01. The sequence continues at coordinate 209,968 of JAJGRE010000003.1, read as the reverse complement.
GAAAGTGCCGATTACATAACATTGCACATACCGCTTACACAGAGCACAAAGGGTTTGTTTAATCAAAGCAAATTCCAGCTGGTAAAAAAAGGTGTCAGGTTGCTGAACTTTTCAAGAGGGGAACTGGTGAATACCACTGACCTGATTGAAGCGCTGCAGGACGGAACTGTGGCCAGCTATGCGACGGATTTCCCGGAAAGGGCACTGCTCTGCTTTGACAATGTGATTTCCTTCCCGCATATCGGCGCATCTACACCCGAATCGGAGGAAAACTGTGCTTTGATGGCAGTCAAGCATCTGACTGATTTTCTTGAGGACGGCAATATCCGGAATTCAGTCAATTTTCCAAACTGCGATTTACCCAGAGCTTCCAGCTACCGCATTACCTTGGCTCATTTGAATATACCCAACATGGTAGGCCAGATTTCAACCATCCTGGCAAATGAGAATATCAATATCCATGATATGATCAACAAAAGCAGGGATAAAGTGGCATATACCATCATCGATACCGACAGCCAGGTGCCTGAAAATATTTTAGAGAAGCTTAAGGGCATAGACGCAATGCTGCGGGTCAGGGTGCTGTAGTTTAATTTATCTCCCAATTACGCCGATGCAAATAAAGCATCGGTCTTTTTTTATCAATATTGACATTACAACCATACCGTACTAAAATAATGCTTAGAGACACGAAATATTCGAGACTGAAAAGATAAGTGAGGCGATGTGGTTTGAATCCTAACACCAGCGGAACAATTGAGCAAATGGAACTGCTCCTGAGGGGGGTCTGCTTTTCCATCAAAAAAAAGGGCAGAGAAATCCTGCAGGACTTCAATATTACGCCGCCCCAGTTTGATGCGCTGCAATTCCTGATCTATGAAGGGGAAATGACTGTCACAGAGCTAAGCAGCAGGTTGTTCCTGGCACCCAGCACGATTACGGATTTGGTGGACCGGATGGTAAACAACAACCTGGTGAACCGGGTGAGGGATGATAAGGACAGACGGACAGTAAAGCTGACAGTTCAGGAAACCGGGTTGAAGCTGCTGGAAGAGGTCATCGCACGTCGCTGCAGCTATTTGGAAGCTCTGACAGCAGATATGAATGAAGCGGAGAGAATCAACTTCATCGCATACCTGGAACGGATGAACCAGACAAAGAATGAATTCTGATGCGGTTATACCGATCAATGATGGGGGTATAGATCATGCGCCATTTGTTTTGGAGCAGGAAAAAAAGAAGCAGCGGCAGCAAGCTGTATGAAAGCAATATATATTACTATGTTTTGAACGGCATTCTTTTTACCATAGTCACCAACCTTTACAAGCCTTTTGCACAGAAATTCATATTCCGGCTGGAGGGCACCGAGTCCCATGTTTCTCTGTTTAATTCCCTGCCTGGTTTGGTTGCGGTATTTGCCATTATTCCCGGCATTATATGGGTAAGCCGCTCTGCGGACAGGAGACGAACCACCTCGCTGTTTTTTCTGATGAGCAGGCTTTTCATACTGAGCTTCGCTTTGGTCCCATTTTTGCCCGAAGCTTACCGCCCCATTGTCTTTGTCCTGCTGGCCGCATTGATGAACTTTCCAGAGGCGGTATCCACAACTGCCCTGCAAAGCTTTTCTGCCGATGCTTTCGCAGAAAAGGACAGAGCATTTGCCATTTCGGCCAAAAACAAATACTCAGCACTGATAAATTTCATTACCCTGCTGGTATTGGGGCAGCTGATGAAAGGCTTCGGCACGACGCAAGGACAGGCTATTCAGGTGTATCAGCTCTTTTATGTTGCAGCCTTTGCATTGGGCATTCTGGAGATCATCACTTTCCGTAAGATAAAGGAGGAGAAGTCAGGGCAAAGCCCCAGGATCGACATCCGTGCTGCACTGCCGGAAGTCTTCAGGAACAAGGTCTTTATGCGTTTTCTGGCATGCTCCTTCCTTTTCCACTTTGGCTGGCAGATGGGGTGGCCCCTTTTCGGGATCTACCAGATCAAATATCTGGGCGCGGATGAGGCATGGCTTACAATTGGCGGCGTCACCTCCGGAATCGCCATGTTTGTCAGCTCCGGCTTCTGGGAAAGGCTGATCAGCAGAAAGGGCAACTGCTTTGCCATCGCACTGGCTACTACCGGCATGGCAATTACACCCATTCTGTTTGCATTATCCCCAAATCTGTATATTCTGACGGTTGCCGGTATCATTATGGGCTTTTTTACTTCCGGTACCCTGACCAGCATTCTCAGCTCCTTGCTGGAGGCGGCTCCGGAACACAATCGGCTGGCTTATGTGGCCGTACATGCCACTATGACCAATGTGACTTTGTTCGTTGCACCTTTGATAGGGGATCTGGCCCTTGCCGGCACCAATATCTACATTGCATTGGCATTATGCGCGGCAGCAAGGTTTTCAGGCAGTCTGGCCTTTACCTGGCGGGACCGCTGCAGCAGAGGGATAAACAAACAAATCGGAAAATCCATTTAAGATGCTTTGGAGGAAAAAATGGAAATCATCAAGCTGATCCAATCCATTTCCAATCCCTTTTTTGATATGTTGTTTCAAGGAATCACCATGCTGGGAGAAGATAATTTTTTTATGCTTGCTACCGCGGTGGTATACTGGTGCGTCAGCAAGGAATGGGGTTACCGCCTGGGTTTCATCTGCCTGACCAGTGCAGCAGTGAACCAGGCGCTGAAGGATATTTTCCGAGTACCCAGGGTCATAGGAGAAGAAGGGATCCGGTCACTCCGGCTTCATACGGCAGGTGGTTTTTCCTTTCCCAGCGGGCATACCCAGAGCACTGCCTCCTTCTGGACCCTTATCATGCTCCATTTCAGAAAGCAAAGGCTCTACGTCACTGGTGCAGCCATAATCTTGCTGGTAGGCTTTTCAAGGCTGTATCTGGGCGTACACAGGCCGGTCGATATATTGGGCGGCATTGCTGTGGGCTGGGGCTGGGTTATTATCTGGAATTATCTGGATAGGGTGGCCGGAATAAAAGGTAAAGCGATTTATCTCCTGTTTATTATACCGGTACTGACCGGCATGTGGCTGTTTTCAAACAACCAGGACTATTATAAGGTGGCAGGGGGTCTATTGGGGCTTTATCTGGGATACATCATCGAGCCGCGTTATATCCGGTTCAGGGTTGAGGCGCGCTGGGAGCTTCAAGTGATCAAGCTAGCCTTGGGCCTGACGACGCTGCTTGCCATCCGTATGGCATTAAAGCATGTCCTGCCTGATGTGCCAATGAGCCACTTTGTTCGGTACTTCGTGCTGGTGATTTGGATGACCATCGTGATGCCCGTCCTGTATACGGCATTAAGCCGGAGATTTGACAGAAAAAGCAGGAATGAGGAACACATTCACCTTTAACGGCATATACTGTAATGAACTATTTTGCCAATTCCAGTTAAAGGGTGTGTTGCTTTTGATTATTCATGTAGTAAAGCCGGGTGAATCCATCTATTCCATATCCAGGCTGTACGGGGTTTCACCTTCAAAGGTCATTTCTGACAATGAGTTGACAAATCCCAACAGTCTGGTCGTAGGTCAGACCATTGTCATCGAGGAAGGCGTCAGAAGGCATACGATTCTTCCGGGACAATCTCTTTACACCATTGCCAGGCTTTATGGTGTCACCACCAACGACTTGCTGAATGCCAATCCGCAGATAACCAATGCCGCACTGATCAGTCCCGGGCAAGTCGTCAATATCCCGTCCAGGACCAGGAAACTGGGTACCATCGAAGTGAACGGCTATGCATTCCCGACGGTTACGCAGGAGGTTCTGAGAAAGACTCTGCCTTACCTGACCTATCTCAGTGTTTTCAGCTATGAGGTCAGACCGGACGGCAGCCTCAAGCCGGTCAATGACGAAGCCTTGATACAGGCCGCCAGAGCAGCGAGAGTGGCACCGCTGTTGGTTATTTCAAACATTGAGGAAGGCGGCAGCTTCAGCAGCAACCTAGCTAGAACCATTCTGAACAGCGACCAGCTTCAGGAAACGCTGCTCAACAATGTCCTGAACATTATGAGAAGAAAGAACTATTACGGATTGGACATCGATTTTGAATACATCTATCCGGAGGACCGGGAGAAATACAACAATTTCCTGAGAAAAGCAGTCCAAAGGCTGAGGCCGTTGGGCTATACCGTCACAACAGCATTGGCACCCAAAACATCAGCAGAACAAAAAGGTCTTCTGTATGAAGCTCATGATTATCCTGTACATGGAGCACTGACAGACCATGTCATCCTGATGACCTACGAATGGGGCTACACCTTCGGCCCGCCCTTGGCGGTGTCACCCATCAATGAGGTCAGAAAAGTGCTGAATTATGCTGTAACAGCTATACCAAGAGAGAAGATCCTGATGGGGATTCCCAATTACGGCTATGACTGGACCTTACCCTATGTACCCGGCTCAAGGGCTGCAACGCTTTCGAACACCGGAGCGGTGGATCTGGCTAGGCGTGAAGGCGCTGCCATTCAATACGATGCCAAATCCCAGGCACCGTTTTTCAACTATTATGACGACAATGGAAAACAGCATGTAGTTTGGTTTGACGATGCAAGAAGTATCGAAGCGAAGTTAAGACTGATACATGAATATAGGCTGGGCGGCGGCAGTTACTGGACCATTGGGCGGTTCTTCCCGCAGAACTGGCTGGTGCTGAGGAACCTTTTCGATGTAAGAAAAGTATTGAGTTAAACACGTGGTATATGCAAGGGATTAACCCGGTTCAGGGTCAATCCCTTGTGCTTTGTGGGCTTGAAAGCTGCCATGACAAAATGGTTGATAGAAAGCTGTCTATGTTGTAAAATATCTGTGAGATTATAAAATGCCACAGACAAGGGGAAGACAAATGGAATCGTGGGAACTGGCGGATGCCTTTGGAAGGGTGCTGGAAAATAAAACAGCCAGTCATTTTGAAAATAAGAAAGTTTATTATTTCGCATTGGGACAGATGTTGATGCATGTATTGCAGCTTCTTGGCGGGGCAGACCAGAACAGAAGGATCATGAATTATCTGACAAACCCTGCTATACCGGTTTCCATACAGGTAACTGGCAGCAGAGTGAAGCGGTTCTTATTAAAGGTACCACATAAGATCGTCCTGGATGACCGGTGCAAGAGAATACTGAGCCTGCTGAGCTGTGAGGCAGCTGAAAGCAATGTGGGCAAGGCAGACTTGCAAACCTATGAGGAAGCGTTTTTTTCAGGAATCTATTATGACAGCTGCATTTATTTTAAAATCAGCTCCGATATTAGAGGAGATTCAAAATATCTATAGAATAAAATAAATAACAAAAAGATGATGAATAAAGAACGCCGATAAGCATAGAGAAAGGGGAATTAACATGAATCTGATTGAGTATTTGAAGCAACAAAAGCTGATACCTCAGGCCAAGGCGGATAAGTTCATTGAGATGCTGTCCACCTATGAGGAAAATGACGTACTATATGAAAACTCCATAAAGCAGCTGGGCCTGTCTCAGGATGAACAGAGCAGGCTGTTTACCGAACTGGAGAAGGAGAATTACCTGGACTCCATTTTTATCATTATTTGTCCCTTCTGCGACAGCTTAGGTAATACTTATGTCGAGACCTTCGATATACCGGATGTGGACGAGTGCCGTTTCTGCCACAATGAATTCAATTACCAGGAAAACTACATGACCGCGTACCGTATGTATTTCAACTATCATAAGAACATCGACATCCTGACGGAGCTTAGCCACAAGATCAATTACAACCAGGACCGGATCTTCGAGATTGCTGGGGAGATCAAGGAGCTGGAAGGGAAGAGGAAAGCCCTGCAAGGAGAGAATATTAAATTCGTCACTTTGCGGAATGAGCTGCTATATGACAAGAATGAAAGCAAAACCTATGATAGAATGGTTGAACGGTATAAGAGTTCCAAGGTAAAATATATCGGAACGTTGATCTATATGAAAAAATGCGTTGCAAAATGCAGCAAATGCAATGAGACCTTCGAGCTTTTCAATATAGACGACAAGATCATCGGTGTATGCCCCAGCTGCGATTGCGAAATCGAGCTTTTTATAAAATAGCTTATACGGCCAATAGATAAGGATGGCAGCTGTGCTGCCATCCTTTATTCATCTCTAGTTGCTTTCTGCCAAATCGTAGCGTCTGGCTCCCAGATACCTGCGTTTATAGTAATTGGTGTTCAGGTCTGTGATGGTTACTTGATCAACGCCTGAACTGGCATGTATGAATTTGCTGTTCCCTATGTATATGCCAACATGGCTGGCACCCTTCTTGTAGGTGGTGAAGAACACCAGGTCTCCAGGCTGCAAATCTGCTTTTTCTATTTTTTCACCTTTTTTGAATTGTCCGGAGGCGCTGTGGTCCAGGTTCACATTGAACTTCTTCAGTATATACATGACAAAGCCGGAACAATCAAAGGCTTTACCATTGGAAGCACCCCATACATACGGCGCACCCAGGAAGTTCTTTGCGAAGTCCACAACCTTTGCATTGATGGCCCTGCGACCGGCACTGGCTCTGTCGGCTATAACCTTTCCGGCTTCCTCATTCAGCTTCATCATTGCAGCAAAGTCAATGATTCCTGTTGGTTCCAATGCTGCGTTTTTCTGGAAAGCTGCGACTGCTTCCTTGGTTGCCGCATCATAGTGCCCGTTGATTGGGCCTGAGTACAGCTTGAGCGCCTCCAGCTTGGTCTGGAAATCTTGAACTCGCTCGCCGCTGTCGCCTTCTTTCAGAGGAATGAAGTTATCGGGACGCATTTCAAATTGCTTGATTTTCATTGTCAGCAGTTTGAAGGTTGCCTTTCCCGCCACACCGTCAGGCTTTATACCCACGGCACTCTGGAATGCCTTCAGTGCGGTTTCGGTTTCCGAACCGAAATAATCGGTATATTCATCACCGTCAAAGTGATTGAGGATGCTTAATTTTTCCTGAAGCATGACCACATCGGGATGTCTCATGCCTTTTTTCAGGGTGGTATCGCCCAAATCGGCATAAACAGGTCCCGTCAATAGGAGCATGACAGTTAAAATGCAAAACATCGTGACCAAGGATCGGATTGCCTTTTTCATCAAAGGTGCTACCTCCCAGATTAATTACATCAATTTGTAATCATTCTGTAATCATACTGTAATAATTATATTATAATTTGTCCAAAAAATAAAGACAAATTTGCAAATAGGGCAGTGTTACAGTGCAGCATGAAGAGGATGCCCTGTCTTCCTAGTACATCATATGATTTTATATGCCCTCTTGTTTACATTTCGCTTTTTTTTACATATAATTGAGGCACAGCCTTAAGTTCCTTATTCGTATTATGCTATAATTATTATAAATCATGCATTAAATGCTAGGAAAAGCAATAATTTCTAATATGCTGCGGCGGAGTGGGTTCATTGAAGAAGACACTAAACGAGATCATGATCATCGCATTGTTTACTGCCTTTATGGGGCAGGTACATTTTTACCCCTTTGGTACGGATTTTCGGATCACCATTGGCGTTGTCATGTTTACTTTTCTGCTGTTATACTTTTATTCCGTCCCCATTATCATGGCATCGGTGGTCAGCGGGCTCTCCGTCCTGATCATCCGGACCGGCATTGATGCAGGGACAGGCCTTCTGAGCCTGGATGCAGCTTTTTACAAGCATTTCCCGGCTTTCATGTACTATTTATCCTACGGACTGATTCTGGATCAGCTGAAATTCAGGCGCAGTACGGAGAAGCCGGTCTATTTCATACTGATTGCCAGTTCTGCCGACATTTTCTCGAATTTTTTCGAACTGATCATCCGCAATCAGTTCGGCGCAAAGCCGTTTGACGCCATATTCTCCACTTTCCTGCTGACTGCATTTTTGAGAAGCGTCGCCGTTTTATCCATGTTCTGGATTATTAAATATTATAATATGGCAATTAATAAGGAAGAGCATCAGAAGCGGTACCAGGAGCTTTTGGTCCTGACGGCTAAGCTGAAATCCGAGATATTCTTTCTGAGCAAATCCAGCCAGGACATCGAGAATGCCATGGCCAAGAGCTATTCCATCTATCACATGATCAAGGAGAGGGAGGAACTGGGTAAAGATATTACGGATCAGGTCGTATCGGAATGCCTGACGCTTTCCATTGATATTCATGAAATCAAAAAGGATTACAACCGGGTCGTGATGAGTATGGAAAAGCTGCTTCCCACCAAGCATGAATACGAGGCTATGGCGCTTTCGGAAATCTTTGACATCATCAACGATATTTTCACCAGGTATCTGGAAGCCACAAGCAGGGATATCAGCTTGACGTTTGAGCTGGAGCAGGATTTCAAGACAGATAAATACCTGATCCTTATTTCCATACTCAACAATCTGATACAGAATTCCATAGAAGCAAGCAGGGAGAGCGGAGCCTTCATTAAAGTCAAGTCCAGCGTCAAAGACGGAGGGATATTCTTCAAGGTGCAGGATAATGGGAAAGGCATTCAACTGAAGGATACCGAGCTTGTATTCGAACCGGGCTACACAACCAAGTACAATCCGGAAACAGGACAGGTATCAACCGGGCTGGGCCTGACCCACATCAAAATACTTTCCGAATACCTCCAGGGCAGAATCGCTTTAAACAACACCGTCCCGGAAGCAACAGAGTTCATTCTGGAATTTCCCTCAGACTCAATTGTTTATAAGGAGGATGAAAATGGCTAGCTTTATCGTCATTGATGATGACCGGTCGGTCCGCAGCGTGCTGACCAGAATTATTGAGCAATACAGCCTGGGAGAGGTTCTGGCAGAGGCTGACAACGGCGTTTCCGGAGAGGAAATGGTCCTGAAGTACAGGCCGGATATCGTCATCATCGATTTATTGATGCCGCAGCAGGATGGGATCTCCCTCATAAAGAGTGTGAAGCTTATGAATGGCGGCAGCATGTTCATCATGCTTTCACAGGTCAGCGACAAAGATATGATTGCAAAGGCATATGAATTGGGGATTGAGTTTTTTATCAGCAAGCCTATCAACGTCATTGAGGTTGTTAATGTCATCAAAAAAGTAAAGGAATATCTTTCCTTGAAGAAAACCTTCGATGCCATTCATTCGACGGTCAGGGCACTGGGACGGGAGGAGCAGGTGCCTGCCGTCAGTCAGGCCGATACCGCCCGCAAGGTATTGAACCAGATTATGGTCGATTTGGGAATATTGGGTGATCTGGGCAGTAAGGACATTCTAACCATCTGCATGATGCTGCACGAGGACAAACGCTTGGGAGAGTCCTTGGAGGAACTGCAGCTGAATGATATCCTGAAAATACTCCAGGGCAGGTACAATACAGAGAGCCATAGCTTTACCAGAGATGTCAAGGCTATCGAAATGCGTATCCGGAGAACGGTCAGCAAGGCTATGAAAAATATAGCAGCCATGGGGATAGAAGATTTCAGCAATGAAAAATTCAGTCTGTACAGCTCGTCGCTTTTTGATTATGCAGATATCAAGACAGAAATGGACTTTCTCAGAGGGAAAGGAAACTACAGCGGAAAAGTAAACATCAAGTCCTTCATTCGCCGTTTAATGGTCATGTTGGAGCAGTTTGCGTAGAAATCGAATACTAACACAATTGCAATGAAACACCCGCGGCTATGCACTTTTCTAAATTTTCTCAAAGCCCTGTGTAAGTTTGTGTATTTTTATGTTATTCCTTGTTATTCTACTGGTATAATGATAAAAAACAGTAGGAGGGACTATATGAAAAAGTATTTAGCACTTGCATTGGTCGTTTTGTTGGTTGGTTCTGTTGCCTTTGTCGGATGTGCTCCGAAAAACGTGAACCTGATCATGGCTACAGGCGGGACAACCGGAACGTATTACCCCTTTGGCGGCGCTATGGCGCAGATTTTCAACTCCAAGATCCAGAACATGAACGTAACAGCCCAGTCCACCGGTGCTTCCGTAGAGAACCTGAAGCTTCTCGGCAAGAAGGAAGTTGAGCTTGCAATTGTTCAAAATGATATGATTGACTATGCTTATACCGGTCAGGAAGCTTTCAAGGATGCCAAGGTTGAAAACGTAAGGGTTATTGCAACGCTGTATCCTGAAGTCATTCAGATCGTCGCTTCCGAAGACAGCGGCATCAACAGCATGCAGGATGTCAAAGGGAAGAAGTTCTCAGTCGGCGCTCCTGGCAGCGGTGTTGAAGCAAACGCCAGACAAATACTTGACATAGCAGGCTTGACTTATAACGATTTCGGCGCAAACTACCTATCCTTTGCTGAATCCGCAGATTCTTTCAAGGATAAACACATCGACGGTTTCCTCTTTGTATCAGGCATTCCCAATGCCTCCATACAGGATATCGGCGCTTCCACCAAGCTTAAGTTCGTATCCCTTTCCGATGATATGGTAAAAGCTATTACAGACAAGTATACATTCCTTACAGCATACACAATCCCTGCTGGAACTTATGCAGGCCAGGACACAGATGTCAAGACGGTTGCCGTCAATGCACAGCTGGCTGTCGGTGCAGACGTACCGGAAAAGGTCGTTTATGATCTGACCAAAGCACTCTTCGAGAACCAGGCAGAATTGGCAACAGCTCATGCAAAAGGCAAGCTCCTGAGCATTGAAACAGCAGTAGCCGGTGTATCCGTACCGTTCCATCCGGGCGCAGAGAAATACTACAAGGAAAAAGGCGCTATAAAATAGTTGGGAGGATTGCCGGGCTGGATCTATCCGGCCCGGCTTTTTATATGAAAAAGCTGACTTGGGCGGCATGTATCATTTTACTGTCGGCTATTTTGCTGCAGATACCGTTTTTTATACGTTTCACCATAACGGACGGTAAGACAAATCGCATTGCATGGATGGAGCCTGTCGATGCAGAGGCGTTGTTTTTCATAAGTTTCAAGCATTCTGTAAACAGAACACCGGTCAATGAGTATTACAGGATCAGTCATCATAAATTTGTTGCTTATAAAACGACCTTTTATTCCTACGGCGCCGGAATGCCCGAATTGGCTCCCGGCGGCAGGGAAAAAATCAGCATCAGTCAGGACGGTCTTGTCCAGATTGATGATATGGACAGGGTAATGGACCATTTTACGGTTTTTATCGGGACTTATGCGGATCATTATTTTCATTACAAAGACAAGGAAATGCGTCTAGCGTTGTTGATAGAGCCGCAGCGACCAGCAGTATTTGAGATTAAAAGGGTATCCATTCTGCAGATTCTGACATGGAAGGGACTGCACTAGATAAAAATTGCTGTGGGGCTGCATAAGCGTATATGAAGAGGAGGGATGTCAATGAATGAAGAAAAAATCTTAAAGGAACAGGTAAAAGAGATCGACCTGAACGAAATCATTGCCAAATACGATAAGGAATCAAATTTTAGAAAGCTGTCCGGCATGCAGCTTCGCATCGTATCGATGCTTGCGATACTGTTCTCACTATTCCAGCTGTATACGGCCTTATTCGGCGTATTGGCGGCCCAACTGCAAAGATCGATCCATCTGACCTTCGCTTTTGTTCTGGTATTTCTTTTATATCCGGCCAATAAGAAGATGCCAAAAAACAAGATGCACTGGGTTGATATCGCAACGGCAGGTGTAGCAGCCTTTGCCGGATTATATATCACCATTAACTATCATTCCTTGCTTATGCGGGCAGGAGACCAAACCCCAGTGGATATTATCGTTGCATCCATGGCGGTTTTATTGGTTCTGGAAGCAGCCAGGAGAGTGGTGGGAATGCCTATTGTGACCATTGCAAGCTTATTCCTGCTGTATGGCAAGTTTGGAGCCTACCTGCCGGGATTCTTGAACCACAGGGGTTATTCCATTGAGAGAATCGTAAGTCATATGTATTATACCACCGAGGGTCTCCTGGGTGTTCCGTTAGGGGTATCTTCCACTTTTATATTCCTGTTTATCCTGTTCGGTGCTTTCCTGGATAAAACGGGTATCGGCAAGTTTTTTATCGACTTTGCCAATGCCATAGCCGGTAAAGCTGTCGGCGGACCGGCTAAGGTTGCTGTTTTGAGCAGTGCGCTGACTGGGACCATATCCGGAAGCTCTGTAGCCAATACAGTGGGCACCGGCAGCTTTACAATCCCACTTATGAAGAGTCTGGGGTATAAGCCAGAGTTCGCTGGTGCCGTTGAGGCAGCTGCTTCCACAGGCGGACAGCTGATGCCGCCCATTATGGGTGCTGCAGCCTTCCTGATGGCGGAGTTTATCGGCCTTCCGTACGGCAGAATTGCATTGGCTGCTGTCATACCGGCCTTGCTGTATTTTACCGGCATCTGGATCATGGTAGACCTGGAAGCAAGGAAGACCGGCATGAAGGGTTTAGATGCAGATAAACTGCCAAAACTCAAAAAGGTGCTGGGTGAGCGTTGGTTCCTGTTTATCCCCATTGTTGTCATCGTCTACATGCTGACAGCAGGCTTTACGCCCATCAGGGCAGCGCTTTTCGGAATCGGTTCCTCCATCCTGGTCAGCTTCTTTACCAAGGATTCAAAGATTACGTTCAAGAGTTTCCTTGAAGCGCTGGAACAGGGTGCAAAAAGTGCATTGGGTGTAGCGATAGCCTGTGCCTGTGCCGGTATCATCGTCGGAACGGTAACCCTGACAGGCCTGGGACTCAAAATGGGCAACGGACTTGTCTCCCTGGCTGGCGGAAACCTGATGCTGACTTTGGTATTTACAATGATTTCCTCACTGATTCTGGGTATGGGCGCGCCGACAACAGCAAACTACATCATAACTTCTACCATAGCGGCACCCGCATTGCTGAAGCTTGGTGTCGATGTGCTGACAGCCCATATGTTTGTATTCTACTTCGGCATTATCGCCGATATTACACCGCCTGTTGCTTTGGCTGCCTTTGCGGGCTCCGCCATCGCCAAGAGCGATCCCATCAAGACGGGAATCAATGCAAGCAAGTTGGCTATTGCGGCCTTCCTGATACCGTATATCTGTGTTCTGAATCCTGCGCTGCTGCTGATTGACACAACAGGTATTGAAATCGTTCAGATCGTTATAACATCGCTGATCGGAATGCTGGGAATCGGTATCGCCATGGAGGGCTATATATTCGGGAAGGTAAACGCCATTCTGAGAATTGCCTTTCTTGCCGGCGGACTGGGACTGGTGGATCCCGGTGCATTCACCGATATGATCGGTATCGCAGTTATTTCAGTTTGCATGATCTATCAGTGGTTTAAATACAAGAGACCGGCTGCAGCGAAAAGCTGACGCAATAAACAGAGAAGAAGAGTGGTTACAGCTGTAATCACTCTTCTTCCATTTCCCTCATGTATTTTTCCTTATCCGCTTCTACAAGCGGCAATATACGGAGAAGCTCATCACGATGCAGTGCGATCAGGCTGTTGATCTTTCCCTCCATAGCTGCCCGTTCTTCGGTGTACGGAAACTTTAAGATCCATCTGGGATTATAATCACCGGAGCCATCCAGTACTTCAACGTGACTGCCATCATAAGCAGCCTCATTATAAAGGTCATAAATGCCGTAGTACTGCCAATCTTCAACATCTGCTGTTGTAAGCACCAGATAAATGAAATGACCAGCATCCTCACCCAGCAGATAGATGGACTCCACCCATTCAAGACCTTCCTGAATGGTATAGGAGTCGATGGTTTCGGTAAAAAAGCCGGTGTTTTTATCTTTTTCCATCAGCACCAGCACATTGTATGCTTCCATCCGATCCCTCCCTCCTTGTGTTTACCAAATTAGTATTGTAAAATAGGTTAAACGCGTAATGACTAATGTTATTATAACCAAAATCACATCCCTGCTACAACATTTAATTGAGGTTGAAAGAAATGAAAATAACGGACAAAACGGTTTGGGGCAGCTTTGTTAAAAGATTGAACCGATTTGAAGGCATCGTCCTGCATGAGGAAGAGGAAGTACTTGTCCATGTTCCAAACACCGGACGCTGCCGGGAGCTGTTTATTCCCGGTGCAACGGTGCTGCTGGAAATCAGGGATAACCCAAAAAGAAAGACAAAGTATGAACTCATTATGGTATATAAGGGAGAAAGGCTGATATCCATTGATTCCCAAGCACCCAACAGGGTAGCGGAAGAAGCGTTGAAAAACGGGATGCTTGCCGGGTTTTGCGGATATGAATTCATAAAGCGGGAGCATACATTCGGGAGCAGCCGGTTTGATTTGTTCATGAAACGGAAGGCTGACAGTTCAAACCGTTCGGATTGCTGCTTCATGGAGGTTAAGGGTGTAACACTGGAATATGGCAATGTGGCAATGTTTCCCGATGCACCTACTGAAAGAGGGACCAGGCACATTAATGAGCTGATTCAGGCTGCGAAGGCGGGCTACCGGGCGGCGTTGCTTTTTGTCATACAGATGCATGGCGTTGAACAGTTCAGACCCAATGCCGGAACCGATGAAGCCTTTGCCGCCGCCTTGGAGGCTGCTGCGAATAGCGGTGTTGAAATCCTGGCATACACCTGCCAGGTAACGGAAAAAGAACTGGTTTTGTATCTGCCGGTGCCTGTCAGGCTCTGATTTTTTTAATAATAAAGTGAGCAAATGCAAGATATACAAATAAAAACAGCCTGACAGACAAGAAGACAGCGATAAATAAATAATTAGAAAAAATTTAAAAAAATATGAACAAATTTTGACGAAAATCATACATTGTGTATTGAAATAGTTGATTTGCCGTAATATAATAAGGATGACAAGTCAATCTTCGTTAGGTGAGGCTCCTATACAGATACATGCTGCTGCCCGGAAACATCGAGAGATGCCAATGGGTCAACAGGTATTACCGAAGCAAGGTTCTACTTAATGCAGCTGGATGCAGGTGATCCAAAGCTGTATAGTGCCAAAGCTCTACGGGTGAAGATGGTTGGACTTTTGATTTTGCATTCAAAAAACCTTTCACGCGTAGTGAAAGGTTTTTATACTATTTTTGCAGGTTTCTGCAGGTTGGAGCGAGGTGAGGATAAATGGACTCAGGGCCTAGTAGCGGCAATAGTAGCTGTCATAATAATCGGATAAACTATGGGAAAATGTCTGTTTATTTCACCGGTAGATGTTTTCCCCGGCGTGAGGAGGATGGAAAATGGAAAACATCATCAGAGACCATCTGGATACCAAAAACTACGCCGCAGTTAAAAAAGAGCTGGAGGATATTCAGCCTGTAGATATTGCGGAACTGTTGGAGGAGCTTGATACCAAAAACAGTCTTTTGATATTCAGAATGCTTCACAAGGATGTTGCAGTGGAGGTATTTTCATACCTGTCCATCAAGCAGCAGACAAACTTTTCACTAATGATCAAAGAGGATGAGCTGAAGGAAATCCTCGAGGAACTCTATTTCGACGATAAAATTGACTTCCTGGAAGAAATGCCTTCCACCGTGGTCAAGAAAATATTGAAATATTCTACTGAAACGGAACGGCGGTTGATCAACCAGTTTTTGAATTATCCCGAAAATTCTGCCGGAAGTCTGATGACCATCGAATTCGTGGACCTGAAGAAGGAAAGCACCATCAGCGAGGCTTTGCAGCATATCCGGAAAACGGCAATCGACAAGGAGACCATCTATACCTGCTACGTGATCGATAACAACCGCAAGCTGGAAGGGATCGTATCCTTAAAGGAAATCGTGACTTCCGATCCCAGCCTGAAGGTCTCAGACATCATGGAGACGGACTTTATCTATGTCAGGACTCTTGACGACCAAGAAGAGGTTGCAAATCTGACAAAGAAGTACGACCTGTTGTCCATACCCGTTGTCGATCAGGAAAACAGGCTGGTAGGGATCATCACCATTGACGACGTAATTGACGTCATTGAAGAGGAACAGACCGAAGATATTCATAAGATGCATGGTCTGGGTCCGACAGAAGACGAATACCTGAAGACAAGCATCATCTCGCTGGCAAAGCAGAGAATCTTCTGGCTGCTGTTTCTGATGCTTTCTGCAACGATAACAGGCAGCATTATCGAAGGTTTTCAGTCCAGCCTGCAAAAAGCCGTGGGGCTGGCGGTATTTATCCCAATGCTCATGGGGACTGGCGGGAACGCAGGAACCCAATCCTCTACATTGGTAATCCGAGGTATTGCATTGGGTGAAGTCGGTATCCACGATCTGATGCAGGTTATATGGAGAGAAATGCGGGTGAGTTTTCTTGTCGGCGTTGTCCTGGCGGCGGTTAACTTTGCCAGGGTCTACTTCCTAGGTGGCAACTCATTGCTGATTTCAGCAGTTGTCAGCCTAACGCTGATCATTACCGTCATGCTGGCAAAGGTTATCGGGGGCGTACTGCCGCTCTTAGCCAAGTCCGTCAATTTAGACCCGGCGATTATGGCAAGTCCGTTGATTTCCACCATGGTGGATGCCATGACGCTGCTGTCCTACTTTAAAATTGCAGAGATTTTCCTTAATGTATGAAAGAAGGTGCCGCGGCACCTTCTTTTTTACTTAATGACACTTAAAGCTTTTTTCAGTACCCTGCCTGCAACAGGAGCAGCGATACTGCTGCCGCTGCCGCCGTGTTCCACCAGCACGGCGATTGCCACTTTGGGCTTCTCCGCAGGTGCAAAGCCTACGAACCACGCATGGGATTTTCCCTCGCCGGTTTCGGCGGTTCCAGTCTTTCCCGCCACGGCTGTATTCCGGATCTTAGCCCTGGTGCCTGTGCCTGATTGGACGACCTCCACCATTATTTCCCCCAGCTTTCCGGCTGTCCTTGCATCCATTATTTGACCAAGTGAATTCGGTTTAAACTCTTTAAGCTTTTTTCCGCTGCTGTCCATAATGCTGCTGACGGTATACGGCTGCATCATGATCCCCTTATTGGCAATGGATGCTGCGATAAGTGCCGCATGAAACGGCGTAATCAGTACATCACCTTGCCCTATAGACTGCTGGGCAGTGCTTTTTGCATCGTACTCCCTTGGGAATACGCTTTCAGAAATCCGCATATCTGAGGGCCATGGCCGGTTGAATCTGAATCGGAGAGATTCATCAGAAATGCTGTCCATACCGAGTGCCAACCCCTGCCGTATGAAATAAGAATTGCAGGAGTGCCTCAGCCCCTCGGCAAGGGTGGTTTCTCCATGCTTTTGATTGCCACTGTCCCGTATCTCGTAGCCGTCAATAATGACTTTGCCTTCACATTCTATTGTCTGCTCAAGCCTGTTCTGTTTGAGCAGAGACGACGCAAGCACCAGCTTGAAAATAGAGCCGGGAGCGTAAAGCCCCTCTGAAGCGCGGTTTAAAAGCGGACTTCTCGTATCTTTGATCAATTCCCCCCAATAATCGGTATTCTTGATATCGGAAGGACTGAAATCCGGTTTGCTTACCATGGCAAGTATTTCACCGGTATCGGGCTTAATGACGACTATGGCTCCTCGTCTGCCGCCCATTTGATCGGCAGCATAGATCTGAAGGTCTTTATCCAGGGTTAAGGCGACACTGTTGCCGGTGACAAAATATCCGTTGACCTTGCTCTTGAGCGCTTCAATGGCATCCTTGGCGCTCATCAGCTCTTTATTATACAAGGCTTCAATGCCGGAGGAGCCCACTTTGGGACTGGAATACCCGATGATATGGGAAAAGTATCTTCCATAGGAATACTTCCGTGTTACCACATTGCTCTTGCTACGGGTACTTTTGGCCAATATATTACCGCTCCGGTCCAGGATGCTGCCTCTTACCACATTGGAATCGGTATCACGGAGCCGCCTGTTATAAGAATTGGCCGCTACATTTCTGGCCTGAAAAAAACTGAAATACAGCATATACAGGCACACCAGTCCAAATAGCAGCAGATAGGCATATTTTATGAATTTCAGTCTTTTCATCATATACTCACCTTTACTGAATCCCCTTGATTTTCCGGTTCTCCCCAGTTCGCCTTTGTCCATATATAATAAAGGATGCCAAGATTGGCGTACTGTGAGAGGATGGAGCTTCCGCCGTAACTGACGAAGGGAAGGGTTACACCGGTAATGGGAATAAGGTTCAGGACGCCGCAAACGATAATCAGCGTCTGTATGGCTGTCATGGATGTCAGCCCCAGCGCCACAGACTGATATAGGCTGCTCCGGCATTCGAGGCAGATATGCATGCCGATGAGGGTAATCAAGCCGAATACGGCCAGCAGCAATATGCCGCCTGCTACACCGGTCTCTTCACACAATGCGGAGAATATAAAATCTGTACTGACGGCAGGTATATATTTTGGATCGCCCAAAAGCAGTCCGGTTCCGATCAGTCCACCAGTCGCCACAGCAAAAAGAGATTGTGTAATCTGATACGACTTGTTTGAAACATACTTCCAGGGGTCAACCCAGGCCAATACTCTAGATCGGATGTAACCCAAGGCAAAATAGCTGCTAATACCGCCAAGGGAAGCACAGCAGCCTGAGACGGCAGTAAAGACGAACTTTTTGTCCTTGGAAAAAAGCATAACCAGGTAGACGGTAAAAAATATAAAGGCAGAGCCCAGATCCCTTTGAAGCGCAAAGAAAGCAAGGATTGCTGCGATATGGAGCGAGACAACGGCAAAATACCGCGCATCAAGCGGTTTTTCCAACATGCAGGCGCACCAGAAAACAAAAGCCAGCTTTAGTAACTCAGAAGGCTGGAAATAAAAGCTGCCGAAGTTGATCCAGTTCTTTGAACCGAATATTTCGACGCCGAAAAGCTGTGTCAGGATCAGCAGTACAAAGATGGAAACGGCAAGGACTCGGGTGTGTCCTGCATGGATGGTACAGCGTTTCAGCAGGAAATAAGCGATAAAAAAAACCAGATTGCCAAGCACGGAAAAAGTAAATTGCTTTAATCCGGTTTCGGCACTCAGGCGATACAGGATCATCAGACCCACTGCCTGCAGATGAAAAACAGCGTCAAAAAGCAGCAGTTTGCCGGAACTGATATATAAAGCCACCGCCTGCCTGCTGATAAGGTAAAGAGTGGTAAAGCCTGCAGCAGTATAGACCGCGTTAAGGTCGGCAGGCTTTTCATAATATGAGATCAAAGCAAAGGCAGAGCCGGTCAGCAATATGTTAATGACCGGCAGAAGGTATTGGCAGAGCGGCTTATTCTTGAAAAACACCAAATAGCTGCAGGCACAGAAGGCCGCAGCCAGAAACAGGTACACCAACCGGTAACTCCAGGATAAAACCTCGAACATTCAACCACCAGCCCAAAATAGAATATATATCCATTATTATACACGAAACTTCAGCAAAAAAACATGACTTTCGGGCAAGGTCTGTGCTAGAATAGGAGAAAATGAACAATACAGGAGTAAAGGGGCAAATTGATGAACTACAAGTATATCCTTTTTGATTTGGACGGAACCCTGATCGATACCAACCGGTTGATTATTGAATCTTTTAAGCACACGTACAAATGCCATTTGGAAATCGATGCAGAAGAGCAGGACATATTGAAATTTTTCGGTGAACCGTTAATTGTGACATTAAGAAGAGCGTCTGAGGAAAAGGCGGATGAAATGTTTAAGACATACATCGAATATAATGAGTCGATCCATGACAGCCGGGTCACGCTGTGCAGAGGGATACCCGAGCTTCTGGAGAGACTGAAACTTGCAGGCTGCAGAATGGCAGTCGTCACATCCAAGCGAAAAAAGACTGCGATCAGAGGCCTGGCGCTGTTTGATCTGCTGAAGTATTTTGAAGAGGTCGTTACCCTGGAGGACACAGAGCACCACAAGCCGCACCCGGCACCGCTGCTGAAAGCACTGGAGCTGCTGGATGCAGACCCGGCCGCCGCATTGATGGTGGGCGACAGCATCTACGATATACAATGCGCCCATGCTGCAGGCGTCAAGTCCGTGCTGGTGGAATGGAGCGCAGCCCAGGGCTTTCAAGGGAATGGCCTGGAACCGGACTACATTGCAAAAAATGCGGACCAGCTTCTGGCTTTCATAGGCGCGGAATAGAGCAAAACAGCCTTCAGGTTCTTCAATCTGAGGGCTGTTGTACATTCTTGGCTACCGCATTTTCAGCAGCTTTCTTTCAATCCAGGATACGGAAAGATACATGAAGGCTGCTACAACCGACAAGATGAGGACGCTGGTCATCACCAGATCCATTTTGAACACCTGACCACCATAGATGATCAGATAGCCCAGACCGGCTCTGGATACAAGGAATTCCCCGACAATAACACCAACCAGCGAAAGCCCCACATTAATCTTCAGGACGGATATGATGGAGGGGATGCTGAAGGGAAGGATGACCTTGCGGAGTATTTGCAGCCTGGTGGCGCCAAAGGTTTTCAGCAGCTTTATCTTATCTTCATCGCAGGTCCTGAAAGACAGATAAACATTCAGAATGGTCACCACGACGGAGATCAGCAATGCCATGATGATGATGGAGCCGGTAGTTCCCCCCGCCCAGACCAGTATGACCGGACCCAAGGCTGTTTTCGGAAGTGCATTCAAAACAACCAGATAGGGATCCAGAACCCTTGCAGTGAAATCCGACCACCATAAGACGATGGCTATCAACGTACCCAATACCGTTCCGGATATAAAACCGAGAACGGTTTCATAGACCGTCACACCGGTGTGCAAAAAGATGGAGCCGTCTTTGGAAAGCGTCAGAATAGTTCTCAGTATGCGTGACGGCTGGCTCATAATAAAGGGATCGATCCATTTGAATGCCGCCGCAGCTTCCCATAAAGCAAACAGCAGAAGCAGAAGCAGGATACGTGAGACACGTATGGCGTGTTGTGTGAATTTCTCTTTCCTGAGATACTCGGCATGCTCGGGAGACATGATGACTACGGTATCAGGACCCTTGCTATACATGGATATCCAGCTCCTTCCATATCGTATTGAAGTAATGCCTGAATTCGGGCGCTTCCCTGCAGCTGATAGGCGTATGCAGCGCACAGGTCAGAACGATAGGGTGTTCAGACCTGATTTCTGCCGGTCGTTTTGTCAGTACCAACACTCTGTCCGACATGGAAACCGCTTCTGCTATATCGTGGGTTACCAGAATCGCCGTTTTTTCTTCTTTCTTGATAATCAGCCATATTTCTTCCGATAGAGCCAGCCTCGTCTGATAATCCAATGCTGAAAAAGGTTCATCCAGCAGCAGGATATCAGGATTGGCGGCAAGTGTACGGATCAGGGCGGCCCTCTGACGCATGCCGCCTGAAAGCTGCTTTGGATAATGGTCCTTGAACTCACTTAAGCCATACTCATCCAATAATCGTTCCACATACTTGATGGAGGTATTGTTGAGCTTCTTCTGTATTTCCAGGCCGATGACGGCGTTGCTGCGGACGGTCCGCCAATCGAAAAGATGATCCCGCTGCAACATGTAGCCCACGTTCTGCGATGGACCGTCCACCGGCATTCCGTTTATTTGGATTGCCCCTGAGGAGGGCTTCAGAATACCGGATATAAGGGACAGCACTGTGGATTTGCCGCAGCCGCTTGGTCCTACAATGCTGATAAATTCGCCCTTGTCAACTGATAATGAAAGGTTTTTGACTGCCTGGGTCTCACCCTCCGGTGTATGGTAGTTCATCGAAACGTCTATAAGTTCCACCACCTTGTCCACTGCGATACCCCCCGGAAAAAATCTTTATAAACCATTGTATTCCAGAAACGTTGTCTGCGTGATAAATACTGTTTATAATATAAATAGGTAGTTTGAAGGCTCCAGACAGAAACACCAAGTAAAGGATAAAATCGAAAACTGTTATAAATAAATAGAAGAGAGGTATGTAGCATGCGAAGAATATTATCATTACTGATTGTTGTTGTTCTTGCTGTGGGGATACTCTTGATTCCAGTTGCCGGCAGTGTGGATGAGACCGGGAAATTTGTAGACATTGCTGCCTGTATGAACAATACCTATGCGGTATCAGAGGACGGCAGTTTGTGGGGGTGGGGTGAAAACAACTACGGACAGCTGGGAGAAGGTACGGAAAATATCAAATATGCTTTTCGTCCGCTCAGGATCAAGGGATTTGAAGACATCCAGGCCGTTACAGCCGGAAATGGCTTCGTACTGGCGCTGGACCGACACGGAATGGTATGGGGTCTGGGAAATAATGCCCAATACCAGATCAACAGTGATACCGTAAAGAGTAAAATTCTAAAACCGGTTACCGTCAATGATCTATATGTTGTTAAGTCGGTTACTGCCGGACTCAATGACAGCGCTGCCGTTGATGTGGACAATACGGCATGGATCTGGGGTGCTTATAAGGGTCAGCAGATGGGAAAAACAAAGGTCGTGCCTACACAGGTCAAACAGTTTACGGATGTAGAGGTGTTGTACAGCGGGGTGCTCAACACCTATGCAGTCAAGAAGGATGGAACACTTTGGGTTTTCAGAGGGGATTCCGACAAACCTTACGAAATGAAAAACCTGGCACAGGTAAAGCACGTTACTGAAGCCCACGGCTTTGTTTATGCCATTAAAGCAGACGGAAGTGTCTGGTATTGGAAAATCAGCGCAAGCGGAGCAGCAAAACTGAATAGTTTGAAAGAGATAAAGCAACTTTGTGCAGGTCCCGATGAGAAGATCTACGCAATCGATCAGGAAGGACAGGTGTGGCAATGGAAAGCCGGATCAGAAAAGCCGGAAAGGCTGGCCTTTCAGCATCGCGCTAAAGCGCTGGCCGCAGGCATAAAGCATGTAGCCATGCTGACTGAGGAAGGAGAAATCTGGTCATTGGGGGATAACTACTACGGACAATTAGGAGATGGAGGCGCCTACTGTTACGGGAAACCCCTTCAGGTAACGATGCTGCAGAATGTGAAAAAAGTGGTTGCTTCCAGGGATTATGCAGCTGCATTAAAGGATGACGGAACACTATGGACATGGGGCGCCAATCGGCACGGTCAGCAGGACAGCAGCACCGAAACTGAGAAGCGGCTGCCGATTCAGCCATTCGGACTTACGGATGTTGTTGATGTGGCAGCGGGCCATTCACATATGATGGTTCTGAAAAAGGACGGTACTGTCTGGGGTTGGGGTACCAATAGCAACGGGGAATTGGGAGACGGAACCTATGAGACAAGAAAGCAGCCGGTGAAAATAAACGGGCTGAAGCAGATAGTGGCAATCTCTGCAGGAAACGGCTTTACGCTTGCTTTGGCAAAGACCGGGCTGGTTTATGCCTGCGGCAGCAGCGGTTATACCCCCAAAAAAGCCAAGGAGGACATTACCAACGTTCCGGTGAGGATAGAAGGCATTTCCGGCATGATGCAGATTTGTGCAGGTGCCGAATACGCTCTTTCGGTAAAACGCAGCATGCAGGTATGGGGCTGGGGGAGCAGTTTCAGCGGACAGTTGGGCATCAAACCCTCAGAGAATGCGGACAATGTCGTCTCGACGCCGAGAATCATCAGCAGAACTGACGACATTACAATGGTAAGCGGCGGTTACGACCATGTCGTGGCTGCAGGCCGGGATAAAACAGTAAGGGTATGGGGCGATAATGCCTACGGTCAGCTTGGTATCGTAAAAATCGACCAGACACAGACACCAAGGACAATAGAAGGGCTTGCGGATGTGACAGCAGTAGCGGCGGGCTACAGACATTCATTGGCGCTTAAATCAAACGGAACCGTATGGGGATGGGGTGATAACTCCTATTGCCAGCTGGGCGAAAAGGAACGCAGCATTCATTTCAATCCTTTTGCTATTCCGAACCTGAGCGATATAACCGGCATCGCTGCCGGTGAGAATTTCTCCCTGGCGCTGAAAAGAGACGGAACAGTATGGGCTTGGGGAACCAACGCTTCAGGACAGCTGGGAACAGGAATGAAGAATGGGTACCGCTCGGAGGTTCCGGTTAAATGCCTGACTGGTGCGGTACAATAAGATATAAGGAGGCAGCAGTGATTGATTCTTTATAAAAACGGTAATTTCCTGACCATGGATGCGCACATGCCTACAGGCAATTATATGGTAGTGGAAGATGGTATCATAGCTGATGTTGGCATGGGGGATATCCCGGAAAAGTATTGTGCCGCCGTGCAGATGGACTTGAAAGGGCGTACTGTAATACCCGGTTTCTGGGAAACACACCTGCATATCATAGATGGCATGCGCAGCCTGACAGAACTCAATATGAGAAGCATGTCATGCCTTCAGACACTGAAAGAAAAACTGGAAGCATATTGCAAGCGGCTTTCAGCAGATGATTGGGTCATAGGACACGGCTGGGATGAAAGCTTACTATTTGGAGGATGCTTCCCCACCCGGCAGCTTATGGATGCCTTATGTCAGGAGCGTCCCTTTGCCGCCATCAGAATGGACGGCCATTCGCTTTGCCTCAATACCTGCGCCATGAAAGGGCTTGATCTGCTTAAGCCCTTTGATTCGGCGGAAGTTCCGGCGGGTGCCGACGGCTTTCCCGCAGGCATGTTTTTCGAAAACGCAGCTTCAGAGATTGCGGCAAAAATACGCAGAAGCCTGTCTGAAGCTTATTTGGAAAGACTGGTGCTGGAAGCGCAGTCACTTTTTGTAGAGAATGGAATCTGTTCAGTAAACGATATCTGTACCGCTGAGCCCAGAATCCTGGATCTATACCGGCGGCTTGAGCGGGAAGGGAAGCTCAGGATCAGGGTCACGGCGGCCGCTGACGGACTGAATAATGAATCTGTCTTGTATTTCAATAAACACCGAGGGTCTGAATCTGAGCATCTGCGGATAGGCTTCCCGAAGCTCTTTATGGATGGAAGCTTCGGATCAAGGACAGCCTTGCTGTATGATGAATATAGCGACGATCATGGAAACATAGGGTTGAGGCTGCTGGAAGAAAGTAAGCTTGATGATGTACTGAAGAGACACAATTCCAATGAGATTCCGGTTACTGTACATGCAATCGGCGATTTGGCTGTAAGCAGTGTCCTTGACAGCATGGAACGGATTAAGGATCAGATCGGGCATCTGGTCAGAAACCGTATCGAGCATATGCAGATCATAAGAGAATCGGATATTGGCCGGTTCAAGGCCCTTGCTGCGACAGCATCCTTCCAGCCGGTATTCCTTTATGAGGAAGAAATGACCCTTGCCAGGCTGGGAGAAAGCAGGCTGAATCAGACTTACCGGTTCAGAAGTATGGTTGAAAGCGGAGCCAATGTTGTTTTTAACAGCGATTGGCCATATGGCGGTGGCAGCTTCCCGGCAAAAAAGGACGGTACGCCCTATATCGGCTTTGAGCCGATACTCGGAATACATGCTGCAGCTTCACATCATCACAACATGAAGGAAAGGCTCACTGTGATGGAGGCCTTGAAATGCTATACAATCAATTCTGCCTATGCCAATAACAGTGAGGTATTCCTTGGACGGCTGAAGCAGGGCTATAAAGCGGATTTCATCGTGTTGTCCGAGGACATGTCCGTTTTGACAGGTGAGCAGGTTAAGGATGTGGATGTGGTTATGACAGTGGTCAACGGGGAGCTCCTCTACATGAGGGAGAACACCTAAAGGGACAATGCAACCGCAACTGGAGGAGGACGAATGATAAAATCTGTAGAATACAAGTCGTTGGAAGGCAATTATATTTTGGTGGATCTGCGCAGTCCCTGCGAGTATTCCGAATACACCATTCCGGGAGCGGTCAATGTGCCGATTTTTGATGATGAAGAACGGCGGATCATTGGAACGGTCTATACAAAAGAAAGCATTGACAAGGCTAAGGAATTGGGTGTGCAATACGCTTCAAAAAGGCTGCCTGAATTGTACAGCCGGCTAGCAGCAATGAAGGAAAGACACGACAAGGTGATCCTTTTCTGTGAGCGTGGCGGTATGCGCAGCAGTTCCTTGTGCGGACTGCTGAACACCATCGGTATGGGTGTTGTTAAGCTGAAGGGCGGGTATAAGGGGTATAGGGCTGCGGTGAATGAAGAGCTCCCCAAGCTGAACGCAATGGTAGATTATATTGTATTACACGGTCTGACAGGGACAGGGAAAACGGAATTGCTCAGCCTGCTCTCTGCAAGGGGATTGGAAATACTGGACCTGGAGAAATATGCCAATCATCGGGGTTCCCTTTTAGGGGATGTAGGCCTTGGAGAAAGTATCAGCCAGAAACAATTTGAGGCATTGGTCTATGAGAAGCTGAGGCACCGGAACTCCGGTGATATCTTTGTAGAAGGTGAAAGCAGCAGGATCGGCAATATCATCATA
This sequence comes from Calditrichales bacterium MX18-03, assembly GCA_021083345.1. Taxonomy (GTDB): domain Bacteria; phylum Bacillota; class Clostridia; order Lutisporales; family Lutisporaceae; genus JAJGRE01. The sequence continues at coordinate 183,777 of JAJGRE010000003.1, read as the reverse complement.
CCGGCCTTTATCATGAGCCGGATGAAAGCAGGCAGACATGTCTTAGTGGAAGCCGGAATGGACACAAGGGTCCGCCGGATCATAAAAGAGTATACTACGGAAGCAGGCAGCAAGACTGAGATCATAAAAGCAATGGAGAAACTGGGCAGGTATATTTCAGGGCAGAGGATCCAGCGATACAAGCAGCTGGTTGCTGAAGAACGGTATGAGGAAGTTGTGGAAGAACTGATCACGAAATACTATGACCCGATGTATAAAAATGAGTTGAAGCATATCGGTTTCGATTGCACGGTCAATACGGACGATATGGAGGAAGCAGTTCAACAAATAATGGGATGGCACCGAAAAACAGCGGTTGAGCTGCAAAGAAAATGAAAAGCCGGAACACTTCCTGGAAAGCGGTTCCGGCCAATGCCCGACATGATGGTCTATTTGTAATATAAGCAGTTACTTCACGTTCTTGACGGCTTTTTCTGCAAAGGTATTATCCACCAACTGATTGAATTCTACTTTTTTATCCAACTGTCCGGCAGTCTGCATGACCTTTTGAAGCAGTTCAAGAGACTCAGGCGTCATAATGGGGGTTTCACTCCAGGCATCGATGTCCTTGTAGCGGTTGACGACAGTGGTCAGGAGCTTTTCGTCGGCATCGGGGAAGAAGGGTTTGACTTCATTGGCGATTTCTTCCGCCGTATGGCTCATGACCCATAACTGGCCCTTGCGGACGGCATTGGTAAATTTCTGAACGATGTCTGCATTCTTTGACAGATAGCTTTTGGTTGTAAAGTAGGCTGTATAGGGAATGAGACCGCTGTCTTCACCAACGGAAGCGACGATTTTACCGGCTCCCTCCTGTTCCAGCATGGAAGCTGTTGGTTCAAAAAGAGCAACATAGTCGCCGGTGCCGCTTTTGAAAGCACCTGCAGTAGCTGTGAATTGAAGATTGGTTATAATATTGACATCCTTTCCTGGAACGACACCATGCTGTCCCAGAACATATTCCAGCGTCATTTCCGGTACACCGCCCGGCCTTCCGCCGATGATGGTTTTTCCTGCTGTGTTTTCCCATTTGAAAGCAGACTCATCGTGCCTCCCCACAAGGAAGGATCCATCCCTTTGCGTCAGTTGGGCAAATACGACGGCGTAGTCTTCTTTTCCTTGGTTATACACGTAGATGCAGGCCTCCGGACCTGCAAAGCCGATGTCGCATTGACCCGACAAAAGCGCCGTCATGGTTTTGTCAGCGCCCTGACCGGTGGTCAGTTCGATCTTGATGCCCTGCTCTTCAAAAAAGCCTTTATTCAGGGCTACGTACTGCGGCGCATAGAATATGGAGCGCACCACTTCATTGAGCTTGATAACAGTCAGCGGCTTCTTGCTGCAGCCTGTGCCAATACCTGATACCAGGGAAAACATCAGAATACAGATGAGCAGCAAGGATAAGGACTTGAAAGAACGCTTCACTTTACTCCCTCCTAATAATAATCATGATCCTATCATTTCCATCGTATTCAGCCAGGAAAAAAATGTGAATGTCCGGAATGCGGATTTCGGATTATTGTAGCTTTATGCCGCTTCGAATGATAGAATTGAAATATATATGGAAATTAGCTGGAAATCGATTGCCGGATCCGGAGCAGGAGCGGCAGTGCCATAAATATTTGGACAGCAATTTGGAGAACATAGAATTAGCTTTGCTGGGAGGTGAGCCATGAACATACCGAACATTTTAACCATCATCCGTTTTCTTCTGATACCTGCATTTGTTTACTATTTTTTTTCTCCTATGGTCAATGGAATGCAAATTGCCACAGTCATATTCGTTTCAGCCGGGCTGACGGATGTTCTGGACGGGTATATTGCACGCAAATATAACCTGATCACCAGACTGGGGATCGTGATGGACCCACTGGCGGATAAACTAATGCTTCTGACGGTATTGGTCAGCATCACCTTGAAAAACCAGATTCCCTTCTGGATCATATCGGTTGTAGCTGTAAAAGAGACATTAATGGTACTGGGGGCTGTTACCCTTTTCAACGACCATGATATTGTCATTCCGGCAAACAAATTCGGTAAGCTGTCGACCATAGCGTTTTATGTCGCTATTCTAGCTGTTACTTTTCGGCTGCCTTATAGTGGGCTGTTTATGAATGTGTTCGTCGTGCTGACATTCCTGGCTCTGATCGTATACCTGAATAACTACCTGAGCATAAAAAAACAGCATCGGATGAAGCTGATCAAAAAATAATATTGACAATCATACACAATTTTAATACTATTTAAATATAATTTATAATAAGTAAAAGTGATGAGGAAGAGGAGTAGGCATTCACCCCCTTACAGAGAGAAAAGCCCTTGGTTGAAAGGCTTTTTAGGAACCGGTGCTGCTGAAGGTAGCTTCTGAACTCCTGCATCGAACAGAGTAGATACAGGCGGGTCTGCCCGTTATCGCGCAGAGAGCCGGTAAGCGTCAAGTACGCCGCCGGAATTAAGGTGGTACCGCGGATATTGCCCTTCGCCCTTATTATGGGACGAAGGGTTTGTTGTTTTTTGAGCAACCATGCAAATAATGATTACAGCAGAAAGGAAAGTGAGCAAAAATGGACGAATCGAAAAATCTGGCTAAAACCTATGATCCGAAGCAGGTAGAGGAGAGGCTTTATAATACCTGGGTTGACAAAGGGTATTTCACCCCTGAACCGGATAGCAGCAAAGAGCCCTATACCATCGTGATCCCGCCGCCAAACATTACAGGGCAGCTTCATATGGGCCATGCATTGGACAATACCATTCAGGATATCCTGATCCGATGGAGAAGAATGCAGGGATACGCCACCTTGTGGCTCCCCGGAACGGATCATGCCAGCATCGCAACCGAAGCCAAAATCGTTGAAGCGTTGGCCAAAGAAGGTAAAAGCAAGTATGAGCTGGGCCGGGAGGGCTTCCTGGAAAAGGCGTGGGAATGGAAGGATGTATACGGCGGCAAGATACTGAACCAGCTGAAAAAGCTGGGAAGCTCCTGTGATTGGACCAGGGAACGCTTTACCATGGACGAGGGCTGTTCCAAGGCCGTTCTGGAGGTATTCATACGGTTATATGAAAAAGGGCTGATATATAGAGGTGAAAGAATCATCAACTGGTGCCCCAACTGCCAGACCTCCATCTCTGATATTGAGACCATTTATGAGGAATCCAAAGGGCACTTCTGGCACATCAAGTATCCGGTAAAGGACAGCAGTGAATTTGTCGAGATCGCAACCACCAGACCGGAAACCATGCTGGGTGATACTGCCGTTGCAGTCAACCCGGAGGATCCGAGATACAAGCACCTGATTGGAAAGACGCTGGTCCTTCCGCTGATGAACAAAGAAATTCCGGTAATTGCAGACGATTATGTGGATATGGAATTCGGAACCGGTGCAGTCAAGATAACACCGGCTCATGATCCCAATGACTTTGAAGTCGGTGTAAGGCACAACCTGCCAATGCCCAGAGTCATGAACGATGACGGAACCATCAACGCGCTGGGCGGGCAATACAAAGACATGAGCCGCTACGAAGCCAGGAAGCAGATTGTAAAGGATCTGGAGGCGCAGGGCTTGCTGGTCAAGATCAAGGATCACGACCACAATGTAGGCCATTGCCAGCGCTGCCATACCACCATTGAGCCTATTCTCTCGAAGCAATGGTTTGTTAGGATGAAGCCCCTGGCAGAACCGGCTATTGAAGTCGTAAAAGACGGACGGGTCAAATTTGTTCCGGAGCGCTTTTCCAAGATCTATTTCAACTGGATGGAAAACATTCAGGACTGGTGCATATCCAGACAACTTTGGTGGGGACACAGGATACCGGCATACTATTGCAAGGACTGCGGGGAAATAATCGTTGCGGCTCATGCACCGGAAGCTTGCGGAAAATGCGGCGGCAGCCTGAAGCAGGATGAGGATACGCTGGATACCTGGTTCAGTTCGGCACTATGGCCGTTTTCCACACTGGGCTGGCCTGACAAGACCAAAGACCTGGCTTATTTTTACCCCACCAGCGTTCTGGTAACAGGCTATGATATTATTTTCTTCTGGGTAGCCAGAATGATTTTCTCAGCTATGGAAAATATGGGTCAGGAGCCCTTCAAACATGTATTCATTCATGGCATCATCCGCGACTCCGAAGGCAGGAAAATGAGCAAGTCCCTTGGCAACGGCATCGATCCGCTGGATGTCATCGACAAGCATGGGGCTGATGCACTGCGGTTCAATCTGGTATCCGGAAATTCTCCTGGAAACGACATGCGTTTCTTCTGGGAGAAGGTTGAAGCTTACAGCAACTTTGCCAATAAAATATGGAATGCCTCAAGGTTTGTTCTGATGAACATCGAGCCGGAGCAGATCCGGTCTGCAGACAGGTCTGACTGTGAGAAGAGCCTTACCACTGCTGACAGATGGGTCATCAGCCGCTACAATACCGTTATCAAGGAAGTAACTGAGAACCTGGAGAAATTTGAACTTGGTATGGCTGCACAGAAGCTGTATGACTTCATTTGGTTTGAGTTCTGCGATTGGTACATTGAACTGGTCAAACCCAGACTCTATGGAGATAACGAAGTATCAAAGCTGGCTGCACAGGTTACGCTTTGCGATACGCTCTCGGGCATGATGAAGCTGCTGCATCCCTTCATGCCGTTCATCACCGAAGAGATCTACCAGCATCTGCCGGTTGAAGAAGAGAGCATCGTGATAGCCAAATGGCCGGAGTACAATGCTTCGCTGGTAAAACCGGAGGAAGAGAAGCAGATGGAATCTGTTATGGAAGCCATCAAAGCTATCCGCAATATCCGGGCTGAAATGAATGTAGTGCCTTCAAGAAAGGCAAAGGTAATCGTTGTGTCAGCTGATTCCGTCATCCAGGCAGCTGTAGAGGAAGGCAAGGCCTACTTTGAAAAGCTGGCATCAGCATCCTCCGTAGCCGTTATGGCTGAGAAGAAGGATATTCCTGAGGGCGCCGTATCCGTTGTGATCAGCGGTGCAGAGATTTACTTGCCGTTGGAGGACCTTGTGGATTTTGAGAAGGAATTGGAACGGCTGAGCAAGGAGAAGGAGAACCTGGAGAAGGAGCTGCAACGGGTCAGGGGTAAGCTGGGCAACCAGGGCTTTGTGTCCAAGGCGCCGCCACAGGTTATCGAAGAAGAGAAAGCAAAAGAGGCGAAGTACCAGGATATGCTAGGCAAGGTACTGGAACGCATGAGTTCAATAAAGAAATAGGATGCGCTCCAGCGCATCCTATTTATGAGGTGTATGGATATGAGCTACCAGGAAGTCGTTCAATATATTGAAAAAACTGTTAAATTCGGAAGCAAGCCCGGGCTGGAACGGACCCAAAACCTGCTGCAGCTTCTTGGAAACCCCCATAAGCGGCTTAAGGCCATCCATGTGGCTGGCACCAACGGAAAAGGCTCCACCACGGCCATGCTGGCAAATATTCTTAAATGTGCAGGGTACAGGACCGGCATGTACATATCGCCGCATCTGTACAAGGACACCGAAAGGATGCTGATTGACGGCACCCAGATCTCAGAAGAGGACTTCGTGCGTTTTGCGCTGGTGGTGCTGGACCGGATAAAGGAGATGGAACGACTGGGCATGGAAGAGCCTACCCAGTTTGAGATGTATACGGCCATGGCCTTTCTTTACTTCGCTGAAAAAGCGGTGGATTTTGCTGTAATAGAAGTGGGATTAGGCGGGAAATATGATGCCACCAATGTCATTGACGGCCTTGTTTCGGTGATTACCTCCATCAGCTTTGACCACATGGAGGTGCTGGGTGATACCATAGAAAAAATCGCAGCGGAGAAAGCAGGCATCATCAAGCAAGGCTCCGTTGCCGTTACTTATCCGCAGCGTTTTCAGGGCGCTTCGGGGGTAATCGAGAATGTCTGTGCAGAAAAAGGCGTCAGGCTGATGAAAGCAGATGAGCAGAGCGTCCAGCTGGCGCAGTACAGTGTAGATGGACAAGTGATCAGCATCCGGCATCGGGATATTATCATTGAACATTTACTGCTGCCTCTTTTGGGGGATCATCAGCTGAAAAACACAGCAACGGTGTTGACCACGATTTCTGCTCTCCGAGAATGCGGGTACACAATAGAAGACGAAGCAGTGAGGAAGGGTATTGAGACGGTTTCCTGGCCCTGCAGGCTGAGCATCCTGTCGAAAAATCCGCTGATACTGATAGACGGTGCCCACAATGAGGAGGGAATCGACTCTCTGGAGGCTGCCTTGTTGAAGTACTTCTGCGGTAAGCGGATCATATTTGTGATCGGCATGTTGAAGGACAAAAATTACAGGTATGCTGTTGAAAAGCTCATGCCTATGGCAGCGGCTGCGATTGCAACAGAACCGGTAAGCGAAAGGACGTTGTCTGCTGCAGAAATGGCTGCAGCAATAAGCCCGTTCTGCAGCGAAACCTATGCTGTCCCGGACATTTCACAGGCGATAGTAAAAGCAAAGACACTCTATCAGAAAAACAGTCTGATCTGCATCTGCGGATCACTTTACTTGGCCGGAAGTGCCTATGCCTATTTATCGGAATAAATCAAAAAGCGCCTTCACGGCGCTTTTTATCGTTATACATTAAATCTGAAGTTGATGATATCCCCGTCTTCGACGATATATTCCTTGCCTTCCAAGCGGTACAGGCCTTTTTCCTTCGCTTTCGCCATGGAGCCCAGTTCCTGGATATCCCTGAACTTAACGACTTCGGCGCGGATAAAGCCACGTTCGATGTCCGAGTGGATCTTGCCCGCCGCTTTTCTGGCATCGGTGCCTTTCTTGATGGTCCAAGCCCTGACTTCGTCTTCGCCAGCTGTCAGGAAGGAAATCAGGCCTAGGAAGTCATAAGCGGTGTTGGCCAGAATGTCGATACCGGATTTCTTGATACCCAGTTCCTCCATGAAGAGCATTTTGTCTTCTTCATCCAGTTCGCTGATTTCCATTTCTGCTTTGGCACAGACTTCGATGACGGAAACATTCCTTTCCGCGGCATAGGCAAAGATCTCATCCTTCTGCGGATAACTGCCGGATTTCAGAGCGTCCTCATCTATGTTAATCGCCAGGATCATGGGTTTTTCCGAGAGGAAGCTGAAGGTTTTCAGCACTTCTTTTTCCTCATCGTCAAGGTTGATCTGATGGATCAGCTTGCCGTTTTCCAGCTCTTCCTTGCACTTCTTCAGAACTTCCAGTTCTACCAGGTTTTCTTTGGTAACCTTCTTGCCGCCTTGAATGCGTGTTATCCGATTCTCAATGATGCCCAGGTCGGAGAAGAGGAGTTCCAGGTTGATTGTCTCAATATCCCGCATAGGTTCAATGCTGCCGTCGGAATGCAGGACATCGGGGTTTTCAAAAGCTCTTACAATATGTACAAGAGCATCCACTTTGCGAATATCTTCCAGGAACTGGTTTCCGACGCCTTTGCCTGCGCTGGAACCGCTTACGAGCCCGGGGACATCGGTAAAGTCTATCAGCGCATAGGTTGTCTTTTTGGGTTTGTAAAGCTTCGAAAGAAAATCGATGCGATGGTCCGGAACTTTAGCAGAGCCGATATTGGATGTAACCTTTCCGGATGCGAAATTGGAAATTTCAGCATGGGCATGGGTCAATAAATTGAAAAAAGTGGTCTTCCCAACCAAGGGCAGCCCGACGAGTCCTATTTTCATAGATGAAACCTCCTATGTATCATTCTATTTAAAGCAAAGTATTTTCCTTAATTATTATAACAATAAATCAATAAATATCAAATTTTTTTCAATTGATCAAGGTACTCATGATCTGACCGTAAATCTTTTCGGAGGAATCCTTCCATTTTTCGCATATCTGCTTGGCTTGCTTGGCTGAGACAACGCTGAGCCTCAAATCGATCAACACCATATCCCGCTCAATAACCTTCAAATTGACGATATATTCCTTGTCATTGACCTTGCTGAAGTCTGCTGTAAGCTCTGATTCCTTTTTCAAGGCTTCCTTATTGAGGGAGATATAACGGTCAATGGCGGCCGCTGTTGATCTGGGAATGCGTTTGATAAAGACATCAACGGCTTTTCTTCCAGTTTCGCTGATCTCATAAGCAGTTTTTCTCTGATATTCAACCAGCTTTACCAGGTCGGATTGCTCCAGTTCAGCCAGACATTGCTGCAGCGTGAAAAAATCGATCAGGTTGTTTTCCAGTACGATATTGCTGGTTTGCAGCTTTGTCAGGGGCATATCCAGCCTGTCCAAGATATAGAGGATAATCAGCTTGTTATCTGCAATTCTGCCTGTATCTGTTGTCATATCCATCACTCCTTGCCGTTCCATTATAGCATAAGGTGTGAAACTGAATCAAAGACAAAATTCAGACAAATTCTGAGGCTGATTGAGGCCTTATACAGGAAGAAACCAATGGGGTGACCCATTGGTTTCTATTATTGGTTCTGAAGCTGATTCTCAGCCATTTCAACCAGTTTTTTGACCATCCTGCCTCCCACTTTTCCACAGTCCTTGGAGGTCAGGTTTCCCCAATAGTCTTCAGAACCCTGATGCACCGGCAGATTCAATTCCGATGCGATTTCATATTTCATATTATCAAGTGCCTTATGGGCATTCGGTACTTCAAGACCCTTATTGAATTTTCCACTTCCTGCTGCCATATGTTATTCCTCCTTCATTATTTATGATTTCTTAAAAATTTGATGTTGCACTATTAATTTAACCTTTTTTAAAAAAAATATGTTAGAACTAATTGTTTTTATGCATAAATTCGATTAGTTCAGCATATAATTATAGTTTCAGGAAATTTATTATTGTATCGGTAAGTATAACTTTCCGATACAATAATAAATTCATTTTAACTGCCCGCACTAGCATTTCATCATAAAAAAGAAGGCCGGATAAGCCTTCTTGAGCCGGTGCCAGTTATGTCATTTTTTTCTCTATTGGTGTTTTGATGTCTTTGCTGGTACCATGCTTGTGTTCACTTTCCAGCTGAGATTTCTGTGACTTTGCTTCCCTGTGATAGTGTCTGTCCTGGGGTACGATCAGCTCTGTTGCAAATTCAACACGCTGACCTCGGATATTGGTAAACATACCGTATTTCAACGACATGGTTTTCCCTCCCGCCAGCAGATTCGACTTTGGAAAGCAATTTCAATGAATGGTCGCCTTTATATTTTATGCAATATTAAAAAACGCAGTCTGGAAAGTGTAAGAATGCTTTCACACAGCAGCACAATCAGTGATATCATGGCAAAAAACCCAAAATTTTTGTCATGCTTGAAACCCGGATTCTGTCGAAATTGCATGAAGCATCTGATATAATAGTGTTACGTTAAAATGAAAGGAGCAGGGGATGAAGTTTAATCGAAGCTTATTTGCAGCCCTATTGCCACTATTGATGCTTATTATTCTGGCTGGATGCAGCTCCTGGCGGGAAGAACCTAAAGAAAACACCGTCAAGGAAAGCCAGGAGAAACCGCTGCAGGAAGGAAAGCTGCCGGAACAACAGACGCCGCAGGTGCAGGAAAAAGATGTAGAAGAAATAGATTTTTCTAAGATAAGACCCAATGAAAACGGGCAGGTCATGATTCTGATGTATCATGGAATCGGTGAAAAGGAAGAAGAGTGGGTCAGAACTCCGGAGAATTTCAGGAAGGATCTTGATGTCCTGTATGAAAAGGGATACAGACTGATTTCACTCAAAGACTATATTGAAAACAACATCCAGGTGGAAGCAGGCTTATCGCCGGTGGTGCTGGCCTTCGATGACGGTTTGCTGAACCAGTTCAATATCATTGAAGAAAACGGTCAAAAGCGCCTGGATCCTGATTGTGCAGTTGGAATCTTGGAGGATTTCAAGAAACGTCATCCGGATTTTGGTGCTGGCGGAAGCTTTTTTGTCTATTACCCGCTGCCCTTCAGACAGAAGGCACTAATCAAGGATAAATATGATTTTTTGATACAAAACGGTTATGATATCGGAAACCACAGCTATACCCATGAGAACTTGGGCAAGCTGGATGCGCAAGGCGTTCAAAAGGCGCTAGCGCTAAATGTAAAGCAGACACTGTCGTATTTGCCGGACTACGATGTATATGCACTGGCGCTGCCATATGGGATCGGGCCTAAGGGTGACGATTACAAATATGCGGCACAAGGGACGTATCAGGATACAAGCTACAACCACCGGGCTATACTGAAAGTAGGAAGCAATCCTGCCTATTCTCCGGTCAGCTTGAAATACGATCCCCTAAAGCTGCCGAGGGTCAGGGCCAGCGAAGCCAATACAGCAGGTGTCGGCATGTACGATTGGCTGGCTGTGTTTGACAAATACCCCCACAGAAGATTTATCAGCGATGGAGATCCGGATACTATCACCATACCCGAATCGGAAAAAGAAAACATAAATAGGGACAGCTTAAAAGGCAAGACATTGAGGACCTATAAGCTGGAAGAATAAAAAAGGCAAGGGGGTTATCCCTCTTGCTTTTGTCATTTGTAGCTCAGTTGATTGATTGCCAGTTTTCCGAAAAGGATACTGTCGATAAGGGTGCTCTTAAAATAGGGGGTTGACATATCACACCCGCTGCTGACCTTCCTCAGGAAATACAGCTCATCACTTTCACCTGTAACCACAGCATACAGAGCACCGTTCTTATAAAGCTGGTCGCCTACATTCAGGCTGATGCTGTCAAAAGCCAGTTGCTGGTACAACGCAGAATCTGCACCCTTTCTCTTTCTCCTCATCCCGTTTCCCCGTCCCTTCGGAGCATTGCGCTAATACAATCTTATATTCATTATGTCGGCAAATGCAGAAAAAACTTTAGTGCCTGTACATTCTAACGCAATCCTTCTCAATTTGCAAGAAAAAATAAAATATTGACAAAATATGGAAATAAATGTACAATCAAATCATATTAAATGTAATAATATGGAAAATGGAGGAGCGGTTGTGAAAATCCTGCTAGCAATTGACCATGATGAAATGGAGACTTATATAGCAGGCATAGAGGGTGTAAGTACGGTGACCGTGGTCAAAACAAAGGGGGAGATCATCAAGCAGTTGGAAAGCATCAAACCTGATGTAATTTTCATTGCACATGACTTGCCGGGGGAAGGGGATATGCAGGATGTCATCAGAATGACAACTGCCTGCAAGAATGCCAGATGCAGAATCGTCTACATCTACGGAGATGATGACAGGGAGAGAGAGGACTACGAAAGCTTTCTGAATAATTGCGGCGTCAATGTGGTTTTGGTGGGCAGTGAAATTACTTCTGTAACCATTGATATGGCGTTGTTTGGCGCAATAGGCAGCTTGTCCGGCATGGAAAGGACTCGGTCCCCGCTTAAGAAAGGCGGTTCCATGCTGAAACGGATGAAAAGGCTTTTTCATAAGGCTCCTACCGGACAGTACAAGCATAGCTTCCCAAAAGCCGGCAGCAAAGCAGTGGTATCGTTCATTTCCAATCACACAACGGGGAAAACGTATACAGCATGGAATCTGATGCACAGTCTGGCAGAGAAAGGTTTTTCTTGCAGCTTGATCAATATGGATCGAGGATATTCCGCCAACCACTATTTCAATCCGGATAGGCGGTACCATGAGCTTTTAAACTACATTATAACAAGGAATGAACACCATTCGATACTGGAAAAATGCTGCAAGATGGGAAAACAGAGCATTATAAGCGGAAAGCCCGGAGATACGGAAGAAATCGGGAGAGAGGACTTTGAAAAGCTGCTTTATCATGTCCGAAGCAGGTCGGATATAACACTGCTGGATACCCGTACGGGAATATGTGATACGACGCAAAGTGCAATAAAGCATTCCAGCCTGGATGTCCTGGTTTTTGACTGCAATCCGCATCATTACTTGATGAATCTGAAGATGCTGGAAGCATTGAAGGAAGACTTTGTGCCCGAAAAAACCGTTGCACTGATTAATAATGCCGACATACGCTCCCCGGATTTCAAAAGGGTATACAATGACCTAAGCAGAAGTTTCATACCTTTTACCGGCATATATATTGCTGCAGATGAGAGGGGAAAGTATGCTGAGGATATGGATAAACTGTCCGGTTTTATTTGCTCCTGGTAATAAAGAGCATTCTAGTCAGAGAGGGGGTTGCTTGCTTGAATTATGGCAAGCATTTTAGGGGGATCCGCTTCCGGCAGCTGAAGTTTGCTGCAGTTGCCGTCATTCTTGCTGCTGCTGTCTTGGCCGTCGGTATGTTCTACAAGAATGCCGTTACTGGTGTTGGCAGTGGTGCAGAGGATGCTGAAGCAGCTATACAGGGTCAGAATGACGGCAAACAGGTGATTCCAGAAGCGGTATCTGCTCAGCAGGCTGTGGAGAATAAACCCGAAAAGCAGACCAGTGCAGCAGTGCACAAATTTGAGGAAACCGACCGCCTGACAGATCACTTATTCGCCGAACGGTCTGTACCTGAAGCTTTGGAGAGCAGCAGCCTGATCGATATCAAGCTTTTTAAGGCGGGAGCAGAGGACGCCGTAGTGGTTTCCAAGGCAACAGTCATGGAAAGGAACGGCAACCTGCTTTCTTTCTTTCTAAATGCAGAGGAGCAGGAGTATCTTAAGGAAGCCTCCAATGAAGGGCAGCTTTTCGTTGTATTATACGCTGATCCTTTCCAAAGCCCCAGCCCGGTCACCTACCTGCCGGGTTACATGAAGCATCCGGCTGCTCAATAATAACACGTAAATCCATACGAGGAAGAAGGTGATAAGATGCGAAGAAATAAAGGCGTGCTGGTGTGCATATGGTCTCCTTTACTGCATGGTGAAGGCTGTTCTACAGTTGCGGCTGCTGTCGGTTTCGGACTGCAGCGCCTGACTGCGGGAAAAGTCATCATGATAAACCGCAGCGATCATTTAAGCTATATGGAAAGGTTTATTGAAAGAGACATGGAGGTCAAATATACACTGGACAGCCTGAAGGTTTTTAATGAGAGCCTTCAAGTGGAGCACATCCGTACCTACGCAACCAGAATCAATCCGGACCTGTTCATGATCGCAGGTTCAAGACTGGATGATGCGCTGACCAAGACAGGCCGCGGCTTCGATGCGGTTTTACTGGACCGGTGCCTTGAAGGCTTTGATATTGTGTTGGTTGATTTGACGTCCGGTGTGAAGACGGAAAACAAGCAATATCTGGAACGGGCAGATCAGATCATAGCGGTAGTCACACCCAATGCCATCATGCTGGAAGAGCTGTTCTCAAACATAAAGTACCAGGAAGCAAATAGGTATCTGCTGGATCAGAACAAAACGACTGTGGTATTGAACAAGCTTTATCCGGATAAGGATTGGTCAGGACAGGCAGCAGGGTTGAAAAGGCGTTTCAGTTTTGAGCATGTGTTTGGTATAAGCTATGATAGCGAGGTCATGACAGCTTGCTGCCAGGACAGGAACTTCTACTCTTATTTTAGCGGAAGCATTGCTTGCCAGGAGTACGCCTTTGCCAGCGAGATATCGGAGATTTGCGGATTTATGGCAAAACGCCTGAAAATACCTGAAGCACAAGCAGTCCGGTACGAAAAGCGTTCCCTTTTCAATAGGTTTTTAAAGAAAAAATATTCACAATCCGAGGTGCGAATTTGACTAGAGATGGATTTGGAAGGCATAATGAAGAATTACTGGTTAAATGTTTGAGCATCGACAATCTGACGCTTCAGATAGAACGCAACATGAACAATGTGATCAATTCTGGCCCAGAAGATGAACAGCAGCGCAAAATCACCGAGCTTATCAAAGTTTACAAGGAAAAGTCCACCTCCGGTCTGCCCGAAGCACGCAGCATCATCAAAGCGAATATAAAGACCGATCTGCTCACCGGGTTCAGCTTATACAGGCAGAATGCAGCCGGCGAACCGGAGGACAGCATCCTCAGCGAAAAAGAGTTCATCAGTGAGGCCAATGGCTTGGTTGACCGCATCATACCTTTTGATAAGCATGAGTTGCTGACGGCTAGAGAACAGTTTTCCATTTTGCTGCACTGGTTTGAGCACCGGGAATCAAACGGCAGGGACGGTGCTTTCCGAAGGCTGCTGGAACGCTGCGGCTGCATCAGAAAGCAAAGAATCGAGCCGGAATATGAGAGCATTCGGCATGAACTGGACGAAGCGGACATTAGCCGATTGTACAGGCAGGAAAACCCGGTGCTGCGCTTTGGCGATAAACTGGATATCGTCGTACAGCGTCTGTATGAGGAGATTTTCGGCTTAATGCAGATTGACCAACTGGCCTACTCGGATATCAATGAAATAGGTTTTTCAGATAATGGCCGATATGTTTACTGCTGGTGCGGCTGCAAGATATGGCTCAGTTTCATCCAAATACCCGAAAAACAGGCAAGAGTGATACAAGACAGAGCCATCAGCTTCGACAAATACTGCATGCAGCTTGACTCGGGCAATCCGGAGATCCTCTGCCATAGAGGGGACGGTGCCCGGATCACAGTAACACAGAAGCCTTACTTTTCAGCTCGCAACCTTTGCATCCGGATATTCAACCAAAGCAACGCCTCATTCGGAAACTTGTTTGCAGAGGAGCGGCTCAGAGTCCTGATTGCAGCGTTGGTCAGATCCGGTATGAGCATCTGCCTGCAAGGGGGATTGGGCACAGGCAAAACAACCACCATGAATGTCATGTATGAGCTTTTGGATGATGCACTTCATATCGGCACAGTAGAGGATTATTTCGAGCAGCACATCATGGAGAAATATCCTCTGAAGCGGATCGTTGAGGGACAGTCCATTCCCGGAAAGAGCCTGCAGGACGTGGTCAAAACCATCCTCCGGATGTCGGTGGATGTGGCCAACATAGGTGAAGTGAGGGATGGAGATGCGCTGTTTTCTTATATTCAGCTAGTACAATCAGTTTCAGTAGCAGCCTGGTTTACCACACATATTACAAATCCGGAGACAACAGTGCCCAGACTTAAAAATATGCTGACCGGAACAAGCCACTACCATTCGGAGCAGAGTGCTGTCATGGACATCATTCATTGCGTCAATGTCATATTTCAGCATCAGAATATGGATGGCCGTATTTGCATTACGAAAATCGTAGAAATCATACCCCTTGCTGAGACCTTTTGCGCCTTTGATTATAGTCCTGAAAGCGACATCCGGGTCTTGAAGCGGCTGGCTTATGTCCAAGAGATCCAGCGCAGCCCATCCAATCTATACCGGCTGAATACCTTGTATGAGTATGACGGCTATGAATCAAAGCTTGTCAATTATCCCTCGCCGCACATGCTGGACAAAGCTGCAAAAAAAAGGGAGGCTTTCAAGTATATGAACCGTTATGTTGAGATGATCAGGCGTGAGACGGGGCAGCCCATTCCCCAGTATGTTCAGGGGGTATTCAAGGATGCGTGACAGAAAGATGCTGTTTTTCAAGATAGAGGACAGCCCTATGATGGGCGGACCGGTCATGTTGATAAACAGACGTTTGTGCAAGATAAATCAATTATCACCTCAAAGGAATCTGCATGCCAGCTTTCTTATTGTAGTAACAGCCGTCTTGGCGGGAACCGTCTATGGTGCTGCTGCATTGGCTTTGTTTCATAAGCTCTGGTATCATAAGCTGCTTTCTCTGGTCTCCGCTGTGATTTTTGTCTATTTGATCGTTGATATTTACTTTGAAATAAAGGAAAAACGCATTAAGAAGGAAATACCCAACACACTGAAGGTACTCTCACATTATTATTCTCACTACCATGGAAATGTCGTTGCTGCACTGGATGAAACCATCACCAGGTGTGCGGCAAATAATAAAGTTTTTTTACTTCGTCTCCGGGATGCCATTCTTTCAGCAGACAGCCAAAGGCAAGTAGAGAGGCTGGAAGCCGTCATGCCATCGGTATGGTTGAAAATGCTCTGCAGGCTGATGCATTTTGCCAAGGAGAATGGCGGACATGCAGCCTTGCCGGGGGCTCAAGACCGGCAGGCCGATGTGATTGCTAGGAACCTGAAACGCTTGAACCACTGCATCACCCGTTTGAGCATCGAACAGGAATTCAATAATGTGGAGCTCCTGAGCATGCAGCTTTTTGTATTTCTATTTCCGTATTTCGTCATACCTATATCTCAGTGGTACAACACCAGCCTCTTGAGGGATATCGACATGGATTCCATTTATGGCAGTATCCAGGCCCAAAGCCTCACTGCAGCAATGATGATGATTAGCAACCTGGGTACGGTATTCATTCACTGGATGCGAAAACTTCAGAATTAGTATGGACGGGAGGCGGTACTATCTTTCCCCACCTGGTGATCCGATACGTTTCATTGGTGCTGCTGGCAGCACTGACTGTTACAGCGTTGCAGCAGCTGCTTCAGTATAATAGACTGAGAAAGCTTTACAGGCCGGACTTTATTAGAAGCCGCTTTCGTGAAAAAATGTGGCGCCTGTATCCCTTGATGCCAAAGCCGGAGGATCTGCGCTATGTCCGTACCGCTGCCCTGCTGGAGCAAGCTGGATTCTGTTTTTCGGTGGAGAGCTTTTATTTGGCCAAGGTATGTCTGATGTCAGCTGCTTGCATTAGCCTGGTCAATATTCAAGTGACCAGTGTTAATTTGCAGTGTCAAGCCGTTATTGATGATTTGAATTATAACAGGACGGCAATAGAGGCATACCGCATGCCGGAGTCACAGAGGACGATAATGGAACAGACGCTGTTCCGGAGTGCCCGGGAGGCTGTCAAATCCGGAAGGCCAACGTTTGAAAACCTGTCTAGTGCAGAAGGCAGGGCCCTCTATGTGGAATACATTTCTCAAATGATCAGTGTCAGTGGAAAGGATGTTCGGGAGGACACACAGGAAATGGCTGAAAGACTATACGAAAAACTGGTCAAGGTCAGCCGGATCGAAACACAGTATCACCCTTATGTCCAAGCATTTCTAGTTTCCGTTGTGATGTTTTTCCTGCCCAATATGCTAGCGGCAATCAAAATCAGGTTGATTGAGGATAAACGGGACTGGGAGGTGCTCCACTGCATCAATGTGTTTTCAATTTTCGGCAGGCTGCCGCCATACAGCCTTAAAGCAGTCCTGTCAGCCATGCTGCTGGTTTCGGAGCTGTATAGCAGCCGGCTGGGCACGTTGCTGAACGGCGTAAAAAGCGGAAAGGCGGAAGCAGTTTTTGAACAAGAGATGCAAACGGTTGAAAACCAGGAGCTGTATGAGCTGCTTGCCTTGTTGAAGCTGTCAGCCAATACGGGCTTTCAGGGTATAGCGGACGCAGCAGATGAAATGGCAGAAGACTATCAGAATTGGATGGAAGTGAAAAACCTGAAACGCAGGAAGACCAAGCAGCTCTATGCCATGGTCCCGGTTGCAGCGGCTATGCTGCTGGCAGCAGTATACTTCTCATATAGCCTGACGATCCTCACAAATCCATCCAATTTCATAAAATAGACCTCAAAAACTACATTAAATGATAAGGAGAAGAAGCAATGGAAAAATTCTGGGCGGTTATACTCATCTTTGTTGTTGTGGCAGCAGCCGGATTGATGTATGTCAATCAAGTTTATAATCCTCAAAAGGACTCTCAACTGGCAATGGCGGATACTGCCAACCAGACGCTTTCGGCAGTGAAATCCGATGTTGAGGATACGGCACCCTCCACAGTGACAGCATCAAATGTCATCAATACCATTACACTATATTGCAAGACCGGCAATACAATTAGTATCCATGTCAGCGGGGGCGGTGCATCCGGATGCACTGGAGATCAGACGTACGTCACGGATTGCAACAACGTTTCGGATAAAGTGAATGATCTGGCAAAATATTATGTTAAGGAAGTCACCAAGAATGCTTCAGGAACCATCTCCAGTATTGATTTTACAATGATACAATAATCTCATCATTAAGTGGAGGATACTATGGAGAAATTTTGGGCATCGCTGCTGGTAATGCCTCTGCTGACCTGGTTTTCGTTTCATGGTACCCTGGACCGAGATTTTAAGATCAGGCAGCAGTCCGTCGAGAACATCGTATATCAATATACCCAAATTGCTGCGAAGAAGGGTGCACTGTATGAATCTGTCTATAACGAACTCCAAGAAAGGCTAAAGCCATTCGGCATTTTTGACATCAGTGTTTCTGCCGAAAAATACAGGGGAAATACCGATCAGCCCCAGTTGATCTCAAACATGTCGGTCATCGGAAGAGAATTGAGAGAAGAAGGTTATGATATTATCAATATTTATGTGAAATGCAAGACCAGACATCCACTCAGCAGGTTATATGAGATGACACCGCTCGGGCAATCCATATCCGGCGCTTATGATATCCGGTTATATGGCAAGGCATCGGTCTATATCCAATAGCTGGGGGGCAGAACCATGAAGATCTTCTTTTGGAGCCTTATTTTTCTTTTCTGTTCTATAACGATGATATTTATCGGGATGGGCGTCGATCAGGTTGAATGGATGTCGGAGCGCTATAAGCGTGCTTTGGACTCCGGGGCCAATGCTGCGGCAGCCTGTCATGCTTATGTCTCGGAGGACATGCTTGAGCAGCAGGGAGCCGGTTATGGCACCGGGTTGGAGGACAGCAGAAATGTTGCAGTGGACAGGGATAAAGCATTGGAATGGTTTTACCGGCTGTTTTTTTGCAATTCAAGCCTATTGGAGGCAGCAGACCAGGAAAGGATTAAGATGTACATACCCATGAAAGCACTGATCTGCTATGACAGGCTCATGATTGCAGATATGAATGATGACTGGACGGCTTACAATGCCGCCGGCGAAAAGGGCTATGACATGCAATACTGTGGAATGCCGTACCGATTCACATTATCTGATCAGATATACGATATGACGGCAGGAGAATGGATCAGCGGATCCCAGCTTGGCTTGACGACAGAAGAAAGGCAGCTGCTTCTTGGGGAATATATCATCAGTGAGCTGAGCTGTTTTATGAACAACAGGTACAATAAAGAAAGCGGCAACCGATACCGCTTGAATATATCCCTGGGTGATGTTCCGGATGATCGGATCAGTCCCATCGGCGGTGTGAATTTTATTGTGTTTTGCGAAGGCATACCTCTTCCTTCCATGAATCCCTTTAAAAGCCAGCGTTTTTTTGCTTATGGGCTGGGCGGCGGAGAAATTCGAAGAAAATAACAGTGATTTTAAATGAAATACTTGTTAAACGCATTTTAGCAGCTGCATAAAGAGCTTTTATCCTTATAGGACTGCAGGACTATATGAAGTGAAGATAAGCCATCCATATTATGGGGGCGGTTCGGGAACACATTCATACAGGGGAGGATGGATTAAGAGGAAAGCAGCCGATAGACGCTATAGAGGAGCGCGCAGGGATTTCAATGAATGTTGATGTATCCTGCGTCTTTTTTTCTACCGAAAAAAGTCAGACTATTCTGTCAGAATTGCGGCAATCAACTGTTGCTGCTGGTATAATATGTATAATATTCATCAGATTTTATAAGAATGCACAATGGGACAAAGTGCTCAGATATAGGCTTGGCAGCTACCTGCAAATTAATGCATTCGTTGGATAGTTTATCTTGACGATGGGGTCTATAATGAAAACATGCAACAGAAGCTTACTATATAAAAATAGAAAAAGGAGGCGGTAACAATGACACTATTAATGTGCTGGTTAAGAGTAAAGGAAATGTTATCCGACAAAAGGGGACAGGGGATGGTGGAATATGTACTGATCATAGCCTTCGTAGCTGTACTCCTGATTGCAACATTGACAGGTCTTAGCACATCCATAGCAGCGAAGTTCACCCAGATTATCACTGCGCTCACGCCCGGAAGCTGATAATGTCAGGACCTTCAAAACGAGCAATGAATCAATTACACTGACCTGACCCTACTTGATACCCCCAGGTAGGGTCATTTTTCTACCTTCACTCATTTAGGTATGAATCAGGAAGTTGAAAGACTGAAAGGGAGGGACAATACGATGCGAGGAAGCATGATTAAAAGTCTTAGGAACAGCAAAGGGCAGTCATTGGTGGAAACGGCTTTGATATTGCCCCTCATTATCCTTCTCCTGATGGGGATGGTTGAGTTTACCAGAATCTTCGGTTCCTACCTGATTATTACTCATGCATCCCGGGAAGGGGCAAGACTGGCAGCCATAGGGAAAAGCGATGAGGAAGTCATCCTGAATGTCAAGAGCAAAGCTGGCCTTTTGAGTGCCAGCGCTATCGAAGTCGATCTGACACCGGATGATGATTCAAGAATCAGCGGTTCGGATGTCTGTGTGACGGTAGAATATGCCGTTGTCATCTATACACCGATATTAAGCGGCATCATTCCGAATCCTTTAAATATGGAATCCAATACGTACATGAGGGTTGAATAAAATGAGATTTGAATGTTCAAATATAAAACAGTATTTCAACAGAAAAGGCAGCAGTTCCATCATTCTGATGCTGGTCATGACATCAATGGCGGCATTGATGTCCCTTAGTGTGGATGCCGGTCTTTTATATTTCGAAGAGAGCAAGCTGCAGAACGCCGTTGATGCAGCTGCCCTGGCAGCAGCGGCGAAGTTTGATAAGGGCGATATGGAGATGCTGCAAGAAGCATTCAAATATGCGGGTTTGAACGGCATAGCCCCTGAAACGCTAACTATCGATATCGCAGAGGGTCAGAGAAGGATATCTGTTGAGTCCACCAAGGTTGTGGGACTGCATTTTGCAAGGATCTTCAATATCATGGATGCATCTGTAAAGGCAAGAGCAACTGCCGTTGTAGGAAACATCACCGGGGTAAGAGGGCTTCGGCCTTTGGCGGTAGAACAGCAGAGCTTTGTATTGGGTCAATCCTATACACTGAAAAGAGGCGGTGGAGACGGCTATTGTGGCAATTACGGCGCATTGGCACTGGGGGGGAGCGGGGCTTCCAACTACCGGAACAACCTAAAATATGGTTACTTCGGTACCATTGGCATGGGCGATATGGTCGAGATAGGCGATGAATTTGATACTGAGCCTGGCAACATGGCAGGGCCCACACTGGAGGGAATTACTTTTATTCTGGAATCCGATCCGCATGACCACTCCGACGGAGATATTACAAATTTGGAGGTCAATTGCCCAAGGGTCATCAAGATCCCAATCGTTGATTCATTAAGTGTTCCTGGAAGAAAAACAGTTAAAATTGTAGGGTTTGCAGCATTCTTTCTGGAAGATGTCATAGATAATGGGGGCAAAACAGAGGTAAGCGGAAAATTCATCCGTAAACTGGATGAGGGAGAAATCGGTGAAGCAGCCAATGATTTCGGGTTATTCGGCATCAAGCTGATCGAATAGCACTGAGGGGGGAGTTCATGTCATGGAAGGAATAAACAGAAAGATTTGGATACTGGCAGTGGTGATGGCGTTATGCACAAGCCTGCTGGTTTATTTCTATATAGCGAGGTTAAACAGACAGGAGGCGGAAATACCTTACACGGGTGTCTATATTGCAAAGGAAAACATCCCGGCAAGGGTTGTTATAAAAGAAGACATGCTGATGCTGGTTCAAGTTCCCGAAAACGCCAGCCTGATCAAAGGTACCGGCGATAAGAGCCAGATCGTAGGAAAGCTTACAAAGGAGCGGGTCCTGAAAGGGGAACCGGTTGTCCTGGAGCGTTTGTACCAGGGTGAGAAAAATACTCTGTCCTATGTGATTCCAAAGGGGAAAAGGGCTGTTACCATAGGCGTGAATGAAGTGGCGGAGGTCGGGGATTTCATTACACAGGGGGACCTGGTGGATGTCATCGCTACCTTTGAGGAAAAGGATAAGGAGCTTGGTGCCAGAAAAATCTATTATCCCAAGCTGACAAAGGTCATATTGCAGAATGTACAAATCCTTGGCATCGGGCAAAGCATGCGCATGGAGACCAAGGAAGAAAGAAAAGAGGGAGAAAAGCTTCCGGTCAGTGTAACGCTGGCTGTGACACTTGAGGAAGCAGAGCGG
Organism: Calditrichales bacterium MX18-03; assembly: GCA_021083345.1. Lineage (GTDB taxonomy): Bacteria > Bacillota > Clostridia > Lutisporales > Lutisporaceae > JAJGRE01. Next base: position 161,778 of record JAJGRE010000003.1, on the reverse strand, counting down.
CTGGTGCTGGCGGATGAAAGCGGTGTTTTAAGGCTGGCTCTGAAGCCGGTATCGGATACGACGACTGTGCAGACACCAGGTGTCATACGCGATGAAATGACCTATGGCAAAGGAAAACTGGAGTTTGCCAAGTAAGGAGGTGGAATTATGGAAAGAAGGATTCGGGTAGTCATTGCGGATGACTCGGAGCAGACCAGAGAGAACATTGCTGCTATTTTTAACTGGGAAAAGGATATCGAAATCGTAGGACAGGCACGCAACGGAATGGAAGCAGTTCAACTGGTCAAGGAAAAGAAACCGGACATTATCCTTATGGACATCAACATGCCTGAGATGGACGGGATCAGGGCCACTGAAGAGATAACTGAAGAAGGCCTGGAGGGCTCTATCATCATCATGTCCATACAGGGCGAGCGGGAATATATCAAGAAAGCGATGGCGGCAGGCGCTAGGGACTATGTGGTGAAGCCTTTCGGCGTGAAGGAATTGGTGGATGCTGTCAGACATGTTTATGATATAGATCTGACCAAGAAAAGAAAATACAATACCGTAACTGCGGTTGAAAAGATAGAATCAAAGGTGATCAGTGTTTTTTCCACCAAAGGCGGTGTAGGTAAAACCACATTGGTGACAAATTTGGCAGTATCTCTGGCAAATACCACAGGAAAAAGGGTTGCGTTGCTGGACTTTGACCTGCAATTCGGAGACGTGGCCATATGCTTGAACCTTTATGTCAAAAATTCCATTACCGAGCTGATTAAGGATATCGGGAATATCGAACAGGAAAGCAGCCTGGTGGAGGAGTACCTTTTGACGCATTATTCAGGTGTCAAGGTTCTGGCAGCACCCTTGAGACCGGAAAACGCCGAATATGTAACGGCAGATCATATTAAAAAGCTGATCGACGCCTTGAGAGGCAGGTATGACTATATCCTGATTGATACGTCCCAAGGCTTTCATGATACGGTTATTACGGCACTGGATGCCTCAGATGTCATCATCTATATGTCTACTTTGGACCTTCCCTCTATAAAAAATACCAAAAACGGTCTGGAAGTGATGAAGACCCTGAACTATTCGGATGAAAAGGTCAAGCTGGTAGTCAACAAAGCCAATGAAAGCTACGGAATCAAATATGCAGATTTCAAGTCGGCTCTCAATGTGGATATCTGGATGGTGATACCGGATGATACAGCTTCAGTAACGGTTTCGGTCAACAATGGCCACCCGTTGGTCTCTCACAGGAAGGCATCCCATGTAGCCAAGCGGATATTGAAGCTGAGCCAGTTTCTGGCCGGTCAAGGGGCTGAGAAGAAAGGCTTGTTGTCAGCAATACTTTAAGGATGTGATATGATGAGTCTTTTGAAAAGAATGGAGCAGGAAAAGGGTGAAATGCAGGCGGACGGTAAAAGCGTTTCCAAGGAAAGCAGGAAGGAAGATCCCCATAGCGAGATAAAGAGCATCATTCACAAGAAAATCATCGAAAAGGTGGATGCCGGCTTCCAGCAGGATGAGAAAGATGAACAGCGGATCAATGCACAGATTGCGGATATTGTGGAAGAGACCCTGAAAGAGCGGGACATCTATCTGTCACGAACCGATAAGCATAACATGGTGCGGTATATCATTGATGAATCCATCGGCTTCGGACCTATCAGCCGCTTTCTGATCGATGAAGAAGTCTCGGAAGTCATGGTAAACGGCCCCAAGCAGGTCTATATTGAAAAGAAAGGCAAGCTGGTGATGACGGATGCGGTATTTGAGGATAACCAGCATGTCATGCGCATCATTGAGAAGATCGTGTCACCACTCGGCAGAAGGATTGATGAAGGCTCTCCCATGGTGGATGCGCGGCTGCCGGACGGTTCCCGTGTCAATGCCATCATACCGCCTTTAGCACTGGATGGTCCAAGCATAACCATCCGGAAATTCTCCAAGAAGCCGCTGGATGTTGGAAAGCTGATAGAGTTCGGTACCCTGACGGCAGATATGGCCGTATTTCTGGAGGCGTGCATCAAGGCCAGGCTGAACATCGTCGTATCCGGCGGTACCGGAAGCGGTAAAACAACGACGCTGAATGTTTTGTCGTCCTTTATACCCAACGATGAGAGAATTGTTACAATAGAAGACGCCGCAGAGTTGCAGCTCCGTCAGGAGCATGTGGTAAGGCTGGAAAGCAGACCGCCCAATATTGAAGGAAAAGGCGCCATCCATATCCGTGATCTGGTCAAGAACTCCTTGAGAATGAGGCCTGACCGAATCGTCATTGGGGAAGTGAGAGGCGGTGAAGCGCTGGACATGCTGCAGGCGATGAATACGGGACATGACGGTTCTCTGACCACGGGTCACGCCAATTCACCCAGGGATATGCTGGCAAGGCTGGAAACCATGGTGCTGATGGCCGGTATGGATTTACCGGTGCGTGCCATCCGGGAGCAGATATCGTCCGCTGTGGATGTCATTGTGCAGCAGTCCAGATTGAAGGATGGAAGCAGGAAAGTCACGCATATCACGGAAGTGCAAGGGATGGAGCAGGACACCATCATCCTGCAGGACTTATTCCTGTTCAATCAAAAGGGTTTCGATGAAAAGGGAAGGATCACAGGCAGCTACGGCCCCACCGGCATACGGCCGAAATTCATGGAAAAGTTGCTGAACGCCAGAGTTCCGTTGCCGCCGAACCTGTTCAGCATGCATTGACCGTCAAGGGCTATCCAGAAGAAAGCTATGGGAAATCATAATTTGGAGGTGATAGCATGCTGGAACTGATTTTTATCTTCGTATTTTTGGATTGCATGATCGTGCTTTATATTCTCTATGCCGCTTTTTCAAATAAAAAGACGATTATGAACAGGATGCAGCATTATCTGAATCCGGAAAAAAACAGGGAAAAGGTGGAACGCGAAAAAACGCTTCACTGGCGGGAAGGCTTAAGCGTGGTAGGGAAGACCATCGGCAGAAGCCGTATCGGATCACGTTACAGGGAACGGGTTGAAATCAGCCTGGTTCAAGCCCATTTGCCGTTGAAGCCGGAGGAGTATATCACCATAAAGGGACTTTTATTTCTACTGATTTTTGGTATCATCTATCCAGTCAGCAGGAATCCGGCTGCGGCTTTGCTGTTGGCCGTGCTATCAACCTTTATACCGGGTATCTATGTCTCTACGAGGAAAAGAAGCATTATCCAGAAAATAGACCAGCAGCTGCCTGATACCATTACGCTTATTTCCAACACGCTGAAAGCCGGTTACAGCTTTCTACAAGCACTGGATTCGGCATCCAAGGAGCTGCCGCCGCCCATATCATCGGAATTCAGGCAAATGATGAAGGAAATCAATCTGGGCGTCAATACCGACAAGGCACTGGAGGCGCTAAGCAAAAGAGTCCAAAGCGAGGATCTGGAGCTGATCATGCTGGCGGTGCTGATTCAGCGCCAGATAGGCGGAAACCTGTCGGAAATCCTCGACAACATTTCCGAGACCATCCGGTCCAGGATCAAAATAAAGGGCGAGATCCGCATCCTGACAGCACAAGGCCGCATATCGGGTCTGATTATTTCTCTTATGCCCCTTGCGTTGGGCTTTATCATTTACTTATTGAATCCGGAGTATATACGACAGCTTTTTCAGCATCCCCTCGGGTGGGGAATGCTTGTCATGGCAATACTCATGCAGGCAGTAGGGATCTTCTTTATAAAAAGAATCATAGGAATCGAGGTGTAGACCAATGCTGTTTGCCATTTTCATAAGCACCTTTGCGACTGTACTTTGCATCATGCTGCTGCTGCTTCATACGCTTTTTAAAGAAAAGCTGGAGATACAAAAGAGGCTGAAATCCTTTGCAGCACCTCAGGACAAGAACAGCGGGCTCATCGAAGGGACACTGACAGACCGTATCATCAAACCTCTGATCAGGAATACAAACGGGTTTGTCAATCGGATAACACCTAAGAATTACTTTGAGCAAATGGAAAGGCGCCTAAAGGAAGCAGGGAGCCCGATGAATATCAGTGCAAGCGGTCTGATATTCGCGCAGCTGGGACTGATAACTGCAGCTACCGTGGGCGTACTCTATGTATGGGCCGTTTTCAGACCTCCCCTGCTCAAGGTCCTGGTCGTTATCAGTATACTGGCAGGTATCATCTATATTTTTCCCAAGCTGTACTTAAAGCAAAAGATCCTGCAAAGGCAAAAGGAAATAGAAAAAAGCCTGCCGGACGTCATTGATCTGCTGGCTGTATCCATAGAGGCCGGGCTTAGCTTCGACGGTGCGATGGCAAAGCTGGTGGAGAAAATGTCAGGCGTCCTGGTGCAGGAGTTCACGGGTGTCCTGAGAGAAATGAGAGTGGGCGTGTCAAAGCGTGATGCATTCAAATCGCTGATCGAAAGGGTTCCGGTGCCAAATCTGATCACTTTTATCGGGGCAATCCTTCAGGCTGACCAGTTGGGTGTCAGTGTGGGAAATGTCCTGCGGATACAATCTTCCCTCACCCGGCAGAAAAGACGGCATCGGGCACAGGAGGCTGCAATGAAAGCACCGATCAAAATGTTATTTCCGATGGTTTTTTTTATACTGCCGACGATATTCATCGTGCTGCTGGGTCCGGTACTGATAAGAATGCTGGAAATGTTCGGTTAGGAGGGATGAAGAATGCTCTACAATGAAACAAAAAACCAGGAAGTCGTCTATCATGTTGAAATTGCAGACACCTTTTTCCAGCGCTTGAGGGGGCTGATGTTCAGAAAATCCATCAACCCCAGTGAAGGATTGATTTTGCTGCACTGCAGCAGTATTCACACCTGGTTCATGTGTTTCGCCATCGATGTTGTGTTTTTGGACATCAATCACCGGGTGATCGGTATAAAAGAAAAAATAAAACCCTGGCGCATGCTGGGTTTCATAAAAAATGCCTATATCACTGTTGAGCTGCCGGAAGGCTGCATCAGGGAAAAAGGGATTCAAGAGGGCGATATTCTGATTTTGCGCTGATATGAGGTATCAGACCGTGTATCCCGCCTCTGTCAAGAGGATCAAATCACCTCTGATATCATTTCCGGTGGTTGTAAGGTAGTTACCCGTCAGTAAGGCATTGACTCCGCCTTGAAGGCCTTGGAACTGGTAATGTCCAAGGGCATTCCGGCCGCCTGCATAACGGATGCTGCCGCTAGGGTGAATAAAGCGGAATATGGCAATCGTCCGCAGTATTTCCTTCGGGTCAAGCTTTTCGGCGTTTTCCAGTGGTGTTCCTTTTATTGGGTTCAGGATATTGATGGGGATGCTGCGGATGCCCAGAGCCTTAAGTTCAAAAGCCATTTCGATGCGCTGCTCCATGGATTCTCCCATCCCGATGATACCCCCCGAGCATACTGCCAATCCAGCTGCCTGAACAGCTTTAATGGTGGCAATTCTACTGTCATAGGTATGTGTAGTGCATATTGCGGGAAAAAAGCTCCGGCTGGTTTCCACATTATGATGATACGTGGTAACGCCGGCTTCAAGGAGCTGCACCGCCCGATCGGTGGAAATGCTGCCCAGAGAAGCGCAGAGCGCTAAACCGGTTTCTTCATCCAACCTTTTATAAATAGCAACCATCTGCCGGAACTCCTCGTCCGATAAAGACGTGCCGCTTGTTACAAGGGAAAAACGGTGTACACCCGACTGCTCATTTTCCTTTGCAAGCGTCAGCACATCCGAAAAGCCTGCCAAATCATAAACTTCAATACCTGTACTGTAATGTCCCGATTGTGCGCAATACCTGCAGTTCTCAGTACATCTGCCGGATTTGGCATTCATAATGGTACACAGGTCAGCGTGATTACCGCAGAAGTGCTTTCGGATCCTGTTTGCAGCAGCTAGCAAGCCTGAAAGATCCTCATGCTTCACCAGGGTGAGGGCTTCTTCAAACCCTATGGCACCGCCGCCCATCACAATTGCTTCGATATGAGAAAGTACGTTTTTCATTGCGTTTCCCATGCCCGTTCTAATTGGAGCGGGCTGCTTTTCTGACTAATGGCGCAACCTTGACGGAAACGGCGGCTACAACGACAAACAGAACAGCATCCTTGATGATGATGGGAATTATGGTTGCGGATACAAGCGGTACATTCGGCATTTTCATGTAAAAATGAAGAATGACATACAGGTAAGGCAGTCCGATGGCAAAGATAACCACCAAACCGGACATAACCGATATGAGAGTATTTTTAAAATTAATGGTTCCAAGGCTCTCAGACACTTTCCCGATCACATAGGCAGCCGCAGCAAACCCGATCAGAAAGCCGAATGTAGGCTTGAATATGTAGGCAAGACCCCCACCCTGTGTAAATACAGGGATACCTATGAGACCCAGCACGATATAAGTCACTTGTGAAAGCATTCCCAGACGAGCCCCCAGTAAGATGCCTGCAAAGGCACAGAAGAAAGGCTGGAAGGTCAAAGGCACCCAGGGTAGCGGGATGCGGATGAAGGCACCAATGACCATTAGGGCGGTGAATAGTGCAACCAGTGTGATGTCCCGGATACTTGTCTTTTTCATTTACATTTCCTCGCTTTCAAAATTGCAGACTGGAATAAATGGATTACAATAACAGTATAGCGGTGTACGGATGTATTGTCAACCAAAACGGTCGAATGAGTTGACAATAAGATTTCATGACGGTTGCGCTACGTCGCAAGGAGACTTGCCAATAGCGGAAAAGACTGATAAATTGTTATTATAGCTGAATGAAGAGGTGATCATATGAAAAGCTTTCGGAAGGAGCTGTGGTTTCAGACCAGGAAAAGGCGCGAACTGATCAATATCACGCCTGCATTGCATGATTGCATAGCTGAAAGCGGCATCAAGGAGGGCTTGCTGCTTTGCAATGCCATGCATATTACTGCCAGTGTTTTCATCAATGATGACGAATCCGGCCTGCATTCGGATTTCGAGGCCTGGCTTGAGAAGCTTGCACCGGAAAAGCCTCATTCCCAGTACCGGCACAACGGCTTTGAAGACAATGCCGATGCCCATCTGAAGCGGACTATTATGGGACGGGAGGTCGTGGTAGCCATAACAGAGGGAAAGCTGGACCTGGGAACCTGGGAGCAGGTGTTTTACGGGGAGTTTGATGGAATGAGGCGGAAACGGGTGCTGGTCAAGATCATAGGGGAATAAAAAAGTCCTACGCACATGCGTAGGACTTTTGAGTCAACTTTTCATTAAGGGACATTCCTTAACGTAAAACAATACTCCCTACTCGAGCAGGGGGTGTCCCTTTACATTAAACGAGACCCTGCATTCTCATTGCTTCAGCGACTTTTACGAAGCCTGCAATGTTAGCACCGTAAACGAGGTTGTCTTTGTAGCCGTATTCTTCAGCAGCTGCACTGGCATTCTTGTAGATGTTGACCATGATGTTCTTCAGCTTAGCATCAACTTCTTCGAAAGTCCAAGCCAGTCTCATGCTGTTCTGGGACATTTCAAGAGCGGAAGTTGCAACACCGCCGGCATTTGCAGCCTTTGCAGGAGCAAAGAGAACGCCGTTGTCAAGGAATACTTTTGTGCCTTCCAGTGTTGTAGGCATGTTTGCACCTTCGCCAACAGCCTTAACGCCGTTCTTAACAAGGATCTTAGCGGATTCTTCGTCAATTTCGTTCTGAGTTGCGCACGGAAGAGCAACATCACACGGAATTGTCCAGATACCGTTGCAGCCTTCATGGTATTCAGCTGTCGGATGTACTTTAACGTACTCGGAAATTCTCTTTCTTTCAACTTCCTTAAGCTGCTTTACAAGTGCAAGGTCTACGCCGTTCTTGTCGTATATGTAACCGTTGGAATCGCTGAGTGCTACAACCTTGCCGCCCAGCTGGTTGACCTTCTGAGTTGCATAGATAGCAACGTTTCCGGAACCGGATATAACAACTGTCTTGCCTTCGAAAGTCATGCCCTTGGCTTTGATCATTTCGTCTACGAAGTAAACGAGACCGTAGCCTGTAGCTTCTGTTCTTGCAAGGCTTCCGCCGTAAACAAGGCCTTTGCCTGTCAATACGCCTGCTTCATAAGCGTTCTTTATTCTCTTGTATTGTCCGAACATGAAGCCGATTTCTCTTCCGCCAACACCGATATCCCCTGCAGGAACGTCGCAGTCCTGGCTGATGTGTCTCTGGAGCTCAGTCATGAAGCTCTGGCAGAAACGCATGACTTCTGAATCGGATTTGCCCTTAGGATCGAAGTCTGAACCACCTTTGCCGCCGCCGATGGGCAGGCCTGTGAGGGAGTTCTTGAAGATCTGCTCGAAGCCCAGGAACTTTATGATTCCGAGGTAAACGGAAGGATGGAATCTCAAGCCGCCCTTGTAGGGTCCGATAGCGCTGTTGAACTGTACTCTGAAGCCTCTGTTAACCTGAACCTGCCCTTTGTCATCAACCCACGGCACTCTGAAAACGATCTGTCTTTCAGGTTCAACGATTCTTTCTACGATTCCCAGTTCAATGTATTCCGGATGCTTTTCAAGAACCGGCACCAGAGACTCGAGAACTTCTTTAACCGCCTGATGGAATTCGGGCTCGTTACCATTTCTCTTTACGACTCTTTCAAACAGTTGTTCGCAATATACTTTTGCGTTCATTGGTATCTCCTCCCAATAATTTATTTATTATAAGCAACTGACAACATCTGACAATTGCTTAAAACCTGAAGCAAGCATCGGATACAAGAAAACACTAATTCACAGTATTCCCAATAAAAGTTTAATAATACATCACATTAGGAAATCCTTGGGGCAGAATAATCAGAATATTGATATAATTATGTTAAACAATTAACAGTGTAGCACATTGAAATATTTGCTTCACAATATAAGATATAACAGATTTAGCGGAAAATATCAATACCTAAAAGTAAATGCAATGCATAAAACTTCGATGAAATAACGTATAAAACCCAACAATCTATGCATAAATATAAATATTAGTGAAATTTCAAAGTTAAATATTCTATATTTATACATTTCTATAAAAATGCAAAAAATCCTGCATCGTTTAGAAAAAAATTTTATGCTTCCATTAATTTTTTAATTGCTATTTTCTTGTTTCAGTTAGTAGAAGCCGGGCAAAATCCGATGCGGAAGCCTCGACGCCAGGAATATGCATAATGGCACCCGGATCGTTGGCCGTTGCCGTTATGCAGAAACGAGGCGGCAGTGAAAAGCCCTTATTGACACACAGTGCTCCGATCAGCTGCTTTGCCAATGTATCACTTCCGGAATTTCCGGATACGATGACGGCATACATGGATTTGGCGTAAAAGGGTATCCGCCTGTAAAGAGCAGTCAGCCGATTCATGACTGCTGTCAGGTTGGCAGAGACCGCATCATTGTAGTTGGGACAGATCCAGACGACCGCATCGGAATTTTCGATAGCCGGCATGATTTCTTCAACCATGACGCCGCCATAAAAGCAGCTGTGCTGCTTGCTGAAATGGATGCAGGTCCTGAAACTGCATCCGATACAATCCAGGACCTTTCCGTTTTCAACATGGAACTCCTGGATTTCACAGCCTTCCAGCCCTTTCTTGACCATATTCCAGAGCATCAGCGTGTTTGAAGTTCTGGATGAACTGGAATGCAGTGCAAGAATGCGGGGCTTTTTTATCTGATTCGGATATTCATTCAGGAAACGCCTCCCAAGAGCCGAACAGTTTTCAAGGCATATCTCCTCCAAGGACATATCCATGGTTTTCTGCCAGGTGGAGAAGTTCATCAGGCTGCCGGTAGCATCTATGACCGGATGGCCGGGAAAGCGGCAGCCTAGTTGGTTCAACAGGAAAACAAGGTTGGAAGCCATACTCTTGGTATAGAATTCATTGGGGCTGTGAAGCAGCAAAACAGCGGAAGCCCCTGAAAGAGAGTCAGCTCCGGTATCGTAAAGCCTGGTAATGAGCTGGGCAGCCGGCATACTAAAGCCTGCTTTGCTTATCTCTACCGCTATCAACAGCTTTTTATCCCGAAGATCCGGGAGTGCAATGTCATTTTGAATCCGAAGGAAGGGGGTTTGGCCAACTGTCTTTTCAACCATCCTGCGGAGTAAAGAGGAAGCATCGGGCGGTACAAAAACATGGAGTGCGCTCATATCATTTTCGCCAGACTTTCGTATGTATTTTCCAGTCTCGAAAACAGCGCAGGCGGGATATCCAGCCGCTCCAGTTCCACACCTGCCGGCAGCAGCCTGTTTCTGGCCCCCATAAAGACGCCGCCCATGTAAGTGGCACTGTAATGCCACTGGCCGCGTATGGTAGCCAGAAGTGACAGGCAAGCTGAGGAAATGGCAGGTGCGATGTACGGCTTGAAGCCGGCTGCGCGGACCTCCATATTGGCATGTTTGGTCTTTTCCGTCAGCAGCAGCGAGGCAGCTTCATTATAATTCGAGACACTGTCTGCGATCACCAGACCCTCACCATGGGGACCAAACGCACGGCCTTCATGGAGGTACTGCCGCGTATCCGGAGATTGGCCGGCAAAGAAGGCGGCACGGGCGTGCATGACGCCGAGACCGTAGCCGCGGATCTGCTCTGCAGCAAGGCCCTGCATATCCCACTGACCATTTTCGTCGGTATTGGCAGCGGCGAAGGCAGCCTTGCAGAGAAGATCCACAGGATCGGAAACCACGGCAAAGATGCCTTTGAAGCGTCTTTCACGCGCTTTCCTGGCATAGCCGCCGATGATTCGTGCGTTGCTTTCGAACTGGGCCAACCGCACATCCCGAGTCTGGTCGTCCAGCGCCGGAACCCCGGCCGTGACACAGAAAACAAAGAGGTCACAGTCAAAGAGGCTGGAATCGTCTATGGCCACAACCTCCGGATAGCGGCTTTCTGCCGGCAATTCCACCGGAGAAAGGATCTGGTTGGCTTCATAGCACCAACGGAGCACCTTGTTTTGATCGATATCGTAGATGCCGATTGCGGACACCGAAGCGTCACCCAGGAGCCGAAGTCCCGTCAGCATGATGCCGCCTACATCTCCCAAGCCAACGACATGGATCCGGCAGCGCGCGGGCACATGGAAGTCCAGGGCATCCAGCCAGTCTGGATAAGCGGTATTGACCGCCGTTACCTTTTTTTGTTCTATCCGTTCCATGATCCATTGGGGAAAAAGATAGGGCCCATCCATCTTACGGAGCAGCGCCAATCCCTCGTCGGGAATGCCGGCAAGAGAGGCATCGGACAGACAGAAGCTGCGCCGTGATGCCTTGGGGTCACGGCTGTGAAGCCAAAAAAACCTTTCTTCCGATAGGGATGCCTCCGACTCTGTTACGTGCTGCAGATCCTCATACACTGCTTCGGAAAATAGGATACGGTGGTCATATCGGTAATAGTTCATAAAATGCCTCCTTAACGCAAAACATTTTCAAGCCTGTTCAAAAGCTCCAGGTCATTCTTCAGATAGAAGGAAGGGCAACGGCTCAGGTCATATTCCATGTGCTTGCCGTGGTCAGGACAGCGGGGTGTCGTGAATACCTGACCCATGGAAGCCAGCGTCATGCTTCTTTCGTTGATCTCCTGGAACTCTTCTTCTACAATTGAAAGGATTTCGATGGCATTTTCAATGGCTGTCTCAGACAGCTTGAAGATGGATTTTTTTTCCACGCCCTTCAGAAAAGCCGGAGAGGCATAGGGCAGTATCAGATTGAGGGACGGCAGCAAGTTCCGGCTGGGGTATTCACCGCGCCATAAGGCATCCCCGCCGATGAAGGGGTAAAATGCGTTTTCATTGAACCAATCTCTCAGTTTTGGAATGAAATACGCACTGTCTACCTCGTGACCCTGAATCTCCATCAGTTCCTTGCCGCTGCCTGAAAGGATGCCCACAATGATTTTTTCAATTTTAATATTCTCCTTTTTGAACAGGGGGTCCAGTGCTCTGATCCGGTGGCCTTTGTCCAGTATGTCATCCACCAGGATAACCGGCCTGTCAAAGGAACGCAGCATTCGAATCTGGCTTTCCAGATCCAGGTAGTAGGGGAAGGGTCCGATGCTGAAGGCTTTGGCATCCGGCTCAAACATTTTTTCCGTATGCAGTGCTTTGGTAACAGTATTGGGAACAATGCTCTTGCCCAAGACCGTACCATAGGGAACGCACATGGAAGGTCCCAGCACGCGAGGTACCAGCGTTTCGGCAGGGACTTGGTTCACCATGCAGATTTTCTTAACCAAAACCTCGTACATGATATTGCGGTCAAAGGGCAGGGTCAAATAGCCGGGGTACAGCCCTGTCATGACCCTTAAAAGCCTTTTTCGGGTCTTGGCTATAGCCTTCACAATTCGGGTATTGCTCCTGTAAGGTTCCTTGATCATGGTCTCGATATCCAAGTTCAGCGTACAAGGTTTGCTCATATTGACCGTCATGATGTTCCCCGGCTCGCCCTCCAGCGGCAAGGCTGTAAAACCTTTGAGCTCAAGTGCCTCAAGCAGCGAATAGGATGTACCGGCATTTAGCACGTTATTGAATACGGCATAATCATAGTCTTTTGTCAAGCAATAGGATAAGGTCTCAGTCAGCAGTATCTGCTCAAAATTGTCCATCACTGTGCCTGTACAGACAAAAACACCGTCGATGTGGACGATCTTTCCCGCGGAATGGTTCCGGATATACTCCGTTACCGCACTATTCTTGAATTCCTGGTACAGCAAGCTGAAGTGGATGCGGTGGAAAGCAGTGAAGCCGATGATGCGGCCTTTCTGGTTGGCATTCCGTATAAGCAGAAGCCGGTAAGACGGTTTGTCAAAAAAAACGTTGAATTTGTCCAGGGCTGCTTCAAGGCTGATTTGCATCGCCTCTGCAATCTCCTCCATATAGCTGCGGTTGATTTCTTCAATCACTTCAATATCGATGGACATGGTCTTGATCAGCGATTTATACTGGGGCTCCCGCTGGTAGAAGCCGTTTTCGTAGATATACTGCTGCACCAGCGGATCAACCATCATGGTTATGTCCCTGTTTTCATCAATATAATCGCGGATCTGTGTCGAGCTGATATCTTCAAGCTGTGACGGCAAAGTCAGCCGGATCACCTCTCCTTCTATTTTGCGGATGGAATCATCCACTGCAGCGTCAAGCAAGCTGCCCTGTCCCGTCAGGATCCTGCGTTCAAAAAGGATGTGGGAGAAGGACAGTATGGAATGGGGCGTTTTTTGCTGCTTATAGGCTGACGCATTGACGATCACATCGCTGCCCGCCACAATAAAGACCTCGGAATGGGGGAAACTGCTCCTCAGGCACTCCAGGTCCTTAGGGTTGGCAATATTGACCGGATAATTCTCAGGATAAAGATAGATGTCCAATTCGTCGGCTGCCGACATATTAATGATATTCTTTCGCAGAAGGTTTGGCAGTGTTCTCTTGGACCAGGAAAACTCGTCTACCGACAGGTAGACCTCAAAACCAAGGTTGCGGATCGCTTTGGAAATTTCCTTATGGCTCAGGGAAAAGGGGTCAAAAGCACCAGGGAAGAAGGCAACCTTTTCCGGGATCCGGATTTGTATGTCATTTCTGAAGAAGGTATAATCGGCTATGAAACGGTAAATATGGTTCAGTCCTGCCGAGTTTGTCAAAAACAGCAGTTCTACATCCTTGCTGTCGGTCATCAGATTCAGTATCTTCTTGGCGACCAGGCGGAATATATGCTGTTTTTCCTCCAGGTCCAAAGCTGCTGAGCCGAAAATTTCCCTGCCCAGAGCACTGAAGGCAGCCTGTTTCACCTGCAAGTCGAAATGGGCTACGCCATTCAGTAGTATTCCCAGCATTTTTGTCATACGATTTATATATAAGGAATGATCTTCGTGAAGGCGGTCCTTAAGCCCCACATAATGCACAACAGCAATACCCACTGTTCGGAGAATCAGTGAGTTAAGCTGGGGACTTGAATGCTTCAGCTTGATGATAAAATCATCGATAATCTCGTCCAGTTCGACAGGCTGCAGGAAAAGAATCAGCTTGCCGAAGTAAAGCGGGATGTATTCGGCATATTGATAGCCGCTGATCTCAAGGGCTCTCAACAATTCAACCGCCACGTCGTTGCGCTGCTCGGGGGACAGGTGGGGGATGATTCGGATAAGGGCTTCACCGGCACGGTTTCTTACATTTTCTACCGCGCTGACCTTAAGCAGATTGCAGAAGTGCATGGCGGTGTAAAAGCCGTTGGCACCAGGCTCTTCCAGAGCATAGCTCAGCAGGTAGTCAACCTGTGTCCGTTTGACGACCCAGCCGGTAGCAGATTTCAAGTTGCTGAGGAAGGTTTCGGATATTTTGCGGTCATCCCTGCTGCATGCTTTTGACAAAGCCCGGCTGATATTATCGCTGACGCCGGACATGCCGGACAACCTCAGCATGAGATAGTTTTCAGCCGGTAAGTCTGAGGGTTCCGTGCTTTTTTCTAAATGGGACTTCAAACCGGAAACAAAACGGTCGTAAGCTTCCCTGCAGGACAACGAACTATCGCTCTGTCTGAGCTTCAACATGATGCTGTATGCCATCTCAAGGGCGGATATGCGGATATAGCTCCGCGCATCGGACAGCAGCTGCAGGATAAAGTCATAAACGGCATTGCAGGCAGTCAGGCTTCCTGTCAAGGGGATATGGCGGGTAGCCTCCAGTAGATACAGATCAGTTTCAGGAGCTCTTGGACCGGAATTTAGGTAGTACTTGATAATGACCTGCTTGAATTCTTCAATCTGTTTAGCACGGCAGCGGTTAAAGAGAGCTGCAATCATGCTGCTGATGCTGTATCCGATAAAATTGCGGTGCAGCGGAACCATTTTATGGTCCGGAAATACAAACATATGCATGTACTTGTCGAGCAAGTCGCTGCTGGTTACGGGAGGCGGTGCCATAAAGACGTTTTCGGGAACCTCCTTGCGGTAATCCTCGTCAAAGGTTGCAATCAGCAGGCCGATCAATTCTGCGCATTGGCGCCTGATATCATCCTCGGAATGTACCAGCTGCTCGAAAAGGAACCGGATCATGATCAGCTTCTGCTTTTGCGTCAGGTAGGTGGAATACTCTTCAAAAACATGAATGTATTCCCGCAGTTTCTTCCAGTCGTTTTCGCTTCTTGCCAGTTCCAATATGGAGGTAAGCGAGTATTCGTCACGCAGCCGGTGCATGAGGTTGATATTATGGTTGATGGCCATATATTTCATCCTTTGGATGATCTCACTGCCTTGAAGCAATGCAAAAGGCGTATGCCTGACGGGTATTGACAAAGCGTCCGGCTTCACGTCATCGGGTGATACGGTGATACCAAGGCTTACAATATAAGCTTCAAAGTCCTTCAGCTTGGCGTAAACCCGCTGGTAGCGGCGTTCCTTCTCCTGGTCCACATTGTCCAGCTTATCTAAAATAACCTTGAAGGATGCACGGAGGTCAAAAATATGCATTTTTTCCTTACCTGCGTTATCGATGCGGTTTTTTACACGGAAATCGCTGTAGATAAGGATGAGGGACTCCAGAGGCAGGTTTTCCAGCTCCAGGTCCCAGGTGGAATGGTTCAGGGCGATATGGCCGATGTAGGGGATATCGTGCCGCTTGAACCATTGATCGGTATAATAGTAGTGCAGATAGGGCACTTTCCTGTATTCATTGGGCTTGCAGCCGTATTTGCCTATGTCATGGCCAGCAGCAGCTCCCGAAACCCGTCCCAGATCCACGGGCAGACCGGCTTGCTTCAGCTGCCTGCCGATGTGCATGGCCAGATGGTGGACGCCGCAAATATGATCCAAGGTATTGAAGCCCAACAGTTCCTGGTTCAGCTTCATCATTTCGTATATATAGTCATGCTGGAAGGCTTTTACAAACCGTCTGTATTCTATGGGGTTCTCCAGCGCTTTTTCTTCATCCCTGGTCAGAAAGACCAGCGGGTATCTGCTTTGCCAGGTACCGTCCTCCGAGACTTGCTGCAGCCTGGAAAAGACGCGAAGCACTTCCAGGTAAAGCCTGCGGGTATCTGTCAACTCACCGGCATGGGAATCAGAAGCTGGGGTTTGAGGGAAAGCCCTGCTTAAAGCTTCCTGATAGAAGGAATTCAGGAGATCCTGCTGCTTCATCTTGCCGCTGAGATCACGAATCATCCGCTCACAAAGCTGAAATACCGACGTGCAGCTGTAATCCTGCTCCAGAGCCATGTCAGCAATATGGTCTCGGAAATAGGTCTGGTTCAAATGGTTATCAACCACTTGCTGCTTTTTCTCAACATGTTCAGACCATTCCATATCTGAAAGCGCAATTGCAATTGCTTTGATCATTCCTGTTACATTCTGCTGTATCATACCGCACCTCCTGACACACTCAATCAACACATTATGTCTTTACCTCATTATAGCCTAATGAATGTGTTTTTCAACCTTCATAAGTAAATAAAACTTATGTATAATAATATGTAGAGTATGCTGATGCGCATTCTGAAGACAATTGGCGATAGCCTAAAAGTGTTTCACGGCATTAATTTATATAAGGAAGGATATTCACATGCAAAGGATAGACAAGATACTGGCCAATCGCGGCTTTGGAACGCGAAAAGAGGTCAAAGCCCTGATTAAAGACGGGGCTGTAGAGATTGCTGGGAAGGTTGTCAGGGATCCAGGCTTTCTAGTGGATACCGAACAGCAGAAGATCGCAGTCAATGGTGAAGTATTGGCATATAGGGAGCATATCTACATATTAATGAATAAGCCGCAAGGGGTCGTCTCTGCTACAGAAGATAGAAAAGAGCGGACCGTTGTCAGCCTGCTTCCCGAAAATTACAGGATATATGAGCCTTTTCCGGTTGGAAGGTTGGATAAGGATACCGAGGGCATGCTGATCCTGACCAATGACGGGCAGTTTTCCCACCAGCTGCTGGCGCCCAAAAAGCATGTACCGAAGACCTATCTGGCGAGGATCGAGGGGCGTGTGACCGAGAAGGATATTGAAGCCTTCAAGGCAGGCGTTGTACTGGATGACGGGTATAAGACCCTACCGGCGAAGCTGATCATTCTTGAGCAAGGCAGGCTTTCACTGATAGAAATAACCATCTGTGAGGGGAAATTTCATCAGGTGAAAAGGATGTTCCAGGCGGTGGGCAAAGAAGTGATCTATCTCAAGCGGATCGCAATGGGAGGTCTTGCATTGGATGATCGCCTGAGCCCCGGCGAATTCAGGGAAATGTCGGAGGAAGAGCTGGAAATACTACATAAAGATAATTAGAAAGCAAAATTTGATAAAAACTGATTGCAAGCGATAAAAAATATTGGTATCATATTTAATTAGATAGATATCTAATTGGGAGGTAGTTTTTAAATGCCAATGGAGATATACGGGGAAATGAACGAGCCGGACATAAAAATCTTCAATTCCCCGGTTATTGAACTGATTTGTGCGGTTCATTTGCTGACCGATGCAGCACATCATCAATATGAGGCCAAGTGGGCGGAAGATACCATTGGCAAACTGACGGCGGATGGGACCAAAGCAGTTCAGATCATAAGACAATTCCCTGCAGGGGGGATATTCCTTTTGAATTTTGTCCTGAACAGCGAGGAGCTTCAGTCCATCGACCGGTTCATTGATTATCTGGAGCAGGTCAATGTGATTGATTTTTACTTCTATATTTTAAATGAAGACATCGAAAAATCCAAGATTTCAAAAGCCTTCACCGAGCGCAAGGAACGCTACAGGATTCAGGAAAAAGTCAAATGGATCATCGAGGAGCAGGATCTGATGGCTTTTTTCGATAACCCCAACGATGTTAAGGACAAGACTCTCAAATTTATCAAGGAAGTGTACCATAACGGCTTTCTGACGAAACTTGAACGCTGTCAGGATAAAATGGAAAGCGGAATTCAGTATATCAACGCCTATCTTGGAAAGGACCCCATCGAATCGGTGCTAGAGAAAGTAACAGGAAGGCAGAAGAAAGTTTTTATGGGGTATAAGGAATACTGCATCATCCCTTCCTATTTTGTATCACCACAGATTTGCATCCGGATCTATTCAGGCGACAGATTATATGTGGTATTCGATTGCAGACTGACCCGGGATAAAAGGGAAGCCCTACTGGATGAGCTTTCTACCATATTGAAGGTTATCGATGACAAGTCCAGAATGGAGATCCTCCGGATACTGGTCAACGATAAAAGCTACGGGAAGGCTATTTCCGACAGAGTAGGCATTTCGACTCCTACTGTATCTCATCATCTGGACATTTTGAAGCAGGCCGGTTTTGTGAAGGAAGAAAAGATAAGGAACATCAAATATTTCTATGCAGAGAAAGAGAAAATAAAAAAAGTCATCGAGGATATAAACAAGTATTTCTTTGGGGCGGAATAAATCGGCGTAAGCCGGTTTATTTTTTTGAAAATAAATTTTCATTTTTGTTAAAAATAAAAAGGGAATTGGATTTTTCTGTTGTATATAAGATAAAAAGCATGAGCGGAGATGGTTGAATGAATATACGAGAAGTAACGGAAGGATTGGAAATGCAGATTCTCTCTCCTTTTGCCGCACTGAGCAGCAAGACCAAAGGGCGGGCCATCGAAGAGGAAAAATGCGACATCCGCACCGATTACCAGAGGGACAGAGACCGGATCATTCATTCAAAAGCTTTTAGAAGACTGAAGCATAAAACACAAGTTTTTATAGCGCCGGAAGGAGACCATTACCGGACCAGGCTGACCCATACGCTGGAGGTGGCCCAGATAGCAAGGACCATTGCCAGGGCGCTGCGGCTGAACGAAGACCTGACGGAGGCCATCGCACTGGGACATGATCTTGGGCATACCCCCTTCGGGCATGCCGGGGAGAAGGTGCTGAACGAAATACACCCGGAAGGGTTCAAGCATAATGAGCAAAGCCTGAGGGTAGTGGATTTGCTTGAGGGCGGCAGTGGGCTTAACCTGACCTATGAGGTACGGGACGGTATATTGAAGCACACGAAAAAAGATACCCCTCTGACCCTGGAAGGCAGGGTCGTCAATCTATCAGACAGGATCGCGTATATCAACCACGATATAGACGATGCATTGAGAGGCGGGATCCTCTGCATCGAAGAGATACCTGAAAGTTGTCTGCAGGTGTTGGGACATACGCATAAATCCCGCATCAACAGAATGATTACCGATATCATCATGGAGAGCATTGGTAAGGATGAAATCATCATGAGCAGCCAGGTGAAACAAGCTACCGACGATCTGAGGAGCTTCATGTTTGAAAACGTCTATATCGGTTCCCAGGCCAAGGGGGAGGAGCAGAAGGCAAAGCATATCATTTGCGAGCTGTACCAATATTTTATTCAATATCCCGAGAAGATGCCGTCAGAGACCTTTAAGAGGATGGAACAGGTCGATATGAGCCGACTGGTATGCGACTATATCGCCGGCATGTCGGACCGATATGCCATCAATACCTTCAAGAGTCTGTTTATCCCCAATTCCTGGCAATTTTAAGCGAAACTAAAAAAAATAAAAGAACTTGCAGGATATTCGTACCATATGTCGAATTATAGATTCTTCGACATATAATAAAGGAATAGCCGCGGAATTTCTAATTCATGCGCTAAGGTGAAGAATGAGGATATTTGTTGATGCCGATGCTTGTCCGGTTAAGGATATTATTCAAAGAGTTGCGGCAGAGTATGGAATCCATACCGTATTCGTATTCAGCACCAGCCATTACAGCCCGGTTGAGCGATACCCGGACGTCGAAAAAATCATGGTTGACAATGAATCACAGGCTGCCGATATGGCAATAATGAATAAGGTATCCTCCGGAGACCTCGTGATTACCGGTGATTTTGGACTGGCATCCCTGGTATTGGGGAAGAGGGCTTTTGCATTATCTTTCAGCGGCAAACCCTATAACGCTGACAATATCGACGCACTGCTGTTTGAGAGGCACCTTTCAGGTGTGATCAGGCGCAGCGGCGGACGGATGAAGGGACCGGCAAAGAGACAAGCAGATGACAATGCACAGTTCACTCAAGGATTAAGGTCCCTAATTTTAAAAAATTTGCAGGATATTTGAATTATTTGGAGAATATTATTATCGCACTTTATAGTTAAGAAGCGCTGATGCGTTGTCTGTAATAGAGGTGGAGTTGTAAGATGCTATTCTCAGAAGAAAAAGTTTCTGAGATCATTGAAAAAAACGATATTGTCGATGTTGTTTCGGAATACATGAACCTTAAGAAAAGCGGCAGCAACTATTCCAGCTTATGCCCTTTTCATTCTGAAAAGACACCTTCCTTCAGCGTATCGTCCCCCAAGCAGATCTTTTACTGCTTCGGCTGCGGCGTAGGCGGAAATGTCGTGTCTTTCATACAGAAGATCGAAAGGCTGAGCTATGTCGAAGCACTTAGGCTTCTTGCAGAGAGAGCCGGTGTAGAACTGGCAAGGGACCGGGATCCAAAAGCCATCAAAGAGGCAAACGAGAAAAAGGCCATCTATCGGATCAACCAGGAAGCTGCCCGTTTTTTTTACAGCAAGCTGCAGGATAACAGGATGCCTATGCAATACCTCACCGGCAGGGGGCTCTCAGAAGCGGTGATCAAACGCTTCGGTTTGGGCTATGCACCCAATGAATGGCAGAACCTGTTGAATGATATGAGTAAAAAAGGTTTTTCGGCAGCAGCCCTTCATCAGGCAGGTTTGCTGGCAAAGAAAGAAGATGCTGGAAGGTATTATGACAAGTTCAGAAACAGGGTCATGTTTCCCATCATCGATCTGAAGGGCAATGTCATTGCTTTCGGCGGGCGGGTGATGGATGACTCAAAGCCGAAGTATCTGAATTCCCCTGAGACACCGGTATTCAGTAAAGGTCACAACATATACGCTATGAACTTTGTCAAAAAGGTAGCCGGACTGGAGAATATCATCATCGTGGAAGGCTATATGGATGTCATCGCATTACACCAGTTTGGGGTTAACAACGCTGTAGCCTCTCTGGGCACTGCTTTTACCGAGCATCAGGCAAAGCTGCTGAAACGCTTTTCCAACGAAATCGTCATTGCATATGACTCGGATCTGGCGGGACAGGCAGCCACACTGAAGGGGCTGGCTATTCTTGAGAAGGCGGGCTGCATGGTAAAGGTGCTGAGCCTGCCGAGCGGAAAGGATCCGGACGAGTATATCCGAAAGGAAGGACTGGAAGCCTTCAAGGAAAGGATCAAGAAGAGCCTTCCTTTGATAGCTTATAAGATCGAGTCGGTAAAGAAAGGCCTGGACACCAACAACCTGCAGGATCGTATCCGTTTTACAAAAGGCTTCTCAGAGATTTTGAAGGATATAGAAAGCAATACTGAAGTAGATGCGTATGTCAAGAAATACAGCAAGGACATGCAGGTGGATGAAACAGCGGTATATGCAGAGCTAAACCGACTAAGAGATAAGAATAAAAATGGAAATAATAAACATAATATAATAAGTGATAAGAAATCCGAGTCCAAAATGCTAAAAGGAGAAATTATTGCAGAGACTTATCTCCTTAATATATGTATTTATTATTTTGATAAAGCGAAAAATATTTTTAAAATGATTGAACCGGAAGATTTCTCGGTCGATCTGCATGAGAAGATTGCCAGTTTGATCAAAACTAAATCCGATGAAGGAAAAACCATTACTGCCGGAGAAATCATCAGCTGCTTTGAAAATGAAGAAGTGAAGCTTCAGGCTGCAGCTCTATTCAGCATAGAGCTGCCGGAAGGGAAATCAGATGACCTGATGATGTCCTGCATCGATAAAATAAAGCAATCAAAAAACACAAGAAGGATTCAGGAGCTTACTGAAAAAATGAATGCATTGTTTCAAGCGGGTGAAAAAGAACAGGCCAATAAGCTGTTTGTCGAAATAATCGAGCTGCAAAAGCTAAGAAAGTAGTTACCAGAAGGGAGGGGATATTGATGAAAGCTGAAGAGTTAAAAATGGCGTATATTAAAGAGCTTGTGGATAGAGGAAAGAAAAACGGCGTACTGACTTATAAGGAAATAATGGACACCTTTGAAGAAGTGGAAATGGATCCGGAGCAGATCGACAAGCTGTATGAGTACCTTGAAACAAAAGGTATAGATGTGGTGGGTACGAGTGACACCGATATGGATATGCCTCCCCTTGATGACGAAGTGGAGGAAGTGGATCTGGACATTTCCATTCCAGAGGGCATTAGTATAGATGATCCGGTCAGAATGTATCTCAAGGAAATAGGTAAGGTTCCCCTTTTGAGCCCTGACGAGGAAATCGAACTGGCAAAACGGATCAAGCGGAACGATCCAGAAGCAAAGAAGAAGCTGACTGAAGCCAACCTGAGGCTGGTCGTCAGTATCGCAAAGCGATATGTAGGAAGAGGCATGCTGTTTCTGGACTTGATTCAGGAAGGAAATCTGGGTCTGATCAAAGCCGTGGAAAAATTCGATTATACAAAGGGTTATAAATTCAGTACCTATGCTACCTGGTGGATCAGGCAGGCCATAACCAGAGCCATAGCCGACCAGGCAAGGACCATCCGGATCCCGGTACATATGGTGGAGACCATCAACAAATTGATCCGGGTTTCACGGCAGCTGCTGCAGGAACTGGGGAGAGATCCGCAGCCGGATGAGATTGCATCGGAAATGGGCATGACGGAAGAAAAAGTGCGGGAAATCATGAAAATCGCCCAAGAGCCCGTATCACTGGAAACACCCATCGGAGAAGAGGAAGACAGCCACCTGGGAGACTTCATACCGGATGAGGATGCACCTGCACCGGCAGAATCAGCAGCTTTTACGCTCCTGAAGGAGCAGTTGATGGAAGTCCTGGATACACTGACTCCGAGAGAGGAAAAGGTACTGAAGCTGAGATTCGGCTTGGAAGACGGCAGAGCAAGGACGCTGGAAGAGGTAGGCAAGGAGTTCAACGTGACAAGAGAACGTATCCGGCAGATTGAAGCCAAAGCGTTGAGAAAACTCCGTCATCCCAGCAGAAGCAAAAAGCTGAAGGATTTCCTGGAATAATCCCAATAAACGTTTAAGACGCATTTGATTGCAAAGATGATCAGATGCGTTTATTCATTATATTGTAAAATTCGTATATATCTGGTGAAAACCAAAAAAATTACTGTTGACTTTTAAAATGAAAGTGAGTAAAATAATATTTGTCAGTTTGACTTCGGTCAAGAGACATAGGCGTTCCTCAATAGCTCAGTCGGTAGAGCATGCGGCTGTTAACCGCAGGGTCGTTGGTTCGAGTCCAACTTGGGGAGCCATTTTTTTCGGGCCTTTAGCTCAGTTGGTTAGAGCAACCGGCTCATAACCGGTTGGTCCGGGGTTCGAGTCCCTGAAGGCCCACCATTCAGAAGGGTAAACCTGATACGCAAGTATCAGGTTTTTTTATTTCACTTACTATCACCTTACTTCTTATCACATTCGTCCTGCTTATCCAGTATACGGGAAACTGTTTCTATGGTTTCCAACTGGTTAGACAGCTTGCCCGCTTCCTCTTCCCATTGTTTAGTAGTGCCGCCCCAATTGAATTTCTGAATGACCTCGGGTTTGATGTGCATTTTTTTACTCATACGCTACTCCTTTCGATTAATAAAAATAGGCCAGGATGGGATAATAGCTTTAACATTATTTTTCTCAAAAACTGATAAAAAACTATGGAAAGTATAGTATAATAATGATTAATATTCTAAATTACGCGAAGGACAAGGATGAGAGGATTGGAGTTAACACCAAGGCTGAGGCGGATAGCCGATAGTATTAGAGGTTATGAGACCATGGCAGATATAGGTTCCGACCATGCATACCTGCCGATTTATCTGGTAAAAAGCGGCTTGATAAAGAAAGCGGTTGCAACAGATGTGAATATGGGCCCCGTTGAAATCTCCAGAAAGCGTCTCGCTAACCACAGGGCCGCGGATAGAGTGGAGGTGCGTCATGGGGATGGACTGGCGGTGCTGATGCCCGGCGAGGCGGAAGTCATCGTCATAGCCGGTATGGGCGGTATCCTGATCAAGGAGATCCTGGAAAAAGAGAGGGAAAAGGCCGGCTCAGCCCGGCTGCTGATTCTGCAGCCCATGCGGGATTCTGAGCTGCTCCGTGCCTGGCTCTTGTCAAATGGTTTTGAGATAATAGATGAAGAATTGGTGAAGGAAGCTGAGAAGATTTATGAAATCATTTGGGCAAAACCGGGAAGCGAAAAGCATGATGCAGCATCAAAGCTCTTCATCGGCACCAGGATCATAGAGAAGAAGCATCCCCTGGCTCTGGAGCTTATTGACAGGCGGATCAAGGAACTGGAGAAAATACTGGACAGCCTGGATATCAGCAATTCTGACAGCGCGCAGGACAGGCGGGCGGTTTGCCTTGAGATGTTGGCTTACTATAGGGAGGTTAGGCAGTGGGTACTTTAAAATGTCAGAATGTAGCCGGAATATTGGAGGAACTGGCTCCCAAAAAACTCGCAGAGAATTGGGACAATGTGGGCTTGCTGGTGGGAGACGGAAAGCAGCAGGTCAGGAAGCTGATGGTGTGTCTGGATGTTCCGGAATGGGTATTGGATGAAGCTGTTGAGGAAAAGGTGGATATGATCGTATGTCATCATCCCATGATTTTTAGCGGCATCAAACGCATTAATACCGATACCCCTATCGGCAGGAAAATCATGAAACTGATCAGGAACAATATTTCGCTGTATTGTCTCCATACCAATTATGATATGGCGTCAGGGGGACTCAATGATTTAATGGCAAGACAGCTGGGCTTTGCCAGCTGGCAGACCATACAGCCGCTGCAAAAGGAAAAGCTTTACAAGCTGGTGGTTTTTGTACCCACAGGACATGAAACAGCGGTCATAGAGGCGTTATGCAGGGCAGGAGCAGGCTTTATTGGAAAATACAGCAACTGCTCCTTCCGTACACCCGGAATGGGTACCTTTGAGCCACAGGAAGGGGCACAGCCTTTTACCGGAAAGATAGGACACTTGGAAAATACTGAAGAATACCGGGTAGAAACCATTGTTCCCGAGCAGCTGCTGAATAAAGCGGTTAAAGAGATGCTGAAGGCTCACCCTTATGAAGAGGTGGCTTATGATATCTATCAGACCTTCAACGAAGGAAAGGTTTTTGGCTTGGGGAGGCTGGCTGAGTTGGAAAACGGGATATCCCTGTCTCTTTATGCGGAAAGCGTGAAGAAACTGCTGGATATACCGCATATCCGCTTTGCAGGTGATCCGAACAAATTGATCAAGAAGGTTGCACTTCTGAACGGGGCGGGAAACAAGTTCGCCTCGGATGCCCGGTTTGCCGGTGCAGACCTGCTTATCACAGGGGATGTCCAATACCACGAATTGCTGGATGCAGTGGAAATGGGGCTCTGCGTTATCGATGCCGGCCATTACGGCACGGAAAAGATCATGATGAAGTCTATTGCGGCATTTTTGAAAGGGCGCTTCGACGACCTGAAATACCAGGTGGAAGTGATTGAATCAAGGGCAAATGTAGATATGGTTTCGGTATTATAGGGATAGACTTGGCGTCTATTCCCTTTTTGTCATTTAACATGAATTTTGAAAGGGAGTTGATGGAATGAACCTTCATGCGCTATACAAGCTTCAGGTTCTTGAAAGCAGGATGGATCAGATTGTGGCCAGACTCAATGGTCTGAAGGGCGGTAAAGAGACGCAGCAGCGGTTAAAGGATGAATATCAAAGACTAAAGAACAAGCTGGAGCAGGATGACGCAGAGTTAAAGCAGAATCAGAAGCAGCAGGAAGATGGCAATAATGAAATCATGCTGATTCAGATGAACAAACAAACCAGTGAAGCGATTAAGTTCAGCAGGGATACCGATACGGTCAAAAAATTGGAAAATATTGAAAAACATATCGATCATCTGAATCATCAAAGGACCAACATGGAAAATGAATTGATAAAGCTCCTTGAAGATGCAGAAACTATAGAGAAGGATCGGATGGAGACAATCAAGAAACTGAACTTTATCAAAAAAAAATACGGCAGCGCCAAGGAAAGCGTTGAAAGGGAATGCTGTCAGTTGGAAGCCGCTCAGGCTGAATTGCAGCAGGAAATAGAACGGCTGCTGGTGACAGTGGAAGCAGATGCGCTGGAATTATATAGAAAAATAAGAAGACAACATTCCGATGCGGTTGTCCTTCTTGACGGAAGGAAATGCTCCGGCTGCATGGTGGAGCTGCCGGCTATGGATTATGAGACTGTCAAGGCAGAAAAAGCGGCTATACGCTGTGAGAACTGCGGTCGTCTCCTGTATCATGGGAAATAGACACTGGCAGTTCAGGAGGAATATTAGCAGCAGGACCAATAATGTCAGGTTGACTTCGAACCAGAATGAAGCTATAATAATTGAGTGATAAAGAAATAATGATTTGAGTAAGCCAGATGATCGCGGCATGTCTTCCATTGGAAGACTTTGACTTCATTTATGAAGTCAGGTTAAAGATGGGAAACCTGACGAGGAAAGTCCGGGCTCCAGAGGGCAGGGTGCCGGGTAACCCCCGGTGGAGGCGACTCCAAGGAAAGTGCAACAGAGAGATACCGCCATAAGGCCTGGCCTTGTGGTAAGGGTGGAAAGGCGAGGTAAGAGCTCACCAGCGGCTGGGTAACCAGTCGGCTATGTAAACCCCACCTGGAGCAAGACCAAATAGGGAGGCAGGGCACAGGCGAAAGCCTGATGCCAAGGGACGGCCCGTCCCGCTTCCGGGTAAGGTCGCTTGAGTTTGCCGGTGACGGCAAGCCTAGATAGATGATCATCCAATACAGAACCCGGCTTATAGACTTACTCAAGCAATCAAGACACTGCGTTGTGACGTGGTGTTTTTTGTTTTTCAAGTACTTGCAGTTGATAGAGCAAACCCGTATAGTAATGGTGGGGGGGCGGCTTATGAAAGGACAAAAGCTAGTCAAATATGCTGCGTCAAGCGTGATCATACTATCGGTGCTATTGCCCAAGGCAGCATATATCGCAGTTGTTGCATTGCTGATGCTGCATATTTATCAAGATAAATCGGCCAAGCTGCTTGGTGCGGCGGCAGCTAACCGGCCACTGGCTGTACTGCTTTTTACGGTCTTGCTTTCTACTGTTTTCTCACATGCAAAGGTTCTCAGTGTTGCAGCAGATAGCATTATCCTGCTGTTATTTGTTTTTTATGCAATGCTGCTGGCGGATGGTGAATCACAAGGGGAAGAGGATTACTTTAAATTGCTGAGCTGCCTTAACATCCTGGTATGCCTTTATGGCGGCTATCAATTCCTGACATTGGATCTGGCAGTGAGGAGCAGCTGGGTCGATCAGGGCAGTTACGGAAATCTGGTCAGGATATATGCCACCTTTGGTAATCCCAATGTTCTCGGCGGGTATCTGGCGATGCATCTCTCATTTGCAGTGGCGAGACTGAAAGAAAAGAAAAATGATTATTTTGTATGGACAAGTACGGTACTTTCATCCCTTTGTCTTCTGCTGACCTACTCAAGAGGTGCATTCGGTGGTTTCTGTGCTGCCATGCTGACGCTTTATTCTCTTCGGCGGAAGAAGGGTTTGCTTATTTATACCACAGTCATGACAGCGGCATTTATTTATATAAATCAAGCTGGGACAGGCATGAACCGTGCAGACTTGCTGGCCCTGAGCTCGGACAGCAGCAGCTTGTACCGCCTGGAAATCTGGAAGTCGGCCTGCGGTCTGTTTCTGAAAAGCCCTCTGACGGGCAACGGCTTCGGTACAGCCTGGTATTTTCTTGCCGAAGGCTCAGACAAACTGATGCGCTATGTGCTTCACGCACACAATGTATACTTGCAGATTGCTGCTGAAATGGGCATCATAGGCCTGTCAGCCGCTGCTTTTTTCATTTTCGGCATGCTTAAAAGGAGCATTCAGCTTTTGAAATTCAAAGCCAAGCTAAAGGACAGGCATTGGATTGAAGGGTTTGTGGCGATGATGGCAGCAGGGGCGGTGCATGGCCTGGTAGATGCGGTTGTTTTCCTGCCGGTATATGGAATGGTTCTTGTAACCTACTATACGCTGTCTGCGCGGATTCTGAATAAATACGATGCGTTGATCAGAAAGACTGCTTCGGAACAGGTACAGCTGGATACGCAAGATGAAATAGCTATCTGAATATCAAGTCATCGGATGGATAAAGTGCTTTTTAATTGCTTGACGGTAAAGGTACCCATCAGAAGCAGGATCACAAAATAAAAAACAAGGCCGGAAATACTCGCAATGGTCATGTTATAGCGCTGAATGCCGCTGTAACGGAGAAACTCGTTGCAGTACCGTATGATCACATACATACCGATAAAACCGATAAAGGGTTTATAAAGCGAATTCCTGAAGTCTATCCGGATTTCGGGGATTTTTTTTATGACGGAAAGGATGCGGAGCACCACGAAAACTGCGCTGACGGCAAAACCGACAATATAGCCGTAAATCCCGACGGCAGGCATTGGAATCAGCGTGTATGCACAGATTACGGTAATGACGATATTGATGAGGGAGTATTCAAGGACCTTATTCTGCATTCCGATACCATTCAGGATGGAAAAGAGGGTAAACTGCCAGTATTCAAAAATGCAGGTGAAAGCAAGAACAAAAAGCAAACTGCCTGCTTCGGGGCATTTGAAGAAGATCCGGCACAGCTCCCAGGGAAAGATCAGGAAAAGTGCTGTGGAAGCAAAGGCAATGACAGAGGTTATTTTCAAAGAGTCATTGCACTTTTTGTTTAGAGCGGCCCAGTTGCGGGAGGCATAGGAGGCGGTAATGGCCGGGACTAGTGTAATGCCTAGGGAAATGACGATAATGAAGGGGTAAAAGAGCAGCGGCATGACCATACCCGTCAATTCACCATAGAGGGAGAGTGCGTTGGAATTATTGAAGCCTGCAGCGCGAAGCTGGGCGGGAATCAAAACGGCATTGACCATATCCATGATGGTGTGGAGTGCGCCGCTGACGGACAACGGAATAGCAATCCGTAGGATATTGCCGACGATTATAAAGGTTGGTTCAGTGGATCCGGTTTTTGGCTGCTTCAATTTTCTATTGAAATAGCATAGATAGAGCAGGATAAGGCTGATCAATTCGCCCACCGCCATGGCAATCATGGCACCGGCACAAATATAGGCTATCCCGTAAGGCAGCAGGTAGTAAGTGGTAATAATGAGACCTGCCAGTCGAATGATCTTCTCCAGGATATCGATAAAAGCAGGGGGATTTACGTCCTGCTGGCCGTAGAAATAACCTTTGAGCACCGAGCCAAGTGCGATGAATAGTACAGCAGGGGTAAAGACCATAATCGAGTAGAGGGTCCTGGAATCCTTCAGGACAGAATCTGCAAGAAAGCTTGCGTTAAAAAGGATCATGGTACAGAGAAGTGAGCTCCATAACCCTAGTACAAGGGCACATACGGCAACAGTCTTGTGCATGTTCCTGAAATTGTGCCGGATGCTTTGCTCTGCCACCAGCTTGGATACGGCAGTGGTTATGCCGCCCGACACCAGTGTGATAAAGAGGATATAAAGCGGCATGACCAGCTGGTACACGCCGACACCTTCTGAACCAATAGAGCGCGAGAGGAAAATCCGGTATACAAAGGCCAGTGTACCGGTAATGAGGTTGGTGGCTGTCAGCACAAACGCACCCTGTATATAGCTGAGCTTCTTCAAAGCGTTCACTCCTTAAAAATCGATCTTAAAATGAAAAATAAGATATAAACAGGTTTATCTGTTTATATCTTATTGAGGACCGCTTGTATATTATACTTTTTTATAAGCTATTCCTTTTCAATCTTTGTCAGAACACCGTTTTCGAAGGTAAGCGTCACTTCGCTGCCGATGGTAAGCTCTTGAAGCTCAGCGTCCTTGTCATCAATGATGATATCGGTGCTGCTTTCGACGCTGTAGGTTTTGTAGGTACTGCCTACCTTGACGGTAATCGTTTTGCTGCTGGCCATGTTGATTCCTGAAAGGATGCACTCGATCTCTGTTACGGTATCTTCCGCTTCCACCTTTGTTACCTTTTCATCGTGCAATTCTAAGGTAACTTTCATATTGACCTTCAAATCTTCGAAATCCGCGTTCTCATTGTTGACTTCGATATCGGCAGAATCCGGTATCGGATAGATGGCTGTCGAACCATTTTCTTTGAGCACCTTTATTTTACTGTCATCGCTGTAAATGACCTGTATGGCTCCGTCGACTTCTACGACCTCATCCAGGTCGGCTACCGCTGCCTCAGCCAGCTTGCTGTTGTCGTCATCGACAAAAACTACCTTTTGGATACCGCTGAAATCGTCAAGCTTTACGACACTGTAGGGGTAAGCAATAGCTTGTGTAACGTTGTCGTCATCAGAGGGATCTTCTG
This sequence comes from Calditrichales bacterium MX18-03, assembly GCA_021083345.1. Lineage (GTDB taxonomy): Bacteria > Bacillota > Clostridia > Lutisporales > Lutisporaceae > JAJGRE01. Next base: position 131,410 of record JAJGRE010000003.1, on the reverse strand, counting down.
TTTCCACAACTGCTTTGATGTTGTATTTATTGTCGCCCAGTGTTACCTTGAAGGCTTCAGTAATGTCTATTTCATAGCCGCCGGTACTTTTCTTTCCTCTTGTTGCAATCAGATAGATATCGCCTTCGTATTCATAAGCCTTGTAGTTCTTTGAAAGCTTCAGGTAATCTACTTGCTCCTGCAGGATCTCCGGAAGGTCATCATAGTCCATTGTATCGATATCCAGTTCATCTTCTTCCGTGTCACTGTCATTGTCATCATCGTCGTCCGCATCAGAGTGACCCACGACTTCAATGAAGATGACCTGCTTGCTCTGATTGAACACCAATCTCAGTATATCGCCCGCTTCCAGGTCGTCAGTGGACTTGAAGCCGGAATCGACGAATACGGGTGCGTTGGAATATACTTTATAGTTCAGCCTAGTGTTCCTGCTCAGAACGGTGATGGTATCGGTATCATCATTATAGGATACAAACCTCACATTGGATTTCCGAATATCGCTGTCGGGCAAATCGGTTTTTCCGTCTGCACGGTCCAAAATAACCGCCATTTCAGCTCTAGTAATAGTATTCATGGGTTTGAATTCGTTGCGATCGTCGCCTGTCATCAGCTCCAGCTTATTGGCAAGATAAACATAACCGACGGAAGCCTTGGGTATTGCTTTTTCATCCTTGAAGGACAGATCTTCGTCCATATGCTTCAGGGCCTCATCTGTTTTTCCAAGTGCCCTTATAATGTACCTTGCCACTTCATGGCGCTTTGCGGGAGAAGAAGGGTTAAATTCCGAAAGCTCTTCCGGAAGCAGTATTTTCTTTTCGATAGCCAGGAAGATGTAGCCTAATCCCCATGGCAGCTTATTGCCTTTATACAGCGGGTGGATGAGGTTGCTTTTGCTTTCCGCTTCCTTGCCGTCTCCCAGCAGCTTAAGGACCATTGCAAGCGCTTCCAGCTTGGAGAGCTGGTCTTTGGGCTTGAAGGAGTCGGCTGTCTTGCCTGCAAGGATTCCTTTTGCAGCCAGCTTTTCAATGGCGTTTAGTGCCCATTTGACATCCCCTGAATCTTTGAACTTATACTTATGGGATTCGCTTTTCTTATCCTTGTTTTCCGGGGTAAAGAACTTTTGCTGTGTTTTGCCGGCAGACTTACCGTTATTAAAATTTCTGGATTCCATCGCAAAAACAGATGTTGAAACGGAAGAGACGGTGATGAGTACTGCCAATCCTAATGAAATCAGTTTTTTCTTGAACATTGTTGTTCCTCCTTTTTGTTGTTCTGGTCTCGGTTCTTGGTCAACCATACAAGTATCTGTCTGAGTCACTCGTTATATCATTCGGCGGTGCTTTTTGTTTTTAGTAGTAATTTGAAAAAAAGTTAAAAAATTTTCTTGGCGCATTGGAAAACAAGTCAAGATTACGGCTTTTAGTTGTTCCTTGCTTGACATAAAAACATATTTGTGTTATTTTATAAAAAACGATAACCTTTAATTTAGTCCTGTGAGGCTAGTAAGGTGGTTATATGAATTGTGTTTCGACGCAAGGAACCTTCATGCTCACAGGCAGGAAGGTTTTTTTATTGTATAAGATTAATATAATCCTACACAATAAAATAAGGACCCTTTTTTAACATAGTCCCGTGAGACTAGAAGGAGGAGAAGACAATGAGCTTAAAAGGAAGACACCTGATTGATCCCAATGATTTTACACTGGAGGAACTGAGCCGGATTTTTGACCTGGCTGACAAAATGATCGATAACCGTGAGGCCTATGGCAGCATCTGCAAAGGAAAAATCCTGGGTACTCTATTTTATGAGCCCAGTACACGGACACGCTTGAGCTTTGAATCCGCAATGCTCAGAATGGGCGGTTCGGTGCTAGGCTTTTCTGATGCCAGCACCAGTTCGGTTTCAAAAGGTGAAAGTATCGCGGATACCATCCGTGTACTGTGCACATATGCTGATGTGGTCGTCATGAGGCATCCCAAGGAAGGCGCGCCGAAGTTGGCTTCGGAGTATTCTGCAGCGCCGGTGATCAACGGCGGAGATGGAGGCCACCAGCACCCGACGCAGACCCTGACGGACCTGCTGACCATCAGAAGGTACAAAGGCCGGATCGATCAGCTGACAGTTGCCTTTTGCGGAGACCTGAAGTTTGGAAGAACGGTCCACTCACTGATCAGTGCCCTGTCAAGATATCAGGGCTGCAGGTTTGTGCTGATCTCTCCCAATGAACTGAGGCTGCCAGAGACCCTGAAAAATTACCTCATTGAAAAATACAATATAGATGTTGTCGAAACAGAAAGCCTGGAAAAGGTGATCAATGAAGTCGATATCCTTTACATGACAAGAATACAGAAGGAACGCTTCTTCAATGAAGCAGATTATATGCGCCTGAAGGACAGCTACATACTCAACAGAAGCAAGCTGAAGCATGCAAAGAAAGATATGCTGGTCATGCATCCACTGCCGAGAGTCAATGAAATCAGCTATGATGTGGATGACGATCCCAGAGGGGTTTACTTCAAGCAAGCCGAGTACGGTATTTATGTAAGAATGGCCTTGATGGCATTATTGTTGGGGGTGGATGTCAATGTTGAAGGTAAATAGTATCAATTGCGGAATCGTAATCGACCATATTACAGCGGGTAACGGCATCAAGATCTTTGAAAAGCTGAAGCTCAGCGATGTCAATTTCCCGGTGGTGCTGCTGATCAATGTGCCCAGCAACAGACTGGGGAAAAAGGATATCATCAAAATCGAGAATAAAATCGACTTGGATCTGACCATGCTGGGTCTCATCGATCCCAGCATTACTGTGAATATCATCGAAAACGACATCATCGTAAACAAGATGAATGTGAATATTCCCCGGGAAGTAGCAGGGCTCTTCAAGTGCAAGAACCCGAGGTGCGTCAGCAATTTTGACGAATACGTCACACCCAAGTTCACCCTGCAGCATGCCAACGGAAAAATGCACTACAGCTGCAATTACTGCGAGGAACTTACAACTTATTCGATCTAAATCTAAAAGATCCGGGTTTCTTTTGAAACCCGGATCTTTATCTATTTCTATGACTCCATCATATAAGCCAATGCCAATCTTGCAGTATATTCAATGGAATCAATATGGGTCCTCTCATAGGAATGTGAAGCGTAAACACCCGGTCCGATAAGCGCAGTCCTCAGATTATAGCCGGCTTTCAGAGCGGCGAGCGCATCTGAAGAATAATTGGGGTAAAGGTCAACGCGATAATCGATCTGCTGTGCCTTGGCCAGCTGCACCAGCCTGCTGCGAAGCTCGTAGTTGTAAGGTCCGCCGCTATCCTTGGCGCAGATGGATACGGTGTATTCATCTGAATTCTGCCCCTCACCCGGCGCTCCCATATCGATGCACAGCAGCTCCTGCGCTGTCGGATCAATCCCGCTGCAAGCGCCGTGACCTACTTCCTCATAGGCTGTGATCATGATCTGGACGGAATCCGCCGGTATACCGCCGCTTTCCTTAATTGCTCTGCAAAGGCTCAGCAGAATGGCTACGCCGGCTTTGTCGTCCAAATGCCTTGTCTTGACGAAGCCTTTTTCCGTTACGGTGAACCGGCTGTCGAAGGTGATGAAATCTCCAATCTCCACGCCCAATGCTTTGGTTTCGTCCTTTGACCGTATTTTCTCGTCCAACAGTATTTCCATGTTTTCGAAACGACGCTCATAGCTCCTTGCATCGGAATGAACGTGCACAGAGGGCTTGAGGGAAAAGACCGTGCCGCCGACAACCTTGCCGGAAGCCGTATGGACCTGGCAGTTTTCACATTCAATGGAATTTGCCATGTAACTCCCGACGGGAGAAAAGACCAATCTGCCGTTATCCTTAATATCCTTGACCATGGCACCCAACGTATCGATGTGGGCGGCCAGTACCTTTCTAACGTTTCCGCTTTTTCCATTTATAATGGCTGAGATGCTGCCGTTGTGACTGCGGACAGGCTGCAGTCCCAGCTGATTGAATTCCTTTTCCAAAAGCGGCAGAATGTGCTGGGTGAAGCCGGTGGGACTGGGGGTCCGGCATAATGTTTCCAGGATTTCCAGTAGGTATTTCTGGTCAATCATAACTTGCCTCCTAAGCTGTAGTCGATGCTGCGAATTCTTCGCGGGCAAACTTATATGGCTATTATAGCATGAGCTTGGATGTGAATCTACAGATTGTAAAAAAGTATAATCAATCGAAATTGTCAGAATAATATGGCAACAAAGCCAATCATTGTGATATAATGAAATAAAGGGGGTATTGTTATGAAGCTGCCTGAATTGAAAGCTGGAATGACAAAATCGGTACAAAAGGTCATCACCCGGGAGGATACAGCCTTGAATATCGGAAGCGGCGCATTGACGGACCTGCTGGCAACACCGACCTTGGCGGCGTTGATGATCGAGGCTGCGGTCTTGACGGTGGACCCGCTGCTTCCGGATGGCATCATTACCATCGGAAAAACGCTGGATATCGAGCACAGCAATCCAACAAAGGAAGGCATGACGGTGACGGTGAACGCCACTCTGACTGAGGTGGATGGCAATATTCTGACCTTTGAGATAAAGGCTTTTGATGAAATCAGTCAGATAGGAACAGGACATCATATCCGGTACATTGTTAACCGTGAAAAGTTAATGGAAAAGGTTCGGGAGCGGTGCAGTGTGCTGCAGAGCAGGGTATATTGACAGAAGCAAAAGGCTGGAGACGGTTGTCCCAGCCTTATATCCATATTTGCTGCACGGGTTGCTAAAGCTTGAACTCTACTCTGACAACCTTTCCGATGACATGTATGTCCTTTTTATCCGCTATCAGGATTTCCGACTCAGGGTTCTCGGGATAGAGCAGGACGCGCTTGTCTTCTACATTCCTGCATCTGCGGATATAGGTACGGTTATTGCAGGTTACCAGGAGAATATCCTTGTCAAAATAGGAATCTGTCAAAAACACCAGAGCCAGGTCATTCTTAAGGATACGGGCACCACTCATGCTGTTGTCGGGAACAATGAAATAGATGAATTCCTCACCGGCCACATTGTGGTTTTTTGACTGGAAAACCGGTTCAAACTTCTGATCCACAATATCCATCTCATAAGGCACCTTTTTGCCTGCCGTAATTTTGCCAAGGACGGGAATTTTCCTGACAGCCTTTGAAAAGGCATCTGACAGGGTATTGTCTGTAGGGCGGGCTTTTTCTTCCGCTTTGTAAACAACATGACGGTCCTGCCTGACTGTATCCGGCTGCTTTGCCGCCTGGGGCTCAGCGTCAAAATAATCGGAAAAATAAGATGGCTCTATGGCATCGATCTGAATTCCCAGGGCCTTGGATAGGCTGCTGATGACCTGTGTATTGGGGACACGCTTTCCGCTTTCTATATCGCTGAGGAAAAGCTCCGAAACGCCGCATTTCTTTGCTACATCCTTAAGGCTCATGTTTTTCTTCAGTCTGATATTTTTGATATTGGTACCGACTACACTCATTGTTATACCTCCCTGCGTCATATGCAATGTTCTTGTCCTCAATAGTATAGCATTATTTCCGTAAAATGCCTATGGATTTGCGATAAGCCTTGCAGGAATCCATAACCGTTTATGTAAAAAAATCGTAACAAATTTTTGATTTGCGTTGTAATTTGTGTCTCATTCTAATATAATATACTATACAACTATATACCAATCCGCCAATGATCGCTGAGTCCTGCAAGTGCAGGAACGGGGGAACCATATTTTGGGGTGAATCCGGTAAGGCAGCACCTGCTGCCCTAAGGTAGGGCCATTCTTCTTTCGGTCCGAATCCGTCAGCTAACCTCGTAAGCGTGGGAAGAGGAGGTCTGGGTGTAATTTTGTTGCGCTTTATTTGGCGTACCAAGATAACCGTAGATGTTCTACGGTTTTTTTATTACATTCATATGCTTCCTTAATCGATTTTAAAGGAGGTATGAATATGGCGGTTGCAAACAAGATAAAACAGAATATCAATCCGTATTTACTGAGAAAGCTCCTGAGGGTCAGGAAGGCGCAGGCAGAAGATGCTGAAGCGATTTATGAAGTTGCATGCTCGGTAGGAACCTGTGAAAAGGTATCGGAGCAGGGGTTTCTGGTAGACGACTATCAGTCGGATCCCAATTACTACAAAATGAAAATCAGAAAAGGCATCAACAGCCTTGAGCATTTTTATGTTGCCGAATATGACAGGATATATGCCTTCATGATCGCCTACAACAAAGAAGAATGGCTGCATGACAATCCCAAGTGGGTGGAAGAAGTCTATTGGAGCCCGGAATTTGATATGAGAAAAATCAATCAGTTCATTGTGGTTGACAAGACGGCCGTTCTGGCCGATATGACGGGCATGGGCATCGGCAGCTTGATTTATAAGCGGCTGATGGAGGACCTGAAGGCCAAGGAGATCAATAACATATTCGCAGAGACGATTATCAGTCCTGCTCCCAACTTTGCATCGCTGCAGTTTAGAAAGAAGCAGAGCTACAATCTGGCAGGGGTCCGGTATGAGCAGTATAAGGGAACCTTGTACACTGACCTGATTTATCATAAGCAAGTTGAATAGTCCTGAGAAAGCTTACCGAAAGGTAGGCTTTTTTGTTTCCAACTGTACCGGCAAAGCTGGGAAACCTTTCGTTGACAATGATAACCAATAAAGTTACTATATAGTATGTAAATAGGGGTTAGCCAATATAAGTTTTTTTATAGTAGGAGGTCAGAGTGTGTTAAAGGGAGCAAATATTAGTCTGAGAGCCGTTGAAAAGGAAGATATACCGGTACTCTCAAGGCTGAGGAACGAGGAAGAGGTGCTTTTGAATCTGGTTTCCAAGATTCCTTATCCTATACCGGTAGCGGCAGAAGAGGAAAGCTATGCTGAGAAATATAAGAAAAAGCATCGCGATAACCTGGAGTTTGTGATTGAAAAGCAGGACGGTACCGTCATTGGGAAGTGCGGGACCATGGACACAAAGTGGATGACCAGTGAGACTACGGTTTATATCTATATCGGCGGTGCCGAAAACAGGTGCTGCGGTTATGGTACAGAAGCCATGCGGCTGCTGGTGGGGTTTATCTTTGATCAGATGAATCTGAATAGGGTCCGTCTGTATGTATTTGCATTCAACCAAAGAGCAGTCAGGAGCTATGAGAAAATCGGCTTCCGGGTTGAAGGCATCCTAAGGCAGGAGCTGTACAGGAACGGCCGGTACCACGATGTGGTGCAGATGAGCATTCTGAAAAGAGAATATGACGAAATGGTTTGGGGGAATAAGCATGCATGATCGAATCCTATTTGCAGGCGTCAGTATTAATTTAAGGGCCATTAAGGAAGAGGATCTGCCCTTGGCTGTGGAATATTTGAATGACCCTGAAATTATTCTGAATGCCGATGATGATCCGGCTATGCCGACCAGTCTCGAAAAACAGAAGGAATGGTTTGCAGGCTACAACAAGGCAAAGGGTGTCAAGGACGGGGTTGAGTTTGCAATCGAAACCAAGGATGGACGATACATAGGCTGCTGCGGGACCAACGAAATCGATTTCAAGAACAGGGTTGCAAAGGTGGGCATCTTCATCGGACCAAGGGAGAACCTGGGCAAGGGCTACGGTTCTGAGGCGATGCGGCTGCTGGTGGATTTTCTATTCAAGGAAATGAATATGAATAAAGTCACACTGAATGTTTTCGGTTACAATAAGAGAGCGGTGAAAAGCTATGAGAAATGCGGGTTCAGGCTGGAAGCTGTGGGACGGGAAGCCATGTATCGCTTCGGGCGCTATCATGATGAATATACCATGAGCCTGTTGAGGGATGAGCATATAGGAGATGCACCAGCCTTAACGGATGCAGATGCGGAGGAACAATGCTGGAGTTGAACCAAGGTACGGCTGTGAAACCGCTTTATCTGAACAGGAACTTTGTCCTGCTGCTGGCAGCACGTTTCGTATCTCAAATGGGGGACCGGATCCATTTCTTTGCTTTGACCTGGTACATACTGAATAGGATAGGCAAAGGCAGTGCTGTGGGGGTGATCATGATTTTTGCTACGGCACCCAGCGTGCTGATCGGGCCGTTTACCGGTGTATTGGCCGACCGTTTCGACCGGCGGACCATCATGATATGGATGGATGCTGTCCGGGCAATATTAGCCCTTGGACTGGGGTATCTGGTATGGATCGATTGTGCACCCCTATGGGTCCTTTACGTGGCAACCTGCCTGCTGACTATTTGCAGTGCCTTTTATTTTCCCACCGGTGCCGCCATGTTTCCCAACCTGGTAGACGAATCACAGCTCATGAAAGCCAATTCCGTCAACAGCTTCTTACTGGGCTTGTCTTCGATAATGGGACCGGTTGTGGGAGGCTTCTTTTTCAGTATGGCAGGAACACAGGGGGCTTTCGCCATTAACGGCGCAACGTTTTTGTTTTCTGCGGTCTGTGAAGTGTTTATCGTTGCACCCAGGCTGGCAAAGCACATGAATGTGAAGGCAAAAGCATTTTTTCACAACCTGAAGGAAGGTTTTGTCTTTGTTTACAGAACAAAAGCGCTTTTTGCGATGCTGATATTCGGCTGCGTCGTGAATTTTTTCTTTTTTCCCATACAGGATGTCATCCAGCCTATCATCATCAAAAATGTCTTGAACCTGAGCGTAGAGCAATATGGAACCATTATTGCCTTTTTTCCCTTCGGTTATCTGCTGAGTACTTTGATCCTCAATGTCATGCCACAGCCGAAAAAGAAGCATAAGTTCATGCTCTGGAGCATGTTCAGCCAGTCTATGGGACTGATTCTGCTGGCGGTGCCGATCCTGCCGTTCATGATGATGCTTCTCAAACCGAGAGACTTTTTCTTCATTTACTGTGCCATCGCACTGATCAGAGGCCTTGCATTCGGGTTTACCAACGTTCCGATGCAGGTAGTGAATCAGAAGCTGACACCGGATGAGTTCCGCGGACGTGTTTTCGCACTGCAGGGAACTTTCTACCAGGGTCTCATGCCAGTAGCGATGGGTGCTGCCGGTATTATCTCAGACCTGGTGCCGGCTTACTGGATTTGCCTTGCAGCCGGTATCTGCATGGGTGCGGCCTGCATTGCCATGTTCAAGGTGGAAGGCATCAAAACCGTATGACAAATAAGAGCAATCTACAAATAAAAGCACTCCGAAAAACGGAGTGCTTTTATTTGTTTATAATTATCTACCGGACATGCTTCTTTCAGCCTGCTCGATCAACTTCCTTACCATCGTTCCGCCGATCCTGCCGGCATCTCTGGCGGAGATGTCTCCGTTGTAGCCGTCCTTTAAGCTTACACCCACTTCAGAAGCGACTTCATACTTCATCCTGTCGAGAGCTGCTGTTGCCTGAGGTACAACTTTCTGATTCTGTCTTGCCATTCATATCACCTCCTGATATTATAGTGTGCTGATTCGGAAATAATATTAGTGTAATTTAATGTCTTTACTTCCAGCCGAAATTATGATATAAAATAATTAAAAGTCAAAGAAAGTCAAAGTCAAAGGAGCCGGATAAATATGGATATCAATAAACTGACCGAAAGAGCCCAGGAAGCGGTAATGGAAGCGCAGAGCCTGGCGGTCAAACATAATCAGCAGACAATCGAAAGCGAGCATTTGCATTTGGCCTTGGTTTCACAGCAGGAAGGCTTGATACCCAGACTGCTGGTCAAAATGAGCGTACCAGTGGAGCTTTATATTAAAGATCTGACTGACGAGCTCGGCAAGCTTCCTAAGGTATATGGTTCCACAACCGCGTCGCCTTATGTATCCAGACGATTTGAAGAGACCTTTGTCAAGGCGGAGGAAGAGTCAAAGAAGTTTCAGGATGATTACATCAGCGTCGAGCATTTGTTCCTGGCGCTGCTGGATGAAAGCGGCACGGCTTCCGCAAGAGTATTCAAAAAATATAACACGAACAGGGATAAATTTCTTAAAGAATTGAAAATTGTCAGAAGCAATCAGAGAATCACCAACCAGAACCCGGAAGGTACCTATGAAGCCTTAAAGCGTTTCGGAAGGGACCTGGTGGAGGATGCTAAAAAAGGCAAGCTGGATCCCGTCATCGGCCGGGATGATGAAATACGAAGGATCATCCGAATCCTCTCCAGAAGGACCAAGAACAATCCCATTCTGATCGGAGAGCCCGGTGTAGGCAAGACAGCCGCAGTGGAAGGATTGGCACAGCGGATCATGAAGGGGGATGTGCCGGAGGGTTTGAAGAACAAAACGGTATTTTCCCTTGATATGGGAGCGTTGATTGCCGGGGCAAAGTACCGGGGCGAGTTTGAAGAGCGGCTGAAGGCTGTTCTGAAGGAAATCGAAAAATCCAGCGGCCGGATCATACTGTTTATCGATGAGATCCATAATATTGTGGGCGCCGGAAAGGCAGAAGGCGCCATGGATGCCGGCAATCTCCTGAAGCCCATGCTTGCCAGGGGAGAACTGCACTGTATCGGAGCTACGACGCTGGATGAATACCGAAAGCATATAGAAAAGGATGCGGCACTGGAAAGGCGCTTTCAGCCGGTTATGATCGATGCGCCCGATGTTGAGGACACCATCTCCATCCTGAGGGGACTGAAAGAAAAGTTCGAGGTTCATCACGGCGTAAGGATCCAGGACAATGCACTGATTTCTGCTGCAATACTCTCCAACAGATATATCAGCGACCGTTTCCTGCCGGATAAAGCCATTGACCTTATAGATGAAGCGGCTGCCATGCTGCGTACGGAAATAGACAGCATGCCCGGGGAGCTGGATGTGATCATGCGGCGGATCATGCAGCTGGAAATTGAAAAGGAAGCGCTGAAAAAAGAGAGCGACCGGCAATCCCTAGAGCGGCTGGAGGTTTTGAATAAGGAGCTGTCGGAGCTGAAGTCCGGCAGTGACGCAATGAAAGCCCAATGGGAGCTGGAGAAGAACAACATAAAGAATATCCGCGAAATCAAGAAGCAGATCGAAGGTGTGAAATCTGAGATAGAAAAAGCGGAAATGAAATACGACCTGAACAAGGTGGCGGAGCTGAAATATGGAAAGCTGATCAGTTTGGAGAAACAACTGAACGAAGAGAAGGCAAAGCTGGAAAAAATGCAGCAGGAAGGGCGTCTCTTGAAGGAGGAGGTCACAGAGGAGGAAATTGCAGACATCATCTCCAAGTGGACTGGGATACCTGTGAAGAAGCTCATTGAAAATGAGCGGGAGAAGCTTCTGCGGCTGGACGAAATTCTGCACCGGCGGGTGGTGGGGCAGGAGGAAGCCGTATCTGCAGTTGCGGATGCTGTCATCCGTGCAAGAAGCGGGCTTAAGGATCCCAAACGCCCCATCGGTTCTTTCGTATTCCTGGGACCCACAGGCGTAGGAAAAACCGAGCTGGCAAAAGCGCTGGCACAGGCGCTTTTCGACAGTGAAGACAATATCATCCGCATCGACATGTCGGAGTATATGGAAAAGCATACTGTGGCCAGGCTGATCGGTGCACCTCCAGGCTATGTGGGGTATGATGAAGGAGGTCAGTTGACCGAAGCAGTCAGGAGGCGGCCTTATGCCGTACTATTGTTTGATGAGATTGAGAAGGCGCATCATGACGTTTTCAACGTGTTTCTGCAGATACTAGATGACGGCAGGCTTACCGACAGCCAAGGGCGGACTGTGGATTTCAAGAATACCGTCATCATCATGACTTCCAACATCGGCAGCATGTACCTGCTGGAAGGCGTGAACAATAATGGAGAGTTGAAGCCCGACGCAGAGAAGCAAGTCAATGAAGAGTTGAAGCGTCATTTCAGACCGGAGTTCCTGAATCGCATTGACGACATCGTATTCTTTAAGCCGCTCTCCAGAGAGCAGATCAAGCAGATCATTGAGATGTTGTTCCAACAGGTTGCTTTGCGCTTAAAAGACCGGAACATCGATATCAGCTTGAGTGAGGCAGCCAAGGACTATATTCTCCGGAACGCCTATGATCCTGTTTATGGGGCAAGGCCCTTGAAACGCTTTATACAGAAAAAGATGGAGACATTTATCGGCAGAGCCTTGATTGCGGGTGAGATCGGCGACGGCGACAGGGTGATGATCGATACGGATTCCCATGACCTGCAATTCAAAAAAATTGAATAAATCCATTGGAACTGCAAAAAATAACAAGGCAGTCTGGAGGTGAGAGAATGAGATGCAATGATTGCATCAATTTCAAACGCAATAAAAACATTGATGCCGGCAGGGAACTATCGGCATACTACGGCACCTGCGGCATGAGCGGCTCTGTTTGCAAAGACAGCGATACCTGCAGGAACGGATTCTTTGAAAGGCACTCGCTGACTTAGTAAAAAGTGAAAGGCTATTTATAACGACGGTATTAAATCATCGTCTTATAAATAGCTTTTATTTTTTCAGTAAGCTCTTTTCATGATTTGTGCGTACTATTGACCTGTTATGCCTAAAATTCACCCAAATATGCTGCAAATAGTATTAATATGATGTATAAATACAAATAAAATACAATAAATTATTAACATTTGAACACCCGGTGCGAAGCCTGATTTTGGATATCATAGCACATTGACATAATGTGAGAATATTGCAATTGCAACGCATATATGGTATCATATTAAATAATAGAGTGAGAACGCCTTCGGGTGGGATAAGACTGGAAAAAATGAATAATTATACATTTGTGGTTTTATATACTAAGAAAGATGAAAAAAAGAATGTAGGAAATAAACAGAAAAAGGGGTCTTAATATGGATAAGAAGGTTTTGCAGAAAATGATCCTGCCGCCTGAGCTGGCCGATATCCTTTCTGGCGATATCAAATGTGTCGTGCCGGAGAGCAGGAACCACCTCCTCACACTTGCTATGGGCAATGATGACAATATGGTTTATGAAGTATCCTATGATATTCCGGGAAACGGCAGGATACTGGAAGCCACTGTAGCAAAGTGCAAAAACGGTGTTGCAATCAATTACACGGATGTCTATATGCGAAGAAGGGATCCTGAGTGCATGGTGATTGCAGACGATGAGGAAACAGACAAGCCGCGGTACAATGATGTTTACGGTGCGGATTTTGAACCGCTGCGCAAAACCACATTTGACTGGTTGAAGGAGCAGGAGCTGATCGTCATGCCTTTTATGGCAGGGGGCTTTGAACTGGGCTATCCGGCTTTGCTGGTTGCACCCATGAATTCAGGTTTCTTTGCAGCTGCACTTGCAGACATACAGGGGTTTATTCCCAAAGACAAGCTGCCCAATCATTTTAAGCCCAATGCCGTTATTTACCTGGCACCGCCTTTTAGGCATACACATTTCAATTCCAAGCAGGTTGTGGTTCACAACCGATTGAGGGACATGCATGAGTTATTTTCATACAACCTGTATCCCGGACCCAGTGCCAAGAAGGGGATATACAGCGTTTTGCTGAACATCGGCGAGTTCGAAGGCTGGCTTACTGCCCATGCGTCAACCGTCAAGGTCATAACACCGTACGACAATGTCCTGACCATCATGCATGAAGGCGCCAGCGGCGGCGGAAAGAGTGAAATGCTGGAGCAGATACACAGAGAGCCGGACGGTCGGATCCAGTTGGCCAGGAATACCGTCACCGGTGAAAGATATCTGCTGGAATTGAACGAAACCTGCGATCTGCAGCCGGTAACCGATGACATGGCACTTTGCCATCCTACCCTTCAGAACGGCAGCAAGAAGCTGGGCGTCAAGGATGCGGAGCAGGGCTGGTTCTTGAGGATCAACCACATCAACCAGTACGGTATCGATCCGCATTATGAAAGACTCTGCATCCATCCGCAGGAGCCGCTGATATTTTTGAATTTGCAGGCAATGCCCGGTTCAACCTGTCTGATATGGGAGCATACCATGGATGAACCAGGAAAGCCTTGTCCCAATCCCAGAGTCATAATGCCCAGGCGTTTTGTCCCGGACGTTGTCAATGACTCTGTGGAAATCGACGTAAGAAGTTTTGGGGTCAGAACACCGCCCTGTACCAAGGAGAGTCCGACATATGGCATCATCGGGCTGCTGCACATATTGCCGCCGGCTTTGGCTTGGCTCTGGAGGCTGGTAGCGCCCAGAGGCCATGACAACCCCAGCATCACAGACAGCGGCGGAATGAGCAGTGAGGGGGTCGGCTCCTATTGGCCTTTTGCTACCGGCAAAAGGGTTGACCAGGCAAACCTGCTGCTTGAGCAGATCATGAAGACATCAAATACGAGGTATATCCTGATACCCAACCAGCATATAGGCGCATACAAGGTGGGCTTCATGCCCCAATGGATCGCCAGAGAGTACCTGGCCAGAAGAGGCAGTGCCAGCTTCAGGCCGGAGCATCTGGTGGAATCCAGAACGCCGCTTCTGGGATACTCCCTGGAGACGCTGAAGATCGATGGTAAGTACCTGCGTAAAGGCTTCCTGCAGCCCAATTTCCAGTCGGAAATAGGCAATGAGGGCTATGATGCAGGGGCCAGGATCCTGACAGAGTTCTTCAAGCGGGAGTTGGATCAGTACCTGTCAAGGCGTCTGAACCCGCTGGGCAAGAAGATTATCGAATGCTGCATCAACGACGGCAAGCTGCAGGATTACCTGGAGCATATCCCAATAAAGCTGTAGAAAGAGCTTCTATGTGAATCAGAACACTGAACTGCCCAATCGAGCAGATAGGGACAGTTCAGTGTTTTTTTGCTTTATCTTAGGACCAACGTTATGCTATAGTATTATTGTAAATATCAAAATCTAGGAGGCACGATCATGGGAAAAACATATGACCAGATTAATATAGGCGATATGGCTTTCATGGAAAAGACCGTCGGAGAATCCGACGTGTACCTTTTTGCAGGCATTACAGGGGATTTCAACCCAGCCCACATCAACCATGAAGCCACAAAAGACACCAAATTCGGAGGCAGGATCGCACACGGCATCCTGTCAGCCGGCTTCGTATCTGCGGTTTTGGGAATGCAGCTGCCGGGACCCGGAACTATTTATCTATCCCAGCAATTGGTGTTTAAAGGACCTGTCAAAATCGGAGATACGATAAAAGCGGTTGCAGAAGTAGTAGAAAAGCTGGAAAAAGGGCGTATCCGGCTGAAAACCACCTGCTTTAACCAAGATGGGATGCAGGTGCTGGATGGCGAGGCGCTGGTCATAGCACCGAGAGCATAGCCAGAGGTGACGGTTCCAACGAAGTAGAATTTACTTAAGACAGTGGCTGGGCGCAGCCTGATAAAAACCTGTAAAAGTGGGCAAGCTTTAATCAGGTATCGGGCCTGCGGCCCATTTTTGTGCCTTTTGCAGCGTACGGCAAGGCGGGAGGGAACACCGTGATTGAAATAAGAATTACCGAAAATGAGGCCGGACAAAGGCTGGACCGTTTTTTAAGAAAGTATCTGAAGGAATATTCCCTTGGAGATATATACAAGCTTTTCAGAAAGAACAAAGTGAAGCTCAACGGTGGCAAGGTGAAGGAAAGCCAAATGCTTGCATTGGGAGATGCCGTTCAGCTTTATATCGGAGAAATCGACCGGCCAGCTGAAAAGGTGGTTGTGAAACCGAAAAAACAGGTAGAACTGGAGCTTATCTATGAGGACGACAACCTCATGATTGTCAACAAGCCGGCAGGTGTTTTGACGCACCCAGATAAGCCGGACGACACCGATACGATGATTGATCGTGCATTGGCGTATCTGGAGCAGCAAGGCGGCTATGCGCATTCCAGGACCTTTTCCCCGGCGCCCTGCAACCGCTTAGATCGCAACACCGGAGGACTGGTTATCATTGCAAAGAATTACACAAGCCTAAAGCTGATCAATGAAGCCATACGGGAGCGCAAGATAAAAAAGCTGTATCTTTGCATTGTCAAAGGAAAGCTGGACCGGAGGGGTGAGCTGGACGGCTATCTTGTAAAGGATAGAGCGGCAAACAAAGCAGCCATATCCGATAGAGCGGAAGCAGAAAGCAAGCCTGTCCGTACAAAATATGAGACACTTGGCGTATCAAGGCAGCTGGAAGAACTGAAAGATGTGTTTTCCCTGCTGCAGGTGGACCTGATCACAGGCAGATCCCACCAGATCCGGGTGCATTTCGCCGGTCTGGGGCATCCTATAGCCGGAGACGTTAAGTACGGTGAAAAAAGGCTGAATGACTATTGCAGGCAGCGATACGGCCTGGGAAGCCAGTTCCTTTTTGCATACAAACTGGAATTTCAGAAGATGGAAGAGGCATTGGAATACCTTACCGGGCTGCGCTTTGAGTGTCCGCTGCCACAGAAGCCGGACCGGATGATGAGAGATCTTTTTTACGAAGGAGTGTAGCGGTATGTTGGGAGCATTGGAAAAAAAGCTTGAAAGCATATTGAAAAGCGTAGAAGCGCGTCTGCAGGAGAACCTGCTTTATTTCAAAGGCATGGAGATCGAATACAAGGCAGGGAATCGCAGCGTCAAGGCAAAACTGTATCCGGACCAGACGGAACAGTTGGTTTTCGAGTTCAAAAAGGCAAAAAAAATCATACAAGCGGATGCATTATCCGGCGTACTGCTGGAATGTGGAAAGGAATATGACGACTGCAGCCTGGAATACCATGAGCGGGGCAGCAGTATTGCCGTTTGGACCGAAAAAGGCAATGTAAAGGTCAAGTACAGCGACAGGGAGCAGGATGCAGCCATACCCCATGATGATGTAACAGTCCGCTCCAACCGGAACTATCTGGTGAAAGTAGGAGAGGCAGACAGTGTGCTTCGGGAAATCGGCATCCTGACGGCAGAGGGTAAGGTCAAAAACGATATGATCCGAAAATACAACCAGATCGACCATTTTGTAGAACTGATTGATGGTATCCTGAAGGAACAGGCAGGCAAGGAGACCATTACGATACTGGACTGCGCCTGCGGCAAATCCTATCTGTCCTTTGTGCTGAACTTCTTCATCAAAGAAAAACTGAAGCGGAACTGTCACTTTATCGGACTGGATATCTCAGAGCAAGTTATACAGTCTTCGAAAAAGATGGCTGCCAATCTGGGCTACAAGAACATGGAATTCCATCAGGTGAATATCCAGAACTACCAGCCCGGCCGGAAGATAGACATCGTCATCAGCCTCCATGGCTGCGACACGGCCACGGATATGGCCATAGCAGCGGGCGTCCGGTATGAGGCCGGGGCCATGATCGTCATTCCGTGCTGCCATCGGGAACTTCTGAACCAATACGACTATAAGCCCTTTAACCAGGTACTGAAGTATGGGGTCCTGAAGGCTCGGATTGCAGATGCATTGACCGACGGCGTCAGAGGTCTCATATTGGAAGCAATGGGCTATGAGGTGTCGGTAGTGGAATATATTTCACCTCTGGATACGCCGAAGAATCTGATGATACGGGCGCTTAAGAAAAGCGGGAAGAACAGAAAGGCCTACGAAGAATACTTGAACCTGAAAGAAGCGCTGGGCATTGATCCGGCTCTGGGTAGACTTTTAAGCATATAAGATGCAAAATAAATAAAACCTTCTGAATGAATCGATTCAGAAGGTTTTATGCTATAGAAAGCGCTTCAAGAGCGAAATCCCTTCGGCATAGTGCTCGGGAGCCTGTTTGTAAGCCCAACTGCAGATATACAATCCCGTATAGATGAGATAAAACTCCCTTTTCTGATAGTAAGAGTCTTGAATGGGCAGGATAGACTGGTATCCCTCCTTGAAGGCATCCGCGTAGGCAATGCTTTTATTTTCCAGGATATCCAGGAAGTAGGTCAAATCCTTGTCCCGGTCGGCCGGCAGGCTCTGCTCAAAATCGATAACGGCTGAAAGCCGCCATTTGCCGCGTTCCCAGCAGACCAGCGCATTTCTTTCGCCATAATCGTTGTGGCAGAGAACAGATGTCTCCACAGCATCCAGCAGGTGATAGCTGCCTGTCAGGAAATCGATGCCGCGCTGCAGCAAATCAAAGTCAGGCAGCGACTGCTTGTATATTTCCGCGTATACAGTATTGACATGGGGGATGAAAAAGTCACAGAATTGTTTTATGTGTGTTAGGCTCTTTCCCTGAGCGTCCCAGTTGCCGAAAAAATCAAAGGTCTTGTAGGCATGGATTCTGCCAAGTTCCCTGCCCAGCTGACTGTAGACAGCAGACTTGTTCTCTTCATCGATCAGATGGTAGACCTGTTGATAGGGCTTGCCCTTGAAATAATCCATCAGGATCCACTCCGTCTCATCATCCAGAATGCCGAAGCCCAGTAGTTTGGGACAGAGCACCCCACTTTCCGAAAGCAGCTTCAATGATGCCACCTCCCGGTTCCAGCGGTTCTTTTTGAAATACAGCTTGAATATTGCCGAGGTGCCGTTCTCGCAGCTGATGTGATAGACCAGATGCCTGTCGAGCTCGTGATTGCCTACGGGCTGCAGCGATACCCTTTTACTGGTCAGCTGCTGCACGACTTCCTTCACTTTTTCTTCCTGATAGCAGATCATAGAAATCACTCACCCAATCGGTATTTTACCCTATTCCTATCGAAATAGGACAAATGAATTCAAAATTATCTGAATTCATGCTATAATTAATAGATTATAGTACGTTTCCATATGAAAGTAAAGTTAAAATCGTTGATGATTTACAGTTTTTTCAGGTATAACGGCAGTGAAGGGGCTAAGGAGGATAAAGGATGAAAACAGCTGACACAATGAAGCTTCATAAGGTATTGCGGGAAGCTTTTCTTGAGCCGGGACATCTGGCAGCATGCGGTCTGGAGAAGGGCTTTGCGGTGGATTATATCCAGTCAGAGACATTTCTTCTCATCATGAGGGACCTATGGGAGGAGGAAGAGTCGATTTGCAGCCGCACCTATGAGCTTTTCAGGCCTATGCTTGAAAGCATGCAATGGGATGCGCCCGAAGCAGGATGGCTTTCCTATTTTTATTATTATGCACTGGATAAGTCATTTCCGGACGCAGTGCCTGTTGAGCTGAACCCTGAATATGAGTGTGTCTGCCTTTTCTTCATGGATATACTCAGAGAGGTTCTGAACCAGCAGAAAAAAAAGCACGATGCTGACTGGCAGAACCGGAATACCTTTGCATTTCTGAATCAAAACGAAGAGGCGCAGCTGGAAAACCCTACAGAATACAGAAAATTCGTCAAAGCCTTCGAGAAGGAATATATATACGAGATGATGAAGTTGTCGGAGGAAGTGACCGGGCATAAGACCCTTGACCATATTACAGGGGTGCACTATGTTGCGCTGCATATCGGCCGTCAACTGAAAAATGCGGGAATTCCCATCGACCTGGGGCGGGTATCAGGTGGGGCAGCCGGTCATGATATAGGAAAATATGGCTGCAAGGAGTCGGAGTACAACAGGGTCCCATACCTGCATTATTATTATACCGATTATTGGTTCAAGCGCCACGATATCCCCTATATCGGCCATATTGCCGTCAACCACTCCACCTGGGACTTGGAGCTGGAAAACCTGCCGCTGGAATCCCTGATCCTGATCTATGCTGATTTCAGGGTAAAGAGCATCAAGGGAACGGATGGCAGGAAGGTCATGCATATCTATACGCTGGCTGAAGCTTTTGATATTATTCTGGGCAAGCTGGACAATGTGGATGAGAAAAAGAACAGGCGGTACCGGCGCGTCTATATGAAGCTGGCGGATTTTGAAGCCTATATGGCTTATCTTGGAATAGAGACCGACCTGAATACCGAAAAAAAGAAGAAGCTGCGGCTGACGGCTACCAAATGTTATTATGCGATGCTGCAGGGTGATGCCATCATCGAGCAGATGAAGTTTTCATCCATTGATCACAACATAAGGCTCATGTACCGGCTGAGGAATGAGCATGCCATGAATGAGATCCTGGAAGAAGCCCGGAATGAAAAGGATTGGAAGAACCTGCGGGAATACATCCGCATTTTTGAAGAATATTCCACTTACCTGACCCAAAGGCAGAAGCTGATCGTATTGAAATTCCTCTTTGATCAGCTGATTCATCCTGAAGAAGATATCAGAAGACACTGCGCCGAGATGATCGGCAGCCTCATAGCCATATTTGATGAAGACTACCGCAAGGAGGTACCCAAGGACGAGGTGATCCAGAAGCCGGAAGTCACCGGCTGTGAACTGCTTGACCAGTACATGAAAAGCTTTCTGTACCCGGATCACAAGGTTATTCCCTCCCATAAGCAGTGGATCGGATACAGCACCGGCATCATGATCTCAGGCTTGTTCTCAAGGTGCAGGGCAAGCCAGGTCAATGAGTTTAGGCGGATTGTGCTGTCATATCTGGAACTCTCGGAACATCATACGGATGAAATCGATACTTATCTCCTGCAGACAGCCAAGCATATACCGCTTTCCGATGGGGATTCCGGGCTGCAGGTATTGTATGATTATCTGATGCACTTACTGAAAAGCAGAAATGACATAGCCAGGATCTCAGCCCTGGAAATGATAGATACTTTGTTGCCCAAGCTGAAAGGCGGCATTGGCATTACCGGTGAATTAGGGATATATCTGAAGGAAAGCCAGGGAAAGGCGGCAGCACCGGTGGAGGAATACCTTGTAAAAAAGATACTTCGGGGGATGGGGGTCGATGCAGGCAGTGTCATGGAGCTGGAGCAGCTATACAAGGTATCAAATAAAGAGCTGTCGAATGTGTTTCTTAAAAACCTGAAGGCAGAGACCCATTGGGTGATCAAAAAAGCACAGATCGACATGCTGACCATGAACGCCCTTTCTAATCCTGAGTCAAACGGGTTCTATACAGCACTGCATTTTTGCAACCTGCTGAAGGTCAGCGCTGTGGAAGGTGTCAGAAACAGTGCAGGCGCAGCATTGGTCACCATCATACCGCATCTGACTGTAGAACAGCGCAATGATGTGTCTGTCGAGTTGCTGAGGGCGCTTGAATTGGACGGCTATCAGTTTTCCAGCTATATCCCGTATTATCTGGGGCAGATCTTGGTATACCTGCCACCCGTGGAATTGGAGGAGATGGTGAAGGACCTGGTGGAGAAGGTCAAGCACTCCAACCCACAGCTTAACATGCTGGTGCTGAAGACCATTGGGATCTTTGTGGTGACCAGGATCCAGGAGGCTTATGAGAAGGAACAGGGCGGGCTTGCCATCGAGAAGACGGCGGTCAGGCTGCTGCAGGTCATCATCAACGCCCTGGCGGATTATAACCTCCAAATAAAGCAATTTGCTTTTTCGGTCATCGGCAAGGAGATTTTCGGTTCCAAGCGGTTGACCCTTGAGCAGAAGGCGGATGCCTTCAGGCTGATTGCCAAAAAAGTGCTTTACCTGATTTCAGACAACAAGGAGAGGGAGCTGCAGTTTCTGAGCAATTCGGCTGCCTTCAACCATATATACCGGTTCATCTCGGAGTATGTCTTTACTTATGGCGCTCTGGACATCGCCATTCCGGAGAAAGTAGCCTTTTTTCCGGGGACCTTCGACCCCTTCTCCCTGAGCCACAAACAAATCGCCGTGGCTATCCGGGATAAAGGCTTTGAGGTCTATCTGGCAGTTGATGAATTCTCCTGGCAGCGGCAGGCGCTTCCCAATCTCATCAGGCGCAACATCATCAATATGACGATTGCGGATGAACTGGGCATCTATGCGTATCCCGAGGATTTTTCAGTCAACATTGCCAACACGGCGGACCTATCGGCTGTGAAGGGGAACTTCCCCAACTCGGAGCTGTACCTTGTAGCCGGCAGTGATGTCATATTGAATGAGGAGCCGTACCGACGCAGTAAGACCAAAAATGCACTGCAGCGCGCCAACCATGTTGTGTTCGATTTTCGGAAAGAAGGGGAAAAGCAGGACCAAAATGCCTTTGAGAAGGCGTTGAAGCGGATAGAAGGAAAGGTGATCCGGCTGGATCTGCCGCATCATTACGAGGATGCCAGCCCGGCGCAGATCCGGAGTTATATCGATGAGAATCGGGAGATTTCAAGCTATATCGATCCTTTGGCACAGAAATACATCTATGAAAACGGACTGTATCAGCGGGAACCTCAGTACAAAGCCCTGGGCGGCGGTGTTTCCATTGATGTGGAAGTGATAAGGGATTTTGACCAGGCGCTTTTGGAGGAGCTGGCGGCCGCCTTCTGCAAAAACCCGGCTGCTGCATTAAGGCATATGCAGGAGGTCTCACAACGCCAGTTCGGGCGGATCATCCTGCTCAGGGATGCCAAGGGAGACGGACGCATCATCGGTTTTTCGGTTTTCCACTGGTTAAAGACCAGCAGTGTTTATGATGAACTGAAAAGCAGCACGCTTTCCAAGTATATTTACGACAATGCCGTAGGCAGCATGGTACTCATTGACGGAATATATTGCAAGCCTTCCCCAGCCTTTGACAACCTGGAGCAGGTCCTCCTGGCCGAGACCCTGGCTTATTGTCTGGCCCATGATTATGACTATATCATCTGCAGGAATGGCATCGAAGGGCAAATAGAGGATTCACTGCAGGAACTCCTTGAACTCTGCGGTTTTAAGAAAATCAGCGGCGGTCCTGCCCATGCACCTGTTTACACCGTATATGCAGGCAATCCCTGCACGCTGTACCTGGATATCCGCTCGGTCATCAAGGAGCCGTACCGGAGCAATGCCAATGTCAGGCAGGTCATCTCACAGACACGGAAGCTTCTGATGAAAGCGCTGGTGGACCTGTATCCGGGGCATCTGGTTCTGCCCTTTGACAGGCGCATGCTGCATGAATCTCTTATCAAGAAGATTTGCAGGGAGAACGGTGTTCCTACACAGCAGCTGAGCGATGCCGGATTGGGACCTTATATCTGTGTCCCCTTCGGCAACATTCTGCATAAATCCATTGTGCCCAACACGGTTACAAAATCCCTACATACGGAGAAATATTTCAGGCCGGACATGAAGGGCTACCACATAGGCGCCTTCCCGCACTATCTGGATATGGAAACCCAGCTAAAGCTGATCCGCTCATTTGACAGGCCCATCATCCTTGTGGACGACCTGCTGAGCAAAGGCTACCGCATGAAGGCGCTGGACCCGCTTCTCAAGCAGGAGCCAATGGAAGTCAAGAAGATCATCGTCGGCATCCTCTCCAACCGGGGAAAAGAGCTGATGGACATCCAGAACCGGGAAGTGGACTGTGCCTATTTCATACCGAGGCTCAGAGCGTGGTTCAATGAAAGTCTGCAGTATCCTTTCATCGGGGGAGACGCTTTGTGGAGGGGCAGTTATCCGCAGCGCAATCTGCTGCCCTCTGTGAATCTGATATTGCCGTATACATCGCCCAACTTCCTGAAAGGGACTTCGAAGGATGCCGTATACCGGCTTTCGGAGGTGTGCCTGCAAAACGCCATGGATTTACTGAAAATCCTGGAAGAAGAATACCAGGAGGTCAGCCAAAGGAGCTTGACGCTAGCATCCCTGGGAAATGTCTTTGCCACGCCGCGCTGTCCCGATCAAGGAAAGGATATGGAGTACAACCTGAATCTGACCCCGTCCCACTACCTTGAAAACGATTTGGAGCTTTTGAAGCGCATCCGGTACTACGAAACGCCATGAACTGAAAAAAATTGAATGCATTTGAACCTCCGGAGAAAGAATATACTAGAGAATAGTATGGACCGGAGGTTTTTTTATGCGTAAAAGAAGAAATGAAGCAGCTGTCGTAGGCATTGTCGATGCACAGCAAAGCGGAAACTGCATTGAGGATGCATTGAGGCTCATTGATGCCGATAAAATGATAAAAAGCGGTGACAGGGTCGTCATTACAGCCAATATGGTAGACAAAAAGCCCCCCAGCACAGGGACGGTGGTCCATCCGGAACTGCTCCGGAAAATCATCCGTTACCTGAAGCAGTTCAATCCCGGCAGCATCACAGTGGCTGCAGGCTCCGGCGGCGTGACCACAGCACAGGTTTTCGAAGAAATCGGCTTCAGCAGGATTATCACCGAAGAACAGGTTCGTTTTGTGGACCTGAATTTCGGTCCATATACCGAAATCCGGTTGAATCACGATATCGTTACTACGACCAAAATCAACAAGCTGTTGGAAGACATGGATATACACCTTTCCTTTACCCCGATGAAAATGCATAAAGAAGCAACAGTATCCCTGGGAATAAAAAATGTAGCTTTGTCCTGGCCGCCGGGAGAAATCCACGGTATCCCCAAAAAAAAGCTGGGGATACACGAAGCGCTGCATTCATTCATTACTGCAATGGGAGAAGCGGTGCCCATTGATATCACAATATTGACCGGGATGATGGGCATGACAGGAACAGGACCCAGTGACGGCAAGCCGGTGGATTCAAAGCTGATCGTGGCTGGGACCGATCCGGTTGCAGCCGATACCGTTGCCTGCAGGCTGATGGGTTTTCTGCCGCAGGCCGTGCAATACCTTTTTGAATTGCATAGACGGGGAATCGGTCAAGCAGATTTGAAAAAGGTGCTCCTCAAAGGCATTCCGCTGGCACAGGCAGAAGAAATGTACAGTATGGCTGCAATGGGTCAAAGCATTGCGATAGATAAAAAACACATTATATCCATGCATGGAGATTAGTTGCATAAATGATGCCAATTTTCGGATGCATATGGAAAATTGCCGAAACAGGAGGACTTCCAGCAAAGTCAATAGGCTATATGGTTTAAATACAGATAGGGATGATTAGTCATGGTTAAAAGGGTTATAAGGCGTCTGGACGTCAGGAAAAAGACTGGATTTTAAGGTATAATAGATATAGAGGTTAAGCGATTGAAGACTTAAGGTGGTGACCTTAGGGTCTTGTTAATAACAGTGGAGGTGTTGATCAAGCGAGAAAGAAAGCTTGTTATTATCGCAGCCAAATTTGAAAGAAAGAGGTGTTATGATGAAGGATAATAATAAAGAACTGCTTTCGAACCTGAAATACTATCCGAATCTTGAAAGACTTGTAAGAGTTCAAGAACAGTTGGCAAGCAATAAAGTGATACAGAACGCAAAAGCTAACAAAGAAAAGGTTGAAAGCAATACGTCATTAAATCCGATAATCTAAACAGTCCGAAAGGGCTGTTTTCTTTTTTTTGAGCCTGAAAGAGAAAAGGAAATTGTGTTATAATATGTATGATTAGACATTAATGAAATAAGCGGGGTATCGAAATGCATGCACAATTGAAGGCTATAAGGGATAAGCACTTCCCGGCATTGGGGCAGCGGGACTACCGGCTTTTCTGGACAGGTCAGTGTATTTCGTTGATCGGAACCTGGATGCAGACCGTCGGTCAGGCGTGGCTGGTCTATCAGCTGACGGACTCTTCCTTCCTCTTGGGGTTGGTTGGAACCCTGCAATTTCTTCCGATGATGCTTTTCTGCCTGCCTATAGGTGCTATCATTGACCGTCACTCAAAAAAGCAGATCTTGTTCTGGGTACAGTTCATCATGATGGTCAACGCGATGGTTCTGGCACTGATGGTATGGACAGGAAAGGCTACGTACGGCAGCATTGCCTTGCAGGCCTTTGTACTGGGACTGCTGAACAGCATCGATATGCCTGTCAGGCAGTCCTTTATGGCAGAACTGGCTTCAAAGCAGCATCTGATGAATGCCATTGCTTTGAACTCTACGGTATTCAATGCGGCAAGAGTAATCGGTCCTGCGGTTTCGGGGCTGGTCTTCAGCTATTTTGGTCCTACGGTCTGCTTTCTACTGAACGGTATTTCTTTTATTCCGGTACTGTATAATATAAAGCGCATTCAGGCGGATGGCAGACCGGCAGAGGGCAAGACAAGGGGAAAAATATTATCGGAGGTGTTGGATGGGTTGACCTATGTCATCAAGAACCCTACCATCAGCACCACCATGATGTTGGTTGCCTTGTGCAATACGCTGGTGATGAATTTCAATGTCATGATCCCTGTTATGGCAAAAACTGTACTTCAAGGGGATTCAAAGTCCTACGGCTTCCTGATGACCGCGCTGGGTACCGGTGCCTTTGTAGGCGCTCTATCCTTGGCAGTCAACAGCCACAAAGGGCTCAGGCTTAAGCTGTTGATGGGCGCTTATCTGGCACTTAGCCTGTTCATTTTCATACTGGGCTTCCAGAGGCAGTTTAGTTTTGCCTTTATTATCTTCATTTTTGCAGGCTGGTGCATGACCACCGCATTATCCTGCTCCAACACCACCATACAAGCCAACTCTCCCGATGGCATGCGCGGCAGGATCATGAGCGTATACTCCCTGGTCCTGGGAGGCTCAGTCCCCATCGGCAGCATCTATGCCGGAAGCATGTGCGAAAGCCTCGGAGTCAGCACTACCTTCAAAATCAGCGGCGTTTTGGGCATAATACTGGTATCGTCGATCATTCTGTCAAGGTACAAACTGATTGTCAGACACCAGGAAGCATTGAAAGCAGGGCTATAGGAGGTTGGGATGATAAAAGAAATTGAGCTTGCGAATATTGAAGAGAAAATGAATATAGTGGACTATCTGACAGGTCAGCTTGGCTTGAGTACAAGAAAAAGCAAGGCCTTGATAAAAGAGCGGAAGGTGGCCGTTAACGGGAAGACGGGCTATAGGGACAGCCGGCTGAAAAATGGTGACCGTCTGGTCATTGATTTTTCTGAAGACGAAGAGGATATGATAGTACCGCAGGAGATGCCATTGGAGGTCATTTATGAGGATGACTGCCTGCTAGCTGTGAATAAGCCTGCTTTCATGCTGGTACATCCGACAAAGAATCATCCAGATGGTACGCTGGCAAACGGTATTGCACATCATTTCCGGCTGGCGGGGGTCAGGACCCAGGTTCGCCTGTTGAACCGGCTGGATATGAATACCTCAGGCATCGTTCTGGTTCCCAAATCCGGGGAGATACACAGCTCCCTGGGAAAAAGGATGACGGAGGACCTCATCACCAAGGAATACTTATCGTTGGTTGTGGGCTGCGTGGAACCGGACCAAGGACGTATAGAGCTTCCCTTAGGCGCAGACCCTCAAGAACCATTCAAGCGGGCTGTCATAAAAGACGGTCAAGCGGCACTGACTGAATATAAGACCATAAAGTGCTTTGGCAGCGTATCGCTACTTCGTTTAAAGCTGCTGACGGGGAGAACCCATCAAATACGCGTACATTTGAGCCATATCGGACACCCAATTGTCGGCGATACGCTTTATGGTTCGGCCAGCACCCAGATCGGCAGGCAGGCGCTGCATGCCTGTGAAATGACATTGAACCATCCGGTAACAGAGGCACTGCTGGTGCTGAAAGCAAAAATGCCGGAGGACATGGAGAAGATGATCGACTTATTGGAAAACGGCGGAAAGTTCGAGGCTTGATATGATGCAGGATAATGGAAGCTATCTGATCGATAAGGAAATGGCCGGAAAGAAGCTGCGGGATTTTCTCAGGGACAACCTGAGGCTGTCTCACAGGAACCTGGTGGCCTATAAAAAGGCGGAAAGCATCACGGTAAACGGAGAGAAGGCTTTTGTGGATATGACGCTGAGGGAAGGGGATGTCGTACGGCTGCGGGAACTGGAGGAGGACTCCGAAGGCATCCTGCCGGAAGAAATGCCGCTGGACATTGTTTTTGAGGACAGCCATCTGATCGTCATCAACAAAAGGCCGGGTGTTCCCGTCCACCCTACCCGGAAGCATTTTATGGGAACCCTGGCCAACGGTCTGATGTATTATCTGATGGACAGAGGCAAAAGTGCCAGGATCAGACCTGTGAACAGACTGGATAAAGATACCTCCGGACTTGTCATCTTTGCGAAAAGCGCCCATGTGCAGCACCTGATGTCACTGGAGGAAGCAAGGGTGCACATGGAAAAGGTGTATCTGGCAGTGGTGGAGGGTCAGGTTGAAAAAATGCAGGGGACCATTGACGCGCCTATTGCCAGGGAGCAGCCTCAGCGCATGAAACGGGTCGTCAGAGATGGCGGCGACAGGGCTGTTACCCATTACCACGTACTCGAACGCAGTGCAGCATATACGGTTCTGGAAATTCTGATTGAAACAGGAAGGACCCATCAGATACGCGTCCATTTGGCACATATCGGACATCCGCTGATGGGAGACTTCTTATACGGACAGGAGTCGGAAAAAATAAATAGGCATGCGCTGCATGCCTATCGCTTGTCCTTTATCCATCCTTTTACCGGGGCGCACATAAGCCTTATGGCACCCATACCCGAGGATATAAAGGGATTTATAAAAGATTGATCTCACCTTCGTCAATCAAACTGAACAGGGTATCTATAACAAGCGGGTCCAGGCTGCCCGCTTCTTTTTCGCGGTAAAGCACTTCCCGTACCTGCTTGGGAGTCATTTTTCCACGGTATGGTCTTTCGCTGGAAACCGCGTCGAAAATATCCGCTACTGCAATGATGCGGGACTCGATATTGATGGCATCGCTGGTCAAAGCATCCGGATAACCGCTTCCGTTGAGCTTCTCGTGGTGCTGCCGAACAGTAGTCAGGACAAAGCTCAAGGATTTCAAAGGCTTGCAGATATTTTCCCCGATGATGGGATGGGTTTTGATGATCTCGAACTCCAGCAGGTCCAACTTGTCCGGTTTATTCAGAATGTGCTCCGGTACGCCTATTTTTCCGATATCATGAACGATCCCGCCAATTTTGAGAACCTTCAGCTGCTCCTTGGACAGTTTCAAGCGCTCACCAATCTTGACGGCTATATGGCTTACCCGGTCGGTATGCCCTTCGGTATACTTATCCTTGGCTTCAATGGCTTTTGCCAAAGCCACGATAACATTTTCCACATTTTCCTTTTCGGCTTCATATTCCTTTTGCAGCAGCTCATATAGATGTGTGATCTCATCCTTTTGATCTGCAATCTGTTTGTGGGTTTCCTGAAGCTCTTCAATCTTGCTGGTCAGTTCCAGCACCAGGTTTTTCTTATCCAGACCATTCTTGATGATCAAGCTCAATTCTTCATTGTCCCAGGGCTTTTCCACATATTGAAAAAGCTCCAGTTCATTGATGGCACGAATGGCATTCTCTTTATCGGCATAGCCCGTCAGGAGGATCATGACGGTACTGGGTGAAAGCCTTTTGATTTTAGACAGGAAGTCCAGGCCGTTCATATCCGGCATCATGAAATCGGAAATAATCACGTCGATGCTTTGATCCTTCAGCGCGTCAAGGGCTTCAACAGGATGGTTGAAAGAAGCGATCCTGTAATCGGTGGTTAGTTCAAGGTAGGTGGAGATACTGTCGGTAATGATATCGTCATCATCTACGATGACAATAAACGGATTCTCTTTGTTCAACTTTTCCGCCCCGCTTTCTATACTTTATCTTGTGTTGCATTCGCAATGGGTAGTTGGATGACAAACCTGGCACCCATGCCTGGTACGTTTTCAGCGTATATTCTGCCGTTATGCTTTTCGATGATTTTATAGCAAATGGAGAGGCCCAATCCGGTTCCCACACCAACACCCTTGGTGGTAAAGCCGGGATCAAAAACCTTTCGCAAATTTTCAGGTTTAATACCTTTTCCCGAATCGGTGATCTCGATACGGACATGCTGATCCTGAAGAACTGTCCGGATATGGATTTCACCTGTGCCTTCAATGGCCTGGGCCGCATTGACCAGGATATTCATGAAAACCTGGTTCAGCTGGTTGGGATAACATTGGATTTCCGGAATGCTGCCATAATTCTTATGGACAGTTATCCGGTTCTTTATCTGATTGTTGATGAGGATCAAGGTGCTGTCGATGCCGTCATGTATATTTGCTTTCTGGAACGCTGCTTCATCCAGCCGGGAGAAATTTTTCAGGCTTTGAACAATCTCCAGAATGCGCCGGCAAGCAATGTTGTTGATCTCGTTCAGCTTGTTGTACTTTTCTACCAGCTTGCGGATGTCTTCATTGCCATCGGCTTCGGCTATCTTTGAAAGCTTGTCCATAATGAGGCGGCCGGTATCCAGATTGCTGTTGATGGAGCCAAGCGGGGTATTGATTTCATGGGCAACGCCGGCTACCAGGTTGCCCAGTGCAGCCATTTTCTCGGACTGGACCAGCTGCGACTGCGCTTCCTGCAGCTGCCTGTATGCGTTTTCCAGGTCGTCCCGTTGAGCTTCCAACTCTTCCTTTTGAGCTTCCAATTCATCATTCTGCTCGTGCAGCAGGAAATTCTGCTCCTCGTTCCGTATAAGCAGGGTCTTATAGTCTGTGATATCATCGATTCCGGCAATATGACCGATGATGCGCCTCCGGCTGTCGAAGATGGGTCCCATTTTGATGTTGAAATATCTTGGCGGCTCTGTCCTGATACAGATCTCGGTATGGAAATTGGAGTCGGGATGCCGGATCAGGCTTCGGAAGGATTCCGCCAATGGGGCAGCATTATCGATCTTATCGGAAAGGTTTTTGACAATATCCAGAATGGAGACATCCCTGTTGGGATGATAATGATCTCCCAGATAGCACTTTGCTGCATGATTCATATCAATGATGCTGCCGTCTTCATTCAGCACCACCACACCGTCATCCATATTGTTGAAGACTTCCCGGAGTGCTATGGGGATTACCTCCAGCAGCCGGTACTTGGTAATGCCCCTCCATATGAAAAGGAGGCAAAGGAACAAGGAGAAGGGAAGAATATCAAAATCCGGACGGATGATGTTGAAAAGGCAGAGCATGTCCGAAATAAAAACAAGGCAAATGCCGCAGGAGATCAGGTTCACCTGCTTGATAAAAACTCCCTTCTGGCGGGCGGCAAACCGGTTCAGCTTATAAATGCTGAACAGAATGGTGGCATAGTTGACGAAATAAAAAATTGAGAACATGGGGCCATGCACCTGCAGCATACGGGATGACCGGATGCCGTGAAAGCTTAAGGTGCTGTTGAAGGCCGAATAGATGGAAATGTAAAGGATGAGGATCAGCATGAACTTCTTGAGCCTGATTTTCTCATTTCTCCTGGTATAGAGATTGCCTATGGCATACCAGGAGGGTGCACTCATGATCCTGGAAAAATATTCGATACGGATCCAGAAGACAATTTCCTCCGGATTGACGGACAGGTACTTTTTCAGATCGGCATAAAGCCACAGCGCCAGAAGGCCAAGTGCAAAAAAGAAGCCGTAATAGAGCTGGTTTTTCTCCATTTTGAAAGTAATATACAGCACCATGAACAATGCAAATAGGTATGCAACCATGACAAAGGTGGCATACCAATCGAAATTATCTGAAAAGATACCCAGTGCGCTTGCACTTTTCTCATAAATCATGCCGAAAATGATCTCTATAGCCTTTAGCATTCTTTTTCTCCCCCCAGCAGAGCTGCCATGCCCTGTCATAAGACAATTCTATTCCAAAAACGGATATAATTCAACAGAATTATGTCCGTTTTTGGAAGTCCTACGGCATTGGGATACTAAAAAACATTGCTCAGCGTGAAGGCTTCTTTTTCAGGGATATGATCCACAAGGATCTTCAACGATGCGATTTTCGACAAAGCGTCGCTGCGTTCTCCGGTCTCAATATAGGAACCAAGCTCGGCAAGCTCTATATTGATGCTGTCTATCTCAAAATGGTCAATCAGCGTTGACCAGATGACCCTTGATTGCTTCCAGCTCTTGGAGAGAACAGCATAAAGCGCTTCTGCCTGCTCCCATTGTCCGGAACGAACCTTTTCCTCAAGGGTGTCCAGTTGATGTGAAATCCCGGCAGACTCATTCTTCAGATAGTTCAGCGTATAGATACCTATGGAGATAACTGCCAGTACGGTTAAGAAGATGATTAGGATAGGTTTCATTGTCTCACTTCCCAAATCGGTTTGCTGTTTTCTTGCTCTTTATCTGGTAATGCAGTGTTCTATCAGTTGTCAGATAGCAGAAAAAGACATCCCTGATGTCCCGGATACGGTTCTTTTTCAGCTCGGAATGAAGCCAGGCTTCATCCAGACCGACTTTGTACAGGTTAGCGCTGTTGACCTTACCATCTATGATTACTGTAACCGGGAGGCTGGAATATGGCACTTGGATATCCATATCCCTGGGGGTCAGTGGTCTTTTTTCCGGTTTTGGGATGATGCTGAGCTGGCCGCTGGTCTCCAGGATAGCAAAATCCACATCTGCAATATCAAAAACATTGGATAGGCGAAGCTGCTCCAGGAGATCATTGATATTGTACCGGAGCCGCCTCAGCTCCTGCTCTAGGATGATCCCTTTTTCAACTATAATGCTGGGCTTTCCGGAGATGATGCCCCGGGCCCTATCACTCTTGAGGGATATGTATGACAGCAGCTCTTCAGCCACGAACAGTGTTATGATAGGGACAATGCCGTTGATGAGGGGGATGCCTACTTCAGCCATGGGTACGGCTGCCAGATCGGCAATGACCAAGGCCACCACAAGCTCAGAGGGTTGAAGCTGGCCTATCTGCCTTTTGCCCATCAACCTCATGATGATGATGATGACGGTATAAAGAATAACGGTCCGTATAAAAACAATCAGCAAAAGGTTCCCTCCAGCCGGTTTAAGTCCTCTGTGCGCAATTTGGTTACTCATAGGATTTCCTTGTAAATTTTTTTTATGATGGAATCAGGGACATTTCATATTATACCAATTAGTGGTATGATTAAGCTGAAGTCAATAGAAAAAGCTCCGGACGGCATAGAGGCTGTTCCGGAGCCTCGGTTTCCTGATTAGTGTCTGGTGCCTTGGGAAATGTCGTGCAGGGCCTCGCCTGCTTCATTTTCAAATATCGTCTCTACAGCCAGGTCCCCGATTGCTACGATGCCCACCAGCTTGTCGTTATCGACTACCGGCAGCCTGCGGATCTGGTTTTGGGCCATAATGTCCGCTACCTTATGAACGTCCATATCCGGTGTAGCATAAGCAATATTCGTCGTCATGACGGAGGAA
This sequence comes from Calditrichales bacterium MX18-03, assembly GCA_021083345.1. GTDB lineage: Bacteria > Bacillota > Clostridia > Lutisporales > Lutisporaceae > JAJGRE01. The sequence continues at coordinate 98,514 of JAJGRE010000003.1, read as the reverse complement.
ACCTTCATGTTGGGATCCTGCCCCTTGGCAACGTTCCTGACGACGATATCCCTGTCTGTGATGATACCGACGACCTTGTTGTTGTCCAGTACGGGTACGGATCCCACATTGACCTGCTGCATGAGGGAAGCGGCTGAAGCTACGGTATCGTTTGAGGTAACGGTTCTGACGTCTGTTGTCATAATTTCTTTAACCTTCAATACAATCATCCTTTCAAAATTTTATCTTCAATACGGCTCAGTTTCAAAAAAATCGGTGTCTGGTATTATGTTTGCCCTTTTCTGTTTTTTTAGAAGCAAAAAAAAGTTGCAAAAAATGAAACAATTTCAAAATGAAGGGGTATTATTTTACGAGGCTGGGGGTGTTGGCTTGTATATTGACAAGCAGCTCATTGTGAGGTGCAAAAAAAATGAAAAAGCGGCGTATGTCGAACTGTTCAAGCACTATGAGAGGTACTTATACAAGCTTTGCTACAGTTATGTGCAGAATGAACAGGACGCTCTGGATCTGTCTCAGGAAATCTATATCAAGGTTTTCCGCAGCATCCAGCGCTTTGATGAAAAAATGCCCTTTCATCCGTGGCTTCGCACTATAGCCGTCAATACCTGCCTGAATTTCAAGCGTTCCAATAGAATCAATGCCGTCTCCCTGAACAGCAGGGACGAGGATGACCGGTCCCTTGAGGATATGGTGGCTTCCACCATGGATGTTGAAAGCGAAATTGAAAACAATGATCTGGGTCTGCTGATCCGGCATAAGTTGGACACTCTTTCGCCAAAGCACAGGATGGTCATCATCCTCAGGTATTATGAGGGCTTGAGCTATGACGAGATTGCCACAGTCCTGAAGGAACCTCTGGGGACTGTCAAAACGGATATTTACCGGGCCAGAAACGCACTGAAGGATAAACTGAAGCGGGAACTGGAGCAATAAGCGGAAGGAGGATTCATATGGACTGCCGGTTTGATCGGAATATCATACAGAAATATATTGACAACACCATTGAACCTTTGGAATACATCTTTCTGAAGGAGCATCTGGCGTACTGCAGCGAATGCAAAGAGGAATTGGAAGTGCTGAGCAGGATTGACGAAGCCTTATACTGCGTATTTGAGGAAATTCCCTGCCATATGGATATGGAAGCGATGATTGGGAAAGTCGTTGAAGACTGTCTATACGAGTCGGAAAAAAAGAAAAAACTGCGGTTTGCGTTGAAAAAAGCTGCAGAAGTAAGTGTCAATGTTGTCGAAAATACCACCCGCTTTACCCATTATTTACCGGGAAATAAGCTGATCTCTGCCGGATCAAAAAAAGCAGCCGCGGCAGCAGGCCAGCTGATCAAAGCTTCCTTCATGAGGGAAGTGAGGAAGCTGCTGACTTCTGAATAATCCTGGTTCAAGAATACCGTAACGGGGGAATCAATATGTTTTGGCTATTTATCCTGTTGAAAATAATTTTATATATACTGCTCTTTATTATCGGCTTATTGATCCTGTTGCTTTGCATCCCCTTCAACTACGCAGGAGAGCTCAGGCTTGCTGACGGCATGCGTGTGAGGTGCAGCGTCGGATGGGCATGGCGTCTGATTCGTATCGGCATTGAAATGGAAGACGGAGAAAGTGATGCAGCTGTCTATTTGTTTGACAGACGCGTGATGAAATTCAGGCAGAGGTCCACAGAGGCAAAGGATCAGCAGGCAGACAAGAAAAAACCCGATGAGAAGCATGAGGAAAAGAAAGAAAAAAGAAGAACCGGTTTGAAGGACCTGATGGACAGGAGCCTGTTAAACGAGATGCTGGCTTACCTGAAGAAGTTATTGCGGCTTGCAAGGCCCGACTACTTCCGTATGGATGGCATCTACGGCTTCGAGGATCCATCCCTGACGGGCATGGTCTGCGGCGGACTATCAGCCCTGCAAAGCTTTATCCCTCATGGCAGGATCAACATGCAGCCCTCCTTTACCGAGGAGGTGCTGGAAGTGGAAATAGAGGCAGAAGGCAGCATGCTGGTGGGGGCATTGACCTATGAAACCATCAGGACGCTTCTGAAAAAACCGGTAAGAACCCTGATTTTCAAAAAAAATAAGTGAAACAATTACCATACAACGCGGGTAATGTTAAGTGATGAATAAACCTGATTAAAAGGTATATCAAAAGGAGGAAAACAAAATGGAAAGCAAATCACCTGTAAACGAAAGCCTGGAAACCTTATTCAACCACCTGGAGAAATTCCTGAAAACCGAAACGGTTGTCGGTGAACCCATTGTTGTTGGTGAAACCACCATCATTCCCATTATTACGGTAGCCTTTGGCTGCGGCGGCGGCGGTGGCGGCGGCAAAGACGATAAGGGAATGGATGGAAGCGGAGCCGGTGTCGGCGTAGGCGCCAAGATTTCTCCGGATGCACTGCTGGTCATCAAGAATGACTCGGTAACCATGCTGCCCGTAAAGAATAAGTCCAACCTGGACCGTCTGGTCAATATGGTCCCTGAAATCGTCAAGAAGATCAAATTCAAGAAGGATGACAAGGGCTGCTGTACTGAAGACAAAGAAGATTAAGAAGCTGTGCGCCGGTTCCACAAAAGGAACGGCGCTATTCTTTTTTTCGACGGGCAGAATGTGTTATGATAGATAATAAAAGCTAAGGAGCAACGAGATGTTGTTTGAAGCATTGGGTCTAGGCAAAATGAGTAGAGAATGCATCGCCTTTGTCGGTGCCGGCGGCAAGACCACCAGCATGTTCCGGCTTGCCGAAGAAATGAAGCTAAAAGGCAGCTGCCTCATCGTTACGACTACGACTAAGATATACAGACCGGAAAGTCATTGCTACGACACCATAATGTTATCATGCAATGAAGAGGAACTGCAGGCGGAATTGGAACAGCTTGTACGCCCTGGCATCCACTTAGCGGCACAAGGCGTTGACTCGGACAACAAACTGATCGGCCTGGAGCCGCACTGGGTGGACAATCTTTTCTGGAACCCTGAGCCGGATCATATCCTTGTTGAGGCTGACGGTTCAAGGGGGCTGCCTGTAAAAGCGCCTGCAGATTTTGAACCTGTCATTCCCAGTTCCGCGACCTTGGTTGTAGGCGTTATCGGACTCGACTGCCTAGGCCGGCCGGCGGACGAAAGCATGGTTCACAGGGTTCATGCATTCTGCAGGATAACCGGTTGCAGCCTTGGAGACATCATCACGGATGATCATCTGATCAGACTGATCATGCACCCGATGGGACTCTTCAAAGCAGCTCCGGAAAGCTCAAAGCGATTCTTGCTTCTGAATAAGGCTGATGATGGTGAACGAGCGGTGCATGCTTATAGAATCAGGGAAAGAATGCGTGAACAGGGTCTGCCTGTTCTGATTGCGCGCAATGAAAAAAAGGAAATGAATCTCTTGTAAGGAAGTGTATGCTGATGATTACGGCCATTATACTGGCTGCTGGCAGTGCAAAGCGAATGGGTACTCAAAAGCTGCTGCTGCCCTTTGGTAACTGCACCATTGTAGAATGTGTCATGCGTGTCGTTAAGGCGTCTGAACTTTTTGATGACATAGTGGTTGTTTACCGGGACTCCGCTGTAAGAGAGACCGCGGAAAAGCTGGGCATAAGAACTGCCATGAACCTCAATGCCCATATGGGGCTCAGCACGTCGGTCATTGCCGGTGTCAAGAGCTGCAATGCAGATACGGAGGCTTATATGTTTTTCTCCGGTGATCAGCCTCTGATTTCAGAAGAGTGGCTGGAAGCTTTAACAAATGAATACAAAAAAAGCAAAGAGTACATCATTGTTCCGCTGTACCGTGAAAAAAGAGGAATGCCCACTATTTTCCCGGCAAGCTTCAGAGACGAGCTACTATCAGTAGAAGGAGATTCGGGCGGCAGAAGCATCATTGAAAAACACCGGGAAAAAGTGGTTTTCGTAAAGAACGATAATAAGGCTGCAGGGTTTGATATTGATACGTCGGAAGACTACGAAAGCGCTTTGAAAATAGAAATTTTAAACAAAATTGAATAGGCTCTTGAAAAAAAGAAAAGAATAAGCTATAATATGAAAGTACGACACGGGACCGTAGCTCAGCTGGTTAGAGTACTACGTTGACATCGTAGGGGTCACTGGTTCGATCCCAGCCGGTCCCACCATTTGAAAAATACGCAGTTGCGAAACTGCGTTTTTTTATTTTTTGCATTTTTATTAATAATTATCTTATGTTTTTGCAAGAGAAAGATAACCTGATGAAATATGAGCTAATCAGAGGACCAAATATGCTATGTAAATTAACTCATAGCCATTATGCTTTTCATCCTTATTTCGAATAATTAGGGCCTATAGTCAAGTTGTAAAAGAAAAATCAGAGGACTATAATTATCTCATTGTGTGAGAATACATTGAGCCAGAGGTTATCGTGGTAAATAATACCGATCATTACGCCGTTTTTACGGCTGCAATTAAAAATTTATTGGTGTGTGGGATCTTAACGCTTGCAATATACATTAAGGACACTTCCATCGCAATGGGCTTGTTCTTGGGCGGCATTGCAAGTCTTTTAAATTACAGATTGATGATCAGCTCCACCGAAAGGCTTTTTGATGGGAATGTAAACTTCCCACTTTTTTTCGGCCTTTTTTACCTGTTGAGGCTTCTGATCACGGTGCTGGTGCTGATGTTTGCTATCCGGCTCCGCTCAATCAACCTTTTTACCGCTGTCCTGGGGCTGATGTGGGTGAAGATCTCAATCTTTATAGGGACATTGAAAGTATTGCAAAAAAATGATTGATCGGAGAGTGTCATATGTATCATTTGCATATTCTGGGGATCGAAGTACAGGTCGCGCAATCCATTATCAACATGTGGTATATCATGTTGGTACTGACGATGATTGCCATTGGGATTAACTTGTACATGCGGGCTGGCGGCTTCAAGCTGATACCCGAAAATGGATTCCAGATCGGTGTCGAGTATTTTGTGGAGTTTTTCTATAATATCTCCAAAGACACCATGGGCGAAAAGAATATGGATCTGGCGCCCTTTATCGGCTCCACTTCCGTTTTCCTTCTGCTCTCCAACATGGTAGGCCTGTTCGGCATCAGAAAAGTGCCGACGACGGACTTTTCCGTTGCATTGGGTTTTGCTCTGGCTACCTTCATCCTGGTACAGTCATATCAGATAAGGGCACACAAGCTTTCCGGATACGCCAAGGAGCTGTTCATGCCTTTTCCGGTCATGCTGCCTCTGAATATACTGGAAAAAATCACGCCGGTACTGTCCATGAGCTTGCGTCTCTTTGGAAACATTACAGCAGGTGTCATCATTATGGAGCTTATATATGAGTCGCTGAGGAACCTTTGGATACCTGCCATGGCATTCATACCGGTGCCGCTGCACTTTTACTTTGATATATTTGACGGTTTTCTCCAGACCATGGTATATATCATCCTGACGATGGAGCTGACGGCAAATGCCACAGCGGTGATGGAAGCCGAACATTAACGGAATCTAAATGAGAGGGGTGATGAAAGCCACAATAAATGCAATGCACCGTAAACAATAAAATGAGGGATAGCAAATTGAAGGAGGATCATTATGGACCCCAAAGCATATGTCATCGTCGGCTGTGCAATAGCAGCTGCAATCGCAATTCTAGTCGCAGCAGCAGCCGCCATATCGGAAGGATTGGCAACTGCAAAGGCTGTTGAAGCCGTGGGCAGACAGCCTGAAGCAAAAAAGGAAATCCTGTCAACATTGATCATCGGTAACGCAATCACAGAATCCAACTCCATTTACGGCTTGTTGGTTTCACTGCTCATCATGTTTGTTCTGGCCGCAAAAATTGGCTAAGGGGATTATTTTATGCATGGAAACGTAGTGGATTTAAACCTGAATATGTGGACCATTGTTTTTACGCTCTTCAATGCCCTTGTCCTTTTTATCATCATGCGTTTTCTGCTATTCAAACCGGTCATGAAGTTCATCGAGGACCGAAAGGCGGCAATACGTAAAGAGTTCGATACGGCCGACCAGGTTAAGCATGAAGCCGTTTCCCTGAAGGAGCAGTATGAAAACCGGCTGGCAGGCATTCAGGATGAGAAGAAAGCTATTATCGAAGAAGCCAGAGAGATCAGCAGCTTTATACTGGAAAAAGGCAAGCAGGAAGCAGAATACGAGAAAACCAGGATTCTGAGGAATGCGGAAAAAGAGCGGAAGCTGATGTATGAGAAGACAAAAGAGCAGCTTAAGACAGAAACGGTTCTACTGTCAGTCGGTATTGCAGAAGAGATCATGAAAAAGGAAATAGACGGCAATACCCATGAAAAGCTCATCAACAGGATGATTGAGGAATTATCAGAAGTGAAGGTATAGGGTGTATATATGATCGACATAGCTATTAAGCGATATAGTCGCTCGCTTTTCGAGGCAGCGTTGGAGCAGGATAACCTGGAAAAAGTATTTCAGGAGCTTGGCGCCATCAAGCAGATCCTCACAGAGAACAAAGCATTCTTTAAGGTTCTGGAGTATCCGATGGTTACACTTCACGAGAAGTATTACCTGATTCAAGAAGTGTTCTGTACCCGTTTTGATGTCCTGATATGCGATTTTCTCAAGCTTCTGGTGGAAAAGGACAGAATCTATCTGATATATGAAATCATAGCGGATTTTGAGGAATTATATTTTGATCATAAAAGAATTATAAAAGCACAGGTCGTCTCGGCAATAAGCCTGACGGGAGAAGTCAGGCAAAGGCTGGAGGAAAAGCTGGGAGCGTTGTTCGGCCAGACGGTTGTCATCGATAACACCGTCGACGCCGATATCATAGGCGGTCTTTATATAAAAGCTAAGGACAAAGTGATAGATGCCTCGTTGAAGGGCAGATTGGATAAAATGAAGGACAGCTTATTAGGCGATGATAAATTGAGGTGAGCGGATTGAGCATTAGACCGGAAGAAATCAGCGGAATATTGAAGGAACGGATCAAGCATTTTGAACAGCGGCTGGAATCCAACGAGATCGGCACGGTCATACAGGTGGGTGACGGTATTGCCAGAATATACGGCCTGAGGAACTGTATGGTCAACGAATTGATCGAGTTCCCCAATGGGATATACGGTATGGCATTGAACCTGGAAGAGGACAATATCGGCTGCGTTCTGTTGGGATCGGATAAGGATGTCAAAGAAGGCGATATGGTCAAAAGCAGCGGGAAAGTTGTTGAAGTGCCGGTAGGCGGTGCACTGCTGGGGAGGATCGTTGATGCGCTGGGTCAGCCTATAGACGGAAAAGGGCCTGTGCAATGCGAGCAATACCGTTCAATAAGAACGGAAGCGCCCGGCATTGTGGCCAGGCAGCCGGTAAAGCAGCCGCTGCAGACCGGCATCAAGATCATTGATGCTTTGACCCCCATCGGAAAGGGACAAAGACAGCTGATCATAGGAGATAGGCAGACGGGAAAGACGGCTCTGGCTGTGGATACCATTCTGAACCAGAAGGGAAAGGATGTCATTTGCGTCTATGTGGCTATCGGACAGAAGGCGTCGACTGTGGCTCAGATCGCTGAGACATTCAGAAGCAGAGGCGCTATGGATTATACCATTATCGTATCTGCTGCTGCCAGCGAACCTGCACCAATGCAGTATATGGCACCCTATTCAGGCTGCACCATGGCTGAAGAATTCATGAATAACGGCAAGGATGTTCTGATCGTCTATGATGATCTGTCAAAGCATGCGGTAGCTTACAGGTCCATGTCGCTTCTTTTGAGACGTCCGCCAGGTCGCGAAGCCTACCCCGGCGATGTTTTTTATTTGCATTCGAGGCTGCTGGAAAGGGCTGCCAAGCTGTCCAATGAGCTGGGCGGCGGTTCCCTGACAGCATTGCCCATTATAGAAACCCTGGGCGGAGAACTGTCCTATATACCGACCAATGTTATTTCCATAACGGACGGACAGATCTTTCTGGAGTCGGAGCTTTTCTTCTCCGGCATCCGGCCTGCGATGAACGTGGGTATCTCGGTATCACGTGTAGGCGGAAGCGCCCAGATCAAGGCCATGAGAAAAGTGGCAGGAAAGCTGCGGCTGAGTCTAGCACAGTACAGGGAGCTGGCTGCCTTTGCACAATTTGGATCGGAGCTGGACAATGAAACACGGCAGATCCTGGATCAGGGCGAAAGGATTCAGGAACTTCTCAAACAGCCTCAATACGAGCCGGTGGACATCGAGGTGCAGGTCATCAGTATTTTCTCGGTGACCAACGGTTATGTTAAGGATATAAAGGTGTCTCAGGTGAAAGATTTTATCAGTGAACTGGTGCATTATATACGAAGTTATCACCCGGATATCTTGAATTCCATCCGAGAATTGAAGGATCTGGATCCCGAAGTGGAAGGCCGCTTGAGAGGGGTCATCGAGGCTTTCAAGAAAAAATTCGCATAGCAAACTGGGGTGATACCAATGTCAGGCTTGCATGATATCAAGCTGAGGATCAAAAGCGTAAAGAATACCAAACAGATTACAAAAGCCATGAACCTGGTGGCAACCATCAAATATAAGAAGGCCCGCGAGTGGGCGGAGCATATCCGGATCTTTCAAGACCGGTATAAAAGCCTTATGGAGGATGTCTACAGCAACAGCTATGACAAGATCCAAAGCGACTTTCTTCCGGTGCGGGAAATCAAAAAGACTTTGACCGTGGTCATCACTGCTGACAGAGGCCTTTGCGGCGCATACAATTCTTCCATTCTCAGGATGGCTGCGCAAGGCATGGTTGGAAAGAATGCAAGTGTACTGACGATTGGCAGTAAGGCGAAAGAGTATTTCAAACAGGAGCTTTATGAGGTTGCAGACAGCTTTATCAATGTCAGCGATGACATCACATACCATGATGCAAGACTAATTGCTGAAAGGATTATCGAACTATACAAAACGAGACAGGTTGATGCCGTAATGCTTTACTACAATCAATTTGTGTCGACCATAAAATATATCCCGACTGAAGCGCAGCTGCTTCCCTTGGTTTTGAACAGGAAAGACAGCAGCAACCGGTTTGTGTATGAGCCGTCGCCACAGGAGATGTTCGACGAATATGCCGTTGAGTTTATCATCGATACCATCTTTGCGGCCATGCTGGAGGCTTCAGCCAGTGAGCAAAGCAGCAGGATGACTGCCATGAGCTCCGCCACCGACAATGCGGACAGCATGATGGAAGAGCTGTCCATGTTCTATAATAGGGCAAGACAGGCGGCCATAACCAATGAGCTGTCGGAGATCGTCGGCGGAACGGAAGCTCTGAAATAGTGAGGACGGTGTAAAAATGAATAACATCGGAAAAATTGTTCAAATCATAGGGCCGGTTATTGATATCAAGTTTAGCTCGGAGCGGAGACCGTCCCTGTATAACGCTATAAAAATACAGAATGATGAAGCGGAAATCATAGCTGAGGTTTCTCAGCACATCGGAAATGATACGGTGCGATGCATTGCCATGTCGGCCACTGATGGCTTACGGCGCGGTATAGATGCCGTGGATACGGGCGCACCGATACAGGTGCCTGTTGGCAAGGGTGTATTGGGCCGCATTATGAACATCGTCGGAAAGCCGGTAGACAATCAAGGCGATATCCAAGCGGAAAAATACAGTTCAATCCACAAGTCGGCACCCCGGTTTGAGGATCTGGAAACAAAAACGGAACAGTTCGAAACCGGCATCAAGGTCATAGACTTGCTGTGCCCCTACGTTAAAGGCGGAAAGATCGGACTTTTCGGCGGCGCAGGTGTAGGGAAGACCGTACTGATCATGGAACTGATCAACAATATTGCCAAGGAGCATGGCGGACTATCTGTCTTTGTAGGCGTCGGCGAGCGTACAAGGGAAGGCAACGACCTTTGGCTGGAAATGAAAGAGTCCGGCGTCATCAACAAGACGGCATTGGTATTCGGCCAGATGAATGAGCCGCCGGGAGCCAGGATGAGAGTGGGCTTGACCGGACTGACCGTCTCTGAATACTTCAGGGATGAATATGGTCAAGATGTTCTGCTCTTTATTGATAATATATTCCGGTTTACACAAGCAGGTTCTGAGGTGTCCGCACTCCTGGGCCGCGTACCCAGCGCAGTGGGCTACCAGCCGACACTGGCAACCGAAATGGGACAGCTGCAGGAGCGGATAACATCTACAAAAAAAGGTGCCATTACCTCTGTTCAGGCAGTATATGTTCCGGCAGACGATCCTACAGACCCGGCTCCCGCGACGACCTTTGCCCATCTGGATGCCACGACGATTTTGTCCAGAAACATTGTGGAGCTTGGAATATACCCGGCTGTGGATCCGTTGGATTCCACCTCGAGGATATTGGACCCTGTCATCGTAGGCAAGGAGCATTATGAGGTGGCCAGAGGCGTACAGAAGGTACTGCAGCGGTATAAGGAGCTGCAGGATATCATCGCCATACTCGGTATGGATGAACTGAGCGAGGAGGATAAGTTGATCGTATCCCGGGCAAGGAAGATACAGAGGTTTTTCTCGCAGCCATTCTTTGTGGGCGAGCAGTTTACGGGAATGAAGGGCAAGTACGTGCCGCTCTCCGACACCATCAAGGGCTTCAAAGCGCTGCTGGGCGGGGAATGCGACCATATATCCGAATCCATGTTCTTCATGGTGGGAAATCTGGACGAAGTGCTGGAAAAGCATAAAAACGCATAGGTGGGAAGATTATGCCGACTTTAAACCTGGAAATCGTTACATTGGATTATGTTTTTTTCAAAGGAGAAGTGGAAGCTGTCAAGCTGAAGGGCCTAGATGGATATTTCGAGATTTTGCCCCGGCATGCAGATTATATTGCCACAGTGATGCCGGAAGCCATAACCATAAAGACATCCCAAGGGAACAAGTATGCCTTTATCAGTAAGGGGGTCATCAAGGTTCAGGGTGACAATGCCACCATCATCGTGAACACTGCCGAATGGCCTCACGAAATCGATATTGAAAGGGCTGAGGAGGCAGAGCAGAGAGCACGCGAGCAGTTGCGGGAAGGCAGAGTATCAAACGAAGCGAAGGTGGAGATGGCGCTTCAGCGAGCCCTTGCGAGGAAAAAGACGTTTGGGTTCAGGAAATAGATAAGAATAGACTTGAAGCTTCTTACTGCGGTAAGGGGCTTTTTTATATATGAGAGAACTTCTTAAGCGTTCGATCGGCTTTTTATAAGTTGTGCAGTTAACCGCTGTTTTTCTTTTTGCCATATGCTATTGTTATTGATAATAATTTGTAATATATGGAAATTTGTATTCATATATGCTAGAATGAAACAGAACATATGTTTGTATCGGGCGAAGTGAAGAGCAAAGGAGGTAATCGTTTTGGATAATATCTTATCCATTGGCGAGAGCGGCAGAATAATAGCAAGATTTCACTATGATGCTGACAAAGTGCTGCAATTAAAGACAATCAGCGGACGAATGTGGCATCCGGATGAGAAATACTGGAGCTTTCCCAATTCTGCGGAAAATATAGGGCGGTTGAATGATATATTTCAAATCCCTAGCAGTGCGACAATCAGAACTGATAAGCAGCCAGGCCGTCATTCTGTTGAAATGGATCTGGAACAAGTTCTTGGAAGACTTAAAGAGGAAATAAAGCTGAAAGGTTATTCATGGCGGACCATGAAAGCTTATCTGAGCCACTGCCGGAATTTTATCTCCTTTTGCGACAAGCCCGCTGATCATTTGAACGAGTCCGATGTCCGTAAATATTTGCTGTTCCTAAATGAGACGAAACAAAATTCCCACTCTTTCATCAACCAAGCTCATAGTGCTATCAAGTTCATGTTTAAATATGTTTTTAAGAAAGAAAATGCTATAATAACTGTATCAAGATGTAAAAAGGAGAAAAAACTTCCTGTGGTGCTGAGCAGGCAAGAGGTTGTCGGCATATTGTCTTCAGTTGAAAACCTGAAGCACCGGGCTATTCTGCTGATGACGTATTCCGCAGGGCTGCGCGTTGGTGAAGTGGTAAGGCTGCGGGTAGATGACATCGACAGCAGGCGAGGGTTTGTCCATATCAGGCAGGGGAAGAGCAGAAAGGACCGGTATACACTGCTGTCTGATACTGCTCTGGAGGTTCTGCGTGAGTATTTCAAGAAATACCGACCCGATAGCTGGCTTTTTGCGGGTGGAAAGGAAGGCGACCATCTTACGGAGCGGTCGGTGGAAAGGGTATTTGAGAATGCTCGAGCGGCAGCGGGTATCAAGAAGGATGTGAGCGTGCATGCATTGCGGCATTCCTTTGCGACGCATCTGTTGGAGGATGGTGTGGATATCCGGTATATACAGGAGCTTTTGGGGCATGCCAGCTCCAAGACAACAGAGATCTACACGCATGTGAGCGAAGCCAGCATCGGACGGATCAAAAGCCCACTGGACAGGATAAACGGAATGAAACCGTTAATCAACCAAAAAGGGGTTTAACGAAACAGGTTCGGGAATAACTCCGAAATGGGCGGATTAACGAAACTACAGTTTCGATAAGTCGGTAGTTAGACGACATATGGTGCAGGTCGGGCATCCTTGCCCGGATTATTAAAAAGCGGATTGTGCGAAGTATGATACATATATTCAAATTGCAAAGAGAGTGAATATATAAAACAAACTACAGCTAATAGAAGGGTGTTTTTATGGGTATTGAATTGCAAGTAGTAAAGGACTGGGATAGTGAAGATATTAGATATGTTAGGGAAAATCTCAAAAGTTATAATTTTCAATTCACTTCTTCAATTCCTTTTTCAAAACCTTCAGCTGTTAATCTAGTACTAAAAGAAAATGATTCTATTATTGCAGGTTTGCTAGGCTGTATATACTGGGGCTGTTTCCATATAGACATTTTATGGATTGATGAGGAGCGCAGAAAACAAGGTTATGGCACTGAACTATTGAAAAAGGCTGAGGAAATTGCAAAAGAGAATAACTGTAGTTTCATACACTTGGATACATTAAGTTTTCAAGCACAAGAATTTTATATAAAGAATGGCTATTCGGTATTTGGTGAACTAAAAGGTTATCCTGATGGTATAATACGATATTATATGAAAAAGGAACTATCAAAAATTTAAATATGTAAACAGCAGGTGGCTGGCCTCCTTGCCAGCCTCTGAAGTCAGGGACACCATACGACGCCTAACAGTGCATTCACACTAACGGGACTAAGTCGGCTTCGAAAACTAACGCTTGTTCACTCAGCCATTTACCACGCCCGACCACCTAAGATAAGAGCTATCTAAGGCGCTCGGGCGTCGTGAATGCGGGACGTTAGCTGACAGATAATGCAGATTGGTCTACTATAGAGACATTACTTTTGTATTATATACAATAAAACAAGAACTGCTTTTATATGAGGGGTGAAAGAATGTTCTTTGGAGTAAATGATAAGTTCCATTTCTCAACAGAAGGTAAGGATTTTAATTATGTTACAAGCGACAATGCTAGGTATGAATTGGGTGAAGTTGAAACTGTAAGCGTTTTTTCAAAAGAAGATAGGGTATTGATATTGACAAGAGATTCCCGAGATACTGACTATTTGTATGGATTCAACTTAGAAGGCAATTTGTTGTTTAAAGTTGCACCTCCAGAGCATTATAGTTTCTGGTACTTGAGCGGAAAACAAATTGCTTGTAACGAAGCAGATAGTTTAGCAATAAAGTCTCCTCTTTCCGGTTGGTGGTATTCTATTGACCTAGATACTGGAAGCCTTACGATGGGTTCACCTGCATACTAAATATATGGTTAAATTCATTCTTGTAAGGTACAAACTCCTATGCGGAGTTTGTCAGATATTTAAACCCAAGGGAGGCAATACTTACACAAGCAACGCATGTCAGGTCCCGGGTACCGGAAGCGTTTTAGAACGGTTATTAAGTAAAGCGTTGCGGGGCATTATCCATCAGCTAACAATGCCCTCACGCTGCGGCACGGCGGGTTGAGGCATTGGGCATGCGTGCCTTGGGTTGCCGGATGCATTTGCTTTGGAGTAGGTCAGGGCAACCACACCCCTTCACCGGGAGCGAAGCTCCGCCAGGGAGACAAGCTCTGCAGGTCCGGTTCAGAGGTGTCGTGAGTGCGAACCCGTTATCGGAAAGATGAAGCAGGCCGCGACATCGTGTCGCGGATTAGAATACCTAACGGAAAATAAGATTGGAGATGAGATATATGTTGAAGACGGGCGATATAGTTGAGTTTGACAGGAAGAAACAATTTAGATACATTAGGCCACTTGGTGGAGGTGGGACTGGTGATACTCACTTATTTGAGGATGAGACCACAGATATGCTATTCGCCTTTAAAAAGTATGCTCCAAAGGATTTGGATTATATTGACGAATACTATGTTCGTTTTGTTGAAGAAATTAAGATACTTTTCAAAATATCTCATCCTAATATTGTTAGGGTTTATAACTATTACTTATATCCAGAAGCTAAACTTGGCTATCTCCAGATGGAATATGTTGATGGCGAGACAATTGATAAATTTGAACCTTGTGGGTGGGGGAAAGAGTGGAATGACATTTTTATTGAAGTAGTAGGCGCATTTGAATATTTAGAGAATAATGATATCTTACATAGAGATATAAGACCCGCTAATATTCTTATTGATAAGTACGAGAACGTTAAAATAATTGATTTTGGGTTTGGGAAAAAGCTCAAAAGTGATGAAAAAGGTGGAAAAAGTGTAATCTTAAATTGGCCAGTTACAGAACTTCCAGATGAAGTCTATAATGATGGCACGTACAATCATCAAACCGAAGTCTATTTTATTGGGAAGTTGTTCCAAGACTTACTTGGTGAAGAAATAGAAAAATTTAGCTTTAATCATATAATTGACAAAATGATTAAACCTAAACCAAGTCAAAGATACAAGTCATTTTTTGAAGTTTCCAAAGAGATTTCAACAGGGATTTTAAGCCAAGTAGACTTTAACGAATCTGAGAAAGAAATATATTTAAGGTTTGCAAATCAACTATGTAATGTAATTAGCAAATTCATTGATCGATTCAATCCATTAAATGATTTATCTGCTACGTTAAGTTTATTATCTGCATTAATTCGTGATAACTCGTTAGAAGAATATATTCAGGCGAATGAAAAATTATTAAATTGTTTTGTGTCGGGTAGGTACTATTATAGTTCTAGAAAATCTGTTGAAGTTGAGTGCGTAAAGAATTTCTATGAGCTATTAATTAGATTATCTCCTTATAGACAGAAAATCGTGATTGATAATATATATACGAGGTTATCGGCAATAAAAATTGAAATAGATGATGACTTGCCGTTCTAAAAATCTTTTATTTGAAATTATACTTATCATACCTATGAACATTTTTCATTGAATTTGTAATCATTTCATGGTAGGCGCAGTAGTAATACTTACGGTTAAGAGGTACTCTTATAATCTGGGGAAATGGCCTTCATGCCATTTTTAGTCTCTGTAGGGCTTCATCCATCCGATAACAATGCATTCACGCTGACGGGACTATGTCGGCTTCGAATACTGACGTTTTTCCACTCAGCCATTCACCACACCACTTCACCGGGTGGCAAGCACCGCCAAGGAGAAGGGCTTTGTGGTCCGGTTCAGTGGCGTCGTGAATGCGGGACGTTAGCTGACAGATAATGCGGGTTAATTTACGTAAGAAGCACGTTTCTTATATTGCGTATCCATTTGAAGAGACAAAGTAAATATCATTCATATTTGACGAAGAGGAAAAAATTATGAGAAAAATTAAATTTAAGATTGAAGACATTCCTGCAATTATGTGGGGAGAACCATCGGATAAACTATTCATAGCTGTTCATGGAAATATGTCCAGCAAGGATGATAATGCAATTGCAGTTTTTGCAGAAGAAGCAATTGACAAAGGGTATCAGGTACTCAGCTTTGATTTACCTGAACATGGGGAACGTAAAGGCGATGATTATGCTTGCAAGGTTCAAAACTGTGTTAATGACCTTACTACTATTATTGGGTATGCGCAATCTATTTCAGATAATATAAGTATATTTGCTTGTAGTATGGGTTCCTATTTTAGCTTGCTAGCGTACAGAGGTTTGCCCCTTGAACAATGTCTGTTCCTTTCTCCTGTGTTAAACATGGAACGAATTATAAATAACATGATGGCATGGTTCAATATTAGTGAGGACAGGTTAGAGGTAGAAAAAGAAATTGAAACACCAATCGGACAAACACTCTATTGGGATTATTACTGCTATGTAAAATCTCATCCTGTTGACGCTTGGGATATACCAACTGCGATTCTATACGGTTCAGATGATAATCTTTCTGAACTTAATGTGGTTTCCGAATTTGTGAAACGTTACCATTGCAAGTTGCAAGTATTGGAAAATACGGAGCATTATTTTCATACTGACGAACAATTGCATTGTTTTAGGCAGTGGCTGAGAAATAATATCTTTGAGTTTTGAATATAATGGGAAATTGAACTAACTCATTTTATTTGTATAAGGTGCAAACTCCTATGCGGAGTTTGTTAGTGATTCAAACCCAAGAGAGACAAAATTAACATAATCGACTCATGTCAGGTCCCGGGTACCGAAAGTGATATATAAAGATAACTGAGCAGGGCGTTGCAGGCATTATCATCAACTAACAAAGCCCTCACGCTGCGGCACAGCGGGCAGGAGCAAGAAGCTTGCGTGCCTTGGATTGCCAGATGCACTTGCTTTGAAGTAGGGTCAGGGCAACCACACCCCTTCACAGGGAGCGAAGCTCCGCCAGGGGGAAGGGCTTTGAGATCCGGTTCAGTGGTGTCGTGAGTGCGAAACCGTTCTACAACAGACCGAGCAATTGGCGCAACATCGTGTTGCGCATTTTAGGGATTGGCTTTAGAAGTACATATATGTAGATTATTGCGAAGTAAGCTTAAGATTAGGGGGTGAATTTGTATGGAAATAACAGTTATAAAGGGAAGTATAAATTATATTGATGATTGCGAGGATGCATTAGTAAATTCAGAACTGGGGAAAAGATATTTTTCAGAAAAGGGAAGTGCTCGAAAATCATTAGAAGAAGGATTTAATGAAAACGATATATATGTCGCAATAGACAATAATAACAACTGTAAGGGGTTTGTATGGGTTATATTAAATGGAATCTTTCATTCGTTTCCTTATATACATATTATTGCTGTCAATAGTGAAAGTCGTGGTCAGGGGATAGGTAAAATACTCTTAAAATTTATTGAAGATGTTTATTATAAAAAATATTCAAAACTTTTTTTAGTAGTAGCCGATTTTAATCCAGATGCAAAAAGATTGTACAAAGATATAGGATATTCAATAATTGGTGATATACCTAACTTATACAGAAAAGGTATAACGGAATGTTTGATGATGAAGTCAAAAGAATAACGATTCTCAAACTTTATATAAAACGAATAGAGTTAGTTTAAGGTCGCAGCATCCGTGCTGCTCTTGTCTCGGCGGGGCTCAGTCCGACGTAGAACACGACATTCACGCTGACGGAAAACTGGCTACTAGAAGCCATTCACCACACCTCTTCACCGGAAGACAAGCTCCGCCAGGAGGAAGGTCTTCGGGGTTCGGTTCAGTGGCGTCGTGAATACGAGACGTTACACGAAATACAGCGCAAATAGCCGCCCATCCGTGGGCGGATTTTCTAGAAGTGATTCGAAGATAAATATTGTTTACATAGAGGTGCGTGATGATTAAGAGAATACACATCATGGGAGCATCAGGTTCAGGTACAACTACACTGGCTAGAGCATTTTCTGAGAGAACCGGATATTGTCATTTTGACTCGGATAATTACTACTGGGCTCCCACAACTATTCCATTTATTCGAAAAAGAGAGGTAGAAGAAAGAAATGGCCTCTTAAGTAGAGATCTGGAAAGTGCTTCTAAATGGGTACTATCTGGATCGTTATGCCGGTGGGGAGATATTTTTATTCCAGATTTCGAGTTAGTTGTATACTTGACATTACCAAAGGAAATTCGAATAAAACGACTGATAGAGAGAGAAATACAGCGGTACGGTGCAGAGATTGAACCAGATGGTTCAAGGCATCAACTTCATAAGGAATTTTTGGAATGGGCTTCTCAATATGATGAAGCTGGGCTTCATATGAGGAGTAAAGCTTTACACAGCATTTGGTTATCAAATTTGAATTGCCCTGTACTAAGAATTGAAGGAGACAAGAATGTAGAAGAGCGTCTAAATATATTATTAAGTGTGGTTGAATAGAAAGGAATGATTAAAGGCCGCGGCATCCGTGCCACTCTTGCATTGAGGGACGCTGAACTACGTATAACAATGCATTCACGCTGACGGAACAAAGTCGGCTTCGTGTACTAACGTATTTTCCTGAGCTATTCACCACACCACTTCACCGGGTGACAAGCACCGCCAGGAGGAAGGGCTCTGGGGTCCGGTTCAGTGGCGCCGTGAATGCGGGACATTAGCCGAAATACTCCGAAAGGGCGCGCCCTCCATGGCGCTAATTGTTGCTAGGGCAAGTCTTTGATGGCTAAATGCATATTATTTTAATAGTGCGAACTAGAATCATTTATAAAATGGGAGATAAGATATGAACTTCAATAAAACTCAATTTAAGTTTTTTTATAAATACTGTATAAGTAAACTTGGTAAAGATACAGGAAACAAGATATATGAAACTGCTGAAAATATATTAGCAAAAATGATAAATGAATCTGATTATAAAAACAGCAAAGCTATAAAATGGCACATGGAAAAAAACATGCTACCAACCATAGCAATGTATTTGGCTTTTAAGGAGCTTGGAATTACTCGTGAAGGGGCTTATGATTTCACTTCAGAATTATTGCAAATTGCATGTAAAAAAGTTCAAAAGAAAAATCGCCTTCTTGGCAAAATGCCATTTGGCTACTATATATTTAAGATGTTTTGCAAATTAACTATTACAAATCAATATCCCAAAGAAGGATGGCATATTGAATGGGTAAAATATAGTAATAAGGAAGTACACTTTGATTTTACGAGTTGTATATATTTGGAGACTACCCAAAGGTATAATTGTCTTGAACTATGTCCTTTGTTCTGTACTAATGATGATATAACTTTAGCTGGATACAGTCCTAACATTATATTTGAACGAACTGAAACCCTTGGTAGAGGACAAAGTAAATGTGATTTTCATTTTACAAATGGAAAATACAGATAATGAGTACAATATAAAATTGTCCTGCTTGGCTATCTTTATATATTGCGAGGTATGAGACGTGTGGGAGTTTATGGCAAAATAGAAATACAGAGACCGGCAGCCAAAATCTACAGAGTAGAATTACCAGTTTAGCCTAATAGGAAGGCACTTGCCAACTCCATCAATTTACCTTATCGTTGTTTGTGTTCGAAGCAAATAACGAGAGGGGTTTGAAAGGATGTTGAAAGTGCCTCAACAACAGTATATCCGATTCCTTCGAGAAATTGAAGGAGCAAATATTACAGAGATTGCCGAGACTATCGGTATTGATTGGCGTACTGCCAAAAAGTACGCGGATAAGGATGACTGGAACCTGCCGACTACACGCAAACAATATAAAATGCCAGTCATTGATCCATACAAAGAACTCATTGATACCATACTGCTGGTAGTGTCAAGAATCTTTCGCACATTTTTACGGATATCTCCAAGTAACTTCCGGCTCATTATCCGACATCGTGCTGATCGGCAGCCAGATTTCCGCCTATTAGTAGGTTCATATTAAGATAACGCTTTGTGCCCCAATTACTTGAGGCTACATGGCGCAGACGGGCACAGACAAGCATGAGCGCAGAGTTTCCATCAGGAAAGCTTCCGACGACGCGGGTCCGGCGGCGGATCTCTTTCATGATCCGTTCAATTCCATTGTTCGTCCGGATCCTGATCCAATGCTCATTAGGGAAATGCATATAGGTAAGGGTTTCTTCTATGCTATTTTCAACCTTCTTTGCAGCCTCAGCCAGCTTCATACTGCGTAACTTTTCTGCAACTGCCGCAGCTTTTTCCCGCGCACTTTCCAAGTCTTCTTGGGCATGGATTGCCTTAAGCATTGCTGCTACATCCCGCATTTTACCATGAGGGACGACGGAAAATACATTCCGATAGAAATGGACGATGCAGCGCTGATATTTGGCTGCCGGAAATACTTCGCCGATGGTTTCAACCAAACCAATACATTTGTCACCGACAAAGAGCTGAGTACCGGAAAGGCCTCGCTCTTTAAGGTTTCTAAGAAATTGAAGCCAGCTGGCTTTATCCTCACGACCGCCTTCGGCAGCACCAATGATCTCTCTGAAGCCCTCATTATCAACAGCAATAGCTACGAGAATAGAAACGTTTTCTACTTCGCCGCCCCAGCATCTCTTCAGGAAGATGCCATCCAGATAGACATAAGGATAAGTAGCCAATAGCGGTCTGTTTCGCCAGGCTTCAATATGACTATATGCTTTCTTATTAAGCTCGCTGATAGTGCCAGGGGATACCTTGGTCCCCCATAGAGCTTCGGTAATATCTTCGACTCTACGGACTGAAACGCCGGCAAGGTACATTTCTATCAATGCTTCTTCGATACTGCTTTCACGACGTTTATAGCGCTCGATGATGGCAGTTTCGAAGGGAAGATGCCGCAGCTTTGGCACTTTAAGATCAACCTCTCCTGCTTTAGTTAGGAGCTTACGATTGTAGTAGCCGGCTCTCGTGTCTTTTCGGGCTTCGGTATGCTCATAGCGACTGGCATTGGTAAGCCTGTCCGCCTCCTGGTCGAGCAGGTTATTCAGGGTTTCCTCTACGGTGCCGCGCACCAATTCGCTAAGTTGGTTCTTTAACAGATTCTCATTCAGGTGTATAATGTTGTCAGACACGGATATTCCTCCTTTAGTGTTGGATTTTTGTCTCGCAACTTAAATTTACACTTGGAGTTATATCCGTGCAACTTTTTTGTTTTAAAATGTGCGCAATTTATTATACGTTATCATACTGCTAGAAGATAGCCTTCTGCCTAGAAAGCAGCGCCACACCGGTGCCAAGATATATCGGATACTTACTGAACAGCATGAATATAAAGGCTCAATAAGGACAGTAAGTGCTTATGTCAGCAGACGAAAAAGTGAGATGCAGCTGGACAAGGCGATGACATATCAACGCTTGGATCACCCTGAAGCAGAAGCTCAGGCTGACTTTACTACGATTCAGGTAAGCCATGACGGCACTCTTTTGGAGTACAAGCTGCTGGTTCTATCCTTTCCATTCAGCAATGCTGCTTTCGTACATCCTGTTCCATCGGAGAACCAGGAATGCTTCCTGGAAGGTTTAAAGATCCTGTTTGAAAAAGCTGGTGGTGTTCCTGAACGTATCTGGTTTGACAATCTCTCAGCCGCAGTAATTTCCGTGAAACCTGAAGGGAAAAGGCAACTGACAGATGCTTTCATGCGCTTCTCTTCACACTATCGTTTTGAAGCCATATTCTGCAATCCCAATAGTGGTAATGAGAAAGGCAATGTTGAAAGCAAGTGTGGCTATAGTAAGCGTAACTGGTGCGTTCCTATCCCATTATTCGAATCTCAAGAGAAACTGGCGGCGCAACTGGATGCAGCAGCACTGTCCGACATGGATCGTCCACATTATGTTAAAGGAACTTTAATCCGTGATCTATGGCAGCAGGAGCAAACTAAGCTGCTAAAGCTTCCTCCGACAGACTTCTTAGTCTGTCGCCTTGAAAGTGCCAAAGTGAATGCCTATGGTGAAGTCAAGGTTGACAAGACCAATGTCCCGCTCTTTCAGGTGAAGCCGGAGAACACTGTGATACTAAGGTTTTGGTGGAATCGTGTGGATGTACTGGACGAGTATCATCATGTATTAGCCACATTCCCACGGGCATATACCGGAAAGAAAACAGAGATACCCTGGCAGGAAGCCTTCAGAAATTACATACATAAACCGCGAAGCATCAATCATGCCCACTTGGTTAAGATGCTTCCTGAAAGATTGCGTACATATATTAAAACCGAAGTCATCAATCTGCGCAAAGAACGTCTTCAGGCTGTATTCCATTGGTGCGGTAACTATACAGTCAATGAGATCGAGCAAGTTCTTAAATACCTTGGGGATGAACCGCCAGTTGAGCTGATAACCGCCAGACTTGCGCTCTTAAAGCCTTTATCCAGCCCATACAAAGATACCCTTAACGAGTCCTATACACCTCCGGAAGTCAGGAAGCTGACTATGGACTTAAGCAGATATGATCTGCTTGCGAAGGGAGGTGAAAATATATGACTCAGACACTTACAGAGATGTGCCGTCAACTAAGACTTGCACATGTTACTGAAGCCTTGGAGATTCAGAAAGATGAACAGCTGATTCGTCTGGCTGAAGAGATACTCACAGCAGAGCTGGAAGGCAGAAAGCGCTCCAAGCTTAACAAGCTGGTTCATCAGGCGATGTTTCCGCATCTGAAGACCTTTGATGGATATCAGTATGGCAATATTGGTTTCCCGGCAAGCTGCAACCGTGATAAGCTGCAGTCCCTTGAATGGATTGAGAAAAAAGAAAACATATTGATGCTGGGTGCAGTTGGTACAGGGAAAACCCATATGGCTATTGCGCTTGGCGTACTGGCTTGCCAAAGGGGGATAGGGGTTCAATTTTATCGAGCAGCTGAACTGGTATCAATATTACAGGAGAAATTCGGTCAGGGGCTTCTAACCCGTTTTCAAGCCAAACTGAAGAAGGCTGAGCTCCTGATATTGGATGAAGTCGGCTATGTACCTTTCAGCCAGACTGGATCAGAGCTGCTGTTTAATGTTATTGCTGACTGTTATGAGCAGCAAAGCGTAATCGTAACATCTAATCTGGAATTTGGACAATGGACCAGCATATTTGGAGATAACAAGCTGACTGCAGCGCTTATTGACAGGTTGGTTCACCACGCCCACATACTGACTTTTACCGGTGACAGCTTCCGTCTCAAGGAAGCTATGAACAGAACTTAATACTTCGGAGTTGGCAATTGCTTTCTACAGAAAAAAGCTGCCGAATTATGCATTTTTGTATTGCCAAATACATGTGGGAGTTATAAAGGGCCGACCATCCGTGGCTGGCTCTGAACAAGGGGTCGGTATACTTCAGCTAACAATGCATCTATACTGTCGTGACAGGGCACATCCCCTTCGCTAACCGAGTCGCTTTTGACAATTGGAGATAAGAGAGCTATCTAAGAATTCTCAAAAGGCTGTAAGCTCTGGGGCGTCGTAGATGCGGGACGTTATCGGACAGATCGAGCAATTGGCGCGACATCGTGTCGTGTATTTTGAGGAAAGACTTTGTAAGTATATTGTTGTGAACGGTTAGGTGTCAAAATAAACAATTAGAAACTATGTGTGGGGGATTCAAATGAGTGCGTTCGTAATTGTTATACCGATAATTATTATAAGATATGCTTTTTTAAACATACTCAACAAAGAAGCTCTCAAACGTGCAGCATACTTTGCACCATTAGTAGCGGGGGAAAGAACAGCATATTGGGTATATCAAGTTACAACACTGTTCATTATCGTGGATTTGATATTACTAAAAATCAGAGTTGATTCGGATTGGTTTTACATAGGTGCAGTAATATACGGTTTTGGGCTTATTTTATATGCTATATCGATGTTGGATTACGCGAGACCTAAAACAAGTGGAATAAATGTAAATGGCTTATATCGAATATCGCGTAACCCTATGTACATTGCATATTTCATTTGTTTGTTTGGATGTGTACTTATATCAAAATCATGGACGTTATTTGCATTACTGATAATTTTTCAAATATCTTCTCATTGGATTATCCTATCAGAAGAAAGATGGTGTATCAAGAAGTTTGGAGAAGAATATATGAGATATATGAATAAGGTTAGACGTTATATTTAAGGCCGCGGCATCCTTGCCGCTCTTAGCTTCGAAGACTCGGTCCGACAGATAACAAAATGTTTGCGCTACGGGTAGCTCGAGTCGTGCTACATGACCATGTTAATTGTGCAGCACTAGCACCACATCAGTTCACCGGGTGGCAAGCACCGTCAGGGAGTAGGGCTCTGGGGTCCGATTCACTGATGTCGCAAACAAGGAACGTTATACGGCAGATGGTGCAGATTGTTTTATTTAAGAAGTATGATTCCTACGTTGCGTATTGGTAGAAAAGTATGAATTAAATTTGATTAGGAGAGTGGATATATGGGCATTGATATTTTACTTCAAAAACTTGCTAAACCAGCACAAAGAGCTATCCAAAATGAAGGGATAACAACAATGGAACAGTTATCAAAATATAGTGAAAAAGAATTTTCTCAACTACATGGAATAGGAAAAAATGCAATGAATATTGTTAAGCAAACTATGAGCGAGAATGGATTATCATTTTCTCAAAAGAAATAAAGAATTAATTGTAAATTAGTTCGCATTCTTCTAATAATGTGCAAACGCCTATGCGGAGTTTGTGAGAGATTTAAACCCAAGAGATGCAATAGAAGCATAATCGACACATGTCAGGTTCCGGGTACCGGAACTGTTATAGAAAAAATTAGGGCAGAGCTCTGTAGGGCACCATCCACCGCAAAACAATGCGCTCACGCTGCGGCACGGCGGGTAGGGTTAGAGGGCATGCGTGCCTTGGGTTGCCGGACGCATTTGCTTCGAAGTAAGGGCAGTGCAACCACACCCCTTCACCGGGAGCGAAGTTCCGCCAGGACGACAGGCTCTGTGGTCCGGTTCAGTGGTGTCGTGAGTGCGAAACCGTTATACGCCATCGAAAGCATTTACCGCGACATCGTGTCGCGGATAATGTAAGTAAGGCTTTGAAGAAAGAACATTTACAAGGTACTACAGAGTATATTTGTCTTATAGGAGGTCAAGAATGGAAGTCAAACATATTAAAGGAAATAAAAAGTCTTTCTTAGATTTATTACTACTAGCAGATGAACAAGAAGATATGATTGATAAATATTTAGAACGGGGAGAAGTATTTGCCCTATATGATGGAGATTTAAAAAGCATTTGTATAGTAACGCAGGAGGATGAAAATATCTGTGAACTGAAAAACATAGCTACATATGAAAAATATCGTGGAAAAGGTTATGGAAGATACCTAATAAGTTATATATTTGAGTACTACAAGGATAAGTGTAAAACACTTTTAGTTGGTACAGGAGACATTCCGTGGATAATTTCATTTTATGAACATTGTGGATTTGAAGTATCACATAAAGTTGAAAATTTCTTTACTAATAACTATGACCACCCTATTTATGAGGATGGAGTTCAATTGGTTGATATGGTTTATTTAAAGAAAGATTTCTGAAGATTAAGTGAAAAATTTTACTTCTACCAAATACTTTTTATGTAAATATAAAGTGGATTTTTAAGGGTGAGACGTACATGTCGCCCTCTGAGATAAGGGGCTTTCGACGGCGTATAACAATGCATCTAGCGCAAGGGTGCAGATAGCAAAGTCACGAAGCGGGTTCAAGGAGTTGGAGCATGAAGAAGGGCTGCACCACACCGATTCACTGGGTGCAAGCACCGCCAGGGAGAAGAGCTCTGATGGTTCAGTTCATCGGCGTCGCAGATGCGGGCCGTTCTAAGAAATACCACGCATAAGACCGCCCGTACATAGGCGGATTTTAAAGGCAGTGCGTTGTAGATTTATTATAAAAATGAAGAAACATATTTATTTGCAAAAGTTGATTTAAAAAATTGGGGGAAAAAAGTTATGGATTGGGTTAATATAAAAGAGCGTTGTAAAATCAAGGGAAAAGGAAATCCCATAGTTTTAGTTCATGGGATGGGTGGACCAATTGTTTGGGAATAAATAATTGACACATTAACAGAATACTTTACTGTTATTATACCTACATTTCCGGGCTATCTTAAAAGAGACGGAAAAATCCAATATACTGACCAATTGTACATTGATTTTTTGGAAGAATTAAGAAAATGCTTTAATTTAAAACAGTTTACTTTAGCAGGTTTATCAATGGGAGGTAGTACAGTTGTCAATTATACATTAGAACATCCTCAATTTGTTTCAAATTTAGTTATAATTGATTCAATTGCACTTAATGATATGGGTGTATTTTTAAATTTCCAGTAATTAGAGATGTTTTTTCTATTCTATTAGAACTAATTTTAAGAAACCCCAGAAATATGCTGAAACTAAACCCTGATGATTTTATGGATAAGGAAAGTGAAGTATTTAAGCAATGTGCTGAATATTTTTATTAAATAATGAGTTGTGATTCAATAAGGTATAATTTTTCTAAAATTTAAATAAAGGGTGGTACTGCAAGGAAAGATTGGAGAGAGAAGTTACCACTTATAGATATACCCACATTAATACTTTGGGCTTCAAATGACAAAACGGTTGCGGTAAAAGGTGCTTATGAGATGCAATCAATTATTAAAATAGTAAGTTATCTATATTAGAAGGGTATGGACACATGGCGATTATGGAAAAGCCAGATTTTTTCACAAATGAGATATTAAGATTTATGAATTAGGCAAGTGATTTAATATTAATCAAATAATGAAGTTGTTGGGGCGCACCATCCGTGGTGCTCTTGCTCTGTGAGGTGCGGTACATCATAGAACAAAGTATTCACGCTTCGGGAAAATCTGGCTATAGAAAGCTGCCGCTGTCTTGCTGAGCCATCACCACACCCCTTCACCGGGAGCGAAGCTCCGCCAAGGAGACAGACTCTGTTGGTCCGGTTCAGGGACGTCGTGTGTACGGAACAGTTAGGCGACAGATGGTGAAGATTAGTTTATATAAGAGTATGATTCCTATTT
Source organism: Calditrichales bacterium MX18-03 (assembly GCA_021083345.1). Lineage (GTDB taxonomy): Bacteria > Bacillota > Clostridia > Lutisporales > Lutisporaceae > JAJGRE01. Next base: position 71,665 of record JAJGRE010000003.1, on the reverse strand, counting down.
GTGCATCGGTAGGATAATGCGAAATAAATATAATTTATTTAACTACGAGGGGGTTATGTGATGGTATGCTTGCGTAAGTTAACAGATGAAGATATAAGCACTGTGAAAAATTGGATTATGCAGGACTATATATCCCAATGGTTTGGGGATGTATCAGATTGGGAAGAAGAGCTGAAAGGGCGAAATGATAAATATAGCTATATTAAGCATTTTATTGCAGAGAAAGATGGGGAGCCTATTGGTTTCTGCCAGTATTATAATTGGAATAACACAGTTGAAAATGAGGAAGAATACGAGCTTGCTGGCACATACGGCATTGATTATTTGATTGGAAGCAAGGAACTACTTGGAAAAGGTATAGGCAAAGAAATTGTAAAAATTATTTGTGATAAAGTAGTTGAGTCGGAAGTAAATGTCACACAGCTAGTTGCTGATCCGACCATAGAAGTAGAAAGAAGAAACATAGCTTCTATAAAAATCCTTGAAGCAAATGGATTTTTATATGATGAAAAAACAGAAACATATAAAAAACAACTATAGTTTTGGGTTGCTATTAGAAAGAAGAAAATGAGCATTATCTTATGCAGTTCATACGGCACATTCTTTCTAATATGCGCAAACTCCTATGCGGAGTTTGTTAGGGATTAAACCCAAGAGAGACAATATTCACATAGTCGACACATTTCCGGTTCTGGGCACCGGAAGTGTTATAGAAAGGGATTAGAGCAAGGCTCTGCGGGGCTCCGCCAAGAGAACAGGCTCTGCCAGTCCAGTTCAGGGACGTCGTGAGTGCGGAATCGTTATGCGTAATCAAAATATCAAAGTAGGTAATAGGGGTCATGCAAGGAGGTTTTCTTATATTGGATTGTAGAATAGAAAAGTTAATTAGCAATCTATCACTCAGGAGTATTGATGGTTTCTATTTCGAAAGCCTTACTGAAGTAAGAAATAGATTGTTAGAGATAATACCTGAAAAATGTACAGTTGGGATTGGACATTCAAAAACAATTGAGAAAATGGGTATTGTTCATAGTCTAATAGGTAGAGGAAGCATTGTTTATGATAAAACAATGCTAAATAATAAAGATGAGATTATGCAGATTAAGAAGAAAGCATTAACTGCAGATTGGTACATAACAGGAACGAATGCTATTTCTTTGGAAGGCCATATAGTAAATGTAGATCATAGTGGCAATCGAGTAGCAGCAATGGTTTTTGGACCAGATAATGTTGTAATTGTAGCAGGTATTAATAAGATCGTTGACACTGTGGAAGACGCAATTCAAAGGGTTAAAAATATTGCATCTCCTATGAATGCCAGAAGAGCAGGTTATAATCCACCTTGTGTAGAGCTTAACAAGTGCATTGATTGCAAGTCGAAAGAGAGAGTATGCAATAGCTTGGTCATAATTGAAGGACAGGATAATATAGGCAGGATGAAGGTATTCATTGTAAATGAGAGTATAGGATTCTAGGGTTTTTTGACTACGAATAACAATGCATTCACGCTGACGGGTCTTACTCGGCTTCGAGAACTAACGTTTATTCACAAAGCCATCACCACACCACTTCACCGGGTGGCAAGCACCGCCGAGGGGAATGGCTCTGTGGTCCGGTTCAGTGGCTTCGTGAGTGCGAACCCGTTATCTGACAGCCGGGTGTAAGCTACTTTCCTACCTGACTCTTATCTTATATTTAAGGAAAGTCATAAAGAAGTGAGGTTTTATTTGTATGATTACTGATGTATTACGGAAACAAATAATAGATTATTTAGGAATTAATATGCAAAGCTTTTCAAAGGAGTATAAGGTTATTGATGAAATTGAATATGATGAATACACACAAGCTTTAATTCACTATAAAGGTAGTGAAGACGACACTATTCCAGCTTATTTGCTAATTCCTAATGGTGAAGGAGCTTATCCTGCGATTATAGTCCATCACCAGCATAATAGAGAAAGACATTTAGGTAAGAGTGAAGTATGTGGACTTGCGGGTGATCCATTACAAGCTTTCGGTGTTGAATTAGTGAAGAAAGGATTTGTTGTGCTTGCTCCTGATTCAATTTGCTTTGAAGATAGGAGAAAGAATACAAAAGGTATAACCCCTGATGAGGAGAATGACTTTTCCCAGCATTATAATGAAATGTGCTATCGCCTGTTAAGAGGTAGTTCATTGATGAAGAAAGTCATTGATGATGCCAATATAGGATTTGATCTGCTCAAGAATCATGAGAGAGTTGATAAAAATCGGATTGGAGTTTTAGGACATTCATATGGAGGAAATACTGTAATTTTTCAAACTGCGGTAAATGAAGAAATTAGGTATGCATGTGCAAGCGGAGCGGCATGTTCATTTAAGAACAAGATGGAGCGTGAAACTGGTATTGAAATGGCTGAAGTATTACCGGGGTTTGCTATGAAGTTTGATATTCAAGACTTGATAAAATGCATAGCACCTAGGCAGATATTATTAGTATCTTCAACTGATGATAAATATTCAATGGATGCATATGACATTGAGTTCAAATCGCGTAAGGCATTTGAAGAACTTAATGCTGGTAACAATTTAGAGCATAAAAGATATAATGGTGGGCATGCATTAACCAAAGAGAAGTTTGAAGATATTATTGACTGGATAGTGAAAGTTACAAGTGAGATTTGAGACATTACATTAGTGCAGCGCTGACAATGTGAGCACCCCGCCATCAGATAACAATGTCCTCACGCTGCGGCACGGCGGGATGGAGCAAGGAGTGTGCGTGCCTTGGGCGTTGCCACACCCCTTCACCGGGATGCAAGCTCCGCCAGGGGAAAGGGCTTTGCGGGTCCGGTTCAGGGACGTCGTGAGCGCGATCCTGATAGACGAAATTTCTTGCATAGGTGTCTCATCCGGTAGCAGTATAGAATAGGCTTTGGGGCTGAAACACATTTGTTGGATGTTGTGTAGTACTGTCATTTATATAATGCGTTGTTTTAACGAACACATTGGAGGAATTTATGCAACAAATAGCTGAAGCAATTGTAAACAGATATTTTGGGACAAATCCGCAAAAAATCAAGTCACTGGGCGGCGGTTGGTATGGCCGTGTTTTTTTGGCGGAAATGATCGCCGAACCGACTAAAGTAATTATTAAGATACATCTATTTCCAAACCTTGCGGAAAAAGAGGCTTGCCAGCTCGAGGTATTGGCAACACATGCAACTGTAAAAATGCCGGATGTGTTTTTTGTTCACAAGGCAACCCCTGATATTCCGAACGACGCTATCATTATGGAATATATTCCGGGGTTTAATGCCGGCAACCATAATCTTCTTAAAATAAAAGAAAAAAACCGCGTTGCAATTGCTGAACAGATAGTGGACAATCTGCTTTCGTACCACAAAGTCATTAACCCTGACGGATTTGGCGAAATTGGGGCAAACTCTTTTGAGCCCGACTGGAAAAAATGGTACAAAACCAAAGCGGACGGTGCATTATCAAAGGCTGAGTCTTTCTATGTCAGTGGAAAAATCGACGATGTTATTTTTTCTGTTATACGAAAAGCTCACGAACTTTATGACAGGATATTTTATTTGCCTGTTAAGGAAGCGCGCCTAATCCATGGCGACTACAACACATGGAATATACTGCTTGATGAAAACTTGACGCATGTAAGTGCTGTAATCGACCCACTCAACAGCTGCTTTGCGGATTCCGAAATGGACTTGTATCAACTTAATCATGCTAACGGTAAGGATTATAAATTGCTGGACATTTATGCGTCCAAGTTTCCTTTAAGTGAAAATTTTCCGTTGAAATTAAGTTTTTATGAGCTGTTTGACCATATAACAGGTTTTTATGATGCCAATGTAGAGATAGATTTTCCATTTATGGCCGCTCTAGCAAAAGAGCTGGAAGAACAGATGCAAAATTTCGGATTGTTGTAATTGTAGAAAATAAGCATTTTCTGTACCAGAACTACTGCAGTATGTTTATATAATGCGCAGAAAAATAGGGTCAGCAGTCCTTATTTGAATCTGGCTTCGAGGGGCAAGAAACTACGACTAACAATGCTTTCACGCGTTGGGCGTGCTCATGGGTCGTCGCTGCCAAACCGTCTCACCGGGCTTACGCCGCTTAAGGGAAAGGCTCTGCAGGTCCGGTTCGTCGGTTTCGTGAATGCGGGACGTTAGCTGACAGATAATGCAGATGTTTATTTAAGAAGGACTATTTTGAAATGCATATCAGTCGAAAAATGCGAAGTAGACAATTATCTTCATAGAATCGAGGATTATGATGAATCTCATAGAAAGGGCAAAACAATTAAAAAAAGATATACCAGCTATTTTTTTAACACTAAAGAAAAAGGAGACTCCATGGTATGCTAAGGTATTGGCAATTTTAACGATAGGGTATGCGTTATCCCCGATTGATTTTATCCCAGATTTCATTCCTGTCCTTGGCTACCTTGATGATGTAATAATACTCCCTCTATTGATAACAGTCACGATAAAGTTAGTTCCAAAAGAGATAATTGAACAATGCCGTACTGAGTCTGAGCAACTCTGGAAAGTCGGCAAGCCTAAAAAGTGGTATTTCGCAATACCTATAGTTTTGGTTTGGTTAATAATCTTTGCCTTAATAATTAAAGCATTTATATGATTTATTTATTTCGTACTCTTCTTATAATGTGCAAACGCCTATGCGGAGTTTGTTAGGAATTTGAACCCGAGAGAGACAATATTCACTTAGTCGACTCATGTAAGGTTCCGGGTACCGATAACGATATAAAAAGGTATTAGAGTAATGCTCTGTAGGGAACCATACGTCAGATAACAATGCCCTCACGCAGCGGTACGGCGGGTAAGATCAAGGAGCAAGCGTGCCTTGGGTCGCCGGATGCAATTGCTTCGAAGTGGGAGCAGGGCAACCACACCCCTTCACCGGGAGTGGAGCTCCGCTATGGGGACAGGCTTTGCGGGTCCGAATCAGTGGTTTCGTGAATACGGGACGTAGCTGAAATAGGCTGGATTGCCGCGGCATCGTGCCTCAAATTGATTTTAGGGATGGGCTCAGTAGTTTCTTTATAGCATCAACATAGTGAAATGAAATTTTTTATTATAAGGGGGATTCAACAGTGAATGTAAAGTTTGAAAAGTTAGGTATGGAACATCAAAGCTCAGTAATGCAAATATACAATTATTATGTTGTCAATAGTACGGCCGCTTTTCCAGTATCTACTGTACCTGAACAGTTCTTTATGGGAGTATTGGAAAAGACGAAGGACTATCCTGCATATGCAGTCTTAAATCCGGAGACTTTTGAAATTGCGGGATTCTGTTTTTTAAGTGCTTATCACCCTGCTTCATCATTTAAAGAGACGGCAAACATCACATATTTTATTTCTCAGGATTATGTTGGTAAAGGTATTGGTGAACAGTGCCTTAAGAAATTGGAAAATGATGCAATTCAAATGGGTATCACGCATATAATTGCACAGATTTCATCGGACAATAAACAAAGTCTGGGATTTCACAGCAAGCATGGATTTGAAACTTGTGGTTCAGCGAAAAACGTTGGAAATAAGTTCAATCGCAACTTTGATGTGGTTTATATGCAAAAAGATCTGGATTAATTTGTAAGGGGCTGGCCTCCTTGCCAGCCTCTGGTCTCTGGGGACAGCCTGCATCAACTAACATGGCATTCACACTGACGGGAAATCTGGCTAATAGATGGCTAACGCTATTTTCTTGAGCTATTCACCACACCATTTTACCGGGTCAAGCTCCGCCAGGGAGAAGGGCTCTGTAAGTCCGGCTCAGTGACGTTGGAGATGCAGGGACGTTATCTGACATGTGGTGGATTCACATTTTTGTTTGCATTAAGTATTTGTTTGATTAAGCTTTATCAGAGAGGAGATCTTCTATGAAAGTGGTTCATGGCGATTTATTCGATGGAATAATTGCACTACCTTCTTTTCCTGTAGTTCTTGTTACGGTAGACATGAATATAATGGTAGCCGGTGCATTTCATTTTTATTCATTTAAGCCTCCATCAATAATGGTTGGAATTAAACCAGAAAAGTACACATATGAACTAATTTCAAAGAAAAAGGAGTTTGGAATAAACATCCCAACAAAGGATCAACTAGAGAAGATACATATTTGCGGTACACTTTCTGGGAGAGATGTAGAAAAGTATCGGAAAGCAGGTTTGACACCTCGAAAAGGGAACATGATTGATAGCTACATTATTGAAGAATGTCCAGTTAGTATTGAATGTAAAGTTGTACATGAGGTTGATTACGAAGGTAGCCATAGGTGGTTTATTGGAGAAATAAAAGAAGTGTACATAGATGAAGACTATGTTCGTGATGATTCATTAATGTTTTGGCTTGGACAGTTTAGAACAGTCGGACAAGTAATCGAGGGTGCAGCGAATAATGATATTCTCAGAAAATAACTATTTATATAGAGCACGAAATTGCTAGGGTTGGGCCCTGATGTCCACCACACATCAGATAACAATGCCCTCACACTGACGGGACTAGGTCGGCGTTGTGAATGCAGGACGTTATACGGCAGATGGTGCAGATTGGCTTATATAAGAACTTTTGGAAAGGTAGGATGTAAAGAATATGAACGGTTTAATAATTCTAATCAGTATGGATTTTGTATCATATTTCATGTTTTCAGAGTGAGTAAAAGCAAAAAGGGGAGGTTAATATGACATATGATAATAAAATCAGCAATAAAAAGGAGTTGTCACCAGAACAACGCGAAGAACTACTCAGAACATTGAAAGCTCGTTTTGAGAAAAATATGAACTGCCATAAAGGTCTTGAATGGGCTAAAATACAAGCAAAGCTGGAAGCGAATACTGAAAAACTGTGGTCGCTGAATGAAATGGAAAGAACTGGCGGTGAGCCGGATGTTGTTGGTCATGATAAAGAGACAGGCGAATACATTTTTTATGATTGTTCAGCGGAAAGTCCTAAAGGCCGCAGAAGTGTCTGTTACGATCGTGAAGCACTGGAGTCAAGGAAAGAGCATAAACCAGAAAATAACGCTATAGATATGGCTGCTGCCATGGGCATTGAGCTATTAACGGAAGAACAATACCGAGAACTGCAGAAGCTTGGAAATATCGATACGAAAACATCGAGTTGGGTGAAAACACCTGCTAATATTAGAAAACTCGGCGGGGCCATCTTTTGTGATTGTCGTTACGACATTGTCTTTGTGTACCACAATGGAGCAGAATCCTACTATGCTGCTAGGGGTTTCCGTGGCTCGCTAAGAGTTTAAATTTTGGTGGGAAGCCGGCTCAGGGGCGTCGTGAGTACGGGACCGTTTACCGACAGATAATGCAGATCAATTTATGTAAAAAGTACAATTCTTATATTGTGCATTGGTAGATTAGAATGAACTTTAAAAGCGAAAGCAGGTCCAGTATGAATTGGATTAAATCAATAAATGTATATACAGTTTGCAATGAACAAGAAGAGAGGGATAAAGGAATATGACTGACTACTTCCTATGCTAGGGTAGTTTTCAAGAGATTATAGAGGGAGGTATCTACGTTGGATATATTAGAACATATAATGATGAGACGCAGTATTAGAAGTTATCTCGATATAGAAGTCGAAGAAGAGAAGATCACACAATTACTCCAGGCCTCTATGGCTGCACCGACTGCGTGCAACAACCAACCATGGGAATTCATTGTCGTCAATGACAAGGAAATACTCAATAAACTAAGAAATAAGCTAACCTTTGGAAAATACAATGCGCCTTTAGCAATTGTAGTTTGCGGTAACATGGAACTAGCAAAAGGTGGTTATGAGAACTATTGGGTTCAGGACTGCAGTGCTGCAATGGAGAATATTCTCTTGGCTGCTTCAGGTCTTGGACTAGGTTCCATTTGGATTGGAGTATATCCATTACCAAGTGTAATAAAGCCGGTGAGAGAAGTATTGAATATTCCCGAGTATGTAATACCACTTGGTATAGCATATGTTGGATATACTGATGAAAACAAAGAACCTAGAACGCAATACAATGAGAAGAGAGTATACAACCAGCAATATGCTACAACAAGAAAGCATAGAGCAAGACCAAAGAACCTGAAGCATTTGTAGGAATCATTCCTTTTGTGTGAGTAAGCAAATTATATAAATAATATTGGGGGTGGGCCGGTTGGAAATCGATCATATTTTTATATGCACCGAAACAAAAGCGCCAGCAGGAGATCGTCTGATAGAGTTTGGGTTGGAAGAAGGGCCTCGAAACACCCACCCCGGACAAGGAACAGCAAATCGAAGGTTCTACTTTCATAACCTTATGTTAGAGCTTTTATGGATTGAAAATATTGAAGAGGCACAAAGTGAGCGTACTAAACCGATGAGGTTATACGAGCGGTGCATGTTAGACACAGACACCGTTTCCCCATTTGGAATTGCATTCAGACCTACATCGGGAAAGGATGAAACATTACCATTTTCGACTTGGGATTATCACCCTGTTTATTTGCCAGACTTTCTTAGAATTCAAGTGGCAAATAATACGCCTCTCAGTGAACCAATGTATTTTTATCTATCCTTCGCTGGAAGGCAGGATAGGGTTCCTGTTGAGAAGAGAGCGCCAATGGAACACAAAGTGCCTTTAAGAGAAGTGACATTTGTAAGAATTCTAGTGAATCAAAATGGTGCTTTGTCAGAATCAGGTTGCATAATTAATCGACTACAGAATGTATTAATTGAAAAGGCTAGAGAGCATTTAATAGAAATTGAGTTTGATGATGGTACAACAAATCAATCAAAGGATTTCAGACCTGATCTGCCGTTAATAATTAAATGGTAAATTGCTGCAGTAGCAGATGAAAGCGAAAATCGAATGGTATATTGAAAGGAGTTAATTATGTGCGAATACACAACGGTAACTTTTAATAGTCTTTTAGACACGGAAAGAAGTTTGAAGAAAAAAAGTAACAAAGTGCTTGAACAGCATGGAAAAGAAGGGTGGGAGCTTGTTAACTTTCAATGCGCGGGTGCATTTGGTTCCATGATGATATTTGTATTTAAAAGAGAAAAGAAGTAAGGACACGTTGAATGATATTGGGGAAGCAAAATGAAAAGCGAACTAAAGCTATTCTAAATAATCTTCGTAAGGAGGAGCGCAATGAAATTCTCAAATCCATTGATCGTTGTTTCAAATATGGAAGAGTCAAAGCGATTTTATAAGGAAGTGCTTGGTTTAGAAGTTGATGTTGATTTTGGTGCAAATATAATTTTAACAGGCGGTATTGCACTACAGACAAAAGTTACGTGGTCGGCTTTTATTCACAAACAGAATAGTGAAATTGTTTTTGGAGGAAATGCGGCAGAGTTATATTTTGAGGAAGATGATTTTGATGGTTTTATTCATAAGTTGGATGATATTAAAGACATTGACTATTTACATCCTGTGGTAGAACACTCTTGGGGACAGCGTGTTGTTCGCTTTTATGATCCTGATAAGCATATTATCGAAGTCGGAGAAAACATAATTAAGGTAGTCAGACGTTTCATAAACAGTGGTCTATCAATTGAAGAAACTGCGATTAGAATGGACGTGCCGGTTGATTATGTGAAGTCTTGCTTATGATATGATGGAGCTGTACAAGCATTTCACACTCAGAATATTTGGTGGATGTTGTGATGCTGCAAGGAGGACAGTATGGAACAATTCATGAAACCCGGTGTCGGTGGAATAGTTGAAAGGATAATCAAAGGTGTAACATATATTCTGCTGCAAGAACGGTACAAAGATGACGCACCCTTGGAAGAGGGGCTCATTGAGATACCTGCAGGAAAGATCAGGGAATTCGAGAATATCTATGATTGTCTCAGAAGAGAAATCAAGGAAGAAACGGGGCTCGATGTGGTTTGGATCGAGGGAGAGACAGATTCGATCGTCCATGAATCCAATGGGTACAAGGTTATGAGTTATGAGCCGTTTGCCAGCTCTCAGAATTTAGAGGGTACCTATCCAATCATGGTTCAAACATTTATTTGCCGTATAAAAGGAGAATTAGCAGAAAGCACAAATGAGACGCGGTTTCTCAGATGGGTTACGATGGAAGAACTAAAGAACCTTTTGGAAAATCAGCCGCAGAATTTTTATCCGATGCATGTTAATACATTGAGGAAATATATGAGACTGAATGATCACGAGAGGGGATAGGAACTGTGGATGGTGAACTCTTTATGAAAGGACTTATCATTGGAATATCTATCGCTGCGCCTGTGGGTCCTATTGGGGTACTATGCATCAAACGGACATTGGCGGAAGGAAAGCTGTCAGGATTGGTCTCTGGGCTTGGCGCAGCAACGGCCGATGCTTTTTATGGAATGGTTGCGGGTTTTGGATTAACTGCAATCTCCAATTTCCTTGTTGGCAATCAATTCTGGTTTAGGCTCCTTGGCGGTGCATTTCTGTGCTATTTAGGTATTAGAACCTTTTATACCAAGCCAGCAGAAGAGTCGATCAGTCCAGACAGTAAGGGTGTAATGGGGAATTATTTTTCCACCTTCTTTTTAACCGTTACAAACCCGATGACAATTCTTTCCTTTGCAGCCGTTTTTGCAGGAGTAGGACTCGTTACAAATACATCGGACTATTTGTCTCCATTTATTTTGGTTATAGGCGTATTTGCTGGATCCGGGCTATGGTGGCTGGCGTTGAGCACGTTTGTGAACAGGATCCGAAGCCGGTTTACGTTAAAGGGAATGATTTGGATCAACAGGGCCTCAGGCATGATCATCGAGGTTTTCGGTTTAATTGCCTTAGCAAGTGTGGTACTGCAGAAATAGTTTACTAATCCTGCTTGATAGGATAAAATAGTTAAAGGAAGAATATTATGTAAGGCTGATGGATTGAAGGCTGCCGCCCATGGCAGCATTTATTTTAGGTAAGTGAGTATATGTTGATCAGGTAGTTTACAGAAGAAGTTAGAACCACGAAACCAGGAGGTATTGATTATGGAAGTAAGAATGAAACAGATAAATACATTAAAAGCGACAGCTATATTCTTAGTCTCTACAGTGTATTTTTATATACTTTTGTTTACTTTGCTGCCATTTATCAAAGCAAATCTCGACTTGAACCCAGCCATGTACTGGTTCATAACAGGATACTTTTTATTTGTTCCGCTTTTCATTGCTGCCGTTGTATTTGCCAGGAAAGATGGAAATAAGACTGCTAAAGAAGTCCTCTGTTCACTCAACGTGAGGCCAATGACAAAAAACGAATGGGGCTATGCCTTAACAGGCACATTATCGGTATTTGTGCTGACCGGTCTGATTTTTGCCGTGTCTGTTTTACTGAACAAAAACTTTGGGGTCAGAGAGTTGAGCACAACGCCTTGGTTCATGACCATCAGTCCCTTTAGGGGAAGTGACAGGCTTTTACTGTTGGTTTGGCTGCCGATGTTCGCATTCAATATTCTGGGAGAAGAGCTGCTTTGGAGAGGCTATATTCAAACACGTTTAAAAAACCGCTTTTCATGGGTGCTATGCGCTTTCTTGTGGCTTCTTTTCCATCTTCCCTTTGGTATGGACTTGATGATTATGCTTTTGCCGGTGGTGCTGATTCTCCCATATGCATTCCATAAAACACAAAACACTTGTGTAGGGATATTCATCCATGGCGTGTATAACGGACCCATCTTTGTTCTTGTTGCATTAGGTCTTATGCATTAGTTGATAATGGTAAAAAAGCTTATGGGAGAATAGAGAAATTCTAAACTGATAATTGGGAGGGTCTTGTATGAAAATAAAGAATATCGCAGCAGGATATTCGATGTTTGTCGGGCTGTCCATGATGGGTATGTGGCTCATGTTCTATTGCACCGGAGGGATTCCCGAGCTTAGCACCAAACCGGCAGAGATCTGGCTGCATATGACTGGGGAGATCACAACTGCCGTTTTGCTTATCATCGGCGGTTATGCCCTATATAGAAGAAAGGTCTGGGGAGCACAGGTATACCCATTGTCTATGGGCATGCTGCTGTATACCCTGATCGTAAGTCCGGGCTATTATGTCCAACGGGGAGAAGTTCCCTTTGTTGTCATGTTTTCCGTTTTGCTGCTTCTGGCAGTTATTTTTGTGACCCTCTCGATTGTCAGGCATGAGGATTTCGCAGCTGACAATAAGGACAAAAGGTCAGATTAATAAAATATCAAGGCAGGTGCTCTATATGGATAAGAATAAGCTAACTAGCTTGACACAGGAATACGGCGGAGATTATTGACTTAGCCATACGAAACGGCTGCTGCATATTGTCTCCTTGCTCGGTGAAGGGATGGAGTATAATGACGAAGTCATCTGGGTTGCGGCTTAATTGCATGATTGGGGCGGTTATCCCAAATGGAAATGGAAAAAGAGCTTGAAGAAGAAACAGCCGGTCTTTTCTGAAACAACAATGCAAGGATGGTTATTGAGCAAAAGTTAAAGACATTTGAGAGTGGGGGATGACTATGAAAAAAATAAGCATAGCCAACAGTGGAATCCTTGCATCGGAGATATCGCTTGGCTGTATGAGAATTGCCGAGTTGGAGAAAGAAGCGCTTTCGGAACTGATACATACTGCCTTGGAAGAAGGGATTAACTTTTTTGAGCATGCGGATATTTATGCAGGGGGCAAATCAGAAGAAGTATTTGCTCAAGCAATCGACATGCATGACAGCATCAGAGAAAAAATTCTGATTCAGACGAAATGTGGGATCAGAAAAGGTTTCTATGATTTTTCAAAAGAACATATCCTGAATTCTGTAGAGGGCAGTTTAAGAAGGTTAAAAACAGACTATATCGATACATTGCTGCTGCACCGTCCTGATACCTTAATGGAACCGGAAGAAGTAGCAGAAGCTTTTGATATTCTCTATAGCAGCGGTAAAGTTAGGTGTTTCGGCGTGAGCAATCATAATCCCATGCAAATTGAACTGTTGAACAAGTATTTGAAACGCAAGCTTGCCATTAATCAGCTGCAGTTCAGCATTACCAATACCGGTATGATTGATTCCGGATTAAATGTTAACATGAAAGCAGATGCTTCACTGGATAGGGATGGCAGTGTACTGGAATTCTGCCGTTTGAAGGATATAACCATTCAGGCCTGGTCGCCATTTCAGTATGGTTTTTTTGAAGGTGTGTTTTTGGACAATAGCAGATTTCCTGAGCTGAATCAAAAGCTCAGCGAAATTGCAGAGGTCAAAGGGGTGACCAATGCAGCAGTGGCAATTGCCTGGATCCTAAGGCATCCTGCGAAAATTCAACCCATCGTGGGAACAACAAATGAAAAACGCTTGAGGGATATTTGCAAGGCATCTCAGGTAGAACTGACAAGGAAGGAATGGTATGAGATCTATATATCAGCAGGCAACAAGCTGCCATAGATCAGGGAGTAACGTATGACAAAGATATTAATCCGGGGCGTCGTTTATGCCATGATTGCCGACATGCTGTGGGGCCTGGCATTTATTGTACCAAAATTATTGCCGGCTTACAGCGCCATTGAGATCATACTCGGTAGGTATACTATTTTTGGAACCATTTCCATCATTCTGTTGCTTAACGAGAAAAACAAGACATATAAATTGACCGGAGGCATCTGTGTCAAGGCATTGATATTGGCTCTTTGCGGCAATATAGGCTATTATTTTTTTCTTGTAATAGCGTTACAGCAGATAGGGGTTACGCGTGCAACACTGATCAATGGCATTTTGCCCGTCAGTATTTCTTTGTATGGGAACTGGCTGAACCGCGAGTATCCGTTGAAGAAGATCCTGCTTCCGGTTACAATCATGCTAGGCGGCATTATGACAATAAACCTGGCGGCATATGGATCCGGTATTGGAAAGTGGAACGCTGCAGGCATCATCAGCGGCATTGTTGCCGTACTGCTGTGGACTTGGTATGGTGTAGCGAATGCCCGTTTTCTCAAGGAAAACCCGAACATATCGTCAGAGAGCTGGGCAACAATTACGGGAATAGCTTCCCTATGCTTGCTGCCGTTATTCTTGCTGTTTGTGAACTTTACGATGTCAGAACCCGCAAGTGTATGGAGAATATTTATTTTGAATAAAAGTGTTCTGACATTCTGGTTAGGATGTTCGGTGCTGGGGATAATCGTTTCATGGTTTGCGTACGGTTATTGGAATAAAGCCTCCCAGATCCTGCCTGTTTCATTAGCCGGTCAATTGATTGTGGGAGAAACCGTTTTCGGGCTCTTTTATTCTTTTTTGATTGCTGGTCGGATCCCATCCATGGTTGAGCTGATCGGTATTATACTGGCAATTGGCGGTATTTTGCTGTTTATTCGAACCATAAGCCGTTCACCGGGAAATTCAAATGAAATCGGATGTGAAGGAAGGTGCGATTGATGTCGGATTATATGTCGGTTTTTAGAAGTGCTGATGGGCAAGAGCAGGTTTTCAAAGCTTATGATGAAATTATGGCGAAATGGCCGGTGCCCTATGAGGAACTATTCATTCCCACCCGATTGGGGAGTACCCATGTCATTGCAAGCGGTCAAATTGAAGCGCCCCCACTTATACTGGTTCATGCGTTTTGTGCAAGTGCTGCTTCCTGGTATATGAACGTTGAGGGATTAAGCAAGGCATACCGCGTGTATTGTGTCGATATTATCGGCGATGCCAACAAGAGTAAGCCTTATAGATATATTAGGCAATTAGAAGATTTTGTTGGCTGGTTTAATGATCTGCTGGATGGATTGCTTATCAAGCATGCAAGCTTGGCCGGAAACTCCATTGGCGGCTTTCTTGCTTCGAATTATGCCCTTCAGCAGCCTGAGCGGGTGAAAAGCCTTATCTTGATTGGCCCGGCTGCAACCTTCAGGCAGATCATGCCATTCTATCTCAACACATTTCCCGCCGGTATGACAGGCTGGGAATTCCTCATCAGGCATGCTGTGAAATGGTGTGAGAACCGTGTACCTTTTGATCCCGCATGGAAGGAATTATTCCATAAGACTTTAAAGTACGGCAAGGGTGTAAGCCAAGTATTCCCGTCCGTATATACGGACGAACAGCTGAAGAAGCTGGAAGTACCCACACTGCTGCTATTGGGAGACCGCGAGCGCATATATGACTTAAACCTGGCTATGGATCGTGCAAAAGCACTGATGCCAGACATCGAGATTGAGATCATCAAGGACGCCAATCACATTACGGCGCTTTCGCAGCCGGAGAAGACAAATGCGGCAATGCTGCGTTTCCTAAATAAAATAACGGCTACTGAGTGATTAATCTAGGAGGTAAAATGAATAAACATTCTAATTTAGTTAATGAGATTGTATGGTTGCTGATATGTGCCATGCTCATCGTGTTGCCAAGTTATCTTGCTGTAAATGCTGGCTCGGCTGAATTTCGCGACCTGAACGGAATGGGCATCCTGATCATGCTGCTGTTTGTGGGGTATCCACTTATTTCCTTTGGGCTTGGCATGCTGAGCAAGCTGTCTGGCGTATGGTTCTGGCTGAATGCAGCTATTATCGGCATGCTGTATTATGTTTCGTTTCTTTGGTTCTTCAACAGTACCGCATGGGTGTATATTCCTGCATATTTAGCTTGCTATGGCATTGGTTACGCAGTCTGCCGGAGGTTGAAGATATGGAAAAAAGTAAGCCTATGAATGATTCTGCTCCTATAGCTTCATTTATTCCGGGCTATGGAGAGACTGTGCGGCTGATCATAAGAGATTCTATATTGGAGGAATGCGCTGAGCTGCAGGCCCTAAATGAAGCATCCGATTATATTGAAAAATGGGTAGGGTGGAAAACACCAAAGGATTATATTGAGAAGGCATTGAAAGAGGGGAACCTGCCGCCAGGAGGAAAGCGAGAGAACTTTGCGATGAAGACAATATGCCTGAGGGACAGCATTGAAAAAATCGGAGTAATTGAGCTGTATCACGGTTATCCATTAGAAGACCTATTGTGTATTGGTTGGTTGTTTATACACCCTAGCAAGCAAGGACTCGGCTATGCGAAGGAAGCGGCAGCTTATCTGATCGCAGAAGCAAGAGCAGCAGGATATAGGGGGATCCGGTTGGGTGTTCACTTGAAAAACTGGCCGGCTTTGCGGTTCTGGCAAAAGATCGGTTTTGATAAGATCATCAAGTTCATTGGAGATGAGACGCATAGTGCGGAATCAAATGCGACGGTGATACTTGAGCAGCAAATCTGCTGCGACAGATAACGGATTGAACTTGAATGGATAAGCATAAGAGGTGTATAATATGAAAAATTGCAAATTGGTCATGCGATTGTTTAAAGACACGTACGCGGTATGCAGGCTAACCCATAACGACAATATACCGGTATGGGCAGATATTGACGGGTTTTGCTCTGTTACCAGAACGTCAGATGAACTGTCGGTGGTATGTATGGAAAAGAGTGTTCCCGATGAAATACAATGCGAAAAGAGCTGGAGGATCCTGAAGGTTGAAGGACCTCTGGATTTCTCTCTGATCGGGATACTTTCATCCATCAGTACGGTACTGGCTGAGAAGTGCATCAGTATTTTTGCCATATCGACTTATGATACGGATTATATTCTGGTAAAGGAGAAGGACATCGAAAAAGCTGTTGATGCGCTTATGAATGCAGGATATGAAGTGAGGTCAGTCGAATGAATAAGGACAGCGTTGATAAGCATAATCGTTTTGAGGAAGAGGTTTTTACCTTTCATGTATCAAAGGATAATAAGGTTTTCATATCCTGGTACGGTAAGCAAGTCATGATCCTGAAAGGAAAGGAAAGCGAAAAATTCCTGGCGAGAATGCAGGGGGCAAACCAGCTGGAAGCACAGCTGATCATGGCAAAAGTTACAGGCAACTTCAAGCGGGGAAATGAGAAAAGCCAACTACCATTTAGAACAGGAGATGGACCATGAACATTCAGATATTCGGGATTGATAAGTGTTTTGATACAAAGAAAGCTCAACGGTACTTCAAGGAGCGCAGTATCAAATTCCAATTTGTCGATCTGAACAGGGTGGGTTTGAGCAAGGGTGAACTGGACAGTGTAGAAGCAGCAGTCGGACTCATGAATCTGATGAATAGGGCATCAAAGGAATATGAACGGTTAAACATCCTGAAAATCAACAGCAGCACCATAAAAAAAGAACTACTGCTGAATAATCCCAAGCTTTATAAGACACCCATCGTGAGAAATGGCAGAAAAGCAACTGTGGGTTATACACCGGAGGTATGGGAGACTTGGGAATAAGCCAACATTAAAAAGGAGGTAGGCCGGATGTCAGCACCTGTGAAAGAAAACATCGCACTAGATTTATTGGAGAAAATCGATATTCGTGTCGGCACCATTATGAAAGTGGAAGATGTCCCTAAATCCAACAAACTGGTAAAGCTGACAGTAGATTTCGGAGACTTTATAAGGAGCATCCTGGTGGGTATGAAGGGTGAACGGGAAAACCCCTGTGAGATAGAAGGAAAGCAGGCACTTTTCATCGTCAATCTGCCGCCAAGAAAAATGGCAGGAGAGTTATCAGAAGGCATGCTGTTTGATATTGGATATGCGGATGGCATCGTGCCGGTGCTAGCTCAGCCTGAGAAGCCAGTACCAAACGGCACCAGAACAGGATAGCTAAAGTCCTACAGCAGCTCAAGCGATTATGAAGGATGGTGGCAGGATGGACATCAGGATAAGGCCATATTGTCAGAGAGATTACCGTTATCTGAGAGAAATGGTTTTTTCGTATCATAACACGCATACCGGACAAAGTCAGATAAACAACGACAAAATTGAAGACACCGTCATTGAACTGTGTGGTAATCCTACTAAAGGAACCATACTTATATTTGAATATGATGAAGAGATATGCGGTTATGCCATTCTTATTGCCCATTGGAGCAACATATACGGCGGCAATATCCTGTCTATCGATGAGCTCTACATCAAGGAGCAATGGCGCAATAAAGGCATAGCAGCCAGGTTTTTGAATGTAGCACACTTAAGTCATGAGAAGGTTGTGGGAATACGAATTGAAGCAGCTTCCTCACATCAGGATACGAGAGGCTGGCTTATTCGACTGGGCTTTCGAGAAATGAAAGGTATTTGCCTCCATAAGGAGATGATATGATGCAACTGATTATCGAGACGGATCGGCTCTACCTAAAAACCATCGGTACGGGCGCTGCTGGCAGGCTGCTGGATTATTACCAGAAAAACAGATCCTTTCTCCAGGAGTGGGAGCCATATAGAGAGGAAGCATTTTTTACGGTAGAATTCCAGGAATACCTGCTGTCCAGAGACCTCGAAGAAATGTACAAAGGGAACATGGTTAAGCTTTGGATATATAAGAAGGAAAACCAAGAAAAAATGATCGGCATGATAGCCTTCAATAATATCGTCAGAGGTGTGTTTCTGTCCTGCCATCTAGGCTACAGGCTGGACAAGGATGAAACAGGAAAAGGGTATATGAACGAAGCTTTAAGCGCCGGGATCGACTATGTATTCAACTATTTACTGCTGCATAGGATAGAAGCCAATATCATGCCCAGAAACAAGTCCTCCCTGGCAGTGGTCAGGAGGCTTGGCTTTTACGAAGAAGGACTGGCTTTAAAGTACTTGAAAATAAACGGAAAGTGGGAGGACCATATCCATATGGTCCTGCTGAATGACAAAGTTTAGAGGAAAATGAGTAACAGGGGTGCAACGAGATGAAGACTTATGAGTTTGATGCGCTCATTAGGAAGCATGAAGAGCAGGATGCAGCCTATATTGAGTTCCCATATAGTGTGGAAGAAGAATTCGGTACAAAAGGTCAGGTAAAAGTACAGGCGACCTTTGACGGCCATCCCTATAGAGGCTCGTTAGCCAAGATGGGGCTGCCCTGCCACTGTCTGGGGATAAGGAAGGACATCCGCAAAGTTATAGGGAAAGAAGCCGGTGAGGTGGTCCATGTCATGATCCGGCATGATCTGGAGGAAAGGAGCGTCCAAGTACCAGGGGATCTGGAGGATTTGTTATTCTCCAATCCAGCAGCCAAGGTGAACTTTGGAAAACTCTCTTATTCTCATAAAAAGAAGTATGTAGATTGGATCAATGACGCAAAAAAGGAAGAAACGCGGTTAAACCGGATGACGCAGGCGATTGTTTTGCTGACGGATAATAAAAAGCTATAGAAAAAAGCTGAAAGGGGCAAATACGATGAAGATTCAAGAGGTACCATTTTGCACAGTGGACTGGGATACCATTGTGCCTACGGAGCACCCGGGCATCACAGGAAAGGCGCTGTGGCGAACCTTTGAAATGGGGAATATCCGGGTCAGGATGGTAGAGTATACAAAGGGTTATTTAGCTGACCATTGGTGCAGCAGAGGGCATGTGATACTTGTACTGGAAGGGGAATTGATTACTGAGCTTGATGATGGCAGGGAATTTGTATTGACACCGGGGATGAGCTATCAGGTGGCCGATGACATTAACCCCCACCGTTCCCACACAGACAAAGGCGCAAAGCTTTTTATCGTGGATTAGGACAGGCATACTATATTGCTGAGAGTTGGAGGAGGTGATCGCTTGTATCATGTGGGAATATTCCTGTTCAATGATGTGGAGCTGCTGGATTTTGCAGGTCCACTGGAGGTTTTTTCGGTTACGTCGGAGCTGAACGAATTTAAACTTTATAGGGTTTTCACGATAAGTCAGGATGGCAAAGCCATAAAAACAATCAACGGGTTGAAGGTGCTGCCGGACTACGGTTTCACAGATCATCCAGATATCGATCTGCTTGTGATCCCAGGCGGCGACGGTACAAAGAAAGAAATGCTGAAGGAAGAAGTATTGTCTTGGCTGAGCAAATGCCATCAGGCTTCAGCTGTCACAATGACAGTCTGCTCGGGCGCAAGGCTGGCGGGCAGGCTAGGCCTGCTAAACGGGTTACCCTGTACGACTCATCATGAAGTGATGGAGCACTTGGGGCAATTAGCGCCGGAGACGGTCATTTGTCGTGATAAACGGTATGTAGATAATGGAAAAATCATGACGGCTGGAGGCATTTCAGCAGGTATTGATTTATCCTTACACGTAGTTGAAAAGCAGTATGGCAGCAATATATCCGATAAAACGAGGATTTATATGGAATATGGGGATTGGATACCCCTTTATGAAAGGAGCGATAAGTGAAATGAAAGTGTTGACTGTTGTCCATCAGGACTTTGAGGATCTTGAGTTTTGGTACCCTGTATTGCGTCTGCAAGAAGAGGGTATTACCGTACATGTACTTGGGGAAAAAGCCAATGAAACCTACTCTGGCAAGCATGGGGTACCGGCTGTATCGGACTATGCCTTCGGGGAGGTTGATGCAGCGGACTATGCAGGCCTCCTTATTCCAGGAGGCTGGGCGCCCGATAAGCTGCGGCGTTTTCCGGCTGTGCTGGAGTTGGTCAGGAAAATGGACGAAAGCGGCAAGCCTATAGGTCAAATCTGCCATGCCGGATGGGTATTGGTTTCAGCAAAGGTATTGAAGGGGAGAAAGGTAACCAGCACCACGGCCATTAGGGATGACATGGAGAATGCCGGTGCGATGTGGGTTGACGAACCGGTTGTTGTTGACGGGAACCTCATATCCAGCAGAAAACCGCAGGATTTGCCGGTTTATATGAAAGCGTTTATCGAAGCCTTGGCAAGCAAGTAGCAGCTAAAGTAGCAGCAGACTTGACTATTTATAGACAAAGTGTTAATATGTCTATAAATTGCAATGTGATGGAGTGATTTAAATGCAGGATTTGTCGGAGTTATTCTGGAACGCTTCCATAGATGATCTGAAAAAGGGTTATGTATATCTTGACTCTGATGATGCGTATGTCTGTCTGGTATGCGGCAAAAACTTTGTCAGGGGTGTTGTCTATCAGGAAGACAATGTATTCTATGAAGCAGAGAAGTATGCTACAGTGCATCTCGGCAAGGAGCATGGTTCGATGTTTGATTATCTGCTGAACCTGGACAAAAAGGTGACAGGCCTGACGGAGCACCAGAAAAACCTCCTGGAGCTTTTTCAGAAGGGTTGCAGCGATCAGGAGATTGTAAAACTTCTGGAGGGGGGAAGCACCTCCACCATACGCAACCACCGTTTTGCCCTGAGAGAAAAGGAAAAGCAAGCTAAAGTGTTCCTGGCCATCATGGGCCTGCTGGAAGGCAGGAGCGGCAAACGTCAGAAGTTGGTAAGCGTGCATCGGACAGCAACGATGGTAGATGACCGTTATGTCACCACTCAGGAAGAAAATGAAGCGGTACTGAAAAACTATTTCAAGGATGGTTTAGACGGTATCCTTAGCGAGTTTCCTTCTAAAGAAAAGAAAAAGCTGGTCGTCCTGAAACATATCGTCAAGCGTTTTGAAATGAACCGTACGTATACGGAAAAAGAAGTTAATGAAATATTAAAAAGTCTTTATCCCGATTTTGTTACAATCAGAAGGTATATGATCGAGTACGGATTCATGGACCGGAATAAGGACGGCAGCGCATATTGGCTGAAAATATAGCGTGTTGATAAAAAAACCAATGGATTTATGATCGTCCATTGGTTTTATCTTATTGATTCGGCAGACTGACACACCAGGTCTTCTTATTGCACTTGCTGCAGAACAGCCGTTTTTGTCTGGATCTTCCGTTGTTGCTGATCAGGTATGTCCAGAGGCCGATGGAGACCTTATCGCCGCATCTTTCGCATTTCCAATACCGCTTGTAGCCTATGGAGCCGGCCAGAAGAAAAACGCCTAAAAACGCGCCTAGGATACCGATAACCGAGACATAGTATTTGCCCATGGCCGGACCGGCAAAGATGAGCCCAATGGATACCAGTAGAAAAGCAAGAGAAACCCATGTTAGATAGTTCTTTTTCATTTGCAACCCTCCTTTTATTGTTATTTTCACTTTGATTGTAATCCAAGCAATATCTATTTTAATCCACAGAAAACCTTTTTGCAATCGTCACACTTCATCAAAAGGCCGATAGAATGAATATATGTAGAAAATCCGTAAAGAATACATAGGGATGAAAAGGATGAAGAAGGTAAATATGCTTGAATTTGTTGATTCCTGAAAAAGCTTATGATATAATCATTTAAGATTCAGGCAAATAGGATATAGATGTGAAAATCAATGATGGAGAGAGTAAACCGACCGCAAGCACAAAGAGAGGTCATGTCATAGGCTGAAAGCATGCCGGCAATTGGGTTGGTTGAAGTTCACTCCGGAGATGCGGGACTGAAAGACAGTAGGTTCTGCCGGCACTTGCCGTTATTATACAAGTGGCTTGTCATAGGCAGGCAAACAGGGTGGCACCGCGGATAACCTTCGTCCCTTCGGACGAGGGTTTTTTTTATTTTATAAAACCAGAAAGGGGATTTAGTATGAAGGATAAACTGGAAATCATCAAGCGCGAATCCATAAAAGAGCTGGAAGGCGTTGAGACGCTGCAGCAGCTGGAAGAAATCCGTATCAAGTATCTGGGTAAGAAAGGTGAGTTGACCCAGGTGCTGAGAGGCATGGGTGCTTTGTCGGCAGAGGAACGTCCTGTGGTGGGACAGCTTGCAAACGAGATACGGGATTACATCAATACTAGGATCGATGAGACTGCGGCCGCTTTGAAGAGAAGAGACCTGGAAAGCAGACTGAAGAAAGAAAACATTGACGTGACCATGCCGTCGAAGAGGAAGGAAATAGGCAAAAGCCATCCTTTGACAAAGGTGCTGGAAGAGGTGACCGAGGTGTTTATCGGCATGGGCTTCAGCATTCTGGACGGACCGGAGATAGAGAAGACTTATTACAATTTTGATGCCTTGAACCACAGTAAGTACCATCCTGCAAGGGATATGCAGGATACCTTCTACATCACGGAAGATATCCTCCTCAGAACGCAGACTTCTCCTATGCAGGTCAGGACCATGGAAAAGCAGAAGCCTCCGATCCGCGTGCTGGTACCGGGTAGGGTATACAGAGCGGATGAGATCGATGCAACGCATTCTCCCATGTTCCATCAAATAGAAGGCCTGGTGGTTGACAAAGGCATAACCATGGCAAACCTGAAGGGTACCTTGGATGTTTTTGCGAAAAAACTGTACGGTGAAAGCACCAAAACAAGGTTCCGTCCCCATCACTTCCCTTTCACCGAGCCCAGTGCGGAAATGGATTGCACCTGTGCCGCCTGCAAAGGGGCCGGCTGCAGGGTATGCAAGTATGAGGGCTGGATTGAAATACTGGGAGCAGGAATGGTGCACCCCAACGTGCTGAGAAACTGCGGCGTTGATCCTGACATCTACAGCGGGTTTGCCTTTGGTATGGGTCTTGACAGAATCGTGACACTGAAATATGAAATCGATGATCTCAGGCTTTTATTTGAAAACGATAAGCGGTTCCTGAGTCAGTTTTAATTAAATCAGTTAAGGAGGCCTTAAATGATTTAATTCAGGAGTTTGCTTACAAACTCCAAAAGTAATTTACCGAAAGGGGAAATGAATATGCTGGTTCCAATGAAGTGGCTAAAGGATTATGTGGATATAAAGGTAGATGCCAAGGCTTTTGCCGATGCCATGACCATGTCGGGTTCGAAGGTGGAGAGAATTGAGGAAATGGGCAAGGAAATCGATAAGGTAGTCGTGGGTAAAATCATCAAGACAGAAAAGCATCCCGATGCGGATAAACTGACCGTGGCACAGGTGGACGTAGGGACAGAAGTGGTCCAGATCGTGACCGGAGCTGACAACATTAAGGAAGGGGATTATATTCCTGCTGCCCTGAACGGCTCTACATTACCTGGCGGCATCAAGATCAAGAAGGGAAAGCTCAGGGGTATCGAGTCCAACGGGATGATGTGTTCCGCCCAGGAGCTTGGTCTGGAGATGGATAATCTGCCGCAGGAAATGCTTGAAGGCATCTATATTCTGCAGGAAGAGCAGCCGCTGGGAAAAGACATCAAAGAGGTGCTGGGACTCAACGACAGTATCGTTGAATTCGAGATAACCAACAACAGGCCGGATTGCCTGAGCATCGTCGGTATTGCCAGGGAAGCCGCCGCAACCTATGGTGAAACGCTGAAAAATCCGGAAACGTCAATTCATGAAAACAGTGAACGGATAGAGGATCATCTCAGCATTGAAATCAGGAATACGACGTTATGCCCCCGTTATGTGGCCAGGATGGTCAAGAACGTTGAAATAAAGGATTCACCGGGCTGGATGCAGGAGCGGCTAATAAAAGCCGGTGTGAGACCCATCAACAACATCGTTGATATCACAAACTACGTTATGCTGGAGCTGGGGCAGCCGATGCACGCCTTTGACTATGAAAAGCTGGAAGGTAAGAAGATAATTGTCAGGAATGCCTA
This sequence comes from Calditrichales bacterium MX18-03, assembly GCA_021083345.1. GTDB lineage: Bacteria > Bacillota > Clostridia > Lutisporales > Lutisporaceae > JAJGRE01. The sequence goes on along the minus strand of JAJGRE010000003.1, from coordinate 47,271 downwards.
CCCTGATGAGGTCATCAAAACCTTGGATGGCGTTGAACGGAAGCTGGCAGAAAACATGCTGGTCATCGGAGATGGAGTTAAAGGCAGTGCAATAGCAGGCGTCATGGGCAGCAACGACAGTGAAATCGAGCCCTATACCAGGACTATCGTCTTCGAAAGTGCCAATTTTGAGCCTGTGGGTATCCGGCTGACTTCAAAAAAAATCGGACTCAGAACGGAAGCATCCTCACGTTTTGAAAAAGGCATCGATGCAGAGCTGACCGCAGTCGCACTGGAGAGAGCGTGTCACCTGGTTGAGCTGCTGGAAGCAGGCGAAGTCGTTGGAGGAAAAATCGACATATACCCGAATCCAAAGGAACAGCGGGTATTGAAGCTGCGCACCAAGCATGCCAATGAATTCATTGGAGCCGATATTTCAGAAGACTTTATAAAAGCCTGCCTGACTTCACTGGCGTTCAAGGTGGAAGGACAAGGCGAAATGCGTGTAGCAGTACCGACATTCCGGGCAGATGTGGAGGGTGAGGCAGACCTGATTGAGGAGATTGCAAGACTATATGGCTATGACAAGATCCCATCTGCTTTGATGGACACTACTTTCACCCAAGGCAGCAGGACCTATACCCAGAAGCTCAAAGCCATGGCCAGGACCGCGCTGACGGCACAAGGCTTATACGAAGTGCTGACTTACTCCTTTGTCAGCCCCGGGGTATACGACAGCATCAATCTTAATAGTGACAATCCGCTTAGAAATGCCATCAAGCTGATCAACCCGCTGGGTGAGGATCAGAGCATCATGAGGACCACCATGATCCCCAACATGCTGGAGGTGGTATCGAGAAATTACAATAAAAAGGTGGCTGAAGGGCAGTTCTTTGAGCTTTCAAGGATCTATAAGTCCGAAAGCCTGCCGCTGGCTGATCTTGCAGATGAGCGGGAAACACTGACGGTGGGCATGTATGGTCCAGTGGACTTCTTTGATCTGAAGGGTGTCATCGAGAATGTTCTGGCTGAGTTGCACATTGACAGTTATAAGATCCAAGCGTCTTCACATGAAAGCATGCATCCGGGAAGGACAGCAGAGCTGCTGGTTCGGAATAAAAAGGCAGGCTATCTGGGAGAGGTGCATCCCGATGTATTGGACCACTATGACATACCTGTTAGGGTGTATGTGGCTGAGTTGGATTTCGAGCAGCTGATTGAAGCATGCAGCCTTACCATTCACTACAAGCAGCTGCCCAAGTATCCCGCAGTGTCCAGAGATATTGCCGTCGTCGTAGCAGAGGACATTACTGCAGGACAGGTCGAAGACATTATCAGGGGAAAAGGCGGCAAGCTGGTGGAAGAAGTCAAGCTGTTTGATATCTACCGGGGAAGCCAGATAACAGAAGGCTATAAGAGCATGGCCTATGCCATTACTTATCGATCGGATGAAAAGACTTTGACAGAGGAAGATATATCGAAAGTTCACAACAAGATACTGAATTCACTGGCAAACCAGGTAGGTGCAGCATTAAGGCAATAATATAAAAATCGCCGTATGTAATAAATATTACATACGGCGATTTTTATATAACGGTTTAGCAAAGAAATATTTCATTGTAATTTCATGAATTGTTCACCAAATATTCACAATTACCATAAAAAAATTTTCTATTTTCTGATAATATGGTAAGGAGGGGTGGGGTCGTATGAATCATATCATAGAAGTCAGAAATCTGAAGAAATATTTTGATATCAATTCCCGGATGGGAATGGTGCAGCACCAGGTAAAAGCTGTAGACGGCGTTTCCTTTTCAGTAGCGGAGGGAGAGACCCTGGGGCTGGTAGGTGAAAGCGGCTGCGGAAAGTCAACGACAGGCAGGTTGATCCTACGCTTGATTAAACCGACATCAGGAGAGATTTTCCTGGAGGGTAGGGACATCAACAGTATAAAGGACAAGGAGCTTCGCAGCATCCGCAAAGACATTCAGATCGTCTTTCAGAATCCTTATTCCGCACTGGATCCGCGTATGACAGTGACGGATATACTCTCTGAGCCGCTCAGTATCCATAAGATCGTACATAAATATGAATATGGCAAGGAAGTAAAGCGGTTGCTCGGCTTGGTGGGACTCAGCGAGCAGGACGGCAAAAAGTTTCCTCATGAATTCAGCGGCGGCCAGCGCCAAAGGATCGGGATAGCCCGAGCTATGGCAACACGGCCGAAATTTATTATTTGCGATGAGCCGGTTTCTGCGTTAGATGTGTCGGTACAGTCACAAATACTCAATCTGCTAGGGGATCTGCAAAAGGAAATGAAGGTCTCGTATCTTTTTATTGCCCACGGGCTCAATGTGATCAGGCATGTATCGGATAAAGTCGGCGTCATGTATTTGGGTAAAATCGTAGAAATGGGCATTGTGGATGAGGTGTTTGAAAAACCGATACATCCCTACACAAAAGCGCTGCTTTCCTCTGCGCCGGTGCCAGACCCATTCAGAAGCATGCACCTGGAGGTATTGGAGGGTGAAATACCGAGTCCGGTGAACCCCCCTTCCGGCTGTGCCTTTCATCCGCGCTGCCGGCACATGCTGGCGATTTGCAAAGAAAAACGGCCCTTTCTGCAGCATATCAGTCTTAACCATAAGGTTGCCTGCCACCTGGCAGATATTGCATTCGAAGGGGGGAGGGCAAGCTATGCCTAAATTGCTTGCTGTTTTTCTGAAGAAAGGTCTTTCTGCGTTACTTGTTTTCCTTGTTTTCACCTATATGACAGTGCTTATTTGCTCAATACCGCGCAGCTTTACGGTCAAAACAGTCAATGGACAGGTAACAACGACGCACACCGGATTTCAGATATTGAACTCAACTAATGATAAATTCATCTCCCTTTTAAAGTTGGATATGGGGAAAACAGGCCGGGACAACCGACCACTGGTGTACCTCATCCGAGAAATGATGAAAAACTCTGTCATTCTCATCGCTTGGGGATTCTTGCTTTCTGTCGCAACAGGCATCCTGAAGGGAATCATAGACAGTCAGAGAAGACACAGCAAGGCATCCAATCTGAAGGTGTTTATGACTATTATTCCCATATCCCTGCCGGATGTCATGATCATTGCCTTGCTGCAGAGGTTGGCCATTTATATGACCAATCATGGGATAGACGTATTCAAGGTAGGCGGATTCGGAACCATCAATCACCTGTACCTGCCTATTCTCGCTTTATCTGTACTGCCATCCTGTTATATCGCCAGGATGACATCCATAGCCATTGAAAGCTGCTACAGCCAAGATTATATCAATGTCGCAGCCGGAAAAGGCTGCTCCAGCTACCGAATCTTATGGAACCATGTGATGCGGAATGTTCTCCCTGAAGTGTTAGGCAGCATGCCTACCATAACGACCATATTGATCAGCAACCTGATGATGGTGGAATATCTGTTTTCTTATCCAGGGCTGACGCTTTCGCTCTTTAAGTTTTTCAGGAACAATGAAAGGGATGGTTTGGTTTTATCCATCATTCTGCTGGGTATCATCTACTTCTTGCTGGAGGCGTTGTTCAAGCTGATAAAATGGGCTGCTTTCAAGCCGGTTAAGGAGAGTGCCGTATGAGAAAGCTGAATTATCCATTGATACTGGGTGTGCTGATTGTACTCATCCTGACAGCGGCATGCATCAACCCGGAAGCTTTCACCACGGCAGATCCCTACGGTGAGGAGCGGGCCAAATTCGTATTCATCGAAGGCAAGATCAATTATTTCGCACCCCCTGTAAATCCTTGTCCGGAGTATCCATGGGGAACCGATCAGTATGGCAGGGATATGAAAAGCCTTATTTTTTATGGTTGCCGGCTGACACTTTTTACTGCGATATTCATTGCCATAGGAAGGCTCTTGGTTTCACTGCCCTTGGCTATTTATGCAGCATATGGCAGTAAAGCTGCCAATCGGTTGATCAGGCAGTTCGGCGTATTTACCGGTGCATTCCCCATTGTCATCCTGACCATGTTGTTTGTTAAAATCCAGCTGACAAGTGATTTTTTCAAGGAGCCCAACACCATCATTGGTGCTCTGTTGGTCCTTTTCGGTTGGAGCAAAATGGCAGGGCTGTTAAAAGAGAAAGTGGAAGGCATCCTGAATGAAGATTTTATTGAAGGTGAGATTGCCATCGGCAAGAACAGGCTGGAAATTGCTTTGCAGAATATTGTACCGCACCTGATTCCATCCATCGTGGTCATGTTCTTTCTTGAAGTTGCTGCTGCATTGCTGGTTCTATCCCAAATCGGCGTCTTCGGGATTGTCATGAACGGAGGCTTGATGAATGCCGATGGAGAATACCAGCTGCCTTATGAGATAGACTGGGCATCGCTGCTGGTGGCATCACAGTGGTTTGTAGCTACGGGCAGGCTCTGGCTGGTACTTTATCCCGCCGCAGCCTTTGCTATCAGCATCATTGGCTTTAATCTGATGGGGGAAGGCCTTCGAATGGAGTTCGAAAAAAGGAATTCCAGAGTCATTTCATGGATCAGGGGCATTCCGTCATTTTTGTCCCTTCTGCGATTGGCCTATGAGCTGAAGCACATGTCCGAGTATCGGAGCAGCGTTACAAAAAAGCTCTTATTTTACGGCATATTGCTTTTGCTGCTATTTTTTCCGCAGCTTCCCAGTGCTTACCGCTTCGAGACGACAAATGCTTTCAAGACCATGGAAGAGCTCTCCAAGCCCGAGTATAGGGGGAGACGGGCCGGAAGCAGCCAGAATGAGATTATCTCGGACTACCTGGCAGAAAAGCTGGCAGCATCCGGTATCCAGCCTTTTGAAGGCAGCTTTGTCCATAACTATCCCCTTGAGAATGCATTTAATGTTAAGGAAGCACAGCTGACGGTCTCCAGCATTATTTCCGGCCAGACCCGCTTGGAGCACCGGAAAGACTATTATGTTACCACTCCGGTAAACATCAGCGGCAAATACAAGCTGAAGAAATTCACCCTGGAGGATCTGGGCGAGTTCCCCTTCCAGGAGAACGAATTCGATGACTGCCGTGGAAAATTCCTGCTGGTAGATGTAAGGGGCTTGAACGGCATTGTACGGAGCCGTTTTCTCGGGTTAATCAACAGTACCGTCAAACCAGCAGGCGTATTATATATCGACGCATGGGAAAGTCAAAAACTAGCCAAGAAAGGAAACATAGACAGCCCGGCAAAATCCCAGGCTGCTCTAATTAATATAGCTGTGTCCAGCAATATGGGGGATACATTACTAAGAATGAATGATATGGACATAGAACTGACGATCATGAGCGAAACCTATCCCGAGCCTGAGAACCACTGCGTGGTAGGCTATCTGCCCGGCAGCGACGAAACCCTGAAAGATGAGATCATCATTATTGGCAGCACTTTTGATTGTGTTGGTGACGATCGGACGGAGCGGTTTCCGGCATCCATGGAAGCAGGGGGGCCGGCTATGGCATTGGAAACTGCAGGCATACTGGGGAGAAGCGGGGTGAAGCCCAAGAGGACAGTCATATTCGCTTTCTGGGATGGAACCAACACGCGCGATAGAGGCTCCAAGGCCTTCCTGGAGCAATATTTCAAGGATAACGAAAACAAGAATATCTTTTATATTGAGCTGAAGAACTTCGGAAGCAAGGATAGCAGCAAAATCATACTGGACACGACGCGCACCTTGCCCAAGGCATTAAAGGCACAAGAATACATTAAAGTATTGAAAAAGAATGCCCGGCGGAATGAACTGGAACTGGTGTACGGCAAGGTATCTTCTCCTGTGATGCATGATATGCTGGAAGAAGATATTAACGCGGTGATTATCGATACTTATGATATCGATGAAACCATCAAGACACCCAAGGACAACATGGGCAATATTGAGCAGAAAAAGTTGAAAAAGCCTGGGCAGACGGTACTGGACGCTTTGGTTGAAATCCTGTATGGGGGGGCTGTATAATATGGGAATACTGGATGTTAACGACCTGAAAACCTCCTTTACGGCAGGAAGACATGAAATCAAGGCTGTGGATGGCGTAAGCTTTTCACTGGAACATCATGAAACCCTGGCCATCGTCGGTGAGTCAGGAAGCGGAAAAAGTGTTACTGTTTTATCTGTCATGCGGCTAATCAACCCGCCAGGGCGAATAAAAAGCGGAGATATCTATTTTCAAGGCAAAAACCTCCTTGCATTCACGGAGAAGCAAATGGAAATGGTTCGAGGCGGCAGGATCGCCATGGTATATCAGGAGCCTATGAGCTCCTTGAACCCCGCAATTCCTGTGGGCGAACAGATCAAGGAGGTCCTGGTCATACATAAAGCGGCAGCCGGCCTGGCAGCCAAGGAAAAAGCCATTGCCTTGATGCAGGCCGTAAAGATACCGGAGGCGCGTTTGAGGTATCAGGATCTGCCTAAAAAATTCAGCGGTGGCATGCGGCAGAGGATCGTGATTGCTATGGCCCTGGCGTGCAACCCAGATGTTTTGATTGCTGATGAGCCTACTACAGCGCTGGATGTTACCATCCAGGCAGAGATTATGGCACTGCTGCGGGATATGAAGCGGCAGCTGAATATGTCCATGCTGCTGATAACCCATGATCTGGGTATTGTAGCCGAGAACGCAGACCGTGTCCTGGTGATGTACTGCGGTAAGGTAATGGAGGAAGCAAAAGTGAAGACGCTGTTCCGGTCTCCCCTTCATCCATATACAATGGGTTTGATGGCATGTATACCAAAAATGGATGCCCGTGTGGATCGGCTTCAAGCCATTCCGGGCTATGTACCTCACCCATCGCAATATCCCGCCGGCTGCAGATTCAGCAGCAGGTGCAGCAGGGTAATGGAACGCTGCAAGGCTGAAATGCCGGAGTTGATGGAAATAGAAGATGGGCATAAAGTAAGATGCTGGTTGTACTGTGATGACGTCAGCGAGAGGAGTGGTGGAAGGGATGGAAAATAAGCGAAAAGCTTTGTTGTTGATTGTATTGTCAATCGTCATGGCTGCAGGGAGCATTATCAGTATTTTGGCAACGACGCCGGCAAAACATCGGAAAGTCATCATCAAAAGGGCTCATGAAATGAATTTTGCGGACACGGCATATTATAAAGGGCGCATCGAACCGTTGAGGAAGCAAACGATTCATCTGGATCCGGAGATAAAAGTAAGAGAGGTTTTTGCAGTTGAAGGGCAGACGTTGAAAGCCGGAGATGCTGTGTTGGAATTGGATGACGAAGCGCTCTCCTACAAACTCCGGCTGGAAGAAATCGATATGGAACTGGCCGAGAAGGAACTGGCAGGTTTGACTGAAGGCGTGAACAGCGAAAAGAAAGACCTGGAATTTGAGATCAGAAAGCTTCGCAAGGAACTGGAAGTCGAAGTGCATGCGTTAGAGGAACTGCATCAAAAGCATCAGCGGGATAAAAGGATGCTTGAGAGCGGTATCATCGCACAGGAAAGCCTTGATGCTTCCGCTAACGCCGTGAAGAAGCAGGAAAGCAAGATAAGCCTGCTTGAACTGGAGCTGGAGCGTCTGAATGACGCCTATGCAAGACAGGATAAAGAAAGGCAGGACAAAATCTACCGACTGAACCGTGAATTGGAGAAAATCGGTGAAAACATTAAGAACCTGAAAAAGCTGAAGGATATCGATACAAGAGCCGGCATCGATGGAAGGCTTGTCAAAATGGATATTTCAAATGGGGAGTACCCCACCGATGAGAATAGTACAATTCTGATCTATGATTTTTCCAAGTATACCCTTGTGATGGATGTCAAACAGCGGGATGCCGTCCATCTGAGAAAAGGAATGACAGCAGAAATAACGCTGACAGGTATGGAGGACAAGAAATACAAGGGCACGGTAGAAGAAATAGATGAGATTGCAGACAATGCCAATGCAGATGGCACAGCCAAGATCAGAACGGTTGTGGTCATTGACAATCCGGATGAAAGCATCAAGGTGGGTTATGAAGCAGAAGTAAAGCTGGCACTGAATATGAAGTCCGAAGCAGTCGTCGTAGAGTATGAGTCAATCATTCAGGACAAGGATGACTCGAAATATATCTACTATGTACATGACAATTTTGCGGTGAAGCGGCCGGTCCGAACAGGCATGGACAACGGCTTCTATGTGGAGATACTGGAGGGAATCATTGCCGGTGACCAGTACGTTCTGAACCCGCCGGAGGATATGCTGGAGAAAAGCTCGGTAAGAATCTGGGGGTGGAGGTATGAGTTCAAATGATGCGGTTTAATGAACGTGTCGTTATATGGACGGAAGCGCTGGAAGTCTGCCAATGCAATACCGTTTTAAAGGAAAGTTGGATTCAGCCATTGGACCTGAGGGCGTGCCGGGGAGAAGCCATTCGGATTGAAGGCCTTGGAAATAGGCAGAAGAAAGCGTTTATGGAAGTAATGGGATGTATGAAAATGCCCCATAGAGGAAAATATGTGCTGGATTACGAAGATGTTTGCCTGATGGATAAAGGTTCCTTACCTGTTCTTCGCAACAAAAAAATCGGCTTCATGTTGAAAAGTGATCACCTGATTGATGAGTTGACAGTGTCCGAGAATGTTCAAATGCCTCTTCTGCCTTTAAGCCTGGGCCATATTCAGAATAAAATACAAGCTGCAGCAGTGCTTGAAAGAACCGGAATAGAGAAACGAGGGGATGTAGCTGTCAGTAAACTGAATGCCATGGAAAGAAGGCAGGTGTCCTTGGCCAGGGCAATCGTGAAACAGCCTGTAATGTTGTTTGCAGACGAACCTTTTTATGGTTTGGATACGGTGGAAGCGCAGAAAATGGCCGGTCTCCTGAGCAGCCTGCAAAAGGACGGAATGGTCCTGCTCCTGTTCTCTGAGGCGTATTGTATTGAACCCCACCGCGTGCTCCGCTTTAAGAACGGTGTGCTTGCAGAAAACCGGTATACAAGTGATGAAGAGGAGGCTGCAAAATGGGCATAATAAAACGGAAGTGGACATGGCAAATGCCTGGGAAAGCAGTCATACGGCAAGTGCTGGCTGCTTCTGGAATTATTATAAGCATTGGGCTTGCCACCCTGCTTATCGGTTTGGCCGAAGGCGGCAGGCTGGAACTGGAAAGGCAATACGGCATGGAAGGTTCCAGGCTTTTTGTCATTAAGAACGACAGCGGATATGATGCATTGGAAGATGCGGATCTTCGCATTCTCACTGAAAAAATGAAGGAAGTAAGAACGGTTGTACCGGTTTATAAAGCAGATATCATGCTGGAATCCTACAAAGCGAAAAAGCTGCATACGATGTTTGCGACCTCGGCGGAATACCGGTCTATTTATAATCTTGAGCTTTTGTACGGCCGTTTCATAACGGCACATGACCATGAAAAAATGAGCAGGATCACTGTCATTGATGCGCAGTCTGCCCTTGCCCTTTTTGGCACAGTCAACGCGGTAGGGCAGCAGGTACGAACCGTCCTGGCAGGCGAGGAGATTGCATTGACAGTTGCCGGCGTATGCCGGAATCCTGCTGCGACGCCTGTGTCCTACCTGAAGGAAGAGTTTGAGAATTTCTGCTTCATACCGGACACACTGATCAACCGGATTGCAAAGGATGACCATATCGACAGGATCATCATTGCTGTACCGGATGTGCTTTCAGACGACGAAGTTGAATCAAAAATCAATTATTACCTGAAGAAAGAAAACAGCCCAGGCGGAAATTACCGGATTGAAGGCTATAGGCAGCTTTTCACCGTTGAAGCTTTTTTTGAGGATTACGGCTACATGCTGGCTGCTATATTTCTGATAGCGCTGTTGGGAGGGATCACGACACTTTCGAGTGTCTTGCTGATATGGAAAGAAAACAACAGGAAAAGGATCGGTCTTCAGAAATTCTATGGTGCAAGCAAAAGTGACATAAGATGGGAGGTTATCCTGAAATCCATCCGTATCAGTATCATGTGCGGCATGGCTGGCGTGATCCTTGGCTATACGGGCGGAATAGCGACGGGATTTTTTCTGGGGGTCAGTATGGTTTTAACCTTTCCCATGCTGGCTGCAGGCTTTTTCGTTGCAGTTGCAGCAGGTGTTGCTGCCGGAATTTTTCCTGCTATACAGTCGGGAGCAGTTGACGAATATGACGTTATCTTTGAAGCCTAAACAGCCGGTACATAAATAGTTCGGTTTTTTCTGAATATAATGAAGGAAAAACCGTATTTTTAAAGAATATATAGATTATGTATGTCCGATGCTGTCGTCATCAAACCAAAGGAGATGGAACCAATGGCGGATAAGAAGAAGATAACGGTGAACATATTCGGAACGGATTATATCATGCTTGCCGATTCCTCCGAAACCCATGTTGCAGACCTTGCAGTCAAGGTTGATCATATAATGAAAGAGATAGCCAAAAGCAATTCCAAGTACAACGCCACGATGGTAGCGGTCCTAACGGCACTGAACCTGGCAGATGCCTTGAGCAAATCCCAGGATCAGCTGAACGAGACCAGTGATAAGCTCGGCGCTATTCAATCCGAGATGAAGCGGCCCTTTGAGGAACTGAACGAGCTTAAGCAGGAGCTTGAGGCGATAAAAGAGCACTATACGCGCACCCAGACCGATTATACCAAAACGCAGATCGAGCTTGGAAAGATCAGCAGGGAATGGGCGAAGGCTCAGGAAGAGATGCGGGACTTGAGATGCGAGCTGGATGTCTCAAAAGAAACCATTAACGACTTGCAGGGCAAGCTGTTTGAAAGCCAGATAGAGCTTTTGAAGGCAAAAAAAGAACTGGATGACATAAAAATCAGGCGGATAGATAAAAACCGCAATAATCGGGTAAACAATATATAGAATCATACATCCGGGATGTGGAAACAATGAAAAAAATTGAAATTCTGGCACCTGCCGGCAATCAAGAAGCATTAGCTGCCGCTGTCGAAAGTGGTGCTGATGCTGTTTATTTAGGAGGAAGTCGCTTCAATGCCAGGGCTTTCGCCGGAAACTTCGACAATGGAGCGCTGGAAAAAGCCGTAAGCTTTGCCCATATACGAGGGGTAAAGGTATATATAACCGTCAATATTCTGCTGAGCGATACTGAGCTGGCGGAGGTCATAGACTATATCCGTTTTCTGTACTACATCGGCGTAGATGCCATAATCGTACAGGATCTGGCACTTCTGAAGCTTTCTAAAAACCTTTTTCCAGGCTTTGCGGTGCACTGCAGCACACAGATGACGGTGCATAGCCTTGCCGGCGCAAAATATCTGGCTTCCTTAGGGGCGGACAGGATTGTTGCTTCCCGGGAGATGTGTCTGGAAGAAGTAAGGGAACTGGTGGAAAAAAGCGGCGTTGAAATTGAAGCTTTCGTTCATGGCGCCTTATGTGTCAGTTACTCAGGGCAGTGCTTGATGAGCAGCCTGATCGGCGGCAGAAGCGGAAACAGGGGCAAATGTGCACAGCCGTGCCGGCGGCGGTATTCGTTGATAGGATCGAACGGTGAAGCAGCAGCAGGGGTTATGAAAGACAAGTATCTACTGAGCACACGTGACCTCAATACCTATAACCGTCTGGAGGAAATCGCTTCGGCTGGAATCCAGTCCTTGAAAATTGAAGGGCGGATGAAGAAGCCGGAGTATGTTGCTATTGTCGTGAAACATTATAAAGAAGCTGTCGAAGGACTTCAGCGTAAGGCGGAGGGGAATGTGCCGAAGTCGGTCGGGTACGAGCTGAGCTGCGCATTCAACCGTGAATTTACAGAAGGCTATCTATTCGGGAAGCGGAATAAAGAGATTGTCAGCATTGACAGGCCGGATAACAGGGGCGTCCCTATCGGACATGTGATGGCGCAGAAAGGCAACATGCTGACCATCAGACTGGATGAAAACTATCTGAATGACGGAGACGGCATTGAGATCATCAGTAAGGATGGGAGAAGCGCCGGCGCTGTCATCAGCGGAATCCGGCTCAAGGGTGCAACGGTAAAGCAAGCAGAAAAAGGACAAACAGTGGAGGTTTTTTTCAAAGATCGGGTCGATCCCGGTGCTAGAGTCAATAAAACCCTTGACAGCATGCTTGAAAGTAAAGCCAGAGAGTCTTACTTTAGTGAAAACAGCAGGAAAATATATATCGCCGCCAGAATGACGATCCATACAGATGAACACCCGGTGCTGGAGATAACGGATCAGGATGGTTCAACCGTCCGATATACGGCAGGAATCAGGGTCGAAAAAGCAGAAAAGGCAGCAGCATCCAAAGAGCGGATCATTGAGCAATTGAAGAAGACAGGTGATACGCCCTTTGTGATGGATACCATAGATGTAACGCTTGATGCCGAAAGCTTTGTTCCGCTGAAGGTCGTCAATGAAATGAGAAGGGAAGCACTGAAAAAGCTTACAGAAGTGAGGTCGGAAAGCTGGTACCGTCAAGTACTGCAAATCCAGCCTATATCAGCCTTGAAGCTTCATTATATGCAGGAAAGCCACAAAAACGCTGAAAAGCAGGAGTATATAGCTGCGGTGGCAGATGCTTTGTCTGCCGAAAAAGCAATACTGGCTGGAGCGGATGTCATCTATTTCAGGTATCCGACTGACGAAGGAACAGCGGATAGCCTTGTCTCACATCTGGTGGAGATGCATGAAAGCAGCGGTAAAGGGCTGTATCTGCTATTGCCGTCCATCACCCGGGATAAGGAGAACGAAGACTTATACCAACGGCTGAAAAAACTGTCGCATTATCTGCGGAACGGCCAGTTAGGCGTTGTCCTTTCAAACCTCGGGCAAAACGATCTTATACAGAAATATGAAGTACAGCACCATCGCGTCAATTTTACGCTGAACATTTATAATGCGGTTGCTGCAGGACACTTTTTCAGAGCCGGTGCAGAATGCGTCTGTCTTTCGCCCGAACTGAACCTCAACCAGATTGCAGCATTGCATCAGAACTGCCCTTATCCGATGGAAACGCTGGTTTACGGACATGTACCTATTATGACGACGGAGTACTGCCCCCTCTCACTTAATGATGAAGGATGTACCCAGCGCAGTCTGTGCCATAAGGGTCACTATGGACTAAAGGATGAAAAGGGCATGATATTCCCCCTGTACAAGTCACAAGGCTGCAGGATGCAGATCCTGAACAGCCAGAAACTGGTTCTGGTTGAAGACCTGCATAAGATAATCCGGAGCGGGGTCCGGAAACTCAGGATGGACTTTTACATGGAGAATCCGAAAGAGGTTTTTGAGGTAGTGCGTCTGTACCGGCAGCATGACGGCCTCAGCCCGGAGGATCAGGAGAACTTGAACAGATTGAAAGATAAAGGGTTTACAAAAGGTCATTTTTTTAGGGGAGTAGATTAACTGTTTGTTGAAGGGGGTCATTCTATGGAGAATTACATCAAAGTGCTATTGGTAGAAGATGAAGAAAAAATGAGGGAGCTCATAAAGATCGCCTTTAAAAAGGAAAGCTTCGAAACCATCGAGGCAGTGGACGGCAAACAGGGTTTGAACCTTTTCAGGAGTATTCAGCCGGATATTGTCATACTGGATGTCATGCTTCCGGAAATCGACGGCTGGACGGTGTGCAGAGAGATCCGCAGAACCTCGAATGTTCCCGTCATCCTATTAACGGCCAGGGGTGAAGAATTCGACAAGCTTTTCGGATTCGAATTGGGTGCGGATGACTATATGGTGAAGCCCTTTAGTCCCAAAGAGCTGATCGCGAGAGTGAAAGCTCTGCTGAGGCGTTCAGAGCTGAAGAACAACGAATCCGCCTGTCTGTTCCAGATTGGCGACATTGCCATCAACCGGTTGTCCAGAGAAGTGATGATCCAGGACAAAATGATCAACCTGACCAACAAGGAATATGAGCTGATTTATTTTCTGGCTTCCAATCCCAAAATCGTTTTTACCCGAGAGCAGCTGCTTTTAAAAGTTTGGGGCTACGAGCAATATGGCGATCCCCGGACGGTAGATACCCATATCAAGAAGCTGAGAGAAAAGCTGGGTGAGCACAGCAGCTATATCAACACCATGTGGGGCGTAGGCTACAAGTTCGAGGTGCCGAAATGAAGACCTACGGTATTGCTGTGAAGCTGTGGGCAGGCATTATCGTCATGACCATCCTCCTGCTGCTTCTGATCATGGTTTTTCAAACGGAGTTCTTATATGATTTTTATTTCGACCAGGAGGTCAAGCAGTTGGAGAAGGACTGCAAGCGTATGGCCAATTACCTGGCCAGAGGGCAGTACAACTTCGCCATCCCTTATTCCAGCATCGTCAGAAGGGTGAATGATATTACCATTGCAACGGACGTGGACCGGAAGATTTTCTACGTTCAGGGTACCAGTGACTATAAAGAGGGCTTCAGCTTCGGCTTTAGGCATATAGATGACATTCTGAGGGGCGAGACCATCAAGGAAAAAAACAGGATGATCCGGAATCCGGATGCCATATGGGACCAAACCCCCAGAGAAACACTGATGGTAGGCGTACCCATCCGGAAAAACCTGTCAGCATCTCCGGATAACAACAACCAAATCAGAGAATTGGATGATTTCGGCAGTGCCAGAAGAGAGGCTATTATCGGTGCCGTGTACATCATCACACCACTGGAGCAGTTGGAGACGACTGTCAACGCAATCCGGCTGCAGTTTTTATATATCTTCGTAGGGGCGATCATTCTGGCGTCCATTCTGTCCTTCTTATTGTCACAAAGCTTTTCAGAGCCGTTGAAGACCATCAACAATGCTGCTATGGAGATATCCAAGGGCAACTATAATACAAAGATCGACCTTGTGTCCAGCAAGGAAATCAAAGAGCTGGGCGATACCATGAATAATCTTGCCAAGCAGCTTTCGAGAGTCGAGCAGATACGCAGGGAGTTCATAGCCAATGTATCCCATGAAATCCGGACGCCCTTGAGCTATCTGCAAGGCTACACGGAAGTGCTGATGGACGGGTTTGCAGAATCAGAAGAAGAGCGGCAAAAATATCTGGCGATCATCATGGAAGAGACTGTCAGGCTGAAGCTGATGGTAGATGAGATTCTGCAGCTTTCACAACTGGAGGACGGACATGTCCAACTGAAGAATATACCTTTCAGCATCGATTCCGTCATAAAAAGAACCATCGACAAGCTGCTGCCCATAGCCACCAAACGCCATATATCCATCAAATACCAGAACCTGTCGGATGAAATCATGACCTGTCTGGCAGATGAAAACCGCATCAAACAGGTACTGATCAATCTTTTGAATAATGCCATCAAGCATTCTTATGATTATGGCAATATCCTGATCAGCACCTACAGGCAAAACGAGTTTGTCTATGTCTGCGTCCGAGATTTTGGAGAAGGGATTCCGGAAGAAGACCTGCCCTTCATATGGGACCGCTTTTATACCGTCGACAAGCAGCGGACAGTAGAAAGTACCGGCCTGGGCCTGGCCATCGTCAAAAACATCCTCAACGCCCACGGTACGGGAATCACAGCAAGCAGCGTATTGGGGGAAGGAACAGAATTCTGTTTTTATCTGCAAAGTTATATTGAATAAGTGTATATTGATCTGAGGTGACGACATGAACGAAAAAGCATTAAGAATATTGGAATACTACAAAATAATTGATATGCTCAAGGAAAATACCGTCTCTTCCATGGGACGTGATATTGCAGCCGAGCTGAAGCCCTCCAGCGATATAAACGAGGTCAAGGAGCTGCTTCAGGAGACAACCGAAGCGGTGAACCTGATCCTGAAGAAAGGGAATGTACCCATAGCCGGGGTGCAAGATATCCGAGGCGCGTTGAGAAAGGTCAAGATCGGAAGCGCCCTGGATCCTGGAGAGCTGCTCCGCGTCGCGGACACCTTAAGGGCCGCCCGCAGGCTGAAGCGCTTTATAGCCGAAGACAAGCGGGAAGAAAGCTTTCCCATCATCGAATACTATATCGACACGCTGACCGCCCTGAAGAATATTGAAGACAGCATTCAGAACGCCATCATCAGCGAAGAAGAGGTATCGGACCATGCCAGCCCGCTGCTTCATACCCTAAGGCGCAAAATAAAAGATAAAACGGCGGCCATGCGCGAAAAACTAAACCATATGATAACATCTTCCGCCTATCAGAAATACCTTCAGGATCCTATCATAACGGTCAGGGGAGACCGCCATGTCATTCCGGTCAAGCAGGAATTCCGCTCCAATGTGCCCGGCATCGTACATGACCAGTCAGCCAGCGGTGCTACACTCTTTATCGAGCCCATGGCAATTGTAGAAATGAACAATGATGTAAAGAGGCTCAGACTGGACGAGGAGAATGAGATACAGCGGATCCTTCAGGAACTGACTGCCATGGTGGATGAAAAGTATGATGCAGTCAAGACCAATATGGAAATTCTCGCCACTCTGGACTTTATTTTTGCAAAGGCCAAGTTTTCTCTCCAGTATCGTGCCTCTGAGCCTAGGGTCAATCACGACCGCATCCTCAATATCAAGAAGGCCAGACATCCTCTGCTTAAGCCCGAGTCCGTCGTGCCCATCGACATTTATCTTGGACAAAACTTCAACACACTGGTCATCACAGGTCCAAATACAGGCGGCAAGACGGTAACCCTGAAGACCATCGGTCTGTTGACTTTGATGGCGCAGTCCGGGCTTCACATACCCGCCGGGGATTACAGCGAGGTTGCGGTATTTGATGAGGTCTTTGCGGATATCGGTGATGAGCAGAGTATCGAACAAAGCCTCAGCACGTTTTCATCGCATATGACCAATATTGTATCAATACTGAGTGACATTACGCCCAACTCTTTGGTTCTTTTTGACGAATTGGGAGCAGGAACCGACCCCACAGAAGGGGCCGCATTGGCCATGTCCATACTGGAGCTGCTTCACAAGCAGGGAATCCGGACGGTTGGGACGACACACTACAGCGAGTTGAAAGTCTATGCACTGACGACTGAAGGCGTATGCAATGCCAGTGTGGAATTCGATGTTGCAACCCTGAGGCCTACCTACAGGCTGCTGATCGGGGTTCCGGGCAAATCCAACGCCTTTGAGATTTCCAGAAAGCTGGGCTTGCGTGATGATATTATCAAGCGCGCAAAAGAGTTCCTTTCACAAGACGACGTGAAGTTCGAAGATCTGATCAAAAGCCTAGAGGATGACAAAAAGAAAGCGGAGGAAGAGCGGGATCTTGCAACAAGGCTTAAGATAGAGCTGGAAAGAAGCAAGCTGGATCTGGATAGACGTCTGGAAAAGCTGGAGGCTCAAAAGGATAAGATCATGAGGGACGCTCAGCGGGAAGCGCTGGAAGTGGTAAAAAAGTCCAAAGAAGATGCAGAGAACCTGATCCGGGAGCTGAAGGAAGCCATCAGCAGGGAAACAGCCGAAAAAGCGGCCTTGTTGGAGCAGACCCGGCAGCGGATCCGGCAGCAGGAAAGCCAGCTGGAGGAAAAAATAGGCGAGGCAGTGTTCCGGAAGCCCACTCATGTGCCGCCGAAAGACCTGAAGATCGGCGCAACCGTGCGGATCGTCAACCTGAACCAGAAGGCACAGGTACTGACGCTGCCTGATGTGGAAGGAAATCTGACGGTTCAGGCCGGCATCATGAAGGTTAATGTCAACATTGCCAATCTGAAGCTGGAAGAGGATGAAAAGCCTGCAGCACACAAGAGCGGAAGCAGCCGTGTCAGTACAGTCAAGGTACGAAGCATTGCTGCACAAATAGACGTCAGGGGACAGCTGCTGGAGGAAGCCATGATGAACGTGGATAAATACCTGGATGACGCTTACCTTGCAGGTTTGAACCAGGCCACCATCATTCACGGAAAAGGTACAGGGGTCCTGCGCTCCGGCATTCTTCAGCTCCTGAAGAGCCATTCCCATGTCAAAGCCTACCGGAGCGGCGGCTTTAATGAAGGCGGCATTGGTGCCACCATCGTCGAAATTAAGTAAGGTGTGTGAGAAAATGAATATTCTTGTAAGTGCCTGTTTATTGGGTGTGAACTGCAAGTACAATGGCGGCAATAACAATTGTGAAGGCCTTCTGAAGTACTTGAAGACACATCAGCTGATACCGGTATGTCCCGAGCAGTTGGGCGGGTTGACGACACCCAGAGGCCCGGCGGAGATACAGCAGGGGACGGGTAAGGATGTGCTCGATGGCAGGGCGGAGGTCATGAATGAAAAGGGTGAGAACGTGACAGAGGCATTTGTCAAAGGTGCCAGTGAAACGTTGATGCTGGCCCGTCTTTATGATTGCAGCATTGCCATTTTGAAAGCAAAAAGCCCTTCCTGCGGCTGCGGACAGATCTATGACGGCAGCTTTTCACATATCGTGAAGGAAGGCAGCGGTGTTTGCGCCGAATTATTGACTGATGCCGGAATCATCGTGCTGAATGAAGACAATTTTGAAACGGTCTTAAATAAATAAAGAAAACGAATGCCGTTCATATTCGAACGGCATTCGTTTTCTTTATTTATAATAAGCCATTATATATTCCAGGAATGCAGAATTGACAGGTGAAAGGGGCCGGTTCTTATGTGTAACCGCATAAATGGAGCGCCTCAGGTCGATGCCTTCTATATTGAAGGCCTTTATCAGGCCGAAACGGACATAATCCTCAATACTGATCAGGGACATGATGGAGACACCCAAGCCGATGCTGACTGATTGTTTGATGGCATCGATGCTGTTCAGCTGAACCGACATTCTGACGGCTTTGGAATGGATGCCGTTCTTTGTCAGGATCTTTTCAAACTCCTGCCGGGTACCCGAGCCGGATTCTCTGTAGATGAAGTTTTCGCCCTCCACAAGGCAGAAAGGGATAGTGTCTGCCTCGATGCTGCCGAATTTTCTATTATTCGGCGCTGCCAGCACCAGCCGGTCCTCCGTCAGGAAGTGGTATTGCAGCTTGGCGATGTCAACCTTTGTGCCGACGATGCCCAGCTCAAAGTTTTTCTCAAGTATCTCATCGATTACCTGTTTTGAATCCAGCTGCAGAACAGAAAAGCTGATACTGGGGTAATCCCGGATGAAACCGGTCATCAGCTCAGGCATCAGGTACTGCCCAGGGACGGTAGAAGCTGCAAGCTCTACCTTGCCTTCGATTTTCTTACTGAATTCACTGAGATGAAAAACAGCATTGTCTCTTACATTGATCAGATTGACAGCATAATCATAGAAAAGCTTGCCGGCCTTGGTTGGAAGGACCTCTTTGCCAGAGCGGTCGATCAGTTTGGTGCCCAGCTCATTTTCCAGCGAACTGATATGGGCGCTGATGGTAGGCTGTGTCAGGAAAACAGCGTCGGCAGCTTTGGAAAAGCTTTTGTAGCGTACAACATAAATGAAGGCTTCTATCTGCCTGAAATCCATTAAATATCACCCTTTCTTACAGTTTAAATACTACAGCTTTCAGGTATCCTTGTCAAAGTAAAACAAATATATCAGATGAGCACATCTGCTGGTAATAAAAAAACGATTGAGCCAAACAAAAGGTAGAATCATTAAAATGACAAGAATCGATGGAAGCCCTTACTGATTGGTTTTATTTCACTTTTTCAAATGAATTGACCGCTTTACATATGAAAGCATTAGAATTAAACTAAATCTGTCGAACAAATCGAGGGAGGAACTCAATTGAATAGAAGAAAAATCATTACGTGGACAATCATTACCGTACTTGTTTTGGCTATTGCTGCATATGGTGCAGTTTATGCATTTTTAAACAGTATGAGCGTCGCAGGCGGGGCGGAAGGCTATCCGGTGCCGGTGGACAAGGTCAATGTGCTGACAATCGGTGTAGCGCGCGAAATGGCGGACACCATTATGCTTTGCAGCTTTGACCCCAAGGAAAAATCCGTCAGCATTCACTCCATCCCCAGGGATACCTATGTGAAACGGAATAGCAGCAAGACGACGGCTTCAAACAAAATAAACGCATCCTATCACAAGGATGGTGCCGACAGCGTCGTTAAGGCAGTTGAGACATTGACCGGTGTGCCGGTCCATTATTATGTAGAGGTGGACTACAAAGCGGTGGAAGCCATTGTTGACGCTATGGGTGGTGTGAAGGTGGAGGTGCCGGTAAAGATGAATTACGATGACCCGGCAGACGACCTGCATATCCATTTTGAGAAAGGACAGACAGTCAGCAAGGGTGAGGATATCATCAAGCTGCTCCGGTGGAGAAAAAACAATAAAGGCGGCGGCTATGCCGAAGGCGACCTGGGCCGCATCAAAATGCAGCAGGAAATCGTCAAGCTGGGGATCCAGAAGATACTGAAGGGTAACCTGGTGGCTAACTTCGTCAAGCTTCAGGCGCCCATCAAGCAATATGTCAAGACCAATATGAGCCCCAAGCAGATGATGTATTACATCACAAAAGGCCAGGGCATTGACCGGGATAAGATCACACTTCAGACCATCCCTGGGAAATCCGATATGATTAACGGCTTATCATTCTATGTACCCAGCAAGGAGAAAATGAAGACGCTGTTTCAGGGCCTGAAGGAAAAACAAGACTAAAATCAGATAATGAATCAGAGCATGTCACAGTCAATCGCCATACATGGTTTGGATGATATGGATGAACTGCTCCGATACCCTGTCAAGTGGCTTGTCTTTGAGATAGATGAGCCACATTTCACTTTTTTCAAGTTGAAAAAGCTCATCCTCTATTGGGATGGATACGATATTATAGACACTGTCCTGATTGATGGTACTCTTGATGCCTAAAGTAAAAAAATCTGTTTGAGTGAGAATGTTATGAAGGGAAGCCCTGCTGTACACATAGATGACCTTTTTGACCTTGGAAAGGTCAACCAATGCCTGATTGAAGACATTGTAATTGATGCCTTCCAGGCCAAAATCCCGGGAGGTGTCATAAAGAACGATTCCATAATCGTGAAGGTCCTCGGGGTGGATTTTGCGGTTACTCTGCAGAAGGGGATGCTTCTTTGAAAGTATAATCTGGACATCAACGCTGCAGATCAAGGCATGCTGGATGTTCTTTCGCTCCAACAGGTTGGCGAGTGCTTCCTTCTGGGACTTGGATACAATCACCACCCCTATTTCGGCAGTGTTGGAATAGACGTCCTTGATGACATGGTAGTTATTGGTTTCCTTATAATAAAACTGGAACTTGTCCTCTTCCTTCATCTGACCGGTCAAATGAATAAAAGCATCCATGACATGTGAAAAGGGTACTGCTGATATCTTGAAGCGGCAAATTTTGGGTCTGCCTTCCTGGTAGAGCTCATTGAGGCTTTCAACATCCTGCAGTATTTTTTTTGCATATTCCATAAAGTCTTTCCCCGCATCCGTCAGCCACACACCATCGGTACTGCGCTCAAAAATCGTAATCTTCAACTGTTTCTCCAGCTCGTGCAGTGTTTTGCTCAGATGAGGCTGGGAAACAAAAAGCTTTTGCGCAGCCTTCGAAATCGAACCATGCTTCTCAATCTCTACGACATATTTCAAATGCTGAAAATTCATGGAACTTGCCCCCAATCGGTCAGTGTATTTTGCATATAACAACGGGTTATACCCCCATAACTATAGGGAATTAACACATATCCCCAAATCAATGCTAGTATAAAAGAAATGCGGCAATGTGTCAATACACAGCCGCCAAACGGTTTATAAAGGCTTAGAAGAGGGGGTAGTATTTTGTTTAAAAATGTAGCCGAGGTCAAGGAATACTGCAGCAGCAACGGGATACGGATCATAGATTTCAAGATCACCGACCTGGCAGGACGGTGGCATCATCTGTCCATTCCGGCAGTTCGCTTTTCAGAAAAGGTACTGGAGGAGGGCATCGGTTTTGACGGGTCCAGCTATGGTTTTCTAACTGTCGAAAAAAGCGATATGATTTTCATACCGGATATCAGTACGGCTTTCATAGACCCCTTCTGCAAGGAACCTACACTGAGCATGATAGGGGATATATATACCTTGGAAGGCGGTATCAAGCGTTACCAAGGTGATCCGAGGTTCATTGCCGAGAAGGCAGAAAGTTTCATGAAGGAATCCGGTATTGCGGATGAGAACCGGATCGGGCCGGAATTTGAGTTTTACATATTTGACCAGATCGCTTATGAGAATAAGCCCCAACACCAGGAAGTTACTATCAACGCCGTACAGGCGGAGTGGAATACCAATGACAAATCCGACAACATGCTTGGCTACAAGGTAGGACATAAGGGCGGCTACCATGCTGCGCTGCCTTACGATGTCACAAACGACCTGAGAAGCAAGATGTGCCTGATGCTTGAGGAATTGGGTGTCATGGTAAAATATCACCACCACGAGGTAGGTGGCCCCGGGCAGGTGGAAATCGAGGTTGAATTCGGCAATATGAAGGAAATGGCGGATAAGACCTACCTTTTAAAATATGTGGTCAAGAATATGGCCATTCAGAACGGCAAGACGGCTACCTTCATGCCCAAGCCTTTATACGGTGAAGCAGGAAATGGCATGCATGTTCATATGATGCTTTTTAAGGAAGGTATGCCGCTCTTCTATGACAGGGACGGCTACTCGGGACTCAGTCAAACGGCATTATATTATATAGGCGGCTTGCTGAAGCATGCACCGGCGTTGCTGGCTTTTACCAATCCCAGCACCAATTCCTACAAACGTCTGGTACCGGGGTATGAAGCACCTGTCAGTATATGCTTTGCCACCTCAAACAGAAGTTCCGTCATCCGGATTCCCGGCTACGCAAACAAGCCGGAGAACAAACGTTTTGAGTTCAGGTCTTCTGATGCAACCTGCAATCCCTATTTGGCTTATTCAGCAATGCTGATGGCAGGCCTCGACGGGATCATTAACCGGATCGACCCGATGGCAGAAGGGTTTGGGCCCTATGACCTCAACATATTTGATTTAAGCGAGGAAGAAAAGAAAAAGATCAAAGGCCTGCCAAAGAACCTAGAAGAAGCTTTGAACGCATTGAAGGAAGATCACGAATTCCTGTTGAGGGGCAATGTCTTTACGGAGCATCTGATTCATACCTGGATAAAGTCAAAGTATGAGAAGGACTTCAAAAAAATCAGTATTCTTCCCCATCCTGCAGAGTTTGAGCTGTATTACGACTTATAATTTGAAATCGTATCAATTGGAGAAAATAACCCGAAAGGGTTATTTTTTTTAGTCATATTCTCCAGTTGTCATCAATAATTTTAATAATAAAAAAAATTTCGCAAATCAGAAGGAATATTCGCAAATTTGTAGAATAGATATGTAATTACAAAAAAATTTTAACTGCTACACAACGATTTTAAAACTGGAAATATCAATAGAGGTGAAAGTATGATCAAAAATTTCAGCATGCTGCTTGAAGCGGCCAAAAATCAGAAGACAATGAAGCTGGTTGTTGCGGCAGCTCAGGATGAAGATGTCTTGGTGGCGGTCAGCAAAGCAAAGGAAATGGGCTTGGTAGAACCGGTGCTGGTAGGAGACGAAGCCAAAATCGCCGAAATATTGGAAAAGATGCGGGTAGAACCAAAGACTTTCAGGATTGTAAACGAGACGGATGTCATTGCGGCAGCCAGAAAATCAGTTGAAATGATCAGTAATGGAGAAGGTGACTTCCTCATGAAAGGGATCATTCAGACGGCAGACATCATGCGTGCCGTACTGGATAAGGAAATCGGTCTGAGGACCAACAACCTGATCAGCCACGTTATGGTCTATGAAGTGCCGGCCTATGAAAAACTGATTTTCCTGACAGACGGTGGAATGAACGTAGCGCCGGACCTGGGCCAGAAGGTCCAGATTCTTGAAAATGCCGTTCAGGTATGCAAGGCAATGGATATGGAAAAGGTATATGTTTCCTGCCTTGCAGGTGCAGAGGCCGTAAACCCCAAAATACCGGCAACAGTTGATGCAAAAGCCATAGCGGACATGAAGGAAAAATGGGATGCCATGAAGGTGGTTGTGGATGGTCCGGTTGCACTGGATCTGGCTGTCAGCAAGGAAGCCTGCGCCCATAAGGGCTATAAGGGAGAAGGCGGCGGAAATGCGGATATCCTGTTAGTGCCCTACTATGAGGTAGGAAACGCATTGGGAAAATCCATGACGTATTTCTCAAATGCCAAATCCGCAGGGATCATCATGGGTGCCAAAGTTCCAATCGTTCTGGTTTCAAGGGCGGATACGTCCGAAACCAAGCTGCTGTCCATCGCATTAGGCAGTGTCATAGCCAATCACTAATACAGAAGATTACTTTCATTGCCATTACACAATAGGATGATTGCAGAAATGTATATAACTATTTATTAAGGGGGAAAACACCGTGAAACAATTAATGTCGGGTAATGAAGCAATCGCCAGAGGTGCTTATGAAGCAGGCGTCACGATGGCTGCCGCTTATCCCGGAACACCCAGCACCGAAATCCTGGAGAACATGGTCGAATACAAGGAGCATATCTATAGCGAATGGTCTCCAAATGAAAAGGTTGCAGCCGAGGTAGCCATCGGTGCGTCCATTGCCGGTGCGAGAAGCATATGCGCAATGAAGCATGTAGGTGTCAATGTCGCAGCCGATCCTATTTTTACGTATGCGTATCTTGGTGTCAACGGCGGCTTCGTATTGGTTTCTGCCGACGATCCCAGCATGCACAGCTCTCAGAATGAGCAGGACAACCGCTACTATGCGAAGTTCGCCAAAATGGCGCTCATAGAACCCAGTGACAGCCAGGAGTGCAAGGATTTTCTGGCAGAAGCTTATGAGGTCAGTGAAAGGTTCGATGTTCCTGTGTTATTTAGGGTAACGACGCGTATCAGTCACAGTAAATGTATTGTTGAATTGGGGGAGCGCAAGGAAGTAGGACACAAGCCTTACGCCAGAAATATACCCAAGTTTGTGGCAACACCTGCCCATGCCAAGATCGCCCATGTCAAGGTAGAGCAGAAGCTTAAAGACATGGAGCAGTATGCCAACACCTCAATTCTTAATAAAATTGAGGAGAATGGTTCAAAGATAGGGATTATCACAGCCGGCATTGCTTACCAGTATGTAAAGGAAGTATTCGGCGACCAGGTTTCCATCCTGAAGCTGGGCTTCACTTATCCGCTGCCGATGGATCTCATCCGGTATTTTGCTTCCAAGCATGAGACGCTTTACATCGTTGAAGAGCTGGAACCCTTCATGGAAGAGCAGATAAAGGCGGCTGGCATTCAATGTATCGGTAAGGCATTGGTTCCGAATATCTATGAGTTGAATCCCGATATCGTGGCACAATCGCTTTTGAACGAAAAAACCGAAACGAAAAAAGTGGACGTCAATGTTGTACCAAGACCGCCGGTGCTCTGTCCGGGCTGCCCGCACAGAGGCTTCTTCTACACGATGTCCAAGAAGAAGAATACTGTTGTAACCAGCGATATCGGCTGTTATACATTAGGCGGCATGGAGCCTCTCAATGCAATGGATACCTGCATCTGCATGGGAGCCGGCTTCAGCGCAGGAATGGGCATGGCAAAAGCATTTGAAGTGTCCGGAAGAGATAACAAGGTGTTCGGCGTATTAGGAGATTCGACGTTCTTCCATTCAGGCATAACCGGTGCTATCGACATTCTATATAATAAAGGGAAAATGGTTCCAGTGGTTCTGGACAACAGCATTACCGGAATGACAGGTCATCAGGAAAACCCCGGAACCGGTAAGACGCTGATGGGCGAGTCCACGACTCAGATGGATCCTACAGATATTATGAAAGCTGTGGGCTTTAAGGTATTGGTTGTTGATCCCTGCGATCTGAAAGCAATGGATGATGCAGCCGAAGAAGCCGTAAAGAGCGAAGAGCCGACTGCCATTGTTACAAAAAGGCCTTGCGTCCTGATCAAGGGACTTCCGCCTTTCAAGAACAAATGTGTCGTCAACAGGGAAAACTGCAAGAAATGCAAGATGTGCTTGAAGGTGGGCTGCCCGGCCGTATTCTTCAAGGACGGCACCGCCTACATTGAAGCTTCTATGTGCGTAGGTTGCGAGGTTTGCAAGCAGGTATGCAAATTTAATGCGATTGAGAAGGTTGGTGAATAAGATGAACGATGCGAAGAATATATTATTGGTTGGCGTCGGCGGACAGGGAATCATCCTGGTCAGCAAGATACTGACTGCCGGACTCTTGAAGGCAGGCTATGATGTCAAGATGTCCGAGGTTCACGGCATGGCGCAGAGAGGCGGCAGCGTCACTACACAGGTGCGGTACGGCAAGAAGGTTTTTTCGCCTATTATCGGTGTAGGACAGGCAGATATCCTTGTATCCTTTGAGAAGATGGAAGCAGCAAGATGGGTTGAATACCTGAAACCGGAAGGCACTGTGGTGGTGAACAATTATGAGATCCCATCCATCGTCATTGCCAGCGGCAAAGCAGATTATCCGCAAGGGGTCATCGAAGCACTGGAAAAAGTCTTCAAAACAGTCACTGTTGATGCAGGCAAAGCAGCGCTTGAGGTCGGTAACATCAAGACTCAGAATATTGTCCTGCTGGGTGCCTTGGTAAAGGCTCTGGAATTGACGGATATCGACTGGATTGAGATCATGAAGGAAATCATTCCTGCCAAGATGGTAGATATCAATATTGCTGCTTTCAATAAAGGTATGGAATTGTAATCAAAAAAATGCTGAAGGAAGGTGTCATCACCTTCCTTCGTTATTTTATGGTATAATAATCAAAGAAAGCCATTAGTACTCTGTTAACCCTAATTCTATATATTATCGCCGGTAAATTTCCGTAGTACTGCGTTGGCACATAAAATGCCAACGGAGTTGGTATTTTATGTGATCACTCGCAATACATAGAGTATTACTCACTCCTCCGCCTTGGTTTGCGGGTATCCTACGAAAATTTTCCTCGCCGAGTAATACATATTTTAGAGTTAACAGAGTAATAGAGAGAAGGGGGTGATCCCTTGCCGTTGAGAAAACAGATATGCGCCTGCCCCCTTGATTGCTTCGATGTCTGCAGTCTGGTGGTCTGGACGGACGAAGAAGGAAAAATAACAAAGCTGGAGGGGAACAAGGACCACCCGATAACCAAAGGGTTTATCTGCGATAAGGGCAGACAGCATATTGAGCGGATGTACAGCCCAAAGCGTTTGAAGTACCCCATGCGTAAGCTCGATGGCCGCTGGAAGCGGATATCCTGGGAGGATGCTTTTGGAGTCATAACAGATAAGTTGAAGAGTTACTGGGATAGATACGGCACAAAAAGCATTGCATTATACAATTACAGCGGCTCAAACGGCAAGCTGAAAAACATTGAGAATCTATTTTTCGACTTCTTGGGTGATACGACCCGATTCAAAGGAAGTCTATGCTGCGGCGCCGGCTTTGCCGCCCAGAGCCTTGATTTTGGTTGCCCCCGGTATCACAGCTTTGAGGACCTTTTGAATTCAAAAACGATTGTAATATGGGGAAAAAATCCGGCGGAGACCAGCCTCCACCTGTTTGCTGCCGTCAAAAGAGCAAAGGCGCTGGGTTCGGCCGTCATTGTCATAGATCCCTTAGCCACAGAGACAGCCGGAATTGCCGACAGGCATGTAAGGCCTCTTGCGGGGGGAGACTGTGCTCTGGCCTGCGCAGCAGCAAAGTACATAATTGAAAAGCAGCTTTATGATAAAGCTTTCATAGAAAAACATACGGATGGGTTTGAAGCGCTATACCATTATCTGAAGACACTCGACGCTGCTGCCTTATCTCAGCGCTGTGGTGTTGGCTGGAATGAAATAGTTGAGCTGGCGGAGACTTTATGCAATAGCAAACCCGCATCGATCCATATCGGTTTTGGACTGCAGCGCTGCCTGTTCGGAGGAACGGCAGTCAGAAGTATCGATATGCTGGCAGCGCTTTCAGGCAATATTGGCATCCCGGGCGGTGGTTCCAATTATGCCAATGCGGTGCATGAGCATCTTGTCTGGCATGGCCTCAACTTTCCTGAGAGGCAGAACCGGGTGCTGCCAAGAGCAAAGATGGGCAAAGCCCTGAAGGAAGCAACGGACCCGCCTGTAAAGATGCTTTTTATCTCCCGCAGCAATCCGCTGATTCAGAATCCCAATTCCGGGGAGGTGCTTGATGCAGTCAATGGTGTAGAATTCAAGATTTGCTTGGAGCATTTCATGACTGATACGGCAGAGCAATGCGATATGGTGCTGCCGATCACGTACTTTCTGGAAGAAGAGGATATAATCGCCTCAGATAGCTGGAACGGCTACATCCATTATAATGTGCCCTGTGCCCCCAGATACCATGAAGCGAGGTCGGAGGCAGAGATTTACACCAAGCTGGCTGATCTGCTGCAATTGCCCGGCTTTCCTATGAGGGCGCCCGGCAGTTGGATAGAAGCCCTGCTGCATCCCTCTGTTGAAAACGGAATGGATATTGAAGCACTATTCAGGGATGGGTTTGTCAGGAATCCGCAGGATCAGGACATCCCCTGGCAGGAAGGGCATTTCGCTACGGAAAACGGAAGAATGAAGCTGATCGATACAGCGTCGCTGGAAACATGTCTTTCGGAGGACCGTATAAAAAAAGAAAAATACAAGCTTTTAACGATACACAAAAAAAACTCACTGCACTCTCAGCATTTTCTGAATGAAGCTTCCCCGCTGCCGCTTGTGTATATCAGCCCGTCAGATGCAGCGGTAGAATCGGTGCAAGACGGATCGAAGGTAAAGCTAAGCAATGCTTTTGGAGAAATGGAGGCGCTGGTTTGTATTTCAAGCAGCTGCCAGAGGGAAGTCCTTTTCATGTATGAAGGCTGGTGGAAGAAAAACGGCGGCAGTGTGAACCGTCTGACGGATGACAGAATGAGCGACATCGGCATGCAGGCCGTATTTAACGAGTGCACCTGCCGCATAGAAAGGCTTTAGGTAATAAATGAAGGAAAGATTAGATGAACTGAACAGAGAACAGAAGGAGGCAGCAAGCCACCTTACCGGTGCCTGCATGGTTTTGGCCGGGCCGGGTACCGGCAAGACCACTGTCATTACAGCCAGGATACGGAATATGATAAGCGCAGGCATTCCGCCGAAACACATCCTGGTAGTAACCTTCTCCAGAGCCGCGGCCAATGAAATGAAGGAAAGGTATCTAAGGCTGGGCCCAGAGCAGCGTCGTGATTCTGAGCTGATCACCTTTGGAACCTTTCATTCGGTTTTCTTCAGGATTCTGAGGCAGTACCGCAATTACAGGCTGGAAGACCTGATTGACGAAGAGAAGAAATACAGTCTGATCAGAACCATTATCAAGAAGAATAAGCTGGATTTCGGGAACGAAGAGGATGAACTGTCGGATCTGATCAATGATATGGGATATATCGTTAATGCCATGCTGCCGGTAGAAGACTATGAGCCAAAATCCTGCCGAAAAAAAGATCTCAGGCTGATCATCGAAGCTTATGAGGAATTGAAGGAAAACAGCGGCTTGTATGATTACGACGACCTGCTCTTTGATTGTTACCAGCTGCTGCAGAGCAATACGCGTATTTTAAAAGAAATCAGGGAACGGTTCCGGTATATCCTGATTGATGAATTCCAGGATATCAACAGGCTGCAGTTTGAGACCATACGGCTGATTGCTGAGCCGGTGAATAATATTTTCGTGGTCGGCGATGATGACCAATCAATTTACGGCTTCAGAGGCGCTACCCCGGACATTCTCTTGAATTTTGAGCGGTTGTATCCCAATGGGAAGCGCATCGTCCTGAAAAGGAATTACAGGACCCACAGGAGCATTCTGAACTGTGCCCAGGCATTGATCGGCCATAACAAGGCAAGATATGCCAAAGGGCTTGAGGCCGTCCGTTCAAAGGGCTATCTGCCTCAGCTGCTTGAAGCGGAGGACTTTGAGGAGGAAGCAAGAAAGATTGCAGACCGGATAAAGACAAAGCGCCGGGAAGGCATAACCTATTCAAAGATGGCGGTAATATACCGGACGAACCTTCAGTCCCGTGCCCTGATCGATGCCTTGATGGACGGTAACATCCCTTTTATTGCCGTGGATGGCGCTGCATCCGTATACCATCATTGGGTTGCAAAGGACATACTGGGGTATCTTCAGCTATCCCTTTACCCCTATAACAATAAAGAGATACAGCGCGTCATGAACAAGCCTAAGCGGTTTATCAGCCGCGATTCTATTGAGAGAGCTGACAGTATGCAGGGCAGCTTCTACGACAATCTGATCGCCTACGGCGGTTTGCACAGACTGCAAGCCAATGCTGTGATGGAGCTAAGGGAAAATATTCACAGGATGTCGGATATGAAACCGGCCCAGGTTGTCAAGTTTGTCAGAAGTGTCATCGGGTATGACGAGTATATAAGGGAATATGCCTATAATAAAGGCATCTCTGTTAAAGGACTGATGGAAGCCGCAGACGAAATAGAAAGCTCTACGGCAGGCTATCCTAATCATGAGGCTTACCTGAAGCATGTGGAGGAAGTCCTGGAAAATGCACAATCGCACTTCCGGCAGAGCGGCAGGCAGGAAGACCGGGTACAGCTGCTGACAATGCATCGTGCAAAAGGCCTTGAGTTTGATGTGGTTTTTATTTCAGGTTCGGTGGACGGATTGACGCCTTATTTCAAGGCCGAGGATGCAGAGAGCATGGACGAGGAGGAGGAAAGACGGCTTTTTTATGTTGCTATGACCCGGGCAAAAAACGAGTTGTACATCAGCACGCCGAAGCTCCGCTACAAGAAGGCTGCTGCGCCTTCGCGCTTTATCAAGGAGCTGGTCAAGGGGATGGATTTGATGACGCAAGTGCAGGAGGGTCAAAAGGTCTTCCACAAGATTTTCTATGACGGAATCATCCGCAAGGTATCGGAAGCACCGGCGGGCGTCCGCATATCTGTGGAATTTGATGGAACAATAAAGGATATGGATTTGGGGACTTGCTTGAAAAATGAATTGATAAAGCTATTATAAAGGATATACGGGAGGTAAGAATGAAGTACGTAAAAGTAATCAGGATTTCCGGCAGTTTTTTTGCCAGGGAGTTTCAGAAGAAAGAGAAGGTCAAAAAGAACATCAAAATCAGGGAAGTGGATGAAAAGACGGTAGCAGAGCAGTTCCTGAAGGGAGAAGCGACTGTGGAAGTCATCTTTGAAGATTCAGAACGGGAATCCATCCATATCGATTGGGAAAGCGACCCCGAGCTGATCAAGCGGTACTTGGGAACCCGGTTCCTTGAGTATGTTTAAGAGCAAAATGCAGAAAATGGAGGAAGTCGTCTTATGTATTGGGAGAGTGAAGGAAGAGAACATACGGCAAACACGATCCAGCTGGCATTAAAAGCGGCAAAGGAACAGAATATCAAGGATATCGTTGTTGCGTCCAACACCGGTGAGACTGCCGTTCTACTTCAGGATTGCGGTCTTAACGTTGTCTGTGTGACCCATGCCTATGGCTTTAAAAATCCGGGTGAAAACGAAATGCCGGAGGAAACGAGGACTGCGCTGCTGGATAAAGGCATGAAGGTACTAACCGCCACCCATGTCCTTTCCGGTGTAGAAAGAGCCTGCAGCAGCAAATTCGGTGGCATCTATCCCGCAGAAATCATGTCCAACACCTTGCGCTTTTTCGGACAGGGTGTGAAAGTCTGCGTGGAGGTCTCAGTCATGGCAGTGGATGCAGGTTTGGTGCCTCATGGAGGCCGAATCATAGCCATCGGCGGATCGGGCAGGGGTGCCGATACGGCAGTCATCCTGAAGCCTGCCCATGCCAAGGATGTTTTCAGCACGAGAATCGAGGAAATCATCTGCAAGCCCCGTTAAAACCGAGCACATAAGGAAATATCTGCATCAAAAGGTTGATAGATGTTTAATCCCATGCAAATGTGGGTATACTCCATAGATGAAATACATTTATGGAGGTTTTTTATGAAGAAAGTTGATTTGGCTGCAGATATACGGACTCAATCCGGCAACAAGCAGGCGCGGAAGCTGAGGAAAGAGAGCATGATACCCGCTGTTCTATACGAAAAGGACAAAAAAGGCAGGCTGCTCAAGATTGATGCCAAGGAAATCAGCAGTATGATTGAGAAAAACGGGGAAAACGTAGTGGTGAAGCTGCGTATCGATGGTTCAGAAATACCTGCCGTCATCAAGGAGGTTCAGCGGGATCCGGTGCATAAGAAACTGGTACATGTTGACTTCCAACCGGTGTCGCTGCATGAGGTGATCCATGCCGAACTGCCCATCGTATTGGTTAATGGAGAAAGAGTGGAGAAGAACGGTTGGGTCATCCACAAGCAGATGCTGCAGGTTGAAGTGGAGGGAGAAGTGGAGAAGATACCCGCCAACTTAACCATTGATGCATCTAAGTATAAGGCCGGAGATGTTCTGAGGGTGGCTGACATCGAAATATCCAAGGAGCTCTCCATCATTAATGACGGTTCAGAAGTCATTTTTTCCATCAAGGCCTTTAAGGAGGAGCCGGTTGATCTTGTCTTTGACAGGACAGAGCCGGAGCTGGTGGGCGATGACGGGAAGGAAAAAGGGCATATTAAGAGCTAAGGGCTGCAAGCATTGTGCTTGCAGCCTTTCTTATTATATAGTAATATATTGTTAGCATGAAAAGCTTGAAGGAGGTAGTAAATATGGATTATAAAGCAGATATCGGTGTGTTTGGCGGTTCGGGCTTTTATTCCTTTTTGGATCAGGTAGAAGAGGTTCAGATAGAGACACCTTACGGCAGCACCAGTGAAAAAATCGCTTTGGCGAAGATCGGCAGCAAGACGGTGGCTTTCCTCCCGAGACATGGGAAGAAGCATGAGTTTCCGCCGCATATGATTCCATACAGAGCCAATGTATATGCCATGAAAATGCTTGGAGTCAAAGCTATTATCGCACCCACTGCCTCAGGCAGCCTTCAAGCGTATATCAAGCCGGGGGAGTTCGTCGTATGCGACCAGTTTGTGGACAGGACCTGGGGCAGAAAGGATACTTATTTTGAAGGTCCGGTCACCAAGCATATCAGCCCGGCTGAGCCTTACGACGAAAAGCTGAGGGCACTGGCGGTAAAAGTATGTCGGGAGCAAGGCGTTAATGTACATAAAAAAGGGACTGTGGTCGTCATCCAGGGACCTAGATTCTCTACCAAGGCGGAAAGCAAATGGTTCGGCAGCATGGGCTGGGAGGTCATCAACATGACGCAGTACCCCGAGTGCATGCTGGCCAAAGAATTGGAGATCCCCTACGTCAATATTGCTCTCATTACCGATTATGATGCCGGTCTGGAAGGTCATGACGAGATTAAGCCGGTAACGGAAGAAGAGGTCTATAGAGTCTTCAATGAGAATAATGACAAGGTGAAGAAGGTCATCTACAAGATGATTGAATTGCTTTAAACAGAGCGATGCGCTTACTGACAAAAGAGGGGGAACCTAATTGAAAAGAAAAGGAAGGATCATAACATTTGAGGGAATTGACCAATCCGGGAAAGAAACACAGTCCAGGCTATTGACTGGTCGTCTGAAGGATCTGGGCTATTCGGTAGGGCACCTGTATTTTCCGGATTATGATACCGCCATCGGAAAAGAACTCCGGGCTTTTCTGGATGGAGAAAAGACCTACTCGTCCATTGTACGGCAAATGCTGTATGCAGCGAACCGGTATGAGAAACTGGAAGAAATCAACACGATGCTGGAAGAGAAGGACTTCGTCATCATTGACCGATATATTCCCTCCGGTTTGGCCTATGGACTGGTCAACGGCATAGATGGGAAGTGGGCTTCCATCGTTGAAAGCAAGCTGCCCCAGCCGGAAATCGTCGTGCTGCTGGATATCAGCAGTGCTGTCTCACGTCAGAGGAAGAGCGAGGAGACACGGGATATATACGAAAAAAGGTATGATTTTCTGGATGCAGTGAGAGCAGCATACCTGCAGTTGGCTGAAGAGCAGCATTGGCTGGTGGTAGATGCTTCAAAAACCATTCCGGAAGTGCACCGTGAGTTATGGGAGCAGTTCTCCGGAGTATTGAAAAAGTATGTCAGCTGTTGAAACAAAACCGGCACTTTAGACGAAGTGGATAAAACCGGCACTTTAGACGAAGTGGATAAAACCGGCACTTCAGACGAAGTGGATAAAACCGGCACTTCAGACGAAGTGCCGGTTTTATTAATAGTAATTCTTTTCAAAAATATCCTTGATGGCTTTTACGTCATTGGTAAGGCCTAATGCCGCCATCAGCTTGATCCGAGCTTTTTGACCGTTCAGGTTGTCACCCAGAATGACGCCCTTGCTGGTCAGCTCCTTTCCAGCGCCGGGATAGCCGTAGCTATCCAACACCTTTCCGTTGTGGCATCTGGATACCAGCACCACCGGCAAGCCTTTTTGTAAAGCGTAGTCGATACCGGATACCATCGTAGGCGGTATGTTTCCGCGGCCCATACCTTCAATGACAAGACCGTGAGCGCCGGTGTCGACGCAATAGCGGATCAGCAGGTCATCCATACCGCAGGCGGTTTTGATCAAAGCCACCTTGCTGTCGATCTTTTCTGAGGTGATGAACTGCCATTTCGTATAGCTGTGATAGAAATACGCTTTATCGTTGTCAATGAAGCCGATGGGTCCGAAGTCAGGGCTCTTGAAGGTATCCAGTGTATGGGTGTTGGTCTTTGTCACCTGGGCAGCAGAATGTATCTCATTATTCATGACAACCAGCACGCCTCTGTTATAGGCTTCGCTGGAAACCGCTGCATATACCGCAGAAATAAGGTTCACAGGTCCGTCCCAACCAAGCTCGGAGCTGCTCTTCATAGCCCCTACGAATATAATGGGCTTCTCAGAGTTGGATGTCAGATCCACCATATAGGCGGTCTCTTCCAATGAATCGGTTCCATGGGTTATGACGGCACCGTCGAAGCCCTCGTTGTCCAATTTATGCTTTACGAGCTTAGACAGCTCAAACATCAGCTCAGGCGTCATATGCGGCCCCGGTATCATGCTGAAGTTATGGAAGTGGATATCGGCAATACAGCCGATGCCCGGCGTCATTTTAAGAATCTCTTCGCCGGTCATGGCCGGCACATTGGCCTTGGTCTTTTCGTCCCTAACCATCGCGATGGTGCCGCCTGTAAAGATAATGATGATTTTTTTCATTTTACTCCCCCTAAAACGAAGAAACTTAGAAAATGTTTGCTATAATGATACAGGACAGATTGTTTGTATTTCATCACTATTATATACTAGCAGCCAGGCAGTTACAATGGCTTTATGCCTACGAAAAAAACCAGCGCAAGCTGGTTTTTGAGTTATGCCGTTATATTCATGATCTGTAGGTCACTGACAATCTTGATCTTGGCAACCTCCGGATCCTCCGTTCCTTGTACATAAAGGTTGGCTTCCTTCAATGCCTTGACATAGTTTACGATCTCAGAGGTGATAATCTCGCCGGGGCATAGAATCGGTATGCCAGGCGGATAAGCCATGAGGAATTCGGCGCTGATCAGTCCAATGCTGTCCTCGATGGGTACGGCGATGGTCATGCTGTTGAAGGCATCCCTGGGTGTCAGAACACTCTCAGGAATGCTGGGAACATCCAGGATCTCTGTTTTCTTAATCAGTTTGCAGCACATTTCCGCACTGATCTCCTCCAAAGCATGGAGCAAAGCGTCGACTTTTTCCCTTGTGTCGCCTAATGAGAATACACAGAGGACATTATAAAGGTCGGACATTTCCGGCTGAATGAAATATTTCTCTGCAAGGGTACGCTCCAGGTCATACCCGGAAAGACCCAAATCCCTGCAGTTGATGGTGATCTTCGTCGGATCGAAAGCATAAGCGCCTTCTTTTTCCAATACTTCTTCACCGAAGCAGTAAAGCCCCTGTATGGCATTGATCTTCTCACGGGCATACTTTGACAGGTCGATGGTCGTATCCAGCAGCTCTTTTCCCTCTAAAGCCATCTGCTGCCTGGCAACATCCAGTGATGCCAGCAGGATATAGGAGGGGCTGGTGGTCTGCAGCAGACTCATGACTGTCTTAACCCGGTTGACGTCCACCAGGCCTTTTCTTACATGCAGGAGTGAGCTCTGCGTAAGGGAGCCTACAATCTTATGGGTGCTCTGGGCACATATATCTGCACCTGCATCCATCGCACAGATAGGCAGCTTATTGTTGAAGTGCAGGTGAGGGCCATGGGCTTCGTCTACAATTAGCGGAATACCGTAGGAGTGGACAATTTCAGCAATTTTTTCTATATCGGTAGAGACACCGTAGTATGTGGGGTTGACGATCAGCACCGCCTTGGCATCCCTGTTTTGTTCCAGTGTTTTTTCAACTGTTTCAGGAGTAACGTTCAGCGCAACACCTACCCGTCTGTCTATTTCAGGATGCATATAAACCGGGTCGGCTCCACTTAATATAATACCGGCTGTAATGGATTTATGCACATTCCTGGGAATAATGATCTTGTCACCCTGGCCCACAACGCTCATGATCATGGCCTGTATCGCACCGGAGGTACCATGGATTGAAAAGAAGGTGTTGTCCGCATTATGTGCATCTGCAGCCAGCTCCTGGGCGGCTTTTATTGGACCTGTAGGCTTGTGCAGGCTGTCAACCTGCTTGAATACGGTTACGTCTATGGATAAGACATTGGTGCCTGTGAATTCCTTGAATTTATTGCTCATACCTTGACCCTTCTTATGTCCGGGGACATGAAAAGGGATTGTATTGTTGTCGACGTATTCCATCAATGCGTCAAATAAGGGTGTCTGTGTCTGATCCAGCTTGTACATTTATGCACCTTCCTTTCAAGTTAAACCATTCATTTAATATGGTTCATTCTTTTTCTGATATTATGCTTCGCTCATTGCGTTTGCATTGAATAAAAAAAGCCTGGAACCTCGATGCATCAGGTTCTGGCTTTTGCAGATCGATTTAACAAGCTCTCTTTTTTTATGCCAAATAAATTATACGGCGTAGCGTGTTAAAATGCAATATGTTTTTTGGGCTTGAAAGGTTAATTTTCTATGTATTTTTTTCGGTTATCCTTCAATCAGGTCTTTTACGTACTTAGGAAGGACAAAGCATGCCTTGTGAAGGTCTTTGTGGTAATACCGAGTATCCATATCCGGTATGGTAAAGGTATCGACAGTTGTTGGGTCATAGACCTTTGAGCCCATGGTAAAGCTCCAGTAGGAACCAGGATAGGTCGGAATGGCTGCCATAAACATCCTTGTAATGGGGAATGCAGCCTTGATGTCATGATACACTTTCTTTACCACCTGGGGCAGATAGAAAGGGGTTTCTGTCTGAGCGACAAAAATGCCGTCTTCCGTCAAGCAGTCATACAAGGATTTGTAAAAATTGATGTTGAAAAGTCCCTCGGCAGCTCCGAAAGGATCGGTGGAGTCTACGATGATGACATCGAACTCATTTTTATGCTCCATCACGTATTTGATACCGTCTCCGATAAACACTTCAGCCCCGGGAGAGCTTAAAGCACAGCTGATCTCCGGCATGTACTGCTTACACAGTTCAACAACGCGTCCATCTATTTCGCAAAGCACTGCTTTTTCCACCGAAGGATGCTTCAGGATCTCACGGATGGCACCTCCATCTCCACCGCCTACCACCAGTACCTTCCTGGGGTTTTTATGCGTATTCAGCGGAATATGGGTTATCATCTCATGATAGACAAACTCGTCGCGGATGGTGGTCTGTACGATGCCATCCAGCACCAGCATTCTCCCGAACTCGTAGGTATCAACAATAGCCAGGTCCTGATAAGCAGTCTTTTCCGTATGCAGGGTTTCTTTAACTTTATAGGTC
Organism: Calditrichales bacterium MX18-03; assembly: GCA_021083345.1. GTDB lineage: Bacteria > Bacillota > Clostridia > Lutisporales > Lutisporaceae > JAJGRE01. Next base: position 9,531 of record JAJGRE010000003.1, on the reverse strand, counting down.
ATTGCCGCATTTTCGATTTGCAGCTCTTTTAGCCATAAATCCATAGCGAACGCTCCTTTCGTCGTTATATCTTATTTAGTTTATTATATAATATTTAGTTTAGCAATATTTTTATGGTTATTTTCCATACCGGTTCAGGAGATAGCGGACAGCAGCCTGTGCAGAGTCCGGTTTCTTCAGCATGCCTGCCATGTCGTGCAGACATCTCATCCTGATTTCGAAGTTAAAAATCTGATTGATCAGAATCGGTATTTTATTCACATCGGAGGTAGCTACTGCAGCACCGGCATTCAGGAGGAACTCCGCATTTTCGTTTTCTTGGCCTGGCAGCGGTGAGAAGATGACAAGTGGTTTCTGTTTGCTGAGGATCTCAGCTGTCGTAACGCCGCCCGGCTTTGTAACGATGCAGTCCGATATTTCCATCAGCTCATGGATATTGGTAACAAAGCCGTATACCACAAGTTTATTGCTGGTGGTGAGGTTCTTCAGCTTGTTTTCCAGCCGCTGGTTCCTGCCTGCTACGGCGATGATTTGGACATCCTTCATTCCGGCATCCAGCGTTTTAACGATATGGTTGATTTGCCCCAGACCCAGGCCGCCACCCATAACCAACACAGTACGCTTGTTTTCTAGTCCCAATCTGTCGGCTATTTCCTTACGGTCGCAGAAAGTTGTGAACTCCCGCTTGATAGGGATGCCGAAGGGCAGGATCTGTTCCTTCTCAACACCGTAGCTTTCCATGATATAGCTGAGGTTTTCATGGGGAATGATGTATCGGTCGGTACCGTCATTGATCCAGGAGGAGTGAATATTAAAGTCGGTAATGACGGAAATAAAGGGGTAATCGATCCGCTTTTTCTGCTTCAGGTTAGAAAGGATGGAAGCCGGGAAGCTGTGGGTGCAGATGATCACATCCGGGTCGTAATTATTGATGGACTGCTTCAGCTTGCTGGTCATCAAGCGGTTGGTAATATCATTGATGTCAATGATGGGATGGACCTTGTTGGTTTTCTCATAAAGCTTCCCCCAAGCTTTTGGATAGAACTTCAGGATGTTGAGATAGCTGTCCAGGATAACCTTGTCCAATATAGGGCTAATAAAGTTGATCGTATTGATGATCTTGACTCTGGAATGGTTATGGGTATGGATCAACTCATTTCTCATGGTTTGAGCGACCTGGTCATGTCCGTTACCGATGGAGACTGAAAATATAAGCACGTTCACGTTAAACACTCCTTTAAGCAAATCGGTACTAAGCCATTTTGCACATTTATACCTTAATACGATTAAAAATAAAAGATGATTCAAAAATCATTAATCTATAGATTAGTATAGCATAAACAGCTGCTTTTACTATATTTCAGGTAAAAAAATGCAGGTCTGCAAAAATAAATTAACAAACTGCGCCGCTTCTACAAAACAAGACAAGTTTCACTGAAGGAAAAAAAGGACAAATCAAGAATATTATTAGCGCATTAATAAAATGGAGGGACGACGATGAATGTAGCATTTGAATATGTCAATAAAACGCTCATTGCAAGAATCGAAGGGGATATTGACCACCACTCCTGCGATGCAATCCGCAAAAGAATGGATAACGAAATCCTGGAGAAAAACCCAAGGAACCTGATATTTGACATGGATATGGTAGGCTTTATGGATAGCTCAGGGATAGGGGTCTTGCTGGGACGTTACAAGCAAATTGCAGGTCAGGGTGGCAAAATTGCCATGATCAAGGTGAAGCCTCAGGTCAAACGGATATGTGAAATATGCGGTCTGCAAAAGATCATACCCGTTTACCAGGACAAGAGACAAGCTATTGAAAATATAAAGGAGTGTTAACATAATGAAGATCGACAACGAAATGAAATTGGAATTTCTAAGCAGATCTCAGAATGAGAGCTTTGCCAGATCTGTCGTTGCAGCATTCGTAGCCCAGCTTGATCCCACCATCGAGGAGCTTTCCGAAGTCAAGACAGCCGTATCGGAAGCCGTAACAAATGCCATTATACATGGTTATGAGTGCGGAAACGGGAATGTGGTCATCATTGCCAGAATCATAGGCGACTCGGTGGAGATAGTAGTCCAGGACCAAGGCAAAGGGATCGATGACATTGAAGCAGCCAGACAGCCTCTATACACCTCAAAACCGGAGCTGGAGCGTTCAGGAATGGGTTTCACAGTCATGGAGACCTTTATGGATCAGGTAGAGGTGGAGTCGCAGCCGGGAATAGGGACAACCATACGGATGTACAAGTCTTTTAAAACAGAATGATGAGGTAACATGATGGAACGGGTTGAAATGAAGCATGAGGAATTCCTGGACATGATATCCCGTGCACAGAATGGTGATACATCGGCGGAAAACTATCTGGTAGAGAATAATATAGGCTTGGTACGCAGTGTAGTGAAAAGATTCTTGAATAGAGGCTGTGAGTATGATGATCTGCTGCAGATCGGCAGTATCGGCCTGTTAAAAGCGATAAAAAAATTTGATGCTTCCTTCAATGTCAAATTCTCTACTTATGCAATTCCCATGATCATAGGCGAGATCAAGCGGTTTCTGCGGGATGACGGCATCATCAAGGTCAGCAGGAGTTTGAAAGAGATTGCCAATCGAGCGCATATGACCAGGGAGGCATTGGAAAAGGATCTGGGCCGTGAACCCACTATTTCCGAGCTGGCGGCTGCCATGGAGATTTCAAAGGAGGATCTGGCCATTGCACTGGATTCGGTACAGACAACAGAGTACCTGTACGAAACCATCCATCAGGATGATGGTTCTCCCATCCTGCTGATCGATAGGATCAGCAGCAATGAAAATGAGGACAGTGAAATCGTCAATAAAATTGCATTGAAGGAGATGCTGTCCGTTCTGGAGGCCAGAGAAAGGCAAATTATAATATTGCGCTATTTTAAGGATATGACCCAGTGTCAGGTGGCAGAAATGCTGGGCATGTCACAGGTACAGGTTTCCCGCATCGAGAAAAAAATCATCACAAAAATGAGACAAAGCTTGATGTAAAGAGAGCATATTATGCGAAAGCATGATATGTTCTTTTCATTCGGTATTAAATTCGGCTAGATGCAGATAATAAACTTATATTGCTGGATGGAGTGTATTTACATGAAAGGTATAAAGTATCTTTTCATCATTGTTGTAATTATCGCTGCAGGATCCATCTGGTGGTATTACATGGAGAAAAAACCCTCAGATGGAATTCCCAAGCGTGCCGTGCTTGTCATGGATAGACGCCATCATTCTAATATTGAGATAAAGGCTGCGGTGATTAAAATGAAAGAAATGAACAGGCGCAAGCTATTAAAAAATCCTGTCGTTTTTGAACAGCACACAGAGACTGAAATCCGCTGCGACATCGCAGAAAAAATCAACAAGCGGGCGGCGGAAACACGTGAAAGCAGGACAGAATTGGAGCTTTCATGAAAAAAGGGGGCAGGAATCGATGAAAACAAAAATGAGCGCTAAGGAATATGAGCAATACATCAAGAGCAAGGTGCCGAAGCCCAACACACTGAAGAACTGTATCATGGCATTCATCGCAGGCGGTTTGATCTGCGATGTAGGTCAATTTGTTTCAAATGTAAGCAAGAGTTATGGTTATAACCAAGAAGCTGTGTCTGCCATCACTGCCACGACTATGGTTTTTATCGGTGCATTTCTGACTGGGCTGGGACTTTACGACAGGATCGGCAAGTATGCCGGAGCGGGCAGTATTGTACCCATCACCGGTTTTGCCAACTCTATCGTGTCACCGGCAATGGAGTTCAAGCGGGAAGGTTTTGTATTCGGTGTCGGTGCAAAAATGTTCCTGATTGCAGGACCTGTTCTGGTATATGGCATATCCACATCCATCATCATCGGCATTCTCAATTATATTTTTGCCGGATAATCTGATTTCGGGAGTGATAAAATGGCATCTAAAAGACTGGGGAAGCAGACAATCAAGCTGGCAGTACCGCCTTCTATCATCTCCGCCTACACCATTGTAGGTCCAAAAGAAGGAGAGGGGCCGCTGGCAGAGTATTTCGACAGCATCCTGAAGGATGATTATTTTGGTGAAGACAGCTGGGAAAAAGCTGAATCCAAGATGCTCCGGGAAGCTGTAAAGAATGCCATAAAGCTGTCAGGAAAGAATGATTCGGATATAGATTATCTGCTGGCGGGCGATCTGCTGAACCAGATCATCTCATCCAGCTTTGCCGCACGCGAGCTGCAAATACCATTTTTGGGCCTATACGGGGCCTGCTCCACCATGGCCGAGTCTCTAAGCGTCGGCTCCATGCTGATTGATGGCGGCTATGCAGACACCATCGTATGTGTCACCTCCAGCCATTTCAGCAGCGCGGAAAGACAGTATCGTTTCCCGCTGGAGCAGGGAGTACAGAGACCGCCATATGCGCAATGGACGGTTACAGGCTCGGGTGCATCCGTATTGTCTGCGGCAGGTAAAGGACCTTATATCACTTATATAACAACCGGTAAGGTCATTGACTTCGGCATCAAGGATGGCAATAATATGGGTGCAGCGATGGCACCTGCAGCAGCAGATACAATTTCAGCCCACCTCAAGGAGACCGGAAGAAGTCCCGGGTATTACGACTTGATTGTCACCGGTGATCTGGCAACGGTGGGCAGGGAGATTACCATCGACTTGCTGAAAAAAGAAGGCTACTATATAGAACCGGTTTATAACGACTGCGGGATCATGATCTTTGACGGCAAAAAACAGGATACACATTCGGGCGGCAGCGGCTGCGGATGCTCGGCGAGCGTGTTGAACGGCTATTTGTATAAGGAAATGCAAAAGGGTAACCTTAATAAGATATTGTTTATTGCGACAGGCGCATTGCTTTCACCCATCAGCGCCTGGCAGGGGGAATCCATTCCTTCAATCGCACATGCAATTGCTATTGAGAGAACAATACAAGGAGTGTCTTGAATGGACTATGCAAAAGCCTTTATCACAGGCGGCATTATCTGTGTCATCGGACAGATACTAATGGATCAGACCAAGCTCACACCCGCTAGAGTGCTGGTTCTATTCGTCACTTTGGGCGCAGTGCTTCAAGGGATGGGAATTTATCAAAAAATCGTGGATTTCGGCGGCGCAGGGGCAACCGTTCCCTTGCCAGGCTTTGGGTATGCCTTGGCAAAGGGCGCTATGAAGGACGTCAAAGAGGCAGGACTGCTGGGGGCATTTACAGGCGGTATAAAAGCCACTGCTGGCGGGATATCAGGCGCTGTCTTTTTCGGTTATATCATGGCACTTCTATTTAACCCCAAGACGAAGAAATAGGTGAGAAGGATGAATCAAACCACTGACAAGAAAAATGATGGTATACAGAAGCGAAAGGTAATTGTGGTCACAGACGGAGACCTGATGGCAAAGAAAGCCGTTGAAACGGCAGCCAAGAGGATCGGAGGCAGATGCATATCAAGGTCTGCAGGCAATCCTACTCCGATATCAGGTCATTCTATTACCAAGCTTGTCAAACAGGCGCCCCACGATCCGGTGGTCGTCATGGTCGATGACAAGGGACATACCGGTGAGGGAAAGGGCGAAAAAGCCATTCGTGAAATTGCGAACGCTCCTGACATAGAGATCCTTGGTGTTATCGCTGTTGCCTCAAATACTGAAGGGGTAAACGGGATAAAGGTGGATTGTTCCGTAACGAAGAACGGAAATCTGATAGACAGCATCGTCGACAAACATGGCGACAAGCAGGATGGGAATATCATAAAAGGAGATACGGTTGATGTACTGGATGGAATGAAGGTTCCCCTGGTAGTAGGCGTGGGGGATCCGGGGAAAATGGACGGTAAGGATTGCAGTGAAAAAGGAGCACCGATCATAACAAAAGCAATGAAGGAAATCATAAAGAGAAGCAGTCAATCGTGACTGCTTCTCTTTAATCTTGGCTATTGTCCTGTTGTGTTTCCTTGTGACTCTTGCTGTGGTGCAGTGGGTTCCGGCTCAATAGGGTAGCCATTTGCATCCGTCGGAACCGGTGAGCCGTCTATATCGGTTTCATTCAAGAAATCTGAGAACAAATGCTTGTCGCAGGTTTCCTTTGGTGCTTCATAGACGTGATCTGCAGGCAATTGGGCCTCCGGCTTCGGTGGCTCAGTATCCGGCTGCTCAACAGGCACTTCGGTCCGCTGCACAAATACCTTTGATTGGATCAGTGTGGAAGGGCAGTTGGCTGTTGCCAGCTTTCCGGTCTCAGTGCAGATTTCCTTTATGACATGGACATCGCAAAGGCTATCGGCAGAGGGTTCCGTACCCTTGATAAACAGCTCCGACCGTATGGTTGAACCTCTGGGATCCAAAGCACACAGGGGAGACGGTGTTTTCCCTGATACTGCACAGATTTCAGCTCCCACAAGCCCGGAGGGCTTCTCGAAATCTTTCACTGCAAGGTTTTTATGGATTTCCTCCATGATAACCTTCCAAATCTTTGCTGGGTAGCTGCCGCCTGTAAAACTCATCGGCTTGGGTTCGTCATGTCCGATCCATACCGTTGTCGTATAGTAAGGGGAATAGCCGGTGAACCAGGCATCCACATTTTTTGTGGTGGTACCTGTTTTTCCGGCAACAGGCATTTTTGCTAAAGCTGCGTTGCCGCCGGTTCCGCCTCTGATGACACCTTTCATGATGTCCACCATCAGGTATGCCACCTGTTCGTTTATGACCTTTTCTTTTTCAGGTTTGTTTTCAAAGATGACATTGCCGTCCTTATCCAGTATCTTGGTAAAGGATATAGGCTTTATATAGATGCCCTTATTTGGGAATACACTGTAGGCTGCAGCCATTTCCAACGGTTTAACGCCTCTTGTCATGCCGCCGAGGGCAAGTGAAGCCAGGTTTTCATCGTTGGTACGCCTGTTGTCGTCCCGTGTTACCACGGTGGTTAGGCCGAACTTTTTGAGATATTCCATCGACCTGTCAACACCGATATCCTGAACGATCCTGACGGCGATGACATTTAAGGAATGCTGTAAGGCTGTCCTGACAGTGACCAAACCTCTGAACTTTCTGTCATAATTGTTGGGCGAGTATGTTCCAAAGGTGACCGGAGAGTCATCCAGTACCGTTCCGATCGTATATCCGTTATCCAATGCAGGTGTATAAACGGATAAAGGCTTGATGGTGGAGCCGGGCTGCCTGAGTGACTGAGTTGCCCTGTTCAGCTCCCGCCTGACCTTTGCGCTTCTGCCGCCCATAATGGCTTTGATTTCTCCGGTTGCGTGGTCAATAATAACCGCAGCGGCTTCAGGCTGCAGGATGCCGTTCACATCCTCTTCGCTAGGCGGAAACAGCTTGGCATTATTGAAGGTCTGCTCGAGGATATTCTGCATCTCGGTATCAATGGTAGCGACGATCTTCAAGCCGCCGTTCCAAAGCTTCCTTTCCGCCTCATCCTCACTGTAGCCCAGCTTCTCCTCAAGCGTCTTCTTGACATCTGAAATGATCATATCCGCAAAATAAGTAGTCTCGACTTCTTTCTTGACTGTTGACAGCTTGATTTCTTCAGCGACTGCTGCATCATGCTCCGATTGGGAAATCAACTCCTGACTCAGCATTTCCCTCAGAATGATTTCTTTACGCTTGTTGGATTTTTCAAAATTGATATAGGGAGAAAACACAGAGGGGTTTTTAGTGATGCCTGCCAGCATGGCGCATTCCGCCAAGGACAGTTGATCCAGCTCTTTTCCGAAATAATATAAGGAAGCTTCCTTTACGCCCGCTCTGTTGTGTCCCATTCCGATAGTGTTGAGGTAAGCTTCAAGAATCTGTTTTTTTGTAAATCGTCTTTCCAGCTGCAAGGCATAGTATATTTCAATCACTTTTCTTTTTAAAAGCTTATCGGGCGTCAGGTAGATATTCTTAATCAGTTGCTGGGTGATTGTACTTGCGCCTTGCTCCATAGTCCCCGTACGGAGGTCTTCCTTCAGTGCGCCGAACATCCGGTAGGGATCAATGCCGTTGTGCTTGAAAAAACGTTTATCTTCAATGGCAATAAAGGCATTCTGGAGGTTCAGGGGAATCTTGTCCAACGTGATCATCGTCCTGTTTTCATTGGCATGAAGCTTATCAATAACCTTGTCATCCTTATCAACCACATAGGTGGTCTGGTTCAAGTTGAAGACTTCATCAACATTCAAGGGTTTTGCATCCTTGATCCAAGCGTATGCAGTGCCCAGCAAGACGCTGGAACCCACAAAAACGGTGAATAATAGCAGGAGAACGATATACTTCAGGAAACGATAAAACGAGAAGGTCCTTTTGACTTTTTTTCTATTTCGAGAAACGGAATTCTCAGTATTCTTTTCACTGCTCATTGTATACCTCCGATATCATCACAGCAAATATGAATAATTATGTCCTGACATATGAATAGAATCAAGCCAACAAACGAAGTGTGCTTACTTGATTCTTTCCCTAATATCAACTATTATACCATACTCGATTTTATATGGCAAATTTATGGCGCCGGCGGCTAATCGGCCTTTGCCTTCAAAAAAATGGTAACAAAATCACCAAAGTTTCATATATTAATATGTAGGGGGTGTTTGCATATGAAACGGCGTTTCGGAAAAAAATATAAGAACAAAAACAAATCCCTGCTAACCTTTGCTTTTTTGATTCTCTCATTAATATATCTTTTTAATTATGTTGAAAAGAACATTAGACCGACAGTACTGGCAATGTCCGAGATAAAAGCACGTCTGATCGCCACACAGGCCATAAGCAATGCAGTCAATAATAAGATTGCAAGTCATGACTTTGATGACATCATGTTTGTGAAAACAGACAATAACGGAAAAGTCACCATGGTCCAAGCCAATACGGTAAAGATGAACAGACTTGCGTCGGATACCTCTCTTGCCATACAAGAGGAGATACAGGACATATCTGCCAGAGGGCTGAAAATCCCTATCGCGAATGTTTTCGGAAGTCAAATCTTTGCCGGCTCAGGTCCCCATATACGCGTCGATATCCAGCCGGCAGGAACGGTTAATGTCGATTTCTACACGGACTTTGAAGAAGCAGGTATCAATCAGACAAGGCTTAAAATATATCTGATCGTGAAAACAGATGTCCAGATCCTTTTTCCTTTGGCTAGCAACAAGGTTGATGTTACGGCACACATTCCCGTTACAGAGACAATCATAGTCGGTGATGTGCCTGAAAGCTATATTACCGTACCGGAGCAAGATATCCCCAACTTTATACCCACAAAAGACCCTATTAATAATTAAGGAAGCGTCGGTCTTTCAGCCGAATCCTTCGGACTTTCGGTAAACAAATTTGAAAAACTTATTATGAAACAGAATAAATAAGCTATAAACAGAATAGAATAGATAGTTTTAATATACTATAAAATACGGACGAATTTAAAATTGAGGTCGACAAACAGATGTGATATTATAATTAAGCGTCGACAACACAAGACGCCGCAAGATGAAGCAAGCTTCATCAGGGAGTTGTTTTTAACTCCAGAATT